>NZ_OZ260098.1:2921010-4381515 GCF_965284615.1 Methyloversatilis sp.
CCCTGACCCGACGCGAGTGACGATGGAAACAGAACTGCGCACCCTCACCGCCCGCCTGCTGGCGCACCGCTCGATCCCGCGTTCCGACGTGCTGGCGCGGCGCGCGCTGGTCAACGACAGCTTCCGCCACGCGCTGGACAACCGGCTGGCCACAGTCGGCCTGCAGTTGCTCGACAACCCCTATGCCGCGCACATCGCGGTCGGTCTGTCCGAAGACATGCGCGAACCGGTGTTCGGCCAGGGCCGCGAGTACGCGGCGTCCAACGTCGGTCTGACGCGCGATGAACTGGCCTGGCTGATGGTGATCTGGGCGCTCATCGTGCTGCCCAAGCGCGAGCGCCAGGTGAACCGCCGCAGCCTGCACGACGACGGCCAGGACGACATGTTCGGCGCCGAAACGCCGGTCGAGCACGGCGAGGCGGTATCGGGCGCGCTGTCCGAAGCGTCTCTGGCGGCCGACTTCGGCAACCGCCTCGGTGGCAAGACCAAGCTCAATTTCGCACTGGGCAAGCTGGCCCGCCTCGGCTTCATCGAGCGGCGCGGCGGCCAGGTGCTCGAAGGCCCGCTGCTCGACGTGCTGCTCGACTACCGCATCCTGGCCGACCGCGTCATCCACGGCACGCTGGCCGACGTACTGGCCGAAGCCGGCCATCGCCTGCCCGCCGCCAACGCTTTCGAACTGGCGCAGGACGCGCAGGCCGACGAGGACGGCGAAGAATGATGACGCCGACCCCGTTCCGACGCCCCCTTCACTCGCGCTGACGATCCACGACCATGTTCCACATCAAGCAACTCGAACTGGTGCACTGGGATTTCTGGCGGCGCTTCACGCTGCCGCTCGACGCCCAGATCATCACCATCGTCGGTCCCAATGGCTCCGGCAAGACCACGCTGCTCGACGCGCTGCGCACGCTGTTCGCGCTGCGCTGTTCCGGCAAGCGCGACTTCCGCCGCTACGTCCGTCGCGCCGACCGCGACTTCGCCTGGATACGCGCGGTGGTCGCCAATGTGCCGGGCGGCACCGGCAAGCGGCCCTTCTTCCCCTGCATCCACGACGAAGTGACGCTGGCCTGCCGCATCAAGCGCGCCGGCGGCGACTGGACGCGCGACTACGCCATCGTCAACGGCAATGTGGCGATCGAACAGCTGGAAGCCGGCAGCGACTGGGCCGGCCTGCGCGACTACCAGAACCGCCTCGCCTGGGGCGGCCTGACACCGGCCATCGCCAAGGTGCTGTCGCTCGAACAGGGCGACACCGACAAGCTGTGCGAGTACTCGCCGCGTGCCCTGCTCGACCTCGTGTTCGACGTGTTCGGCGACAAGGAGGTGCTGGACAACTACCAGGCCGCGCGCGAGGAGCAGAAGAGCGCCGAGCGCGAACTGGAAAGCATCGGCCTCGACCTCGACCGCCTGCGCACCCAGGCCGAAGCCAAGCGCATGGAAGCCGACAACTACCTCGAATGGAAGCAGCATTCGGACGAGGCGCACGCGCTGGAGGCCGAAATCGTGCCGCGGCTGGAAGTGGCCGAACTGAGCCGCGACATCGAGGGCGAGCGCAGCGGTCTGACGCGGCTGCGCGAAGACCTGCGCAGGCTGCGCGTCGAGCACGATGCCGTGTCGGCGCGGCTGGAATCGGTGAAGGGCGAGCGCGACACCGCGAAGTCGGCGCTGGATGCCGCACGCGCTGCCGAGAAGGCCACCGAGACCGAACAGCTGGCGGCGCATGACGCGCTGCGCGACATCGAGCGCCTGCTCGATGAGGAGCGCAAGCTGCGCGAACGCGTCGCCAGCGAGCATGGCGCCGACGCGCTGGCGCTGGAAGCCGAGCACGCCGAGGCGGAATCGACCGCCGCCCGGTTGGCCGCCGACGAACGTGCCCTGGTGCTGCGCTTCGAGGAAAAGACCGAGGCGCTGCGCGCCGCACGTGAACGCCGCGGCGCACCGAGCGACCGCGAAGTGAGTGAATTCCGCGCTGGGCTGGACGAAGCCGGCATCGCGCACAGCGCGCTGTCCGACGTGGTCGAGGTGACCGACACCGCCTGGCAGGCGGCGCTCGAAGCGGTGCTGCGGCCCTACCGCCACCTCATCCTGCTGGAGCGCGAGGACGACCGCCACGCCGCCTGGGCGCTGGGCGAACGCGCGCGCTTCCGCCACTTCATCGTCGCCGAACGCGAAACCGCGGCCGCGCCGCGTGCCGGTTCGCTGGCCGAAGTGGTGCGCTTCGCCGCGCCGGTACCGCGCTGGCTGTGCGACCTGCTGAACCGCATGCAGCGCGTCAACGATGCCGAAGCGGCACGCACTCTGCCGCGCGACGACGAGTGGATCACCCGCGACGGCTATCACAAGGAACGCCGCGGCGCCCGCCACCTCGGCCGGCCCGCCGAATTCCACTTCGGCGAACTGGCGCGCCAGGCGCGCATCGCCCAGCTTGGCGCCGACATCGCCGCGCTCGACAACCAGCGGCGCGAACTGAGTCCGCAGCTCGACGCCGCGCGCGAACGGCTGAAGGCGCTGCGCGCCCGTCTGCTCGGTCTGCAGTCGGCCACGCTGCTGGCCGAACGCAGCGCCGAATTCGCCGCCGTCGCGCAGGCACAGCCGGCCGCACGCGAACGCAGCGCAGCCGCCGAAGCGGCACGCGATGCCGCCCGCCGCGAGGTCGAAAGGCTGAACGAAAACCTGCGCGGCATCGAGGTCGAATCCGACCGCCGCCGCCGCGAGATCGACGACACCGGTCGCCGCCTGCGCGAGCTGACGCAGGAGTCGGCACCGCGCCGCAACGAACAGGCGCGCCGCCTGCTGCAGCTGCGCGCGCGTCGTCGCGGCATGCCGGCGCACTGGCTGGACCCGCAGGAACTGGCACAGCTGGCCGAACGTTACGGCGACGCCCGCGCGGCACGGCGCGAGCTGGGCCGCCTGCGCGAGCTGCTGGCACGCGGTGACTGGATCACCGACCCGTCGGCGCTCACCTTGCGCGAGCGCCTGCGTGACGACCTCGCCAAGCGTGAGCAGGACTACGCTGCCCGCCAGGGTTACTGCGCCACCGCGCGCCGCCTGACCGACGACGCGCGCTCGGCCTACATCGCCAAGCTGCGCGCCACGGTGCGCCAGTACGCAAAGAACCTGCGCGCCCTCGGCGACCTGGCCGGCGTCGGCGTCGACTGCCCGACGCCGCATCTGGACAACGACGACCTGTCGCTGGCCCAGGCCGGGCTCGACGTGAGCTTCGACTTCGACCGCAAGGGCGCGGTCGGCCTCAACGACGGCGAAGCGTCCGGCGGCCAGCAGGTGATGAAGTCGCTCATCCTGCTGATCGCGCTGCTGATGGACGACACCCGACCGGGCGGCTTCGTGTTCATCGACGAACCCTTCGCCCACCTCGACGTCGCCAACATCGACCGCGTCGGCCGCTTCCTCGGCGCCACGCGGGCGCAGTACCTGATCACCACACCGGTCACCCACAACGCCAACGTGTTCGCGCCGGCCCAGCTCACGCTGGTCACCAGCAAGAAGGCGCCGGGCGAAGGCTGGGCACCGCCGATCGGTGTGCTGAAGCGGGCGAAATAGCGCGTCGCTGAGCTTCACCGCCGCTGTCGGGGTCGGAAGACCCCTCCCACAGAAACCCGGCTCGGGCCTCGGCTTGGGAGTGCTTTCGTGGGAGCGACCTCTGGTCGCGATGCGCCCTCGGACGACCACGGGCTTCGATCACGGCCGCAATCGCGAGCAAACTCGCTCCCACGGTCTTCGGCACGGGACTGCGCAGCGAGGGCCGCTGAGGCAGGCGGCCTTGCTGCCGACAGGGCCTGAAACTGGCGCTACGCGCCGCCCACCGCCGCTGTCGGGGTCAGAAGACCCCTCCCACAGAAATCCGGCTCCGACCACAGGTCGGGCGCGATCTCTCCCACAGAACCCCAGCTACTGCCGCGGGTTGGGCGCTATCCCTGTGGAAGCGGCCTTGCCTGCAACGGCGCGGTCGCCTCGATCAGTCGCCCCGCGCCTTGCGGTCCCGTTCGCGCAGCCAGTTCAGTTTTTCGGCGATCTTGGCTTCCATGCCGCGGTCGGTCGGCTGGTACCACTGCACGTCCTTCATGCCGTCCGGCAGGTAGCGCTCGCCGGCCGCGTAGCCGCCCTCCTCGTCGTGCGCGTAGCGGTATTCGGCGCCGAAGCCCATATTCTTCATCAGCTTGGTCGGCGCGTTGCGCAGGTGCAGCGGTACCGGTCGCGAGCCGTCCTCACTCACGAAACGGCGCGCCGCGTTGTAGGCCATGTACACGGCATTCGACTTGGCGGCGCACGCAAGGAAGATGACGGCCTGCGCCAGCGCCAGCTCGCCCTCCGGTGATCCGAGGCGCTCGTAGGTCTGGCAGGCCTGCAGCGAAATCTCGAGCGCGCGCGGATCGGCGAGGCCGATGTCCTCGACCGCCATGCGCACGATGCGCCGGCCGAGGTAGAGCGGATCGGCGCCACCGTCGAGCATGCGCACGAACCAGTACAGCGCTGCGTCCGGGTTTGAGCCGCGCACCGACTTGTGCAGCGCCGATATCTGGTCGTAATAAGCGTCGCCGCCCTTGTCGAAGCGGCGCAGATTGCGCGACAAGGTGCTGTTGACGAAGGCCGCGGTGACCGGATCGACCTTGGCGGTGCGCGCGGCCGTGCCCAGCTGTTCGAGCAGATTCAGCAGCTTGCGGGCGTCGCCGTCGGCGAAACCGATCAGCCGCGTACGCGCGTCCTCGTCGAAGTTCAGGCCGCCGAGCGCGCTGTCGCGCGCACGTTCGAACAGCGTCACCATTTCGTCCTCGGTCAGGCTCTGCAGCACATAGACCGAAGCACGCGACAGCAGCGCCGAATTGACCTCGAAACTCGGGTTCTCGGTGGTGGCGCCGATGAAGGTGACGACACCCGATTCGACGTAGGGCAGGAAGGCGTCCTGCTGCGCCTTGTTGAAGCGATGCACTTCGTCGACGAAGAGGATGGTGCGCCGCCCGGTGTTGGCGGCCACCGTTTCGGCGCGCTGCATCGCCTCGCGGATGTCCTTGACGCCGGAGAACACGGCCGACAGCGCAGTGAATTCGGCGTCGAAGGCGTTGGCCATCAGCCGCGCCAGCGTGGTCTTGCCGACGCCCGGCGGCCCCCACAGGATCATCGAATGCGGGATGCCGGATTCGAAAGCGAGGCGCAACGGCTTGCCCGGGCCGAGCAGGTGCTGCTGGCCGATCACTTCATCCGGCGTTTTCGGGCGCAGCAGCTCGGCCAGCGGCGCGTTGGCCGACGCACGGGCCTCGGTCGCGGACGCGGCCCGCGCCGGAGGTGCCGGCTCGTCCGGCATGCCGAAAAGGTCAGTCACTGCGGATCACTCGCGGCCCGGCTTCACTTCTTCGCGTCGTCGCTGATGACGTCGGCACCGGCCGGCGGCGTGAAGCGGAACTGCGCCGGATCGATGGCCGGATTGCGCTCGAAGGAGGTGAAGCGCAGCTTCGTCGTCTGGCCGAAGCTGTCGCGCAGCACCATGCCGCGCAGCAGGCCGTCCTTGAAGCCGATGCGCACCGCTTCGAAACCGCCCTCGTTCGCCTTCGGCTTCGCGTTGACCCAGTCCAGGCCGTCCTCGCTGCCGCCCTCGCTGAGGTCGAAATTCTTTTCCAGTTCGTTGCGGCCGGCCAGCAGCGCGGCCGGCGTTGACGCCAGCGCGTCGCCCAGCGTCTTTACCGTCACCTGGTTCAGGTCGCGGTCATGCACCCACAGCTTTTCGCCGTCACCGACCAGCAGCTGGTAGTAGGGCTTGTCATAGGTCCAGCGGAACTTGCCCGGGCGCGAGAAGGCCATCGTGCCGCTGGCATTCTGCGGCTTGCGGCCGGACTTGGCGGTCACCTGCTGGTCGAAGGTGGCGCGGCCGGATTGCGTCGATTCGACGAAGGTGCGCAGCTGGTCGATCGCGCCGGCAAAGACGGACAGCGGCAGCGCCAGCGCGACGGCGGCGATGCCGCTGCGGATGCGTGAAATCATGGTCATTCCTCGCGGGCGGGTGCGAGCACTTCGCGCCCGCCGGTTGCGTTCATCGGGGACACCAGACCCGAACGTTCCATCTGTTCGATCAGTCGCGCCGCGCGGTTGTAGCCGATGCGCAGATGGCGCTGCACCAGCGAAATCGACGGCCGCCGGGTCTTCAGAACCACTTCGACCGCCTGGTCGTACAAAGGGTCCGACTCGCCGTCGGCGCCACCACCGCCCGCGCCGTCGAGCGACAGTTCGCCGCCCTCGTCGTCGCCGGTGCCGCTGAGGATGCCTTCGACGTAGTCCGGCGCGCCGGTGGTCTTCAGGTGCTCGACCACCTTGTGCACTTCGCCGTCGGCGACGAAGGCACCATGCACGCGCGTCGGCACGCCGGTGCCCGGCGCGAGGTAGAGCATGTCGCCCTGCCCCAGCAGCGCCTCGGCGCCCATCTGGTCGAGGATGGTGCGCGAGTCGATCTTGCTCGATACCTGGAAGGCGATGCGCGTCGGCACATTGGCCTTGATCAGGCCGGTGATCACGTTGACCGACGGCCGCTGCGTCGCCAGGATCAGGTGGATGCCGGCCGCGCGCGCCTTCTGCGCCAGCCGTGCGATCAGTTCCTCGATCTTCTTGCCGGCCACCATCATCAGGTCGGCCAGTTCGTCGATCACAACGACGATCATCGGCATCGTCAACAGCGGCTCCGGCGTTTCCGGCGTGATCGAGAACGGATTGGTCAGCGGCGTGCCGGCCTTTTCGGCGTCGGTGATCTTGCTGTTGTAGCCGGCGAGGTTGCGCACGCCCATCGCCGACATCAGCTTGTAGCGGCGGTCCATCTCGCCGACGCACCAGTTCAGCGCGTTGGCGGCGTGCCGCATGTCGGTCACCACCGGCGCCAGCAGATGGGGAATGCCTTCATAGACCGACAGCTCCAGCATCTTCGGGTTGACCATGATGAGCCGCACCTTGCTCGGATCGGCCTTGTACAGCAGCGACAGGATCATCGCGTTGATCGCCACCGATTTGCCGGAGCCGGTGGTACCCGCGACCAGCACGTGCGGCATGCGCGCAAGGTCGGCCACCATGGGCTGACCGCCGATGTCCTTGCCCAGCGCCATGGTCAGCGGGCTGGACATGTCGTGATAGACCGCAGAACCGAGGATTTCCGACAGCCGCACGATCTGCCGCCGGGTGTTCGGGATTTCCAGACCCATGCAGCTCTTGCCCGGAATCGTCTCGACCACGCGAATGCTCATGACCGACAGCGCGCGCGCCAGATCCTTCACCAGATTGACGATCTGGCTGCCCTTGACGCCGGTGGCCGGCTCGATTTCGTAGCGCGTGATGACCGGGCCAGGGTAGGCGGCCAGCACCTTCACCTCGACATTGAAGTCAGCCAGCTTGCGTTCGATCTGGCGCGAAATGAGTTCAAGCGATTCCGGGCTGGGCGGGTCGATGTCAGCCTTGGCTTCGTCGAGCAGCGCCAGCGGCGGCAGCGAACCCGGCAGGTCGGCGAACAGCGTCTGCTGCCGCTCCTTCTCGACGCGCTCCGACTTCTGCACTTCGACCTCGGGCACTTCGATGCGCACCGGTTCGCGCCGGCGCGTCGGCTTGCGTCGCTCGGCTTCGACCACCGCTTCGCGCTGTTCCGCCACCTGCTGGCCGACGCGACGGTCACGCCAGTGCGCCCAGGCATTCAGGCTGGCGAACCACGCCAGCTCAAGCGCCCGGCCGACCGTTTCGGCGGCACGCAGCCAGGTCACGCCGGTCATCGCGCTGAGGCCGACCCCCAGCGTCACCAGCAGCAACAGCGTGCCGCCGGTGAAACCGAAAGCGCCGGCGATCAGGCGCCCCAGTTCGATACCGACCATGCCGCCGGGTCCGACCGGCAACTCCGCACCCATGCTGTGAAAGCGGATGGCCTCGAGCGCGCAGCTCGCCATCAGCACCAGCAGGAAACCGCCGAGCGCGACGAACAGCGGTCGCCTGTCCTCGCGCCGGTCGGCGCTGCGCGACAGCCAGACGCAGCCGCCAACCAGCATGACGACCCACCACCAGGCCGACAGGCCGAACAGGAACAGCGCGAGGTCGGACAGCCAGGCGCCGAAGCGGCCGCCCGGATTGTGCAGTTGCTCGACCACCGAGGCGTGCGACCAGCCCGGATCGGCGCGGTCGTAACCGCCGAGCACCATGACGAGGTAGAGCGCGATCGCGGCCAGCACGAGCCAGCGTGCTTCGTGCAGCACGGCGGCGATGCGTTCGGGAAGGGGAAGTTGCTGAGCGTCTTTCGCCACGGGGAAACGGTGCGGTGCCGGGAAAAACAAAGCGGGATTATATAAGCGGATGACGATGTCAGCCGGCGCGCAGGCGGACGGCCTGCAAAAGCACACGGGCCGCATGTGCGGCCCGTGTGCTCAATCGTGTGCAGCCACCGGGGCCGCGGGAATCAGACGGTTTCGAGCCGCTCGCGCAGCAAGATCTTGCCATTGGTTTCCTCGATCAGGCCCTGCAGGTGCAGGTCCTTCATCACGCGTGACACCATTTCGCGCGACGCGCCGATCATCTTGGCGATGTCCTGCTTCGAAATCTTGCGGTTCACCACCTTCTCGCCATTCACGTCGTCCGCCATTTCGAGCAGCAGGCGAGCAACGCGGCCATACACGTCCATCAGCGCCAGGCTTTCGATCTTGCGGTCGGCGGTGCGCAGACGGGCCACCAGATTGCGCATGATGAACATCGACACTTCGAAGTTCTCCTGCAGCACGCGCTTGAAATCGCTCTTGGCGATCACGATGAGGTCGCTCGGCACCACGGTCACCACGGTGGCGGAACGCGGATTGTCGTCGAGCACCCCCATTTCGCCGAACAGTTCGCCCGGGCCCAGCATCGACAGGATGACCTCGCGGCCCTCCTCGTCGCTGACCAGCACTTTGAGACTGCCGGAAAGCACCAGATATACGAAATCCGTCTTGTCACCGGCACGCACGACGATCGAGCCGCGCGGCACACGCCGCATGTTCGCGACCTTGGCAACCGGTTCGAGGCTGCTGTCGGGCAGACCGCTGAACATCGAAAACGTCCGCAGAGCGGTAATTGAAACGGGGTGAGCCGTTACCATCAAAAGACCTCCTGATACGGGCATGCCGGACGGGGGGACAGGCTGCGCCGCTTTGAATGGATCGTCGCGCCTGTGGTCATTGCCGAAGTCGCACCGCTGCGACCACTCGGCCATTCTGAGCCACAAACACTGAAGCGGCCCTGATTATAGGTAGTTTTTCACGCAGGAAACAAACTGCCCCAATATCTGTCATGTGTATCGGACCTGGGTCACAGGAACTTGAGGCCGCGAGGCAGTCGCCAGACGGGTCGCTATAATCCTCCGCCACCCTCCACACCCAACAAAACGAACGGATTTCCGCCATGGCTGCACGTCACTCCCGTCTCCTCATCCTCGGCTCGGGGCCGGCCGGCTACACCGCCGCCGTCTACGCCGCCCGCGCCAACCTCAAGCCGGTGCTGATCACCGGTCTGGCCCAGGGCGGTCAGCTGATGACCACGACCGACGTCAACAACTGGCCGGCTGACGCCGAAGGGGTGCAGGGCCCGGACCTGATGGCCCGCTTCCAGCGCCATGCCGAGCGCTTCGAGACGGAAATGGTGTTCGACCACATCCACACCGCCCACCTGAAAGAAAAGCCGATCCGCCTGGTCGGCGACAACGGCGAATACACCTGCGACGCCCTCATCATCGCCACCGGTGCCAGCGCCAAATACCTCGGCCTGCCGTCGGAAGAAGCGTTCGCCGGCAAGGGCGTGTCGGCCTGCGCGACCTGCGACGGCTTCTTCTACCGCAACCAGGACGTGGCGGTGATCGGCGGCGGCAATACCGCGGTCGAGGAAGCACTGTATCTGGCGAACATTGCACGCCATGTGACGGTGGTGCACCGCCGCGACAAGTTCAAGTCGGAGAAGATCCTGCAGGACAAGCTGTTCGAGAAGGAAAAGCAGGGCAAGGTGACCATACGCTGGCACAGCACGCTGGACGAAGTGCTGGGCGACAAGACCGGCGTCACCGGCATGCGCATCAAGTTGACGCTGGACGGCAAGACCGAGGACGTCGCGCTCGCCGGCGTGTTCATCGCCATCGGCCACCAGCCGAATACGCAGCTGTTCGAAGGCCAGCTCGACATGGAAGGCGGCTACATCGTCACCCAGGCTGGCCGCAACGGCAATTTCACCGCGACCAGCATTCCGGGCGTGTTCGCCGCCGGCGACGTGCAGGACCACATCTACCGCCAGGCGGTCACCAGCGCCGGCACCGGCTGCATGGCGGCACTCGACGCCGAGCGCTATCTGGACAGTCTGGGCCTCGCCTGAACCCCGTGAGCGCGCGATTTCATGTCGTCGAAAAAGCGGCGCCACCCGAGGGCGCCGGTACTGCCCAGCGAAGAGGACATCGCGCTGTTCCGGCAGGCGGTGGTCGGCGTACAGCCGATCACCACTGACCGCGTACTGCTCGAAACGCCGCCGCCCCGCGCCTGGCCGCTGCAGCGCGAAGCGGACGACATGTCGGTGCTGGCCGAGTCGCTGCGCGGACCGCTGTCGATCGACCTGCGGCTGGAAGGCGGCGAGGAGCCCTCTTTCCTGCGCACCGGGCTGACGCGACAGGTGCTGCGCGACCTGCGGCGCGGTCGCTGGGTGTCGCAGGGGCAGATCGACCTTCACGGCGCCACGCGCGACGCGGCACACGACCTGGTGGTCGAGTTCCTGCACGACGCACACCGTCGCGGCATGCGCTGCGTGCGGGTGATCCACGGAAAAGGACTGGGGTCGCCCGGGCGGGAACCGGTGCTGAAAGGACTGGTGCTGGGCTGGTTGATGCACCGCCCGGAGGTGCTGGCCTTCTGTCAGGCCCGGCCGCACGAGGGTGGGGCCGGGGCGCTGATGGTGCTGCTGAAACCGGCCGCCCGCGACTGAGCGGCGGCCGGCCGACGCGGAATCAGATCGCCGCTTCGCCCGATTCACCGGTGCGGATGCGCACCACCTGCTCGACCGGCATCACGAAAATCTTGCCGTCGCCGATCTTGCCGGTACGCGCCGCCTTGATGATGGCCTCGACCGCCGGCTCGACCGTCTCGTCGGCGACGATGACCTCGATCTTGATCTTGGGCAGGAAATCGACGACGTACTCGGCGCCGCGATACAGCTCGGTATGGCCCTTCTGGCGGCCGAAACCCTTTACTTCAGTCACCGTCAGGCCGGTCACGCCGACTTCCGACAGGCCTTCGCGAACTTCGTCGAGCTTGAAAGGCTTGATGACTGCTTCGATCTTTTTCATGCGGGAGTCTCCTCGGTGAGGCCGCGAAGTATAAAGGCTTATGAGCCTGCCGTCGGCACCCCCTGAATCGGCGGGTCGCAGCTTCATTCGCAGATCCCTACCGCCGGGCGACCAATCGACCCGGGACATCTGCAGCACTCGGTGATAAAGGCAACACCGCGGCCGACAATGACGAATGCCTTTGCCAAGCCGACGGCATAATGCGCGCTGTCGCCTGCGCCAGAGTCCGCCATGTCCGCTCGCACCGCCCCGCACAGCACGCTGCGCACGAAGACCGTCGTCCTGATTTCAGTCGCCATGATGCTGTCGGGGTCCGCCAACGGAGGGTCCGGCCCACGCGCCGTGTTCGAGCGCGCCTCGTCCAGCGTGTACGAGTTGTATCTGCAGGACGAGAACGGCGTTGCCGAGGCCGTCGCCAGTGCGCTATCACTGGGCGGCGGTCGTTTCGTCACCCGCTGCGAAACCGGCTGGAACCCGCAACAGCACACCCTGCAACTGCGCAAGGACAGCACGGTCCTCGTTGCACGGCTGGAGTCGCGCGACGCGCAGAACGCACTGTGTGCGCTGGTCGCCGACGGGGCCCGCAAACTGCCGGCACCCAAGCTCGCCGGCCTGCCGTCGGCCGGGGACACCGTCTATGCCGTCAGTAACGGCCTCGGCCTTGGCACCGGCATTTCCGAGGGCGTCGTGTCGGCAATACGCGGCGCCAACAACGAACGGCGCATCCAGTTCACGGCAGCCATCTCACCGGGCTCTGAGGGTGGCGGCCTGTTCGACGCCAGCGGCGCGCTGATCGGCATGATCGAAACGTCCAGGCGCGAAGGCCAGAACATCAATTTCGCCATCGAGGCCCGCCAGCTTGCCGGCGTTGGCCAGCGCGCCGCCGTCATCGACGCGGCCGCCCAGGAACAGGCGCGCCTCGCCGCCGAGGCCGAGCGCCTCGTCGCGGAGCAGAAATGGAGCGAACTGCTGCAGCATGCCGATCGCTGGGCCAAGCGTCACCGCACGAGCGTGGACGCGCAGATCGCGCGGGCACAAGCCAACGAGGGCATGAACAGGATGCCGGCGGCCGAGGCCGCCTATCGCGCCGCACTCGCTCTGGACGACAGTCATCGCCAGGCGGCCTTCGGCCTGTGCCGCACCCTGATCGGGCAGCAGAAGACCGACGACGCGCTGACCGCTGCCCGGCGGCTGACCGCCGATTTCGGCGACGAGCTGGACGCATGGCTGATGCTGGCTTACGCGCAAAGGATGGCGAAACGCCTCGATGAAGCGGAAGCGTCCTACCGTCACGCTCAGCAGTTGTATCCGTGGTCGAGCGGCCCGCTTGAGGGCCTCGCCCACATTGCAGCGCTCCGCGGCGACACCGCTGCGTCGCTCGACTATCGCAGGCGAGCGCACCACCTCGCGCGGAACGACACGGGCGCAGTGATGCGACTCGCCGACGCATACCTGGCGGCCCGGAAGCCGGAACGGGCACTGGAGCTCATCCTCGGGCAAGGCCCGTCGGCGGAAACCGATGGCGACCTGCTGTATTTCCGCGGCCGCGCGCTGGCAGCGCTCGGGCGTCCGCAGGAATCGTCGCGGGTGCTCAGGCTCAGCCTTGAGCACAAGCCCCTTTCCCCCGCCTGGGTGTGGTCCGCGATCGGGGAGAACGCCTATGCCCAGCAGCGATGGACGGAGGCGATCGCCTCTTTCCGCAAGGCGATCGCGCTGTCGCCGGACGAACCCCTGTGGCGCTGGCGGCTCGGCCTGGCGCTGAAGGACTCCGCACATTTCGACGAGGCGATGGAAATCTTCAAGCGCTGGGCCAAGGACTTCCCCAAGGATCCGGACGGCTGGCGACAGATCGGATTCCTCCACGCCAGCACGAACCGGAATGCCGACGCGGTGAAGTCCCTGGAGCACGCCATCTCGATCGACCCGTCGCAGACCCAGGTCTGGCATGTGCTGGTCGAGGTCTACTACAAGCTCGATCGCTACGACGACGCCCGGCGGGCATACGGCCGGCTGCGCGAACTCGATCGCGAGCGCGCCGATCTCGCCTACCTCTGCTGCATCGTACCGCTGGAGATCACGCGATGATGCGCCGCGCCCTCTTCGTGCTGCTCGCCGCCCACGGCCTGCCCGCCTCGGCCGACACGCCACCGGCGGCATCGGTAAAAGCCGCGCTGTCCGGCGTGGTGACCGTCCGTGCCATCGACATCGAGGACCGTATCGCCGGCGAAGGCAGCGGCGTGGTGATCGCAGGCGCGACCGTCATCACCAATTGCCATGTCATCCGCTACGCGAAATCGATCTCGGTCAATGACGGCACGAAGACACACAGCGCCCGCTGGACCCTCGGCGACGTCGAGCGCGATCTGTGCCGGCTCGAGGTCGACACCCTCGACGCGCCCGCGGTCACGCAGCGGGCGGGTGCCACGCTCGCTATCGGCGATCGGGTGCATGCGATCGGCAACCCGCTCGGCCTGGGTGTCTCGGTCAGCAGTGGCCTGGTATCCAATCTGCTGACGGGCGACAGCGCCCCGATCATCGTCGTGTCGGCGTCGCTGTCGCCGGGCTCAAGCGGCGGCGGCCTGTTCGACGACCAGGGCCGGCTGGTCGGCATCACCACTGGCACCATGGTGGCGGGACAGAACACGAATATCGCGCTGCCATCCGAATGGATCACCGATCTTGCCCGGACCGGCACGCCTCCGCCGCCGCCCTTCGTCGTGCCCGAGGCGGAACCGCGCTGGGCGGAAGAGGCAGAGCGGCTGCGCGATTCACGCGACATGGCGGCGCTGGCCGAATGGGCGAGCCGCTGGATCGACGCCCTGCCCGATGCGTCCGAGGCCTGGCGTCTGCGCGGACTGGCGAGGATGAACCTCGGCCGCTACGACGAAGCCGAGCGCGACCAGCTGCGCGCGCTCGAACTGCACGAGCGCAACGCCGCCGCCTGGGTCGAACTGGGCGATGTCCGGTTCGCCGGCAAACGCCCGGCGGAGGCATCCGCCGCCCTCGCCCGTGCGCGCGAGATCCTGCCCTTCTCCGGCTACCCTCATCGGGTCGAGGGCCGATGGCGGATGCAGCAGGGAGACGCGCAAGCTGCCAACGCGCTCGCCCAGCAGGCGGTCAAGCGCAACCCGAATGACGACGATGCCTGGGCGCTGCTGGCCGAGTCGCACGACGCGCTCGGCCAGCCTGCCGAAGCCGCCCGCGCCTGGCGCATCGCCCTGCGGCACCGGCCCGGAGAGGTGTCGTGGTCGGCCGCACTGGCGCGTTCGCTGAAGGCGGCCGGACAGACCGAACAGGCACGCGCGGTGCTCTCGACCGCAAGTTCCGGCAGCGAAAACGTGGCGACGCTGATCGCGCTCGCGCACGAGTCGCTGGCGCAGAGCCGTTATACCGAGGCCGAGCAGGCGCTGCGCAAGGCACTCGCCATTGCCCCCGCCTCCAACGATGCCGCGGCGCCGCTCGGCGCTCTCCTGATGGACAGCGGGCGTACCGAAGAGGGGCGGACGATGATTGACGCGGTGCTGGCGCGCGATCCGGATCATCGCGAAGCGCAGTTGAGCCTCGCCCGGCATCTGGCGAACACCGGAGACCGCGCGGGGGCCGCGAAACTGCGTCAGCGGGTCGTTGCGCGTCACCCCGATGACGTGGCGGCCCTGCGCGAACTGAATCAGGTGCAGAGCCAGCTCGGCGACTGGCCCGGCGCACTTGCCAGTGCCCGCAGTCTGGCCCGTCTGCCCGGCGCCACCGCGCCAGACCAGATCGCGTTGAGCGAGGCAGCGCTGCGTGCCGGGCTGGTGGACGAATCGCGCACTGCACTGACGCGCGCCGAGGCGGCCGCGCCTGACAGTCTTGAAGTGCTGCTCGCCCGCTGCGCGCAATACGGTCGCGAACAGGATCACGCGCGCTCCCTCGACTACGCGACCCGCGCGACCCAGCGCCATCCCACCGCCGGCCCGGCCTGGAGCAGCAAAGGCTATGTGCTGATTCTGCTGGGCCGCCCGGCGGAGGCGGTGGAAGCACTCGAAGTCGCGGTGCGGCTCGATCCTCAGACCGTTAATGGCTGGATCAATCTGGGCCACGCGCTGATGCTGAAGCGGGAGGTCGGCCGCGCGATCGAAGTGCTGGAGCGTGCCGAGCAACTGGCGCCCGAGTCGCCCGACGGCCAGTTCTTCCTCGGTCAGGCCTACGGACAGAACAGGCAGTTCGCCAAGGGCATCGCGGTGCTGGACCGCCTGACGGCGCGCTACCCCGGCTTCCTGAACGCCTGGCACGTGAAAGCACTGGTACACGCCAACGCGCGCGACGCCGCCGGCCTGCGCAGCAGCTACCTCGGTTTGCGCCAGCAGAACGTCGCCGCAGCACAGTCACTGCGTAACGACATCCTGACGAAGATGCCGGATTTCGCGGCGGCGGTGAGCGATCCCTGAGACTCCACTCTGCGGGTCCGCGGACCGCGTCGCCGCGCCCGCGATCGCCTCAGTGCTCGTCCCGATACCGATTCGTAATCGGATACCGCCAGTCCTTCCCGAACCCCCGCTCGGTCACCCGCACCCCGGGCGGCGCCTGGCGGCGCTTGTACTCGTTCCGCTTCAGCAGCCCGATCACCCGCTGCACGTCGTTCCCGGCGAAGCCGGCGGCGATGATTTCGCGCGGTGACTGGTCGCGCTCCATATACGCCTGGATGATGGCGTCGAGGATTTCGTAGGCCGGCAGGCTGTCCTGGTCGGTCTGGTTCGGGCGCAGTTCGGCCGAGGGGGCGCGGGTCAGGATGTTGTCGGGGATGTCGTGGCGCTGGCTGTTGCGCCAGGCGCACAGACGGTAGACGAAGGTTTTATAGATGTCCTTGATCACCGCGAAGCCGCCGGCGAGGTCGCCGTAGAGCGTCGAATAGCCGACCGCCATTTCGCTCTTGTTGCCGGTGGTGAGCACGATGGCGCCGGTCTTGTTGGACAGGGCCATCAGCATGATCATGCGGGCGCGGGCCTGCACGTTCTCTTCGGTGGTGTCGGCGGCAACGTCGCCGAACAGCGGTTTCAGCATCTGCTCGAAGGTGGTCATTGCGGGGGCGATCGACACTTCGTCGTAGCGCACGCCGAGATTGCGCACCAGTTCGCGCGAGTCATCGAGGCTCATCTGCGCCGTGTAGGGCGACGGCATCATCACTGCGCGCACGTTCTCGGCACCGATGGCGTTGACGGCGATGCACAGCGTCAGCGCCGAATCGACACCACCTGACAGGCCGATCAGCGCCGACCGGAAGCCGTTCTTGCCGAGATAGTCGCGGACGCCGAGCACCAGCGCTTCGTAACAGTCCTGCTCGACCGTGGTGGTCGGCGGCAACGGCTGGGCGACGATGTCGCCGGCGCTGAATTCAACGGTGGCGAAATGTTCGCGGCAGTGCGGTGCGCGCCACGCCAGACGACCACGACGGTCGAGCGCGAACGAGGCGCCGTCGAACACCAGTTCGTCCTGACCGCCGACCAGATTGCAGTAGACGACCGGCACGCCGGTGGCGAGCACGCGTTCGGCCACCACCTGTTCGCGGGTGACCGGCTTGTTCAGGTGATAGGGCGAGGCGTTGAGCACGGCCAGCAGTTGCGCGCCGGCGCCCGCGGCGGCCTCGGCCGCACCAGCCTCCCACACGTCTGCGCAGATGTTCACGCCCACCTGCACGCCCTTGACGTCGATCACCAGCGGCTGCGTGCCGGCGTCGAAGTAGCGTTCCTCGTCGAACACTTCGTAGTTCGGCAGGCGCATCTTGAAATAGGTGGCCTCGACCCGGCCGCCGCGGATCAGGCTGGCGGCGTTGTACCGGCACTCGCCACTCGCGTGCGGGTGCCCCACCAGCACGGCCAGATCACGCGGCGCCTCCGCAGCGATGCGGGCCAGCGCGTGCGCGCAGGCGCGGTGAAAGTCCGGGCGCAGCAGGAGGTCTTCCGGCGGGTAGCCGCACAGTGCCAGCTCCGGCGTCAGCAGCAGGTCCGCGCCTTGCTCGACCGCGCGGCGCGCGGCGTCGAGGATGAGCGTGGCGTTATGATCGAGATCGCCGACCACGCAGTTGAGTTGCGCAACGGCGATGCGAAGGGTGCTCATCGCCTCACTCCATGCGCAGGAAGTGTTCGCGGTAGAACTTCAGTTCGTCTATCGATTCGTAGATGTCGGCCAGCGCCTCGTGCCGCTGCGCCTTCTTGAACTGCGCGGCCAGTTGCGGCCGCCAGCGCTTGCACAGTTCCTTCAGCGTTGACACGTCGAGATTGCGGTAGTGGAACCAGGCTTCGAGCGTCGGCATGTGACGGGCGAGGAAGCGGCGGTCCTGGCAGATCGAGTTGCCGCAGATCGGGCTGGTGCGCTCGGGTACGTACTGGCTCAGGAAGGCGATCATCTGCGCGGCCGCCTCGTTCTCGTCCAGCGTCGAGGCGCGCACGCGCTCGGTCAGGCCGGACTTGCCGTGGGTGGCGGTGTTCCAGCTGTCCATGCCGCCGAGTACTTCGTCGGACTGGTGCACCACCAGCACCGGGCCCTCGGCGATCACTTCGAGATTGGCGTCGGTGACCACGCAGGCCAGTTCGATCACGCGGTCGTTGTCCGGATCCAGACCGGTCATTTCCATGTCCAGCCAGACGAGATGTGTGGGGTCCTGTGCCATAATCGAGAAAATTTCCAAGCGGGATTAATGCGTTCGTCCGAACGCGGATCGGCCCGATTTTGTCACACTCGCGTGACCTGGACTGAGTCTAAATTGACTCTGATCCTGACCGGAACCGCATCCACCCGAGGCAACCCACCATGCTCACCGAAATCTTCGTCGCCGCTCTCGTGCTGACCACCGGCGTGCGCCTGTGGCTGGCCACCCGTCACCGCGCCCACGTCGCCGCCCACCGCAGCGAAGTGCCGCTCGCCTTCCGCGAAGCGATTCCGCTCGAAGCCCATCAGAAGGCGGCCGACTACACGGTCGCGCGCGCCAGCCTCGGTCGTGCCGACGTCGTCATCGGCGCGCTGTGGCTGCTGGTGCTGACACTCGGCGGCGGCCTGCAGTGGATGTTCGATCTGGCCGGCAGCCTCGCCGGTGACGGCATGGTGTGTGACCTGGTGTTCATCGGCATCGTCGCCTTCGCTTCGTCGCTGATCGACCTGCCGGTGCTCATGTGGCGCACCTTCGTGATCGAACAGCGCTTCGGCTTCAACAAGATGACGCTGGGCATGTTCTTCGGCGACCAGATCAAGCACGGCCTGATCGGTGCCGCCATCGGCGCACCGGCGGTCGCCGCGGTGCTGTGGATCATGGACAGCCTGGGTGCCGCCTGGTGGGTGTACGCCTGGGCCTTCTGGCTCACTTTCAGCCTCGCCATGATGGTGCTCTACCCGACCTTCATCGCACCGCTGTTCAACAAGTTCGAGCCGATGCCGGCAGGCGAGCTGCGCAGCCGCATCGAAGCGCTGCTCGAGCGCTGCGGCTTCCGCTCCGACGGCCTGTTCGTGATGGACGGCTCGCGTCGCTCGGCGCACGGCAACGCCTACTTCACCGGCTTCGGCAAGGGCAAGCGCATCGTGTTCTTCGACACCCTGCTCAACCGCCTCGGCGGCGACGAGATCGAAGCGGTGCTGGCACACGAACTGGGCCACTACAAGCACCACCACATCTGGAAGCGCGTCGGCTGGATCGCCGCCGGCAGCCTCGCCTTCTTCGCCCTGCTCGGCTGGCTGGTCAACGCGCCGTGGTTCTTCGAACAGCTTGGCGTGTCGTCGCAGGGCGATGCGATGGCGCTGACGCTGTTTGCGCTGGTGATCCCGGTGTTCAGCTTCCCGCTGTCGCCCATCCTGTCGCTGATGTCGCGCAAGCACGAGTTCGAGGCCGACGCCTACGCCGTGGCGCAGACCCGCGCCGACTGGCTGGTCACGGCGCTGGTCAAGCTGTACCGCGACAACGCCTCGACGCTGACGCCGGACCCGCTGTATTCGCAGTTCTACGATTCCCACCCGCCGGCCGCGCTGCGCGTGGCGCGGCTGCAATCCACCTGACGATGACCGCACAAGAACTCGCACAACAACACTGCACGCCGCAAAAGGGCGCTCACCGCCGCATCGAGGGCGAGGCGCTCGCCGCGGCCCTGAAGGACCTGCGCGGCTGGATCGAAACCGACAAGCACATCGCCAAGGACTTCCAGTTCACCGACTACGCGCAGACTGTCGCCTTCGTGAACCAGGTGGCCGCGCTGGCAGCCGCCGAAGACCATCACCCGGACATCATGTTCGGCGCCAACCGCGTACGCGTGGTGTTCACCACGCACAGCGTGCGCGGCGTGTCCCTCAACGACCTGATCTGCGCCGCCCGCATCGAGGCGATGCGCGACGCCGCCTGACGGTTTGAAAAAAACGCTGCAGCCGGCCGCCCGCATCGTGTCGGCCCACGGCCGGCACTACGTCGCGCGGCTGGAGGACGGCCGCGAAGTGCAGGCCTTCCCGCGCGGCAAGAAGTCGGACATCGCCTGCGGCGACCGCGTGCTGCTCGACATCCAGGGCGAAGACCAGGCGCGCATCGCCGAAGTGCTGCCGCGCACCAGCCTGCTCTACCGCAAGGACATGTGGAAGCAGAAAATGGTGGCCGCCAATGTCAACCTGGTCGCCATCGTCGTCGCCACCGAGCCGTCGTTCAGTCCGGAACTGATCTCGCGCATCCTCGTGGCCTGCGAAGCGCAGCAGCTGCAGACGCTGATCGTGCTGAACAAGTGCGACCTCACCGCCTCGCTCGACGCCGCCCGCGCCGCACTCGCACCGTTCCGCGCGCTGGGTTACGAGGTGCTCGAAATGAGCGCGGTCGAGGGTGCGGACGCACTGCGCCCCTTCCTGCGCGACCACACCAGCGTATTCACCGGCCAGTCCGGCATGGGCAAGTCGACACTGGTCAATGCGCTGGTCCCGGAGGCGCGCGCCGCGACGCGCGAGGTGTCGCAGGCACTCGATTCGGGCAAGCACACCACCACCTACGCCAAGCTTTATGCGCTCGACGGCGGCGGCGCGCTGATCGACAGTCCGGGCCTGCAGGAATTCGGCCTCGCCCAGCTCGACGTGAACGACCTCGAACAGGCCTTCCCGGATTTCCGTCCGCATCTGGGCAAATGCCGCTTCCGCGACTGCGCGCACGACAGCGAACCGGGCTGCGGTCTGCGCGATCACGTAGCGCCTGACCGGTTGGCGCTGTACCACCTGCTGCGCCACGAAATCACCACGGCATCCGCCCCGCAGTACTGAGCAGCGCCTGCGCGCATGCGCAAGGCCCCGTCGGGGTCAGAAGACCCCTCCCACAGAAACCCAGGCCCGGGCTCCGGTCATGGATCGGGCGCACTACCCTGTAGGAGCGGTCTTCTGACCGCGACGCGGCCGATGCAGTCCGCTGGCTTCGATCAAGGTAGCAGTCGGGGTCAGAGGCCCCCTCCCACAGAGGCCAGGCCCAGGCTCCGGTCGCGGATCGGGCGCATACCCTGTAGGAGGGGTCTTCTGACCCCGACACGGCCGATGCAGTCCGCTGGCTTCGGTCAAGGCCGCTGTCGGGGTCAGAAGACCCCTCCCACAGAAACCCGGGCCGGGGCTTTGGCGGCGAACCGGACGCGCTCACTGCAGCATGAAGGTCTCGTACTCCAGCCGCCCCAGCTTCCGGTCCAGCGCCCATAGCCCGAGCATCAGCGTCAGCAGCACCGACAGCGCATAGCCATAGCCGTAGAAGCTGGCGCCGAGCTGGAAGGACAGCGCGGTAAAGGCGATATTCGACAGGCAGAAGAAGCCGCACAGCGCGAGGATGATGCGGCGCTGGTCGAGGTAGAAGAACACGTTGAGCAAGGCCAGCAGACCGACCTGCAGGCTGGCCGCCAGGGTCTGGATGTAGAGCAGCGGCAGGTTCAGTTCCGAAATCTCGAGCACGGCAAACACGGCCGGGCCGGCGACGATGGCACCCAGCATGGCCAGCGTCTGGATCTTGCCGATTTCGGCCAGCCCCTGGCGGATCGAATACACCATCTCGTCGCGCATGTCCTCGATGTATTCGAGCGAACCACCCGTGCGCACCGCGTCGAAGAAGCGGTCGTAGTACTCGACGAAATCGGTTTCGATGCGCACCAGGAACACCGCCATGCCGGGAATGATGGACAGGTAGGCCATGAACACCGGCAGGTCGTAGATGACCGATGCACGCAGCGGACCGATGATGGCGTCCGACGTTTCCGGCCAGCTCCAGAACATGAACTTGTCCACCCAGACGCCGAGGTTGTACAGCAGGCCGATCAGCATCAGCGACGGATAGCGCGTCTCGCGGCGGGCGAATTCGTAGGAAATCGTCATCCGCGAGCGGTAGTGCCAGGCGGTAATCATCCACATGCCGACGAACAGCACGAAGTGCCCGAGCACGAATCCGCCCAGCAGGCCTTCGAGCCCCCACGGCCGCGCCGCCAATGCTGACAGCACGGTGACCGCGTAGCCCAGCGCGTACAGCAGCAGGATGGCGCGGTACATCTTGAGGCCGGACAGGAAGATGGTGGCCACCCAGATGCCGCACAACAGCACGAAGCCGGCCAGCATCAGCAGCCGGTAGGACACCGACAGGCCGGCGAACAGCGTGAACGCGAGCAGCAGGCCCACCACTCCGGCGACGGCCAGCACCCACAGCAGCAGGCCGTTGAAGTTGGACATGACCAGATCGTCGCGCTTCTCGAACAACCGATCCGATATGAAACGTGTGAAGGCGAGCTGGACCAGACCGGTCAGGATGAGCGAGGTCGAGATCAGATAGGTGACCGACACCTGGAACTGGGTGATCAGGAATTCCGGCACCACCACCGCGCGCGACAGCAGACCCACCATCAGGATGCCGACGATGGACAGCACCCACGGTCCGGAGCCGATCACGCCGGCGTAGCTGTAGGCCTGCACCAGCCCGAGCAGACTGTCTTTCTTCAGCAGCTTGCGCAGTTCGAAACCGATGCCGGCCATCAGCGCGCTCCGTGTCCGAAGGGGCAGCCGCCGGCACCGCGTGTGTCGCGCGCCAGCGCTTCGGCATAGACCGCGCGGTAGCGGTCGAACATCAGCGCGTCGCTGTAGTAGCGCTCGACGCGCGCGATGCCGGCCTGCTGCGCCGCCTGCCAGGCGGCGCCGTCGTTCAGCAGTTCGAGCGCGGCGTCGGCCAGCGCCTGCGGGTCGGCGATGCCGACCACGCGACCGGCCGCACCGAGCGCCTCATCCTCCTCACCCAGGCCGTACATCAGCTGGCGGCAGGAGCCGACGTCGGTTGACACCGCCGGCACGCCGGCCGCATAGCCTTCGAGCAGCACCAGCGGCAGCGCCTCGGAAATCGACGACAGCACGACCAGACCGATTTTCGGCATCAGCTCGTCAATCTTCTGCATGCCAAGAAAGCGCACGTTGTCGGACAGGCCGAGGCTGTCGACCAGGTTGCGGCACTCCTCGGCGTAGGCAGGATCCTCGTCGGCCGGACCGGCGATCCAGCCCTGCGCCTCGGGCATGCGATTGACCACGCGGCGCATCGCGCGCACGAAGGTCTTGATGTCCTTGATCGGCACCACGCGACCGATCAGACACAGCACCGGCGGCACGACGTCCGGCCGTTGCGCGCGCAGCGGCGCCAGCCGCTGTATCGCCACCCCGTTCGGAATGTTGCGCGTACGGGCGGCGTCCGCGCCGTCGGCCACCTGGCGCAGCCGGTTGGTTTCGTAAAGCGCGATGATGGGGTCGGCGGCGGCGTAGGTGATGCGTCCCAGCCACTCGAAAAAACGTATCCACAGCTGGCGGAAGTAGCTCAGCTCCGACGCGTCCTTCTGGAACACGTTGCGGTTGTCGCGTATCCACTCGTTCTGGTAGAGGTCGATCTTGCGTTCCTTGGTGTAGATGCCGTGCTCCGACAGCACCAGCGGACGCCCGGTCAACTGCGCCAGCATGGCGCCGAGAAAGCCTGCATAGCCGGTTGACACGCTGTGATAGACCTTGGCCGGCACCAGCGTGTGCGCGATGCGGGCGAGCTGCCACAGCGGCTGGTGCATGATGCGCACCGTCCAGAAGTAATCGACGAAACTCGGGTCGCTGCAGTACTTGCGGTAGCGGTCGGTGACGATGTCCCACGACGCTTCGCTGCGCAGAAAGGCCTCCAGATCGATGCGCCCGCCCGGCCGGATGTCGCGGCAGGCTTCAGCGAACAGCGCGTTGACGTCGGCACCGCCATGGCGGAAGGACTCATGCAGCGCCGCCATCCGCTCGAAAGCCTGCGCATCGCCGGCCATGCCGGACTTGCGGTCGTGCGCACTGGCGCCGCCGCCGAGATCGTCGTGCAGGTAGTGCGCTTCCAGGTGCACGACATTGTCCGGCAGCGCATAGCGCATGTCGCCGTAGTCGCTGCGACGGCTGCCGATGAACACGACGGCGAAGCGCAGCTCGGGATAGGCGCGGATGATCTGGTTCACCCAGCTCGACACCCCGCCCGCCACATAGGGGAAGGTGCCCTCAAGCAGCAGCGCCACATCGACGCCCTGCTCCGCCCGGCGGATCACCTCACTCACTGAACGCCTCCGTCACTGCCGCAAGAAGGAAGGCTGCGGTCGAACCGATCGATCAGTGTTGCACTCATGCCTGCCCCCAGAATTTCAGCACCGGCTGCAGCCGCGACAGCCCTTCCCAGTCCTGCATCGTCTGCAACAGCGCGCGCACCTGCGTGAAGTCGCGGCGGGCGAACGCCAGTTCGGCCAGATAGGGCACGACGCGCGAGGCCGGCAGGCCCAGTTCGCGCGCGCGCCGGTAGGCCGCGTCGGCCTCCTCCAGCCGGCCCATCTGCTGCAGCAACCGACCGTGCTGCAGATGCAGCGCCGGGTCGTTTCCGTGCGTCTGCAGCGCGGTTTCGCTATAGCGCAGCGCCTCGCCAACCGCGTAGTCGAGCAGGTCGCCCTGCACCAGCCCCTGATAGATGAGCTCCCAGTAAAGCGCCGCCAGCTGATGCGCGACACGGCTGCGCTGTTCGGCGTCGCGGCTTGCCGCGTAACGCTGACGGGCTTCGTGGATGTCGGCGTTGAGCCGCTTCTCGCGACTGTCGAGCAGGCCGTAGGCGAGCAGGCGGAGGTCGTCTTCGGAATCACCGAGCAGTTCGCGCAGCACCGGCGAACCGATGCGCGACGGCGCGTGCGACAGCGCTACCATGGCGCGCAGACGCTGTGGCACCGGCGCGCGTTCGTTCTTCAGGAACTGGCGCACGCCGGCCTGACGGAAGCCGGCCGCCGACTTCTCGCTGCTTTCGTGGATGTCCAGATCGGGCAGCCGCACGGCCGAGAAGCGCTGCGGCGCCTTCAGCCGCGGCAGCAGGTGGCGCATCAGTGCGCCCGCCAGCACGCCAACGAAACCGAGTACCGGCACGAAGAAGATGCAGCTGAACAGCAGCGACAGCACGCTGGTGCGCGGCTTCGAGCGGGCCGGCGGAATCAGCGCGTACACCGCCAGCGCCAGCATCAGGCTGGCCGGTGCGTGTGCCGCCAGGTAGGCGGACAGCGCGAGGTCCGGTGCGTCGATGCTGCCCAGGCCATAGAAGGCGGTCAGCTCGGCGAGCAGCGCGGCGAAGGCGAGCTGGCTACTGCCCATGCCGCACCTTCAGCACCGAGGTCAGCAAGGCGACCGGTTCGACCTGATCGAGCATGCTGATGCGGCTGCCGACGCCGCTGTCGTCCAGCCCGCTGCCGCGGTGCTGGCGCAACCAGTTGTCGATACGCGCCAGATAGCCTTCGACCGCGGCGCTGCCGGCCAGCGGCATCAGCGTCAGCAGACGCGGGCGGTCACCGCCGTTGACCTTCCACACCACATCGAGCGAACGCTGGATGCGGGCGATCTGCTGCACCAGTTCGCGCCCCTCCTCGCCCGCCGGGAATTCCAGCGTGACCAGTGCGCTGGCGACGCCGGACTCGACGCGGACGCGCCACATGCGTGCCATTTCGAAGGCGAAGTCGAGCGGGCAGTCGGCGAAGCGCGCACGCAGCGGGGCCGCCAGCGCGCTCGCCGACAGGCCGTCGGCGTAGTAGCCAAGCAGCAGGTTCAGCATCTGCAGCGTTTCTTCGTGCAGCGCGAAGAAGGGCATGCGATCGACCACCAGCAGCGCCCGCATCGCGCCACTCATGTCGCTCAGCGGTGCCACCACCAGATAGCGCGAACCGCCCTCGGCGCGCTCGTCGTCGAGCGCCACGTGCGCCAGCCCGCGACGCTCCAGAGCGAAGCCGATCAGCGGATCGCCGGCATTGATGTCGAACGGCGCGCCAAGATAGGTCGGCGCGCCGCCATCGGGGCGGCCGTCGGCATCGACCGGCAGCAGCGCCGCGCGTTCGATCTGGCAGTACTGCGCCACCAGGCGCAGCAGGTCCGGCGCGCCCGGCAGCGCATCACCGGCCGAGCCGGGTGCCGAGGCCAGTGCGCGCAGACTTACCAGCGCGTCGCGCATCGACACCGGACGCGAAATCAGATCCTGCTCCAGCCGGTCGTGCGACAGGCGCAGCAGATAGTGCTGGTGTGTCAGGTATTCCAGCCGCTGTTCGAGATAGGCCTGCACGCTCTCGGCACGGCGCACGCGATTACGCCACAGCGACGAGAACTCGCCGCAGATCATCACCGTGATGAGCCAGCCGAGGAAATACAGCTTGGGCAGTTCGCCCAGCGCCACGCCCAGTTCGCCGAACACGAACCACGCGGCGAACACGATGGCGCTGGCGGTCAGGCCCGGGATCGGCCCGTAGCGCAGCGCCACCAGCACCGGTCCCAGCCACACCCAGGCGAACTGCGCCCGCAGGAAGAAGGGGTCGAGCGGATTGAGCCAGAAGGCGAGCAGCAGCGCGAGCAGCGGCGTGGCCAGCGTCTCGGCCACGGCCGCCGCACCGGCACCGGACGCGGTCGGCGTGAAGCGCGCCATCAGGCGCCGCAGCAACGGCTCTTCGGTGCGCCGGATGACCGGCTTCTCGCCGGGCGAGCGTTCGTTCATTTCAGCGCCGGCACCAGCAGCGACTTGATCAGTTCCTGCGCCACCGCGGCCAGCGATTCGCGGCTCCAGCCGCTCTTGCCGCCGACGCCGCTCCACAGCACGCGACCGCTCTCCAGTTCGACGATCTGCAGCGCGATGCCGACGGCCGGCTCGCCATCGACACCGACCTTGTAGCGCCACTCATCCACCGTACCGGTGACGGCGTAGCGCGCCCCCTGGGCCTTCGCCCATTCGATCGCCTTGGCGTCGTCCTTCGCCTGCCCGGTCTCGAACAGGTTGTCGCGCTGCAGATCGGACGGATAGCGCTGCACGTTGGCGACGCCGAGGGCACGCAGCAGGTTCTCGGTCACCGCTTCGGCGCGCTGGCCGGCGAACGGCGTTTCGGTGGCGTTGGCGAAGGGCAGCAGTACCCAGGCCGCCGACTTGTCGGCGCCGGACGGCGCCGAGTGGTCGATGACGGCGCAGCCGGCGAGCAGAGCCAGCGCGGCAGTGAGACCGGCGATGAAGGTGATCAGGCGTTTCATGCGAACTCTCCCGGTTCAGAAAAACAGTCGGTAATGCAGTGCGAATTCGGTGGTGCGCGCGAAGATGCCACCACCGCCCTTGTCCTGTCGCCAGGACAGCGAAAAATGATCGGTGCCGAGCAGGCTGCCGGCCACGCCGAGCGACACGTCGTAACCGGCGCCGGCGACGCTGTTGTTCGACACGCCGATCGAGCCGAAGGGGCGCAGCGCCTTCGTGTAGTCGCGCAGCAGGCGGATGTTGTGGGTCAGCCTGAGCCCCTGCAGATTGAAGCTCTGCGGACGCAGCGCGGTGGCGTCGGCCGCACTGTCGGCGAACAGGCGCTGCTTGATCTCGACCGCCCGCGCGTCAGCCAGATCGATGTCGGACGGGCTGAAGCGGTAGCCGGCGACATAGGCGCTGACTTCGAGGTCCGGCAGTTCGGTACGGATCGAATGCACCAGCTCGGCCTGCCACAGACGGCCGCTGCCGATGGACAGGCCGTTCTGCGCCCGGTAGCGGTAGCCGCCCAGCTGCAGGCCGACGCGGTCATAGCGCGACACGCGGTAACTGGCACGCAGGTCGATCTGGTCGCGCATGCCGGCCGCGCGCAGGCCGAGGTTCTCGGTCGCCGGCATGTCGATGCCGACGCCGGCCGACGCGCTGAGCCGGTTGTCGATGCGCTGTTCGCGCTCGATGGCAAAAGGGTGGATGGTTTCGAAGCCGTCGCGCTGACCGAACGTGATGCGGGTGGTGCCGTCGTCGTGCGACCAGGCGAGCTTGCCCAGCAGATAGCTGCTTTCGCCCGGCACTGCCGAGAACTGCGTGTTGTCGCCGCGGCTGCGCGAGATCGAGCCGAACTCCAGACTCATGCGCAGGTCGGGCGCGACCGCCATGTCCAGCGTAGCGCTCGCCTGTCGCTCGTCGATGCCGCCCAGCTCGCGCTGCGCGATGTCGAGATCGAAGCGGTGTGCGTAGTCGAGCATCGCATCGGACAGTTGCAGATGCAGCGGCGCGTCGTCGCGCTGGGCATCCATCGTGTCGAAGGCGGCCGTCTGCGCCCGGCGCAGGTCGCCGACCAGGCGCGCGCTGTTCACGCGGTCGTAGCGCGGCAGCCGCTCGTCCCAGGTTTCGAGCAGCGCACCAACCGCCGCCACGTCGCCCTGCCCGAGCGCGGCGGTGATGTCGGCCCACAGCGGCCGGTTCAGCGCGCGCCCGTACTGGTGCCACAGGAAGCCGCGCACCGCGTCGTACTCGCCGCGGTCGATGAACCAGGACAGCGCCAGTTCGCGCGCAGCCGGCAACCACTGGCCGTCCGGAGCGCGGTCCAGCCGCAGCACCTCGCGCAGCAGCGCGTGCGACGCATCGCCCGGCTGCTGTGCCCTCGCCAGTCGCACCCGTGCCAGTCGCTGCAGCTGGCCGATGTCGCCGGCGGCCAGTTCGCCCAACCGCGGTCGCTCCTGTGCCCACAGCGTCTGCCGCAGGCGCCAGGCACGGTCGAGCTCCTGGTTCTGTTCCAGCGCGTCGGCGACATTCATCATCCACAGGAAGTCGCCGCGCTTGCGGCCGAAGCGCGGCAGCATGTAGCGATCGAGCGCCACCTGCGGTCGCGACAGCGCCTGCCAGGCCGCGGCCAGCGCGTCGTGCAGCGCTTCGTCCTGCGCCCACGCCTGTTCCTTGCGCAGCAGCAGATCGCGCAGCGCGCGCACTTCGTTGCCGTCGATCAGCAGCCACAGCAGCGCCGAGCGCACGTCGGCCGAATCCGGCACCAGCGTCAGTGCGGCGCTGAAGTCGGCGAAGGCGAGGTCGCGACGCCCCGCCGACTGATGCCACTGCGCGCGCATCTGCAGGAACACCGGCACACGCTCGGCCTCGGCCAGCTGTGCGGCGCTCATGTCGCCGATGATGCGACCGACGTCCTGCGGCCGGCCGGCGAACACGTAGAGATCGAGCGTGCGCATCAGCCACGGCGTGTCGCCATAGCGTCGCCAGCCGCGTTCGGCCTCGCGCGCCGCCGCCAGCGGCGCAACGTCGGTCAGCAGTTCGATCAGGTTGACCAGCTCGAAGGCATCGGCGTCCTCGAAGCGCGTCACGCGCTCCAGTGCGGCGCGCGCCCTGTCGTCGTCCTGCAGCAGCATGGCGAGCGAGGAATACAGGCGCCAGTAATCGCGATCGGCGTCGGTCGCCACCGCCTTGGCCGATTCGAGTGCCTGCATCGCGTCGTCGAAGCGACTGCGCACGATGAGCAGCGCGGCGCGGCGCGACGCACGCGCCGGCTCCGGTGCAGCGACGGTATCGAGGCGCGCCAGCGTGGTCAGCGCGAGGTCGATGTCGCCGGCACGTTCGGCCAGATCGGCCAGCGCCTTCAGCGCCTGCGGCGTGGGCGAGCTGGCGGTGATCTTCTGCAGGAAGGCGATGCCCTCACGCGGCCGACCCAGCCTTTCGTAGGCGGCGACGATCTCGCCCAGCAGCCGCATGTCACCCGGCGTGCGGCGCAGCCGGTGCTGCAGCGCAGGCAGCAGCGCCTCGTCGTCGAGCAGGCCCGGCGCCAGCCGCAGCACGGCGTCCCAGGCGTCTTCACGGCCGGTACGCTGCGCCAGCACGAGCCACTGGTCCAGCGCCTCCTGCGGCTTGCCGGCCCATTCGGACACGGTGGCCAGACGCTCGCGCCACGTCATGTCGTCCGGCGCCTGACGCACCGCCGAGGCGGCCACGCGCTGCGCGTCGTCGAGCTGGCGATTGCCGACAAAGGCTTCGTAACCCAGCGTGTAGATCTTGTCGTCGAAGGGCAGGTCCGGTCCTGCGCCGGTGGTGACGCGCCACGGCTGCGCGTCGAAACCGACCTGCGCGAGCATGGCCCGGCGCCACTGATGCTGCAGCGACAGCTTCAGCATCTGCTTCGCGTAGCGGGCGGCCGCGTCCGGACGGTTGGCGGCGCGCGCCAGCTTGACCAGGTAGTAGAGCACCTCGGTGTCGTCCGCCAGTTCACCGATCTCGCGCTCTGCAGTGTCGAGCGCGAGATCGAGCAGATTGCCCGACTGCAGCGTGCGCAGCGCCTGCAGGAAAAGCTGGCGACGGACCGCGGCGTCCGGCTCGCGGCTGCGCTGCAGCAGCAGCATGCGCGCCGCGCCCTCGTACTCGCCCTGCCCCAGCAGTTCCGCCGCCGCCTGGCCGTACAGGCGCGGATCGACTGCGCTGCCGTCGCGCTGGAAGGTGGCGATCAGGTCCAGCGCCAGCAGCGCCTGCCCGCGCGACAGTGCGCGTTGCACCAGCGACATCCGGTTGATTTCGTTGAGGCCGTCGATCGCCACCGCATCGCGCAGGCGCTGCGGCAGCTGCGCCTCAAGCTCGACGTGGCGCGACGACCACGGCGCCGTTGACAGCAGCTCACTCTCGTAAAGCGTCCAGTTGACCCAGCGCGCTTCGGTCAGCGTGTCGCGATCGATGTCGCTCGCCAGCAGTGGCGCCAGATCGGCACGCGCCTGTTCGTAGTCGCGCCGCGCCAGCGACTGCCGCACCAGCGCCAGCCGCAGTTCCGGGTTCCGCGGATCGGTGCGCAGCAGGTTGCGCAGATAGACGACGGTGAGCGTGTCGCCGCGCGTGGCGTTGATCGTGTATTGCACCAGCGCCTGATAGGGATAGAGCAGCACCAGCAGCACGCCGACCAGCGCACCGATGCCCAGCAGCACGTGCGGTGCGACCAGGCGCGGTCGCTCAAGCGAGGCGGCAGCGTAGCTCGATCGTCGCAGCATGGGCGCTCAGTCGGTAGTGGGTCAGCCCGCCGTCGCGGCGCTGCGCGGCGAGTGCGCGGCCGTCGGCGGAAACGCTGCAGCGCTCGGCGTTCGCCAGTGCGAATTCGAGCGGCACGTGGGCGCGCAGTTCGAAGCGGTAACGCTCGCCGTCGCGCGTCGCCGACAGCACGCGGGCATTGGCGTCGGCCAGCATCGGCAGGTGCGGATCGACCGCGGCAAGACGCAGTTCGGCCTCGTCCGCGGTGAGGTGCACGTAACGCCCCTCGCCACCGTCGCGGAAGCCGCCCACGCCCGGCGACGCCGGCAGGTCGGGCACGCCCAGTTCGCGCGGCAGGCGCAGCGTGCGCAGGTGGTGCGCGTTGCGTACCCGGTAACGCTCGCCATCCAGCGTGCGCGCCAGCACCACATCGTTGAAGTTCATCGCGATGCGCACGTATTCGCTCGGATAGACCGGATGCACCGGCTGCGCGAGCGCGTGCCGGTACACCTTGTGCAGCGCTTCCAGCGCCGCCTGTTTGCTCGCCGAATAGGTGTGATAGTAGATGTTGATTGGCTTGAGCCGGCGCGGCCTGTCGGTGAAATCGAAGGTTTCGGTGACGCGCTCGAAACCGTAGAACGGGCCAGTCCACAGATTGGTGTAGACGTTCTCGTTCATGATCGGCGCATGAACGTGAAAGCGCCTGCCCTGCCAGGTGCCGAGTGCCGACACGGCGGCGAGGCTGGGATAGAGGCGGCTCGCCACCGTATAGCCGCCATTCATCTGCACCATGCCGAGGCGCTCGACCATGTCCAGCGCGGCCTCGGTCGGCGCGGCGTCACCGGTCCATAGCATCAGGCCGACCGGCTTGCCGGGCGGTGCGAGGCGACTGCGGATGTAGTTGACCGAGCCGGCGATTTCGCGCTCCAGCGACGGCACGTAGCCCTCGGGCGCGAGCGAATACCCCTGCAGGGCCCGCTTCGCCTCGCCGCGCTCGACGCTGTCCCAGTAGAACGGATGGGTATAGCTGTGCGACGCGATCTCGACGTGCGGCAGCGCGAACATGCGGCGCGCGACCGCCTCCATCTCGGCCGAATCCTTCGCGTACGGCCCCTGTGCGCTGGTTTCGATCTCGATCACCGACATCGCGTGCGGCACGGTGTAGCGCTTCAGCACGTCATCGAGCAGCACCTCGGCGGCCAACCGACGGCCCTTCATTTCCGCGCGAGAGGCGAAGCCGTCGCCGTCGATGTGGGCGAAGAACATGCGGCGCCCGCTGAGCGTAGTGGTGTCGGGTACCGGCAGCGGCGGCAGCGCGAGCGCATCGCGGATGAAGGCGAAGGGTTCGACAATCCAGCGCGTCTGCGCCTCCTCCAGCGGCAGCACGCGGATGGCGAAGGGATGCAGCGCAAAGCCGCCCCAGGGCATCTGCGCCACCGCGTCGTAGCGCTTGCCGTCGGCGTCCGACACGGTCAGCAGCCTCCGTGCCGCATCGACATCGACGCGTATCCGTTCCAGTCGTCCGCGCTCCGGAATCGGCGGTGATTCGAAACCGATCGACGGATCGGCCGACGCGATGTCGAGCCGGCCGCGCCCCGGCGCAACGGAGGCCAGGCCGGCCTCGCGCAGGAAATCGCCCGCCGGCTCGAAACCGAAGGAGCCGAACACCGCCAGACGGGTGCCTTCGGCGATGCGCGCCGCCATCCAGCGCGCCAGCACGGTCGCGCGCGCAGGCGGGACATAGCCGTCGAACCAGCTCACGACCCCCGCGTACTCCGCGGCCGGCACGGTGTCCGGCAGCGGCTGGTTCACATCGACGTAGTCCGCGGCGTAACCGAGGTGATTGACCGGCATCTCGGCGTAGCGGTGTGCGCTCGACACGTTGACGCGCGCCGCCTCGCGGCTGTTGTACAGGAACAGGATCTTGCGCGGCAGCACCTCGACCAGGCCGACGCCGAGGTGACGCAGATCGCCGTCGGTCACGTAGGGCACGATGCCGTGCGCGTGGATGCGTCGCGCCGTATCGCGCGCCAGTTCGCGCGCCGCCGGGGCCACGTAGTCGATGGCGATCGCCGTCACGCCATACTTGTCGCGCGCCGCGAGCAGTTGTCCGAGCAGCCAGTCGCGGTCGGCCTGCCCGACCTCGACATAGCGCTTCTTCTTCGCGTCCCAGCCGCGGTACAGCGATTCGGCGGCGACCGCATAGACCTCGCTGCGCAGGTCGGGCAGCAGTTCGAAACCGCGGTTGAAGATGAGCCGGATACCGGGAAAGCGGCTGCGCAACTGCCGCACCACGGCCACCATGCCCTGCTGCTGGGCGACGACATCGACGCCATTGACCAGATGGTAGGAATCCAGCGTGTCGAGAAAGAAGCCGCGATAGCCACGCGCCCACAGCGGGGCGATCACCTGTTCGGCGAAGAAGGCCGGCCACGCACTCTGCGCCTGGTCGATCACGAGGGATTTCCAGGCCGGATTGCGACCGATGCGCCAGGCTTCCGGAATACGTGCCGCGTAAGGGCGGGTCGGATGCACCTCGCCCACGCTCACGTAGGCGAACAGTTCGGAGCGCCCCTGCCCGCGATAGGCGACCGGATCGAAACCGTGGTCCGGTTCGACCACGGCGATATCGAAGGCCTTCATCGCCGTCAGAGGGGCGTCGGCACCGTAGTGCAGTACAACCGACGGCAGCTCGCCGGCCTGCGCCCTGACCGTCGCGGCGAACAGGGCGAGCGCGACGAAGCACAGCAGACGGGTGAAACGCGACAGAAGCGGGCGGTGCAGCGAACGAAAGGTCGAAAGCATCAGGTCACGGGCGCCGACAGGGTTTCCGGTGAACGGCGCATTGTGGGGGAACCTTTAGCTTGCAGGCTCGACTTGACCGATATTTGCGCTGCACAACGCTCCCGCGCCGGCGGCAGCCCGTTCAGGCGAGCGGAATCCAGTCCGGCGACGGCAGCGCATGGAAAGCTTCGCGCAGGCTTTCGCCCCAGCGGGTGCGGATCATTTCGAAGTAGGCGTTCTCGGCGTCGATGCGGGTGTGCGAGCACACCTTCAGCGCGCCGGTGCGCAGCACCAGCAGGTCCAGCGGAAGACCGACCGACAGATTGGAGCGGATGGTTGAATCCATCGAGATCAACGCGCACTTTGCCGCCTCGTCCAGCGTGGTTTCCGGGCGGATGACGCGGTCGATGATGGGCTTGCCGTACTTCGCCTCGCCGATCTGGAAGTAAGGCGTGTCGCGCGTCGCCTCGATGAAGTTGCCGGCAGCGTAGATCTGGAACAGCCGCGGCTCCTCGCCCAGTATCTGGCCACCGAGGATGAGGCTGGCGTTGAATTCGATGCCGAATTCCTTCAGCGCCTCGGCGTCACGCGCGTGCACTTCGCGCAGACAGTCGCCGACGTGGCGCGCCGCCTCGAACATGTTCGTCACCGTGTACAAGTTGGGCCCGTCGGTGGCGAGACGCTCGCGCAGCAGGCTTACCAGTGTCTGCGTCAGCGCGAGGTTGCCGGCGCTCATCAGCACCAGCACGCGCTCGCCCGGGCGCTCGAACAGATTCATCTTGCGGAAGGTGTTGATGTGATCGACACCGGCATTGGTGCGCGAATCGGACAGGCATACGAGCCCGGCGTCGAGCAGCATGCCCACGCAGTAGGTCATGGCGGATTTCCGTCAGGGAAAAGTTGAATGTTAGACGGACAGCGCGCGCGCTGCCCGGTGCGGCGGTGCGTCAGTGGGTGTGGATGGACACCCGGGTCAGCGTGCGCGTGACCGCCTCGCCGCCGGCCATGCGCACTGGGCAGGCATCGAGATGGTCGCGCCCGACCGCCAGCCTGCAGTAGCCGTGGCCTGCCAGCGCGCGTTCGAGCACATCGACGCTGACCCAGCCGGCTTCGCCGCCGGGCGCCGGCCCGCTGGCCAGCCAGACATCGACCCACGCATGTGGTGCCGCCCAATCGCCGGCGGCGTCGATCAGGTAGCCGCTCACGTAGCGTGCCGGCAACCCGGCCGCGCGGCAGCAGGCGATGAAGGCATGCGCGATGTCGGCGCTGCAGCCAAAGCCGGCGTCCAGCGCGATCGAGGCGCCACCCGGCGGCAGGCAGTCCGGCTGGTGACGCACCGCGCCACAGACCGCGCCGCTGAGGTCCAGCAGTTCGCCCACCGTGTCGCGCCGCGCCCGCAGATGGCTGGCGGCCATCGCGTGCGCCTGTTCGTCGGCCTCGGTCAGCCGTGTGCCGGCCAGATAGGACAGCGGCGACAGCGTGCCGCTGTCGCGCGGCATCCAGGCGTCGGCGTCGGTCAGCCGCACGGTGCCGCTGACGACGATGGACAGCTCGCTGTGCGGCCGGTCCAGCGTCAGCAGGTGACCGATGTTGCCGTGCGCGTCGACCGAGCGGCGCGCGCTGCCCGGCGCCTGCACGCGCCAGTTCAGCGGGCGCTGGGTCGAGTCCTCGCGCGGCGTGAGCCGCAACTGCTGGATGCTGTAGTTGACCGGGCTGGCGTACTGCAGCGTGGTTTCGTGACGGATATCGAGCAGCATGGCGATCTCCTTCAACTGGATGACATCGGAACCAGGAAATCGTTTGAAATGCGGTTGCCGAGGTCGTTCACGCGCACGATGAACTGCGTCAGGTACTCGTGCAGCCCGCGCGCGAACACGTCCTCGATGCGGCCGAACTTCAGGCTGGCCTGCAGTTCGCCGGCACGGCGCTTGGTTTCCTTCGAGCGATAGTTCGACACCGCAAGCAGGTTTTCGTACACCTCGACCATGCTGGTGCGCAGCGAGCGCGGCATCTGGTCGTTCAGGATCAGCAGTTCGGTCACCTTCACCGGCGTGATCAGGTCGCGGTACACCTTGCGATACACCTCGAAGGCCGACACCGAACGCAGCAGCGCGCTCCACTGGTAGTAGTCGGCGGCCGCGTCGGGCGGCGCCTTGCCGTTGACCAGCATGTGGTACTTCACGTCGATGAAGCGCGCGGTCGCGTCGGCCCGTTCGAGGAAGGTGCCGAGGCGGATGAAGTGAAAGGCTTCGTCGCGCAGCATGGTGCCCAGCGTGACGCCGCGCGAAAGATGCGAACGGAATTTCACCCACTCGAAGAATTCGCCGATCTCGCTGCCCGACAGTTTCCAGCGCGGGTAGTCGCGCATCTTGAGCCAGGTGTCGTTGGTGGTTTCCCACATCTCCGACGTGATGGTGCCGCGCACCGCATGCGCGTTCTCGCGCGCCATGCGCAGGCAGCTCATGATGGACGACGGATTGCTGCCGTCGAACACCATGAATTCGAGCACCGATTCCATCGTCGCCGCCGGGTACTTGGCGCGGAAGGCGTCCTCCAGGCCGGTGATCGACAGCGTAGCGCCCCAGCCGGCGTCGATGCCGCCATCGGCCTGCGGCACCATGGACATGCGGTAATTCACGTCCAGCATGCGGGCAACGTTCTCGGCGCGCTCGATGTAGCGCGCCATCCAGTACAGGTGGTCTGCGGTTCGGCTCAGCATGGGAGCATCATCCTGTGATCGGCGGGGTCGATGAACGAAGCGGTCGCGCCGCCCGCAGGGCCGCCCCAAGGGCGAGCGCAGCCCCCTCGGGGGGCTGCGAACGAAGTGAGCGTGGGGGTATCCATACTCAGATCTCCAGAACCCAGGTGTCCTTGGTGCCGCCGCCCTGCGACGAATTCACCACCAGGGAACCCTCACGCAGCGCGACCCGGGTCAGACCGCCGGGCACCATGTTGATGTCCTTGCCGGACAGCACGAAGGGGCGCAGGTCGATATGGCGCGGCGCGATGCCGGCGTTCACGAAGGTCGGGCAGGCCGACAGCGACAGCGTGGGCTGCGCGATGTAGCGCTCGGGTGTCTCGGTCAGCAGCTGCCGGAAGCGCTCGATCTCTTCCTTCGAGGCGCGCGGCCCGATCAGCATGCCGTAGCCGCCAGCGCCGTGCGTTTCCTTGACCACCAGTTCGTCGAGGTGGGCCAGCACGTAGGCCAGATCCTCCTTCTTGCGACACATGTACGTCGGCACGTTGTTCAGCAGCGGCTCTTCGTCCAGATAGAAGCGGATCATGTCCGGCACGTAGGGATAGATGGACTTGTCGTCCGCCACTCCGGTGCCGATCGCGTTCGCCAGCGTCACGTGGCCGGCGCGATAGACCTGCAGCAGACCCGGCACGCCCAGCATGGAATCGGCGCGGAAGGCGAGCGGGTCGAGGAAGTCGTCGTCGATGCGCCGGTAGATCACATCGACGCGCTGCGGTCCCTGGGTGGTGCGCATGTACAGGTGTTCGTCGCGCACGAACAGATCCTGGCCCTCGACCAGTTCGACGCCCATCTGCTGGGCGAGGAAGGCGTGTTCGAAGTAGGCCGAGTTGTAGGCGCCGGGCGTCAGCACGATGACTGTCGGATCGAGCACGCCGGCCGGTGCGACCGCACGCAGATTGCTCAGCAGCATGTCCGGGTAGTGCTCGACCGGCGCCACGCGGTAGCGCGAGAACAGTTCCGGGAACAGCCGCATCATCATGCGCCGGTCTTCCAGCATGTAGGACACGCCAGACGGCACGCGCAGATTGTCTTCCAGCACGTAGAACTCGCCGGCCCCGGCGCGCACGACATCGACACCGGCAATGTGGGCGTAGATGCCGCCCGGGACGTCCACGCCCTGCATTTCCGGGCGGTACTGGCTGTTGGAGAGCACCTGCTCGGCCGGAATCTTGCCGGCCTTGATGATTTCCTGGTCGTGGTAGACGTCGTGCAGGAACATGTTCAGCGCCTTCACGCGCTGGCGCAGGCCGGCGGCCAGCTGCTTCCATTCCTGGGCGGGGATGATGCGCGGCACGACGTCGAACGGAATCAGGCGCTCCTTGCCCTCCTCCTCGCCGTAGACCGCGAAGGTGATGCCGACCCGGTGGAACACCAGATCCGCTTCGGCACGCTTTTGCGCGATGCGCTCCGGCGGTGTTTCCGCCAGCCACTTCTGGTAGCCGGCGTAATGAGCGCGCACCGTGCCGTCGGCGCCGTTCATTTCGTCATAGATCGAGGACGGGTTGGCCATGATCGGGTTGTCTCGTGTGATTGTTTGGCGCGTACCTGCATTCAGCGAAAAATGTGCCATGCCGGAAAACGGCGCCAGGACTGGAAACCTTCCGCTTTGAAGGGTTTTACGCACCAAGCGGGTGCGGAGCCCGGATTCATGTGGTGCAAGGGGCGGAAACGAAAACGCCCCGCACTGGGCGGGGCGTTTTTTCAGACCGGTGAAGCGGCGATCAGATGCGTTCGATGATGCCCGCAATGCCTTGGCCACCGCCGATACACATGGTGATCAGGCCGTAGCGACCACCGGTGCGCTGCAGTTCATACAGGCACTTGACGGTCAGGATGGCGCCCGTCGCACCGACCGGGTGACCCAGACCGACGGCACCGCCGTTCGGGTTCACCTTGGCCGGGTCCAGACCCAGTTCGCGCGTGCAGCACATGGCCTGGACGGCGAAGGCTTCGTTCGATTCGATCACGTCGAGGTCAGACGCCTTCAGGCCGGCGCGCTGCAGCGCCAGCTTGACGGCCGGGATCGGGCCGGTGCCCATGATGGTGGGATCGACGCCGGCAACGGCGTAGGACACCAGACGGGCCAGCGGCTTGGCGCCGGCGCGGGCGGCCGCACCGGCTTCCATCATGACGATGGCGGCAGCGCCGTCATTGATGCCCGAAGCATTGCCAGCGGTGACCGAACCGTCCTTCTTGAACACCGGGCGCAGCTTGGCCATGCCTTCGAGCGACGCGTCGCGGCGGAAGTGCTCGTCGGTGTCGATGACGGTGGTGCCCTTCTTGGTCACCACTTCCAGCGGCGCGATCTGCGACTTGAAGTGGCCGGCGTCGGTCGCGGCCGCGGCCTTCTGGTGCGAGGCGACGGCGAAGGCGTCCTGCTCCTCGCGGTTGAAGCCGAACTGGCTGGCGATGTTTTCCGCGGTGATGCCCATGTGCACCGTGTCGAACGGATCGGTCAGCGCGCCGACCATCATGTCGATCATCTTGGTGTCGTTCATGCGGGCGCCCCAGCGGGCCGCCGGCATCAGGTAGCCGCCACGGCTCATCGTTTCGACGCCACCGCCGACTGCGCAGTCGGCATCGCCAAGCTGGATCGCGTTGGCCGCCGACACGACGGCCTGGAAGCCGGAGCCGCACAGGCGGTTCACGCCCATGGCGCACGATTCCTTCGACATGCCGCCGTTGATCGCCACGACACGTGACACGTACATGTCACGTGCTTCGGTGTGGATCACGTTGCCCAGCACCAGATGCTGCGCTTCCTTCGCATCGACGCCGGCGCGCGCGAAGGCGGCCTTGACCACGTGCGCGCCCAGATCGCAGGCCGTGAAATCCTTCAGCGAACCACCATATGCGCCGATCGGCGTACGTGCAGCACCTACGATCACCACTTCTCTCTTGTCAGCCATCAGTACCACCTCCGTTGAAATCAGCTACCGACATAGCCAGCCAGCGTGAGCAGGCCGAGCAAAAGAAGACAAAATATAAGTGTGCGCCAAACAAGGCCGATCGCGCTTTGCATGAGATCAACATCGGCGTCGTCGCCCATGCCCAGTTCGGGCCGGTCCGCGACTTCGCCGAGTTCGAACAGCGGTGCGCCGAGCTTTACGCCGAGCGCCCCGCCGCCGCTGGCGAGCAGAATGCCCGCCGCCTGCTCAGGCCATTTTGCGGCCTGTGTGCGCCAGCAATGCACGGCGTCCTCGAAGTCGCCAACAATGGCGAAGGTCGCGGCAGTCATGCGCACAGGGATGAAATCCAGCCATTCGTACATGTTCCGCGCGAAGCGGCCGAAGGCACCGAATTCGATGTTTTCGCGCCGAGCCCACGACCAAGACAGGCGTTCGGTCAGGCGATAGAGCAAGGGGCCGGTCGGCCCCGGCAGCAGCGCAAACAGTGCCAGCGGTGCGAACACATGGCGATGCGCCGCCAGCAGGCCCTGCTCGATCGCCAGGCGGGCGATCTCCTCCTGCTTCATCCGGTCGGTGTTGCGCGACAGCCAGTTGCCCAGTTCGCGCCGCGCGGTGTCGGTGTCACCGGCACGCAGTGCGTCGGCAGTGGCCTCGAAATGATGGCTGAACTGGCGAAAGCCCATGGTCACGTAGAGCACGATGACATTGAGCACCCAGCCGAGCACCGGGTTGATCCAGACGAGGAACAGATAGAGGAACCAGACGGCCGCCACCGGCAGGCCGACGGCCAGCGACCACGCGACCACGCCATGGCGCGCCTCGCCAGCGTTCAGGCGCTGTTCGAACCAGGCCGCATAGCGGGCAAGAGGGCCTGCGACGACGCGCTCATAGGAAAGCGGTTTGTACTGCTCGATCAGCAGTGCGACGAAAAGAGACAGCCAGGTCATGTGATGCGTTATCGCCTTACGAGCACCCGGACGATATCACAGTGAAGCTTGCGGGAGCCTTGCAAGCCACCATCCTGTCGAACCCGGCGGGTCGGGTAGCCGGCCGGTCAGCCGGGTGACCGTCATGCCCCCCGGCAGCGTCAGTCCTTCAGCAGGTGCTCGGCGAAGCTGACGATCATGCCGGCAGTGGCGCCCCAGATGTCGTAGCCCTGCCAGGGCATGGCCCAGAATTCGCGGGTGATGCCCTGGTGTTCGATACGGCCACGCCTGCGGTTGGCCGGATCGAGCAGGAAGGACAGCGGCGTCTCGAAAGCCTCGGCCACCTCGAAGGTATCCAGCCGCAGTTGCAGCGGCCCGCGCAGCAGACCGACCACCGGGGTGACGCGAAAGCCGCTGGCAGTGATGTAGTAATCCGGCAGGCGGCCGATCAGTTCGACCTGCTCCGGCGGCAGGCCGATTTCTTCCTGCGCCTCGCGCAGTGCAGTCGCCTCGGGTGAGGTGTCGCCGGCATCGACGCGACCGCCGGGGAAGGCGATCTGGCCCGGATGATCGTGCAGATGGGCGCTGCGCCGGGTCAGCAGCAGTGTCGGTTCGACGCCGCCGACGACCACCGGCACCAGCACCGCGGCCGGAGTGAATCCGGCAAAGCGAGCGTCCGGCTGCGCCGCCGGCAGAGACAGACGGGTACGCAGGCGAGCGATGTCGAAGCCTGCAGCGGGCGCGGTAAAGTCCATCAGAAGCGCTGCCTCAAGGTCATGACCTGTCCGTTGCGCTGCATGTCCATGCGGTTCAGGAAACTCATGCCGAGCAGCACCTGCGGCATTTCGGCGTCCATCACGGCCGCTTCGACATTGGCCTGGGTAACGCTGCCCAGCTTCACGCTGGCCAGCCGGACGCGCCAGGCGCGGACCACGCCATTGGCGGTCTGCACCCGCATCGCTTCGGCACGGGACAGATCGACGCCGGCACGGCGCGCCTGATTGCGGTCCATCGCGATCACGGTAGCGCCGGTATCGAGCAGGAATTTCATCGGCACGCCGTTGATCGCCCCGTCGGCGGAGAAGTGTCCCTGCTGATCCGCGTTCAGGTGGATGACCGAGGCCGACGTTTCGGCACTGCGCTGCGACGCCACGTTCTCGCCGATGCGCAGCTGCACGCGCCGGCCGTCGATGTTGACCCAGGCACGGTCGCCCTCGACCGACAGCAGCTTCACACCTTCCGGCGAACGGGCACCCGGTGCCAGCGTGCGCGGCGCGCCGCCGTCGATCACCAGAACCGCCTTACCGCCGAACACACCGGCCAGCGAAACGTCGGCCGCATGCGCAGCGCTTGCGCCAGCAAGGACGGCGAGCGCGAGCGTGGCTAGAATGCGGCGAGGAGGTGTTTCGATGAAACCCATTGCAGTGTTCCGTCACAGTCCGACCGAAGGACCCGGTCATTTTGCTACATATATCAACGGCCTGGGCCGTGAAATCCGCCTGTTCGCGATGGATTGCGGCGATCCGGTGCCGACCGATCCGTCGGCCTTCGCCGGCCTCTGCTTCATGGGCGGGCCGATGAGCGTGAACGATCCGCTGCCGTGGATTCCGCCGGTGCTCGAACTGATCCGCAAGGCGGTCGCCGCCGACATTCCGGTGATCGGCCACTGCCTGGGCGGCCAGCTCATGTCGAAGGCGCTTGGCGGCACCGTCGGCGCCAATCGCTGCAAGGAGATAGGCTGGCTGGACGTCCATGCCACCGACCCGGCAGCGGCCGAATGGTTCGGCGACCGGGCACGCTTTCCGTCCTTCCACTGGCACGGTGAAACCTTCACCGTGCCGACCGGCGCCACCCGTGTACTGGCCTCTGCCGGCTGCGACAACCAGGCATGGGCCATGGGCAAGCATCTGGCAATGCAGTGTCACATCGAAATGACCGAGGATCTGGTGAAGTCGTGGTGTACCGGCGGCGCCGACGAAATCGCCGAGGCCGCGGCCCAGCCGACGGTGCAGCAGCCGGCAGACATCCAGCGTGACCTGGAGGCGCGGATCGCTGCGCTGCACGCGGTGGCGGAAACCGCCTACGCGCAGTGGGTCAAAGGTCTGAAGGACTGAACCGGGGAAACAGGCCGCTATCGCGGGGAGCGGTAGCGGCAGCGCCTGAATCGGCGCTCAGTCGCGGAAATTGCCGAACTGCAGCGGGATGTCGGTCACCTGCTTGCGCAGCAGCGCGATCGCCTCCTGCAGCACGTCGCGCTTGGCACCGGTGACGCGCACTTCCTCGCCCTGGATGCTGCCCTGCACCTTGAGCTTGCTGTCCTTCAGGATGCGCACGATCTTCTTGGCGGATTCGCTCTCGATACCCACCTTGAGCTTCAGTTCCTGCTTCATCTTGTTGCCGCTGATCTTCTGCGCGTCGCCGCGCTCGACCGAGCGCACGTCGATGCCGCGCTTGGCGAACTTGCCCAGCAGCACGTCATAGACCTGGTCGAGCTTGAAGTCATCGTCGGCGAACAGCGTGAGCAGCTTGTCGCCCTGCTCCACGCGCGCGTCCGAACCCTTGAAGTCGAAGCGGTTGGTGATTTCCTTGTTCGCCTGGTCAACCGCGTTGCGCAGTTCGACCATGTCGATTTCGGAACTGATGTCGAAGGACGGCATGCTGAAAACCTCGTGTGCTGCGAGCGGGCGCCAAGCGGCGCCCGGTGATGCGGATCAGCCGAAATGGCAGACGTAGTGGTAGGGCTCGCCGCTCACTTCGATGTCGAAGGACGAATTGCCCGGCACGTTGTAGGACTCACCGGCACCATAGGTCTTCCATTCCGTCTCCCCCTTCAGGCGCACGCGGCAGCTTCCCGCCACGCCTTCCATGATTTCCGGCGCGCCGGTATTGAAGGTGAGCGTGGCCGGCAGGATGACGCCGACCGACTTCTTGGTGCCATCGGCAAACTGGATGCTGTGGCTGACGCACTTGCCGTCGAAATACACGTTGGCTTTCTTGACGACGCTGATGTTGTCGAACTGGGACATGTTCTTTTCCTGTTGTGATTACTTGCCGCGCTTGATCGCGGCGTTGGCGGCGATACGCATGCGCAGTGCGTTGAGCTTGATGAAACCGGCCGCATCCTTCTGGTCGTAGGCGCCGGCATCGTCCTCGAAGGTGGCGATGGTCGGGTCGAACAGCGAATCGGTCTTGGAATCGCGGGCGACGACGATGACGTTGCCCTTGTACAGCTTGAGCCGCACCCAGCCATTGACCGTCTGTTGCGTGTGGTCGATCAGCGCCTGCAGCGCGCGGCGCTCCGGACTCCACCAGTAGCCGGTGTAGATGATGCTGGCGTAGCGCGGCATCAGGTCGTCCTTCAGGTGGGCGACTTCGCGGTCCAGAGTGATCGACTCGATGGCGCGGTGCGCGCGCAGCAGGATGGTGCCGCCCGGCGTTTCGTAGCAGCCGCGCGACTTCATGCCGACGTAGCGGTTCTCCACCAGATCGAGACGGCCGATGCCGTGCTTGCCGCCGATCTTGTTCAGCGTGGCCAGCAGTTCGTGTGCCGGCATGCGGGTGCCGTTGATGCTGACCAGGTCGCCGCGCTCGAATTCGAGGTCGAGGTATTCGGCCTGGTCCGGCGCCGCCTCCGGCGATACGGTCCAGCGCCACATCGACTCTTCGGCTTCGGCCGACGGATCTTCGAGGTGACGGCCTTCGTAGCTGATGTGCAGCAGGTTGGCGTCCATCGAATAGGGCGAGCCACCCTGCTTGTGCTTCATCTCGATCGGGATGCCGTGCTTCTCGGCATAGGCCAGCAGCTTTTCGCGCGACAGCAGGTCCCACTCACGCCACGGCGCGATCACCTTCACGTTCGGCATCAGCGCATAGGCGCCCAGTTCGAAGCGGACCTGGTCGTTGCCCTTGCCGGTGGCGCCGTGCGAAATGGCGTTGGCGCCGGTTTCGCGCGCGATGTCGATCAGGCGCTTGGCGATCAGCGGACGCGCGATCGAGGTGCCGAGCAGGTATTCGCCTTCGTAGATCGTGTTGGCGCGGAACATCGGGAACACGAAATCGCGGACGAACTCCTCGCGCAGATCGTCGATGTAGATGTTCTCCGGCTTGATGCCCAGCTTGATCGCCTTGGCACGCGCAGGTTCCAGTTCCTCACCCTGGCCGAGGTCGGCGGTGAAGGTGACGATTTCGCACTGATACACATCCTGCAGCCACTTCAGGATGACCGAGGTGTCCAGGCCGCCCGAATAGGCGAGGACCACTTTCTTGATGTCGCTCATCGTTGCTCGTCTTTCAATAAGAGTCGTCGGTTCAGCTGCCGGACACGCGTCCGAGCAGCAGGAATTCCATCAGCGCCTTCTGCGCGTGCAGGCGGTTTTCGGCTTCGTCCCACACCACCGAGTGCGGGCCGTCGATCACTTCCGCACTCACCTCCTCACCGCGATGCGCCGGCAGGCAGTGCATGAACAGCGAGTCGGCCTTGGCCACCTTCATCATGTCGGCATCGACCTGCCAGTCGGCGAAAGCGGCACAACGTGCCTCGTTCTCCGCTTCCCAGCCCATCGAGGTCCACACGTCGGTGGTGACCAGATCGGCACCGCGCGCGGCGTCCATCGGATCGGCGAAGCACTCATGGTGGCTGCCCGCCACGCCTGCGCGCTCGGCCTCGACTTCGTAGCCCGGTGGGGTCGAAATGTTCAGCTTGAAATCGAAGATTTCGGCCGCCTGCATCCAGGTGTGGCACATGTTGTTCGAATCGCCGATCCACGCCACGGTGCGGCCGGAGATGTCGCCGCGGTGCTCGATCCAGGTGTAGATGTCGGCCAGCACCTGGCAGGGGTGGTATTCGTTGGTCAGCCCATTGATCACCGGCACGCGCGAATTGGCGGCGAAGCGCTCGATGATGGTCTGTTCGAAGGTGCGGATCATGACCACGTCGCACATGCGCGAAATGACCTGGGCCGCGTCCTCGACCGGCTCGCCGCGGCCGAGCTGGGAGTCGCGCGTGTTCAGGTAGATCGCGCTGCCGCCCATCTGGTGCATGCCGGCTTCGAAGGACAGGCGCGTGCGTGTGCTCTGCTTCTCGAAGATCATGACCAGCGTGCGGTCCTGCAGCGGCCAGTACTGTTCGTAGCGCTTGAACTTGTCCTTGATCCAGCGGGTGCGCGCGAACACGTAGTCGAGCTCTTCGCGCGTCAGATCCTTCAGTTGCAGAAAGTGTCTGGGTTCAGTCATTTCATGCGGCGAGCTGGGCGCCCGCGAGGAAGTTGCGGATGATCGGCGACAACCGGTTGACCAGCTCGCGGCTGTCGGCGTCGTTGAAGACCAGCGGCGGCACCAGACGTATCGTGCTGTCGGCCGTGACGTTGATCAGCAGACCCGCTTCGAGTGCCTGACCGACCAGCGCGCCGCAGGGGCGGTCGAGTTCGATGCCTATCATCATGCCGGCACCGCGGATGTCCTTCACGCCCGCCACATCCTTCAGCGCATCACGGAAGCCGGCGCGGATCGCGTCGCCCTGACGCACGGCATTGCCCCGCAGATCGTCGCGCGCGACGACGTCGAGCGTGGTCAGCGCGGCGGCGCAGGCCAGGGGATTGCCACCGAAGGTCGAACCATGAGTGCCAGGTTTGAAAACACCGGCCGCCGGCCCGCGCGCCAGGCAAGCGCCGATCGGCACGCCCGAGCCGAGGCCCTTGGCCAGCGTCATCACGTCCGGCTCGATACCGGCGTGCTGGAAGGCAAACCAGCTGCCGGTACGACCGATGCCGCACTGCACCTCGTCAACCATGAACAGCCATTGCTGCTGGTCGCACAGCGTGCGCAATTCGCGCATATAAGCCAGGTCGGCGGCATGGATGCCGCCCTCGCCCTGCACCGGCTCGAACAGCACGGCGACGATGTTGCGCGTGTGCTCGGCGATCGCCCGCACCGCGGCGATGTCGCTGAAAGGCACCCGGTGGAAGCCCGGCGTCAGCGGCTCGAAACCGGCTTGCACCTTACGGTTGCCGGTGGCCGACAACGTGGCCAGCGTGCGGCCGTGGAAGGCGTGCTCCATCACGATGATGCCCGGCAGTTCGACGCCGCGCTGATGGCCGTACAGACGGGCGAGCTTGATCGCCGCCTCGTTGGCTTCACAACCGGAATTGCAGAAGAACACTTCGTCCATGCCGGACAGTTCGGCCAGACGGTCCGACAGCTTTTCCTGTGCCAGCACGCGGTACAGATTGGAGCAGTGGATCATTTCCGCCGCCTGCCGCGACACCGCCTGAACCAGATCGGGATGACCGTGGCCCAGCGTATTCACGGCAACACCGGCCATCGCGTCCAGGTACTCGCGACCGTTCTCGTCATACAGCCGTACGCCCTTGCCGTGGGTGAAGGCGACCGGCTGGCGGCCGTAGGTATTCATCAGATGCGTCATCGAAACAGCTCCGTGACCCTGCTGCCGCATCGACGGCACGCCTGCTGGCGGCGTGATGCGGAAAACGAAAAAAGCACGGCGGCTCGCGCCGCCGTGCTTGATGAGAGAACGATTTTAGTTCAAAGCCCGCGCGCTGTGTAGCAGGCGCCGCTCATGTTGCGGCGCACATTGTCACCTCGCTCGGCAGACGACGCAGCAGTGCGGTCGCCCGCCCCCCAGCCCGTACCGGGCAGCGAACATCCGTTGCGGCAGGGACTTAGCCGACCCTGCGGGCGGCACCGGGCCCGATCTGCGGGTCTGGCACAAAGCGTGCTAGCACCGAGCAGCCCATATAGATCTGTCGCAACTTGCGTTCGGCCTCTTCGGCACTCGCGCCGGGTATGGACAGGTTGTCGATCAGCACGCCGCCTCGCGTACGGATCCTGAAACCGAATCGGGCCATCTGAGCCCGAGGCGCCGGAGACGACACACTGCCAAGTACTGTGGACTGCCTGGATCTGAGGCTGGAATTGAGCATAAAGCGCCGTCTCCTCATAGGGATAGCGCGAGTATAGAAACAGAACATTAGCTTTACAACAGCTAAACCTTGTTTTTAAAGATAAAAAAGAGCCCTGTTTTACCTCTATAACTGAGCGAAGCACCACCCCGGCTGCAGCCGCGCCACCTGCCAGGTGCGACGCAGCCGGACCGAACACAGAACTGCCGGAGGCCACAGACCCGAACATGAGCGCGATTCCGCATGTACACGACGGCGACGCCGCAGCCCCTCCTCTACCGCCCGCCAACGACAGCCTGGTGCGCAAACAGGTGGACGACCCGCGCCGCGCGCGCAGCTTCACGATCATCGGTGCCACGAGCAAGGGCCGCACCTTCCGCCCAAGCGACTGGTCCGACCGCCTGTGCGGCGTCATGTCCTCGTTCGGCAGCCAGCGCAAGATGCGCTACTCACCGTACGTGCGCCCCGGTTGCTGGATCACCGGCGAGAAGTGCGTATTTGTCGATGCCCGCCTGTACGAACTCGAACCGCTTGCCTACAACTTCCTGATGCATTTCGCGCGCGACAACGATCTGCGTGTGGACTACGAGACCGGCGCCGCAGAGATCTGAATCCCCGTTCTTGGGCGATCCGGACGCCTGGCGGACGCCGTCCGGAATACGTCCGCCAGGCGTCAGCACCGACGACGACGCAGCATTGCCCATTGTCAGTGCCCGCAAGACACAGGCAATAAAAAAGCCGACCATCGGGTCGGCTTTTTTATTGCTGCGGCCTGGATGGCCGCCGGCGGGTCAGGCTGCGGAACTCAGGCCGCGGCGCCCATCGCCTTGATCGCACCGGACAGACGGCTCTTGTGACGCGCTGCCTTGTTCTTGTGGATGATGTTCTTGTCGGCGATGCTGTCGATCGTCGTCTGGGCCTGCACGAACACGGCTTGCGCAGCTGCCTTGTCGCCAGCCAGGATGGCCTTGCGGACGTTCTTGATGGCAGTGCGCAGCTCCGAGCGCTGGCTCATGTTGTGATCACGACGAACGTTCGCCTGACGGGCGCGCTTGCGTGCTTGTGCGGAATTGGCCATGTTCTTGCGGTTGGGTGTTCGGGAAAACGCGCGAGTATACGCACTATGGGTTGCCGGTGCAAGACCCAGTTCGGCGCATCGCGTGGCCGACAGCCCGCACGGCTCTGGTAAGGTGCGCGCTGTCTCTCCACACGCATCGCCTGATGAATCTGCTTCGTGCACTCGCGACCGTCAGCAGCATGACGCTGCTGTCGCGCATCCTCGGCTTCGTCCGCGATTTTTTCATCGCCCGGGCCTTCGGCGCTGGCGCCGCCACCGACGCTTTCTTCGTCGCCTTCCGTCTGCCCAACCTGCTGCGTCGCATGTTCGCCGAGGGCGCCTTCTCGCAGGCCTTCGTGCCGATACTGGGCGAGTACCGCAACCGGCGCGGCGTTGACGACACGCGGGCACTGATTGACCATGTCGCCACCCTGCTCGCCCTGGTGGTCGCGGTGGTCACGGTGATCGGCATCGTCGCCGCGCCGCTCATCATATATATATCCGCCCCCGGCTTTGCCGCCGACGCCGACAAGTTCGACCTGACGGTGACGCTGACCCGCATCACCTTTCCCTACATCCTGTTCATGTCGCTGGTGGCGATGGCCGGCGGCGTGCTGAACACCTTCAGCCGCTTCGCCATCCCCGCCTTCACGCCGGTACTGCTGAACCTTAGCTTCATCGGCATGAGCCTGTTCGCCGCGCCGTATTTCGATCCGCCGGTACTGGCGCTGGCCTGGGCGGTATTCATCGGCGGCGCGCTGCAGCTGGCGCTGCAGGTGCCGGCGCTGATGCGCATCGGCATGCTGCCGCGGATGCGGCTCGACCTGCACGATCCCGGTGTGCGTCGCATCTTCAAACTGATGCTGCCGGCGATACTGGGCGTGTCGGTGTCGCAGATTTCACTGCTGATCAACACCATCTTCGCCTCCTTCCTCGAAAGCGGTTCGGTGTCCTGGCTCTACTACGCCGACCGTCTGATGGAATTCCCGGCCGGCCTGCTCGGCGTGGCGCTCGGCACCATATTGCTGCCTTCGCTGTCGCGCAGTCACGCCGATGGCAACGGCGGTGAATTTTCCTCCCTGCTCGACTGGGGCCTGCGCCTGACGCTGCTGCTTACGCTGCCGGCGGCGCTTGCGCTGGGATTGCTGGCCACACCGTTGATTGCCACACTGTTCCACCACGGCCAGTTCACCGCCCACGACGTGCTGGCGACGCGCGAAGCACTGCTCGCCTACAGCGTCGGCCTGACCGGACTGATTCTGGTGAAGGTGCTGGCACCCGGTTTCTATTCGCGGCAGGACATCCGCACGCCGGTCAAGATTGCGCTCGGCGTACTGGTGCTGACTCAGTTGATGAACCTCGTCTTCATCGGCCCGCTGGCACACGCAGGGCTGGCGCTGTCCATCGGGCTGGCATCTCTGGTGAACGCCGGTTTCCTCTACCACGGCCTGCGCCGCACCGGTGCCTACACGCCGGCACCTGGCTGGCGGAGCTTCTGGCTCAAGATGCTGTCTGCGCTTGCAGCGATGGGCGTGGTGCTGTACTTCGGCGCGCAGGTACCGGGCGACTGGCTGCAGATGGGCACGCTCAACCGCATCCTGCACCTGGGCTGGCTGGTGCCGGCCGGCGCCGGTGCCTACTTCGCCGTGCTGTTCGCACTGGGTTTCCGGCTGCGCGACTTTTCGCGTCGCGCGGCGTCCTGAACGAGGAGCTGACTAGATGAAACTGACGAGCAACACCTTTGCCGACGGCACCCGCATCCCGGGCAACAACGCGTTCTGCATCCCCGACGGCAAGGGTCACGCGCAACTTGGCAACAACCGCAACCCGCACCTCGCCTGGTCCGATCTGCCGGCCGGCACGCGTTCGCTGGTGCTGATCTGCCACGACCCCGACGTGCCGACCCGGCCGGACGACGTGAACCAGGACGGCCGCACTGTGCCCGCCTCGCTGCCGCGCTGCGACTTCACGCACTGGATACTGGTTGACCTCGCACCGACCGGCGAAATCGCCGAAGGCGAGTTCTCGTCGGCGGTCACCGCCTGCGGCAAGCCCGGCCCGGCCGGTCCGCGCGGCACCCGCCAGGGCATCAACGATTACACCGCGTGGTTCGCCGGCGACGCGCAGATGACGGGCGACTACCATGGCTACGACGGCCCCTGCCCGCCGTGGAACGACGAAATCGTCCATCACTACGTGTTCACGCTGTACGCGCTGGACGTCGAACGCCTGCCGGCAGACGGCCGGCTTACGCTCGATGTCGTGAGACAGGCGATGCAGGGCCACGTGCTCGGCCAGGCGAGCCTGACCGGGCTTTACGCGCTGAACCCCTCAGTCAGCTGAGCGACGTGGCGCGAAGGCGGCCGCCAGCACGGCGGCCATCAGCGCCCAGCCCAACGCCTGCGGGTTGCGCCAGTCGAGAAGCCAGGCGATGGCACTGCCGGCCACCGCAATCAGCGTGAAAATACGCGACTCGGGCAATCGCGGCATCACGTCGAAACCGGCCCAGCGCGCAGCCAGACCGAACTGAATGGTCGGCAGCACGAACAGCAGGAAGGGGAAATCGCGATAGCGACCATCGACCGCGAGCAACAGGCCGCCGGTGGCCAGGCCGAACAGCAGCACGCGCACGACGAACGCCATCGCAGGTCGTGCGCGACCGGTCATCACGAAGGGCAGCAGCGCCCACGCCAGGCTGCCCGCCAGCGCGACCGCGCCCATGGCCAGCCACTCCGCAGGATTGCGGCAGGCGAGCGACAGGTATTCCCACTGCAGCAGTCCGATCAGTCCAGCCAGTGCCCCGGACAGCGCGTAAGCCGCTGCAGCACCGGAGCGACGCACACGCGCGGCCAGCACGATCAGCACGCCGAGCGCCAGCCCGACCGCGCCGGCGGTCAGCGGCGTGGCACCGTCGTTGCGTTCGGCCAACGCCCCATGCCAGCCGAACTTGGCGTGGCCGTGCGAATCGAGCACCCCCCAGTACCCGCCGACCGTACCTTCGAGCAGGCGCTTCCACGGCTGGTCATAGGCTTCGATCACGTTGTACTGCCAGCCGTGCGCCTGCGCCGCCAGCAGGAATTCGCGCAGATAACGCGCCTGCTCGATCAGCCCCGGCCGCGCGCCGTCGCGCTGCTTGCCCAGACTGGGCCAGCCGGTCTCGCCGATCAGCAGCGGCTTGCCCAGTTCGATGGCCATCGTGTCCATCACCGCCGTCACGTGCGTGATCGCGTCGTCAATCGCCCGCGGCTCGTCCTCCCAGTAGGGCAGGATGTGCACGGTGGCGAAATCGACGCTGGCCGCGAGTGAACGGTGCTTGAGCCAGAACTCCCAGACGTCGGCGTAAGTCACCGGCACCTCGGTTTCGCGCTGGGCACGCTCGATGTAGCGGCGCATCGCATCCTCGGTCTGCTCGCGGCGCAACAGCACCTCGTTGCCGACGATGAGGCCGCGCACCACGTCGCGGTGACGGTTGGCAAGCGCGATGGCCTGTGTCAGCTCGATGTCGTTCTTCTTCAGGTCGCCGCCTATCCAGGCGCCCACCAGCACCTTCAGTCCGTGGCGACCGGCCAGTTCGGGAACGGCGGACAGCCCCTGGTTGACCGAGTACAGACGCACGCAGTCGGTGATCCGCGACAGCCGTGCGAGGTCGGCGTCGATGCGCTCGCGACTCACCCGGAAATCGGGAATCAGCGGCGATTCGCCCGGCCGGTAATAGGGTGCGTACGACACGCACTGCAGACGGGCCTGGTCCGGCGGCACGTCGGCCAGCGGCTGCGGCTGGTTGGCGCGCCAGATCCAGAACGCGATCAGCGCCAGCGCGACCAGATGCACCAGCGCATAACGCGCCCAGCGCGGCGCGCGATTCAGCGGCTCCATCATCGCCTTACGCTGCCTGTGTCGCCGGCGCGGCCGGCAGCGGCTTTTCCGGCAGCTGGGCGATGAACTGGCAGGCCAGTGCGGCGATGTAGGGCAGCGACTGCAGGCCCAGCATGGTCACCCACAGCAGTACTTCGACGCTGTCGCTGCCGCGCATGTAAAGCATGGCGCTGGCGGCGCCGATCAGCGACAGCAGCAGGTACATCTCTTCGCGTATCGGCTGGAAGAATTTGGCCAGACCGCCCTCCGCCTTGCCCTTCGCGGTGCGCAGGAAGACACCGCGCTTGTGCGTGATGCCGGCGATGATGCCGCGCGCGATCGCGTGCGACAGGCCCAGGCTCACCAGCGACGCGCCGGCGATGTCGGCCCATGGACAGTCCATCGCGCGGCGATACAGGATGGGCCCCATCGCCGCCTTGGCGACCAGCAGGCCGAGCACCGGCGCCAGCATGATGGTGACCGGCAGCGAGAACATCTTCGGCCAGATCAGCATCGCGGCCGTCCAGCCTATGGCGCCCAGCGCGAACAGGAACTGCAGCGCGTCGCCGAACCACGAGAACCAGCCGGTGATGAAGTGATAGCGCTGACCGGCCGAGAGCTTGCTCTTGCCGACCAGCGCCTTCCAGTGGCCCTTCATGATCTGCATCGCGCCGAAGGCCCAGCGGAAGCGCTGCGACTTCAGTGCGGCGAAGCTGGACGGCGTCAGACCGCGGCCGAAAACGCGGTCAATGTAGCGCAGTTCGTCGCCGTTCTCGAGCAGGCGCAGGCCCAGTTCGGTGTCCTCGCAGATGCACCACTCGGACCAGTTGCCCGATTCCTCGAGGCGCGAGCGGCGCACCAGCGTCATCGTGCCGTGCTGGATCAGCGCGTTGCGTTCATGACGATGGTGCATGCCGATGCGGAAGAAGCCATCGAACTCCCAGTTGCACATGCGCTTGAAGAAATGGCGCTCCCACTCGCGGTGCGCCTGCGGTGCCTGCACCACGGCCACCTTGGGGTCACGGAAATGCGGCACCAGTGCGCTGAGCCAGTCGGGGGTGACCACGTAGTCGGCGTTGACCACGCCGACCACCGCGGTGCGCGGATCGATCTGCTTCATCGCGAAATTCAGCGCGCCGGCCTTGAAACCCGGCCACTGCGGCAGATGGAAGAAGCGGAAGCGTGGGCCCAACTCGGCCATGCGCGCCTCGACCGGCTTCCACAGCGCCTCGTCCTTGGTGTTGTTGTTGACGACGATGACTTCGAAGTTCTGGTAGTCCATCGCCGCCAGACTGTCGATGGTGGCGATCACCATTTCCGGCGGTTCGTTGCAACAGGCGAGGTGCACCGACACGAAGGGCTGCTGTTCCGGCGGCACCGGCTCAGCCGGCTTGTAGGCACGGCGCCAGCGCGGCTTGAAGAACACCTCGGCGAACTCGAATCCGTTGGTCAGCAGCACGCCGGCCGTCAGCACCACGCCGAACACGAGGCCTATCAGCGCGGTCAGGTCGCGCAAGGTGAAGTAGTAGTCGGCAGGCAGGCGGGCGGCGATGACGATGGCGGTGACGCAGGCCTGCACCAGTATGCACATCCAGAGCTGGCCGCCGATGCTCATGCCGCGCTGCGCCAGACAGAGCAGCAGCATCGGCACCAGCGCGAACACGGTGGCGACCAGCGCGTCATCAATCCAGCCACTGTTCGGATCCACGCTGCCTTCGAGCGGGAACTTCAGCTCGCGGTCGGCGTTGAACACGCCCCAGTAGGCACCGGCCCAGCCCTCGATATCGATCTTCCATGGCTGGTCGTAGGCTTCGATCAGGAAGTAGTCGAGGTTCTTGCACAGCGCGCGATAGAGGAATTCGCGCACGAAGCGCGCCTGGTTCTCTTCCGACGCGACCGCCGCCTGGATGGTCGGCCCCTTGCTCGGCCAGCCGATTTCGGAAATCAGGATGGAGCGGCCGGGGAAGGCGTCCAGCAGTTCCTGGTAGCGCGCCATCGCGTAGTTGACCGCTTTGTCCACCGGCACGCCCTCGTGATACGGCAGCAGATGGACGGCGAGGAAATCGACGTGGTCCGCCAGTTCCGGATTCTTCAGCCAGACGTGCCAGGGTTCGGCGGTCGATACCGGCAGATCGGTCGCATTGCGCACCTCGTCGAGGTAGGCATACATCTCGGGGAAGGTCAGGTCGTCGCGCAGCAATACCTCGTTGCCGACGATGATGCGGTCGATGTTCGCATGCAGCCGGGCGTCCGCCAGCACGGCACCGATCTCGCGCCGGTTCTTCACCTTGTCGCGGTCCAGCCAGGCGCCCGCGGTGACGCGCAGCTCGTTCTGCCCCGCCAGATCGGACACCTCCGGATTCTCGGTCGAGTTGTAGGTGCGCACCCGGTGCGCGATGCCGCCGAGCTGCTTCATGTCCTGCTCGATCTCGGCGTAGCTCGGATACACGCCCTTGAGTGGCGTCTGGTCGCGCCGGTAAGGGCTGTAGGAAAATCCGTCGATGTAGTCCAGCGGCTCGACCACGCTGACCGGACGGTTCGTCACCGCCCACAGCGCGAAGTGCACCGCCGCCACGCCACCTGCGATCAGCAGGGCGATCATGACGCGGGCAAGGGAAATCTGTCTTTTCATGCGAGATCGGTGTCGGTCGTCCGGCTGGGCCGGGCGCAGCGTTTCCGGTAAGGTGAGGACTGCAGCCGGTCACCGGATGACGGTGTCGATGCTGCAGCGCGGCGATGCTAACACAGCGAAAATCCACGGTTCGCACGTGACGGACAGTGCCTACAGATGAATACCCTCATGCCCACCTCTTCCCTTGCTCTCGACCTGCGCAAACGCCTTGGCTGGCCGCTGCTCATCGCACTGCTGGTCGCCGCCGCGGCCAGCGCCGGCCTGCGCTACGGCCTGATGGAATCCGACCTGCTGCACGGCCTGTGCGCCAGCGGCGCCGACGACTGGCGCTGCCTGGTGCGCCGCTTCGCGCCGCAGCTTTTCATGCAGGAGCGCATCGGCGTACTTGCACTGGCCGCTGGCGCACTGGCACTGCTGCTGCGCTACGCCTTCGTGGCGCGCCTCGCCGTCGTCGCGGGCGCCGCCGGTCTGGTGCTTTACAGCGCCGATTTCGCCGCCGTCGGCCTGCTTGCCGGATTGCTCGTGCTGCTGGCGCGCGCGCCAGCCTCTGTAAACACTGCGTAAACACAATGTCCCGAATTGTCCGGATCGCCCACCGCGCGGACGCGAGCCGCTAAGCTGAAGGGCATGAACGGACACACACCGAAACCGCGCATCCTCGTCGTTGACGACGACCCGGACCTGCGCGATCTGCTGCGCGACTACCTCGGCAAGCAGGACATGGACGTGCGCACCGTCGGCGACGGCGACGCACTGCGCCTCGCGCTCGAACGCGACGGCTGCGACCTGCTCATCCTCGACGTGATGCTGCCGGGCGACGACGGCCTCGCGCTGTGCCGCGAAATCCGCGCCAAATCGCGCCTGCCCATCCTGATGCTGACCGCCCGCGGCGACGAACTGGACCGCATCATCGGCCTGGAGATGGGGGCCGACGACTACCTGCCCAAGCCCTTCCATCCGCGCGAACTGCTGGCCCGGGTGCGCAGCATCCTGCGCCGGGCACCGGAGCACCCGGATGGCGACGGCAGCGTGCGCGGCCTGAAATTCTCCGGCTGGACGCTCGATCTCGGTGCCCGCCATCTGGTCAACGAGGCCGGCGTTGTGACGCCGCTGTCCAGTGGCGAATTCCGCATGCTCAACGCGCTGGCCGAGAACGCCAACCGCGTGCTGTCGCGCGACCAGTTGATGGACGTGCTGGCCGGCCGCGACGCCGGGCCCTTCGACCGCACGGTTGACGTGATGATCAGCCGCCTGCGCCGCCGGCTCGGCGACGACGGACGCGAGCCACGCATCATCCGCACGCTGCGCAACGAGGGCTATGTGCTCAACGGCCCGGTGGAGAAGCTGCTTTGACATGGGCGTCGCGGCTGCTGCCGCGCACGCTGTTCGGCCAGATCCTGTGCGTGCTGCTGGGCGGCCTGCTGCTCGCCAACGCGCTCGGCCTGTGGCTGGTGGTCGAGGACCGCGTGCGCCTGTCGCGACAGATGCGCAGCGACTACGCCGCGACGCGGCTGGCCGAGTCGGTCGCCCTGGTCGACGAAACGCCGGCAGCGGGCCGCGATCGGCTGCTGCGCATGCTCGAAAGCCCGAGCACCCGACTGTCGCTCGAGGAGCCGTGGTATGACGACGCGAAAGCGGTGCCGGACGATTTCGACGCCTTCGCGCAACGTGTCGGCGAACGGCTGGGCACGCGCTTCGAGCATCAGGTCGTCAGGCGCGAACAGGACATGCTGACGCCGCGCAGCGATATGCACCCCATGCGCCCGCCCCCGCCGCCGCCGCCCAAGCTGGCGCGACTGCTGCCTGCACCGCCGGTGATCGACGTATCCACTCAGGCCAGATTGAGCGACGGCAGCGTACTCACCTTCCGCTACTCGCCGCCGCCCCCGCCGGTGGACCGGCCGCTGCGCATCATCGTCGGCCTGCTGCTGGTGGCGCTTGCCGTGAGCCTGCTGTCGATCTGGGTGGTACGTCGCCTGACCCGTCCGCTGGCGATGTTCGCCCGCGCCGCCGACGGGCTGGCGCGCGACCTCGATCAGGCGCCGCTCGATACCGGCGGACCGCGCGAAGTGGCCGGCGCGGCGCACGCCTTCAACCGCATGCAGGGCGCGCTGCGCGCGCTGATCCAGACACGCGCCCAGGCACTGGCCGGCGTGTCGCACGACCTGCGGCTGCCGATTACCCGCGTGCGTCTGCGCCTCGAGCAGTTGCCGGACAGCCCGGTGCGCGAAGCGATCGAACGCGATCTGGCCGAGATGGAAACGCTGATCGACGACACGCTGGCCTTCCTGCGCGCCGGCGACAGTTCGGAAAGCGCCGCACCAACCCGGCTCGACGCGCTGGTCGATGGCGTGGCCGACGACATCGCCGCGCTGGGTGCGGACATCGAGGTGAGCGGCAGTCTCGCGCAGCCGGTCGTACTGCGCCCGGCGCTGACCCGCCGGGCACTCGCCAACCTGATGGACAACGCGCGCCGCTATGGCGGTGGCCGCGTCCGTGTGACGCTGTCGTCACCGACGGCGAAGCGCGAATAGACATCGACGACGACGGACCGGGCATACCCGAAGCCGAACTCGAGCACGTATTCGAACCCTATGTGCGCCTCGAAGCCTCGCGCGCCCGCCACACGGGCGGCAGCGGCCTGGGGCTGGCCATTTCGCGCGCCGTCATCCGCGCCCAAGGTGGCGAGGTGACGCTGTCGCGCCGCGCCGAGGGCGGCCTGCGGGCGCGCGTCGCGCTGCCCTTGCACGGCCGGCAATCAACGGGGTAAGCCCGCTGACGGCGACGAAGCGAGCGCATTTCCTGTGCGAGCGGTCTGCTGACCGCAACGGAGCCCTCGACAATCGCACACGGAATTCAGTCGCGCTTCCCTCCCCCTCCCCCGCAAGAGGCGTTCTGCTCAGTTCCGCGCCTGCAACGCCTGCACCGCCGGCGGATAGTTCTGTCCGGCCGAGGCGCGCAGCCAGCGCAGCGCTTCATCCGTGTTGCGCGTCTGCCCGGCGCCGGTGTCAAGCATGACCGACAGCGCGTACTGCGCCTCCGCCTCGCCCTGCTCCGCGGCGACGCGGAACAGCCGCGCCGCTTCGGCCAGATTGCGCTGCACGCCGCGGCCGGCTTCGTAAGCCCAGGCCAGTCGCGTCACGCCGCGCACGTCGCCGAAGTCGGCCAGCTTGCGGTACATCGCTGCCGCGTCGGCGTGCCGGCCCTCGGCTTCGAAGCGGCGCGCCTCGGCCAGTTCGCGGTCGCGGATGCTGCCGCCCTGCGGATCGTTCAGCGCCGCAAGGTGAGTGGCCGCTTCCTGGTCGCCGGCGTCGGCCGCCACCTTGAGCCAGTGGCGCGCGCCGTCGATGTCGCGCTGGCCGAGCTTGCCGCCCTGCAGCAGCAGACCGAGGCGCAGCGCCGAATTGCGGCTGCCCGCCTGGGCGCCGTTCTCGTACAGGCGACGCGCCTCGTGCGGATTCTGCGGCTCGCCCAGCCCGTCCTCGGCGAGGATGCCCAGATTGAACCAGGCCTCGCCATTGCCGCGCTCAGCCAGCGCGGTCCAGATGCGTTTCGCGTCGGCGTAGTGCGCCATCTTGAATTCGGCGTAACCCTTGTACAGCCCCCAGGACGGCTTCTGCACCGCCTCGGCGATGTCGTCGTCGGTGATGGCCCATGCGCTCAGCGGCAGCAGGCCGAGAGTCAGCGTCGCGCACAGGACGCGCAGCGACGAGGCGCAGGAAAGTGGGTGCATGTTCGATTCTCCAGGGCGTAAGCGCCCGTTTTTCAGGGCGAGCCTGTGACAGGCGCGGCGCAGTCTAAGTTACATCGCGCGCTCACGAATGCCGCTTGTTCGGGCATTTTCCATGGCAGGCGCCGAGCCGCGTCCGATTAGCATGCGCGTCTGCGGGGCACGCCAGAGCAGCATGCAGTGCGTTGGCCCCGTCGTCCCACACGGACCGACTTCATGTCCCTGATCTCCCGTGCGTCCATCGGCGCACTTGTCCGCCACGTCCTGCTGTTCGCCTCCTGTCTGTGCGGCGCGGCGCTGGCTGGCGAACTTGGCCACGACGACCTCGCCCGCCGCTTCCAGCCGCCTCTGCACGTACAGCCCAAGCTGGCCGACCTGCCGGTCTGGCCGATCACCAGCGAACTGGAACCGGAGGCCGGACCGGTCGGCTATGTGTTCGAGTCGATCGACCTAGCACCGATTCCCGGCTTCGAAGGCACGCCGATGAACCTGCTGGTCGCCATCGACCGCAAGGGTGGCTTCATTGACGTCGAGGTGCTGCGCCAGCACGAACCGGTCTTCCTCAGCGGGCTGGGCGAAGCGCCGCTGAAGGAATTCGTGCAGCAGTACGCCGGCCGCAATCTGAAGCAGGAAATCACCGTGTCGTCGGCCTACGGCAATACACGCGCGGGCGGCAGCGACAGCCGCGTCGTGCTCGATGGCGTGACCAAGGCGACCGCGTCGGTACGCATCGTGAACCAGACAGTGCTGGCGGCCGGCCTCGCGGTGGCGCGCGAGAAGCTCGGCTTCGCCGACCCCGGCGCGCGAGGCCCTGCCGCGCGGGCGCGCGCCGACGTCTTCGACCGGCTGGATTTCGCCACGCTGGTCAAGCGCGGGCTGATCGGCCACCTGCGCGTCAGCAATGCTGAGGCCGAAAAGCTGTTCGCCGGCACCGACGGCGAAGGCGCGGACGAGGTCGCGCTGGCCGAACCGGACGCCACGCTGGTCAACCTTTACGTCGGCTACCTGAATGCGCCGACGGTGGGCCGCGCCGTGCTCGGCGACGCCCGTTACGCCGATCTGATGAAGAAGCTGGAGGACGGCCAGCACGCACTGTGGATCGCCAGCGCCGGCCGCATCGCGATGCTGGACGAAGGCTTCGTACCGGGTACGCCGCCACCCAGCCTGTCGCTGACCCAGGGCGGGCTGCCGGTGGAAATGCGCGATCTGGTGTTCGAGCACCCGGCTCCTGCAGGCGCGCCAGCCTTCAATGCCTCCGGCGTGTTCCGCATCTACGCCCAGGCGGGGCTGGACCCGGCGCGGCCGATGCAGCTCACGCTGACGCTGACCCGCGCCAAGGGCATGATGCTGCCGCGCATTACGCACCAGACCGTGTCCTTCGACTACACGCCGGACGCCGACCTGTTCGTCTATCCGCCACAGCCGCTGCCCGAATGGCTGGTCGCCTGGCAGGGCCGCTGGCCCGACCTCGCAGCGATCGGCGTCGCGCTCGTCCTGCTCTGCGTGGTGCTGGCAAAGCCGGACTGGATGGCGCGCGACGCCCGGCGGCTGGCGCTGTTCCGCAACGCCTTCCTGCTGTTCACGCTGGTGTTCATCGGCTGGCACGCGCAGGGCCAGCTGTCCATCGTGCAGATCACCGGCGCGATCAAGACGCTGGCCGCCGGATCGGATCTATCGAGCTTCCTGTACGACCCGGTGTCGCTGCTGCTGATCGCGTTCACCGCGGTGAGCTTCTTCATCTGGGGTCGCGGCACCTTCTGCGGCTGGCTCTGCCCCTTCGGCGCGCTGCAGGAATTCGTCGCCATCGCGGCGCAGAAGCTGCGGGTCCCGCAGATCCGGCTACCGCGGCGACTGGCACGTACGCTCGACCGCGGCCGCTACGCGCTGCTGGCGGCGCTGGTCATCGCCGCAGCGACCGCGCCTCGGATCGCCGAAAGTCTGGTCGAGGTCGAGCCGTTCAAGACCGCGATCACGGTCGGCTTCGACCGCGCCTGGCCCTATGTCGCGTGGGCGGTCGGCCTGCTGCTGGCGGGTGCTTTCAGCTACAAGTTCTTCTGTCGCTACCTGTGTCCGCTGGGTGCCGCGATGGCGCTGGGCGGCAAACTGAGGCGCTTCGACTGGCTGGTGCGCCGCGCCGAATGCGGCAAGCCCTGTCAGACCTGTCGCCACCGCTGCCAGTACGACGCGATCGAGCGCAGCGGCGACATCCGCTACGACGACTGTTTCCAGTGTCTGGACTGCGTTGGCATCCACGCCGACCCGCAGCGCTGCGCGCCGGTGCTGCTGTATGCGAAGAGGGGGCGCACGGTGACGCCTTTCCCCGTTCCAGTGCGGACGGCGGACGCCACGAACTGAACGTTCAGCCGCCCTGCCTCCAGCGTTCGGCGGCGCTGTCGTCGGATTCGCGCGCATCCACCCAGCGGCTGCCTTCCGGCGTGTCCTCGCGCTTCCAGAACGGCGCGCGGGTCTTCAGGTAATCCATGATGAATTCGCAGGCGGCGAAAGCTTCGCCGCGGTGACTGCCGGCGACGATGACGAGCACGATGCGGTCGGCCGGCTGCAGCATGCCGACGCGGTGGATCACCCGCACGGCGAGGATGTCCCAGCGCGCCTTCGCCTGCGCGACGATGTCCTCCAGCGCCGCCTCGGTCATGCCCGGATAGTGCTCCAGCGTCATCGCATGCACGCCGGAGCCGTCATTGACGTCGCGCACCAGACCGGTGAAGGTGGCCACCGCGCCGACGTCGGTGCGACCGGCCGTCAGCGCGTCGATCTCTGCGCCGATGTCGAAGTCGGCCTGCTGCACGCTCACGCTCATGCTTTTCTCCTCAGCCGCCGGTGACCGGCGGGAAGAAGGCCACTTCGTCGCCGTCGGCGACCGCGGCGTCCGGTTCGGCCATGCGCTGGTTTACCGCCGCACGCAGGTTCTTCATCTGCGCCAGCTTGTCCCAGTCGCCACCGCGGCTGGCGATCAGCGCGCGCACGCCGGCCAGCGTGGTCACATCGGCCGGCAGGTTGACCGTCTCACCGGGCGAACCCAGCGCTTCGCGCAACGCGGCGAAGTAAAGCACCTTGATCTTCATCGTCATGACTCAGTACAGCAGGGATTCGAAGGACAGGAAGGGCACGGCATCGCCCCGCTTCACCGCCTGACCGGCGGTGATGTCGGCCAGCCCGCTGCCCCACACGGTGGATGTGAGCACGCCCGAACTCTGGTTCGGAAACAGTTCCAGCCCACCGTCGGCGTTGCGGCGCACGCGCAGGAATTCGCGCCGGCGGTCGGGGCGTGGCCAGTCGAAATCGGCGCGCACCATGAACGGCTCCGGGGTAACGTCGGCCACGCCCATGCGACGCAGGATGAAGGGGCGCACCAGCAGCAGGAAGGTGACGAAGCTGGACACCGGATTGCCCGGCAGGCCGAGGAAGTCGGCGTGACCGCCGTCTGCGCGCTTCACGTGGCCGTGCGCCAGCGGCTTGCCCGGCTTCATCGCGATCTTCCAGCTGTCCAGCCCGCCTTCGGCGGTCAGCGCCGGCTTGATGTGGTCTTCCTCGCCGACGCCGACGCCGCCGCTGGTCAGTATCAGGTCGCAGCTTGCCGCGGCTTCGCGCAGCGCGGCGCGCGTGGCGTCGAGGCGGTCGGGGACGATGCCCAGGTCCAGCACTTCGCAGCCCAGCGTTTCACACAGCGCGCGCAGCGTGTAGCGGTTGGAGTTGTAGATGCCGCCCGGCGGCAGCGGCTCGCCCGGCATGACCAGTTCGTCGCCGGTCGAGAACAGCGCGACGCGCGGCCGGCGCACTACCGGCACGTCGGCCAGACCGATCGACGCCGCCAGCCCGACTTCCTGCGCGCGCAGCCGGGTGCCGGCAGCCAGCACGATGTCGCCTTCGCGGATGTCCTCGCCGGCGCGGCGTATCCACGCACCCGGCTTCGGAATCTCGTCGAAACAGACACCGGCGTCGCTGGTACGCGTTGACTCCTGCATCACGATGGCGTCGGCGCCCGGCGGCACCGGCGCGCCGGTGAAGATGCGGGCACAGGTGCCGGCGGCCAGCGGCGCGCCGACATGACCGGCCGGGATGCGCTGGCTCACCGGCAGACAGCAGCCCGCCGCATCGAGATCGGCCAGACGCACGGCGTAGCCATCCATGCTGGAGTTGTCGTGCGGCGGCACGGTCAGCGACGAGCGCTGGTCGGCGGCCAGCACGCGGCCGGCGGCGGCGAAGGTCGATACGGTTTCGCTGTCGGCGATCGGACGTGCGGCCGCGAGCAGGCGCTCGACCGCAGCGTCCAGCGTGAGCATTTCGTTCATCCTGAGAACCTCGGCTGACCGCTTGGCATATTGATCAGAGTAGTTGTCGTCATCAATGTCGTCATTTGCCTGCCCTTCATAATCCCGGCCGAGACCGCTTCGACGCCGCGTACACGGCTGGCGAGGCGCCCTGCGGCGTTGCTCGTCCTTGCAGGGAGCCATCCTGCCGCGTCCTCGCGCCTTGCCGTACACCTCGCCAGCCGCGCCCACAACGCCGATCAACCGAGGTTCTCAGGATGATCGGAATCCCTGGTGGCGAAGGATGAAGCCGGCGATGGCTTCCACGTCATTCAGGTCGAGCCGGGGCAGCGGAAGTTCCATCGGCTCGTCGGTGGCGACCGCCACCACGTGCGGATTGTCCGGATACATCAGCGGCCGGCCGTAGGACGGGCGGTGGATTTCCAGCTTCGGGATCGGCGAGGCCTTGTAGCCCTCGACCAGCAGCAGGTCGCAGTCGCCCATGGCGGCGATCTGCTCATCCAGCGTCGGTTCCGGGCGCCCGCGCAGTTCGTGCATCAGCACCCAGCGATTGTTCGACACCAGCATCACTTCGGTGCAGCCGGCCTCGCGCAGGCGGTGCGAGTCCTTGCCCGGCTTGTCGATGTCGAAGCCCGCGTGCGCATGCTTGATCAGCGACACGGTCAGCCCCTCCAGCACGAAGTGAGGAATCAGCTGCTCGATCAGCGTGGTCTTGCCGGAACCGCTGTAGCCGGCAAATCCGAAAACTTTCATGGGGTGGGCGGGCGCGGGGAAAACGCGATTATCGCCCGGAAGCGGGCCCGACTGGCGGACCACGTCCGGAAACCGGACCCGAGCAGGTCGATCTCCGGACGCCGCCGGCCGGATGGAACGGTCGTGACGCAGACCGTTCAGCCGCCGGCTCAGCCGTTGTTGCGGATGCGGGCAACCAGTGCGGCGGTGTACTCCTTGGTGCTGGCGCGGCCGCCCAGGTCACCGGTGCGGACGTTGTCGATGTTCAGCGTTTCCGACACCGCGTTGCGGATGCGGTCGCCCTTGTCCTGCATGTTCACGTGATCCAGCATCAGCGCGGCGGCCAGCACCAGCGCCGTCGGATTGGCGATGCCCTTGCCGGCGATGTCAGGCGCCGAGCCATGCACCGCTTCGAAAATGGCCGCATCGGCGCCGATGTTGGAACCGGGCGCCATGCCCAGGCCGCCGACCAGGCCCGCAGTCAGGTCGGACAGGATGTCGCCGAACAGGTTGGTCGTGACCAGCACGTCGAACTGCCAGGGGTTCATCACCAGCTTCATGCAGCAGGCGTTGACGATGACCTGTTCGAACTGGATGCGGCCCTTGTAGCGCTCCTCGTACATCTGCTCGGCCGTTTCCAGGAAGATGCCGGTCAGCGCCTTCATGATGTTGGCCTTGTGCACCACGGTCACCTTCTTGCGACCGAGCGCGATCGCGTGTTCGAAGGCGTATTCGAGAATGTGGCGCGCGCCCTGGCGGGTATTCACGCCGGTTGACATCGCCACCGCGTGCGGGTCGCCCTCGATCGGGATGAAGTGCTCGTAGCCCATGTACAGGCCTTCGAGGTTCTCGCGGCAGACGATGAGGTCGATGTTGTCGTAGCGGCCGCCCGGGATCAGCGTCTGCGCCGGGCGGATGTTGGCGTAGAGCTTGAACTCCTCGCGCAGGCGCACGTTGATCGAGCGGAAACCGCCGCCGACCGGCGTTTCCAGCGGGCCCTTCAGTGCCAGCCGGGTGCGCCGGATGCTGTCCAGCGTCTTCGCCGGCAACGGATCGCCTTCGCTCTTCAGCGCGCCCATGCCGGCAGGCATCTGTTCCCACTCGAACGGAGCCCCCACCGCTTCGAGCGCCGCCAGGGCGGCTTCCATGATTTCCGGTCCAATGCCGTCACCGGGGATCAGTGTGGCGGGGATTTTCTGCGCGCTCATTCGGGGGTCTCCTGTAATGGTTCATTGTCCCCGGACCGCGCCGCCGGGTTGGCGACGCATCCGGAAATGTCCGGCCGCTGAAGCAAGAAACCTGCCTCGGCTTCGGGTCTGCCGACCGACCCTGTATTCATCCGGCCTGCGCCGGTTCGAGCTTGCGCCAGACCGTGGCGCCGCCGCTGGCCTTGTCGATCTCGGCCAGCACGCGCTCGTGCTCGGCCAGTTCCGCCTCGCTCGCCTGCACCCGGCGCAATGCACCACGCGGGCGCGCGGCAGCGGCGGCACGCACCGCGGAGGCCTCAGGTTCGAGGTCGATGATCAGGCTTTCCTGGCCCCGGGTCATCGCCAGATAGACCTCGACCAGCAGTTCCGCGTCGAGCAGCGCGCCGTGGAATTCCCGGTGCGAGTTCTCGATGCCGAAGCGCTCGCACAGCGCGTCGAGGTTGGCGCGCTTGCCCGGGAACATGTCGCGCGCCATGCGTACGGTATCGATCGCCGGCCACACGCAGGTTTCGCGCAAGGGCGGCCGGCCCACGATACTCAGCTCGTTGTCGAGAAAGCCGACGTCGAAGGCGGCGTTGTGGATGACCAGTTCCGCGTCGCGCACGAAATCGACGAACTCGTTGACCACGTCGCGGAACTTAGGCTTATCGGCGAGGAATTCGGTGGTGATGCCGTGCACCGCCACCGCGCCCTCCGGCACGTCACGTTCCGGATTCACGTACATGTGCAGCCGGCGGCCGGTGCGCTTGCGCCCGACCAGCTCGACGCAGCCGATTTCGATCAGCCGGTCGCCGTTCTGCCACTCCAGGCCGGTGGTTTCGGTATCGAGGATGATCTGGCGAATCATGGGGAAAGGCGGCTCCTTGAGGCGGGCCGGATTGTACCGGCCAGAACTTGCAGTTCGCTGACAGCGATCAACGACGGGCCGGGATGGCCTCCCGCGCCAACCGGTCGGCGCGTTCGTTCTCCGGGTGACCGGCGTGACCTTTCACCCATTTCCATTCGACCTGATGTACGCCGGCCGCGGCGTCGAGCGCCTTCCACAGATCGACGTTCTTGACCGGATCGCCGCCGGCTGTTTTCCAGCCCTTGCGCTTCCAGCCATGTATCCACTCGCTGATGCCCTTCTGCACGTACTGTGAGTCGGTATAGACCACCGCGCGCACCGGTTTCTTCAGTGCGTTCAATGCTTCGATCACCGCCATCAGTTCCATCCGGTTGTTGGTGGTCGTGACTTCGCCGCCCGACAGCTCGCGTTCGTGTTCGCCGCTCTTCAGCAGCGCGCCCCAGCCTCCGGGGCCCGGATTGCCGCTGCAGGCGCCGTCCGTGTAGATGATGACTTCGTCCAACCGTATCTCCAGTCATAGATGAGGGCGCCGCGCCTATTGGCCGGGCGCCCGGTGTTTCTGCGCGCGCGGACTCACCGTCGCCAGCGCCCGCGCGGCCGCCCGACGGTCGCGCCAGGTCGGCATGATGAGTCGCATGCCGCGCACGCGCTTGATGCCTTGCAGCACGTAGGTGCCGCCGAGAAAGGGCCACCAGCGATCGCCGGCGGTTTCCATGAAATGCCAGCGCGCCAGCCACTTCTCGCTGAGTACCGGCGGGCAGTAACAGCCGAAGCAGCCGGCCTGGGTGTCCAGGCTGAGCAGCTTGAACCAGTCACGCAGGCGCGGCACCGAAAGCCAGTCGCCGTTCCAAGGGAAAGGGTCGCGCTCGCGCAGGCGCCGACGTGCGCCCCACAGGCTGAACGGATTGAAGCCGGTCACCAGCACCTGCCCTTCCGGCACCAGCACGCGTTCGACCTCGCGCAACACCGCGTGCGGATCGCTGGCGAACTCGAGCACATGCGGCAGCACGACCAGATCGACGCTGGTCGCCGCGAACGGCAACTGCACCGGATCGCAGATCAGCGCCCGCGGCGGGCCCGGCTTCGCGTCCTCGCAATAGAGCTTGAAAGGCATCCGGTTGGCACGCAGGTAGTCGTGTTCCAGCAGCCCGATCTGCACCGCGTTGTAACCGAACACGTCGGCCACGATCTGGTCAACCCGCGCCTGCTCCCAGCGCTGGACATACTGTCCCTGCGGCGTGTCCAACCATTCGTGCAGACCGGGAATCGACATGGGCAAGAGGCGTGGGGCAGGCAGATCGCGGCCGGTGCATTGTCAACGCAGAGCCCAGCCGCCAGAATCGGGCGGATGAAGATATATCCGATCCCCGCATTTGGCGACAACTATCTTTGGCTCGCCGCCGCAGGTGACCGGGCGCTGGTGGTCAACCCGGGCGATGCCGCCCCGGTGCTGGCCGCACTCGACGAACATTCGCTGCGCCTGGACACCATCCTGATCACCCATCACCACGCCGACCACATCGGCGGCCTGGGCGAACTGAAGCGGCGCACCGGTGCCCGCGTGTTCGGACCGGCTGACGAGCGCATCGAGCATATCGACGAGGTGGTGCGCGAAGGTTCGCGCGTCGCCCTGCCCTCGCTTGCAGCCACCTTCGCCGTGCTGGAAGTGCCCGGTCACACGCGCAGCCACATCGCCTACGTCGGCGGCGACCTGCTGTTCTGCGGCGACACGCTGTTCGCCGCCGGCTGTGGGCGGCTGTTCGAGGGCAGCGCGGAACAGATGTGGCACTCGCTGTCGCGGCTCGCCTCGCTGCCGCTGCACACCCGTGTGTATTGCGCGCACGAATACACGCAGGCCAATCTGCGCTTCGCGCTGGCGGTCGAACCGGACAATCAGGCGCTGCTGGCCCGCATCCGCCGCGTAGCGAAGCTGCGCGAGGCCGGCCTGCCGAGCGTGCCCAGCGCGCTGGCCGACGAACTGGCGACCAACCCCTTCGTGCGCGCACGCGAGCCGGCGGTCATCCGCGCGGCGGAGGCGCACGCCGGCCGCCGACTGGGCAGCCCGGTCGAGGTGTTCGCCGTATTGCGTGAGTGGAAGAACGTCTTCTGAAAAGCCTGCCTGCGCCGGCATCAGCCGGCGACGGTCTCGACCTGTCTGAAACCGACGCGATCGCGCCCGCCCGACTTCGCCGCATAGAGCGCGAGGTCGGCTTCGGCGATCAGACTCTGCGGGCTGCCCGCGCCGACGCCCGGCATCATGCTGGCGACCCCGACACTGATGGTGACGTGGCCCGACGTCGTCGCATGCGGCAACTTGAGCGCGCGGATCGCATCGCACAGCCCTTCGGCCACGTTGCGCGCGCCGGCGAGGTCGGTTTCCGGCAGCACCAGCGCGAATTCTTCGCCGCCGTAGCGCGCCACCAGATCGCTGGGGCGGCGCGAAACCGCCTGCAGCGCACTGGCCACAGACTTCAGGCATTCGTCGCCACCCAGATGGCCGTAGGTGTCGTTGTACTGCTTGAAATGGTTGACATCGACCAGCGCCAGCGCCAGCGGTCGCTTGTAGCGCGCCGCACGCCGCCACTCGCGCATGATGGTCTCGTCGAAATGGCGCCGGTTGGCGAGACCGGTCAGACCGTCCAGTGAGGTGAGCCGCGTCAGTTCCTGGTTGGCGGCGTCGAGCTTGCGCGTCAGCACCACCAGCGAGTAACGCATCTGCAGGATGCGTTGCATCGCACGCACCTTGGCGGCGAGCACCACTTCACTGATCGGTTTGAAAAGATAGTCGTCGCCGCCGGCGGTGATGCCCTGTACCAGATCGGTATCGGCCGTGCGCGCGGTCAGGAAGATGATGGGTGTCCATTCGCCCGACTGCTCGATGGCACGGATGCGGCGGGCCACCTCATAGCCGTCCATGCCCGGCAACACCACGTCGAGCAGCACGATGTCCGGATTGTGCTGGCGGAACGCTGCAACGCCGCTCTCGCCGTCGGTGGCGGCGATGGGCAGTATGCCCATCCGTTCGAGATGCTGGCTGACGACTGCAAGCCCTGTCTGGGAATCTTCGATGACCAGCGCTTTCATGGACACACCCTTTTTTTATTCGCCATCATAACCTTACAAAGCCGCAGGACAACACCGACGAACCCCGTCCGCGACGTGCGGTCAATCCGCACTCCTTCAACCCCACCCCGACAGCAAGGTTTGACGGTGCCCGCTCCGGCTGGCTAGCATTCGGGGTTTGGCTCTTTCGCCGCAATGCCGCATTTCATCGTTTCCCTGCTGCGCCGCTCGCTGCTCGTGCTGGCGGCCGCAACGCTCGCCGGCTGTGCGGCCACGGGCGTCGTGCCCGAGGAACCGGCCGAGCCCCCGGGCGCCTCGGTCGGCACCCGCTCGGTCGAACGCCCGGCAGTACGTCGCACCCCGGACGCCTCCAGCCGCACGACGCCGGGCATCAAGCCGGGCAAGGCGGAGCCGATTCCCTTTCCGCAACCGACCGAAGTGATCGCCAACGAGGACGAAGCGATCAGGCCGATCGACCTCACCGTGCCGCCGGACGACCTGTGGGAACGCATCCGCAAGGGTTTCGGCATGGCCGATCTGGACCACCCGCTGGTGGCGGAGCACCAGGCCTGGTACCTCAACCGCCCCGACTACTTCCGGCGGATGACCGAGCGCGGCCGCCGCTACATGTTCCACATCGTCGAGGAAATCGAGAAGCGCGGCCTGCCGACCGAACTGGCGCTGCTTCCCATGGTGGAAAGTGCCTACAACCCGGAAGCGCTGTCGTCTGCACGGGCCTCCGGACTGTGGCAGTTCATCCCGTTGACCGGCAAGCTCTACGGCCTGGAACAGAACGCGCAGCGCGACGACAGGCGCGACATCGTCGCCTCGACCGCGGCGGCGCTCGAGTACCTGCAGCGCATCTATGAAATGCACGGCGACTGGCACCTGGCGCTCGCCTCGTACAACTGGGGCGAAGGCGCGGTCGGTCGAGCGGTCATGCGCAACCAGGCGGCCGGCCTGCCGACCGACTACGCCTCGCTGAACATGCCCAACGAAACGCGGCACTACGTGCCGAAGCTGCAGGCGCTCAAGAACATCATTGCCCAGCCGGAACTGTTCGGCATCGAGCTCGATACGGTCGAGAACAAGCCCTACTTCACGCTGGTGGCCGAAGCGCCGACCATGGATCTGGCCACTGCGGCGCGACTTGCCGACGTACCGGTGGCCGAGATCAAGGCGCTCAACCCGCAGCACAAGCGACCGGTCATCCGCGCCGGCGAGGGTGGCGCGCAGCTGGTGCTTCCGTCGCACGCGGTCAACACCTTCATGTCCAACCTCAGCAACCGCGACGCCGATGCCGCACCCGCAGCCGGTGCGCCGTGGCGCACCTATACGCTGGGTCCGAAGGAAACGCTGACCACCGTCATCCGCCGCTTCGGCGTGACCGAATGGCGCCTGCGCCGCTTCAACGGCCTGTCGCCGACGGCGAAGATCGGTCCGGGCACCACGCTGCTGGTGCCCGACGAGAACAGCAGCCTGTCGCTTGACGGTGCCGGCAACGCCGAAGAAGCGCCGCGCCTCGGTGTGGACAAACCGAAGTACAAGCGCGTCAAGCGGAACGGGCGCTGGGTGAACGTGCCGGTCGCAGCGCCGTCCGGCAACAAGGCGGTGAAACCGGCGGCACCGAAGAAGAAGGCCGCGCCCGTCGCCAAGAAAAAGGCCGTCGTCCCGGTCAAGAAAACCGCAACGAAAAAGCCTGCAGCGAAAAAATAGCGGTGTGGACCGAATGCCGGGCGGGCCGGCGCGCGGTCAGCGCGCGAAGCCGGCCGACAGCATCCGCGTCAGTTCGGCCGCCGGCACGGGCTGACAGCCCGCGGCGTTCTGACCGCACCACAGCGGAGAGAAATCGCCGCTTCCGGCCGCTTCGGCGCGCGCACGCAGCGGTGCGATCGCCGCTGCGGCGAGCGGAAACGCTGGCGCATCGGCACTGATCGGCCCCAGTTCGCGCATCGCCCGATTGACGATTCCGCGCGCCGGTCGCCCTGAAAACACATTGGTCAGCGCGGTGTGACGGGCCGCCTCGCTGCCCAGCGCCGCACGATGCACGGCTGAGGTCGTCGCCTCGGGGCAGCACAGATAGGCGGTGCCGACCTGCACTGCGCTCGCCCCGAGCGCCATCGCGGCCGCCACGCCCCGGGCGTCGGCAATCCCGCCGGCGGCGATGACCGGGCGCGACACCGCGCGCACCACCTGCGGCAGCAGCGCGAACGTGCCGAGCTGTTCGCTCAGATCATCGGTCAGGAAATGCCCGCGATGCCCGCCCGCCTCCAGCCCCTGCGCGATGATCGCGTCGGCGCCGTACGCTTCGAGCCAGCGCGCTTCGGCCACCGTGGTGGCGGATCCCAGCACGCAGGCGCCCCACGCCTTGACCCGCGCGAGCAGATCGGCCGCCGGCAGCCCGAAATGGAAGCTGACGACCGCCGGACGGAAGGCTTCGAGCACGTCGGCCATGCCGGTACTGAAAGGCATGCGCCCCGGCCCGGCCGGCACCTGCGCCGGATCGACACCGAACTCGGCGTAGTACGGCGCGAGCGCAGCGCGCCAGCGTGCCTCGCGCGCCGCGTCCGGCGACGGCGGCACGTGACAGAAGAAATTGACGTTGATCGGCCGGTCGGTGAGCGCCTGCAGCGCGCTCAGCTGGTCGCGCAAACCCTCGGCACCCAGCATGGCGGCCGGCAGCGAACCGAGACCGCCGGCGTTCGAAACGGCAGCGGCAAGCCGGTGATCCTGCACACCGGCCATCGGCGCCTGGATGAGCGGCAGGCGCAGGCCGGCGATGGCTGGAAACGTCATCGTTCCTCCTCGCGTTGACGGCGCTCAGTCCGGATACCAGCAGGCCACGGCCTGGCGGCCGTCCTCGCCCGCCAGCGGCGGCAGGTCGGTCGAACACCGCGCCTGCGCGCGCGGACAGCGCGGGTGGAAGGCACAGCCGGACGGCGGACTGGCCGGCGACGGCAGATCGCCCGCCAGCTTCTGCGGCTGCCGCGCGCCGTCGATGCGCGGCACCGCCGACAGCAGCGCCTGCGTGTAGGGATGACGCGGCGCGCGCAGCACGCGATCGACCGGACCACTCTCGACTATCCGGCCCAGATACATCACCGCCACGTCGTGCGCCAGGTGCTCAACCACCGCGATGTTGTGCGTGATGAAGAGGTAGGCCAGCCCCAGTTCGCGCTGCAGCCGGCGGAGCAGATTCAGTATCTGCGCCTGCACCGACACGTCGAGTGCCGACGTCGGTTCGTCGCAGACGATGAGCCGCGGCTGCACCGCGAGCGCGCGCGCGATGGCGATACGCTGGCGCTGGCCGCCGGAAAATTCGTGCGGATAGCGATCGGCCATCTCCGGCCGCAGGCCGACCTGCTCGAGCAGTGCGCGCACCGCCTCGTCACCGCCAGCGCGCTTCAATGCGGACATGCCCTCAGCGATGATTTCGCCGACCCGCATGCGCGGGTTCAGCGAGCCGTACGGGTCCTGGAACACCATCTGCATCTGCGCGCGCAGTTCGCGCAATGCCGCACCTGACGCGGCGCCGACATCCTGAGCGCCCAGTGTCACGCTGCCGGCGGTCGGTTCGATCAGTCGCAGCACGGCCTTGCCGGCGGTGGTCTTACCGCAGCCGGACTCGCCGACCAGCGCCAGCGTGCGGCCGGCGCGGATATCCAGCGACACGCCATCGACCGCCCGCACATGACCCACCGTACGCTGCAGGACGCCGCGGCGGATCGGGAAATGCACCTTCAGCTCGCGCACGCTCAGCAGCGGCTGCGCATCGCCCGACGGTGCAGCTTCAGCGACACCGGCAGACGGGGCGACGTGTTGCGCGTGCCGGCCCGCCTCTTCCGGGTCGTACAGGTGACAGCGCACCTGCTGGCCCTCGCCCGCCGACTGCCAGGCCGGCGCCTCGTCGCGGCAGCGCGCCCAGGCCTGCGGACAGCGCTCGGCAAAGCGACAGCCACGGAAATCGGTGGTCAGCGGCGGCACCGAGCCGCGGATGGTGGCCAACTCCCCGCGCTGCGCGGTGTCGGGCAAGGCGGCGAACAGCAGCTGCGAATACGGGTGCGCCGGCTGCGCGAAGAAGGCCGCGCGCGGCGCGCGTTCGATCAGCTGGCCGGCATACATGACACCTACCTGCTGCGCCATGCGCGCGACCACGCCAAGGTCGTGCGTGATCAGCAGCAGCGCCATCCCCTGTTCGCGCTGCAGCTTCGCCAGAAGGTCGAGCACCTGCGCCTGTATCGTCACGTCGAGCGCGGTGGTCGGCTCGTCGGCGATCAGCAGCTTCGGCTCGCCGGCCAGCGCCATCGCGATCATGACGCGCTGCTTCATGCCGCCGGAAAACTGGAAGGGATATTCGTCGAGCCGTCGCGCCGCGTCCGGAATACCGACCGCAGCCAGCAGCTCGAGTGCCCGCGCGCGCGCTGCCGCGCCGCGCAGGCCGCGGTGCAGCGCCAGTACCTCGCCGATCTGCTGCATCACGGTGAGCACCGGATTCAGGCTGGTGCCCGGCTCCTGGAAGATCATCGCCATGTCGCGGCCGCGCGCCTCGCGCATGTTGGCCTCGGTCAGCACGGTCAGTTCGCGGCCGGACAGGCGCACGCTGCCGCCGGCGATGTAGCCCACGTCGGGCAGCAGGCGCATCAGCGCATTCGCCGTCATCGACTTGCCGCAGCCGGACTCACCCAGCAGCGCCATCGTTTCGCCGGCGCGCACGTCGAAGTCGAGCGCGTTGACGGCGCGCGCGATGCCGGCCGGCGTATCCAGTTCAGCGGTCAGGCCGCGCACTTCGAGCAGGGGCACGTTCATACGGCAGCCCTCCGCAGCGTGCGGCGCGCCCGCCACTGGAAGCGCGGATCGAAGGCGTCGCGCACCGCGTCGGCGAACAGGTTGGCGGCGAGCACCAGTGCCAGCATCAGCACGAAGGCGGCGGCCAGCGACCACCACACGACCGGCTCGCGCGACAGCTCCAGCCGCGCGGCGTTGATCATCGTGCCGAAGCTGTTCATCGAGCTGTTGACGCCGATGCCGATGTAGGACAGCACGGCCTCCGACAGCACCAGGCCGGAGAAATCCATCACCAGCGCGATCAGCACGATGTGCATCAGATTGGGCAGCACGTGGCGCGCCATGATGCGCGCGTCGCTGACACCGAAGGCACGCGCCGCCTGCACGTAATCGAGCTCGCGCAGCTTCAGCGTCTCGGCGCGCAGCAGCCGGCACAGGCCGGTCCAGGAGGTCAGACCGAGGATGAAGCACAGCGCCAGCAGCCGCGCATCGGCACGTTCGGCGGCCGTCTCGAACCACTCCGGATGGGTGTCGATGATCACCTGCATCATCAGCACCATGGCGGCGATCAGAAGCACGCCCGGGATGGAGTTCAGCACCGTGTAGAGGTACTGGATCGCGTCGTCCCACCAGCCGCCGCGGAAGCCGGCGATCAGGCCGAGCGCGATCGCCAGCGGCAGCGTCACCAGCGTGGTCAGCGTGCCGATCAGCAGCGCGGTGCGCACCGACTTCAGCGACAAATAGAGCACGTCCTGCCCGACCTTGTCGGTGCCGAACACGTGGTAGCCGTCGGCCCAGGCGGCGATGACGCCGCCAAGCACACAGAGCACGGCGGCGGTGACGAAGACGGCGCGCCAGGCGATCGGCCGCTCGGCCGATCGCCTTGGTCGCCACACCGCGCGACAGGTGTCGGCGTAACTGCGCCGCTGCGCGAGCGCGAGCAGGCCGACGACGACGCCGGTAAAGGCCGCCCACAGCAGCGCCCCCTTGAGCGCGCCCGAAAGCGCGCGGCTGCGCAGATCGGCGTCGTGCTGCGACAGCTCGTCCAGGTGCGCGCCGCCGAACACCAGTCGCGGATAATCGCGCGTCTGCACGCCGTCGCGCTCCATCGTCTCCTTGGCGAAGCCGTGCGTGGCCAGCGGCGCCGAATAGGTCTTTTCCTTGTTCAGCCTGAGGTCGGCGAACAGTGCATCGAGGGCCGACAGCACCTCCGGTGCGTACTGGATTTCGCTGCTGCCCTCCTTCGCCGGCAGGCGCGGCTGGTAGTGCAGCGAATCGAGCAGGCCGACCGCGACGAATACCGCCAGCACGGTGACCGACGCCATCGCGGCCGACGACTCGCCGACCCGGCGCCAGGCACGGCGCAGGTAGTCCTGACTGCGGCAGTAGAGGGCAAGCACCACGGCACCGGCGACCAGCGACCAGAGCAGGAGGTCGGACCATAGCAACACGGGTTTGAAGATCATGCGCCCTCCAACGACAGCCGCGCCATCGCGCCGCCCGCAGGGCCGCCCCAAGGGGTGTAGCGGGGGTTTCGGCGAGCACTGCTCGCCGCCCGCGCAACCGGTCGGCTGTGCAAAGCCGACCGCGGCCAAGCGCAGCCCCCTGGGGGGGGTGAGGCCGGGAACTCGCGGCGCATTGCGCCGTGCCGGCCGAACGGACCGGCTGTCTGAAGCCGGTCCTCTTGAGCGAACGAAGTGAGCGTGGGGGCCGTCATTTGAGCCTCACGCGCGGATCGACCAGCGTGTACGAAATGTCGGTCAGCAGCAGGCCGACGATGTAGAGCACCGAGCCGATGAACACCATCGAGCGCACGACCGCGAAGTCCTGGGAATTGATCGCGTCTATCGTGTAGCTGCCCAGCCCCGGGATGCCGAAGAAGCTCTCCAGCAGCAGCGAGCCCATGAACAGCAGCGGGATCACGACGACCACACCGGTCAGGATGGGGATCATCGCGTTCTTCAGCACGTGGCGGAACAGCACACGCAGTTCCGACAGCCCCTTGGCGCGGGCGGTGCGGACGTAGTCCTTGTTGATCTCTTCGAGAAAGAGCGTGCGGTACCAGCGCGCCGACGAACCGATGCCGCCGACCACGCTGATCAGCACCGGCAGTATCAGGAACCTGCCGGCGTCCAGCCCCGGCGCGTAGCCGGAAATCGGCACCAGGTTCCATACCTTGCTGACCAGGTACTGGCCGCCGATGATGTAGAACAGGCCGGAAATCGACATCGCCGCGACGCACAGCACGACGCCGCCGACGTCGAGCGCGGTGTTGCGGAAGAACACCAGCAGCAGCGCGAAGCTCACCGTGACGAACAGGCCGAGCAGGAAGGTCGGTATCGCGATGGCCAGACTGGGCCCCATGCGGTTGCCGATCTCCAGCGCGATGTCGCGGCCGTCGTCGGCGCGGCCGAAGTCGAACACGAACATGCGCATCGATTTGTCGAACAGTATCGTGTCGGTCGCCTTCGCCAGTCCTGCCGCATCGGCGTTCCACACCAGCGGCCGGTCGTAGCCGCGCTCGGCCTTCCACTTCTCGATCGCCTCCGGCGTCACCCGCTTGGCGCCGAGCTGCATGCGCGCCATGTCGTCCGGCGAATTGACGACGAAGAACAGCACGAAGGTGATCAGGTTCACGCCGATCAGTATCGGGATGGCATAGAGCAGGCGGCGGATGATGTAGGCGATCATGCGCCGCTCCCCACCGCGCGCGCCTGCTCCGAGCGCTTCCAGTGGCGCCAGGCCGGCCACACCAGCGCGAGCAGCAGCGCGGCGAAAGCGAACAGCGGCCAGCGCACCGGACGGTTCCATTCGGCGCGCTTCGCCTCGCGCAGTGCCGGATCGATGCGGGTGTACTTCATCGTGTTGTTGGCCACGGTCGATGGTTTGCGGTTGAACACCCAGCTGTGTTCGAGGCCGTAGCTCTTCGGGTGGTAGCCCCACACCCAGGGCGCGTCGTGGCGCAGCACTTCGAGCATGCGATCGAGGATGGCCTGGCGCTCGGGGCCGTTGTCCATCGCCTTCATCCGCTCGAACAGGCGGTCGAATTCGGCGCTCTCGTAATTGGCCGCGTTCTCGCCCTGCACCTTCACCTTCGATTGCGGGCCGTAGAGCAGGAAGAGGAAGTTCTCCGGGTCGGGGTAGTCGGCGTTCCAGCCCCAGAAGAAGAGCTGGGCCGCGCCCTTGCGTATCTTGTCCTGGAAGCGGTTGTAGTCGGTGCTGCGCACCACCAGCTGCACGCCCAACTTGTCGAACTGCTTGGTGAGCCAGTCGATGCGCGCCTTGCTGCCGAGGCCGGTGCCGGTGGTGTCGAGGTTGATCACCAGCGGCTCGCCGGTCTTCGCATCGCGCCCGCCCGGCCAGCCCGCTTCGGCTAGCAGGGTCTTCGCCGCCTCGATCGGCTTGCGCCGCGGCTCGCCGTCCACCCAGTCGTACATGAAGGCGTTCATGCCTTCGCGGCCGTCGCGGTAGCCGAAGATGCCGGGCGGCAGCGGCGACTGCGACGGCAGGCCGCGGCCGTTCTGGAAGATGGAAATGAACTCCTCCTGGTCGAGCGCGATGCCGATGGCCTGACGCAGCTTGCGTCCGCGCTCGCCCATGCCGCCGACCACCGGGTCCAGCATGTTGAAGCCCATGTACATGGTCGAGGTTGACACCGAGGTCTGCAGCCGGATGCCCTGCGCCTTCATGTCGTCGCTCAGGTTCACCTCGCCGGTCTGGCCGAACTGCACCGCCTGGTCGAAGGAGTCGGAACTGATGCCGGAGGCGTCGTAATAGCCCTGCAGGAACTTGTTCCAGTACGGGATCTGTTCCTTCTCGCGGGTGAACACGACCTGATCGACCAGCGGCAGGCGCTTGCCGCAGTCGGCGAGCAGGCCGGCCTCGCGATCGCCCACCTCGCCTTCACAGGGATAGGTTTCTTCGCGGAAATTCGGGTTGCGCGTCAGCACCATGCGCGCGTTCGGATCGTTCTGGCTCAGCATGTAAGGACCGGTGCCGATCGGATACCAGTCCAGCGTCAGGTTGCGCTCGGCCATCCCCGGCTGCGCATGGAAGCGGTCGGCTTCCCACGGCACCGGCGCGAAGAAGGGCATGGCCAGCCAGTATAGGAATTGCGGGTACTTGCCCTTGAGCCGAATGCGGTAGGTGTGACGGTCGACCAGCTCGACGCCGGCCAGGTCGTACTTGCGCAGGTCCAGCCACTGGCCGGACGGCAAGGTCTTCGCCGCCGCCTTCAGCGTGTCGCCATATTCCTTCAGGCCGACGATGTAGTCGCTCATCAGCCCGAACACCGGCGAATGCAGCCCCGGGTGCGCCAGACGCTTGATCTGATAGATGTAGTCAGCGGCTTCCAGCTCGCGCGTGCCGGTCCGCTCGAAGTCGTACAGTGTGCGCCGCTCTCCGGGACCGCCTTCGTGATAGAGGTAGTGGCCAGCGTCGTCGCGCGCCAGCGCCGGGTGGGGCTGGTAGCGGATGCCCGGCTTGATGCGGATCTCATACACCGACTCGGCGATATCGGCGGCCGGTGCATCGGCCGGCAGTTCGTGGCCCGATGCGTCGTAGAAGCGCGGCACCGGCATCGCCTCAGCGGTCGCGGTGACCAGTTCGAACGGGCGCTTCAGGTAGTGGTACTGCAGCGGCGCTTCGTAGATCTGCGCCGTGAAGGTGATTTCGTTCTCGCTGTACGACTGCACCGGATCGAGATGCTTCGGCCGGTCGGTGAAGGCGGTGTAGAGAATGTTCTGCCCGCTCTCGGCCGCCGGGTAGGGGTCGTTCCACACCTCGCCGCAGGCGGCCAGCAGCAGCGTCAACGACAAGGCCAGCAGGCGGCGCAGGGAGCGGATCGACGGGCGCGGTCGGGTCATGGGCGCGATTGTAGGCGGCGGCGTTCGCTCTGTGAGCGGACCGGCGGAAAAAGGTTTCGCACGAACCCGCGGCCGCGATACGGGTCTAGGGTCTGTTGCCATTGAATCGCGGGCCGCGCTCGATTCGATGGCAACAGACCCTATAGTCCATCCTGTACAGAAACACGCATCCACCCTCCCGATATGGCAATGGCCGACTGGCGACGTCCCCTGCTGCTGTTGAGTACCGTGCTGCTGGCCGCCTGCAGCATGGTGCAGGTCGGCTACAACCAGCTCGACCGGCTGATCGCCTGGCGTCTGGACGATTACCTGCCGCTGGACAGCACGCAGCGCGCCGCCGTGCAGCCGGCGCTGACGCGCTGGGTAGATTGGCACTGCAGCAGCCAGCTGCCGGGCTACGCCGGATGGCTGAGGCAGGTCAACGCAGATCTGCGCGCCGGTGCGAGCGTTGCGCGCATCGACGCCCACATCGACACCGTGCTCGGCTTCGCCCGCACCGCCGCCAGCGAAGCGGCGCGCGAAATCGGGCCGCTGGTCGCCGGCGCGAAGCCGGAGCAGATCGCCGCACTGAAGCGCCGCTTCGAGCGCAATACCCGCGAATACGTAAAGGAGTGGGTCGAGCCGCCTGCGGAGGACATCGTGCGCGAGCGCAGCACCCGGCTGCGCGAACGGATCGAGAACTGGATCGGCCGGCTCACGCCGGCACAGCGCGACATCGTCAACCGCTGGGCGCGCGAGGTGCGCAGCCGCAGCGACGACAGTCTTGAAAGCCGCCGCCGCTGGCAGGCTGCGATGGCCGATCTGCTGGCGCGTACCGATCTGGCGCCCGAAGCGTTCAGACGCGAACTCGAAGCGATGTTCGTCGCACCCGAGCAGCACTGGACGCCGGGCTACGCCCAGGCCTTCCGCGATAACCGGGCGCGCGCAGCGCAGGCACTGAGCGAGTTGTCGGCGTCACTGTCCGACGGGCAGCGCCGGCACCTGCAGCGCGAAGTTTCCAGCTTCGCCACCGAACTTGACGGCATCACCTGCCGCGCACCGACCACCCAGCAGGCCCGCTCATGACGACCACGCTGACCGACCACGCCATTCCGCTGTTCCCGCTGGGCACCGTGCTATTCCCGGACGGCCTGCTGCCGCTGCGCATCTTCGAGGTGCGCTACCTCGACATGATCAAGAAGTGCCACCGCGCCGGTACGCCTTTCGGCGTCGTGTCGCTGATCCAGGGCACTGAAGTGATGCGTGCGGGCATGCCCGCACCCGAGCGCTTCCACGCCATCGGCACGCGCGCGGTGATCACCCACTTCGCACAGCCGCAGCCCGGGCTGTACGAGATTTTCACCCGCGGCAGCACGCGCTTTCGCGTCACCGCCAGTTCGCAGACACCGCACGGCCTGTGGATGGCCGACGTCGAGGACATTCCGGCCGACCCGCCTTGCGCGGTACCGCCCGACCTCACCTACGTCGCGGCCGCTCTGGTGCGCGTGCTCGACGCGCTGACCGCCTCCGAATTCACGCCGTCGGATACGCCGAAGCACTTCGACGACGCCGGCTGGGTCGCCAACCGCTGGTGCGAACTGCTGCCGCTGCAGCCGGACGACAAGCAGCGGTTGATGGAAATGCGCGACCCGCTGCTGCGGCTCGAACTGGTCGGCGACGTGCTCGACCGCAGCAGTTTCGAGGGCTGAGCTGGCGCCCCCTCACTGGATGGCCATGGCAAGAGCCGTCGCCATCAGCAGCAGCGCGAACAGCTTCTGCATCTGCCGCTCCGGCAGCCGGTGCGCCAACGCAACACCCGCCGCCACCGTGAACAGTCCGCCCGCCGCCAGCGGCAGCCCCATGCTCCAATCGACCTTGTGCGCCTGTGCGTAGCTCGCGAGCGCCACGACGGCACTGGGCGTGACCAGCGCCAGCGCGAGGCTCTGCGCCACCGTCTGCCGCTGGCCGAACAGCCGCACGAACAGCGGTGTCGCGACCAGCCCGCCGCCGACGCCGAGCAGGCCCATGCTGCTGCCGCCGACCACGCCGACCAGCGGAATCAACGTGTCGCGCGGCCGCGGTACAGCGCTCTCTGCCGACGGCGCCGAGCGCCACAGCAGCGATACCGACAGCGCCGCCATGAAGCCGCCGAACAGCACGCGCAACAGGGTCGGGTCCAGCCGCGCCGCGAAATGTGCAGTGACGGCGGTGGTGGCGGTGGCGACCGCGGCAATCGCCAGCACGCGCGGGATCGGCACCGGGTGCCGGCGCTGGTAGCGCCACCAGCCGACGAGCAGATTGGGCACCATCATCACCAGCGCCGTGCCCTGGGCCAGCGCCTGGTCCATGCCGAAGGCGAGCGCCAGCAGCGGAATGGCGATGACGCCGCCGCCGATGCCAAACAGACCGCCGAAGAAGCCCAGCGCCGCGCCGAGCGGCAGCGTGATCAGAAGGTCGTGGAAAGCCATCGCGAAGCAGGAAGACATCGATGGCAAGCATGCTATTCAATCCACCGATAACTACAATGATCAGAAATTCAAACGATCATTGCCTTTCAAGTCATCAATGAAAGACGCTGCCGACCTGCTCTTTTTCAGCACGCTGGCCCGCCAGCCCAGCCTCGCCGCAGCCGCCCAGCAGCTGGGCGTGACGCCGCCCGCGGTGAGCCGGCGGCTGGCCGCGCTGGAAGCGAGGCTGGGTGTGCGCCTGCTCAACCGCACGACGCGCCGGGTCAGCCTGACCGCCGAGGGCGAGCGCTATCTCGAAGAGGGCGAACGCATCCTGCGCGACATCGACGCGCTCGAACGCTCGCTCGCCGCCAGCCGGGCGGTGCCGAGCGGCCTGCTGCGCATCAACGCCACCTTCGGTTTCGGTCGCCGCCACCTGGCGCCGGCAGTGTCTGAGTTCGCCCGGCGCTGGCCCGAAGTCGAGGTCGTGCTGCACCTGACCGACCGCCCGCTCGACCTCGAAAGTCATGGCATGGATCTGGCGATCCGCTTCGGTCCGCCGCCCGACACCCACGTGCATGCACGACGCATCGCCCGCAACCGCCGGCTGCTGTGCGCGGCGCCGTCCTATGTCGCCGCCTTCGGCGCGCCGGATACGCCACAGGCGCTGCGCGCGCATCGCTGCATCGTCATCCGCGAGAACGACGACGCCTTCAATACCTGGGTGCTGTCCGACGGCACGCGCGAGGTAAAGGTGAAGGTGGCCGGGCCGCTCGGGACCAACCATGGCGAAATCGCGGTCAACTGGGCGCTGGACGGCCACGGCATCCTGCTGCGCTCGGAGTGGGACATCGCGCCGCACCTGCGCGACGGCCAGCTGCTGCGCCTGCTCGAACCCTGGGCCGGCACCGCCGCAGACATCCACGCCATCTGGCCGCCGCACCACCAGCTGTCGGCGCGGGTACGCGCCTTCGTCAACTTCCTGGCAGATCGCTTCGCCGACTTCCGGCCCGGCGCAGATGAGACCGTTACCGGCCGGTAACGGTCGCCGTCGGCTGCCGGTGCTAACCTCGCATCCGTTGCACATCGAACACCACCACGCCCGCCCTTCGTGACTGTCGCACCGCTCCCCCTGATCGACCAGCTGATCGCTCGCCGTCGCCGCATTCCGGTGACGACGGCGCTCATCGTCGCCAACCTGGCGGTGTTTGCCGCCATGCTGCTGTCCGGCGCCGGGCTGTGGCACTCGGCCAACGGCATCCAGCTCGCCTGGGGCGCCAACTTCGGGCCGGCGACCAAGGACGGCGAATGGTGGCGGCTGGGCAGTGCGCTGTTCCTGCACTTCGGCCTGCTGCACCTGGGCATGAACATGCTGTCGCTGCTCGACGGCGGTCGCCTGGTCGAGCGCATGTTCGGCCCGCTCCGTTTCGTCGCGATCTATTTCGTCAGCGGCCTCACCGGTAACCTGCTGTCGCTGATCGTGCAGGGCGACCGCGCCGTATCGGGCGGCGCCTCCGGCGCCATCTTCGGCGTCTATGGCGCACTGCTCGCCTTCCTGTGGCAGCAGCGCGCCACGCTGGACCGGCGGGAATTCGTGCGTCTGTTCTGGGGCGCCTGCCTGTTCGCCGCCGTCACCATCGTGCTCGGCCTGAACATCGCCGGCATCGACAATGGCGCGCACATCGGCGGCTTCGTCGCCGGCCTTCTTGCGGGAGCGGCCCTGGTGCGCCCGCTGGATGACAGCGCCGTGCTCGGCCGCTACCGCCAGCCGGTGGCCTCGGCCGGTCAATGGCTGGCCGGTATCGGGCTGGCGCTGATGGTGGTCGTGCTGGTGATCGCAATACCGGCGCCGCGTTATCGCTGGAGCGAAGAGGTGATGGCGCGCGACGAAATCCGTGACTTCATCGGCGCCGACCGCCGCATCGCCCACCGCTGGAACACGCTGATCGGCGACGCCCAGCGCAATGGCGCCAGCTTCGACGACCTTGCCGGGCAGATCGAAAGCGAGGTTGCTCAACCCTACCAGCAGAGCTTCGAGGACCTGAGCGAACTGCACCTGAGCCCCGCCGCGCCGTCGGCGGCCACCTTGCGCGAATTGCGCCAGTACGCGGAAGCGCGCCGCGATGCTTCACGCGCGTTGGTCGAAGGCCTGCGTGCGCACGACATGGACGCCGTGCGCGACGCGCTCGAGGCGGCCAGCCGTGCCGGCGAGCGACCGCCCGCCGCAAGTCGCCCCGCCCCGGCTCGCTGATCGCCCGGAACCCGCCGTGCCGCGCCGCTGGATCGCCCACCTCGACATGGACGCCTTCTTCGCGTCAGTCGAACTGCTGCGCTACCCCGAACTGCGCGGCCAGCCGATGGTGGTCGGCGGCGGTGCCCGTCATCAGCCGGAACGGAAGGCCGACGGCACGCACCGCTTCGCCCGGCTGCGCGACTACGTCGGCCGCGGCGTGGCCACGACGGCCACCTACGAGGCGCGCGCCTTCGGTGTGCATTCGGGCATCGGTCTGATGAAGGCCGCTGCGCTGGCCCCGGACGCCGTGCTGCTGCCAACCGATTTCGACGAATACAAGCGCATGTCGCGGCTGTTCAAGCAGACGGTGCTGGCGCAGGTGCCGGTGATCGAGGACCGCGGCATCGACGAAATCTACTTCGAACTGACCGAGCAGCCGGGCGCGCAGGACGCCGTCGGCGACGACCCGCACGGCGGCGTGCGCGCGATCGCGAGCCGCATCCAGCAGGCGGTAAACGCAGCGACCGGGCTCAGCTGTTCGATCGGTCTGTCGCCGAACAAGCTGCTGTCCAAGATCTGTTCCGACCTCGAAAAGCCGCGCGGCCTGACGGTGATCACCGAAACCGACATCGCCACCCGCATCTGGCCGCTGCCGGCCAAGCGCATCAACGGCATCGGCCCGAAAGCGAGCGCCAGGCTCGAATCGCTCGGCATACGGACCATCGGAGAGCTGGCCGCTGCCGAGCCGCACTGGCTGATCGAACAGTTCGGCCGCAGCTACGGCGCATGGCTCGCCGACGCCGCACGCGGACGCGACGAGCGCCCGCTCAGCTACAGCCGCGACCCGAAATCGATCAGCCGCGAAACCACTTTCGAACGCGACCTGCACGCGAAACACGACCGCGAGGAACTGGGCGGCATCTTCACCTGGCTGTGCGAGCGGCTGGCCGACGACCTCAGGCGCAAAGGCGTCGTCGCGAAATCGGTGGGCGTGAAGTTGCGGCAGGACGACTTTCGCATCGTCACGCGCGAAATCACGATGGATGCCTATACGGCGGACGCAACGGTGATCCGCCGCCACGCCGGTCTGTGCCTGAAACGGATGCCGCTTGAACGTCGGTTCAGACTGCTCGGCGTACGTGCCGGTCATCTGCTGTCGGCGGAGGATGTCGCCGAAATATCCGCCGACCGCGACGAAGGCCAGCTCGCGTTGCCGTTCTGAGCACGCCCGCGCAGCGCGGGCCGGGCGCCAATTCAGTGGGAGCGGCCGTGGCAGTCCGCGGGCTTCGATTCAGGCTGCCGTCGGGGTCAAGACCCCTCCCACGGAACCCCCGCCGCGACTCCAGCCGCGAACCGGGCGCGATCCCTGTGGGAGCGACCTTGGTCGCGACACGTCCTCGGCAGGCCGCTGGACTCGTTACGGGCTGCTGTCGGGGTCAGAAGACCCCTCCCACAGAACCCCGCCCGAGCTCGGGCCTCGAATCGCGCGCGATCCCTGTGGGAGCGGCCTTGGCCGCGACAGGGCCGTCGCGCTCCTCAGGCTTCGATTCAGGCCGCCGTCGGGGTCAAGACCCCTTCCACAGAAGCACCGCCCGGGCTCCGGCTACGAATCCGGCATCCGAGCTGGTGCAGTGGGCGCCACGTCCAGGATGACCGTAGCGCTTCAGGTGCGCAGGAAGCGCGCCTCGAACTCCTCCGCCGGCACCGGCTTGCTGCACAGATAGCCCTGCCAGGCGTCGCATTCGCGGTCTTTCAGGAAGGCGAGCTGCTCTTCGGTTTCGACGCCTTCGGCGACCACCCGCATCTTCAGCGTGTGCGCCATCGCGATGATGGTGGCGGCGATTTCCATGTCGTTGCGGTCCTGCGGGATGTCGCGCACGAAGCTCTGGTCGATCTTCAGCACGTCGATCGGGAAGCGCTTGAGATAGGCCAGAGACGAGTAGCCGGTGCCGAAGTCGTCGATCGACAGCGCAACGCCGAGCGCCTTCAGCGCACGCAGTCGCTCTTCGGTCTGCTGGTGATCTTCGGCCAGCATGGATTCTGTCAGTTCGAGTTCGAGCCGCCCGGCGAGCAGGCCGAATTCGGCCATCAGCGCCGACAGGTACTGCGCCATGTCGGCGTGCTGCAACTGGCGCGCCGACAGGTTGACCGCGATGCCGATCGCATGGCCTGCATCCTGCCAGGCGCGCGCCTGGGCACAGGCGGTGCGCAGCACCCATTCGCCGATCGGCACGATGAGGCCGCTCTCCTCCGCCACCGGAATGAAACGGGCCGGCGACACCATGCCCTCGTCCGGATCGATCCAGCGGATCAGCGCCTCGGCGCCGACGACACTGCCACTCGCCATGTCGATCTGCGGCTGGTAATGCAGACGGAATTCGCCGCGTTCGAGCGCGCGGCGCAGTCGCGTGTCCAGATGCAGCCTGTCCTGCGCGGCCCGGCTCATCGCCTCGGTGTAGAAGCGGAAGGCGCCGCGGCCGGCTTCCTTGGCCTGATACATCGCGACGTCGGAATGCTGGATCAGTTCGGTCACCGTGGTGCCGTCTTCCGGATAGACGGCAATGCCGATGCTGGCGCCGATATAGATGTCGCGCCCTTGGGCGAGGCGGAACGGCGCCTGCATCAGTTCGAGCAGCGAATGGGCGACGTGCGCGGCATCCTCGGGCGCGTTCATGCTCTCGATCAGCAGCACGAACTCGTCGCCGCCCAGACGCGCCAGCGTATCGGCCTCGCGCAGGCGCGCACGCAGCCGCTGCGCGATGGCGCCCAGCAGTTCGTCACCGACCGGGTGGCCCAGGCTATCGTTCACGTTCTTGAAGCGGTCGAGATCGATGAACAGCAGTGCGACGTGCTCGTGCTGCCGTTCGGCACGCTCGATCGCATGCTGCACGCGCGACTGCAGCAGCAGGCGGTTCGGCAGGTCGGTCAGCGGATCGTGATGCGCCAGGTGATCGAGCTTGGCTTCGGAACGCTTGAGCTGGCTGATGTCGGTCATCACCGCGACGTAGTGACTGGCCTGCCCGGCTTCGTCGCGCACCGTGCTGATGTTCAGCAACTGCTGGTACAGCTCGCCGCTCTTGCGCCGGTTCCACACCTCGCCCTGCCAGAAGCCGCTCTCCAGAACGGCATCCCACATCGCCTTGTAGAAGGGCATGTCGTGACGACCCGACTGCAGGATGCGCGGATTGTTACCCAGCGCCTCGAATTCGCTGTAGCCGGTGATGTCGGTGAAGGCACGATTGACGGCGACGATACTGGCGTCCAGATCGGTGATGAAAACACCGTCGCGCGTGCTTTCGAACACAGCCGCCGCCTGTCGCAGCGCGCGGCCGGCGCGCACCTTCTGCACGGCCAGTGCGGTGATGCGGCTGAATTCGACGATGAGCTTGAACTGTTCGTCATCGGGCAGGCCCGGTGCGTCGTGATAGACGGCGAAGGATCCGAGCACGCGCCCGGCTTCGTCCTTGAACGGCACCGACCAGCAGGAGCGGAACCCGACGCGACGCGCGAGATCGACATAGGGCGTCCAGTACGGGTGGTCCATCACGTCGCCCACCAGCACCGGCTCGCCACTCCAGATCGCCGTGCCGCAGGAGCCGACCCCTTCGTCGGGCCGCAGCGCCTCGAGTGCCTGGTTGTAGTAATCGGGCAGGCTGGGCGCCGCCCCATTGCGCAGATGGCCGCTGGCTTCGTCGAGCAGCACGATGGACACGCGCATGTCGGCCTCGATCGCCTGCATGCGCAACGCAATCGTTTCCAGGATGGATTCCAGCGGCGCCACCTGCACCACGCGGTCGAGCACTTCGGTACGCGCCTCGTTCACCAGCGCAGCGCGCTTGTTCGCCGTGATGTCGGTCCATGCGCCGACGATGTTGACCACCGGTGCGTCGGCCTCGCTGACCCGCCGCAAGTCGTCGCGTACCCAGATTTCGCGGCCGTCGCCGCAGCGGAATCGGTATTCGTGGCTCAGATGACCGTCGCGCATCAGCGTCGCCATGCCTGCCAGGGCGCGGTCGCGATCCTGCGGATGCAGGCGATCGATCCACCAGCCCGGCTGCATCGCCTCGGCAATCGAGTAGCCGAGAATGCGGCTGACGTTCTCGCTCACCCAGGTCGGGTGCGCGGCGCCATCGAGCACGTGCAGGCTATAGACGATGGTCGGGCTCGACGCCAGCAGTTGCGCCATACGCTGGTTGGCGTCGCGCAGGCGCCGCTCCTCGCGCGCCAGTTCGGCACGACGGTGCACCTTCTCCAGCGTGGACGGCAGTTCGAACAGATAGCCTTCGTGCTGCACGAGGTAGTCGTCAACGCCCAGATGCAGTGCGCTGGACGCGAGTTCTTCGCTTTCGCGGCCGGCCATCATGACGACCGGCAACTGCAGCAGACGCTCCAGCCGGATGCGCCGCACCAGTTCGAGCGCGTCTGCCGGATGCGGACCGGCGTCGAGCAGCAGCACGTCGAATTCGGCTTCTTCGCCGGCGGCTGGCAAACGGAGCACGACGTCGTCAACGCGGACGACCGCATCGAGCCGGATGTGCGGTGCATGCTTCAGCAGGTGAATGCGCATGCGCTCCAGTTCGTTTCCGCCGACGGCGGCCGACAGCACGCGTATCGGCCGGTCACGGCGCGCCTTCATCGAACGCTGACGCACCAAGGCCGCTTCCATCACGCGCGGCAGGCGTTCCAGATACTGGTCGCGCTTGATCAGGTAGTCGTCGGCGCCCGCCTTCAGCGCGGCGATCGCCGCATCGCCGTCGCCCGAGCCGGTCAGCACGACGACGGCGAGCGGCCAGCCCTGTTCGCGCACGTGGGCGAGCAGTTCCAGCCCGGTGCCGTCGGGCAGCTTGAGGTCGGTCAGCAGCAGGTCGAACTGCCCGGATTCGAGCAGGCTGCGCGCATGCGCCAGCGTCGTCGCGATCTGCAGCTCGATGTCGCGCCCGCTGCGTGCCAGCGCCCGCTGCGTGAGATCGGCGTCGAACTCCGAATCTTCGGTGTAGAGGACGCGCATCACACCGGGCGCTGGTTGAGTTCGCACCAGTAGCGTTCGATCTGTCCCGCCGCCTCGACGAAACGATCGAAATCCACCGGTTTGACGATGAAGGAATTGACGCCCAGCGCGTAGGCGTCGTGCAGGTCGCGGTCTTCCGATGACGAACTGAGCACGACCACCGGAATGCGCCGGTACTTCGGATGCGCCTTCAGGTGGCGCAGCACCTCGATGCCATTCACGCGCGGCAGGTTGATGTCGAGCAGGATCAGCGACGGCGGCGTTTCGCCCGCCTCCCAGCGGTCGATCAGGCCGATCGCCTCCTCGCCGTCACGGGCGATGCTGATCGGGTTGTGCAGGTGGCTGCGCGCAAAGGCGCGACAGGTGAGGTCGATGTCGACCGGGTTGTCCTCGACCAGCAGTATGGGCAGCGTGAAGGGCTGCTGCTGGTTCACCGCAGTGATCATGCAGGAAACTCCAGATTGAAACAGGCGCCCTCGCCGGGCGCACTTTCCGCCCAAACTCGACCGCCCATGCGCTGCATCGCCTTGCGCACCAGCGCCAGGCCGACGCCGGTACCGGCGAACTCCTCGCTGCGGTGCAGGCGCTGGAATATCTCAAAAATCCGCTCGTGGTATTTCATGTCGAATCCGATGCCATTGTCGCGTATCGACAGCACGATGCGCTCACCTTCGCTTCGCGCACTCAGCGTGATGGTGGGCGGCTTCGCGTCGCGACTGAACTTCAGCGCGTTGTCGATCAGGTTGCGCAATACCAGGTCCAGTCCCTGCCGGTCGGCGCGCACGATGAGCGACGGCACCTCACCGACGATCTGCGCCGACGCCGCCGCGATCTCGTCGGCGCGACGCGTCAGCACGCTGCGCATCAGCTCGCCCAGATCGACGCGGCTCGCCTCCAGCGCGCGCCGTTCCATGCGCGAATAGGCCAGCAAATCCTCGATCAGGGCGTGCATCTGCGACGCGCCATTGCGGATATTGCCGAGAAAGCGCTTCGCCTGCTCGTCGAGCCGGTCACCGTAGTCCTCGATCAGGATGCGGCTGTAGCCGTCGATGCCGCGCAGCGGCGCCTTCAGATCGTGCGACACGGCGTAGGAGAAGGATTCAAGCTCTTTCATCGCCGCGGTAAGCGCCTGCGTGCGCTCGCACACCCGCTGTTCGAGGTCGCGGTTGAGCGCGCGCAGTTCGTCCTGCGCATCGCGCAGTTCGGTAATGTTGCGCGCCATGCCGAGCACGCCGATCAGCGTGCCGTCCTCGCTGCGCATCGGTACCTTGATCGTCTGCACGCGCAGGCACTCGCCGGTCACGTCCGAAGTGACCGTGGATTCATGGATGCTGCGCAGCCCGGTGCGCAAGGTTTCCTCGTCCTGCGCGCGGAAGAGGTCAGCCACCTCGGTCGGGAAGAAGTCGTGGTCGGTCTTGCCGGCCAGGGCAGCCTCTGGCAGGCCGAAGAACTGTTCGACCATGCGGTTGCACGACAGGTAGCGGCCTTCGATGTCCTTCACCCAGACGAAATCGGGCAGCGCCGAGAACAGCGTGCGCAGGTAGGTGCGCTCCTTCTCGACCGCCTTTTCCGCACTGCGCCGCGCCGTCACGTTGACGTCCATGCAGACGAAGATCGGTTCGCCCTGCAGGCCCGGAATGGCAAAGGTGCTGGCCTCGACCTGACGCAGCGCACCGCTGCGGTGACGCACCGTGTATTCGAGCGGCCCGATGCGCACCTTGTCGCGCTCGATGCGCGCAAGCAGTTCGACGAAATCGCGCGCCTCCTCGCTGCCGAACATCAGTTCGTCGATGCCGCGCCCCAGCGCCTCGTCCATGGTCCATCCGTACAGCGTCGCCGAGGCGTGATTCCAGTACAGCACGCGACCGTCGCGGTCGAACCACTGCACCGCCACGTTGGGCGCGTATTCGAGCGTCGCGCGAAGACGTTCCTCCGAGGCGCGCAGCGCCTGCTCGGCCTCGACCGAGGCGCTCACGTCGAGCAGCATGCCTGTGTACTTGATCACCCGACCGGCGGCGTCGGTGACGCATTCGGCCGACGGCTGCAGATGACGGATCGGCCCGCGTTCAGGGGCCGTGCGGTAGATCGTCGGCGTAAGGTGGGGCGCCGCCTCGGCCATCTGTCGCATGGCCAGCGCCACGCTCGGCCGGTCGTCCGGGTGACGCAGGCGAGGTAGTCGTCGATCGGCGGGATGCCGGCCGCCGGATCGAGCCCGAAGAACTCGTACATCTGCTCCGACCACCAGCCGCGCCCGAGCGCCGGATAGAACTCCCAGCTGCCGAGGCGGGCGATGCGCTCGGCCGACTGCAGGCGATTGCGCTCCAGCTTGAGCGCCTGCTCCGCCTCGTGCCGCGACGTGATGTCCTGCACTACCGCGATGTGGTAATCGGGCGCCTCACCCGGCGCCCACAGCGGCGTCACGCTGAAGTTCACCCAGACGATGTGGCCGTCCTTGTGGACCAGGCGCTTGTCCATCGAGAACTCGCGGATATCGCCGCGCTTGAGCGCTTCCATGTGTTGCAGATCGGCCGCCAGATCGTCGCGGTAGGTGATGCGCATGAAGTCGAGCGCCAGCATTTCGTCGCGGCTGTAGCCGACGATGGCGCAGTACTTTGCGTTCACGTTGACGAAGCGTCCGAGCCGGCTGTCGATGCGGGCGACACCGACGCCGGCCTGCTCGAACACGGCGCGCATGCGCGTCTCGCTGTCGCGCAGCGCCGTGTGCTGCGCCTGCAGCTTCAGCGCCATGTCGTTGATCGCACCGCCGATCTGCGCCAGTTCGTCGCGGCCGTCGATGCTGACGCGGGTATCGAGCCGCCCGCGGCCGACCTCGCGCACTGCGTTGACCAGCCTCTGCGTGCGACGGAACCAGATCAGGTGCAGGAACAGCGCCAGCAACAGCGCGGACAGCAGGATGGTCGCCGCATGGCGCCACAGTTCGAGCCGGCTCGCGTGCAGCCGCTGCGCCAGCGGCAGTTCGAGATCGGTACGCACCAGCAGGCGGTGACCGGCCGCCAGCGTCAGCACCGCCAGCAGCGCGCGATCGTCGGCCGAACGCTCGATGCGCAAGGAACGGTCAGGGGACGTATTCAACGCAAGCAGCGGGTTGCCGGCCGGGTCCATCACCTTGTTGACCAGCGGCTGGCCGACGTCGGCGCGCGCCAGCGAACCGACGACGCGCCCGCCGGGCGCGATCAGGTAGGCGTGCGTGAGGTTCGGGCGCAGGCCGAGTTCGGCCACCATGCGGCGCAACTGCGGAAGGTTGTCGTTGGCAATGTGCAGGTCGAGCACCGACTGCTCGACACCCAGGCGTTCGGTCAGCGACTGCGACTGTTCGTACTCCACCAGCTGCCGGTATTCGCGCACCTGCAGAATGTTGTTCAATACGGCCAGCAGCAGCGCGAACACGGTCAGCAGCAACGGCACCAAGGTGCGCGATGGCAGCTTCATTGCGCACTCTTCCCGTCACGGGCCGGTACCAGGCCGGGCACGAACAGGCGCGACCAGTCGGGGTCGGCCATCATGCGGCCGCTGGCCTTGAGGTCGCTCGACAGCCGTGCCAGACCCAGCGCCGGCGAATCGGTCGGTGAGGCGAGCAGTGCCTGGCTCTGCGCGTCGCTGTACATGTTCAGGCGGGACATAGCGAGCGCGTACTCATCTACGGTGAGGTCAGCGCCTGCCGCCAGCGAATTCGCCGCCTCAGCCGGACGCGCCAGCATTTCGCGCCGCCCGGCTTCGAACGCACCCAGCAGCACCTGCACCTGATGCGGTCGAGCCTGCAGCGCATCAGCGCGCACCACCAGTACATCGACGACCTCGCCCGTCATGTTGGCGCTGTCGAGCACGACGACGAAGCCGGCCGACGACAGTCGGGAGATGACCGGTTCGAAGGTGATCACCGCATCGACACGGCCCGCCTTCAGCGCCGATTCGTGCTCGATCACCGGCAGCATGACCAGGCTCACCTCGTCGCGCCTCAAGCCGCCTGCCTCGAGCAGGCGCTGCAGCATGATGGACGCCAGCGCGGTATCTTCGAGGCCGATGCGCCCGCCTCTGAGGCGATCGGCCGAACCGATGCCGGGGCGTGCAAGCACGGCGTCGGCGCCCCTGGACAGGCTGAGCACCGCCACCACCCGCACGTCGATACCCGCTGCCGCCAGTTCGACCGCCTCCGGCAGCGTCAGCCCCGCCGCCTCGATCAGGCCGTTGCGCAACTGGCGCGCGCTTTCGCTGCTCGTCTCGAGTTCGACCACACGCAGATCGGACGGACCGAACAGGCCACGCTCGCGTGCCAGCACCAGCGGATCGTAGCCCACCCACGGATTGAGACCGACGCGCAGCGGCAGCTGCGGCGCGTCGCCACAGCCGGCCAGCAGGGCCAGCACCACGCCGGCGACGAGCGCGCGCAGGGCGGACACGACACGGCCGGGCAAGCGGCCCGCAATCTGTTGTTCTGTCATGCAGCAGGTTCCGGGCGACAGGAATGTTGGCGGCAACTCGGCAGGGCGGCTTCGCTCGCGTGTCCGCAACTCCGCACGCTCGTCGCGCCGTCCCGGCGCGCGCACGTGCCCGCTGTCGGACACACGAATCGATGGTCAACAGACCCTACCATGACGTGCAGGGTGCAACGGCTGCCCCAGATCAATCTTTAGTGCGGATGTTCTGGCGTCAGGTCGCCGCCAGCAATGCACGCGCCGCCGCCAGGGCGGCATCGTAGTCGAAGGCGGCAATGCAGCGCAGCAGGGTCGCGCCATCCGGCCCCAGCGCCTGCAGGACGGCCGCCGATTCGCGCGCCAGCGCGCCGGCACGGGTGTCGCCGCCTTCGAGCAGAGGCAGCAGGCGCTCGACCACCGCCCTCGCCTCGCCGGCACACGGCCGCGGCGGCGGTTCCGAAGCCGCGTCGCTGGCGCCGAGCCAGCGCAGCAGCAGCGTGTAGAAGGCCTCCGGCTCGACCGGCTTGGCGATGAAGTCGTCCAGTCCTGCCGCCGCACAGGCCACGCGGTCGTCGGCAAAGGCGTTGGCGGTGACAGCGACGATGGGCACATGCGCCCAGCCTGGAAGCGCGCGCAGACGACGTGTGGCGTCGGTGCCGTTCATGCGCGGCATCTGCAGATCCATCAGCACCAGGTCGTAGCGCTGTCCGGCCGCGTGCTCCAGCGCCTCGACACCGTCGGCGGCGACGTCGGCCTGCAGGCCGGCATCGCGCAGCAGCGCCAGCAACACCTCGCGGTTGATGTCGTGGTCTTCGACCAGCAGGATGCGTTTGCGGCCGAAATCCCGCTCCAGGCGCGCCCGCGCGTTGACCACGAACGGCGCCACCGGGTCGGCCATGTCGGCCACCACGCCGAGGCGGGCGGTGAACCAGAAACGGCTGCCGCGCCCAGGCTCGCTGCTGGCACCGGCATCGCCGCCCATCAGGCGCGCCAATCGGCGTGTGATCGACAGCCCCAGTCCGCTACCGCCGTACTTGCGCGTGGTCGATGCATCGGCCTGCTCGAAGACGCTGAACAGGCGGGCGAGATCGTGCGCCTCGATGCCGATGCCGGTGTCGCTGACCACGAAGCGCAGCAGCACGCTGTCGTCGCCACGCTCGACCACCGCAACGCTCAGCGTGACGCTGCCCTGCTCAGTGAACTTGACCGCATTGCTGAGGTAGTTCAGCAGGGCCTGGCGCAAACGGGTGACGTCGCCGCGCAGCGTCGCCGGCACGCCTTCGTCCGTCTGCACGCGCAGGGCCAGGCCGCGTTCCTCGGCGCGCTCGATCATCATCGAGCGCACCTGTTCGAGCAGCGCATCGAGGCGGAAGGCGGCCGATTCGAGCACCAGCTTCTCGGCCTCGACGCGCGAAAGGTCGAGCACGTCGTCGATGATGTGTCGCAGGTGACTGGCCGCCGTGCCGATCTTCCGAGCGTGCTCGCTCTGTGATGCATCAAGCGGCGATTTCGACAGCAGATGCGTCAGTCCGATGATGGCGTTCATCGGCGTACGCATCTCATGGCTCATGTTGGCAAGAAACTGGCTCTTCGAGCGGTTGGCCGCCTCGGCCGCCTCCTTCGCGACCGCCAGTTCGGCGGTGCGCAACTGCACCTGCTCCTCCAGATGGGTGCGGTGGCGGCTCAGTTCGAGCTCCATCCGCCGGCGTTCGGTAATATCCTGCACGGTGCCGCGCAGACGCACCACGCGCCCGTTCTCGGTCACCGGCGTGCCGAGCACGCGCACCCATTTCTGGCGGCCGGTGCGGGTGTACATCTGCGCCTCGATATCCCACGGTTCGCCCCGCTCGACCGCGCCGTCGATGACCGCCTCGATACGCAGCCGGTCCTGCTCGCGGAAAAACTGCAGCGCGCTGGCCAGCGTATCGACCGACGCCGTATCGGCCTCGTGGATGCGCGCCACCTCGTCGGTGGCGCTCAGGCGGCCGCTTTCGAGATCGACCGCCCAGGCGCCGATGTGCGCCAGCTCACCGATCTGGCGCAGCAGCGTCTCGCGCTCTTCCTGCGCCTGTACGGCCGCCACCCGCTCGCTCAGGTCGGCAAGTACGCAGTGCGTGCGCTCGAAGTAGCCCCGTGCATCGAGTTGCACGCGCCCGACCAGCCAGACGACGACCGCGTGGCCGTCGCGATGCTGCAGGCGCAGTTCGGTCTGGATGCGCTCGTCGCGCTTGAAACGCTCGAAGGTGGCCGCGAAATCCGCACGCTCAGCCGGCATCCAGAGATCGCCGAAGGCGCGCCCCAGCAGTTCGCCCTCGCGATAGCCGAGCAGCGCACACAGCATGGGATTGACGTGGATGAAACGGCCCTGCGCGTCGAGCGACTGATAGGCCACCGGGAAATGCTCGAACAGGGTGCGGAAGCGCTCCTCGCTGTCGCGCAGCGCACGCTCGGCGTTGAGCCGTTCGGTGATGTCGCGCGCCACCCCGTAGAGGCCGATCACGTGCCCGCCGGCATCGCGCAGCGGGCCCTTGGTGCTGAGGAAGATGCGTTCGCCGTCGGCGGTCGGCAGGTGCTCTTCGAAGCGCACCACCTGCCCGCCGGACATGACGATGCGGTCGTTGTCCATCGTGCGGCGCGCCACCTCGGGCGCCAGCAGCTCGGCGTCGGTGCGGCCGAGCATGGATGTCTCGGGAATGCCGAGCAGGCGCACGACTTCCGGATTGCTGACCAGGTAGCGCCCCTCGCTGTCCTTGGCAAACACCGGGTCGGACGAACTTCGGACAATCGCATCGAGCAGCGATTCGGCGCGCGCGCGAGCCGTCAGCGACACGTTCTCGCGCTCGAGCGCGTCGAGGGCGCGGCCGGTCAGGCGGCGCATCAGCAGATAGAGCGCGCCGGCGGTGACGGCAACGAAGGCCCAGCCCTTGAAGGTGCTGGCCAGCGCAAAGCGCTTCGGATCGTCAGTCAGCGCAAGCAGCAGTTCATCGGACAGCAGTATCCACAGCGAGGCGATGCCGGTGTACGCGAGCACCGTCATCCGCATGCCCCAGATCGCGTCGCTGCGCGCCTGTGCCGATGGCGACGCGGCGGACGACTCAGGTCGGGTCGGCATGGCGCCTCGCGATGTCGATGAAATCGGAATAACGCTCGATGAACACGTTGACCACGTCCGGATCGAAGTGCGTGCCCCGTCGCTCGACGATGTGGGCGCGCACCTCGTCAGCCGGGAATGGCGACTTGTACACGCGGCGCGACATCATCGCATCGAACACGTCGGCCACCGTCATCAGCCGCGCCGCCAGCGGGATCGCCTCGCCGGCCAGCCCGTCCGGGTAGCCGCTGCCGTCCCAGTGTTCGTGATGCCAGTGCGCGATGTCGCGCGCCAGGGCGAGGAAGGCGGCCGGCTTGACCTCGTCGCGCTCGGCGAACTCGATGGCACGCGCGCCCATTTCGGCGTGGGTCTTCATCACCGCCCACTCGTCGGCGTCGAGCTTGCCGCGCTTTTGCAGGATGTGGTCCGGAATGCCGACCTTGCCGATGTCGTGCAGCGGCGCCGAACGGGTGAGCAGGTCGATCCAGGCCGGGGTCAGCACCGGCGCGAAGCGCGGGTCGTCGGCCAGCGCCTCGGCCAGCACGCGCACATAGGCCTGGGTGCGGCGGATGTGGCGTCCGGTCTCGTGGTCGCGCGTTTCGGCCAGATTGGCCAGCGCCCGGATGCTCACCGCCTGGATCTGCTCGTTCTCTTCCATGCGCCGGCTGACTTCGGCCTCCAGACAGGCGTTGTGGTCGCGCATCAGGTCGCGCGCAAGCTTGGCCTGCAGGTGGGTGCGCACGCGCGCCAGCAGTACGGCCGGCTTGATCGGCTTCGAGATGTAATCGGCCGCCCCCATGGCCAGCCCTGCTTCCTCGTCGCCGGCTTCGGTCAGCGCCGTGACGAAGATGACCGGAATGTCGCAGGTCGCGGGATCGTTCTGCAGACGCTCGAGAACCGTGTAACCGTCCATGCCGGGCATCATCACGTCGAGCAGGATGAGCGACGGCGCATCACGATCGCTTGCCAGCCGCAGCGCGGCGACGCCGTTCTTCGCCGCCTTCACGCGATATCCGGCGGTTCGCAGCAGGCCGTCGAGCACCTCAAGGTTTTCCGACATGTCGTTGACGATCAGGATCGTCGTGCTTGCTGGGTCCAGTCTTCGGTGCAAGGTAGTGATATCCGCTTACGCTTTGTAACAAGCGGAGACTGCACCGGTTGGGTGCGGCCGACAATATCCTCGCGCGCAAACAGACCGGAAAAGCTGGAATTTTTACAGTCTGCCGGCACTGGCGAACCTCCGCCGGCAGACCGAACGCAGCCGGGCGCTCAGTCGGCGGGCGGCTTCAGTGCGAAACTGAGGGTGGCGAAGTGCTCGACCTGATCCAGCTTGCCGTCGGCATCGCCGCGCGCAAGGTATTCGGCGCGGATCACGTTGAGTCCCTGGTTGCGCACCACGACGGTCGCCAGGCCATCGGCACCGGTCCGCACCGAAGCGCCGTCCGGATCGTTGACCAGATCCGGCCACACCTCGACGCCGGGCAGCGGCCGCCCCTCGTACAGCACGCGTACCGTCAGCACATCGCCGCGGTGTTGCGGAAAGCGCTTGCCGACCGGCACGATCTGGAAGGCCATGCCGGCCACCGGCTGCAATTCACCGGCCGGTTCCGCCAGCAGGTAGGTGCCGTACTTCAGGTAGCGGCCGGTGACGGTTGCGCCGGGCACCGTTCCCTTCGTGCCGGCCGTCCACTTGCCGGAGGGCAGGCGCGACCAGTGGCCGTTGTCCATCGTCGCCGCCAGCACGGTGGCCGCGGTGTCGGCACTGACGAACAGCATGGGCTCGGCCGGCACGGTACGCACCGCCACCGGACGACCGGCGGCATCGAAAGCCTGCAGCGCCGTGATGCGGTCTCGGCGGCTGAACACCTCGACGTCCTCGGCGCCCTCGCCATAGACCAGCGCCAGCCGCCCGGCGCGCTGGGCGAACCAGATGCCGTGCGCCCAGCTGGGCGTTGTCATGGCCACCAGAAGCAGCGCCGCCGTGATGCGGAATGCCTTCATCGTGCTCACCCCGCGCTCAGAAATCGACGGTGGCCGACAGCAGCAGCGTGCGCGGCGCACCCTGCACCAGGCTGCCGTACTGCGACACGCCAGCCCAGTAGTTGCGATCGAAGGCATTGCGCAACTGGGCGCGGAAGACGGTGGCGCGGCCGGCGACCGTGGTGCGGTAGCGCGCACCGACATCGACGGTGGTCCAGTTCGGTACGCGCAGCGTGTTGGCGCGGTCAACGTACTGGCTGCCGGTGTGCACCACGTTGCCGGTCAGCGTGACGCCGGGCAGGAAGGTTGCGTCCCACTCGGCGCCGAGGTTGGCCATCAAGGACGGCACGCCGACGGCGGTACGGCCCAGCGTGGCGGCCGAATTGGTCTGCGTCAGGTCGGCGTCGAGCAGCGTCACGCCGCCGAGCAGACGCAGGCCGGGTGCGGCTTCGCCGGACAACGCCAGTTCGACGCCGCGATTGCGCTGTTCGCCATCGACCGCGAACACGGTGCCGGTCAGCTGGCCGCTCGGCTTGGTGATCTGGAAGGCGCTCAGTGTGGCGATGACGCCGCCGATCTCCGCCTTCACGCCCACTTCGTTCTGCCGCGCCTTGTACGGTGCGAACACTTCGCCGGCATTGCTGGCCGACGGCGGCGCGATGTCGCCGCGGCTCAGACCCTGGATGTGGTTGGCGTACAGCGCCACCCGCTGCCACGGCTTGACGACGATGCCGACCAGCGGCGTCAGCGCACTTTCGTCGTAGGCGGTCGTCAGCGCGCCGTTCAGCGGATTGAAGTTGTCGGTTTCCACCCGCTGGCGGCGCACGCCCAGCGTGAGCTGCAGGCGCTCGTCGTACATCGACAGCGTGTCGGACAGCGCGACGCCGCTCAGTTCGGTGTCCGACACGCGCGGCACGTCGCCCGCCAGCTGCACGTCCTGCGCCGGGCTGTTGAAGGGCGCGTACAGATTGGACAGCACCGCGGTGCCGTTGGCCGAAATGCGCCCGAGACGGTCACGATAGGTGCTGACCTGCGCGCTCACCGCGTGCCGCACCGGCCCGGTTTCGAAGCGCGCGCGCAGGCCTGCTTCGGCGGTGCTGCGGTTGACGTCGAAGCGGAAGCGCTGCGGCACCGTGCTGGTGTCGCCGGCGGCATTCAGCACGGTCGGGTTGCCGAACAGGCGATCGACCCGGGTGCGTCCGCCGCCGACGCTGGCGAACAGCGTGAGCTGTTCGCTCGCCGCGTACTCGACGCGCGCCAGCACCGACTGGTCCTCGGTTTCGAAACGCTCCCAGCGCTGCGACACGTTGCGCCGACCGTCCGGTGCCGACGGCACGGCCACGCCAGCGCCGAGGAAAGGACGGCGCGACGGCGCGTCGATGTCTTCCCGCTGATCGACGATATCCAGCGTGGCGCGCAGCCTGTCGCCGCTGTAGTCGAGCGCCAGCGCGCCCACCGTGGCCGCGCGCGACTGCTTGTCGATGCCGGTGTCGCCGTCGCGCACGCTGCCGTTGAAGCGCAGACCGAGGCGACGATCCGGACCGAAGCGGCGGCTCAGGTCGAGGTGGCCGCCGTACTGCGCATTCGGCGACGCGCTCGCGGTGAAGCGCGTGAGGTCGTCGGCGCCGGCCCGCTTGGGCACGATATTGATGGTGCCGCCCACGCTGCTGGCCGGCGACATGCCGTAGAGCAACGCGGTCGGCCCCTTGATCACCTCGACGCGCTCGGCGTAATCAACCAGCACGCGGTAGTTCGGCGCCACGCCATGCACGCCGTCGAAGGCGATCTCGCCCGCGTTCTGGTCGCCGATCGGGAAGCCGCGGATGAAGAAGGTGTCGAGGATGTCGCCCGGATGCCCGGAAATGCGGATCGACGGGTCGTTGCCGACGACGTCGGCCACGCTGAGCGCCTGCCTGTCTTCGATCATGCCGACGCTGTAGCTGCTGACGCTGAACGGCGCGTCCATCACGTCGGCGTTGCCCAGCATGCCCAGGCGACCACCGCGCGCCATCTGGCCGCCGGCCTGCAGGGCTGGCAGCGGATGCAGGGATTCGGCGTCGGCGCGCACCCGCACGGCATCGAGCACCGGCACTTCGGCGTTCGCCGACGGACGCGGTGCGGTACTCCGGCGCACGGTGTAGCCGCCTTCGCCACGCGCGACTGCCTCGAAGCCGGTGTCGGCGAGCAGTGCCCGCAACGCGGCGTCAGCGGTGTAATCGCCCTCCAGCCCGCGCGAACGCACGCCGGCCAGCTGCTCCGCCTCGTAGGACACATTGATGCCGGCGATGCGCGCATAGCGGTCGAGCGCCGTGGCGAGCGGTCCGGCGGGCAGGCTGAAATGCAGCACGCCGGCCGCAGCCGGCGCCGCGGCCTCCTGTGCCTGCGCCAACTGCGGCAGCGCGGTGGTCGTCAGGGTCAGACCCAGCAGGGCGATGCGCAGCGCGGCGGAAAGGGCTGTCAGCGGCGGAAGCGGACGCGCAGGCAAGGCCGGCACGGAGGAAGGAGTGTTCATGGCTTATTTCAGGTCCGGTTGGAAGAGCAGCCCCGAAACGGGCGCCTTCACTGCAGAGGCCGGACCAGACGGCGGATCCCCTCACTTCACCGGAAAATTTCTTGCGCGGCCGTGCTCAACCCGCCTGATCGGGCTCGACGATGACCCAGTAGCGGGTGCGGTAGCGAACGCTGACCGGCTGCACCTGCATCAGGAAGCGCAGCGCGCGGTCGGTGTCACGCACGTGAAACACGCCGGACACGCGCCAGTCCGCGATCCGCGGATCGCAGACGATGCGGCCGCTGCGATAGCGCGACAGTTCGTCCAGCAGGTCGGCCAGCCGCATGTCGCGGCCGGTGATGACGCCCTCAGTCCACGCATCGTCATCCGCATCCGCCACGACCGGCGGCGAGATGCCGGCCGGGCCGAGCAGACCGCGTTCGCCGCTGTGGATCACGACCGTCGCCCCGCCCTCGGCTGGATGCACCTCGACTGCGCCGTCCTGCACGCTGACCCGCACCTCAGAGTGCTCGAGCCGTAGGACGAAACGGGTGCCCAGCGCGCGCAGCGTGCCGAAGGGCGTGCTGACCCAGAACGGGCGCTTCGCGGCAGCGCCCGCGTCGTCGCCGGTGGTGATCATGATTTCGCCACGATGCAGCACCAGCACGCGGCGCTGGTCGGAGAAATCGCTGCTGATGGCACTGTCGGTATTCAGCATCACCACGCTGCCGTCGGCCAGACGCAGCGTGCGCTGTTCGCCCACCGCCGTGCTCGCGTCGGCCAGCAGACGCTGCCAGGGCATGGTTTCGCGCACCGCCCATCCGCTCGCCAGCGCCACACCGGACAGCGACAGCACACGCAAGGCGCGCCGCCGGCCGGCCGTGGCCCCGCGGCGCCCCGCCTCGGCGGCCTGCAGTACGTCCTGCGCCAGCCTTGCCGGCAGGCCGGAGAAGCCGCTACGCAGCGCCGCCACCCTGCCCCACGCCTGCGCGTGGCGCGGGTCGGCGTCGAGCCAGCGCGCGAAAGCCTGCTGCGCTGCAGGCGTCGCTGCGTTGTAGTCCAGCCGCACCGACCAGGCGATCGCCGCATCGACGATGTCGTCCGGCAGGCGCTCGCCGGCCGTGGCAGTGAGGGCTTTGCTCACGACTCGAAGCGCATCGCGTAGCAGTGACGCAGCGCGCGGGCGACATAGCGCTCGGCGGTGGCCAGCGACACACCGAGCCGGCTGGCGATCTGCGGGCAGCTGAGGCCTTCGAGCTGCGCCCACAGGAAAGCGGTACGCACCTGCGGCTTCAGGCTGTCGAGCATGCGGTCGATCTCGATCAGCGTCTCCAGCACCAGCAGCCTGTTTTCCGGCGACGGCGCTTCGGCTTCCGGCAGCACGGCCAGCGTATCGAGCCAGGCGCGTTCGAGGGCGCGCCGGCGCCAGTGGTCAATCACCAGACCGCGCGCGATGGTGGACAGATAGGCGCGTGGCTCGTGCGGGCGCAGCGGCTGCTGCCGCGTCAGCACGCGGATGAACACGTCCTGCGCGATGTCAGCCGCTTCCATCGCGTCGCCCAGCTTGCGGCGCAGCCAGCCCTGCAGCCAACCGTGATGACCCCGGTAGAGATCCTCCGCCTCCCGCTGCAGCTCACATTCGACAGTCCGCACAGCGCACTCCCCTCGCGCCCGGTCCGCTGCTGCGGACAGGCATCAATGCAATTGATAATTGTTCGCATTGTAGAGAGGGAGGGCGCGGGCGGCAATCGCGAGCGAACGGCAACGCGCAAAAAAGAAAACCCCGGGACAGGCCCGGGGTTCGTCGTGGTTTCTGGCAGTGCAGCGGTGCGGAATCACTCCCACTCGATCGTCGCCGGCGGCTTGCCCGAGATGTCGTAGACCACCCTATTGATGCCGCGCACCTCGTTGATGATGCGGTTGCTGACGCGGCCGAGCAGGCTGTGCGGCAGTTCGGCCCAGTGGGCGGTCATGAAGTCCTGGGTCTGCACCGCGCGCAGCGCGACGACCCATTCGTAGGTGCGGCCGTCGCCCATCACGCCGACCGATTTCACCGGCAGGAAGACGGCGAAGGCCTGGCTGGTCAGGTCGTACCAGCTCTTGCCGGTCTGCGGGTCGATGGTGGCGCGCAGTTCCTCGATGAAGATGGCGTCGGCGCGGCGCAGCAGGTCGGCGTACTCGGCGTGGATTTCGCCGAGGATGCGCACGCCCAGACCGGGGCCCGGGAAGGGGTGGCGGTACACCATGTCGCGCGGCAGGCCGAGGGCCACACCCAGCTCGCGCACTTCGTCCTTGAACAGTTCGCGCAGCGGTTCCAGCAGCTTGAGGCCCAGCTGTTCCGGCAGGCCGCCGACGTTGTGGTGGCTCTTGATCGTCGTGGCCTTCTTGCTCTTGGCGCCGCCGGACTCGATCACGTCCGGGTAGATGGTGCCCTGGGCGAGGAAGGTCGCGCCCTTGTGGCCCTGCCCGCCCGCCTTCAGCTTGGCGGCTTCCGCCTTGAACACCTCGACGAATTCGCGGCCGATGATCTTGCGCTTGGCTTCCGGGTCGGACACGCCCTTCAGGTGACCGAGGAACTGGTCAGCGGCATCGACGTGGATCACCCGCGCATGCAGACGGCCGGCGAACATCTCCATCACCATCTGCCCCTCGTTCAGGCGCAGCAGGCCGTGGTCAACGAACACGCAGGTGAGCTGGTCGCCGATGGCGCGATGGATCAGCGCCGCGGCCACCGACGAATCGACACCGCCCGACAGGCCGAGGATGACCTCTTCGTCACCCACCTGTTCGCGGATGCGTTCGACCGCTTCGGCGATGTAGTCGCCCATGATCCAGTCGCCCTGGCAGCCGCACACGTCGAGCACGAAGCGGCGCAGCAGGTCGGCGCCGCGCGCCGTATGAGTGACTTCCGGGTGGAACTGCACGCCGTAGAAGCGGCGGGCTTCGTCGGCCATGCCGGCGATCGGACAGCTGTCAGTCGACGCCATCACGACGAAGCCCGGCGGCAGTTCGGTCACCTTGTCGCCGTGACTCATCCACACCTTGAGCATGCCGTGGCCCTGCGCGGTGCGGAAATCCTCGATGCCTTCGAGCAGCTTCGTATGGCCGCGCGCGCGCACCTCGGCGTAGCCGAATTCGCGCACCGTCCCCGCCTCAACCTTGCCACCCAGCTGCTGCGCCATGGTCTGCATGCCGTAGCAGATGCCCAGCACCGGCACATCCAGTTCGAACACCGCCTGCGGCGCGCGATCGGTCGATTCCTCGTAGGCCGACATGTGACTGCCGGACAGGATGACGCCCTGCGCGCCGAAGCCGCGCACGAAGTCGTCGCTCACGTCACACGGATGGATTTCGCAATACACGTGCGCCTCGCGCACGCGGCGCGCGATGAGCTGGGTGACCTGGGAGCCGAAATCGAGGATGAGGATCTTGTTGTGCATGGCAGATCGGATGCAAGACTTAAGAGACAAGATTCAAGAAAAAGCGCGGCGGGTCAAAAGACCCGCCGCGGGACTGGGAACAGGCTGCTGCAAGACCCCTTGGATCTTGCAGCTTGAACCTTGAATCTCAATCAACGTGATAGTTCGGCGCTTCCTTGGTGATCTGCACGTCGTGCACGTGCGACTCGCGGATGCCGGCCGAGGTGATCTCGACGAACTGCGCCTTCGAGCGCATTTCGTCCACCGTGGCGCAGCCGCAGTAACCCATCGATGCGCGCAGGCCGCCCATCAGCTGGGTGATCACATTCACCACCGGACCCTTGTAGGGCACGCGGCCTTCGACGCCTTCCGGCACCAGCTTGTCGGCGTTCGACGCCGGATCCTGGAAGTAGCGGTCGGCGGCGCCCTGCTGCATCGCGCCGAGCGAACCCATGCCGCGGTAGGACTTGTAGGAACGGCCTTGGAACAGTTCGATCTCGCCCGGTGCCTCTTCGGTACCGGCGAGCAGACCGCCCAGCATGACGGCGTTGGCGCCGGCGGCGACCGCCTTGGCGATGTCTCCCGAGTAACGGATGCCGCCGTCGGCGATCATCGGCACGTCGGTCGATGCGAGCGCGGTGGCGACGTTATCAATGGCGGTGATCTGCGGCACGCCGACACCGGCGACGATGCGGGTGGTGCAGATCGAACCGGGACCGATGCCCACCTTGACACCGTCGGCGCCGGCATCGACCAGCGCGCGGGCGGCGTCGGCGGTGGCGATGTTGCCGCCGATCACGTCGATGTGCGGGAAGGTGCGCTTGACCCAGCTGACGCGTTCGAGCACGCCCTGCGAATGGCCGTGCGCGGTGTTGACGACGATGACGTCAACGCCGGCTTCGGCCAGCGCGGCGGCGCGGTCTTCGGTGCCTTCACCGACACCGATCGCGGCGCCGACACGCAGACGGCCGTGCGCGTCCTTGGCGGCCAGCGGGTGTTCGGTCAACTTCAGCATGTCCTTGACCGTGATCAGGCCACGCAGCGTGTCGTTCTCGCCCAGCACCAGCACCCGTTCGAGGCGGTTCTTGTGCATCAGCGAGCGCGCTTCGTCGAGCGACGCGCCTTCGCGCACGAACACGACGCGCTCGCGCGGCGTCATGATGCGCGAGACCGGCTGGTCGAGATTGGTTTCGAAACGGAGGTCGCGGTTGGTCACGATGCCGACCACGCGCTCACCGTCGAGCACCGGGAAACCGGAAATGCGGTGACTGCGTGTCAACCCGTGCAGCTCGCGAACCGTCATGTCGGGAGAGATGGTGATCGGGTCCTTCAGGACGCCGGCTTCGAAACGCTTCACCTTGGCTACTTCGGCGGCCTGCTGCTTGGCGGTGAGGTTCTTGTGGATGATCGCGAGGCCGCCTTCCTGGGCCAGCGCGATGGCCAGCCGGGCTTCGCTGACGGTGTCCATTGCGGCGGACAGCAGCGGAAGATTGACGCGGATGTTGCGGGAGATACGGGTACTGAGACTGACGTCGCGCGGCAGCACATTGGAGTGCGCCGGCACGAGGAGCACGTCGTCGAAGGTCAGCGCCTTCTGGATAACACGCATGACTACTTTCCCAACTAGCAAAAACGTATTATACGCCGGTCAACGCAGCCGTCTGCACCCGGCCCTGAAAGCCGCGCCAGAAGGCGCTCAATCGAGGAGTTGTGAAGTGCTCGTCCGTATCGCCGCAGCCGTGCTGCTCAGTGTTCCGCTCGCCTGCGCCGCCCAGGTCTACCAGTACAAGGACGCCCAGGGACGCACCGTTTTTTCCGACACCCCGCCGCCGGGCGCCAACGCGACGAAGAAGAACATCAATCCGCCGCCGCCGTCCGGCGACAGTTCGGGTTCGGTTCAGGAGAAGCTGCAGGAGTTCCAGAAGCGCCGCGACGAGCGGCTGGAATCGGAAGCCAAACAGGCCAAGGAACAGGCCGAGAAAGACCGGATGGCCGAGAACTGCACGCGGGCGCGCAGCAAGCTCGCGGCGCTGCAGTCGGGGCAGCGCATCGTGCGCTTCAACACGCAGGGCGAACGCGAATTCCTCGACGACGCCGGGCGCGCGAAGGAAATGGAAGAAGCGCAGAAATCGGTGTCGGAGTGGTGCAAGTAAGGGTGCGGATCAGGCCGCCGGTTCGGCCTCGCCGCCGCCCTTCTTGAGCACCTTGCCCTCGGCGGCGCGCTGTCGCCGCACTTCCTTCGGGTCAGCGATCAACGCGCGGTAGATTTCCACGCGGTCGCGATCACGCAGCACCTGGTCGGCCTTGACCAGCTTGGAAAAGACGCCGAGCTTGTTCTTCGCCAGATCGATGTCCGGATACTTCTGCAGCAGCCCGGACGCCTCGACTGCCTGCTGCGCGGTAGCACCTGCAGCCAGTTCCATCGTCACGATGTCCTGCCGCTCGGGCAGCGCATAGGCAACCTGCACGTGGATCTTGTCGCTCATCACTGCGTTCCCTGCCCGTACTGGCGATCGGCCTGCTTCACGAAGGCGTCAACAAAGGTGTTGGCGATATGGCTGAACACCGGCCCGACCACCTTCTCGATCAGCCGGCTTGAAAACTCGTAATGCAGGTTGAACTCGACCTTGCACGCGACCTCGCCCAGCGGCGTAAACAGCCAGGTGCCGTCCAGCCTGTTGAACGGTCCTTCGACCAGGCGGATGGTCATGCTGCGCGGGAACACCTTGTCGTTGGCGGTGACGAAGTGAGCCTTGACGCCGTGGTAGTTGATGTCGATGCGCGCGCGGGTCAGCACCTCGGTGCGTTCGATCAGCTGGCTGCCGCCGCACCAGGGCAGGAACTGCGGATAGTGTTCCACGTCATCGACGAGGCGGAACATCTGTTCGGCACTGCGCTCGATGAGCACGGTTTTTCGGACTTCAGCCATGTCATCAGAAGGTAAAATCGCAATTCTATCCGCGGCAGCGCCCCCTACGCAGCCCCGATTTCATTTCAGCACGCCCCTCACCGGTTTCACTTCATGAGCATTGCCGACAACAAGAAGGCCTTTCACGACTACTTCATCGAGGAACGCTTCGAAGCGGGCCTCGTGCTCGAAGGCTGGGAGGTGAAGGCGATCCGCGCCGGCCGTACGCAGCTGAAGGAGGCGTATGTGGTGCTCAAGGGCGAAGAGGTGTACGTGATAGGCATGCACGTGTCGCCGCTGCCGACCGCCTCCACCCACATCAAGCCCGACCCGACGCGCAGCCGCAAGCTGCTGCTGCACGCGAACGAGATCAGCAAGCTGATCGGTCTGGTCGAGCGCGCCGGCTACACGCTGGTGCCGCTGAACCTGCACTACACGCGTGGCCGCATCAAGCTCGAGATCGGTCTCGCCAAGGGCAAGAAGCAGTTCGACAAGCGCGAGACCGAGAAGAAGCGCGACTGGGAGCGCGAAAAGGCGCGCCTGATGCGCGACCGCGTCTGAGCGGAACGATCAGGCTTCCGCAAGTTCTGGTAGCGTCGTCCGCGCGTCGTAGCCGGTGCGGGCGATGTGCTCGGCCAGCATGGTGTCCATGGTCGAGGCGTGGTGCTCGAACCACACCGGCAGTTCGCGCACCAGCGTATGCACGATGCCCGCGTCGCCGGCCGCCGCCAGGCGTCTGACCTCACGCAGCACCTCGAGCACGCGCTCGTGTTCGCCGCGATGGCAGTGCAGCGGCGGAAAGTCCGACGCTTCCATCCAGACATCCTCCTGCGCGAAATGCGCTTCGGTGTGCGCCACCAGTTCATCGAGTAACGGCAGCGCAGCGGGTGCCGTCGCATCGTCGAGACGGGCCAGCAACTGCATGAATTCGCGGTGGATGTCGTCCATCGGCGCGAGGCCAAGTACGTGTTCCTGCTTCAGTTCGAGTGCGGACATCGCGGCTCCTTTCGTGGATGGCGCGCACTGTGCCCGCCGGGCGGACGGTGCACCTTGATCCAGATTAGGTTTGCGCCGTGTCGCGGCCGCCACAATGGCGCCGCAGCGCGGAGGCGCTGCGGCCGGCGGTGCTAAAGTGCGGCCAGATCACGAGAACACGACATGAGCCAAGAAGCCCCCACCCACATCGCCCACATCGGGCTCGGCGCCAACCTGGCGGATCCGGAAAAGCAGGTACGCGCAGCGCTCGACGAACTGGCCGCAGCGCCGGGCATCGTGCTCGAACGGAAATCGTCGCTCTATCGCACGGCGCCGATCGGCTACGACAACCAGCCCGATTTCATCAACGCCGTTGCGCGCGTGCGGACGACGCTGGAACCGCAGGCCCTGCTCGACGCCCTGCTCGACATCGAGCGCACGCACGGCCGCGTGCGCGAATTCCTGAACGCGCCGCGTACGCTGGATCTGGACGTGCTGCTGTACGAGGACCGCGTGATCAACACCGACACGCTGAACGTGCCGCACCCGCGCGCGCATCTGCGCGCCTTCGTGCTGCTGCCGCTGCTGGAGGTATCTCCGGACGTGGTGATTCCGGGCATCGGGCCGGCGAGCGCCTGGCTTGCGCACTGTCAGGACCAGCCCATCCAGCGCATCGCCGAGTAAGTCGGACATAGATAACCCTCTGTCGGACGCAAGCGCCGCAGTCGCGGCCAAGGCCGCTCCCACAGGTTGAGGCGCCCAATCCGCGGCAGGAGCAAAGAGGACGGTTCTGTGGGAGGGGTCTTCTGACCCCGACAACGGCCTGCCAGCAGCGTCCGGCGGCCGACGGATCAGCGACTCGAATGCTGCGGCTCAGAAGCCCTGTGCGAACACGCGCTGCGCCCAGATCAGGGCGGCCAGCGTCTTGGCGTCGGTCAGTTCGCCACGCCACACGGCCGACATCGCGGCTTCCAGCGACAGCGCCGTCACTTCGAGGAATTCACCCTCGTCGAGCGAAGCGCCGACATGGCGCAGGCCGCGGGCGAGGAAGATTTCGATGCGCTCGTCGGAATAGCCGATGCAGGGGTGCATCGTGCCGAGATGTTCCCAGCTGTCGGCCTCGTGGCCGGTTTCCTCGCGCAGTTCGCGGATGGCCGTCTGTTCGATCGGTTCGCCCGGATCGATCTTGCCGGCCGGAAATTCGAGGAAGACGCGCCGCGGGCCGTAGCGGAACTGACGCTCGAACACCATGCGCCCGTCCGGCAGGATGGCGATGATGACGACGGCGCCCGGATGCTTGATGTACTCGCGGATCGCCTGCTTGCCGTCCGGCAGCCGGACCTGATCCTGATAGACCTTGAGCAGGACGCCGTCGTAGACCTGACGGCTATCCAGCGTGCTTTCGGTCAGGTCGTCCGCCATCCGTCGCTTACTTCAGCGCCTGGCCGAGGGCAGATGCACACAATGCGAGCAGCGACTGCGGCATCAGGCCGATCAGCGCGATCGCCAGCGCATTGACCGACAGCAGCGCGCGCATTTCGCCGGAGGCGACCAGCGGGCTGTTGTCGAGCGGCTCGTCGAAGTACATCAGCTTGACGACGCGCAGGTAGAAGAAGGCGCCGATCAGCGACAGCAGCACGGCGAACACCGCCGTGTAGATGTAGCCGGCCGCGACGACCGCCTGCAGCACAGCGAGCTTGGCAAAGAAGCCGATGAAGAACGGAATGCCGGCCATCGAGAACATGACCATCATCAGCACCGCGGCGAACCACGGGCTGCGACGGTTCAGGCCCTTCAGGTCGTCCAGCGTTTCCGCTTCGACGCCAGCGCGCGTCAGCACCAGCAGCGTGCCGAAGGCGGCCGAGCTCATCAGCACGTAGGCGATGGTGTAGAACATCGCGCTGCCGAAGGCGTAGGACAGATGGATGTCACCCGAGGCACGCAGTTCGATCACGCCGCTGACCAGACCGAGCAGCATGAAGCCCATGTGCGAAATGGTCGAGTAGGCCAGCATGCGCTTGACATTGGTCTGCGCGATGGCGACCACGTTGCCGAGCGCGATCGACAGGATGGCGAGCAGCATCAGCATCTGCTGCCACTCTACCGCCAGCGTCGGCAGGCCGTTGACCAGCAGGCGGATCGCCATCGCGAAACCGGCCAGTTTGGGCGCCGAGCCGATCAGCAGCGTGATCGCGGTCGGCGCGCCGTGATAGACGTCGGGAATCCACATGTGGAAAGGCACGACGCCGATCTTGAAGGCCAGGCCTGCGACCAGGAAGACCAGGCCGAAGCGCAGCACGTCCATATTGGTGGCCGGGTCGGACAGCTTGCGGGCGATGGCGGAAATTTCCAGCGTCCCGGTCGCACCATAAATCATCGACATGCCGTACAGCAGCAGGCCGGACGCCAGCGCGCCGAGCACGAAGTACTTCATCGCCGCTTCGGTCGAGCGCGCCGATTCTCGGTCCAGCGCGACCAGCGCGTAGATCGCCAGCGACAGCAGTTCCAGGCCCAGGTAGAGCGTCAGGAAGTGGTTGGCCGAAATCATCACCTGCATGCCCAGCGTCGCGAACAGTACCAGCAGGTAGTACTCGCCACGCTCCAGACCGCGCGCCATCAGGTAATCGCGGCTGTAGACGACGACAGCAAACACGGTGATGTAGAGACAGCTCTTCAGCACGTCGGCGAGGCGGTCATCGACGAACATGCCGCTGAAGGTGAGCGTCGTGTCCGGTCCGGCGGTACCGGCCTGGATGGCGAAGGCGCCGGCCAGCGTCGCCAGCGTGAGCAGGTAAGGCAGCCAGCCCTGGCGTTCGGACTTGAAGAGGTCTGCGAGCAGCACGACGCAGGCCATCACCAGCACGAAGATTTCGGCCGATGCGGGGAAGAAGTCAGGCAGAGGGAAGTTCATTCTTTTGGTCCGTCAGAGCTTGCCGGCTGCGACATGGTCGAGCAGCTGGTTCACGGTCGCATGCATGATTTCGGTCACCGGCTGCGGCCAGATGCCCATGGCCAGCGTGCACACCGCCAGCACACCGAGGATGAGCATTTCGCGCGCATTGATGTCGCTCAGTTCGGCAACGTGGCTGTTGGCGACATCGCCGAACACCACGCGCTTGTACATCCACAAGGTGTAAGCCGCGCCGAGAATCAGCGTGGTGGCGGCGGCAAAGCCGGTCCAGAAATTGAACTGGATGGCGCCGAGCACGACCATGAATTCGCCGATGAAGCCGGAGGTGGCCGGCAGGCCGGCGTTGGCCATCGCGAACAGCAGGAACAGCGCGGCAAACTTCGGCATCGTATTCACGACGCCACCGTAGTCGGCGATGTTGCGGGTGTGCATGCGGTCGTAGAGCACGCCGATGCAGAGGAACATCGCGGCCGACACGAAGCCGTGCGAAATCATCTGCACCAGGGCGCCTTCGATGCCCAGCGGATTGAAGATGAAGAAGCCCAGCGTGACGAAGCCCATGTGCGAGATCGACGAATAGGCGACCAGCTTCTTCATGTCGGTCTGCGCCAGCGCGACCAGGCCGATGTAGATGACGGCGATCAGCGACAGGCCGATCACCACCGGCGCGAAGTGCTGGGCCGCGTCTGGCACGATGGGCAGCGAGAACCGGAGAAAGCCGTAGGCGCCGAGCTTCAGGCCGATCGCCGCCAGGACGGCCGAACCGCCGGTCGGCGCCTCGACGTGGGCGTCCGGCAGCCAGGTGTGCACCGGCCACATCGGCACCTTCACCGCGAAGCTGGCGAAGAAGGCCCAGAAGATCAGCGACTGCGCGGTCATCGCCAGCGGCTCGCGGTGCCAGTCGAGGATGGCGAAGCTGCCGCTCTTGTGGAACAGGTAGAGCAGCGCGACCAGCATCAGCAGCGAACCGAGCAGCGTGTAGAGGAAGAACTTGAAGGCCGCATAGACGCGGTTCTTGCCGCCCCACACACCGATGACCAGATACAGCGGGATCAGCGACGCTTCGAAGAACACGTAGAACAGGATGCCGTCGAGCGCCGAGAAGATGCCGTTCAGCAGGCCCGACATGATCAGGAAGGCGGCGAAGTACTGCGAGGGCTTGTACTCGATCACCGTCCAGCCGGCCATCACCACGAGCACCGTGATGAAGCTGTTCAGGATGACGAAGGGCATCGAGATGCCATCGACACCGAGGTGATAGTTGATGTTGTAGTCGCGTACCCAGGGCATCAACTCGACGAACTGCATGCCGGCACTGGCGGTATCGAAGCCGGTGTAGAGCGGAATCGTGACCAGGAAGCCGAAGATGGCCGTGACCAGCGCGATCAGTTTCGAGAAGGCCACATTACGGCCGTCGCCACTGGCGAGCACGAGCAGACCACCGGCAATCGGCAGCCATACGGCAAGACTGAGAAGGGGAATATCGGTCATTTCTTTGTTTGTTCAGCCGACACGTTCACCGGTCAGGGCAACCGCGTCTGGCACTCCCTCTGAATTCACGCCACGGGCGGCATCCTCACCGCCCGCACCACATCACTTGAAGCCCAGTCTCCACAGCAGCAGGAGACAGACACCGATCACCATTGCAAACGCGTAGCGGTAGATGTACCCGGTCTGTATGCCGCGGGCGAGGCGCGCAAACGCACCGACAGCCGAGGCGGAACCGTTGATCAGCACACCGTCGATGATCGTGCGGTCGCCCGCGGCCCACAGGCCGCGACCCAGCAGACGGGCGCCACCGGCGAAGACGATCTCGTTGAAGCGGTCGAAGTAGTACTTGTTCTCGAGCACCACATTGATCGGGCGGAAGATCGGCGCGATTCGGCCCGGCAGCGAGGGCATCGCGATGTACATGACCCAGGCCAGCACGACGCCACCCAGCGCGAGCCAGAACGGCAGCGCGGTGAAACCGTGCATCGCCATGCCGGCTGCGGAGTGGAAGTGCTCGCCGACCTTGGCCAGCACGTCGTGCTCAGGCAGCACCGTCACGACGCCGTCGAACCAGTCGCCGAACAGCATGGGCTGCACGGTGAAGTAGCCGATGAAAACTGACGGTATGGCCAGCAGCGCCAGCGGCACCCACACCACCCACGGCGACTCGTGCGGCTTCTCGCCCGGCGCAAGGCCGTGGTGTTCGTCGTGGTGGTCATCATCGTGATGATCGTCGCCGTGCGCGTGATGATCGTCGTGCGCCTTGCCGAAGTTCTCCGGGCCGTGGAACACGCGGAAGTACATGCGGAAGGAGTAGAAGGCGGTAATGAACACACCGGCGACCACGCAGAAGTAGGCGTAGCCGGCGCCCGGTATCGTCGAGAAATGCACCGCCTCGATGATCGAGTCCTTCGAGTAGAAGCCGGACAGGAAAGGCACGCCGATCAGCGCCAACGAGCCGAGCAGCGAGGTGAACCAGGTGATAGGCATGTACTTCCACAGGCCGCCCATATTGCGCATGTCCTGGTCGTGGTGCATGCCCATGATGACCGAGCCGGCGCCCAGGAAGAGCAGCGCCTTGAAGAAGGCGTGCGTCATCAGGTGGAACACCGCGGCCGAGTAGGCCGACACGCCCAGCGCCACCGTCATGTAGCCGAGCTGCGACAGCGTCGAATAGGCCACGACGCGCTTGATGTCGTTCTGGATGATGCCGAGGAAGCCCATGAACAGCGCAGTCGTCGCACCGATCACCAGCACAAAGGACAGCGCGGTCTCCGACAGTTCGAACAGCGGCGACATACGGGTGACCATGAAGATGCCGGCCGTCACCATCGTCGCTGCGTGGATCAGCGCCGAAATCGGGGTCGGGCCTTCCATCGAATCCGGCAGCCACACGTGCAGCGGCACCTGCGCCGACTTGCCCATCGCGCCGATGAACAGGCCGATGCAGACCGCGGTGAGCAGCGGCCAGTCGGTGCCGGCGACCGTCATGGCCACCAGCTCCTCACGCTTGGCGAACACCTCGGCGTAATTGAGCGTGCCGGCGTAGGCGGCGATCAGGCCGATTCCGAGCAGGAAGCCGAAGTCACCGACGCGGTTCACCAGGAAGGCCTTCAGGTTGGCATACACCGCGGTCGGGCGCTTGAACCAGAAACCGATCAGCAGATAGGAAACCAGACCCACCGCTTCCCAGCCGAAGAACAGCTGCACGAAGTTGTTGCTCATGACGAGCATCAGCATCGAGAAGGTGAACAGCGAAATGTAGGAGAAGAAACGGTTGTAGCCGGGATCTTCGGCCATGTAGCCGATGGTGTAGAGGTGCACCATCAGCGACACCGAGGTGACCACGAGCATCATCATCACGGTCAGCTTGTCGATCTGGAAGCCAATTTCCATCTTCAGATCGCCGCTGGTCGCCCAGGTGTAGACCGCGCCATTGAAGCTGTTGCCGGCCTGCACGTCCTGGAAGATGACCCAGGACGCGACCAGCGCCACGGCGACGCCGAGGATGGTGACGCTGTGCGCGACCCAGCGCGGAATGACGCGGCAGAACAGACCGGCGATGATGGCGCCGAACAGCGGCGCGAGCGGGACGAGCAGATAGAGCTTTTGCATCGATGTCATGTCGCTCAACCTTTCAGGCTGTCCAGATCATCGACGTGGATGGTGTTCAGGTTGCGGAACAGCACCACGAGGATGGCCAGCCCGATCGCGGATTCCGCGGCGGCTACGGTAAGGATGAAGAAAACGAAGATCTGGCCGGACGGGTCGCCGAGGTAGTGCGAGAAGGCGACGAAATTCATGTTCACCGCCAGCAGCATCAGTTCGATCGCCATCAGCAGAACGATGAGGTTCTTCCGGTTCAGGAAGATGCCGACCACGCTGATCGCGAACAGCACGGCGCCCAGCATCAGGAAGTAGGAAAGGGGCAAGGAGGTCATGTCGTGCGCTTCTTTTCTCAGTCTTTCTCGGCCGGCATCGACACCAGGCGCACGCGGTCTTCACGGCGCACCGCGATCTGCTTGGCCGGTTCCTGGAACTTGGTGTCCTTGCGCTTGCGCATGGTCAGCGCGATGGCCGCGATGATGGCGACCAGCAGGATGACCGAGGCGAGTTCGAACGGATACACGTACTCGGTGTAGATCAGCCGCCCGAGTTCCTTGGTGTTGCTGTAGCCGGCGGCGGCGGCCTCGGGCGCCGGCATGCGGTCAGCCGAGAAGTACTTGGCGCCCAGCACGGCGAACATCTCGGCCAGCATCAGGCCAGCTACGATGAGGCCCGGTACCAGATTGGCCCAGAAGCCCTCGCGCATCCGCTCGATATTGATGTCCAGCATCATCACGACGAAGAGGAAGAGCACCATCACCGCGCCGACATAGACCAGCACCAGCGCGATCGCGAGGAACTCGGCCTGCAGCAGCATCCAGATGCCACCGGCGGTGAAGAAGGACAGCACCAGGTAAAGCGCCGCGTGCACCGGGTTGCGCGCAGTGATGACGCGCAGCGATGCAGCGACCAGGATGGCGCTGAGGAAGAAGAAAACTGCGGTCTGGAAATCCATCATCGATTCGTTCTTGTCCGTTCCCTTGAGCCCTGCCCGCTCGCGCGGGCCCGGCCATCAGCGGTACTTCGAGTCCGCTTCCCTGTCCTTGGCGATCTGCGTTTCATAGCGGTCGCCGACGGCCAGCAGCATCTGCTTGGTGTAGTACAGGTCACCGCGCTTTTCACCGTGGTACTCGAGCACGCGCGTCTCGACGATGGCATCGACCGGACAGGCTTCCTCGCAGAAACCGCAGAAGATGCACTTGGTCAGATCGATGTCGTAACGCGTGGTACGGCGGGTGCCGTCGTCACGCTGATCCGACTCGATGGTGATGGCCATCGCCGGGCACACCGCCTCGCACAGCTTGCAGGCAATGCAGCGTTCCTCGCCGTTCGGATAGCGGCGCAGCGCGTGCAGACCGCGGAAACGCGGCGACTGCGGCGTCTTCTCTTCCGGAAACTGCAGGGTGATCTTGCGCGCGAACAGGTGACGGCCGGTCAGCGCCATGCCCTTCACCAGTTCGGTCAGCATCAGCCCGCCGAACAAATCTCTCATCGAACCCATAACGCGTCCCTTACTTCCAGATCGACAGCGGAGACATCATCCAGCCGCCGATGAACACGAGCCACACGATGGTGACCGGGATGAAAACCTTCCAGCCCAGACGCATGATCTGGTCATAGCGGTAGCGCGGGAAAGTCGCGCGCAGCCACAGGAAGAAGAACAGGCAGAAAGCGCTCTTCGCCGCCAGCCAGTGGAAACCGTCCGGCAGGAAACCGACCGGCGACAGCCAGCCGCCGAGGAACATGATCGAGGTCAGCGTCGCGATCAGGATCATGTTGGCGTACTCGGCCAGGAAGAACAGCGCGAACGCCATGCCCGAGTATTCGATCATGTGACCGGCGACGATTTCCGACTCGCCTTCCACCACGTCGAACGGCGAGCGGTTGGTTTCTGCCACGCCGGCGATGAAGTAGACGATGAACATCGGGAACAGCGGCAGCCAGTTCCACGACAGCACGCCCAGGCCCATGTTGGCGAACATGCCCTCGCCCTGCCCGCGCACGATGTCCGACAGGTTCAGGCTCTGCGACACCATCAGCACGGTCACCAGCGCGAAGCCCATGGCGATTTCGTAGGCGACGATCTGCGCCGCCGAACGCAGGCTGCCGAGGAAGGCGTACTTCGAGTTCGACGCCCAGCCGGCGATGATGACGCCGTACACACCCATCGACGTGATGGCCATGATGTAGAGCAGGCCGGCGTTGATGTCGGCCAGCACCAGACCGTCGTTGAACGGGATGACCGCCCAGGCGGCCAGCGACGGCGCCAGCGCCAGCACCGGCGCCAGCACGAACAGCGTCTTGCTCGACGCCGACGGCAGCACGATTTCCTTGAACAGCAGCTTCAGGCCGTCGGCGATCGGCTGTGCCAGACCGCCCAGTGCCTTGATGCCGAAGAAGGTGACGCGGTTCGGACCGTTGCGCACCTGCATCCAGCCGATGATCTTGCGCTCGGCCAGCGTCAGGTAGGCGACACAGCCCATCAGCGGCAGGATGATCGCGAAGATCTTGACCAGGGTCCACACCGGCACCCAGGCGGCGCCGAGCAGGTCCTGCACGGGTTGCAGCAGCGCGTCCATTACAGGGCCTCCACGTTCAGGATGCCGGACAGCGTGCCCAGCGGCGCAGTCTGCGGCCAGCCGGCCGACACGCGCACGCAGCCTGCCGGCACGGTGTCATCCAGCGCAAGATCAAGTTCGCTCGACCAGGCCGAACCGCGCACGCGGACGCGCTTCGCCTCGGTCAGGCCGGACGCCGCAGCGGTGGCCGGATTCACGCGGGCCATCGGCGCCGCGGAATCGCGCGCGGCAGCCAGTGCCGGTGCGCGACGCACCAGCGCGTCGTTACGGTAGATCGGGTAGTCGGCGATGCGCTGCAGACCGGTCACCGCGGACGGACGCGCGAACGCGACATCGCTCGCGGTGTTGTCCAGCTTGTACTCGGGCAGCCAGCCATTCGCACCGGCCAGCGCTTCGTCGCGCACCGCTTCCGACGAATCGAACTTGAAGCCGCCCAGCTCGAGCAGGCTGCCGAGCACGCGCAGCACCTTCCACGCCGGACGGGTTTCGCCCTTCGGACGCACCACCGCGTGGAAACTCTGGATGCGGCCTTCGACACTGACGAAGGTGCCGGAGGTTTCGGTGAAGGGCGACACCGGCAGCAGACAGTCGGCGTAGTCCAGACCGGTCTTGAACGGCGACATGACGATGACGGTGTCGGCGCCCTTCAGCGCTTCGACCGCCATCGGCGCGTTGGCCGCGTCGAGTTCGGGTTCGGTGTGCAGCAGCACGTAGGCGCGCAGGCCGCCGAGCAGCATCTGCTGTGCATTCAGGCCGGATTGCGCACCGACGGCGGCAGCGCCGACGCTGTTCGCGGCTTCGCCCAGATAACCCAGCGTGGCGCCGGTCAAGCGCGCCAGTTCCTGCGCCAGTGCGTGCAGGCCAGCGGCGTCCGGGTGCTGCTGAACGACGGAACCGAGGAAGATGGCGCGTTCGCCGTCGTCGCACAGGCTCTGTGCAGTGCGGCGGGCCGCATCCGACACCTCGGCCGATTCAGCACCGGCGGGCACGGCGACGCCGCGGATCCCGGCCGCGGCCTTCACCAGCGCGGCCAGTTCACCAGCCAGTGCCGACGGCGCGACGGTGACACGTGCGAAAGTGGTCATCAGCCAGTCTTCGTTGCTGACGCCGAGCGCACTGACGCGGGTGCCGCGACGGGCCGCCTGACGCAGGCGCTGCGCCATCAGCGGGTGATCCTTGCGCAGGAAGCTGCCGACGACCAGCGCTGCGGACAGCTTCGATACGTCGGCCACCTTCATGCCCAGCCAGGGGATGCCGGCCAGCTTGCCGTCCAGACCGAAATCGGTCTGGCGCAGACGGTGGTCGATGTTGCCGCCACCGAGGCCGCGCATCAGTTGCGCGCCCAGATACAGCTCTTCGGTCGTCGAATACGGCGCGGCCAGCATGCCGATCTTTACGGCGCCGTGTTCGTCGGCGACGCGCTTCAGGCTGTTGGCGGCGTATTCGAGCGCGGTCTGCCAATCGACCTCGATCCACTTGCCGTCCTGCTTGATCATCGGCGTGGTCAGACGATCGTCGCTGTTCAGCGCTTCGTAGGAGAAGCGGTCACGGTCGGAAATCCAGCACTCGTTGACCTCCTCGTTCTCCAGCGGCAGCACGCGCTTCACTTCGTCGTGCTTGACCTGGACGACGAGGTTGGTGCCCAGGCTGTCATGCGGACTCACGGTCTTGCGACGCGACAGTTCCCAGGTACGGGCCGAATAGCGGAAGGGCTTGGAGGTGAGCGCGCCGACCGGGCACAGGTCGATCATGTTGCCCGACAGTTCGGAATCGACCGTGTGACCGACGAAGGTCATGATTTCCGAATGCTCGCCGCGATTGGCCATGCCCAGTTCCATGACGCCGGCGATTTCCTGGCCGAAGCGCACACAGCGGGTGCAGTGGATGCAGCGGGTCATGTCGGTCGAAATCAGCGGACCGAGATTCTTGTTCATCACCACCCGCTTCTCTTCCTGGTAGCGGGAGGCCGACGCACCGTAACCGACGGCGAGATCCTGCAGCTGGCACTCGCCACCCTGATCGCAGATCGGGCAATCCAGCGGGTGATTGATCAGCAGGAATTCCATCACGCCCTTCTGCGCGGTGATGGCCTGATCGGAATGCGTCTGCACCTTCATGCCGTTGGTGACCGGCGTGGCACACGCGGGCAGCGGCTTCGGCGCGCGCTCGACCTGCACCAGACACATGCGGCAGTTGGCGGCGATGGACAGTTTCTTGTGATAGCAGAAGTGCGGAATGTGCAGGCCCAGACGGTTGGCCGCATCCATCACGGTACTGCCGTCCGGCACTTCCAGCTTCTGGCCGTCGATCTCGATCTCTAGCATGCTGCGTGTTCCACGTAAATGCGGCTGCCTTCGCGCTGCACGTCCACCGGGACGAGGCAGTGCTTGTGCTCGACGTGATACTCAAATTCGGACCGGAAGTGCTTGATGAAGCTCTTCACCGGGAAAGCGGCGGCGTCGCCCAGCGCGCAGATGGTGCGGCCGGCGATGTTGCTGGCGACGTTGTCCAGCGTGTCGAGGTCGTCCGGGCGGCCCTGGCCGTGCTCGATGCGATGCACCATGCGGTACAGCCAGCCGGTACCCTCGCGGCAGGGCGTACACTGGCCGCAGGATTCCTCGTGATAGAAGTAGGACAGCCGCTCCAGCGACTTCACCATGCAGGTGGTCTCGTCCATCACGATGACCGCGCCCGAACCCAGCATGGAGCCGGCCTTGGAGATGGAGTCATAGTCCATCGTGCAGTCCATCATGATGTCGGCCGGCAGCACCGGTGCCGACGAGCCGCCGGGAATGACCGCCTTCAGCTTGCGGCCGCCGCGCATGCCGCCGCACATTTCGAGCAGCGCCGCGAACGGCGTGCCGAGCGGGATTTCATAGACGCCCGGGCGATTGACGTGGCCGGACACCGAGAAGATCTTGGTGCCGCCGTTGTTCGGCTTGCCCAGCGCCTGGAAAGCCTCGCCGCCGTTGTTGATGATCCATGGAATGGCCGCGAAGGTTTCCGTGTTGTTGATCGTGGTCGGCTTGCCGTACAGGCCGTGGCTGGCCGGGAACGGCGGCTTGAAGCGCGGCTGCCCCTTCTTGCCTTCGATCGATTCGAGCAGCGCAGTCTCTTCGCCGCAGATGTAGGCGCCCCAGCCATGGTGCGCGAACAGGTCGAAATCGAAACCCTTGCCCAGAATGTTCTTGCCGATGAAGCCGGCGGCACGCGCTTCGGCCAGCGCTTCCTCGAAGCGCTGGTAGAGCGAGAACACTTCGCCGTGGATGTAGTTGTAGCCGCGGGTGCAGCCCATCACGAAACCGGCGATGGCCATGCCCTCGATGACCAGGTGCGGGTTGTAGCGCAGCAGGTCGCGGTCCTTGAAGGTGCCCGGTTCGCCTTCGTCCGAGTTGCAGACGACGTACTTGTCCATCGGGAACTGGCGCGGCATGAAGCTCCACTTCAGGCCGGTGGGGAAACCTGCGCCGCCACGGCCGCGCAGGTCGGATTTCTTCACCTCGGCGATGATCTGGTCCGCCGTCATGCCGGATTCGAGAATCTTGCGCAGCGCCGAATAGCCGCCGCGCTTGATGTAGTGCTCGATGCCCCAGGTGTTGTCGCCGTCCAGGCCGGCGAGCAGGATGGCTTGCGGGTTCTCGGGGGCGTTCATTTCAGCTCGTCCAGCAGTGCGTCGATCTTCTCGCGGCTCATCCAGCTGCACAGACGCGTGTTGTTGACGATGATGGCCGGCGCGTCGCCGCACACACCCATGCACTCGCCTTCCTTCAGCGTGAAGCGGCCGTCGGCGGTGGTTTCGTTGAAACCGATGCCCAGCTTCTCCTTCACGTACTCGGCCGCCTGCTCGCCGCCGGACAGCGCACAGGGCAGGTTCGTGCAAACGGTGATCTTCCAGCGACCGACCGGCTTCACGTCGTACATGTTGTAGAAGGTAGCCACTTCCATCGCCGCCATCGGCGGGATGTTCAGATGGACGGCCACGGCCTCGATCGCTTCGGGCGACAGCCAGCCGTTCTGTTCCTGCGCAATGCGCAGGCCGGCCATCACGGCGGAGATCGCCTGGCCTTCGGGGTACTTCGCGACTTCGCGGTCGATCGCCGCGCGCGACGCTTCACTCAGCGAGAAACTCATTCTGTCCATGCTCACCGGATGCTTATCGGTCAATCTCGCCGAACACGATGTCCATCGTGCCGATGATGGCGACGACGTCGGAAATCATGTGTCCGCGGGACATTTCATCCATCGCCGCCAGGTGTGCGAAACCGGGCGCGCGGATCTTCAGGCGGTAGGGCTTGTTGGCGCCGTCCGACATCGCGTAGATGCCGAACTCGCCCTTCGGGTGTTCCACCGCGGCATAGCACTCGCCTTCCGGCACGTGGATGCCTTCGGTGAACAGCTTGAAGTGGTGGATCAGCTCTTCCATATTGCCCTTCATCGCTTCGCGCGACGGCGGTGCAACCTTGTGGTTGGGGCTGATGACCGGGCCCGGGTTCTTGCGCAGCCAGTCGATGCACTGACGGATGATGCGGTTGGACTGGCGCATCTCTTCGATGCGGACCAGGTAGCGGTCGTAGCTGTCGCCATTGATGCCGACCGGGATATCGAAATCCATGCGGTCGTACACTTCATACGGCTGCTTCTTGCGCAGGTCCCAGGCGATGCCCGAACCACGCAGCATCGGGCCAGTGAAACCGAGCGCCTTGGCGCGCTCAGGCGTCACGATGCCGATGTTGACCAGACGCTGCTTCCAGATGCGGTTGTCGGTGAGCAGGGTTTCATACTCGTTGACATAGCGCGGGAAGCGATTGGTGAAATCCTCGAGGAAGTCGAGCATCGAACCGCTGCGGTTCTCGTTCAGCCGCTTGATCGCTTCGGCGTTCTTGAACTTGTTCGCCTGGTACTGCGGCATTGTGTCCGGCAGATCGCGGTAGACGCCGCCCGGACGGTAGTAGGCCGCGTGCATGCGCGCGCCCGACACCGCCTCGTAGGCGTCCATCAGGTCTTCGCGCTCGCGGAAGGCGTACAGGAACACCGTCATCGCGCCGACGTCGAGTGCGTGCGCGCCAAGCCACAGCAGGTGGTTCAGGATGCGCGTGATCTCGTCGAACATGACGCGGATGTACTGCGCGCGCTCCGGCACGTCGATCTGCAGCAGCTTCTCGATCGCCATGCAGTAGGCGTGCTCGTTGCACATCATCGACACGTAGTCGAGACGGTCCATGTAGGGCACGCTCTGTACCCAGGTGCGGGTCTCGGCCAGCTTCTCGGTCGCGCGATGCAGCAGGCCGATGTGCGGGTCGGCGCGCTGGACGACTTCGCCGTCCAGTTCGAGCACCAGACGCAGCACGCCGTGGGCCGCCGGATGCTGCGGCCCGAAGTTCATCGTGTAGTTGCGGATCTCAGCCATGGCCGACGTCCCCGTAGTTTTCTTCGCGCACGACGCGCGGCGTGACTTCGCGCGGTGCGATGGTGACCGGCTGGTAGATGACCCGCTTGGTTTCCGGGTCATAGCGCATTTCGACGTGACCCGAAATCGGGAAGTCCTTGCGGAAGGGGTGACCGACGAAACCGTAATCGGTCAGCAGGCGACGCAGGTCGCCATGACCGGCGAACATGATGCCGAACAGGTCGAAGGCTTCGCGCTCGAACCAGTTGGCCGCCGGCCACACGTCGTTCACCGAGGCGATGACCGGAAAGTCCTCGTCCGACACGAAGGCGCGCAGGCGCAGGCGCAGGTTGGCGGCAATCGACATCAGATGCACCACGACCGCGTAACGCGCGCCCGAAGAACGGGTCGCGTGCGTTGACAGATCGAGGCCGCACAGGTCGATCAACTGCTCGAACGGCGTGTCGGCATGATCGCGCAGTGCGAGCGCGATGTCGTGGTAGTCGTCGGCGCCGATCTCAATGGTCAGCTCGCCCAGTTCGACGGCAGCAGTGCGGATCTTGTCACCGAACTGCGCCATCAGCGCGTCGCGCAGGGATTCAATGCGTGTGCTCATGACGTTCAGCGGGCGATGGTGCTGGTGCGGCGGATCTTGTTCTGCAGCTGCATCAGGCCGTAGATCAGCGCCTCGGCCGTCGGCGGACAGCCCGGCACATAGACGTTGACCGGCACGATGCGGTCGCAGCCGCGCACCACCGAGTAGGAGTAATGGTAGTAACCGCCGCCGTTGGCACAGGAGCCCATCGACAGCACCCAGCGCGGCTCGGGCATCTGGTCATAGACGCGACGCAGCGCCGGCGCCATCTTGTTGCACAGCGTGCCGGCCACGATCATCAGATCGGACTGCCGGGGGCTGGGGCGAAACACGATGCCGAAGCGGTCGAGGTCGTAACGCGAAGCACCCGCCTGCATCATCTCGACAGCACAGCAAGCCAGACCGAAGGTCATCGGCCACAAGGAGCCGGTGCGGGTCCAGTTGATCAGCTTGTCGAGCTGAGTCGTGACGAAGCCTTCCTGAAGAACGCCTTCAATGCTCATCGATCAATCCGTCGTAATAACTTAATTGGGCAGACGCCCGACCGCCTGGCAGGATCACTCCCAGTCCAGCGCGCCCTTCTTCCATTCGTAGATGAAACCCACGACCAGAATGCCGAGGAAAATCATCATCGCGACAAAACCGAACATGCCGATCTCTTCGAGCACGATGGCCCACGGGAAGAGGAAGGCGATTTCCAGGTCGAACAGGATGAACAGGATGGCCACGAGGTAGTAGCGCACATCGAACTTCATGCGCGTGTCTTCGAACGCTTCGAAGCCACACTCGTAGGGGGAGAGCTTGTCGGGGTCCGGGCGGCTGGGGCCGACCAGCTTGCCGGCGATCATCGGCACGAAACCGAAACCGATGCCGATGAGAATGAACAGAAGGATCGGAAAGTATTCGATCAACATGACGGGTTATTCATGCGTGAAATCATTTCCGGCGGCACGGGGAGTAATCCGGGGCCGGCTCACGGCGCACCACCGATCGGCTGCGCACCACGTTGCACTGCAGCGTGAAACGCGCGGAGTATAGCGCGTTTCACGATGAATGCGGACTTACTTGGGAATATCCGCCGCCTTGGAATCAGGCTGGGCGGGCGTTGCAGCCGGTTGCTGCGGTGCATCAGGTGTAGCGGGAACGGTGACAGTCTTGGCCGCATCGATGACCGAACTGGCACCCGACTTCGGCTGATTGGTCGCCATATAGCTCAGCGCGAGACTGGTGCAGAAGAACACGGCTGCCAGCGCAGCGGTCGTGCGGCTGAGGAAGTTCGCCGAACCGGACGAACCGAACAGGCTGCCCGAAGCACCGCTGCCGAAGGCGGCACCCATGTCGGCGCCCTTGCCATGCTGCAGCAGCACGAGAACGATGACACCGATGCCGACCAGCACGTGGACCGACAGCACAAGCGAAAAAACGATACCCATCAAATCACCTCAGGATGCTGCAGCGGCCACGATGGCGAGGAAATCCCCGGCCACCAGCGACGCACCGCCAATAAGTCCACCATCGATATCCGCCTGACCGAAAAGCTCGGCGGCGTTCTGCGGCTTGACACTGCCGCCGTAAAGAATCGTCGTGCGCACGGCGACGTCGGCACCGCACCATGCAGCCAGTCGCCCGCGGATGAAGGCATGCACCGCCTGCGCCTGCGCTGGTGTCGCCGTCTTGCCAGTGCCGATGGCCCACACCGGTTCGTAGGCAATCACGCAGGCAGCCAGCGCCGCTGCGCCACCGCGCTCGAACACTGCCTTGAGCTGACGCTCGACCACGGCTTCGGTCACCCCGCCCTCGCGTTCGTCCAGCGTTTCGCCGACGCACAGGATGGGCTGCAGCTTGACTGCGAGCGCCGCGTCAACCTTGGCGGCGACACGCTCGTCGGTATCGCCGAACAGCGCGCGCCGTTCAGAGTGACCGACGATGACGTAACGACATCCGAAGTCGTTCAGCATCGCACCGGACACTTCTCCGGTATAGGCGCCGACCGCGTGCTCGCTCAGATCCTGTGCGCCCCACGCAATGGCCGAACCTTCGAGCAGCGACTTCGCCTGCTGCAGATAGGGGAAGGGCACGCACACCGCCGACGGACATCCCTGCCCGCCTGCCTCGCGCAGCGCACCGAGCAGCGCCGCATTGGCGTCCAGCCCGCCATGCATCTTCCAGTTGCCTACGACCAGTTTTCGCATCGCCAAAACGCTCGCGCGCCAAAAGCAAAACCCCGGATTCTAGCGCATCGCAGCGCAAAAATCCGGGGCTCGGCAGACAGCGGGGCTAGGGCCTGTTGCTATTGAATCGCGGGCCGCGCGCAAATCCCGATGCGTCCGGATCAAGGCGGGCCGACGCTGGCTGACTGTCTGTCAGGTCAGGAGGCCCAACGCGGAGCTGGGCGCATCGGAACATCAGCCGAAGCGGCCGGTGATGTAGTCCTCGGTTTCCTTCTTCTGCGGCTTGATGAAGATCTGGTCGGTCAGGCCGAACTCGACCAGCTCACCCATGTACATGTATGCGGTGTAGTCGGATACCCGCGCTGCCTGCTGCATGTTGTGGGTGACGATCAGGATGGTCACCTTGTCCTTCAGTTCGGTCACCAGTTCCTCGATGCTGGCGGTGGCGATCGGGTCGAGCGCCGAAGTCGGCTCGTCGAACAGGATGATCTCCGGGTCGGTGGCCAGCGCGCGCGCGATGCACAGGCGCTGCTGCTGACCGCCGGACAGATTGGCGCCCAGCTCGTTCAGCCGGTTCTTCACTTCGTCCCACAGCGCCGCACCGCGCAGCGCCTGCTCCACCCGCTCGTCGATCACCGAGCGACGCTTCTCGCCACGCACACGCAGGCCGTAAGCCACGTTCTCGTAAATCGACTTGGGGAAGGGATTGGGCTTCTGGAACACCATGCTGATGCGCATGCGCACCTCGATCGGATCGACGTTGTCGTCGAGCAGATTGGTGTTGTCCGGGTGCAGCAGGATCTTGCCGTCGTAGCGGTTGCCCGGATACAGGTCGTGCATGCGGTTGAAACAGCGCAGCAGCGTAGACTTGCCGCAGCCCGACGGGCCGATCAGCGCCGTCACCTTCTTTTCATGCACCGGCATGTTGATGCCCTTCAGCGCATGGAAGGCACCGTAGTGAAAATTCAGGTTCTTGACTTCGGCCTTGGCAGCGGAGCGCACATCGATCGCAGTGGTCATGGTCGGATTCTCTAGAAGGTTGTATGCGGTGCGGACGATCGGCTTACCACTTGATGTTGCGGCGCAGGCGGTAGCGCAGCCAGATCGCGACGCCATTCATCGCCAGCGTCATGAAGACCAGGATGAAACCGGCCGCCGCGGCATTGACCTGGAAGGCCGCTTCCGGGCGCGAAGTCCAGTTGAACATCTGGATCGGCATCACGGTGAAAGGCGCCGTCAGCCACTCGAAATTGATATAGGGGAAGACTTCCGAATAGGGCGCGGGCGGCAGGAAGGCGATGAAGGTCAGCGCGCCGATGGTGATGATGGGCGCCGTTTCGCCGATGGCTCGCGCCATGCCGATGATGACGCCGGTCAGGATGCCGGCGCTCGAATACGGCACGATGTGATCGCGCACCGTTTGCCAGGTTGTCGCGCCGCAGGCGTAGGCGCCTTCACGCACCATCTGCGGGATGGCGCGGATCGATTCGCGCGTCGCCACGATGACCACCGGCAGGATGAGCAGGCCGAGCGTCAGACCGGCCGACAGGATGGACTGACCGAAGCCGAACTTGTATACGAACAGGCCCAGCGCCAACAGGCCATACACGATGGACGGCACGCCCGCGAGGTTGGTCACGTTGATTTCGATGATGTCGGTGACCCAGTTCTTCGGCGCGTACTCTTCCAGATAGATGCCGGCCGCCACGCCCAGCGGCACCGCCGAGAAGGCGGTCACCAGCATGACCAGTATCGTGCCGACCCAGGCCGACAGGATGCCGGCGCTGCCGGCGCGACGCGACGGGAAATTGGTCAGGAAGTCATAGTCGATGCGCGCAGCCCCCTTGATCGCCATGTCGGCGAACAGCACGGTCAGCGTAAGCACGCCGACCATCAGCGCGAGCAGCCCGAGCAGGCCGAACAGCATGTCCCAGCGCTTGTGGCGCGCGATGATGGCCCGGATGGCCTGGATGTCCTGTTGGTTCATGGATCAATAGACCTCGCGGAAGCGCTTGCGCAGGTAATAGCCGAGCAGGTTGAAGCCCAGGGTCATCAGCATCAGCGTCAGACCAGCGGCGAAGATGGTCTGGTAACCGATGGAGCCGTGCGGCAGGTCACCGAGGGCCACCTGCACGATGTAGGAGGTGATGGTTGCACCCGGCTCGGCCGGATTGAAGGTCAGGTTGGGCTGCATGCCGGCCGCAACCGCGAGAATCATCGTCTCGCCGACCGCGCGCGAAATGCCCAGGATGTAGGCCGAGGCGATGCCCGAGGTCGCTGCCGGCACCACGGTGCGCAGCGCCGTCTGCAGGCGCGTCGCACCCATCGCGTAGGAGCCCTCGCGCAGGCTCATCGGCACCGCGCGCATCGCGTCCTCGGACAGCGAACTGACGTAGGGGATGATCATGATGCCCATCACCAGACCGGCCGACAGCAGGCTGAAACCGGGCAGTTCAGGGAACAGGTGCTGCAGCGCCGGCGTCACCACCATCAGCGCGAAATAGCCGTAGATGATGGTCGGCACGCCACCCAGCAGCTCGAGGATGGGTTTGGCGACTTCGCGCGTCCGGAACGAGGCGAATTCGGACAGGTAGATCGCGATGATGGTGCCCAGCGGCAGCGCGACGGCCAGCGCGACGAAAGAACTGGTGAGCGTGCCCGACAGCAGCACCATGATGCCGTAGTGCGCGTCGTCGAACAGCGGGGTCCATTGCGTGTCGGTCAGGAAATCCCACAGCGACACGTGCTCGAACAGCGTCAGCGATTCGCTGACCAGGATGTAGACGATGGCTATCGTCGTCAGGACTGAGATCGACGCCGCAGTGAACAGGATGAATTCGATCACCCTTTCCTTCACGTGGCGGGACGCGCGCTTGCGCAGGCGATCGCTGACCGCATCGGGCGCAGTTGACGGAGGAGCTGACATGGTCTGGGCGTGGGCGGTCATGTAGGGGCGCTCATTTTACGGGTCGCCATCCACCGCCGGGCGGAAGATGACAAAAAGCCCCGGGACGAACCCGGGGCCCTTGCAGCGGAATCCTTACTCCTTCGGATCGCGCTTGAGCAGGTCGGACACCTTGACGCCCACTTCCGAATGACCGCCGAAGGCCGTACCGGTCTTCTTCTTCGTGAAGTTCTCCAGCGCGTGCTTGTAGTCCGCGTCGGTCAGCGGCACGTACTTCACTTCCTTGGTCAGCGCGGCTGCGTTCTTCAGGTAGAACTCGACGAATTCCTTCACCTCCGGCTTGTCAACCGAAGCGGCATTCACGTAGATGAAGATCGGGCGCGACAGCGGCTGGTAGTCGCCCGAGATCACCGCTTCCAGCGACGGCTCGACTGCCTTGCCGGTCTTCGGATTGACCACCGGCACCGCCTTCAGCTTGTCCTTGTTCTCGACGTAGTAGGCGAAGCCGAAGTAGCCGAGCGCGCCGGCGTCACGCGACACGCCCTGCACCAGCACGTTGTCGTCTTCCGACGCGGTGAAGTCACCGCGGCTGGACTTGGACTTGCCGACGATGGCTTCGGTGAAGTAGTCGAAGGTGCCGGAATCGGCGCCCGGGCCAAACAGCTTCAGGCCGGTGTCAGGCCAGGCAGCATTGACCTGATTCCACTTCAGGATCTTGCCCTGAGCAGCCGGTTCCCACATGGTCTTCAGCTCGGCGGCGGTGATCTGCTTCAGGAAGCTGTTCTTCGGGTTCATCACCAGCGTCAGCGCATCGAAGGCGACCGGCAGCTCGATGTACTTGATGCCTGCAGCCTTGCAGTCAGCCATTTCCTTGTCGAGGATGGGACGCGAGGCGTTCGACACGTCGATCTCGCCGCGGCAGAACTTCTTGAAACCGCCGCCGGTACCGGAAATGCCCACGGTCACCTGGACGGTGCCCTTCTTTGCCTTCTGGAACTCTTCCGCCACCGCTTCAGTGATCGGGAAAACGGTGCTCGAACCGTCGATCTTGACCAGCGTCGGGGCTGCCAGGGCGGATGCGGAAGCAAACAGGGCGCCGACAGCGGCGGTCAGGGTGGCGATCTTGCGTACGTTCATCAGGACTCTCCGTAAGGTTGCGTCGTGTTGCGATGCGACGAAGCGCAGTTTATGAATGCTTTGTTACACCCATGTGAAGGTGAAACAATTCATCCAGTCACCCTATGACCGTCGTCAAACAGCCTGCAGAGCCTGATCCAGGTCCTCCACGATGTCGTCGATGTGCTCGATGCCGATCGACAGTCTGACCATGTCTTCCGACACCCCGGCGCGCTTCAGTTCGTCCGGCGACAGCTGGCGATGGGTGGTCGAGGCCGGATGGCAGGCCAGCGATTTGGCGTCGCCGATATTGACCAGCCGGGTGATCAGCTTCAGCGCGTCCTGGAAGCGCGCACCAGCGTCGCGCCCGCCCTTGACGCCGAAGGTCAGCAGGCCGGACGCCTTGCCGCCGAAGTAGCGCTGCACCAGGCCGTGGCTGGGGTGGTCTGGCAGGCCTGCGTAATTGACCCATTCGACCTTCGGGTGCGACTGCAGATGACGGGCGACCGCAGTCGCGTTTTCGCAGTGCCGGTCCATGCGCAGCGCCAGCGTCTCCAGCCCCTGCATGATCAGGAAGCTGTTGAACGGCGAGATCGCCGCGCCCATATTGCGCAGCGGTACCGTACGCGCGCGACCGATGTAGGCGGCCGGCCCGAGCGCTTCGGTGTAGATCACGCCGTGATAGCTCACTTCCGGCTCGTTCAGCCGGCGGAAGCGCACCTTATGCTCGGCCCACGGGAAGCGGCCGCCATCGACGATGATGCCGCCGATGCTGGTGCCGTGACCGCCCATGTACTTGGTCAGCGAATGCACGACGATGTCGGCGCCGTGCTCGATCGGCCGCGTCAGATAGGGCGACGGCACGGTGTTGTTGACGATCAGCGGCACCCCGCCCTCGTGCGCAACCTTGGCGAAGGCGGCGAAATCGACGACGTTGCCGAGCGGGTTGCCGATCGATTCGCAGAACACCGCCTTGGTGCGCGCGTCGATCTTCGCCGCCGCCGCGGCCGGGTCGGCCGCATCGACGAAACGCACCTCGATGCCGTATTGCGGCAGCGTATGCGCGAACAGGTTGTAGGTGCCGCCATAGAGCGCCGACGTGGCGACGATGTTGTCGCCCGCCTCGGCGATGGTCATGATCGCGTAGGTGATCGCCGCCTGGCCGGACGCCAGCGCCAGCGCCGCAATGCCGCCCTCCAGCGCGGCGACGCGCTGTTCCAGCACATCGCTGGTCGGGTTCATGATGCGGGTGTAGATGTTGCCCTTGACCTTGAGGTCGAACAGGTCGGCCCCGTGCTGGGTGTCGTCGAAGGCGTAGCTGGTGGTCTGGTAGATCGGCACCGCCACCGCCTTGGTGGTCGGATCGGGCGAATAGCCGGCGTGAATGGCGAGCGTGTCGAAACGCATATTCATGTCCTCCCTCGGGTTGAGGGCCGAAATCTACACGCGGACGGCATCACGCACAAAAGCGGTGCAGCAAAGAAAAATGCCGCCCCGCGGATGCGGTGGCGGCATTCGGGGGAGCAGTCTGCCGGTCAGGCGGCCATCGCCGACTCGACCACCTGCGCCAGGCGCTGGGCCAGCCGGCCGACTTCGGCGGCATCCTGACCTTCGACCATCACGCGCAGCAGCGGCTCGGTGCCCGACGGACGCAGCAGCACGCGGCCACGCTGCGCCAGTTCGCTTTCGACCTCGATCCGGGTCTGGTCGATGATGGGCGCCTTTTTCCAGTCGAAACCGGGGCGCAGTTTCACGTTCACCAGCTTCTGCGGGTAGAGCTTGAGACCGGAACAGGCCTGCTCCAGACTGATGTCCTGCGCACGCAGCGCGGCCAGCACCTGCAACGCCGCGACGATGCCGTCACCTGTGGTGTGGCGGTCGAGATCGATGATGTGGCCCGAGTTCTCGCCGCCGAGGCGCCAGCCCTGCTGGTGCAGCGTTTCCAGCACGTAGCGGTCGCCCACCTTGGCGCGCGCCAGACCGACGCCCATTTCGTTCAGCGCGTGCTCGAGTGCCAGATTGGTCATCAAGGTGCCGACCACGCCGTTCAGCCGCCCTTCGCGCAGGCGCTGGGCAGCAATGACGTAGAGCAGTTCGTCGCCGTCGTAGATGCGGCCGGAGGCGTCGCACATCATCAGGCGGTCTGCGTCGCCGTCGAGAGCGATGCCGATATCGGCGCCGGTCGCGCGCACCGCCTCGGACAGCGACTTCGGCACCGTGGCGCCGACGCCGTCGTTGATGTTCATGCCGTTCGGACTGCAGCCGACAGTCACCACCTCGGCACCCAGTTCGTGGAACACCTTCGGCGCAATGCTGTAGGCGGCGCCGTGCGCGCAGTCGAGCGCGATCTTCAGGCCGCGCAGATCCAGTTCGGTCGGGAAGGTGCTCTTGCAGAACTCGATGTAGCGGCCGGGCGCATCCTCGATGCGCCGCGCCTTGCCGAGGCGGGACGATTCCATGCAGCCCATCGGTTCGTCGAGCAGTGCCTCGATCTGCAGTTCGACCTCGTCCGGCAGCTTGGTGCCGCGGGCGGAGAAGAACTTGATTCCGTTGTCCTCGAAGGGGTTGTGCGAGGCGCTGATCACGACGCCAGCCTGCAGGCGCAGCGCGCGGGTCAGGTAGGCGACGGCCGGCGTGGGCACCACCTTGGCCAGCACGGTGTTGACACCGGCCGCGGCAAAGCCGGCTTCCAGCGCGGCTTCGAGCATGTAGCCGGACACCCGGGTGTCCTTGCCGATCAGCACCGCCGGGTGCTCACCAGCAGGCAGATGCTCGGTGGCCACCAGCGCGCGGCCGGCAGCATAGCCGAGTCGCATCACGAAATCCGGCGTGATCGGGGCCTGACCGACCCGACCGCGTACGCCGTCCGTACCGAAATAGCGTCTCGACATCTGCACCGTCTCCTGTTCTATCTTCCGTGTTCGAAAATGCCCGCCACCTGCCAGACCGCGATCGCGTCGCGGGTGGCCGCGACGTCGTGCACGCGCACCATGTGCGCGCCCCGCGCGACCGACGCCAGCGCGGCCGCCACGCTGGCCGCCACCCGATCGGTCACCGGTCGCCCGGTCAGCCGCCCCAGCACCGACTTGCGCGACAGACCGACGAGCAATGGATAACCATAATCGGCCAGCGCACGCAGTCCCTTGAGCAGGGTCAGGTTGTGTTCGGAGGTTTTTCCGAAGCCGAACCCCGGGTCGAGCATGATGCGTTCTCGCGCGATGCCGGCATCTTCCGCGGCTCGAGCCTGTTGCAGAAGGAAATCAGTCACTTCCGCGCACACATCGGCATAACGGGGATCGTTCTGCATGGTCTGCGGCGTGCCCTGCATGTGCATGATGCAGACGCCCGCATCGGTGGCCGCCACCGCCTCAACCGCACCGGGTGCGCGCAGGCCGTTGATGTCATTGACCAGCGTGGCGCCGGCCGCCAGTGCCGCCCGCATCACTTCCGGCTTCCAGGTGTCGATGGACAGCGGCACGCCCAGACCGGACAGCGCCTCGATCACCGGCACGACGCGGCGGATTTCCTCCTCCGCCGGCACCGGGTCCGAACCCGGCCGGGTCGATTCGCCGCCGATGTCCAGCATGTCGGCGCCGTCGGCGATGAATTTCTCGGCCTGGGCGACCGCTCGGCCGACGTCGAAGGCGATGCCGTCACCCGAAAAGGAGTCGGGCGTGGCGTTGATGATGCCCATCACGAGCGGGCGATCGAGCGAGAGGCGGTAAGGGCCGCAGTGCAAGGTCGTGTTCATGGTCGTCACAAATGAAAACCGGAGGCAGCGCCTCCGGTCGTTGGTTGAAGTGCAGCCGGTGTCAGGCCGGCGCTGCGGCGTTCGCTGCCGCGCCCGGCGCACCGCCGTCCGACGAGGCCTTGGGCGGACGCGAGGTCGGCTTGGGCGGTCGCACCGGGCGATCGTTCATGATGTCGTCGATCTGGTCGGCATCGATGGTTTCGAAGTCCAGCAGTGCCCGGGTCATCGCCTCGACCTTGTCGCGGTTGTCTTCCAGCAGCTTGCGGGCCACGGCGTAGCGCTCGTCGATGATGCTGCGGATTTCCGCATCGACGTGCTGCATCGTCGTTTCCGACATGTTGCGGTGCGTGGCGACCGAACGGCCGAGGAACACTTCGCCTTCCTCCTCGCCATAGACCATCGGGCCCATCGCATCGGACATGCCCCACTGGGTCACCATCCGGCGCGCCAGGTCGGTCGCGCGCTGGAAGTCGTTGGCGGCGCCGTTGGTCATCTGGTTCATGAAGATCTCTTCGGCGATGCGGCCGGACAGCATCATCGAAATGAGCTGCAGGCAGTAGTCCTTGTCGTAGCTGTAACGGTCCTTCTCCGGCAGCGACATGGTCACGCCCAGCGCGCGGCCGCGCGGGATGATAGTGACCTTGTGTACCGGATCGCACTTGGGCAGCAGCATGCCGACGATGGCGTGGCCGGACTCGTGATAGGCGGTGTTCTTCTTCTCTTCCTCGTCCATCACCATGGTGCGTCGTTCGGCGCCCATGATGATCTTGTCCTTGGCGCGCTCGAAGTCCTCCATGTTGACCACGCGCTTGTTGCCGCGCGCAGCAAACAGCGCCGCTTCGTTCACCAGATTGGCGAGATCAGCGCCGGAGAAACCGGGCGTGCCGCGCGCGATGATTTCGGCCTTGACGTCCGGCGCCAGCGGCACCTTGCGCATGTGCACGGCGAGGATCTGCTCGCGACCGCGGATATCCGGCAGCGGCACCACAACCTGACGGTCGAAGCGGCCCGGACGCAGCAGCGCCGGGTCGAGCACGTCCGGACGGTTGGTCGCGGCAATAACGATGATGCCGGTCTGGCCTTCGAAGCCGTCCATTTCGACCAGCAGCTGGTTCAGCGTCTGTTCGCGCTCGTCGTTGCCACCGCCGAGGCCGGCACCGCGCTGGCGGCCGACCGCGTCGATTTCATCGATGAAGATGATGCAGGGCGCCTGCTTCTTGGCCTGTTCGAACATGTCGCGCACGCGGGCCGCGCCGACGCCGACGAACATTTCGACGAAATCGGAACCCGAAATCGAGAAGAACGGCACCTTGGCTTCGCCAGCAATGGCCTTGGCCAGCAGTGTCTTGCCGGTACCCGGCGAGCCGACCATCAGCACGCCCTTCGGAATCCGCCCCCCGAGCTTCTGGAACTTGGACGGATCGCGCAGGAACTCGACCAGTTCAGCCACCTCTTCCTTCGCCTCGTCGCAACCGGCGACGTCGGCGAAAGTGACGGTATTGGTGGACTCGTCCAGCATGCGCGCCTTGGACTTGCCGAAGGAGAAGGCGCCACCACGGCCGCCACCCTGCATCTGGCGCATGAAGAAGATCCAGACGCCGATCAGCAGCAGCATCGGGAACCACGACACGAAGATGCTCATCAGGAAGCTCTGTTCCTCTTCCGGCTTGGCGACCACCTTGACATTGCTCTTCAGCAGGTCGCTGATCAGCCAGATGTCCTGCGGCGGTGCGTAGGAGGTGATGCGCTTGCCGTCGGCGGTCTGGGCGTTCAGCGAACGGCCCTGGATTTCGACCTTGGTGATCCGGCCGGCCTTCACCTCTTCGAGGAATTCCGAATACTCGACCATGCCTTGCGTGGCCTGGCGCTGATTGAACTGGTTGAATACCGTCATCAGCACGATGCCGATCACAAGCCAGATCGCAAGATTTTTGAACATGTTGTTCAAGGCATTTCCTCTGTATTCCCGGAACCGTATTGACCGGTCCGATCAATGCAACATCACGAAGCGACCACCGACAGACCGGAATCGGCCGCGTATGTTCCGCGCCCGCGCCTGAATGTCACGCGGCAGGCTCTCCACGCCTGCCACGACACAGAAGATACACCTCTGCACTGCGGTCGCGGGAACTGTCGGGTTTGCGCACGGCCACCGACGTGAAAAGTTGTTCCATTTCGCGTCTGAGCTCGTCGAAACCCGAGCCCTGAAACACTTTTACGAGCATGTCACCGCCGCTCTTGAGGTGTTCGCGTGCGAATTCGAGCGCCAGTTCGAGCAGATGTATGGATCTCGCCTGATCGGTGACCGCGATTCCGGAGAGGTTGGGGGCCATATCGGACAAAACAAGGTCACCCGACGACCCTCCAGCGATTCCACCAGTTCGGCCAGCGGCTCGTCCTCACGGAAATCGCCGAGGATGAAATGCACGCCGTGCACCGGCTCCATCGGCAACAGGTCTATCGCCACCACCCTGCCGGCCGCACCGACCTTCTTCGACGCCACCTGCGACCAGCCGCCGGGCGTGCTGCCGAGGTCCACCACCACCTTGCCCGGGCCGAGCAGACGGTCCTTGTCGTCGATCTGCATCAGCTTGAACGCGGCACGCGAGCGAAAGCCCTGCGCCTGCGCCTGCTTTACATAAGGGTCGTTGATGTGGTCGTGTACCCACTGGCGGCTGGTTTTGTTCTTGGCCATGACTTAGCTTAGACTTGCGCGCCTTTCTGGAAGAACGCCATGTTGACCCTGACTCCCGATGAACGCCGCGCGCTGCGCGCGCAAGCCCACCCGCTGAAGCCGGTCGTGATGATCGCGCAGAACGGCTTGACCGCTGCGGTACTGAAGGAAATCGAACTGGCGCTCAAGTCGCACGAACTGATAAAGGTACGCGTGTTCGACGCAGACCGTGAACAGCGTGACGCCTGGCTGGCGGAAACCTGCGAAACGCTGGGTGCCGCGCCGGTGCAGCGCATCGGCAATATCCTGGTGCTGTACCGCCCCAACCCCGAACTGCACGTGCCGGCCGAACCGGTGAAGCCGGTGCGCAAGAGCGCTGCCAAGACCTCGGCCGCCAAGCCCGGCAAGCCGGTGCCGACGCGCAGTGCGCCGGCCAAGCCGGTGGCCAATCGCCGCGGCGTCGCCCGTAACAGCACGAAGCCGCTCAGGCCACGCGCCCGCCCGACGCGCTAAGCCTCCGCGCTGCGCTCAGACGTAGCGCACGTCCACGATTTCGTACTCGCGGATGCCGCCCGGGGCCTGCACTTCGGCCACGTCGCCGGCGTACTTGCCGATCAGTGCACGCGCGATCGGCGAATTCACCGAAATCATGCCCGCCTTCAGATCTGCCTCGTCGTCCCCGACGATCTGGTAGGTCACCGGCTTGCCGGCTTCCACGTCTTCCAGATCGACGGTTGCACCAAACACGATGCGGCCGTCGGCGTCGAGCGCCTTCGGATCGATGATCTGGGCGTTCGAAAGCTTGCCTTCGACTTCGGCAATCCGGCCTTCGATGAAACCCTGACGCTCCTTCGCCGCATCGTACTCGGCGTTCTCGGACAGATCGCCGTGCGAGCGCGCTTCGGCGATCGCGGCAATGACGTTGGGACGATCCACGGTTTTCAGTCGGTGCAGCTCGGCCTTGAGCTTTTCGGCACCGTTGACGGTAAGAGGTACGCTCATATCGTTCAGTTGATCTGCGCATGCAGGGCCTGCAGCGCATAGGTTTCGAGTTCGGAAATGCGCATGCCTGCACAAGCGGCACGCGCGCCTTCGACGGTGGTGAACAGCGTGACGCGGCTGGCGAGCGCGCTGGTGCGGATCGAGCGCGAATCGTTGATGGCGCTGCGCTTTTCGTCCACCGTATTGACGATGAAGGTGATTTCATCGTTTTTGATCATGTCCACGATATGCGGACGGCCCTCATTCACCTTGTTCACCGGGGTGACCGGCAAACCGGCGGCGGCGATGGCTGCCGCGGTGCCGCGGGTGGCGACCAACGTAAAGCCCAGTTCGTGCAGCTCGCGCGCGACCTCGATCGCCTTGGCCTTGTCGGCCGGTTTGACCGAGATGAAGGCGCGACCGCCGGTCGGCAGCCGCACGCCGGCGGCGAGCTGACTCTTCACGAAAGCTTCGCCGAAGGTGCGACCGACACCCATCACTTCGCCGGTGGACTTCATTTCCGGACCGAGGATGGTGTCCACGCCGGGGAATTTCACGAAGGGGAACACCGCTTCCTTGACCGAGAAGTAAGGCGGCACGACTTCGTGCGTCACGCCCTGGTCGGCCAGCGAGCGACCAGCCATGCAGCGCGCGGCGATCTTGGCCAGCGGCAGGCCGCAGGCTTTGGACACGAAGGGCACGGTGCGCGAAGCACGCGGGTTCACTTCGAGCACATACACGGTGTCGCCCGAGGCGTCGCGCTGGATCGCGAACTGCACGTTCATCAGGCCGACCACGTTCAGGCCGCGCGCCATCAGTTCGGTCTGGCGGCGCAGTTCGTCGCACAGTTCCGGCGTCAGCGAGAACGGCGGCAGCGAGCAGGCGGAGTCGCCAGAGTGCACGCCGGCCTGTTCGATGTGTTCCATGATGCCGCCGATGATCACCTGCTGGCCATCGGAGAAGGCATCGACGTCCACTTCGGTGGCGTCGTTCAGGAAACGGTCCAGCAGCACCGGCGAGTCGTTGCTCACCTTGACCGCCTCGCGCATGTAGCGCTCGAGGTCGGACTGCTGATGGACGATTTCCATCGCGCGGCCGCCCAGCACGTAGCTCGGGCGCACCACCAGCGGGTAGCCGATTTCGGCCGCCAGGCGCACCGCCTGGTCTTCCGCACGCGCGGTGCGGTTGGGCGGCTGCTTCAGGCCGAGGTCGTTCAGCAGCTTCTGGAAGCGCTCGCGGTCCTCCGCTGCGTCGATCATGTCCGGCGTGGTGCCGATGATGGGCACGCCGTTGGCCTCCAGGTCGCGCGCCAGCTTCAGCGGCGTCTGGCCGCCGAACTGCACGATGACCCCGACCGGCTTTTCGATGGCGACGATTTCGAGCACGTCTTCCAGCGTCAGCGGTTCGAAGTAGAGGCGATCGGAGGTGTCGTAGTCGGTGACACGGTTTCCGGGTTGCAGTTGACCATGATGGTTTCGAACCCGTCCTCGCGCAGTGCGAGGGCCGCGTGCACGCAGCAGTAGTCGAATTCGATGCCCTGGCCGATGCGGTTCGGACCGCCGCCCAGCACCATGATCTTGCGTGCCGAGGTCGGATTGGCTTCGCACTCGTCTTCATAGCTGGAGTACATGTAGGCGGTGTCGGTGGCGAACTCGGCGGCGCAGGTATCGACCCGCTTGAACACCGGACGCACGCCGAGGGTCTGGCGGTGCAGACGCAGCGCGGTTTCGTCGCACTGGAACAGACGCGCCAGGCGACGGTCGGCAAAGCCCTTGCGCTTCAGATCGCGCATGGTCGCGGCATCGACGCTCTTCAGGCTGCGACCGAAGAAGGCGCGCTCGGTCAGGATGATGTCCTCGATCTGCGCCAGGAACCACGGATCGATCTTGGTCAGCTGATGCACCTCGTCCAGGCTCATGCCGTTGCGGAAGGCCTGGCCGACGTACCAGATGCGCTGCGGACCGGGCAGCGCCAGTTCGCGCTCCATCTCGTCCTGGTCGGTCTCGATCTCGTCGAAGCCATAGACGCCGACTTCGAGGCCGCGCAGCGCCTTCTGCATCGATTCCTGGAAGCTGCGGCCCATGGCCATCACTTCGCCCACCGACTTCATCTGCGTCGTCAGGCGGTCGTTGGCCTGCGGGAACTTCTCGAAGGCGAAACGCGGAATCTTGGTGACCACGTAGTCGATCGACGGCTCGAAGGACGCCGGCGTGGCGCCGCCGGTGATGTCGTTCTTCAGTTCGTCCAGCGTGAAACCCACGGCCAGCTTGGCGGCGATCTTGGCGATCGGGAAGCCGGTCGCCTTGGACGCCAGCGCCGACGAACGCGACACGCGCGGATTCATTTCGATCACGATCATGCGGCCGTCGGCCGGGTTGATCGAGAACTGCACGTTGGAGCCGCCGGTATCGACGCCGATCTCGCGCAGCACCGCGATCGAGGCATTGCGCATGATCTGGTATTCGCGGTCGGTCAGCGTCTGCGCCGGTGCCACGGTGATCGAGTCACCGGTGTGCACGCCCATCGGGTCGAGGTTCTCGATCGAACAGACGATGATGCAGTTGTCGGCGCTGTCGCGCACGACTTCCATCTCGTATTCCTTCCAACCCAGCAGCGACTCCTCGATCAGCAGTTCGCTGGTCGGCGACGCCTCGAGACCGCGCTTGCAGATCTCGACGAATTCCTCGTGGTTGTAGGCGATGCCGCCACCGCTGCCGCCCATCGTGAAGGACGGGCGGATGATGGCCGGGAAGCCGATGCTGGCCTGCACCTGCAGCGCCTCTTCCATCGAGTGGGCGATGCCGGAACGGGCCGAACCGAGGCCGATCTTGGTCATCGCCTGCTTGAACTTCTCGCGGTCCTCGGCCTTGTCGATCGCTTCCTGCTTGGCGCCGATCAGTTCGACCTTGTACTTGTCGAGCACACCGTGGCGGGCCAGGTCGAGCGCGCAGTTCAGCGCGGTCTGGCCGCCCATGGTGGGCAGCAGCGCGTCCGGGCGTTCCTTTTCGATGATCTTCTCGACCATCTGCCAGGTTATCGGCTCGATGTAGGTCACGTCGGCCATGCCGGGGTCGGTCATGATCGTGGCCGGGTTGGAATTCACCAGCACGACGCGGTAACCCTCTTCACGCAGCGCCTTGCAGGCCTGGGCGCCGGAGTAATCGAACTCGCAGGCCTGGCCGATCACGATGGGACCGGCGCCGATGATCAGGATGGATTGGATGTCTGTACGTTTGGGCATTTGTCTTTGAGGGGTCAGGGACTAGGGATCAGGGACTGGGGGAAACATCACGGCGGCTTCGCCGCCGCATGCTCTCTAGCCCCTAGCCCCTCTTCCCTAGCCCCTCCTCCATCATCTTCACGAATCGATCAAACAGGTAGGCCACGTCGTGCGGGCCGGGGCTGGCTTCCGGGTGGCCCTGGAAGCAGAAGGCCGGCCGGTCGGTCCAGGCCATGCCCTGCAGGCTGCCGTCGAAAAGCGACACGTGGGTGACCCGCACATTGGCCGGCAGCGTGGCCGGATCGACCGCGAAGCCGTGGTTCTGGCTGGTGATCAGCACACGGCCGGAATCGTTGTCCTTGACCGGGTGGTTGGCGCCGTGGTGGCCGAACTTCATCTTCAGCGTCTTTGCACCCGCAGCCAAGCCCATCAGCTGGTGACCGAGACAGATGCCGAAGGTCGGAATCCTGCGGTCGAGGAAGGTGCGGATCGCGGCAATCGCGTAGTCGCAGGGCTCCGGGTCGCCGGGGCCGTTGGACAGGAACACGCCGTCCGGATTCATCGCCAGCACCTTCTCGGCCGGCGTCTGCGCCGGCACCACGGTCAGGCGGCAGCCGCGGCTGGCCAGCATGCGCAGGATGTTGCGCTTGACGCCGAAATCGTAGGCGACGACGTGGAAAGGCGTGGCGTCCGGCTTGACGAAGCCCCGGCCGAGTTGCCACTCGCCCTCGGTCCATTCGTAGGGCGCGGTCGCGCTGACCACCTTGGCCAGGTCCATGCCTGCGAGGCCGGCGAATTCGCGCGCCTTGGCCACCGCTTCGGCGGCGTTGACCTTGCCGGCCATCAGACAGGCGCTCTGCGCACCCTTTTCGCGCAGCAGGCGGGTGAGCTTGCGGGTATCTATATTGGCGATGCCAGGAATGCCCTGCTCGCGCAGGTAGGCATCCAGCGTCTGATGACTGCGGAAGTTGGACGAGCGCAGCGGCAGGTCGCGGATGACGAGGCCGGCAGCGAACACGCGGCCGGCTTCGACGTCCTCGACATTGACGCCGGTATTGCCGATGTGCGGATAGGTCAGCGTGACGATCTGGCGGGTATAGCTCGGATCGGTCAGGATTTCCTGATAGCCGGTGAGTGCCGTGTTGAACACCACTTCGCCGGTCGTGACCGTTTCCGCCCCTATGCTTTTGCCGTGAAAGACCGATCCATCGGCGAGTGCGAGCAGCGCGGGCGCATGGGCGGACACGTAGTAACTCCTGAATTTCTTGATCGGGGGACGGCGGCGCGCGCGTGCGCCACATATGCGAAGCGGGAGACGCCGTTCGAGGCGTCTCCCGCTGAGTGCGCGAATTATACCTCGGGGTGGTGCGGCGCGCAATTTTGGTGCGCAGAGGCGCACTGCAGCCGGGTCAGGCCATCTCAGCCACGCTCGCTCGGCCACTGAAAAGTGCGTCGCCCAGACGGGACAGTTGCTGGTCGGCGTCCTTGTGCAGCGTCGCCAGATCGGAAAGATCGCCGCCGCGTGCGGCATCTTCGAGGCGGGTCACGCTCACCTCGGCACCGGCAGCGCCGAAAACCGACAGCGAGCCGCGCAGTCGATGACAGATGCGCGCCGCCCCGTCGCCGTCCCGCGCCTGCACGCAGACGCCAAGTCCGCGACGCAATTCTGGCAGTTCGCCGAGGAACACGTCGATCACGCGCAACACCATGGCACGGTCGCCTTCCAGCGTTGCCAGCGTATGTTCGAGATCCATGACCGGATCGGCCGCATCCGGGCGTTCGCGCATCAGACCATTCACGTCGGTGATCGCGGTCTGCGACAGGCCGTCGTCCGGTCGCGCCAGCACCCGTTCGAGCGCCGCCAGCAGGTCGTCGGCCTTGACCGGCTTGCTCACGTAATCGTCCATGCCTTCGTCGAGGCACAGTTCGCGGTCGCCCTTCATCGCATTGGCGGTCATCGCGATGATGGGCAGATGCTCGACGTGGTCGGTATCGATGACCCAGGAGCGGCGCTGCTCGCGCGCACGGATCGCACGCGTGGCTTCGATGCCACCCATGACCGGCATCTGCACGTCCATCAGCACGACGTCGAAGTTCTCGCGTTCGAGCAGATCCAGCGCTTCCTGCCCGTTGTTGGCAACGGTTACCTTGTAGCCGGCACGCTCGAGCGTGCGCACGGCCACCAGCTGGTTGACCGGATTGTCCTCGGCCAGCAGCACGCGCCGGCTCGGACTTTCACCCAGGCCCTCGTGCGCCAGCGAGCGCTCGATGTCCAGGTCGCCGATGGCCAGCGCGAAATCGTCCAGTTCGTGCACCTCGTCCGGGCGACTGCTCAGCGCCTCGCTCAGCGCGGCCGCCAGTTCGTGGGCCGAGAACGGCTTGTGCAGACGGCCGCGCACGCCCAGCGTGCGGGCGTGCGCGTTGTCGGCGGCCTGATTGGCACCACTGAACATCATCACCACCCGATTCAGCCGGTTCGGGCCTTCGCAGAAACCGGACACGAAATCGAAGGCATCGGCGTCGGGCAGCGTGCGATCGACCAGCAGGATGTCGAAGGGCCGGCCGCTCTCGTGCGCCTGTTTGAGCGCCTGTCGCGCCGCCTGCACCGTGCCGACGGCCAGCGCTGACGCACCCATGTCACCCAGCATCGCGGCCACCACGCCGCGGCTCGGTGGATGATCCTCGATCAGCAGCACGCGCAGACCGTTGAAACGCTGGAAGTTGGGCGACAGTCCGGCCTGCTCGACCACCCGGCAGCGCATCGTGAAATGGAAGGTTGACCCCTGCCCCGGCGTGCTCTCCAGCCACAGCCGGCCACCCATCAGCGTGGCCAGGCGATTGCAGATGGCCAGTCCGAGGCCGGTGCCGCCGAAGCGGCGCGTGGTCGAGGTATCGGCCTGGGCGAAAGCTTCGAATACCAGCGCCTGCTTGGTGGCGTCGATGCCGATACCGGTATCGCGCACCCACAGGTGCAGTTCGGCTTCGGCGCCGGCGGCGGCCGGAATGCCGACCGCCTCGCAACCGACCTCGATCTCGCCGCGCTGGGTGAACTTGACCGCGTTGCCGATCAGATTGACCAGGATCTGCCGCAGCCGGCCGGGGTCGCCGAGCACGCGAACCGGCAGATCCGGGGCGATGCGGCAGTACAGCTCCAGCCCCTTCTGCTGGGCACCGATGGCCAGCCCGCGGGCGGCCTCGCCAACCAACTCGCCGGGCGAACACTCGACTTCCTCGATCGCCAGCTTGCCGGCTTCGATCTTCGAGAAATCTAGGATGTCGTTGATGATGACCAGCAGCGCATCGGCCGAGGTCTTGATCGCATTGACGTATTCGCGCTGTTCGCTGTCCAGCGTGGTATCGAGCATCAGCGCCGACATACCCATGATGCCGTTCATCGGCGTGCGGATTTCGTGGCTCATATTGGCCAGGAAGTCGCTCTTGGCGCGGCTGGCCGCCTCCGCCTTCTCCTTGGCACGCAGCAGTTCGACCTCGGCCTGACGGCGCGCATCGAGCTGGCCTATCAGTCCGGACACGCTGCCCACGCGGCCGCGCTCGTCGCGCTCGGTAGCGGTTGCTTCGATGCGCATCCACACCATGCCGCTATCGACGCGTCGCATCCGCACATCGATCGCCGGCTGCCCCGTTGCACCCGCCAGACGGTCTTCCAGCCAGGCATCGAAGCTGCCGACATCGTCTTCGTGCAGGATGTCGCGCCAGACCGCCAGCAGGTCCGGCAATTCGGCCTGGCTGTAGCCCAGCGACTGCCTGCATTCGGCCGACACGATGAAGTGTGCGCTGGACGGTATCCATTGCCAGGCGTGGCGCGATGCGTCCGTTCCGCCTGCCGATTCGAGCAGGCGATCGATCTCGCGCAGCGCGCCGGCCAGCACCGAAGATTCCGGCCGAGCCGACAGCCAGGCGCCGACAGTCTTGTCGTCAAGCGACGACAGACCGATCTGTTGCAACAGTGTGGTCAGCGCTGGGTGCATGAATGTACCGAACAGGATCCTGCAGAATTAACGACACTCACCCGCAGCACTGAAGCGCCGCTGCAGCCGTTGCGATTCAGCGCAGTCCGAGCACGTCCTGCATGTCGTACAGACCGCTGCTGCGCTCGACCAGCCAGCGCGCAGCGCGCAGGCTGCCCAGCGCGTAGGGCATGCGGCTGGCCGCCTTGTGCGTGATCTCGACCCGCTCGCCGATGCCGGCGAACAGCACCGTGTGATCGCCGACAATGTCGCCGCCGCGCACTGTGGCGAATCCTATGGTGTTCGCATCGCGCTCGCCGGTGTGTCCTTCGCGACCATAGATCGCGCAGTCGGCCAGCGAACGGCCGAGCGCATCGGCCACCACCTCTCCCATGCGCAGCGCGGTACCCGACGGCGCATCGACCTTCATCCGGTGGTGCGCCTCGATCACCTCGATGTCGTAGCCGCTGTTCAGGATGCGCGCCGCGACGTCCAGCAGCTTGAACACGGCATTGACGCCGACCGCCATGTTCGGCGCGAACACGATGGCCAACTCCTTCGACGCCTCGGTCAGTTGCGCACGCTGTGCGTCGCTGAAGCCGGTGGTGCCGATGATCATCTTGACGCCCAGTCGTTTGCACACGTCGAGATGCGCAAGTGTCGCTTCCGGGCGGGTGAAGTCGATCAGGAAATCGGCGCCCGCGAGCGCTGCCTCGACATCGCCGCGGATCAGCACGCCGCTCCGGATGCCGAGGAAGGCGCAGGCGTCCTCGCCGATCGCTGGAGAGTCCGGGCGATCGAGGGCCGCGACCAGCGTCGCCCCCTCGTCACGCGTGGTGGCTTCGATCAGCATGCGGCCCATGCGGCCGGATGCCCCCGCGATCGCTATGCGCATCGGTGACATGAAATCCTTTCAGTTCGCTGTGTGCGGACGCTTGCAGCGCCCGGTTTCACTTCTTCTCGGGCACCGCAACCTCGCCCAGGTCGAGCGTGCGCGTGCGCGGCTCGGGCGGCTGAATCTCGCCATCTTCCGCCGCAACCACATCGCCGCCCACGCTGACCAGCTTGTCGTCCTCGAAATAGACGATGAGCCGGCGCTGCTGCGTGTCTTCCGGTTTGTTGCCCGGCTTGAAGTAATAGACGTAATCCCAGCGGTCCGGGTGGAACACGTCGGCCAGCATCGGCGAACCGAGCACGAAGCGGACCTGCTCGCGGCTCATGCCCGCCTTGAGCTGACCCACCATCTCCTGGGTGACCAGATTGCCCTGACGGATGTCGATACGGTAGGGATTGAGCTTGCTGGTGACGTCGAGCGCATCGGGCACCTCGAAGCTGCTGCAGCCGGCAATCAACGGAACAAGCGCTATAAAGACGCGGCTCAGGGTGGCGAAGGGAGCGAGGGACATCGCGGGCAGGACTCGGGTGATGATCGGGCGACCGCAGGCGGAACGCCGGGCCGGACGCGAAAGTCTATATTATAGCGACCTTGCTATAGCCTCCAGACGACCCGGATGAGCGCAAATTCCCAGAACCTGAAGAACATCGGCCTCAAGGCGACGCTGCCGCGACTGAAGATACTCGAGCTTTTCCAGCGTGCAGACGTGCGCCACATGAGCGCCGAGGACGTCTACAAGGCCCTGCTGCAGGAGGACATGGACATCGGCCTCGCCACGGTCTACCGCGTGCTGACCCAGTTCGAGCAGGCCGGCCTGCTCGAACGCCATTTCTTCGAGTCGGGCAAGGCGGTATTCGAGCTGAACGAAGGCCACCACCATGATCATCTGGTGTGCATCCAGTGTGGCAAGGTCGAGGAGTTCTACGACGCCGAGATCGAACGCCGCCAGATCAAGGTGGCCAAGGAACGCGGCTTCACCGTACACGACCACGCGCTGACCATCTTCGCCGACTGCTCAACCGAAGCCTGCCCGAACAAGCGCAAGACCACACCCCGCGGCTGAGTCCAGCCGCGCTCACCCTCGCCGCCGTCCGGCGGCTTGCCCATGGATGCACTGATCGCCTCCACCGCGCTGGTCGCGCTCGCCGAAATCGGCGACAAGACACAGCTGCTGTCCTTCGTGCTGGCGGCGCGCATGCGCCGGCCACGTGCCATCTGCCTCGGCATACTGGTGGCCACCGTGCTGAACCACGCGCTGGCCGCCTGGCTCGGCGCGCTGGTCGCTTCCGTCCTGTCGCCGGAGGTGCTGCGCTGGATCGTCGGCCTCGCCTTCATCGGCTGCGGGCTGTGGGCGCTGGTGCCGGACAAACTGGAGGAAACCGAAGTCGGCAGCGCGCACGGCGTGTTCCTGACCTCGACCCTGCTGTTCTTCATGGCCGAAATGGGCGACAAGACACAGTTGGCGACAGTGGCGCTGGGCGCCCGCTTCGAGGGCGCCTATGTCTGGGTGGTTGCCGGCACGACGCTGGGCATGATGATCGCGAACGTACCGGCGGTGTATGTCGGCCAGAAACTGGCGCAGCGGCTGCCGGTGGACTGGATACGGCGCATCGCCGCCGGCCTGTTCGTCGCCACCGGCGTGATCACGCTGGCGGTCGGGCTGAACTGATCAGGCGCCGAGCATTTCGCGCGCGTGCGCGCGGGTGGTGTCGGTGATCACCTCGCCGCCCAGCATGCGGGCGATCTCGTCTACGCGCGCCGGCGCATCCAGCGGCGTGACCGAGCTGCGCGTCTGCCCGCCCTCGCTGCGCTTGGCGATCGACCACTGCCAGTCCGCCCGCGCCGCCACCTGCGGCAGATGGGTCACGCACAGCACCTGCCGCGCCTCGCCCAGACGGGCGAGCTGACGCCCGACCACTTCGGCCACGCGGCCGCCGATGCCGACATCGACCTCGTCGAACACCAGCGTCGGCGTGCCGCTGCGCGCGCTGGCGATGACCTGGATGGCCAGCCCGATACGTGACAGCTCGCCGCCGGAGGCCACCTTGGCCAGCGGTGCAAGCGGCTGCCCCGGGTTGGCGGCGACATGGAATTCGACCTCTTCGAGGCCGGTGGCCGACGGCTGATCGAGCGGCTTCAGCACCACTTCGAAGCGCCCGCCCTGCATCGCCAGCTCGGACATTGCCGCGGTCACCGCCTCTGACAACTGCTTTGCCGCCGGCCGGCGCGCATCGGACAGTTCCTTGGCCGCCTCGACACAGGCCGCCCGTGCGGCATCACGCGCCGCTTCGAGCGCGGCCGGGTCGGATTCCGCCTCCAGCCGCTGCAGCCCTTCCTGGCTGTCGGCCAGCAGTTGCGGCAGTTCATCCGGATCGACACGATACTTGCGTGCGCAGGCGAGCACCGTCGCGATCCGCTCGTCGGCACGCGCCAGCGCGGCCGGGTCAGCATCGATACGATGCGCGTAGGCGCGCAGTGCGCGCGCCGCCTCGTCAACCTGTGTGGCGGCCGACTCGATCAGGCAACGACATTCGCCGAGCGAGGCGTCGAAGGCTTCCAGCCGGCCAAGCAGCGACGCGATGTGCGCCAGTTGCCCGTCGAGCGCCGCTTCGCCCTCCTCGATCAGCGCCAGCGCCTCGGCCGAGCCTTCGAGCAGTTGTGTGGCGTGCGCCAGTCGGCCGTGATCCTGTTGCAGTTCAGCCCAGGCCTGCGGCTCAAAGGCCAGTGCGGTCAGCTCCTCGACCTGCCATTGCAGCCGCTCGCGCTCGCGCTCGGCGGCGTCGCGGTCCTGCAGCGCGCGGGTCAGCGCCTGTTCGCGCTGCTGCCATTCGCGATGCAGCCGCCCGACGGTCGCCACCTGCGCAGTCAGACCGGCGTGCTGGTCGAACAGCGCGCGCTGTGCCGTCTCGCGCATGAGCGCCTGATGGGCGTGCTGACCGTGGATGTTGACCAGTTGCCCGCCCAGATCGCGCAGCTGGCTCACGCTGGCTGGTGCGCCGTTGATGTAGGCGCGCGAACGTCCGCCGGCGTCGATGACGCGACGGGCGATCACCATGCCCTCTTCCAGCTGGAAATCCTGTTCCTTCAGCCAACTGGCAACGGCACTGTCGGCGGCGCAGGAAAATTCGGCCGACAGTTCCGCCCGGTCACAGCCGGCGCGCACGACCGAGGCATCGGCCCGGCCACCGAGCAGCAACCCCAGCGCATCGACCAGGATGGACTTGCCGGCGCCGGTCTCGCCGGTCAGCGCGCCGAAACCGGACGCGAAGTCGAGTTCGAGCCGGTTGACCAGGATGAAGTCGCGGATGAAAAGACGTTCGAGCATGAAACGAAAGGGACTCAGACGTGAGGTTCAGACTTCCTTGGGCGCCTCGCTCCAGCGCAGCTTTTCGCGCAGCATCGAGAAGTAGCTGTAGCCGGGCGGGTGCAGCAAGGTAACGCGATACGGCGAACGCTCGATGCGCAGTACGTCGTCGCCCTGCAGGTTGCAGTGTTCCTGGCCGTCGAAATGCGCCCGCGCGTCGTGCCGCGAGAACAGGCGTACCTTCAGCACGGCCGAATCGCCAAGCACGATGGGGCGCGACGACAGCGCGTGCGGGCACAGCGGCACGATGAGCATGCCGCCGAGCGATGGATGCAGGATGGGTCCGTTGGCCGACAGCGAGTAGGCGGTCGAGCCGGTCGGCGTCGATACGATGAGGCCGTCGGAACGCTGGCTGTAGACGAATTCGTCGTTGACCCGCATTTCGAACTCGATCATGCGGCCGAGGTCGCCCTTCGAGATGACCACGTCGTTGAAGGCGAACGCGGAGAACACCTCGGTCTCTTCGCGCAGCACCGAAGCCTGCATCAGCGCGCGCCGCTCCGGACGGAACTGGCCCTGCATCAGCGATTCCATCGCCGCCAGCATGTTGGAGCGGGCGACGTCGGTCAGAAAGCCGAGACGGCCCTGGTTGATGCCGACCAGCGGCACGTCGTGCGGCGCCAGCTTGCGCGCGGCGCTGATCAGCGAACCGTCGCCGCCGACCACCACCGCCAGCTTCGCTCGGCGGCCCAGCGTATCGAAATCGGCCACCTCGAAGCGGTCGTCCGGCAGCACTTCGGCCGATGCCTGCTCGATCAGCACCTCGCGCCCGGACTCGCTCAGCCAGTGCGCCAGCGCGCGCAGTGACTCGGCCACTTCGGCGCTCTGGTACTTGCCGATCAGCGCGACGCAGCCAAAGGCCGGGGATTCGTTTTTCATCACCGAATTAAACCACAAAGCCCTGACCCATCATCGACGGCACGGCGGTGTGACGGCGGCTGTGTCAATATCGGTGCGCTGACGGCGCCAACATGCCGGCGCTGCTCTAGAATCAGTCTCCGCAACCGCATCAGGATCCGTATCCCGCCACCCGCACCATGCTTGAAGATCGTTCGAGACTGCTGCTCAAGACCCTGGTCGAGCGCTACATCGCCGACGGCCAGCCGGTGGGTTCGCGCACGCTGTCGAAGTACTCCGGCCTCGATCTGTCGCCGGCGACCATACGCAACGTCATGTCCGACCTCGAGGACATGGGCTACATCGCCAGCCCGCACACGTCGGCTGGCCGCATCCCGACGCCGCGCGGCTACCGCTTCTTCGTCGACACACTGCTGTCAGTGCAGCCACTTGAGCCCGGCCAGATCAGCGAACTGAAAGGCGAGCTGCGCCCGGCCGATCCGCGGCTGCTGGTCAATCAGGCCTCGCAGCTGCTGTCGCAGCTCACCCGCTTCGCCGGCATCGTGGTCGCGCCGCGCCGCCAGTTGCCGCGCATCCGCCAGATCGAGTTCCTGAGCCTGTCGGACAAACGCATCCTGCTCATCATCGTGACCGACACCGGCGAGGTGCAGAACCGCATCCTGCTGACCGAACGCAACTTTTCACCGTCGGAGCTGGTCAGTGCGGCCAACTACCTGAACCAGCACTACGTCGGCTTCGATTTTGACGAGATCCGCGGCCGGCTGCAGGCGGAACTGAAGCAGTTGCACGGCGATCTGACCACGCTGATGTCGGCCGCGCTGCAGGCCGGCAACGAGGCCTTCTCCGACGACAAGGGGCAGTACGTCATAAGCGGCGAGCGCAATCTGCTCGAAGTTGACGATCTCGCGTCCAACATGTCGCGACTGCGCGAGCTGTTCTCGTTGTTCGATCAGCGCACGCAGCTGGCCAGTCTGCTCGACCTGTCGCAGCGGGCCGATGGCGTGCAGATCTTCATCGGCGGCGAATCCGGTCTGGCCCCGCTCGACGAATGCAGCGTGGTGACCGCGCCGTACGAGGTGCAGGGTCAGGTGGTGGGCACCGTGGGTGTGATCGGACCGACGCGCATGGCCTACGAGCGCGTGATTCCGATCGTGGACGTCACCGCCAAACTGCTGTCGAGCGCCCTGAGTCAGACCTGAGTCAGACCTGAGCCAGACCTGAAAACCCGTCTCCACCGGGACGGATCACAACAAGAAAACCGGATATGTCCCGCTTCGTCGAAGAACCGCCCTATTCACACGGCCAGATGCCGCGCACCGGCGTGCTGCTGGTCAATCTGGGTACGCCGGACCAGGCCGATGCGCCGTCTTTGCGCCGCTACCTGAAGGAATTCCTGTCCGACGACCGCGTGGTCGAGGTGCCGAAGCCGCTGTGGTGGCTGATACTCAACGGCATCATCCTCAATGTGCGCCCGAAGCAGTCGGCGGAAAAGTACGCGACCGTGTGGACCGACGAGGGCTCGCCGCTGCGTGTGCATACCGAAAGGCAGACCAAGCTGCTGCGCGGCTGGATGGTGGCCGAAGGGCAGCGCGAGATCGAGGTGCGGCACGCGATGCGCTACGGCAGCCCGTCGATTGCCGACGTACTGCAGCAGATGAAGGCCGACGGTTTTACCCGCATTCTGATGGTACCGATGTACCCGCAGGGCGCCTCCAGCACGACCGGTTCGGTGGTGGACGAAATGGCGCGCGCGCTGCTGCGCTGGCGCAATCTGCCGGAAATGCGCTACGTCCGCGCCTTCGCCGGTGACCGCGACTATATCGACGCGCTGGCGGCCAGCGTGCGCGAGCACTGGCAGAAGAACGGCCGGGCCGACAAGCTGGTCATGTCCTTTCACGGCGTGCCGCACTTCCACCTGGAAAAGGGCGATCCCTACCACTGCGAGTGTCACAAGACCGGCCGCCTGATCGCCGAGGCCCTCGGGCTGGCGAAAGAGGACTATCTCGTCACCTTCCAGTCGCGCTTTGGCCGCGCCCGCTGGCTCGAACCGTATACGCAGCCGACCCTGGAAAAGTTGGCCGAGGGCGGCCTGCGCAGCGTCGAGGTGATGTGTCCCGGCTTCGTCGCCGACTGCCTGGAAACGCTGGAGGAGATCGCGGTCGAGAACCGCGACGCCTTCATCGGTCGCGGCGGCAAGCAGTTCAGCTACATCCCCTGCCTGAACGAGCGGCCGGACTGGATCGCCGCGCTGGGCGGCATCGTGCGCCGTGAACTGGGCCACTGGTGGGACGAGGCCGGCCGGCCACCGGCCGACCTTGCACTGCAAGCGCGTGCCGCAACGGAGATGGGCGCGAAGCAATGAAAAAAGGCGACCTCACGGTCGCCTTTTTGTTGCGCAATGCAGTCCTGCTCAGGCCGCAGCGCGCGTCGGCACGATGTTCTCGTCGTTCTTCGCCTTGCGCGGACGACCGCGCCGCGAAGCACCCGGATCGAACTGGCCGTCGAGCTTCTTCAGCGCGTCCTTGCGCGCCTTGAGCGCCATCTTGAAGGCACCTTCCTCGCCGTACTTGTTCACCGAGAACTTGACCCGCTTGCGACGACCGGACGGCAGCGGCCACGAAGCCACCCAGAACCAGCGCTGCTTGTCCTCCGGCATGTCACGGGTTTCGGAAGCGCAATAGCGGCACACGCCGACCACGCCGGAACGGTTGTTCTTCTTGACGATGCTCGAATACTCGCGCAGCGAGAAGGGCGGGAATTTCGAAATGATGTCGTCGCGAAACTGCTTCGCGGCGGCAAAGGCCTTCTGCTTGCCACCGAACACACCATCGCTGAAGTGCTTCCGGTGTATCACTCCGCGTCGCTGTATGGTCACGAGCCAGCCATGCGTGCGGCTGGCTTCGTTGTCCACGCGGCTGATGCCATAAACTGAATTGCGGCTCAAGGTCGGTCTCCTTCCGATAGCACAGGCGTCGCCGTGTGCTTGTGAGGAGAGTTTCGGCCTGCCGTGTCGAAACTTTAGCCGGGCCGGCGGGCGTTCTTCACGCCGCGGGGGTCGCGGCAGCTGGCGGCACGCTCAGCGTCGTGCCGGCGTATCGGGCAGCAGTTCGAGATCGATGCCGCCACCGATGACGGAAAAACCCGATTCGGTTGCCAGCACCACCTGCTCGCCCTGGGCGGCAAGCGCGGAATTGGCGCGTGCCAGCCGCTGCACCACGGTACTGATGAGCTGGGCGCGGAAGTGCTCCAGACACTCTTCCGACGCGAGCGCCAGCGCCGACGGGCTGACTTCGAGAAAAGCCACCGGCGACGAGGCGATCACGGTCGCCGAGCGGCGCAGGTGGTTGGGGTCGAGATAGCCCATCTCGCCGACCACCTCGCCCGGCCCCAGTTCAGCCAGCAACCGGCCACCGACCACCACCCGGACGTGGCCGGACACGATCAGCCCGAAGCGGTTGTCGCTGTCGCCCTCGCGCATCAGCACCGTACCTTCGGTGTACTGCCGCCAGTTCGAGAAACGCAACACCTCCCACACCTCGACGTCGTCGAATTCGGTGAAGAAGGTCATCTTGCGCAGGATGGAGAAGCGCGTGGTGTCCGGCGGCACGTACTTGTCGTCGAGGATCTTGAAACGCACCGTTGACAGATCCTTGGCGAACTCGGCGCCGTTCTTGTAGCGCGAGTAGAGGTCCTTCTCCAGCGCCTTGCGGATCACCCGGTCCATCGCTTCCGGCACTTCCGGGTTCAGCTGCGACGCCGACGGCGGGTCGGCGTTGATGATCTTGTAGATGAGCTGGGCCGGATGCTTGGCGCGGAAGGGCAGCCGCCCGGTCAGCAGGTGGAACAGCACGACCCCCAGCGAATAGAGGTCGGTCTTCTGGTTCAGCGGATAGCCCTTCACCTGCTCCGGGCTCATGTAGGCCGGCGAGCCCACGCCCATGATGAAGGTCGAATCCTTGTCGTTTTCCTTGGCCACGTTCAGCGCCAAGCCGAAGTCGGTCACCTTCACCAGGTCGTTGGCGCCGATCAGGATGTTGGCCGGCTTGATGTCGCGGTGCACGACGCCGTGGCGGAAGGCGTAATCGAGCGCCATCGCGCACTTGAACACGATGCTCACCGCGCGCGGCAGCGGCAGCATCGTGTTGAACTCGCAGTAGTGGTCGAGCGGCTGGCCGTCGATGAATTCCATGACCAGATAGGCCCGGTTCTCTTCGACCTGCGCGTCGTAGATGCGGATGATGTTGGGGTGGTCAAGCTTGGCGGCGATCGCCGCCTCGGTCAGGAAGAGCTTGCGCATGCGCCGCGACCACTTGCCCTGATCGCGGTTCTTGTCGCCGAAATCGACCAGCTTGACGGCGACCATTTCCTCAATGTCGTCGCACTTGCACAGGTAGACAGTCGCGGTGGCGCCTTTGCCGATTTCGCGGATTACCCTGTATTTGCCAATGCGTTCGAGCATGTCGTGTGGAGCGATGGACGCGTCATGAACCGCGAATGATAGGCCATCGCCAAGCGCCGGACAAAGAATGGGTCAAAAGGCTGATGGAAAGTTGACTTTCCGGGCTTGAAATGCGTCCGGACGCCCCCATTTCCGGCGGGTCTCAGATTCAGAGGACTTTACGCATGACCGAGCAGACCCCGCAACCGGTGCCCGAAGAACAGCAGGCCGCCCCCAACATCGAAGCCGCCGCGCCGGCCGCTCCTGCAACGCCCGAGGCGCTGGCCGCCGCCGAGCAGAAGGTGGCCGAGCTGCAGGACGCGCTGCTGCGCGCCAAGGCCGAAACGGAAAACATGCGCCGTCGCGCCGCCGAGGACGTGATCAAGGCGGGCAAGTTCGCCAGCGAGAAGTTCGCTTCCGCCATGGTGCCCGTCAAGGACAGCCTGGAAGCGGCGCTGGCCGACACCTCGAACGACGTCGCCAAGATCCGCGAGGGCGTCGAACTGACGCTGAAGCAGCTGGTGCAGGCCTTTGCCGGCGCCAGCGTCGAGGAAGTGAACCCGCTGGGCGAAAAGTTCGACCCGCACAAGCACCAGGCGATCAGCCAGATCGAGGCGCCGGGCGAGCCGAACCACGTGGTACAGGTGCTGCAGAAGGGTTATCTGCTGCACGACCGCGTGCTGCGCCCCGCCCTGGTCATCGTTTCGAAGGCAGCGGGCTGAAAAGCCCCTTGAAATGCAGGGGCAAACGCCCCACTTCGACCTCAGACAAGCTCTCTCCTCCACCCGCATATATATAGAGGACCCCTAACATGGGAAAAATCATCGGTATCGACCTGGGCACCACCAATAGCTGCGTTTCCGTGATGGAAGGCGGCAAGCCCAAGGTAATCGAGAACTCGGAAGGCGCGCGCACGACGCCGTCCATCGTTGCCTACACCGACGACGGCGAAATCCTGGTCGGCGCCTCGGCCAAGCGCCAGGCGGTCACCAACGCTGCCAACACGCTGTTCGCCGTCAAGCGCCTGATCGGCCGCCGCTTCGAAGAGAAGGAAGTGCAGAAGGACATCGCGCTGATGCCCTACAAGATTGCCAAGGCCGACAACGGCGACGCCTGGGTCGAAGTGCGCGGCAAGAAGATCGCGCCGCCGCAGGTGTCGGCCGAAGTGCTGCGCAAGATGAAGAAGACCGCCGAAGATTATCTCGGCGAAGAAGTGACCGAGGCCGTCATCACGGTGCCGGCCTACTTCAACGACAGCCAGCGCCAGGCCACCAAGGACGCCGGCCGCATCGCCGGTCTGGACGTCAAGCGCATCATCAACGAGCCGACCGCAGCTGCGCTCGCCTTCGGCATGGACAAGAAGCCGGGCGACTCCAAGATCGCCGTGTATGACCTCGGCGGCGGCACCTTCGACGTGTCCATCATCGAAATCGCCGACGTCGATGGCGAACACCAGTTCGAAGTGCTGGCCACCAACGGCGACACCTTCCTCGGCGGCGAGGACTTCGACCAGCGCATCATCGATTACGTGATCGACGAGTTCAAGAAGGACCAGGGTGTCAACCTGAAGAAGGACATCCTCGCGCTGCAGCGCCTGAAGGAAGCGGCGGAAAAGGCCAAGATCGAGCTGTCGTCGAGCGCGCAGACCGAAATCAACCTGCCCTACATCACCGCCGACGCGTCCGGCCCGAAGCACCTGGCGATCAAGATCACCCGCGCCAAGTTCGAGTCGCTGGTGGAAGAACTGATCGAGCGCTCGATCGAGCCCTGCCGCATCGCGCTGAAGGATTCGGGCGTCAAGATCGGCGACATCGACGACGTCATCCTGGTCGGCGGCATGACCCGCATGCCCAAGGTTCAGGAAAAGGTGCGCGAATTCTTCGGCAAGGAGCCGCGCAAGGACGTGAACCCGGATGAGGCGGTCGCCGTCGGCGCGTCCATCCAGGGTGGCGTGCTGCAGGGCGACGTCAAGGACGTGCTGCTGCTCGACGTGACCCCGCTGTCGCTGGGCATCGAGACGCTGGGCGGCGTCATGACCAAGATGATCCAGAAGAACACGACGGTTCCGACCAAGTTCTCGCAGACCTTCTCGACCGCCGACGACAACCAGCCGGCGGTGACCATCAAGGTCTATCAGGGCGAGCGCGAAATGGCCAGCGGCAACAAGTCGCTCGGCGAATTCAACCTGGAAGGCATCGCCCCGGCACCGCGCGGCATGCCGCAGATCGAGGTCACCTTCGACATCGACGCCAACGGCATCCTGCACGTGTCGGCCAAGGACAAGGGCACCGGCAAGGAAAACAAGATCACCATCAAGGCGAACTCGGGTCTGTCGGAAGAAGAGATCCAGCGCATGGTGAAGGACGCCGAACTGCACGCCGAAGAAGACAAGCGCGCGCACGAGATGGCCGACGCCCGTAACCAGGCCGACGCGCTGGTCCATTCGACGCGCAAGGCCCTGGCCGAGCATGGCGACAAGGTTGACGCCGGCGAGAAGGAAAAGATCGAAGCCGCGCTGAAGGAAGTGGAAGAAGCCATCCGCTCCGGCGACAAGGAAGCGATCGACGCCAAGAGCGCCGCACTGGCGACCGCCGCACAGAAGCTGGGCGAGGCGATGTACGCCGAACAGCAGGCCGCGGCCGGTGAAGCGGCCGGTGGCGCCGCACCCGGCGGCCGCAAGGACGACGACGGCGACGTGGTCGATGCGGAATTCACCGAGGTGAAGGACAAGAAGTAAGCTGCGCTCCCGACGCTGACAGCGAGCAGTTCAACGACCGAGGCACAGCGCGGCAGGAGCCCTTCCTGACGCGCTGTGCCTTTGGCGCATCTGTGGTGAAAACGAATGGCGAAGAAAGATTTTTACGACATCCTGGGCGTCAACCGCGACGCCTCCGATGACGAAATCAAGAAGGCTTACCGCAAGCTGGCGATGAAGTACCACCCGGACCGCAATCCGGACAGCAAGGAAGCCGAGGACAAGTTCAAGGAAGCGAAGGAAGCCTACGAAATCCTGTCCGACGGGCAGAAACGTGCGGCCTACGACCAGTACGGACATGCCGGTGTCAACCCGAACATGGGCGGCGGCGCGGGCGGCGGCCAGGGCTTCGGCGGTTTCGGCGACGCCTTCGGCGACATCTTCGGCGAAATCTTCGGCAACCAGGGCGGACGTGGCGGCGGTCGCAGCGGCGTCTACCGCGGTGCCGACCTGCGCTACAACCTCGAAGTGTCGCTGGAAGAGGCGGCGCGCGGCACCGATACGCGCATCCGCATTCCGACCATGGACGACTGCGGCACCTGCGGCGGCACCGGTGCCAAGCCCGGCACCAAGCCGGTCACCTGCACCACCTGCAACGGTGTCGGCCAGGTGCGCATGCAGCAGGGCTTCTTCTCGATCCAGCAGACCTGCCCGAAGTGCCATGGCACGGGCAAGATGGTGAAGGATCCGTGCAACGACTGCCACGGCGCCGGACGCGTCAAGGGCAGCAAGACGCTGCAGGTGAAGATTCCGGCCGGCATCGACGAGGGCGACCGCATCCGCCTTGCTGGTGAAGGCGAACGCGGCCAGGGCGGCGGTCCGGCCGGCGACCTGTACGTACAGATCCACATCAAGCCGCACACGGTGTTCCAGCGCGAAGGCGACGACCTGCACTGCGAAATGCCGATCGGCTTCGCCACCGCGGCACTGGGTGGCGAGATCGAGATTCCGACGCTGGATGGCGCAGCCAAGATCAAGATCCCGGCCGAAACCCAGTCAGGCAAGGTGTTCCGCCTGCGTGGCAAGGGCATCAAGGGCGTGCGCAGCAGCTACCCGGGAGACCTGATGTGCCATGTCGTGGTCGAGACGCCGGTGAACCTGACGGCGCGTCAGCGCGAGCTGCTGAAGGAATTCGACGACATCAACCGCAGCGACGAAGCGAGCCACAGCCCGCGCGCCAAGTCGTGGATGGACAAGATGAAGGACTTCTTCGCCGGCTGATCCGGCCGCCACGCGAAAAAAAGAAAGCCCGCAAAGCGGGCTTTCTTTTTTGGCGAAGTCCGGAACTGCCGACCGCGGCACCCCCGCGGTCGGCACCGGCAAGGTCAGGCCGCGAGTTGCTTCGCGATCTGCGCCTTCACCGCGGCCAGCGCTTCCGGCAGGCGATGCTGCAGACGATCGAACAGTTCGTCGTGCAGCGCGATTTCCTGCTGCCATGCGGCGATGTCGATCGAGGTGATGCGCTCGAACAGTTCGCGGCTGAACTCGGTGCCGGCCCAGCTCAGGTCGTCGTAGCGCGGGCTGGTGCCGAACAGGTGTTCGGCACCCTCGGCGCCGCCGGCCACGCGGTCCAGCATCCACTTCAGCACGCGCATGTTCTCGCCGAAGCCCGGCCACACGAACTTGCCGTTCTCGTCGGTGCGGAACCAGTTCACGCAGAAGATGCGCGGCAGCGCACCGCCCTGCGCGGACAGGTTCTGGCCGAGCTTGAGCCAGTGCGCGAAGTAGTCGCTCATGTTGTAGCCGCAGAAGGGCAGCATGGCGAACGGGTCGCGGCGCACCACGCCCTGCTGGCCGGCGGCCGCAGCAGTGGTTTCCGAACCCATGGTGGCTGCCATGTAGACGCCTTCGATCCAGTTGCGCGCCTCGGTCACCAGCGGCACCGTGGTCGAACGACGACCGCCGAAGATGAAGGCCGAGATCGGCACACCGGCCGGATCATCCCAGGCCGGGTCGATGACCGGGTTCTGGGTGGCAGCCACGGTGAAGCGGGCGTTCGGGTGAGCGGCCTTGGCACCGGTCTGCTTGGCGACTTCCGGCGTCCAGTCCTTGCCCTGCCAGTCGGTCAGATGCGCCGGCGGCGTCTTCGTCATGCCTTCCCACCAGACGTCGCCGTCGTCGGTCAGCGCGACATTGGTGAAGATGGTGTCGGAGCGCAGCGACGCCATGCAGTTGGCGTTGGTGCTGTCGTTGGTGCCCGGGGCGACGCCGAAATAGCCGGCTTCCGGGTTGATCGCGTACAGGCGACCGTCCTTGCCCGGCTTGATCCAGGCGATATCGTCGCCGATGGTGGTCACCTTCCAGCCCTCGAAACCCTTGGGCGGAATCAGCATCGCGAAATTGGTCTTGCCGCAAGCCGACGGGAAAGCGGCCGCGACGTAGTGCTTCTCGCCCTGCGGGTTCTGCACGCCGAGGATGAGCATGTGCTCGGCCAGCCAGCCTTCGTCGCGACCCATGGTCGAGGCGATGCGCAGTGCGAAGCACTTCTTGCCGAGCAGCGCATTGCCGCCGTAGCCGGAACCGAAACTCCAGATTTCGCGGGTTTCCGGGTAATGCACGATGTACTTGGTGGCGTTACACGGCCACGGCACGTCCTGCTCGCCGGCGGCCAGCGGCTTGCCGACGGTGTGCACGCAGGGCACGTACTCGCCGTCCTCGCCCAGCACGTCGTACACGGCCTTGCCCATGCGGGTCATGATGCGCATGTTGACAGCGACATAGGGCGAATCGGACAGCTCGATGCCAATTTGCGAAATGTGCGAACCCAGCGGGCCCATCGAGAACGGCACGACGTACATCGTGCGGCCGCGCATGCAGCCGTCGAACAGGCCGTTCAGCGTCTGCCGCATTTCGGCCGGGGCCATCCAGTTGTTGGTCGGGCCGGCGTCTTCCTGGCGTTCGGAACAGATGAAGGTGCGGTCTTCGACGCGCGCCACGTCGGACGGGTCGGACCAGGCGAGGTAGGAATTCGGGCGCTTCTCGGGGTTCAGGCGGCGCATGGTGCCGGCGGCGACCATGTCGGCGCACAGGCGGTCGTACTCCTCCTGCGAACCATCACACCAGTGGATCGCGGCGGGCTTGGTCAGCGCCGCGATCTCGGCAACCCATTTCACCAGCTTGCGGTTTTTGACCCAGGCCGGAACGGGGATCTCTCCGGAGTTCAGCTGCTCCGGCGACAGGACGACTTTCATTGCGACGCTCTCCAAAATCCACCGGAATCGGACAAGGGTGGTAACCATTGCCGTCCCGGTTCGACGGTTGAAACAGACTCGGCATCCACCGGGTAGGTGTATGCGTCGGACCCTGCTGACCGCCGACTGCGCCTGCGGTCATCCTCACGGAGGACGCACTTTAACCATAACGGGGTCTTATGTCTGCTATAAGAGTCACGAATGATGCGATTTGTTCGGACGCGGCGGCCCCTGCCCTGAAAAGGCATTGCATTCGGCAACGCTGGATCAGTTTTCTTGATCGTGCGCCGCAAGAAGCGCGGCGAGACCTGAAGCGTCGATACGCCAGTGGTAGCGGCTATCCGCGTCAGTGAGCAGGTTGCTGCGTCGCAATAACCCGAGCGCACGACTGGCCGATTCCGGGGCGACGCCGAGGATGGCGCCGATGTCTTCCAGGCTGAGGCGGATCGCCCTGCCGGGTGCCTCGTCGGTGCGCAGTCTCAGCAGCAGGCGCGCCACCCGCGTCTTCACGTCGGCGTGGCCAGCGGCCAGCTCGGCCAGCCAAGCGTCGGCTTCGGCCAGTGCGGCGTACCAGTGCTCGAACAGCGGTTTCTGCAGCCGCGGCGTCTCCCGGTTCAACCTTTCAATCAGCGTGCGCGGGATGCGGCAGATCTTGGTCGGCGCCAGCGTGATCGCAGTGTGATCGTAGCCGGGTCGGACCAGCGCTTCGAGGCCGCACACGTCGCCCGGCCGCAGCACGCGGAGGATGCGCTGATTGCCGTCGTTGCCGTAGCGCACCAGCTTGATCGCCCCGGCGCGCAAAGTGAACAGCCAGTCGCCGTGGGCGCCGGCGTGATAGATGACGGCGCTGGAGGGGTAATCCAGGTCATCTATCTGCTCATGCAGCAGTGCGAAGTCGGCCTCTACCAGGTCGGCGAACAGCACCGACTGGCGGATGCTGCAGCCTTCGCAGTCACTGTGGCCGTTCCACGCCGATTTGATCGTGATCGCACGCATGCCCGACTGCAAAACTCCATGTTACGCACGCCGCCAAGTCGTTCCAGCGGCCGAATCTTCGAGAATGACGCCCTGCTGCTTCAGTTCGTCACGCACGCGGTCGGCGGTCGCGAAGTCGCGCGCCTTCTTGGCGGCCACCCGTTGCGCGATCAATGCCTCGATCTGCGCGTCATCCAGACCGCCAGCCTGTGCACGGCCTTTGAGGAAGTCTTCCGGGGAACGTTCCAGCAGACCGAGTACACCGGCCAGCGCGCGCAGCTCGCCCGCTACGGCGGCGTCACCGCTGCGGTTGGCTTCGGCCGACAGGTCGAACAGCACCGCCATCGCTTCCGGCGTGTTGAAGTCGTCGTCCATTGCGGCGCGGAAGCGGCTGCCGGCCGGCGTTGACCAGTCCGGCGCACGGCTGGCGGGCGGCACGTTTTTCAGTGTCGTATAAAGTCGGGTCAGTGCGCCGCGCGCGTCGTCGAGATGAGCGTCGGAATAGTTGAGCGGGCTGCGGTAATGGGCGCGCAGGATGAAGAAGCGCACCACCTCGGCGTCGTACTTCTGCAGCACCTCGCGGATGGTGAAGAAGTTGCCCAGCGACTTCGACATCTTCTCGTCGTTGACGCGGACGAAGCCGTTGTGCATCCAGTAATTGACGAAGGTGTGGCCGTGCGCGCCCTCGCTCTGGGCGATCTCGTTCTCGTGGTGGGGGAACTGCAGATCGGCGCCGCCGCCATGGATGTCGAACTGGTCACCGAGCAGCTGCGAGCTCATGGCCGAGCACTCGATATGCCAGCCTGGGCGGCCGTCGCCCCACGGTGACGCCCACTTCGCCTCGGCCGGCTCGGCCGGCTTGGCGTGCTTCCACAGCACGAAATCGAGCGGGTCCTGCTTGTCATCGATCACATCGACGCGTTCGCCGGCGCGCAGGTCGTCGAGCGACTTGCCGGACAGCTTGCCGTAACCGTCGAACTTGCGGACGCTGTAGTTCACGTCGCCGCTGGCCGCGCGATAGGCCAGGCCCTTCGCCTCCAGACGCTGGATCAGCGACTGCATCTGCGGCACGAATTCGGTGGCGCGCGGCTCGTGATCCGGGCGCAGCACGCCCAGCGCGTCGGCGTCCTCGTGCATCGCGGCGATGAAGCGGTCGGTCAGCGCGCGCATCGTTTCGCCGTTCTCGGCCGCCCGCTTGATGATCTTGTCGTCGATGTCGGTGATGTTGCGGACGTAGGAAACCTGATAATCCGACGCACGCAGCCAGCGCGTCACCATGTCGAACACCACCATCACGCGGGCGTGGCCGAGGTGACAGTAGTCGTACACCGTCATGCCGCACACGTACATGCGCACCCGGCCGGGTTCGATCGGAACGAAATCCTGCTTCTCGCGGGTGAGGGTGTTGTAAATCTTGAGCATGGCTGGCCGTAAATCGGGAGGGCTGCGAAGGGGAAGACCCGCTCTGCGGGCAAGTACTCGAATCAGACGCAACGACAGGACGCCGGCACGCCTTCTTGATAAGATCCGGGGTTGTCAAACGACGCATTCACGCCAAAAAGTCTAACACATGGCCTTTACGCACCGCTCCGCCTCCCGCCTCGTTTCCAGCCTGATCGCCGGCCTGATGATGCTGTGCGCATCGGTCTCACCGGTCTTCGCCGACAGCATCCAGGAAGCGGAGCAGCTCTTGCGCCTGAAGCAGCCTCAACAGGCGCTTGAAAAGATCGACATCTACCTTGCGCAGCGACCGCGCGATCCGCAGGGCCGTTTCTTCAAGGGCCTCATCCTGACGGAACTGGGCAAGATCCCGGAAGCGACCTTGGTATTCCAGAAGCTGACCGAGGACTATCCGGAACTGCCGGAGCCCTACAACAACCTGGCCGTGCTGTACGCGCAGCAGAAGCAGTACGACAAGGCCAAGACCGCGCTTGAGATGGCGATCCGCACCCATCCGAGCTACGCGGTGGCGCACGAGAACCTCGGCGACATCTACGCCCGCATGGCTACGCAGGCCTACGACCGTGCGCTGCAGCTCGATTCGTCGAACAAGGCTGCGCAGAGCAAGCTGAACCTGATCCGCGAAATGGTCGGCAACGGCAGTCGTGGCAATCAGAAGCCACGCGCCATCGCACCGATCGCAGCCGCGCCGTCAACGGCGACCGCTACGCCAGCGCCGACTGCTCCGCCCGTGCCGGTCACGCCGGCTGCTCCGGCGAAGCAGACCGAGGCGGCTAAACCCGCCGAGACACCGAAACCGCCGGCACCGACCGCGGCAGCGCCCGCACCAGCGCCAGCGGCAGCCCCCGCACCGGCGCCCGCCGCCGCAGTGCCGGCAGTGCCGGCCAAGGCTGCGACCCCGGCAGCCGCCGCGCCCGCCGTTACCGAACTGACCCGCACCGTGCAGGACTGGGCCGCCGCCTGGTCGCGCAAGGACGTGAAGAGCTACCTCGGCTACTACGCCGCCGACTTCAAGGTACCGGACGGCAAACCCCGCAACGCCTGGGAAGCGGAACGCCGCTCGCGCATCGCCAAGCCGGGCGCAATCGAGGTCCGCGTCGAGAACGTGAAGGTGAAGTCCGTCGCCGCCGACCATGCCGACGCCACCTTCCGCCAGCACTACAAGGCGGTCGGTCTGAAGACGAGCACGACTAAGACGCTGACGCTGGTGCGCCGCGACGGCCGCTGGCTGATCCAGCAGGAGCGGGTCGGCGGATGAGCACGGCCCCGGTCGCCCGCAGTCGCGCGCTCGCTCGCGTGCTGCGCAACGCCCTTTTCCTGTCCTCGCTGTGCGTGCCGCTGGCCATCGGCTCCGGCCAGTCGGGCAGCGCCGTCCGCTATTCCGATGGCGGTCCCGAGCCGATGCTCGAACAGGTGTTCCGTCAGATCGAAAGCAAGCGGCTCGACCTCGCGTTGGAACAGGTCGATGCACTGCTCCACATCTGGCCGAACTTCCGTCTGGCCCACCTGATACGCGGCGACCTGCTGATGGCGCGCGCCAGCGCGCTGACGACGATAGGCAATGCGCCGAATGCGCCGGCCGAGCGTCTGGCCGACCTGCGCGACGAGGCGATCGCGCGCATCCGCGCCTACCGCGACAAACCACCGGTCGATCGCGTGCCGCGCTACCTGATGCAACTGCCGGCAGACCAGCGCCACGCGCTGGTGGTCGATGCGCGACGTTCGCGCCTCTACCTGTACGAGAACGTCAACGGCAAGCCGCGCTTCGTCGCCGACTGGTATGTGTCGCACGGTCGCCTCGGCATCGAGAAAATGCGTGAGGGCGACAAGAAGACGCCGCTGGGCGTCTATCAGGTGACCGGCTTCCTGCCGCCGGAGAAGCTGACCGATTTCTATGGCGCCGGCGCGCTGCCGATCAACTATCCGAACGCCTGGGACCGCAAGCAGGGCCGCAACGGCCACGGCATCTGGCTGCACGGCGTGCCGTCGGACACCTTCTCACGCCCGCCGCGCGCCTCGGACGGCTGCGTCGTGCTGGCCAATCCGGATTTCCAGGCGCTGAACGGATATGTACAGGGCGCATCGGTACCGGTGGTGATCAGCGACCAGGTCGAATGGCTGACGCTGGACGACTGGCAGGCCGAGCGCGCCGAATTCAACCGCGCGCTCGAGCAGTGGCGCGTCGACTGGGAAAGCCGCGACACCGACCGCCTGCTGTCGCACTACTCGCCGCAGTTCAGCGCCGACGGCAAGAATTTCGACGCCTTCGCGCAGAACAAGCGCGAGGTCAATGCGGCGAAGAAATGGATCAAGGTGGGCGTGCGCAATCTGAGCACCTTCCGCAATCCCGGCCGGGACCACCTGGTGGTCGTCACCTTCGAACAGGACTACCGCAGCGATAATCTCAGCAATGTGATGCGCAAGCAGCAGTACTGGCAGAAGGAAAACGGCCGCTGGCGCATCGTCTTCGAGGGCTCGGCCTGAACCGGCCGCCGCTCCACCTGTCTTTCACGCTTCCCACACACACGGAGTCACCCGCATGAAGAAGTTCCTGTTCGGCCTGCTGGCCGGCCTGCTGCCGCTGTTCGCCCTCGCCGCCAACCCGCAGGTCGAAATGAAGACCAGCCAGGGCACCATCGTGATCGAGCTGTTCCCGGAAGCCGCCCCGGCCACGGTTGACAATTTCGTCGAATATGTGAAAGCTGGTTTCTACGACGGTCTGATCTTCCATCGCGTGATCAACGGCTTCATGATTCAGGGCGGCGGTTTCGACCCGCAGATGAATCAGAAGGCCACCCGGGCGCCGGTGAAGAACGAGGCGCAACGGGCGCTCGACAAGGGCGTGCGCAATGCGCCGGGCACGCTGGCCATGGCACGCACCAACGACCCGCACTCGGCGACGGCGCAGTTCTTCATCAATCTGGTCGATAACCGCATGCTCGACTACCCGTCGCGCGACGGCTATGGCTACACCGCATTCGCCAAGGTGATCAAGGGCATGGAAGTCGTGAACAACATCGCCACGGTGCGCACTGGCAACGCCGGCATGCACCAGGACGTGCCGCTGACGCCGGTGGTCATCCAGTCCGTCCGCGTCCTCGAAGCCAAACCCTGACCGCCGCGCAAGCGGCCCCAACCGGAGAACACAACATGGTCAAACTGCACACCAATCACGGCGTCATCACGCTCGAACTGGACGCCGAAAAGGCCCCGCAGACAGTCGCCAACTTCCTCGCCTACGTCGAGGCCGGTCACTACAACAACACCATCTTCCACCGCGTGATCGGCAATTTCATGATCCAGGGCGGCGGCTTCGAGCCCGGCATGAAGCAGAAGGACACCCAGGCCCCGATCAAGAACGAAGCCGGCAACGGCCTTTCGAACACGGTCGGCACCATCGCCATGGCGCGCACCTCGGACCCGCACTCGGCGACCGCCCAGTTCTTCATCAACGTCGGCGACAACCTGTTTCTCGACAAGGAACAGTCGCAGGACGGCTGGGGCTACTGCGTGTTCGGCCGCGTCACCGAAGGCATGGACGTGGTGAACAAGATCAAGGGCGTGGCCACCGGCCGCTCCGGCTTCCACCAGGACGTGCCGAAGGAAGACGTGGTGATCGAACGCGCCGAAGTGGCGTAACACCGCGTGCGTGGCATGGACCTGCTCTGTTCCGATCTTCATCTGTCCGCCGCCACGCCTGCACTGAACGCGGCCTTCGTGGCACTGCTCGAAGGCCGCGCGCGCGACGCGCAGCGCGTGTTCCTGCTCGGCGACCTGTTCGAGGCCTGGGCGGGCGACGAAGACGTTGACGACCCGACGGTGCGTCCGGTGATCCGTGCGCTGCGGACGCTGCACGAGCGCGGCATCGAACTGCACGTGCTGCCGGGTAATCGCGATTTCCTGCTCGGTGCGGGTTTCACCGCCGCCACCGGTGCGCGGATCCATGGCGACTGGCTGATCGCCGACATCGGCGGCGAACCCACGCTGCTGCTGCACGGCGACACGCTGTGCACCGACGACCTGCCCTACATGCAGTTCCGCCAGATGGTGCGCAACCCACAGTGGCAGGCCGCCTTCCTCGCGAAACCGCTGGCCGAGCGCCATGCGATCGCCGAGGACATGCGCCGGCGCAGCAAGGAAGCCACGGCCGGCAAGGGTGAATACCTGATGGACGCCAACGCCGAGGCGATCGCATCGATGTTCCGCCACCACGACGTCGCGCGAATGATCCACGGTCACACGCACCGGCCGGCCCGTCATCTGCACGAAGTCGATGGCAGGCCCTGCGTGCGCCACGTGCTGGCCGACTGGCGCGACCGCGCCTGCTGGTTCGAGGCCGACGACAGCGGCCTGCGCGCCTTCACCACCGACGATGCGGGCGCACCGTTGCCGGACGCCCGCTACACCGCTTGAGGAGACCTCAGATGAGCACTTCCGAACTGCGCATCCGCCTGGCCGCCGACGGCCGCATCGAGTGCCGCAAGGGCGATGCCGCCCCGGCGATCACGCTGGACCCGGACTTCTTCGGCAATCCCGATTCGGCCGAGGCCCAGCGCGCGCTCGGGCGCTTCGTTTTCGCCGTACTGCAGGGCGCGGCGCCCGCTGCCGACGCCGACGCGCCGGCAGCCGCCGACCCGAACAGCCCGGACGCGCTGTACCAGAACTTCGTCACGCTGCAGAGCGAGGCGATGAAGAGCTATTCGGCCAATATGCTGGCAATGGCCGAACAGGCGCTGCAGCAGTCGGCCGCCGCCGGCTTCGGGCCGGCCGTCGAGGCGATGAAGGACTGGCCGTCCATCCGCACCGTCGCCGACATGCTGATTGCGCGCGGCCCGGAACAGAAGCGCTGAACGCCCTGCTGAACGCAGCGGCGACGCACATGAAAAAGGCCGATTCGAAGGAATCGGCCTTTCTTTATTGGTGCCGCTTGTCGGAATCGAACTGACGACCTACCGCTTACAAGGCGGTTGCTCTACCAACTGAGCTAAAGCGGCGAGTCGCGGATTATATCGCTGCCGTCGCCTGTCGCGGCGCTGTCGCTGCGCAATGTGCATGGATTAAACTGCAGGCACTACAACAATGCCTTCGCGCGTCAGCGTGGCGAGCCGTTCGCCGCGGACGAAGGCCCTGATCCGATGCCCGATCCCGTCACGCCTGTACTGACCGCCCAGCGCACGCTCGATGTCCTGCTGATCGAGGACTCCGAGGACGACGCGGTGCTGCTGCTGCATCGCTTCCGTCAGGCCGGCTACTCCGTGCGCTCGACCCGCGTTGAGGACGAGAGGGGGCTGCGCGCCGCGTTGCGCTCGGGTTTGTGGGACGTCGTGCTGTCCGACCACAACATGCCTCAGTTCTCGGCCATGGCGGCGCTGGGCATCCTGCAGGAACTGGGGCTCGACCTGCCCTTCATCATCGTGTCCGGCGTGATCGAGGAAGACATCGCGGTGTCGGCGATGCGCGCCGGCGCCCACGATTACCTGAGCAAGACCAATCTCGACCGCCTGGTGCCGGCGGTCGAGCGCGAAATGCGCGAAGCGCGCAACCGGGCCGAGCGCCACAGCGCACTCGACGCCGTGCGCGACAGCGAAGCACGTTTCCGCGCGCTGGCAGCCAACATCCCCGGCATGGTGTTCCAGCTGCTGCGCCACGACGACGGCGGCTGGCGCTTCCTGTTCGTCAGTGACGGTTGCCTCGCCCTGCTCGCGCTGAAGCCGTCGGAACTGATCGCCCAACCCGGCCGCTTCCTCGAAATGGTGCTGCCGGAGGACATGCCGGAACTGAACCGCGCAATGAAGCAGTCGGCGCAGTCGCAGTCCACCGTGAACTGGGAAGGCCGCATCCGCCTGCCGGACGGGGACGTGAAGTGGGTGAACCTGCGTTCGTCGCCGCGCCTGCTCGCCTCCGGTGTGCCGATCTGGGAAGGCATCGTTTCCAACATCACGCAGAGCAAGCTGACCGAGCGCGAACTGCGCCAGTCGCGTGGCCAGCTGGCCGAGCTGTCGTCGCATCTGCAGATGGCGAAGGAGGAGGAGCGGGAACGGATCGCGCGCGACATCCACGACGAACTGGGCGGCCTGCTGGTGGCGCTGAAGTTCGAGGTGTCGCTGCTGGCGAACAAGACCGCCGCCGACCCCGACGCCATCCGCGCACGTTCGCAGAGCATGGGCAAGCTGGTGGATGACGCAATCAGCACGGTCGGCCGCATCGCGCGCGAGCTGCGTCCGGGCATCCTGAAGGAATTCGGACTGGCGCCGGCGATCGAGAGCCATGCCGAGGATTTTTCCGCGCGCACCGGCCTGCAGTGCGAACTGCTGTGCATCGACCACGACATCGAACCGGACGAGGAGACGGCGATCGCGCTGTTCCGCGTTTTCCAGGAAGCGCTGACCAACGTGTCCAAGCACGCGCAGGCGCACAAGGTCGAAGTCAGGCTGACGCAGGAAGACGACGACATCGTGCTGGAAATCGCCGACGATGGTCGCGGCCTTGCACCCGCCGATCTGAACAAGCCCAAATCATTCGGCCTGCGCGGCATACGCGAACGGGTCGCCCACCTGAACGGCCGCTTCGAGGCGAGCGGCCGCAACGGCGGCGGCACCCGGCTGCTGCTGCGTGTACCGGCCTGCCGCCGCACCGTACTGGAGTTTGCACGATGAGCAGCATCCGCATCCTGATCGCCGACGACCACGCCATCGTGCGTTCCGGTCTGCGCCAGATCCTCTCCGACAGCCCCGACCTGGTGGTCACCGGCGAGGCGGAGAACGGCGTCGAGGCGATGCACAAGCTGCGCGACGGCAGTTTCGACATGGTACTGATGGACGTGTCCATGCCCGACCGCAACGGCATCGACACGCTGAAGCTGGTGCGCAAGGAATTTCCCAAACTGCCGGTGCTGGTCCTGTCGATGCACCCCGAAGACCAGTACGCCATTCGCGCGCTGAAGGCCGGCGCCTCCGGCTACCTGACCAAGCAGAGTGCGCCGGAACAGCTGGTGACGGCGATCCGTCAGGTCGCCAGCGGCAAGAAGTACGTGTCGCCGACGCTGGCGATGGAACTGGCCAACGCCATCACCGACGACAGCGAGCGCCCGCCTCACGAAAAGCTGTCCGACCGCGAATACCAGACGCTGGTGATGATCGCCTCGGGCAAGACGCTGACCCAGATCGGCGAAGAACTGAATCTGAGCGTCAAGACGGTCAGCGTCTATCGCGCCCGGCTGCTGGAGAAGATGCGCATGAAGAACAACGCCGAACTGACCCACTACGGGCTGAAGCACGGTCTGGTGGACTGAACATGGGTCGCATCGCTGTTACGGCGCCGTGTGACAACTTTTGCACGACCTGCCCCTAAAGACGGCAGGTCGATTGCCGTTGTTTGCCTTCGTTACAAACCGTTAACTACTTCCGCACATGTCAGACGCCATGCAGCCGCTCGAAATCGCTCGTGAAGCCCTGCGGCGGCTTGCCATGCGTCAATTGCAGCCGACGCCGGAGAACTATCGCGCGCTGTACCACGAGATCGCCGGCACCAAGCCGGAGGACCTCTTTCCCGAGCGTGCGCTGAAGCTGGTCTGCAGCACGCTGCCGCGGCTCAACCAGGCGCAGATCGAGTTCGTGCAGCGCCTCGAAAGCGCGGTCACCAGCCGCAGCTGGTCGGCGATCAGCGGGTCTCTGGTCGGGCTGCTGCGCGCCCAGGCGGCACCGCAGCGCAAATGGACCGCCCTGCTCAAGGATGTGTTCAAGCAACTCGAACGCAACCACGCGACGCTGACCTTCGCACAGAAGCATCAGGCCTTGCAGCAAGTGCTTGATTCGTCCAACGGCGAGCTTGATGCGCTGTACTCGCGCATGAGCGCGCTGGCCGACAAATGGGAATCGGCCGAGGACGGCAAGGCCGCGTCGGCGGTGCAACTGGTCGCCGACAGCGCAGCACCGACCGACAACAGCGACGCCGCACTGCGCGACCTGTTCGCGCGTACGCTCGAAGGCGTCGTCGCCAGCCTGCTCATTACCGCCCCCGAACTGCGCGACGAAGCGATCGAACTGGGCAAAGTGCTGCGCGAAGTACGAGACATGCGCGGTGTGGATGACCTTGCGTCCAAGCTGCGCAATCTCATCTACCGCCTGAACTGGGTGGTCAACGATCAGGCGGAAATCCGTACCGGCCTGCTTTCGCTGCTCGACCTGCTACTGCGAAACATCAGCGATCTCGTCATCGACGACCGCTGGATGCGCGGCCAGATCGATGCATTGCGCGGCCTGTGCGATCACCCGATCAGTGCGCGCGAGCTCGACGAAGTCGAGCGCCGCCTGCGCGAGGTGATCGAACGCCAGGGCTCGCTGCGCGGCAATATCGACGACGCCAAGCACCAGATCAAACTGATGCTGGCGGGCTTCGTCGAGCAGTTGGGCAGCTTCACCGACGCCACGTCCGGCTTCGGCGACAAGATGGAAGGCTATGCGCGCACCATTGCGGAAGCCGACGACATCGGCGCGCTGCAGGGCGTGATCGCGGACGTGATCACCGCGACGCACGAAATGCGCGCCACCACGGAACGTTCGCGCAACGAGGTTGACACCATGCGCGATCGCGTGCGTGCGGCCGAAGCCGAGATCGAGCGTCTGCAGATCGAACTCGAACAGACCAGCGAGAAGATGCGCCACGACCCGCTGACCGGCGCGCTCAACCGCAAGGGTCTGGAAGAGTCCTATGCGAAAGAGGTGTCGCGCGCATCGCGCCGCGGCACCCAGCTCTGTCTGGCCGTGCTCGACATCGACAACTTCAAGCGCCTGAACGACACCTACGGCCACAACACGGGCGACGACGCGCTGCTTCATCTGGTGGCCACGGTGCGCGACTGTCTGCGTCCGCATGACACGCTGTCGCGTTATGGCGGCGAGGAGTTCGTCATACTGCTGCCGGAGACTTCGGTCGATGACTCCGTGGTCGTGCTGCAGCGACTGCAGCGCGAACTGACCAAGCGCTACTTCCTTGCCAACAATGACAAGCTGCTGATCACCTTCAGCGCAGGTGTCACCGTCGTGCAGCAGGACGAAGCCCAGAGTTCGGCGATCGAACGCGCCGACGTCGCGATGTATCAGGCCAAGGCGACCGGCAAGAACCGCGTCGTCGTCGCACCGGGCACCGCCATCGCTGCCTGAGCGCCGCTGCGTCACCTGCGCAGCGGCAATCACAATTGGTAACAGTTGAAATCCAGTGCTGACGCGGCTTTCCGGGCGAATTTCACGCCATCCCCAAAGCACAAGGCACTCTTCGGGGCAACCCTAAAGTTTTTGCCCCTCGAACCTACACCGCAGCGGCAAGCCATTTCGCGATGCCTGCGCCTGAAAGCCACGAGCACAAAGGCTTTCATTGAGATAGTGGCCTAAAGTTTTCTCTCCCCTCTCCGTTACTTGAATCATCGGCGACATCAACATCGGGTCATGCAACCCAGGGCGCCGTAACTACACCACTTCGTGACAGGAGAAAGAAAATGCCGCAAATCATCAACACCAACGTTGCCTCGCTCACCGCTCAGCGCAACCTCAATTCCTCGCAGAATTCGCTCGCCACTTCGCTGCAGCGTCTGTCGTCCGGTCTGCGCATCAACAGCGCCCGTGACGATGCCGCTGGTCTGGCGATTTCGCAGCGCATGAACGCCCAAGTCAAGTCGCTGAACCAGGCCGCCCGTAACGCCAGCGACGGTATCTCGATGATCCAGACCGCTGAAGGCGGCATGTCGCAGATCCAGGACATGCTCATCCGCATGAAGGAACTGGCGACCCAGGGTTCCAACTCGACGCTGGCCGACGCAGAGCGCTCCTTCATCGCCGACGAAATGACCCAGCTGCGCGACGAGATCAACAACATCTCGACCCGTACCAAGTTCAACGGCCAGCAGCTGCTGAACGGTTCCTTCGGTAAGGCACTCGACACCACCTCGACCGTGCAGGGCGGTTTCAACCTGGCCACTTCCGGCACCGCCACAGTGACCAAGGTTGACATCACCGGCGCCGCCGCGGGCACGACCTTCACCTTCGCCGACGCCAACACCGGCGAACTGACGCTGTCGGACGGCACGAACTCGCAGATGATCGACATCACCGCCCTGGCGCTGACCGCAGGCCAATCGTACGAGCTGAACTACAACGAGCTCGGCGTGAAGGTGACGATCAAGGCTTCGGGTGCTGAGACCGGCGCCAACATCGCGGCCGACCTCGACGCTGGCACCATCATCACGACCGCTGCCACCGGCGCTGAAATCCAGGTCGGTGCGGACGACGCTGCCGACAACCGCCTGACGCTCACCTTCGGCGACACGCGTATCAACGCCACCTCGGCCGACGCCCGCATGGTTGCCCTGGACACCGACATCACCGCCTTCACCGGCGCCACCACGGCCGCCAACTCGCAGGCGCTGCTGACCTCGGTCGAAGACGCACTGACCTACGTGTCGGAACAGCGTGCCGCCCTCGGTGCCCAGCAGAACCGCCTCGACTACACCGTGGCCAACCTGCAGACGCAAGCGGAAAACATCTCCGCTTCGAAGAGCCGCATCACCGATGCCGACTTCGCTGCGGAAACCGCCAACCTGACCCGCGCGCAGATCCTGCAGCAGGCCGGTACCGCGATGCTGGCGCAGGCCAACTCGCTGCCGCAGAACGTGCTGAGCCTGCTCCGCGGCTGATCGCGTAAGGCAGTAATGAGGGGGCGCGGGCGACCGCGCCCCCCACCCAGCATAGGGAGAACATCATGGCCGTACAGCCTATCCCGAACAGCGCAACGATCTCTGCCCCGGGCGTCCAGGCGACCACCGGGGCAAAGCCCGTTATGCCGGAGAGCAAGAAGGCGGAAGGACCACCCAGCGAGGCAGCGCTCAGCAACGAACAGATCGAACAGACGGTGGACGAGATTCGTCGCAAGATCGAACCGGTGGCACAGAACCTGCTTTTCACGATCGACAAAGACACAGGGAAAACCATCGTGCGGCTGATCGACTCGACCACCAAGGAAGTACTGCGGCAGATTCCTTCCGAAGAACTGATTGCGATTGCGCGGTCGCTCGGCAAGAGCCAGAGTGGACTGATCGAACGCAAGGCCTGAGGAGACCGCCATGGCATCGTCGCTCGCATTCGGTACCAACCTGGACATCAACTCCATCGTCACGCAGCTGATGACGGTAGAGCAGCGTCCGCTCACGCTGCTCGCGGAAAAGCAGGCCAAGCTCGAAACGAAGATTTCCAGCTACGGCATGATCAAGGGTGCGATGTTGACGCTGCAGACGGCAGCGGAAGCACTCGGCAAGGCGGAAATCTTTGCCTCCCGCAAGGCAACGATTGCCGACAGCGCGGTGGCAACGGTTGCCGCCTCGACGACGGCGACGCCCGGCAACTATTCAATCGAGGTGAGCAGCCTAGCCCGCGCGCAGGTCACCGCGTTGACAGCTTTCGCCGGCGGCAGCACCGCGAACGTCGGCAGCGGCACGCTGACCATCGAACTGGGCAGCTACAGCGGCGGCACATTCACCGCGAACCCCGACAAGACACCGGTTAACATCGACATTTCCAGCGGCGCAGCGACGCTCGCCGACGTGCGTGACGCGATCAACGCGGCCGACGCCGGCGTCACGGCATCCCTGCTCAACGACGGCACCGGCACCCGCCTCGTGCTGACCTCGCAGGATGGCGGCACCGCGAATACCGTGCGCATCACCGCCGCCGATGACGACGGCAACAACACCGACAACGCAGGCCTGTCGCGGCTGATCTATGACGCCTCGACCGGCGGCACCTCCAATCTTTCGGAGAAGGTGACCGCTTCGGATGCCGTGCTCAAGATCAATGGCATCGATGTCACCTCGAGCAGCAACACGCTGACCGACACCATCGAAGGCGTCACGCTGACGCTGAAAAGCACCAACGTCGGCAACCCGACGACGCTGACGGTCGGTGCCGATTACACCGGCGCGAAGAGCGCCATCGAAAAGCTGGTCAAGAGCTACAACGACGCCATCCTGACCATCAAGAACCAGACGTCTTACAACACGACCACCCAGACCGGTGCAGCACTGAACGGCGAGAGCACTGTGCTCAGCCTGCGCTCGCGTCTCGCCTCGGCCGTCACCGAAGAGATCGCGCCGGGTGTTTCGCTCGGCAGCATCGGTGTGTCGGTGCAGAAGGACGGCTCGCTGAAGATCGACTCGGACAAGCTCACGACGGCACTGGAGAGCGGCGCCGCCAAGTCGCTGTTCATGGGCAGCACCGGCGTGACCGGTCTGGCCTCCAAGATCGATTCGATGATCTCGTCCGTGATCGACGACGATGGCCTGATCGGCAACCGTCTCGAAGGCATGGAAGAGACGAAGAAGGCGATGAACCGCCAGCGCGACGCGCTGAACGTCCGCATGGAACAGATCGAGGCCCGCTACCGCCGACAGTTCACTGCGCTCGATTCGCTGATCAGCAGCATGAACACAACCAGTACCTTCCTCACACAACAACTCGCCAGCCTGCCGACCTATTCGAGCTGACAGAGCGGCGGACGATACAGCCATCCTCTAACGGGACCAGAACATCATGTTTGCATCACTTTCCAACCCGCGCATGGCCTACAACCAGGTCGGCGTCGAGGCACGCGTGGCCAGCGCCGATCCGCACCAGCTCATCCTGATGCTGTTCGACGGCGCGATGATGTCGGTATCGACCGCCAGCCACCAGATCGACATGGGCGACACTGCAGGCAAGGGTCAGTCGATCTCGCGTGCGATCGACATCATCGGCAACGGCCTCAAGGTCAGCCTGGATCTGGAAGCAGGCGGCGAACTCGCGCAGCGCCTGTACGCACTCTACGACTACATGTGCGTGCGCCTGCTGCATGCCAACTCGCAGAACGACAAGGCAGCGCTCGATGAAGTGGCCCACCTGCTGGGCGAGTTGAAGGGCGCCTGGGAGGACATCCGGCAAAAACTGGTCCAAGGGGCGCCGGTCTGACCGGCAAACCGGGAAAATAGAAAGGTAAAAGGCGTCTACATGCACGCCTCGGAGCACGGGGTCCGCTGTAGTCTTTACACACCATTCACCGCCGGCCGAACGACGGAATTGCCGCGGCGACACTTACGCAAAACGGCCTGATCACATGAACTCTCTGTCACTGCTCGAAAACATGCGTCAGATCTCCAGCGACATGGTGGAGGCCGCGCGCGCGAACGACTGGGACCGTCTGGTCAATCTCGAACAGGCCGTCGCCTCGATGCGCAGCCGCCTCGCCGACAACGACGAGCCGGTGTCCTCGCCGGCCGAGCGTGCGCGAAAGTTCGACCTGATGAAGCAGATCCTTGCCGATGATGCCGAAGTGCGCCGTCACGTCGAACCGTGGATGCAGCAGGTCACCAGCTATCTGGGAAAGCTGCCGGCAGGCACGGCGGACAACGGCTGAGCACACCATGAACAACCTGCTGCCAGGGCTCGCACAGCGTCTGGCGGCGCTGACGCGCGAATCGGTCCAGACCACCGGCCCGATCGCTGCGCTTTCCGAGCAGTTGCCCGAGTTCGAGCCGGGCGAACGCTACACAGCACGCATCCTGCAAAATCTGCGCGATGGTCTGGCCCGCGCCGACGTGGGCGGACAGACGGTCACCCTGCGCCTGCCGCAGACCATTCCCGAAGGCCGTACGGTTTCGCTGACGCACGTGGCCCGCAGCGCACAGACGCTGGTGGCCACGCTCGACGGTGACAACGCGGCGCCGACCGACGGCGATGCGCCGGCCGACAATGCGGGCAGCCCGGTACGCCTGAGCGTGCCGGCCCGCACCATTGCCGGACTGCTCGACGGTCCGGAGCCGCAGCCGACCCGACTCGCCAGTGGAAAGCCGATGATAGATCCGGCCGCCATGCTGAGCGCGGCCACCGGCACGCTCGAAAATGACGCCACTCCCCAGATCGCCAGCCGTCTGGCGCAGGCGATAGGCACCAGTGGGCTGTTCTACGAATCGCATCAGGCGCAGTGGGTCAGTGGCGAACGGCCGCTCGAATCGACCGCAGCCGAGCCGCAGCGCGCCTTCGACCCGGAGAAACCTGCGCCGCGCGCCGGCCTGCCGGTCGCGCCATCGGCAGCGACGGACGACACGCCGGAACCCGGGCAGGTCGCAAACGGCACGACCAGCGCTCGCGCCGACGACGAATCGATTCAGGACACCGGCACCCTGCGCAGCGACACCAGCGTGCGCGAACGCACCGAAGCAGCCAAGGCCGATACCGGCCCGCCTGCCGAACTGCGGCCGCTGGTGCAGAACCAGCTGCTCGGCCTGTCCCAGCACACGCTGGCCTGGGAGGGTCTGGCCTGGCCGGGCCAGACGATGAAGATCGAGATCGATGACCCCGAGCCGCAGCGTCATGGCGAACCGGGCACCGAAGGTGACAGCACGCCGGAAGTCCCTTGGACATCCCGGGTACGGCTGGTCCTGCCGGGCCTGGGCGAGGTCGAAACCTCGCTCACGCTGTGGAAGGACCATGGACTGACGCTGGGCATCTCGGCGGACGATGATGCACGCCTGCGCATGGGTACCGCACTGCTCGACCTTCAGCAGCGCATGACCGATGCCGGCCTGCGTCTGGGCAGCGTGAACTTCAGCCAGTTGGACGAGGCGCTTGCCGCCCTGCCCGACAATGGCGAGAGCAGCGTCTGATGAACACCTCTCCGCGCGCCCAGGCCGTTGCGCTCGCCTACGGTGCCGGCGACGCTGCGCCGCGTGTCGTCGCCAAGGGGCGCGGCATGGTGGCCGATGAAATCATCCGCCGCGCGCGCGAAGCGGGCGTTTTCGTGCATGAATCGCGCGAAATGGTGTCGCTGCTGATGGGACTGGATCTGGACCAGCGCATTCCGCCCGAACTGTATGTCGCGGTCGCCGAACTGCTGGCCTGGATCTACCGCATCGAGAAGGGAATGACCGACCTTCCGGCGCCAACCGTTAAACTGCCATCTGAATGAATTCGTGCCTGGTGCGCCGCAGCACCGGGTGATTGCCCATAGCCAGGGATGCACCCAATGACCGAGAACATCCGGTTCGATCTGCTGGAAGCAGACGATTTCGCACGCTACGTGCTCGACGGCCAGACCGATATCGCCTTTTACCTGCGAGCCATGCGGGATCGCCGCGTCAATCTGTCCGTTTATGCCGGCCGCGCGCCCGACCCCTTTCTGACCGCGGTGCTGGCCGTCAACGACGCGCGCGGCATGGTCGTACTCGACGCACCGCGTGACCCGGCGCAACTCGAGCAGGCGGTGAAGGCGTCGCCACTGGTGTTCCTGACCTCGCTCGAGAAGGTGAAGGTGCAGTTCATGGTCGGCCAGTGCGCCGCAATCGAGCACGAAGGTCATCCGGCGCTGGAAATCCCCTTCCCGACGCGCATGCTGCGCCTGCAGCGGCGCGACTACTACCGCCTCATCCTGCCGCCTAACCCGCCGCTGCGCTGTCTGCTGCCGGCCGGCGACGGCGAGGGGCGCATGGTCGAAGCCATGGTGGTGGATATTTCCGGGGGCGGTCTGGCCGTCGTCGCGCCGCCGAGCGGTATCGAGCTGAAGGTCAACAGCGTGATCGACAACTGCCAGATCACGCTGCCCGAGATCGGCACCATCACCGCGACGCTGCAAGTACGAAACATGTTCCGCGTGACCGAACGCGGCGGCAGCGAACTGCGTGCGGGCTGCCAGTTCATCGGCCTGCCCGGCGCCGCGGACGCACTGATCCAACGCTACATCCTGCGCATGGAAAGAGAGCGCAACGCGCGCGAAATCTGACCGGCTCGGCCGGATGAATTTTCGGTGACAGCTGCATCCATGCGGCCCCCTCCTGTGTAGAGCGGGTGACGACTCACTCTGGTGACGCGTCCTCCCCTACTTTTTCAGGAAAGGTCAGACATGTCAGCACGCACCCTCACCGCCCTCGCCGCCGCCCTCGCTCTGTCCGGCACCACGGCCCACGCAGCCGATTTCGTCGGTCTCACCACCGGCAACCAGATCGGCATGTTCAGCAGCGGCAACGCCAGCAGCGCCAGCTTCATGTCCATCACCGGGCTGGGCAGTGGCGAACGCATCCTCGGCATTGACCTGCGCCCGAGCAACAACATGATCTACGGCGTCAGCAGCCTGAATCGCGTCTATACGCTGGACGTCACGACAGGTGCCGCCAGCTTCGTGTCGGCGCTCGACATCCCGCTGGTCAATCCGTCGCTGTCCTACGGCATCGACTTCAACCCGGTAGCCGACTTCGCCGGCGCAGCCTCGCTGCGCCTGGTGAGCCAGACCGGCAGCAACCTGGCCATCAACGCGAACACCGGCGTGGTCGGCAACGCCGCCAGTGTCATCCCGGGCGGCATTACGGCCGTGGCCTACACCAACTCCGATGCTTCGCAGTCCAGTGGCCCGGCGAGCACGGCGCTGTATTACATCGACACGGCGACCGACACGCTGCAGTTCGCGCCCGGCGCCTTCAATGCGCCGACGATCAGCCAGATCGGATCGCTCGGCGTTGCCGGCAACGTGATCGGTGCCAACGGCTTCGAGATCGACGCGATGGGAATGGGCTGGGCCGCTCTGACGCTGGACAACGGCGACAGCGGTCTCTATTCGATCAACCTGATGACCGGGCTGGCCACCTTCAATGGCGCACTCAACGCGAACCTGCGCGGCCTGACCTCGGCGCCGTTCATGGCACCGGTCCCCGAACCTGAAACCTACGCGATGCTGCTGGCCGGCCTCGGGCTGATCGGTGCGATCGCACGCCGACGCATGCCACGCGTCTGAATCGCCACCAACCGGCGATCACCATGACCCCGCCTCACGCCGGGCCCTTCCGCCCGGCGTGAGGCGGGGCGCGCTCCTTGTCGCGCTCCACCGCAGTCGCAGCAAACGCTGCGAGCGCACTGCGCCCGTGCCCAGTCAGCACCGCTCGTACGCCGCCACATCCAGACTCGCCGCCCCGACCCTGCCCGCACGGAAACCCCGTGCCGCGTCACGCTGTCACAGCACCCGACCACACTGATGGGTGAACGCGCACGCCTCCGGTAGTGCGCGAGCTATAGTGCGCTCGTCAACGCGAGCGTTCGGGCGATGCGCGACGTCTTCGGAGCGGCAGCACCATGACGGAACTGAACACCCTTCTTCCACACGGCTACTGCTTTTCGTGGCAACGCGATCTGCTGCTGCTGCACGTGCTGTCAGACACGCTGATCGCACTGTCCTACTTCACGATACCGATCACGCTGTGGGTGTTCGTGCGAAAGCGTGCCGATCTTGGCTTCCGGTCGGCCTTCGTCATGTTCGGCGTGTTCATCATGGCCTGCGGCGTCACCCACGTGATGGACGTGTGGACGCTGTGGAACCCCGATTTCTGGCTGGACGGCTGGATACGCGCCTTCACCGCCCTGGTGTCGCTGGCCACGGCAGTGCTGCTGTGGCGACTGATTCCACTGGCGCTCGCCCTGCCCTCGCCCGACAGCCTGCGTCGCGCCAACGAGGAACTGCGGGCCGAAATCGAGCGCCGGCAACAGTCCGAAGCGCAATTGCAGGCAATGAACGAAAGGATGCGCCTGCAGATCGAGGAACTCGAAGCCGTGTCCTATGCCATTGCGCACGACGTGCGTGGCCCGCTGCGCCACATCGACGGTTTTGCGCGCGTACTCGGCGATCGCCTCGGCGTCATCGACACCGAACCGGCCTCGCTGAGCTATCTGCAGCGCATCCGCGCCTCGGTGCGGCATCTGAGCGACATCGTCGAAGGACTGCTTGCGTTCTCCCGCGCCAGCCGCGCCGAGATGCATCTCGAACGTTGCGATACGCGCGCCCTGGTCGACGACGTGCTCGAAGAGTTGGCGCCCGACCTCGACGGACGTGAGCTCGATATCAGCATCGGTGAGCTGCCGCGCATTCGCGCCGACCGGGCCTTGATGTTCCAGGTTTTCTACAACCTGATCGCCAACGCCGTGAAATACACGCGAGGCCGCAACCCGGCTCGCATCCGCATCGAATGCGAGCGCGACAACGATGGCCAATACACCTTCCAGGTGCGCGACAACGGCGCCGGCTTCGACATGAAATACGCCGGCAAGCTGTTCGGGGTATTCCAGCGACTGCATCACGCCGCCGAATTCGAAGGCACCGGCATCGGATTGGCGAACGTCAAGCGCATCGTCGATCGGCACGGCGGCCGCATCTGGGCGGAGGCCGTGCCAGGTCAGGGCGCCAGCTTCCACTTCACCCTTCCCTACCCATCCGACCCACCCCCGGCCGACGCCACCCACCCTACGGGAGCCAACGATGTCGCTGCACTTGCGTGAAATCCTTGTCGTCGATGACAACGACAATGACGTCGAACTGATGCTGCTCGGCCTGCGCGTGCTGAATCTGGCGAACGAGATCGTCGTCGTACGCGACGGTGCGGAAGGGCTGGACTACCTCTACAAGCGCGGCAGCTACGCCGACCGCAGCGGCGAGGTGCCGCTTTTCGTGCTGCTCGACCTGCACATGCCGCGCATGGACGGCATCGAAATGCTGACCGAACTGCGCGCCGACGAAGACATGCGTGCGCTGCCCGTCATCATCATGAGTTCATCGAAGGAAGACCCCGACCTGCGTCGCTGCTACAGCCTGGGCATCAACGCCTATGTCGTGAAGCCGGTCGATTTCGATCAGTTCTCGCGCACGGTGACGCAGATGGGCGTGTTCTGGGCGCTGATCAACGAACCGCCGCCGGTGCTCTGAGCACCGCGGCGAGGCTCCAATCACGGCCGACGGGCATCGGTTCAACCAAGGTCGAACTCTTCGTCCTGCTCCGGGACCTGCGCCGACCAGGCGAGTTCGTGCTCGAGCTTCTGCCGCAGGCTGTCGGCGGCGACCGGCTCGCCGTGCGTGACGAACACGCACTGCGGAGCGCGATCGACCGGACGCAGCCACTCGAGTATTTCTTTCCAGTCGGCATGCGCTGACAGGCCTTCGACCTGTGCCACCTCGCAAGCTATCGGTACATCGCGACCGAAGATGCGCAGGCTGCGCTTGCCCTTGAGCAGTGCGTCGCCCCGCGTGCCTTCGGCCTGGTAACCGGCGATCACCACCGCATTTCGTGGGTCGGCTCCGAAGGCGATCAGATGATGCAGGATGCGGCCGCCGTTGAGCATGCCGGCGCCAGCGATGATGATCTTCGGGTAGCGGTTGGACGCCAGCGCTTCCGACTCCTCCGGCGAGCGCGTGTAGGTGACCATGGCATGCAGCCGGTCGCAGGCATCCTGGGTCAGCCGATGCTCGCTGCGGAAGTGACGGAACACGCCGGTCACGTCGATCGCCATTGGGCTGTCGAGGAAAACCGGAAGTTCGGGGATACGGTGTTCGTCCATCAGGCGCGACAGCAGGTACAGCAGCGCCTGCGAACGGCCGACCGCGAACGAAGGCAGCAGCACGGTACCGCCTCGCGCAGCCGTGCGGTTCACGATGCCGGCCAGCGTTTCGTACGGATCTTCATCCGGGTGCAGGCGGTCGCCATAGGTCGATTCGAGCACGAGCCAGTCGGTGGCGGCGAGACGGTCCGGCGCATGCATGACCGGATCGTCCGGACGCCCGAGATCGCCGCTGAACGTGACGCTCCGCCCGGCGCAGTTGACGCGCACGCTGGCCGCGCCGAGGATGTGGCCGGCGCGCGTGAAGGTGATACGGAACGGCCCGATCTCCACCGGCTCGTCGAAACCGGCGCTGCGGAACTGTTTCATCACCTGCCGCGCATCGTCCGAGGTGTAAAGCGGCTCCGCTGGGTGGTGCTTGCTGTAGCCGTAGCGGTTGGCGTGACGGGCGTCCTCCTCCTGCAGATGGGCGCTGTCTTCGAGCAGGATGTTGACCAGTTCGCGGGTGGCCGAAGTTGACCATACCGGGCCGTGAAAGCCCTCTCGCATCAGTCGCGGCAGGAAGCCGGAATGATCGAGGTGGGCATGCGTCAGCACCACCGCCTCGATATCGCGCGGCGCGATTGGGAAGGGCTTCCAGTTGCGACTGCGGATGTTCTTCACGCCCTGGAACAGGCCGCAGTTGACGAGCAGGCGATGACCGCCATGTGTCAGGAGATAGCGCGAACCGGTGACCGTACCGGCCGCGCCGAGAAAGCGGATTTTCATGATGGACGTCTCCTCCGGCGGTCAGTGTAACGCCGCACCTGCGTGCCGGATGAGAGCGAAGCCCGCGTCCGCTCACCTGCGCACGACTTCTGCCAGGCAGATGCGCCGGCGCCGCGTCCGGACCGCGACGACGCCGACACCGCTCAGCAGCAGCGCCCAGCCGGCCGGCTCCGGCACCGCCGACACCTGCCAGCCGATATCGGCGAAACCGGCATAATCGAGCGCAGTCGGCAGCTGGCGCTCGCCAGCGGGCGTGCTCGGATCCATCATCGTTTCCTGCAGCACGCCGTCGCGCAGGCTGTGCGTACCTTCGGCCCAGTGGCTGCCGTAGCGGTCCAGCGGCACGCCACCGCCGTAGGCCGCGACCGCGTTCGCGCCGACGAACAGCCCGCTGTCGGGATCGACATTGGCATACCAGGTGTCGGCTTCGCCGAAGCCGAGAATGTGTCCGATCTCGTGCGTCGCGGTGGTCAGGAAGTCGGGCCGGCCCGCAGTCAGACCGCCGGCGTCCGGGCCAAAGTACCAGTCGTTGCTGGCGTTGAACCAGATGTAGCCCCCCCAGGTGGCATAGTCGGTCCCCTGCGCCATACCGGCCTGCCCGCGCGTCGTCACCGCGTCAACGAAATCCGCGTCACCGCTGACCTGCAGGTTTGATCCGGTGCCGGCGAAGCCGAGCACGCCGGGCGCACTCGGCGAGCCGCCGACGTAGATGCGCAGCGTGTCGGCGGCGATCGTTTCGTTCACCAGCGTCACGCCCGGGCCGCCGAGGCTGGGATGCACGAAGGACACCGACCAGTTGTCGTCTGCTCCGGGTGCGATGGCAGTCAGCGTGTCGGTGAAGCCTCCGTAGAACGACGCGGCAAGATCGAGCAACGCGCGACGTTCGGCCAGCGGCTCACCGGTCGCCAGATCGGTGAAGAAGCCGCGCGTGTCGTAGCGGTAGTCGAACTCGATCTGCAGTGCCGACACCGCATTCGGAACGCCGGCGAACAGCGCCAGGGCGAGCGCCATGCGAGCGCTCAGCCGGTGAAGTCTGCATGCACGTTCAGCCATGACGTCCGCTCCCCCGCGATGTGCGACGCTGCGTCCTCGCACGCAACACGATCAGACCGGCGAGCATCAGCGCCGAAGCGCCCGGCTCCGGCACCGGCGACAGCGGCGTCACCGAACCGACGCCTGCGCCATATACGCCCTGCAGCGCGGCGCGTGTGGCCTCGTCGAGCGGGAAAACCGGACCTTCGTAAGCCAGCAATGCAGCCGGTCCGACCGTGACCGGATCGTCGTTGACATAGTGCCCCATGCCCAGCGAATGGCCCAGCTCGTGCTGGGCGACCGCGTAGAACCAGAGCGGCGTCCAGTCATTGCCGAAGCGTCCGGCATTGAACACGATATCGCCGGCCAGACCGCTGTCCGGCGAGAACGGAAAATAAGCATAGGCATTCGCGTCGGCGATGTGCGCCACCTGCCCCACGCGGATGTCGGCCAGCCCGGTCGGCTCGTACTCGCCGGTTTCCGGCAACGGTCCGCTATCGCTCACCTCTACGAAATGGATGGGCAGCACCGCGGCGTAGTCCCACAGCGCCCGTTCGAACGCGCTGCGCAACAGCGACGCGGGCAGCGGCGCGCCGGTCGCGCCATCGAGCAGGCTACCGTCGAGCAGATTGGTGAAACTGTAAGTCAGGGTGAGGGCGCTGCCCGGCCCATCCTGCTGCGCCCAGGCGGCGTACATCGGGAAGTGGCCGGCGAACGCGGGCACCGCCATGCACAGCGCAATCAGGCTGCATGCGGCAGTGCGCAGCAGCACGCGAACGGCCGGCAGCGTCACGTTGATCGGTACTGACATCGGGATACCTCTGCAATCGGATCGGCGGTGCAGGCACCGCCGACGAAGGACGAAGAGGCTGGCAACGCGGCCCGGCGGCGGGCGCGGCTGGCGACGGATGGACGCGGAGGCTTGCGAGGCGGCGGACGCCGACGGGCTGGCGAAACTGCGGTCGGAACGGCAATGCGGAAGTGTCGTTCCGGCATACCCCGGCCGGCGCGAAGGACCGACACTCAGGTTCTATGAGCTTCGTTCAAACGAGAACTATTGTCAATTGAAGGAGGGTGCCGGCGAGCCGGACGAAAAAAAACCGGCCTTGTGGCCGGTCCCTGTCGAGGTCATGCGCGTCGGCGCTCAGACGCTCAGACGCTCATGTTCATGATGTCCTGGTAGGCGTTCACCAGCTTGTTGCGCACCTGCACCATCTGCTGGAAGGACAGGCTGGCCTTCTGCGACGCGATCATCACGTCCTGCAGGTTGGCTTCGGTATTGCTGCCGGTGATGAAACCTTCCGACATCTTCTGCGCTTCCTGCTGCGCCGCATTGACCTGTTCGATCGCGTTCTTCAGCGCCTCGCCGAAGTCAGCGCCGCCGGACGCCGCATCGACCTTGCCGACCGGCTTGTTCGCCGCGGTCTGCGCGGTCGAGCGCAGCTCGGTAATCATCTGGTTGAGGCTGGTGTTCATGCAGTTTCTCCTGTGCCCGCCGGCAAAAAATGCCGGTTACGGACTGTCCGCCGAGGCAATTTCGGCGTTCATGACCTGTTCAGCGGTTTCCTTGCAATAACCGGGCCAAGCAGGCAAAGCGCTCGACTTACCCCTCGCGCAGCAGACCATCCGCCTTGTAGCGCGCAAGTTTATACCGCAGCGTGCGTTCCGAAATGCCGAGTTTCTCGATGGCCTTCTTGCGCGAACCACCGACTGCGGCCAGCGTTTCGAGGATGAGGTCGCGTTCCATGTCGCGCACCGATTTCACCTTGACCGGCGCGTCCGGCGTGGCATTCGGCGGCGCATCGTTTGCGGCAGGCACCGGCGCCGCAGCAGCCAAGGTCGGCGCCGGTTCGCTCACCGGACGCGGCGCGACACGCTGGCTGCCGAGCACGATGTGCTCCGCCTCGACCGCATCACCCGGCGCCAGAATGGCGGCGCGCTGCATGGTGTTCTCCAGTTCGCGCACATTGCCGGGCCAGTCATGGCCGGCAAGGATTGCCGCCGCCGATTCGCCCAGCTTCAGTGCCCTGCCCTGCGCCTTGGCGCAGGCCGCGAGAAAGTGGCGTGCCAGCGGCACGATGTCACCCGGCCGCTCGCGCAGCGAAGGAATGGCGATCGGGAACACGTTCAGGCGGTAATAGAGATCCTCGCGGAAGCGACCCGCGCGCGCCTCGGCTTCCATGTCGCGGTTGCTGGTGGCCAACACGCGGATGTCGAGCGGCACCGGCTTCTTGCCGCCGACGCGCTCGACCTCGCGTTCCTGCAGCACGCGCAGCAGCTTGGCCTGCAGCGACAGCGGCATTTCGGATATTTCGTCGAGCAGCAGCGTGCCACCGTCGGCCTGTTCGAACTTGCCGGCCTGTGCGGTCGTGGCGCCGGTGAAGGCACCCTTTTCGTAGCCGAACAGCGTCGCTTCGAGCAGGTTGTCGGGAATCGCCGCGCAGTTGATCGCGATGAAGGGCTGGCCAGCGCGCGCCGACTGCTGATGGATGTAGCGCGCGAACACTTCCTTGCCGGTACCGGACTCGCCGGTCAGCAGCACGGTCGCCTCGGACTTCGCCACGCGCGACGCAAGGCCCAGCACCTGACGGGTGCGGGCGTCCTCCGACACCATGTCGGTCGGTGCCACCACCGGTGCGGCGTAGCGGTCGATGTGAGCGAGCAGCACGTCCGGTTCGAAGGGCTTGAGCAGGAAATCGCAGGCGCCGGCGCGCATCGCCGCCACCGCCTTCTCGACGTCGCCAAAGGCGGTCATCAGCAGCACGGGCAGAACCGGCTCGCGGGCGCGGATTTCGCGCAACAGCGTGAGACCGTCCATCGGCTGCATCTTCAGGTCGGTGATGACCAGGTTCAGCGCGTGCTCGCCGGTGTTGCGCTCGATCATGCGCAGCGCCTGCGGGCCGTCTGCGGCGCCGATGACGCGGTGGCCGGCGCATTCGATCGCCAGGCACAGCGCATCGCGCAGATTGGGTTCGTCCTCGACCACCAGGATGTTCAGCTTCTCGCTCATTGCCCGTTCTCCAGCACTACGTCTTCAGGCGTCTGCGCAGGCAGGCGCAAGGTGAAACGGCTGCCCGCGCCCGGCGCGGACTCGCATTCGATGTCGCCGCCGTGCACGCGCGCCACGCCGCGTGCGATCGCCAGCCCCAGCCCGGTCCCCTCTTCCCGCGTGGTGAAGAAGGGCTCGAACAATCTTTCCTGTATCTCGCGCGGGATGCCGCGACCGTTGTCACGTACGACGAAACTGACGCTGCCGTCCGTCGCTTCGACCGCCAGCGCCACCTCGCCACCGTCGGCGCAGGCCTGCACCGCGTTCTCCAGCAGGCTCACCAGCGCACTGGCCACCGCCTTGCGGTCGCCGGACACGCTGCCTGACGCCGCCTCCACCGTCAGCCGCACGCCGGCCTGGCGCGCCACCGGCTCGACCGTGTGCTGCAGTTCGTCAACCAGCGTCGCCACGTCTATCGCTTCGCGGCCCAGTACCTCGCCGCGCGCGAACATCAGCGTGTCGCGGATCAGCCGTTCGAGATGCCGCAGCCGGCCCTGCGCGCGCGAGGCGATCGACTTGACGTCGTCCGGCGCCATGTCACGCGAAATCAGCGTACCCACGTACAAAGTCGCCGCCGCCAGCGGCGTGCGCAACTGGTGCGCCAGCGAGGCGGCCATTTCGCCCATCGCCGCCAGCCGCTCGTTGCGCGCGGCGGCGATCTTCAGCGCGTGCTGACGCGTCATGTCGTGCAGCAGCACGATGCGCGCATCCTCGCCGGCCAGCCGCGCCTCGCTCATCGACAACCTGCGCGGCTGTCCGTCGGTGCCGATGCAGTCCCATTCGGCCGGTGCGTCCGACGGCTGCAGTCGGGCGGCACTGCTCTCCCAGCCTGCCCCGGCGCGCGCACCCACCATATCCAGTGCGGCCGGATTGGCCTGTTCGATCGCACCCGCACCATCCACCACGACCACGCCGGCCGGCAGCTGGTTCAGCAGCGTGCTCAGCCGATCGGTCAGGCGCGCTTTTTCCTCGTACTGACGGCGCAGCTCGCCGTTGGCCTGCGCCAGCTCCTCGGTCAGGCTGGCCACCTGCTTTTCCAGCGCCCCATAGGCCTCGGTCAGTTCGGCCGAAGCGGCATTGAACAAACGGAAGGCCTCCGCCAGCCGCGCCGCCTCCTCGGGGGCAATGCGGGCCGGTTCGGCGGCGCTGGCGGACGGCTCTGACATGCGTGTCGTAGACAGGGGATTGATCGATGGTGCCAGCGTAGCAAGCGTCAAGCCACGGATTGGCCGGAATCAGCCGGCCAAAAACCCGCCTTATTCATGGAACGCCACGCGCGAGGGGGGCAGAGAATCCGTCCCATCCTCGATGGTGTGCCGATGCGTTGACACCCGGCATTCGAGCAACTTGCAAGAGACGAACCATGGCCGACGCCGTACTCGATCCGAACGCCGCCCCCGCCTCGCCGGCAACGCCGCTGGCACTGGCCCAGCAACGGCTGGCCGAAATGCCGATGCAGAAGAAGATGGCGCTGGCCGGCGGGCTGGCGATGGCCATCGCGTTGCTGGTCGGGCTGATGCTGTGGAGCCGTACGCCCGACTACGAGGTGCTCTTCTCCAATATCAACGACAAGGACGGCGGCGCCATCGTCGCCGCACTCCAGCAGGGCAACGTGCCCTACAAGTTCTCCGAGGGTGGCCACGCCATCCTGGTGCCGTCGCAGTTCGTCCACGACACCCGCCTGAAGCTGGCGGCGCAGGGTCTGCCGCGCGGCGGCTCGGTCGGTTTCGAGCTGATGGAAAGCCAGAAGCTCGGTCAGTCGCAGTTTTCCGAACAGGTGACCTACCAGCGCGCCCTCGAAGGCGAGCTGGCGCGCACCATCGGTACGCTGGCGGCGGTCAACGGCGCACGCGTTCACCTGGCCATCCCGAAACAGAGCGCCTTCCTGCGCGACGACCAGAAGCCGTCGGCCTCCGTCGTGGTCAGCCTGCTCGGCGGCCGCACGCTGACGCCGGAACAGGTCGGCGGCATCGTTCACCTGGTGGCTTCCAGCGTGCCGCAGCTGCAGCCGACCAGCGTGTCGGTGCTCGACCAGAACGGCAATCTGCTGTCGAACAACCGCGATGCCAAGGACAACGCGTCGCTGAACCCGACCCAGCTGAAGTACGTGGGCGAAATCGAGGCGGCCACCATCCGTCGTATCGAGGGCATCCTCGAACCGCTGGTCGGTCGCGGCAATTACCGTGTCCAGACGGCGGCCGACATCGACTTCAATCAGGCCGAACAGACGGCGGAAACCTACAAGCCAAACCCGACGCCGAACGCGGCCATTCGCAGCCAGCAGCTCAGCGAGTCGGAAACCAATCAGCCGAATGCCGCCGGCGTGCCGGGCGCACTGACCAACCAGCCGCCGACGCCGGCCACCGCACCGGTCACCACGCCGCCGGCGCCGGGCACGCCGGCGGTCGAAGGCGCCAACGGCCAGCCGGCAATGCTGCCGATCAATACGCGCAAGGACTCGACCACCAATTACGAGCTCGACAAGACGGTGCAGCACGTCCGCCAGTCGGTCGGCCAGATCAAGCGGCTGTCGGTGGCGGTGCTGATTAACCACAAGACCGAGACCGACAAGGACGGCAAGGTGGTACAGGTGCCGTTGAACGAGGAGGAAATTCAGCGCATCACCGCGCTGACGCGTGAGGCGATGGGCTTCAACGAAGGTCGCGGCGACACGATCAATGTCGCCTCCGCGCCGTTCACCGAAGTGGTCGATGCAGCGCCCGAAACGCCGCTGTGGAAAGACCCGGAAACCATGGGTTTTGCGCGCGAACTGCTGAAGTATCTGCTGGTCGCTGGCGTCGCGGCCTACCTGCTGCTCGGCGTGCTGCGCCCGCTGGTGCGCAATCTGACCACGCCGGCAGAAGCGGACGAGAACGAGCCCGAAGTACGCGACGTGACACTCGACGAGAACGGCCAGCCCATCCCGGGCGCCCTCGCCGGCGGCTCGGCTGCGCAACTCGAGATGTCGCCGGAAGCGCGGGCCCAGCTCGACTTCGAAACGAAGCTCGAATCGGCGCGTGAATTCGCGAAGAACGACCCGAAGGCGGTGGCCGAAGTGATCAAGCACTGGGTGAGCGGCGATGAATGACGAGGGAATCGAACGCAGTGCCCTGCTGCTGGTGACGCTGGGCGAGGACGCCGCCGCCGAGGTGCTGCGCCACCTCGGCCCGCGAGAGGTGCAGAAGATCGGCACCGCGATGGCCGGACTGAAAAACGTGCCGCGCGAGAAGGTGCAGGCGGTGCTCGACCTGTTCGACGAGGCGACCGCTGCCGGCAGCCGCGTGTCGGCCGACGAGACGCTGATCCGCAACATGCTTACCAAGGCACTGGGCGAGGAACGCGCCGGTCACCTGCTGTCGCGCATCCTGAACGACTCCGACACCGCCGGCATCGAGGGCCTGAAGTGGCTCGATGCCGCCACCATCGCCAACCTGATCAAGAACGAGCACCCGCAGATCATCGCCACCATCCTGACCCACCTGGAGTTCGACCAGGCGGCCGAAGTGCTCAAGCTGTTCGTGGAACGGCTGCGCAATGACGTGGTACTGCGCATCGCCACGCTTGATGGCGTGCAGCCGGTGGCGTTGCGCGAGCTGAACGAGGCGATGTCGCGCGTGCTGTCGGGTTCGGCCAAGATGAAGAAGACGACGCTGGGCGGCATCAAGGCCACCGCGGAAATCCTTGGCTTCGTCGGCAGCGCCAACGAGTCGGCCATCCTCGATGCGGTGAAGGAATACGACGCCGATCTGGCGCAGAAGATCGTCGACGAAATGTTCGTGTTCGAGAATCTGCTCGACATCGACGACCGCGGCATCCAGACGCTGCTGCGCGAGGTCAGCGGCGATCAGCTGGTGCTGTCGCTCAAGGGTGCCTCGCCTGAACTGCGCGAGAAGATATTCAAGAACATGTCCTCGCGCGCCGCCGAGGCGCTGCGCGAGGACCTCGAAGGCCGCGGCCCGGTGAAGCTGTCGGAAGTCGAGGCCGAGCAGAAGGAAATCCTGAAGATCGCCCGCCGCCTGGCCGAGGAAGGCCAGATCGTCATGGGTGGCAAGGGTGGCGAGGAAATGCTTTGACGATGGCCCGCTCTGAGGCAGGCTGCGCACGATGAACAGCGAATCCTTCACTGCCTGGCAGATGCCGGTGTTCGATACGCCGGAAGCCGCACCTGCGCCGGCGCCGGAACCGGCTGTCGATGCCGACCAAGCGCATCCCCCCGCGATGGCGCCGGAGAATGCGACTGCGGTTGACACGGACGACGAGACGCCGGCGCCCTTCCGCTTTCCCACCGCCGACGACATCGAGAAGCTGCAGCAGGAGGCGCACCGCGAGGGCTATGCCGCCGGCTACGAGGAGGGCACGGCGCGTGTGCGCATGGAAGCGATGCGCCTGCACAGCGTCGTCGAGCAACTGGAAGAGGCTCTGGCAGCGCTCGACAACTCGATCGCCCGCGAGGTGCTGAACCTCGGCGTCGAAATCGCGCGCAACGTCGTGCGCCAGACCATACGGGTGAATCCCGAGGTAGTGGTCGCCGTCGTGCGCGAGGCAATCAACCAGCTGCCGCACCAGCACACCGCCATATACCTGAACCCGGAGGACGCGTCGGTCGTGCGCAGCCATATCGGCGACCAGCTCACGCACGCGGGCCACCGCATCTTTGAGGACGGCGCCATCGCGCGTGGCGGCTGCAAGGTCGAATCCGGCGGCAGCCAGATCGACGCCACGGTCCCGACGCGCTGGGACCGCATCGTCGAATCGCTGGTCGATGGCGCGGAGTGGCTGGAACATGACTGAATCGACGTTGGAGCCGGACAGCGCGGACAGCACGGACGAGCATCCGGAGGCGGCCGGCAAACCGAATGTGCACGTGCGCAAGTGGTCCGGCTTCCTGACCGACTGCGGCACGCTCGCCGGACGCGTCAATCCCTATCAGCACGCCGGTCGCCTGACCCGCATCAACGGTCTGGTGATGGAAGCGGCCGGCCTCAAGCTGCCGCTGGGTTCGGGCTGCCGCATCATGGTCCCGGGCGGCAACAGCTGCGAAGCCGAGGTGGTCGGCTTCAACGGCGAAAAGCTTTTCATGATGCCGACCGACGACGTGGTCGGCCTCGCGCCGGGCGCCCAGGTCATCCCGCTCGAAACCGCCCCGCAACGACCGACAACGACCGAGCGGCTGGAGCCGCGCCGGCGCGCCTCCGACCGCGCCAAGCACCTGCCGGTCGGCGACGCCCTGCTCGGTCGCGTGGTCGATGGCGCCGGCCGCCCGCTCGACGGGCTCGGCCCGCTGATCACCCGTCATTCGCGCTCGGTGGCCAGTCGCGCCGTCAACCCGCTGCTGCGCGAGCCGATCAAGCGCACGATGGACACCGGCATCCGCTCGATCAATTCGCTGCTCACCGTGGGCCGCGGTCAGCGCATCGGCCTGTTCGCCGGCTCGGGCGTCGGCAAGTCGGTGCTGCTTGGCATGATGGCGCGCTTCACGTCCGCTGAGGTCGTGGTGGTGGGGCTGATCGGCGAACGGGGTCGCGAAGTGAAGGAGTTCATCGAGCAGATCCTCGGCGCCGCCGGTCTCGCCCGCTCGGTGGTGGTCGCAGCCCCCGCCGACACCAGCCCGCTGATGCGCCTGCAAGGCGCGGCCTACGCCACCACGGTGGCCGAATGGTTCCGCGACCAGGGGCGGCACGTGCTGCTCATCATGGATTCGCTGACCCGCTATGCGATGGCGCAACGCGAAATCGCGCTGGCCATCGGCGAGCCGCCGGTGACCCGCGGTTACCCGCCGAGCGTGTTCGCCCGCCTGCCACAGCTGGTCGAGCGCGCCGGCAACGGCCCGGAAGGTGGCGGTTCGATCACCGCCTTCTACACCGTGCTGGCGGAAGGCGACGACCAGCAGGACCCGATCGCCGACTCGGCGCGCGCCATCCTCGACGGCCACTTCGTACTCACGCGCCAGTTGGCCGACTCAGGCCACTACCCGGCGATCGACATCGAACAATCGGTTTCGCGTGCCATGCACGGCCTGGTCAAGCCCAGTCATTTCGATCTGGTGCGCCGCTTCAAGGGCTACTGGTCGCGCTATCAGCGTGCGCGCGACCTGATCGCCGTCGGCGCGTACGCGCCCGGCGCCGACCCGCAACTGGACCAGGCAGTGAACATGTTCCCTACGCTGGAGGCCTTCCTGCAGCAGCGCATGGACGAGCGCGAGGGCTACGAGGATGCGGTCATGAAGCTGCACCAGATCTTCGGTCAGACGCCATGATTGCAAAAATCCGTCACTGGCCGAAAATGCGTGATCTGGATCACGCCCGGCCCCGCTGATCGGAACGATGCTTTCAAGTCATGGCTGAACAATTCCGACTCCAATCCATCCTGGATCTCAGCGTCACGCGCATGGACGAAGCCGCCCGTGCATTGGCTGCGCTGATGGCCAGCGAACAGGACAACACGCGCAAGCTCGACATGCTCGAGCAGTACCGCAACGAGTACCAGGGCCAGTTCATGGCGGCCGCACGCAGTGGTCTTACGCCCAATCAGTGGTCCAATTACCGCGCCTTTCTTGCCCGCATCGACGACGCGATCAGCCATCAGCAGAGGCAGGTCGAACGCTCGCGCGATCTCGCTCAGGCCGGTCAGCGCGAATGGCTGGACACCCGTACCCGGGTCAAGGCATTCGAAACACTGTCCGACCGACACCACGCAGGCGTTGCCCGCAAGCAGGCCCGTGCCGAGCAGCGCGTGAACGACGATCGTTCAGGCCGTCAGGTCAACGACGACTGAGCGTCTCCACCCGTACCGGCAACTGGCACGGATAGTGCTGTGGTCCCTCCGTCACAGGAGAGATCACCATGCCGGCACCGACGCTTACCCTGCCCACTTCATCCACGCCACTCGCCACGTCCGGCCCGGTCGGAGACATCCGCGGCATTGCTGGCGAAATCAGCGGCGAAGACGCTGCCGCCTTCGCCAACCTTCTCAAGGACAATCTGCAGGCCAGCGGACAGGGGCGCGAGCTTCCGCCCGAACTGCTGGCCGACCTGATGGCCGACGCCATCAAGCCGGACGAGGACGCGCAGGAACTGATCACCACCGAAACACCACAGAGCGGCGCCGACATGCTCGCCGCCGGCCTGCTGCTGACGCCTGTGCTGCAGCTGGCCGATGCGCTGAAAACGGCTGCCTCCAGCGAAAGCGAAGCCACGACGGCATTGTCTGACCTCACCGGCGGCAATGGCGGCAAGCCGGCCAAGGGCAATGCCGAGCCGCTGGCGGCAGGGATTGCCGCCCAGGCCGGCAGCGAAACGGAGGTGGACGGCAAAACGCTGCCGGACTTCGACCTCGCAGCCGACGTGCTGCCCGATGCCTTCGCCGACAACACCACCGGTACGATGCAGCAGGCACAGCACGCCGACTTCCGCGCCCATATGGCGGCAGCCCAGCAGCCGAAGACCGAGATGACGGTCGCCACACCGGTGAGCCAGCCCGGCTGGGCCGACGACGTCGGCCACCAGATCAGCTGGCTGGCCGACCAGGGCATGAGCAAGGCCGAACTGGTGCTGACGCCGCCTCACCTGGGTCGCATCGAAATCACGCTGGAAATCGGCTCCGACCTGAGCACCGCACAATTCGTATCGGCCAGTCCGCTGGTACGCGAAGCGCTCGAACAGGCGATGCCGCGTCTGCGTGAAATGCTGGCCGAAGGCGGCATTTCGCTGGGCGAGGCGAACGTCAGCAGCGACCAGCCCTCGCGCGAGGGCCAGGGCGGAGAACAGCGCGGCCAGCGCGGTCGAGACAGCGGCGAGCTTGCGGTCAGCCAGACAGCCCGGCGCGGCACCGGACTGGTCGATCTGTTCGCCTGACTCACCTCCGGAATCTGGGGCAGCCGCAAAGGTCGGGATGCACCTGTCGAGCAAAAAACCGCTCCGGCACTAAAAAAACGGATCAATCAGCCGTTATTCGGACATTGAAAGGCATGTGTGCCCGCCGACAATTCCGAATCAGACAGGAGCATCGAATATGGCCAAAGCAGCCGCCACACCGGACGAAGCCGGAGCAGACGCACCGAAGAAGAAGGGCAACAAGATGCTCGTCATCATCATCGCCTTGCTGGTGGTGGTGATACTGGGCGGCGCCGCGGCCTTCTTCATGATGGGTGGCAGTCATGCCGACGAAGGCGAGGACGGCGAAGAAGTCGTTGCCGAGGACGATCATGACGCGGCGGCCAAGGAAGCGAAGAAGGCCAAGCTGAAGAAGAAGAAGGACGCGGAAGCCAAGGGCCTGCCGCCGGTCTTCGTCGAACTCGACCCCTTCACCGTCAACCTGCAACCGGAGAGCGCGGTTGACCAGTACCTGCAGGTCAAGGCGACACTGCGCGTCGATGAACAGCCGGCAGCCGACAACCTGAAGGCCTATATGCCGGAGATTCGCCACCGTGTGCTGATGCTGCTGTCCGGCAAGAAAGCCTCCGATCTGGGTACCACCGAAGGTCGCGAGCAACTGGCGGAAGACATCAAGCACGCGGTCAATGCCATCGTCGGCGAGGTGCCGCGCAACCGCAAGGGCGAACCCGAAGAGCCGATAGGTCCGGTCGAATCGGTGCTCTTCACCTCCTTCATCGTGCAGTAGCGCGGAAGAGAACAGCGAGGAAGATCATGTCCGACTTTCTTTCCCAGGAAGAGGTCGATGCCCTGCTGAAGGGTGTCACCGGCGAAACCGACGAAGCCGTCCAGGAGGACGACACCGGCGGCATTCGCCCGTACAACCTCGGCACCCAGGAAAGAATCGTCCGCGGGCGCATGCCCACGCTGGAGCTGATCCACGAGCGTTTCGCCCGTTACCTGCGCATCGGCCTGTTCAACTTCATGCAGCGCAGCGCCGAGATTTCGCTCGGCCCGATCCGCCTGCAGAAGTACTCGGAATTCATCCGCAATCTGGTGGTACCGACCAACCTGAACCTGGTCCAGGTGAAGCCGCTGCGCGGTACCGGTCTCGTCGTGTTCGACCCGAATCTGGTGTTCCTGGTCATCGACAACATGTTCGGCGGCGACGGACGCTTCCATACGCGGGTCGAGGGGCGCGATTTCACGGCGACCGAACAGCGCATCATCCATGGCCTGCTCGACGTGTTCTTCGCCGAGTACGAGCGCTCGTGGGAGCCGGTGCACAAGATCAAGTTCGAGTACATGCGCTCGGAAATGAACTCGCAGTTCGCCAACATCGCCACGCCGTCGGAAATCGTCGTCGCCTCGACCTTCACCGTCGAACTGGGCGGCGTGTCGGCGGAGATGCACATCTGCCTGCCCTATTCGATGGTCGAGCCGCTGCGCGACATCCTCAATTCGTCGATGCAGAGCGACAGCGTGAGCTCCGACAACCGCTGGATCAAGCTGCTGACCCGCCAGGTGCAGGACGCGGCGGTCGAACTGGCGGTGAATCTCGGCGACGGCTCGCTCACGCTGGGCGGCCTCAACAACCTAAAGGTTGGCGACATCATTCCGATAACTATCCCAGAGACAGTGACGGCCTCGGTCGATGGCATAGACGTGTTGCAGTGCAAGTACGGCGTGCAGAACGGGCACTACGCATTGCGCATCGAGCGTTTCATGGCCGGCGAAGAAGAGTTGATCGAGCACGCCCTGAACGCCCAGGGCAAGAAGACAGGTGAGGAAAAACCATGAGCGATCTGGCCGAAGCCGAAGAGCAAATCAGCGACGATGACTGGGCCGCCGCGATGGCGGAACAGACCACCGCAGACGAAGCGCTCGCTGCACTGGACGCCGGCAACACGACGGCGGAAGCGCAGCCGGCGAACATATTCCAGCAGTTCGGGGAAAGCGCGAACAAGCCTGCCGAGGGCCTGCGCGACTTCGAAATGATCCTCGACATCCCGGTGCAGCTGACCGTGGAACTGGGCCGTACCAAGATTTCCATCCGCAATCTGCTGCAACTGGGGCACGGCTCGGTGGTCGAGCTCGACGGCATGGCGGGCGAGCCGATGGACGTGCTGGTCAATGGCACGCTGATTGCGCAGGGCGAGGTGGTGGTGGTGAACGACAAGTTCGGCATCCGCCTCACCGACATCATCACCCCAGCCGAGCGCATGAAGAAGCTCAAGCGCTGAAGCCCACGAACCTCCTCCTGATTCGACCAGATTGAATCGGGTTTCAGGGCGACGCAGATGCGTCGCCCTTTTTCTTTGCCACCGCGCCTTTCCGCTCAGTCCAGCCGTGGCGTGCCCGCCCGGTCGATCAGCGGCAGCGTGTGGTCGCTTTCGTCCTTCAGTCCGACACCGGTGAGGCGCAGCGCACTCGCCTGCTGCATCAGCCAGTTCAAGCGATAGGCGGCAGCACCATAGGGCTGGCCCTCGGGCCGCACATTCGATATGCAGTTGCGCTCGGCGTCCGACCTGCCGACGCGTGGCGCCCATGTGAGATAGACACCCAGGCTGTCCGGCGAACTGAGCCCCGGCCGCTCACCGATCAGCATGGCCACCATGCTTGCGCCCAGCGCCTCGCCGACCTCGTCGGCCAGCGCCACGCGCGCCTGGGTGGCGATCACCACCGGCGCGATGCACCAGCCCTCTGGCAGCAGTGGATAGAGCGCCGCGAGCAGCGGCACCGCGTGCCGCGCCACCGCCGCCGACGACAATCCGTCGCCGATCACCACCGCCAGATCGCAGCCCTCGCCGCGCATGCCGTCCAGCCGCACGCGGTCATCGGCGTCGAGCCGGCGGCCAAGGTCGGGCCGGCGCAGATAGGTTTCGCGGTCGGGCGCCCGGCTTTTCACCGGCAATGCCGGCCAGTCCTGCGCGTTCAGTTCGGAGGCCAGCACCGCCACGTCGAGCGGCGTGTGGATGGCGTCGCGGGCCAGCGCGTGGGCCAGACCGAAGCCCAGCGCTTCCGCGGTGGGCACGGCGTTGCCGACGCGGCCCAGACCGATGCGCGCCGACGTGAAACTTCGCCACAGCGCCCAGGCATCCTTGCTGTCGCTCAGCGCGCCGTCCTTGTCTTCATCCTTCATCGCACATCTCTTCACGTTCCTCGCGCCGGCCCCGGCCGTCGCTGCCCGGGGCCGACGCCATTTCAGAAGGCCTTGGTCACGCTGACGAACAGCTTGTCCTTCGCAATGTCGGAATCCGACCGCCCGTTGTCCAGGCTGACGAAGTCCTTGTACGCGTTCGGCTCGCTCGATGCCGAGTAGAACACGCCGGCCGACCAGCCATCCGGCAGCGCGCGGGTGACGCCGACCTTGTAGTAGGTGATGTCCAGTCCGGTCGAATTGCGCACGATCTGGCGACCGATCTGACCGCTGACGTTCCACCCTTCGGCCACGTCGTATGCAGCGTTCAGTTCGAAGTAATGCGAACCGCGCGTGTTGCCGGTGACGCCGGCCGACAGGTCGCCGAAGAAGCCACCATTGACCGGCGAGTTGTTGGTGCTCCAGCCGAAGTACTCGTTCAGCGTGCGACCGGTCTTGAAGGTGAGCCATTCCCAGTTCAGCGCGACATAGGCCTCTGCGGTGTCGAGACGATTGCGCGCGTTGAAGCCGGTGAAGGGCGAATCGTCCCAGTTGGCACCCGGGTACATGTAATACACGGCGCCGACATCGACGCCTATCGTGTCCGCCACCTTGGTGCGATAGCCGCCATAGAGATCGGTTTCGACCGCTGCGCCCGGCAGCCAGTGATCGGACACGTTCGAGGCGAAGAAGCCGGCGTAGAAACCCGAACGGTGCGCGGCCTCGATGCTGAACTGCAGCGCCGGCCCGCCCCAGGTCTGCGACTGGCCGCGGAAGATGTAGTCGCTGACCAGCGTGACGCTCATCGGCACGGTCCAGTCCGAGGCCGGCGCGGCCTCCTCGGCGTGAGCCAGCGGCGCGGCGGCGAACAGGGCTGCACAGAGCAGTGTGGTGTGGCGGATCGAAGTCATGAAGAAAGCTCCCGGTCTGTTTGAGATGGATGTCGATTTCACGCGGCGCGCGGCGAGGGCAGCGCAGCCAGCGAGGTGATGCCGTTGACCAGCGCGCGGCCGCTGCCGCGCAGCAGTTCGCCGTTCGGATCGGTCAGGCCGATGGACTGCAGCCAGCGCTCGAATTCGGGTGCGCGTTTCAGGCCCAGCGTGCGGCGCAGGAACAGCGCGTCGTGGAAGGAGGTGCTCTGGTAATTGAGCATGATGTCGTCCGCCCCCGGCACGCCGATCACGAACGGAATGCCGGCGGCGCCGAGCAGCACCAGCAGCGTGTCCATGTCGTCCTGATCGGCTTCGGCGTGATTGGTGTAGCAGACGTCGCAACCCAGCGGCAGGCCGAGCAGCTTGCCGCAGAAGTGATCCTCCAGCCCGGCGCGGATGATCTGCTTGCCGTCGTAAAGGTATTCAGGACCGATGAAGCCGACCACGGTATTGATCAGCAGCGGCTTGTAGCGACGCGCCACCGCGTAGGCGCGCGCCTCGCAGGTCTGCTGATCGACGCCATGGTGGGCGTTGGCCGACAGCGCACTGCCCTGCCCGGTCTCGAAGTACATGACGTTGTCGCCCAGCGTGCCGCGACCGAGCGACAGCGCCGCGTCATACGCCTCGTCGAGCACCGCCAGACTGACGCCGAACGAGGAGTTCGTCCTTTCGGTGCCGCCGACCGACTGGAACACCAGGTCCACCGGCGCGCCCTGCTCGATCAGCTTCACCGTATTGGTCACGTGCGTCAGCACGCAGCTCTGGGTCGGGATGTCGAAGCGTTCGATCAGCTCGTCCAGCATGTGCAGCAGGCTGGCGATGGCGGGCAGGCTGTCGGACGCCGGATTGATGCCGATCACCGCGTCGCCGGCGCCGCACAGCAGGCCGTCCAGCGTCGAGGCGGCGACGCCGCGCAGGTCGTCGGTCGGGTGGTTGGGCTGCAGCCGCACCGCCAGATGGCCGGGCAGGCCGATGGTGTTGCGGAACTGCGTCACCACGCGGCACTTGCGCGCCACCGCGATCAGGTCCTGGTTGCGCATGAGCTTGCTCACCGCCGCCACCATTTCCGGCGTCAGTCCCGGCGACACTGCGGCCAGCGTGTCGGCGTCGGCCGCGTCGTCGAGCAGCCACTCGCGGAAACCGCCCACCGTCAGATGGGCGATCGGTGCGAAGGCTTCGCGGTCGTGGCTGTCGATGATCAGGCGGGTGATCTCGTCCTCCTCGTACGGCACCAGCGCTTCGCTCAGGAAGGTGGCGAGCGGGATGTCGGCCAGCGCGTGCCGCGCCGCCACCCGGCGCAGCGCGGAGCCGGCGGCCACGCCGGCCAGCACGTCGCCGGAGCGGGCCGGGCTGGCGCAGGCCATCACCGTCTTCAGGTCGGGGAAGCTGAACGCCTCCCCGCCCACCGTCACGCGATAAGCCATGGCGCTCTCCTCAGCGGCTGCCGGCCAGCATCACGTCTTCAGGCGCGTCGGCACGCTGCTGGCCGGTCAGGAAGAAGTAGGCCGAGGCGAGCGCGAACAGACCGAGGAAGACGCCGGCCAGCAGCGTGTTGAACCACACCATCGCGCCGAGGCAGAACACGCCCAGCGCCAGCGCGATGGCCGGGAATACCGGATAGAACGGCGCGCGGTACGGACGTTCCAGCAGCGGCTCGCTTTTGCGCAGCTTGAACAGCGAGGCCATCGACATGATGTACATGACGATGGCACCGAACACCGACATGGTGACGATGTTGGCGGTCAGCGTCTGGCCGCCGAAGCTGATCCACGAGTCGCTGAAGATGGCGACCACGCCGATTGCGCCCCCCGCCAGCAGTGCGCGGTGCGGCGTCTGGAAACGCGGGCTGAGCGCGGCGAAGTAGCGCGGCAGGTAGCCGGCGCGGGCGAGCGCGAAGATCTGCCGCGAGTAGCCCATGATGATGCCGTGGAAGGAGGCGATCAGGCCGAACAGTCCGATCCACACGAGCATGTGCAGCCAGCCGCTGTTCTCGCCCACCACCGCCTTCATCGCCTGCGGCAGCGGGTCGTTGATGTTGGAAATCTGACGCCAGTCACCGACGCCGCCAGCGAAGATCATGACGCCGAAGGCAAGCACCAGCAGGGTGAGGATGCCTGCGACGTAGGCGATCGGAATCGTGCGCTTCGGGTCGCGCGCCTCCTCGGCCGCCATCGCCGCCCCCTCGATCGCCAGGAAGAACCAGATGGCGAACGGGATGGACGCGAAGATGCCCGCCAACGCAACGCCGGAGAACTCGTTCTGACCGGCCCAGCCGTTGGCGACGAAGTTCGCCATGCTCCAGCCCGGCGCGACGATGCCCATGAACAGCAGCAGTTCGAAGATGGCCAGCAGCGTCACGAACAGTTCGAAGGTGGCGGCGATGCTCACCCCCACCCAGTTCAGCGCGATGAATACGACGTAGGCACCGAGCGCGATCATCTTCGGATCGACGCTGGGGAACTGCACGTTCAGGTAGGCGCCGATGGCCAGCGAAATCGCCGGCGGCGCAAAAACGAATTCGACCAGCGTCGCGAAGCCGGCGATGAAGCCACCGAATGGCCCGAAGGCGCGGCGCGCGTAGGCGAAGGGGCCGCCGGCATGCGGAATCGCGGTTGACAGTTCGGTGAAGCTGAAGATGAAGGTCGCGTACATCGCGGCGACCAGCACGGTCGCGCACAGGAAGCCGAGCGTACCGGCCGAGTTCCAGCCATAGCTCCAGCCGAAGTACTCGCCCGAAATAACCAGCCCGACCGCAATGCCCCACAGCTGCAGCGGGCCCAGCACCTTCTTCAGCGACTGTGGGCCGCCCGCCCCCGCCGCGTTCAGTGTTGACGACATTTTTTCCTCTCCCGGATCTGTTCCGCCCGGCGCGGAACCTCTTTTTCATTCGATCACCGGGAAGGCGTCCCCACTATCCGGAATCGGAAAAGTCGCGGCGGTGCACTATCCCGAATCGGAAAAGCTGTTTGCGGCAGTTGGCACGGGGAATGCTAAGTCCCTGCAATCACGGTACATTCCTGTTCGCGCGAGCGACAGGAGGAGAGGCAGAACATGGGACATGACATCGCGCCAGCCCCGACCGCGGAGGACGCCACCAGAAGCGCCCCGAAGGACGGAATCCGCGTGTGCCGCAGCGACGACGTCGCCGAGCACGCGGACAATATTTCGCGCTGGCATCAGGAATACGAGCAGTTGTCGGGGGGCGTGTTCAGCGGCTGCATCCGCGAGATGCTGGTCGAGGACGGCCCGCGGCTGCAGGTTTTCCACGAGTACACGGAACAGGAAACCAGCCAGCAATGCGGCCCGTGGTCGGGCTCGGTATGGATGGGCCTGCCCGATCTGTCACGCACCGGCGAAGTGCGCTTCTGTGGCCGGCCGCACAGCGATGGGGTGCACCTGATGATGGCGCGTGCCAGCAGCGGCTTCACGCTGCGCACGCCGCGCGACTTCGGCATCTACGGCATCGTCGCCGACGAAGGCTGGCTCGCCTCACGCCTGACCGGCCGCCACGGCCACAAGCTCGAACAGCTGCTGCTGCACGGCTCGGTCGCCAGCCGCGCGCTCAGTCCGTCGCGGCACAGCGAACTGTGCTTCCTGATCGAAGGCCTGCTGGAACCGGTCGGTGCCACCACACCGTCCGGCGATCTGTGTGCCGATCTGGTCGATCTGCTGCTCGACAGCTTGGGCGACGACCCGACGCCGCCGTCGCGCACCGCGCTCGAACAGCGCCGTTTCGACATCGTGATGCAGGCGCGGCGCATCGCACTGAAGCCCGAAAGCTCGGTCGATGGCGTCGATGAACTGTGCGAACGCCTGCACGTCACGCGCCGCACGCTGCAGAACCACTTCAACAGCGTGCTCGGCATGGCGCCGAAGGATTACCTGAAGCGCGTGCGGCTGAACGCGGTGCGGCGCGCGCTGCAGCATGGCAGCGACCCGGCGCGCAGCGTGCACGACATCGCGATGCAATGGGGCTTCTGGCACCTTGGGCATTTTTCGCATGACTACCGCGAACTGTTCGGCGAACTGCCGTCCAGTACATTGCGGCGGGCGCTGAACGGGACGTTCTGAAGCGGGCGGCAGTGAGGGCGGTCGTTGTGAGCGCGGCCAAGGCCGCGACGTGTCCGCCCCACGCCGCGTTAACGAAAAAGGGCGACCGCTTGCGCGGTCGCCCCTCGCACACCTGTCTCACGACAGTTGCGCGGAATCAGGTCTTTGGCTTCTCCGGCTGGGAGCTCTGGGGTTTGGCGTCGCCGTGCTTTTCGCCTGGGCATGCAAGAACGGCACTGGACGACGCAAACATCGCCAGCCCCAGCAGGATCGCGAGACGTTTCATCACGGATCACCTCCTTTCGTGGTTGCAGAGCCTTCACAATAGGCGCTGACCCCACCCCGCGCAAGAGAGGATTACTTCCGGATGTTGCACTGGCTGCGCCGACTCGTTTCCGCCGTCGAACCCGAATTGCCCGACGTACCTGACGAGCAGTGGGAACGCATCGAGGCCCGCCTGCCCTGGCTCGATTTCCTCGACCCCGCCGACCGGCCGCGCCTGCGTGAACTGGCGCGGCAGTTCATCGCCGGCAAGGAATTCCACGGTGCCCACGACACCGTGCTGACCGACGACATGCTGCTCGAGATCGCGCTGCAGGCCTGCGTGCCGGTGCTCAATCTCGGGCTGGACTGGTACGACGACTGGGTCGGCGTGGTGGTCTATCCGGGCGACTTCGTCGTGCCGCGACGGGTGACCGACGATGCCGGCGTCGTGCATGAATACGAGGACACGCTGGTCGGTGAGGCGTGGGAAGGCGGTCCGGTACTGCTGTCTTGGCAGCCGGAATCGCTGGCGGCCGACGGCATCAATGTGGTCATCCACGAGTTCGCGCACAAGCTGGACATGCGCAACGGCGAGCCGGACGGCCTGCCGCCGCTGCACGCCGGCATGAGCGTGCAGCGCTGGGCCAGCGTGTGGTCAACCGCCTACGAGCGCTTCTGCGCTGACGTCGATGCGGGCGTCGATACCGGCATCGACGAGTACGCCGCGGAAAGCCCAGCCGAGTTCTTCGCTGTCATGTCGGAGTGCTTCTTCGAGATCCCGGATCTGATACAGCAGGCCTGGCCGGATCTGTACGAGCAGCTGGCCCGCTTCTATCGGCTCGACCCTGCACCGCGCGCCCGCGCGCTGTTCCCGCCGGACGCCGCATGATCGAGGAACTGATCGCCTGGGCACGCATGGAGTGTCTGCCGGCAGCGCAGCGCCTCGGCCTGCGCCGCGAGGCGGCCGCACTGGCCGTGCGCCATCGCCGCCTGCGCGCGCAGTGGGCGGACCACATCGCGCAGACCCGTGCCGCATTGCTCGCCTCTGCCCGCCGTGCCGCCGCACTTCCCGATGCACCGCGTCGCGCCTGGATCATGGGCGCCGGTCTGCTACAGGACGTGCCACTGCGCGAACTGCTAGACCTGTTCGAAACCATCGATCTGGTGGACGTCTGCTTCGGCCCGGCTGCGCGCGCCGCCGCTCGCCGCCATCGAGGCCGGGTGCGCTGTGCACGGCAGGACGTGAGCGGCGTGCTGGAAGACCTGTCGCGCGATCCGCAGCGCGCTTCACCACCGATGCCCGCCGACGCCTGGTGCGCCTCGGTGAACCTGCTGTCGCAACTGCCACTACTGCCGTGCGCGGCACTGCTGAACAGCGGTGAGGCCGAGGCGGCCGTCGAACGCTACGGCACGGCAATACAGCAAGCGCACATCGACGCGCTGAGCCGCGTGCCACACGCCTGTCTGATCGTCGAGTACGCGCAGACACGAGCGACTGCGCCGGACGAAGTACTGCTGCCCGGTCTGCAGGACCGCCTCTTCAGCGCCGGCTGGGCCAGCGGCTCACGCTGGCACTGGCCGCTGAACCCGGAAGGCGAAGCCGACGAACCTTCCGGACGGGCGATGCAGGCGTGGTGGCGCAGCGGCGACGCCGGCCGCTGAAGACAAGCCCCTTCGCTGTACTCACCGCACACGCGCCCTCTCCCGGGGATGCGCGCGCCTCTGTGGGAGCGGCCGTGGCCGTGACACGGACGCCGCTGTCCGCAGTCTTGATGCAGGCCGCCGTCGGGGTCAGAAGACCCCTCCCACAGAACCCTCGCCCAGGCTCCAACCACGGATCGGGCGTGCTTCCCGGTGGGAGCGGCCTTGGCCGCGACGCGGCCGCCGCACGCGGCACATGTCGATCCGAAGCACACCTCGAAATCCCCGCTACGCAACGCGTCAGGCGTGCGCACGCTCCGCCCCCGCGAGCACCCGCGCAAACGCCCGAGCCAGCGGTGCGCGGGCGGCGTCCGCGCCTTCCATCTGCGCGCGCACGATGGCGCCTTCGATCGCCAGCAGCAGGTCGGCCGCCATCTCGTCGGGTCGCGCGCAACCGGCCTCGCGACAGGCAACTTCGATGCGCGCTGCCAGTTCCCGCTTGTGGGTCACCGTCATCGCCGGTGCTTCCGTACCCGCTTCGGCGTGACTGTTGATGAAAGCGCAGCCGCGGAAGCCGGGCGCGCGAAACCAGTCGTCCAGCGCAGCGGGCAGCGCGGTGAGCCAGGCAGCGGCGTCCGGCGCGCCGGTCAGGCGGCTTTCCAGCCAGCCCATCCAGCGCGCGTGGCGCAGGTCCAGATAGGCCTCGACCAGCGCCTGCTTGGTCGGAAAGTGGCGGTAGAACGAAGCCTTGGCGACACCCGACTCGGCAATGATGCGGTCGATGCCGGTGGCGCGCAGTCCGTGCCGGTAAAACAGCCGGTAAGCGCATTCGAGGACGCGGGTTCGCGCATCCTGCTCCGGCAGCGGACCGGGACCGGCTAGATCGTCGAGAGATGTGAACATCCATTCATGTTGACAGACAGACCTGTCTTGTTCAAGTATGTAGACAGACCTGTCTCTTTCCCACCACCGGAGCATTGCCATGACCGACGCCCCCCGCCCGCCCCTGCCGCCCTTCACGCCCGAAACCGCTGCGCAGAAGGTGCGCGCCGCCGAAGACGGCTGGAACAGCCGCGATCCGCAGCGCGTATCGCTGGCCTACACCGCCGACAGCCGCTGGCGCAATCGCGCGGAATTTCTGCGCGGCCGCGCCGAGATCGTCAACTTCCTGACCCGCAAGTGGGCGAAGGAACGCGAGTACCGGCTGATCAAGGAACTGTGGTGCACCGCCGGCAACCGTATCGCCGTGCGTTTCGCCTACGAATGGCAGGACGACGCCGGCAACTGGTTCCGCTCCTATGGCAACGAGAACTGGGAGTTCGACGACAACGGCCTGATGGCGCACCGTCACGCCAGCATCAACGATCTGGCGATCAGCGAGTCCGAACGCCTGTTCCGCTGGCCGCAGGGACGGCGCCCCGACGATCACCCCGGTCTGTCCGAACTGGGGCTCTGACGAAGCAGCCGCCGGTGTCGCGAAGGTCAACGCGGGCCGGCGGTCGGCGGTAGATTGCGGGGCGCTGCGGCCACGCCGCCCGCCCTTCAACGACCGCGAGATCCCGTTCATGTCCAGCCCGCTCTTCCAGCCCTACGACCTCGGTGGCCTGAAGCTGTCCAACCGCATCGTCATCGCGCCGATGTGCCAGTACTCGGCCAGCGACGGCAATGCAACCGACTGGCATCTGATGCACGTCGGCCAGATGGCGCTGTCGGGCGCCGGCCTGTTCGTGATCGAGGCGACCGCGGTCGAGGCCGAAGGTCGTATTTCCGCCGCCGACCTCGGCCTTTGGAACGACGCCAACGAAGCGGCGCTGCGCCGCGTGCTCGAAGGTGTGCGCGCCCACTCCGGCATGCCGATCGCGATCCAGCTCGGTCACGCCGGCCGCAAAGCCTCGGTCGCAAGACCTTGGGAAGGCGGCGCGCAGATCGCGCCGACCGCCGGCGGCTGGCAGACCGTGGCGCCCTCCTCGATCCCGCACGCTGCGCACGAGAACCCGCCACTGGCGCTCGACGCTGACGGCCTGCGACGCGTGCGGACGGCTTTCGCCGAAGCCGCTAAACGCGCTGCGCGGCTCGGGCTGGACGCGATCGAGGTGCATGGCGCCCACGGCTATCTGCTGCACCAGTTCCTTTCGCCGCTGGCGAACACACGTGACGACGCCTACGGCGGCGCACTGGAGAACCGTCTGCGCTTCCCGCTCGAGGTGTTCGACGCGGTGCGCGAAGCCTTCCCGCACGACCGGCCGGTCGGCATGCGCATTTCCGCCAGCGACTGGGTGGACGGTGGCTGGGACATCGAACAGAGCGTGGTCCTCGCGCAGGCGCTGAAGGCGCGCGGCGCGAGTTTCATCCACGTGTCGAGCGGCGGCGTATCGACCGCGCAGCAGATTCCGCTCACGCCGGGCTATCAGGTCCCCTTCGCCGAGCGCATCCGCGCCGAAACCGGCCTGCCGACCATCGCCGTCGGCCTGATCACGGAGCCGGAGCACGCCGAGTCGATACTTGCCGCCGGCCGGGCCGACCTGATCGGCCTCGCCCGCGCGATGCTGTACGACCCGCGCTGGCCCTGGCACGCGGCTGCGAAGCTCGGGGCGCAGATCAAGGTGGCGCCCCAGTATCTGCGCTGCGCACCGCGCGAGGTCGCCCGCCTGTTCGGATGAAAAAAAGCCAGGCTCGAGGCCTGGCTCAAAGAAACGCCCGGTTGCCCGGGTCGAGGCGTGAAACTCAGATGCGGTTCATGCGGCGGCGGGCAACGAAGCCCACCATGCCCAGACCGGCCAGGAACATGGCGTACTCGGACGGTTCCGGCACCGGTGCGGTAATCGGTGCGAAGCCTTCGAAGGTGGCGGTGCGCAGCGGCGGTGACGTGCCGTCCAGGCTCGGCGCCTGGCGGATGGTCACCGCGCCGGAGAGGTAGGCGAACTCGGTGGCATTGGTCTTCAGCACATACCAGCCGGTCGTCGGGTTGCCTTCCTCGACCGAAATGTCGGTACGGAAGTTGACCACGTTGTCGTCGAACACATCGACCGGGTTGGTCGGACGGGTACGCACACCGTTGGAGGTGTGCGCGACGCTCTGCAGGCGGAAATCGCTGTCAGTGCCCGAGTCGTACCAGCCGACCGACACATCGTAGCCGGCGAAACCGCTGCGCAAAATGTCGTTGATTTCGACCTCGTACTCGAGATCTCCGATCTCGATCTCGCCGACTTCCAGCGTGAAACGCGACGCGAAGGCCAGCGTGCCGTCGGTGTAGCGATAGACGTAGTCGTAGAAAGTGCCGACGTCGGTGCCGTCATAGATCACCGAGCTGATGCGACGGGCGACCTGGGTGTAGCCGTTGTCGGCCGGAGCCCAGTCGGCGCCGAGGAAGAGCGGATCGGTCGCCGTGTTGTTGGTACCGGTGATGCGCAGCGTGCCGCTTTCCGGCAGCGCGACGAAAGCCCAGGCGGAGTGAGCGGAAAAGCCGAGCAGCAGGGACAGCGCAAGGGTCTTGATCTTCATGGGGAATTTCCTCTTTTTGGTGTGTGTGTCAGAACATCAGGCGCGCAGGCGACGGCGCACGACGGCACCGATCAGGCCCAGACCTGCAAGGAACATGGCGTACTCGGAGGGCTCCGGAACGGCGGCGACGGTCGGCGCGAAACCGCCGATCGAGCTGTACAGCAGGGCCTGGCCCTCTTCGCCCGCCTGGTAGTAGCCGATCGCGTCCGTCATCCACTTGTAGTCGGTGGCGTCGGTCTTCAGCAGATACATGCCACTGAAGGGGTTGCCCTCGGACAGGTTCACGTCGGCCTGGAAGGCGACCGCGTTCAGGTCCAGCAGCGGCGTGCCGGTCAGCGAACGCACATCGCTGCGCGAGGCGTTGTACATGCGCAGGTCGAAGTCGCCGTAGAACAGCCAGGCGGCCTTCACGTCGAACACTTTGTCGCCTTCGACGAAACCGTAGCGGTACATGAAGTTCAGTTCCGCGTCGTCGGCATAGGAGGGCGACTGACCGAGCACGAAGCGGGTGCCGAACACCAGCGAGTTGTCGCGCGAGTCACGGAACACGAAGTCGTAGGCGTCACCGATGGTGTCGCTGCCGAGCGTGATGCCGGTCGTGACGTGGTAGTCGATCAGCGACAAGGTGCCCGACGCCGTCGGCGTGCCGCGCGGAACCGTGCCGCCGATCGCGGCCGTACGCCACTCGGTCGCCGAATAGTCGATGCTCAGCGGCACGTTGGCGTTACTGCCGCTGGCAACGACATTGTTGGTCTGAAGATAGAGCTTGTCACCGGCCGGCTGGTTGGCGCCGGATACCTTGACGGTCGTGTCGTCAGCGGTGCCCAGAATGCCGTCTATGCCGGGGCCGATGGCGTCCGTGTCGTCGGCCGTACCCCACTTCAGGTCCGGGCCGGGGCCGGTGTTCTCCAGCAGGCTGGTGAAGTCACCCGCCTGAGCCGGCGCAGCGATTGCCGCCAGCATTGCTGCCAGGGCTGTTGCGCGTAGTTTCATAGTGCCACCTCCTCAAGTTTCGATCCGCCGGAACGGATCATCAAGTTCGCGTTTGCACGACCGCGCGAACAATCGGTATGAAAATCGGGTGCGAAAGTCAGTTGCTCCGCGGCATGTCGAACGCGTAGGTCAGGCCGATCCAGCCAGCGCGCGGCGAGCCGGGACCGACGAACTGCGAATGGGTCCAGGCGAAGGAGTTGTAGTTGAAGCCGGAGGCGTCACGGGCGCCGAAACTGCCGGCGACGAAAGGATTCAGTTCGAGTTCGCTGGCGGTGACGTACTGCTTGTCGAACAGGTTGTCAACCCGCGCGAACACCGTGAGCTGGGGCGTGATGCGGTAGCGGCCGACGAAGTGGAATACCGCGTAGCCGGCGGTCGAACCCTTGCCGACATAGGCCCGACCGAGACCCGCCGAGCCACCGCCGAAGGAGTCGCCGTACTCGTCGTCACCGCCGGCCTGATGCGCGTTGTTCTCGTTGCCGCGCGAGTACGAACCGGCGTGCGCGATCATGTTCACGCCGAAGCTGAGCTTGTCGGTGGCGTCGTAATTCCAGCCCAGACGCAGCACGTCGCGCGGAATGCCCGGGATGTAGTCACCCGGCTTGATCGTGAATTCGTTGAGCTGGCCCGGCGTCTTGTTCGAACTGCTGTTCGACTGGTTCACCACCCGTGCGGTCGAATCGAAGGTGGCTTCGAGCCGCGTGTAGGCGGCGCGGAAGGTGTGCTTGCCCAGGCGCGCGGTCATGCCCAGTTCGAAGCCTTCGCGCGTCGTGCTCTCGAAGGTGTCGAACACGCCACGGTTCTTGCGGCCGAGCGACACGAACAGGATGTCGTCCTCGAGCTCGGTCACGAACACCGTGGCGTTGAAATCGATCTTGCCCTCCAGCGCGGTACCGCGCAGACCGAACTCGGTACTCAGCGAACGTACCTGCGGCAGATAGGGATCGCTGGTCAGCGCGGTCGGCACCGAACAGCCGATGCTCTTGCCGTTGTTCTGGTTCTCGACTTCCTTGTCGCGCGCACAGCCCAGTTCGATCACCGACGGCGTGCGCGAGCCCTTGCTGACGTTCATGAAGAAGTTCAGTTCAGGTGTCGGCAACCACGACATGCCGAAGGACGGATTGGCGCTGTAGTAGGTGTAATCGCCCTCTGAGCAGAGGAAGCGTGCGGTGGCATCGGCCAGCGTGCCGCAGCGCATCTGGCGGGTGTTCAGGAAGTTCTGCGTGAACTGGTAGAGCGGAATCGGCTTGTCCGACACCAGCTGGTTCTTCACGTGGGTGCGGCTCCAGCGCAGGCCGTAGTTCACGAAGAAGTTGTCCTGCACCGTCCAGGTGTCGGTGGCGAAGATCGCGACCGCCTCGTTCGACCCGGTCAGGTTGTTGCGCTGTATCAGCGTCTCCAGCGGCGCCAGTCCCAGTTCGTCGGCCTTCGACGGATCGGTGTAGATGTTGCGATCACCGTCTATGAAGCCGAGCAACTGGCCCTGGCCATAGCTCATGTCGTTGCGGTCGAAGGTGCCGCCGACCACCACTTGGTGCCGGTCGCCGACATGCACCCACTGCAGTGTCAGCCCCATCGCCTCCTGCGACGTGCCGCCGATGTTGAACAACCCGTTCGGCGCGAAGCCCGGGCAGCCGGGCGAGGTCGGACCGCCGACCGGGTCGTAGGCGCCGTTGGCCGACACGTAGGGGAAGTTGCTCAGCGGGCAGTCGTCCAGACGGCCGTAGGACAGGCGATCGAAGTCGTCCCAGAAGTCGCCGCCGACCGAACGCTGCGTCAGCTTGCGCTGATACAGGCCGAGCGACAGGCTGTCGCGGTCGCTGATGTCGAGGCGGCCGCGCAGATTGATGTGAGTGAGATCGTTGTCGTTGGTGTCGGGCGAGGTGAACACCGACTCCGGTCGCACCTGCCAGTCCTCGTAGGGCACCAGCCCGTTACCGGTGAGCTTGTTGTCGACCTTGAGCAGCGAGCCGGTCAGCTCGACCTTGCCGATGCGCGCATCGATACGGCCGAAGTACTGGTTCACGCTGCTCGGCGAGTTGTCACGCCAGCCGTCCTCACGGAACTCGCTGATCGCGAAGAAGCCGGCCACCGTGCCGTTGTTGCCGCCAACCGCAAGCTGGTTCTGCGAACGACCCCACGAGCCCTGGGTGCGGGTCGCCTCGAAGCGCTGCGAAGTGAAGCCGGACTTGGTCTGCAGCGAAAGCGCGCCGCCTATGGTGTTCAGGCCGAACAGCGGATTCGAGCCCGGAATCAGGTCGGTGCGCTCGATCGCGATGGTCGGGATCAGATCCCAGTTCACCACCTCGCCGAAAGGCTCGTTGACGCGCACGCCGTCGAGGTAGACCGACAGGCCCTGCGGCGTGCCGACCAGCGGCGACGCCGAAAAACCGCGAAAGCTCAGATCCTGCTGGAAGGGGTTGCCCGCATAGTCATTGATCGTGATCGACTGTCCCGTCGTGTTCAGGAAGTCGGTGATGTTGATCGACTGCTGCTGGCGGATGTCCTCGGCGGTCGCGCTCTGCACATTGACGCTCGACTGGTCGCGATCGATCACCACGCCCGGCAGGGGCGTGATGATGCGCGGTGCGCGAATCTCGACCGGTGCCAGCTCGATCACCTCTTCCTCCTGCGCGATTGCGGTACCGGCGAACGGCCCTGCGGCCAGAGCGAGTGCCGCAAGCGACCTCGCCCCTCCTCTTCTTGTATGCCTTGTCATCGACCTCGGTGTAGGACGGACTCCTACAGCGCCACGGGCTATTTGTTTCCCGTCTTGTACCGAGGCGCCTCACCCGGAAACAGGGAAAACATCCCGTGCGGATAACAGGGGGAAAACTTCCCGTTCGCCGGTTTCATTCCCGGGGAATGAACGCATGCCGAAGGCGTAGCGCCGATCGCGCGCGGGCCGCGGCCCGGTGCGGAAGGCGGGTGGGCGGCGCTCACCGGGACATCATCCCGGCATTGACGGGAACATTCCCGTGCGGGTGACGAATTACCTCATGGCAGCGGCCGTCGATGCAGGGCAAACGCGGCTCGACAGCGGTTCGGTCGGACGGTCGGTGCTGAAGGGAAAAAGGACGGGAGGGAGGGGAGGCGGCTGCGCCGGGGGCATCCGGCCGGGCGTATCAGGGCAGGCCGACAGGCGCTGGCGCCGGCGCAATCATGGCGACGGCCGTCGCCGCCGGCCAGGATGCCGTCGATGCACCCAGGGCAGGCGCAGCGACGGCGAACACCGCTCAGGCTTCGTCCGGCTCCGGGTCGTCCACGGCGGCGTCGCGTTGCGCGCGCAGCCGTTCGATCACGTCGGCCGGGGCGGCCGCCGGAATGCGCGGCGTCGGGCAGTCAACGTCGCCGCACTGCGCGCGGTGGCGCAGCGCGTGGTCCATCAGCACCAGTGCCAGCATGGCTTCCGCCACCGGCGTGGCGCGGATGCCGACGCAGGGGTCGTGCCGGCCGTGCGTGTTCACGATGACCGGGTTGCCGGCCTTGTCGATCGAATGGCGGTCCAGGCGGATGCTGGAGGTGGGCTTGATGGCGATCGACACGCGCACGTCCTGCCCGGTCGAAATGCCGCCGAGCACGCCGCCGGCGTTGTTCGACAGGAAGCCCTGCGGCGACATTTCGTCCGAGTGTTCGGTGCCGCGCTGTTCGACGCTGGCGAAACCGGCGCCGATCTCCACACCCTTGACCGCGTTGATGCCCATCATCGCGTGCGCGATGTCGGCGTCAAGCCGGTCATACACCGGCTCGCCCCAGCCTACCGGCACGCTGCTGGCGACCACGTCGATGCGGGCACCGCAGGAATCGCCCGACTTGCGCAACTGGTCCATGAACAGTTCGAGCTCGGGGACGATGGTGGCGTCCGGCGCGAAGAAGGGGTTGTTGGCGATCGCTTCACGGTCGCGGTATTCGATGCGGATCGGGCCGAGCTGGCTCATCCAGCCGTGGATGTCGATGCCGTAACGCTCGTGCAGCCACTTGCGCGCGATCGCGCCGGCCGCCACGCGCACCGCGGTCTCGCGCGCCGACGAGCGGCCGCCGCCGCGGTGGTCGCGGATGCCGTACTTCTGCCAGTAGCCATAGTCGGCGTGGCCCGGGCGGAAGGTTTCGGCGATGTTGCCGTAGTCCTTCGAGCGCTGGTCCTGGTTGCGGATGAGCAGCGCGATCGGCGTGCCGGTGGTGACACCTTCGAACACGCCGGACAGGATCTCTACCTCGTCCGGCTCGCGTCGCTGCGTCACGTGGCGCGAGGTGCCGGGCTTGCGGCGGTCCAGTTCGGCCTGGATGTCGGCGGCGCTCAGCGCCAGCCCCGGCGGACAGCCGTCACCACGCAGCCGATGGCCGGGCCATGCGACTCACCGAAGGAGGTGACACAGAAAAGCGTGCCCAAAGTATTGCCGGACATGGGAAAACCCGCGATTTTTCGAGGCGCAGAGTCTACCATGCAGGCCCGGCCGACCTCCCGCCCGGCCCGACCGCATACATATAGATGACCACGCCCTTCGCCCTCGCCATCGTGCTGACCATCGTCGGCGGCCTCTGGCTGGACGCGCACGGCGCCACCTGGGCGCCGCACGTCGTCGCACTGTGGACCTGGGCATTGCTCGGCGCGCTCTGTCTGCGCGCCGCGCCCGAGCAGCGCGCACAGTGGATGGTCTGCCTCGCCTGGGCCACCTTCGGCGAAATCGTGCTGTCGCTGTGGTGGGGCCTCTACGACTACCGCCTCGGCAATCTGCCGCTGTTCGTGCCGCCTGGCCACGTGCTGCTTTACGCGCTGGGTGTGTGGCTGAGCGAACGCGTGCCGCACGGTGTGACCAGCGCCGTGCCGCCGCTGGCGCTCGGCCTGGTGGCTGCCTGGGCGCTGGTCGGGGCCGACGGTATCAGCCTGCCGCTGTTCGCGCTCTACCTGCTCGCGCTGCGCTTCGGCCCGTCGCCGCGGCTGTACTCGACCATGTTCGTGCTGGCGCTGGCGATGGAACTGTACGGCACCGCGCTCGGCTGCTGGAGCTGGCGGCCCGAAGTGCCCGGCCTGCCGCTGACGGCCGCCAACCCGCCGCTGGCGGCCGGCGCCTTCTACTGCGCACTCGACTGGCTGACCGGTCTGTGCGCGCGCCGCGCCGGGACGCGCACCGCGCCGCTTGCCGACGCCCGGCGCGCCGGCTGATCCGCAGCGCATGTTCCCGCCGCTCAGCGTCTCCCTGCCCGCCCTCGCTCGCCGCCTGCCGGGCGCCCTCGCCACCGTGCACCGCTGGCTGGGCATCGCCGGCTGCCTGCTGTTCGTCATGTGGTTCGGCTCCGGACTGGTGATGAGCGTGGTCGGCTTCCCCGTGCTGAGCGACGCAGAACGCCTGCACGGCCTGGGCGTGCTCGACGCGGCGCAGATCCGGGTGTCGCCGACGGCGGCGCTGCAGGCGGCCGACGTGCACAGTTTCCCGCGTCGCCTGTGGCTGGAGGCGCTGCCGCGCGAGGATGGCGGCAGCGAACCGGTCTGGCGCATGACCATGGCCGACGGCGGACGACATGCCATCAGCGCGCGCAGCGGCGCACGCATCACCGCCATCGACGCCGCCCGGGCCGAAGCCATCGCACGCGCCTTCTCCGGCCAGCCGGGCGCGCGCCACGTGGGCATCGTCGAACGCGACCAATGGACGGTGCTGGCGACGCTGGACCGCCAGCGCCCCTTCCACCGCATCGCGCTGGACGACGACGCCGGCACCGAGCTCTACGTGTCGGCACGCAGCGGCGAGGTGGTGCGCGACAGCACCCAGCGCGAGCGCTTCTGGAACTGGGTTGGCGCCGTACCGCACTGGTTCTACTTCACGCCGCTGCGCGAACAGTCGGGGCTGTGGCGGCAGACGCTGCTGTGGGTGTCCGGCATCTGCTGCATTTCGGCACTGAGCGGACTGCTGCTGGGGGTGCTGCGGCTGCGCCGGCGGGCGCCGCTCAGTCCCTTCTCCGGCTGGATGAAGCTGCACCATCTGGTCGGTCTGGGCGGCGGCCTGTTCGTGCTCGCCTGGATGGTCAGCGGCTGGCTGTCGATGTCGCCCGGCGACTGGCTGCGCAACACGCCGCCGGGCAACGCGGCGATGGCACGCTACACCGGCAGCGTGGCTGCCACGTTTCCGTGGCCGCACGCGACACAGGCGCTGGCGCCGCTGTTCGCCGAGGCGGACTGGAAGGAGGTGCAGCTCTACTGGGTGCGCGGTCAGGCTCGCATGACGCTCACCGCCGACAACGGCTTCCGGCGCAGCGTAGACATGCCCGACCTCGGCCACCCCGACGTGACCGAACACCACGCCGAGGCGGTGGCGCGCGCGCTGATCCCGGACGCGCGGCTGGCGGCGATCGAACGCCTGATCCGCGAGGACGCCTGGTGGTACGCCCGCCGCGACGCGAAGGAATTGCCGGTGTGGCGCGTGAAACTGGAGGACGACGCGGAAACCTGGGTGCACATCGACGCGCTCGACGGCCGCCTGCTCGGCACAATGGACCGCGACGCCCGCCTGCGCCGCTGGCTGTTCAACGCGCCGCATAGCTTCGAACTGCCGGCGCTGGCCGGGCACCCAGCCCTGCGCTACGCGCTGCTGTGGCTGGCCGCACTGGCCGGCCTCACCCTCTCGGTCAGCGCCGTGGTGATCGCCGCCCGGCGCCTGACGCGGCCCCGCGTCGATCGCTGAACGGCGGGCGCCCCGCTCACAGGCCGGTCATTCGCCTGACTGCGGCGAAGTACAGCCGGTAGGGCAGCAGGCGCAGCAGCCGCAGCCAGCCAGTGAAGCGCTTCGGAAAATGGATGTGGAAATCGCCACGCGCCAGGCCGCGGAGGATGTGGCCGGCGGCCTCGTCGGCGCTGATCAGCGCCGGCATCGTGAAGTCGTTCTGCGCGGTCAGCGGCGTTTCGACGAAACCGGGGCACACCAGATGCACGGCCAGCCCGCGCGGGCGGACGTCCATGTACAGCGTCTCGGCGAAATTGATCAGCGCCGCCTTGCTCGCGCCATAGACCAGCGCCTTCGGCAGTCCGCGGTAACCTGCGACGCTGGACACAATGACCAGCGCGCCGGCCTGCTGCACCAGCATGCCGGGCAGCACCGCGGCGCAGCCGTGCATGACGGCGGCGACATTGGTGCGCAAGGTGGCGTCAACGTCTTCGTCGTCCAGCTCCCAGGCGCGTACCGGACGGTAGCGCGCGGCGACGAAGAACACCGCATCGATGCCGCCCCAGCTTGCCCACAGTTCGGCGGCGCCGCGCGTCAGCGCGCCCGGTTCGCTGACATCCATCGGAAGCTGCAGCACGTTCGGCGCGCGACCGGCCACCTCGGCCAGTCGCGCCGCGTCGCGGGCGGTCAGCGCGACGCGCGCGCCGGCGTCGATCAGCCGGCGCGCCAGTGCGGCGCCAATGCCGCTGGACGCACCGATCATCCAGACGCGTTTGCCGGCCCAATCCTTCACGGGCGGATTCAGCGGCGCGAACATCATGGCGCGCCGCGGGTGAAGGACAGCGTCACCTCGCCCAGATGGACCCCGAACTTGCTCATCGCCGAGCGGTTCAGCATCACCTTGTCGTCGATCAGATACATCCAGTCGTCGAAGTCGACGTTGTAGACCTTGTCGTCCACCGGCAGCGCCAGCACGTAGCGCCAGCGCAGCGCGTTGCCGCTCGCCTCGCCCGTCGCCTCACCGACCACGTCGTCGGCGCGGCCGCTGTAGCGGCCCTCGCCGAGGTGGCGGATGGTCCAGACGCGGCGGCTCTGCGTGCCGTCGCTCCATTCGAAGCGCTCGTCCAGCGTGCCGGTGTCGCCCTGCCAGCGCGCATCAATGCGGACGACGAAGCGCTTGATCACCTCGCCGCTGCGGTCCTGGAACATGCCCCAGCCGGTCACCGGACCGTTGAAATACTGCTTCAGATCGAGCACCGGCTTCTGCGCCGCGTACTTCTCTACCGGCACGCCACCGCAGCCGGCCAACGCGGCCAGCCCGAGCACCGACAACAGCCGGCACAGCATTTTCTTCATGATGAAGCTCCTTGCAGATCGGGTTCGAGCCGGCGCGTGCCGGCCCACAGCAGACAGAGCGCCGCCGCCTTCAGCAGCAGCGGCAACAGCGCATAGACGGCGGTCAGCGCCGCGCGCGCCTCGTCGCCCTGTTCGCCCGGCCGGTAACCGAGCAGCGCCAGCGCAGGCAGTGCGACGCCGGCCGCGAGCGCCAGATTGAGCTTGGTGACGAAGGTCCATACACCGAAGCTGCCGCCGGCCGGCAGCGGCTCCTCGCGCCGCGCGATCAGGCCGGCCAGCAGCGCTGGCGGCAGCGCGAGGTCGGCGCCCAATGCGATGCCCGAGCCGACGCAGATGAGCATGAAGGCGGTGACGTCGCCCGGTCCCAGCGTCCACGCCCAGCCGAACACCACAATCGCCAGCAGCATCGACGCCGCCCAGCTGCGCGCGCGGCCGATGCGGTCGGCCAGCCGCGTCCACAGCGGCAGCGCCAGCACGCCGGCGACAAAGTAGAGCGCCAGGAAAAGACCTTCGCGCTCCGGCGCCTGCAGCACGTCGGCGATGAAGAACAGCACCAGCGTACCGGGCACCGCCGCCGCGATGCCATTGAGCGCGAACACCGCGAGCAGGCGGCGGAAGCGCGCGTGCCGCATCACCTCGCGCAGGGTCGCCAGCAGCGGCTGCACGACTGCCTGCGGCCGCAGATCGGGTACCGTGGTCGTGGTCAGCAGCGCGGCCAGCGCCAGCCAGGGCAACCAGTACAGCGCTGCGCGCCACAGGCCGGTCGGTGCGTCGTCGGCCAGCAGACCGGGTGCGACCGACGCCGCGACCACGCCGACCAGCGCCCAGCCCTCGCGCGAAGCCACCAGCCGGGTGCCCAGCGCCGGGGTGGTCGACAATTCGGCGCCCCAGGCGGCGTAGTTGATGGTGGCGATGCTGTAGCCGGCATAGACCAGCAGCAGCGCGCCGACCAGCCAGAGCAGCGGGTCGATGCCGGCCAGCGGCTTCACCAGCGCCGGCAGTCCAACCGCCAGCGGCAGCAGCCCGAGCAGCACGATGACGCGACGCCCGCGCGCGCGATCGCCGGCGGCGCCGATCAACGGATCGGCCAGCGCATCGACCAGACGCGCGGCGAACAGCACGACGCCCAGCAGGGTCAGCGACACGCCGTAATGTTCGGCGTACAGCTTCGGAATATGGATGTAGATCGGCAGCGCGGCGGCCGCCAAAGGCGCACCGAGCAGGCCGTAGGCGAACACCCGCGCGGTGTTCACCGCGCCTGCCCGGCCTCGGCCAGCAGCTTCGCGCGCAGCGCCGGCTCGCGCGTGCGCGGATCGAGCCAGATGGCGAAGAAGGCGTCCGACAGCGCGCGATCATCGACCGCCGGCAGCGCACGCCCCTGATGGAAAAAGCGTGCGCTGCCGTCGGCCAGCTTGACGCCGGTGATCACCTCGCCTGCCTTGACGTTGGGGAACACGCCGGCGAGCACGTCCTGCCAGCGCGCCAGCTTCGCGTCGTCGCGCTCACCGAGCCGACGGATTTCGTCGATGCTGGCGCTGGCCAGCCGCACGCCGTCGAAGTCCCGGGCGTAGCGCAGGCTCAGCGCAAAGCCGCCGGTCGGCTGGTAACGACCGCCGCTGGCCCACAACGTCGCGTCGTACAGCTTGAGTCCGAACCAGCGCATCTCGCCGCTGCCCAGCGGCTTCGGATCGTCGAGCAGATCGACCGCGCCCGCTGGCGGCTGCGCGAACGCGCAGGCCGAAGCGAACAGCAGCGCGCAGAGCAGACGCCTGATCACGGCTTCACCAGGTGGAACTGGTGCACGTCGATCGACCCGGCGCGGAAGCCTGCCTCGCAGTAGGCGAGGTAGAAGCGCCACAGCCGCTGGAAGCGGGTGTCGAAGCCCAGTGCGCGCAAAGCATCGCCGTGCTGCTCGAAGGTTTCACGCCAGCGCGCCAGCGTGATCGCGTAGTCGAGACCGAAGCGGTAGTCGTCACGCAGCTTCAGACCGGCGCGCTGTGCCCGGTCCACGAACACCGACGGCGACGGCAGCATGCCGCCGGGGAACACGTACTGCTGAATGAAGTCGGTGCCCTTGCGGTAACGCGGGAACAGATCGTCGGCGATGCTGATGGTCTGCACCACCGCTTCGCCGCCGACCGTCAGCAGGCCGTTCAGCTTGGCGAAATAGGTCGGCCACCAGCGCTCGCCGACCGCCTCCAGCATTTCGATCGACACGATGCGGCTGACCTGGCCCCGCAGGTCGCGGTAATCGCACAGTTCGAAGCTGGCCCGGGCGGCGAAGCCGCCGCGCTGGGCCCGTTCGCGCGCCCACGCCAGTTGCGCCGGCGACAGCGTCACGCCGTGCACGTACGCGCCGTTGTCCCGCGCCGCCACTTCGGCAAAGCCGCCCCAGCCGCAACCGATCTCGATCACCGGCTGATCGCGCTGCAGGCGCAGCACGCGGGCGATGCGCGCGTACTTGGCGTGCTGGGCGGCCGCCAGATCGCGCTGCGCGTCGCCTTCGAACAAGGCGCTCGAGTACGTCATGCTGCGGTCCAGCCACAGCGCGTAGAAATCGTTGCCCAGATCATAGTGCGCCATGATGTTGCGGCGGCTTCCACTGCGCGTGTTGGCGCGGCAGAGGTGGCGGATGCGGGCCATCGCCAGCGCCAGCAGGTTGCCGTGTATGGCGCGCCCGAGGGCCTCCCGGTTCAGCGCGAACAGCGTGAGTACGCGCGCCAGGTGGTCGCTGTCCCACAGCCCGTCGAACCAGGCTTCGCCGAGGCCGATGTCGCCGCGCGCGATCACGTGATCGAAGGTGGCCCAGTCTTTCACCCGCATTTCCACCGGCTCGCCGTGGTGGCCGAAGGACAGCAGTTCGCCGTTCGGCAGCGTCATCAGCAGCCAGCCGTGTTCGATGCGCTCCAGCAGCCGGCACACCTGGCGTGCGGCGAACGGCAGCGCATTCCGGCGCTCGAGCGAAATCAGGACGTCGGGCTGATTCATCGGGTCATTTCCTGTACGGGAGGTTGCGGTTTGCTGAAGAAGGGCACGCGCGCGCGCCACAGATGGAAGGCCTGCACGTGGATGCGCGCGATCACCGCCAGCGTCATCAGCGGGTGCGCGGCCAGTGCGCGCCAGGCGGCAGCCCGGCTCATGGTTTCGGCACGACCGGACACGCGTGTGCGCAGCCGGCGTTCGCCGCCGTCGTGGTAGTCGATGGCCACCGCGTGCAGGTCACCACGGCGGTCGAAACGGAAGCGGTAGCTGCCGCTGACCGGGAAGAAGGGGGACACGTGGAACACCTTGCGCGTCTCCATCCACTCGCCGTCTCCGATCGGCCGAGCGTCGGCGTGTGCGACCAGGTAGTCGTGGCGCTCGCCGAAGGTGTTGTTTACTTCGCACAGCACGGCGCGCAGCGCACCGGCACGGTCATGGCAGAACCAGAAGCTGACCGGGTTGAACACGTAGCCGAACAGCCGCGGCATGGTCTGCAGCACCACTTCGCCGTCGGCGCAGCCGAGGCCTTCACGCGCCAGCAGCGCACGTATCCAGAACAAGGGGTGTGAGCCGTCGCGCGCGCCGTGGTCGCGGTAGTGAAAGGACAGCGGCGCCCAGCGGTTCAGCGCGAGCATCGGCACCGGCTGCCGGCCAAGCCGGCTCAGCGCAATGCGCAGGAAGAACAGGCGGTAGGCGAAGCGGGTGCGCACCGGCGTCGCGCGGGCATGCATGACCGCGCCGCGACAGAGGCTGACCGCCGTTTCGCCAACCGTTGCGCTCATGCGGCCAGCACCTCGCCGCTGCGCTGCCACGGAATGTCCGCGCCCAAGTGACGGGCGACGCGCACCGCCGAGGCGAGGCCGTCTTCGTGGAAGCCGTAGCCGGTCCACGCGCCGCAGTACCACAGGCGATCGCGCCCCTGGATTTCCGGCAGCCGCGCCTGCGCGTCGATGGCCAGACCATCGAACAGCGGATGCGCGTAATCGATGCGGGCGATCACGCGGGCGGGGTCCGGCTCGATGAACGGATTCAGCGACACGACCACCGGCTGTTCGAAAGGCAGCGGCTGCAGCCGGTTCATCAGGTAGGACACGCTGACCGGGCGGCTGTCCGGCGCGCCGGCGCCTGCCATGTAGTTCCACGACGACCAGACGCGGCGGTTGCGCGGCAGCAACGCGGTGTCGGTATGCAGCACGGCGTGATTGGGCTGGTAGCGGATGGCGCCGAGCAGGCGCCGCTCGGGCGCCGTCGCCGTATCGCCGAGCAGCGCCAGCGCCTCGTCGGAATGACAGGCCAGCACCACCTGGTCGTAGCGTTCGAGCACGCCGGCCGCCTGCACCAGTACGCCGTCCGATACGCGCTGCAGGCCCTTCACCGCCGACGCGCGCCGGACGTCCTGCAGCGCGGCCGCCATGCGCTTCACATACTCGCGAGAGCCGCCACGCACGGTGAGCCACTGCGGCCGGTCATTCACCCGCAGCAGGCCGTGGTTGTGGCAGAAGCGGGCAAAGGTGGCGAGCGGGTAGCTCATCATGGTCTGCGTCGGACAGGACCAGATGGCCGCCGCCATCGGCAGCAGGTACCAGTCGCGGAAGGCGTCGCCGTAACGGTGCCGCACCAGGAATTCACCGAGCGAAATGTGCTCGGCGCTGCCGTTGGCGGCCCTTTCGGTCACTTCCGAATTGAAGCGCAGGATGTCCTGCAGCATGCCCCAGAAGCGCGGGCGCGCCAGGTTCGCCGGCTGCGCGAACACGCTGGCCAGATTGGTACCGGCCCACTCAATGTCCGGCTCGCGCAGCGACACGCCGAAGGACATGTCGCTGTCGGCGATCGACACGCCGAGCAGCGAGAACAGGCCGCACAAGTGCGGATAGGTGTCGCGGTTGAACACGATGAAGCCGGTGTCGACCGGATGGCTCACGCCGTCGATCTCGACATCCACCGTGTTCGAGTGACCGCCCAGGCGGCCCTCCTGCTCGTACAGCGTCACCTCGTGCCGGCGCGACAGCAACCAGGCTGCCGACAGACCCGAAATGCCTGCCCCCACCACCGCAATCTTCATTATTTTCTGCCTCCAGCCCACCGCTACACGCGAACGGGCGTTATGGATTCACCTGCGCAGATTCACCCGCTCGAATTTGCGTGTGCGATCCGCCGATCTGCGTCATCTGCCCAGAGCCGCTTCGATCTCGCGCAGCAGCACGTTCGAATCGGGTGCCACGTTGCTGGGGAAGGCGGTCACTGTCCGGCCATCGCGCCCGATCAAGTATTTGTGGAAGTTCCACGCCGGCTCCGAACCCGAGGCCTTCGCCAGATCGGCGTAAAAGGGGTGGCGCTGGGCGCCCCTGACCGAGGTCTTCGAGAACATCGGAAACTTGACGCCATAGGTCATGCTGCAGAACTCGGCGATGTCCTTGTCGCTGCCCGGTTCCTGGTTGCCGAAGTCGTTCGACGGGAAGCCGAGCACGGTCAGACCGCGTTTGCCGTAGCTGTCCTGCAGCTTTTCCAGCCCGGCGTACTGGCCGGTGTAGCCACAGCGGCTGGCGGTATTGACCACCAGCAGCACGCGGCCGCTGTATTCGCACAGCGAACGCGGCTTGCCGTCGAGCAGGCCGGGAATCGAACGATCGAGCAGCGTCGGGCAGGCGTCGGCCGCAGCCGCAGTCATCGAGGTCAAGGTCGTCACCAGCGCGAAGACGATGCGCAAACCGTCAGCGCGCAGCACGGGCCGACTCGCAGCAGCGCGCCGATGCATCGACGACGAGGTGCGCCGGGAAGTAGGCACCGGTCGCGGCGCGGTGCAGATGAACCAGCGCATCGGTCTGGCTCGACGCCGGCTGGGCAGAGGCCGACGCTTTCTGCGCTGGCGCAGCGGCGCGTTCATGGTCAACCGGTTCGGCCGCCGACGGCATGACGGCCGACGCGGACACGCAGAACAGCATTGCCAGCGCGCTTGTGGCGCTTCCTGCAGCTTTCATCGTCTTCATACCGCCCCCTTTTTTGTCCTGGACAAAACAAGACTCAAGCCGTAATCTAGGACTCATGAGTCGCCATGTTAACGATTTGTCCAGGACAAAATGAGTGCTCACGCATCGGGGCTGTCCCTGCTGACCATCAGCGCGGTGGAGCGGGAGACCGGCCTTCTGAAAGACACGCTGCGCGTATGGGAACGTCGCTACGGTTTCCCCAAACCCATCCGCGACGAGGCCGGCGAGCGGCTGTACTCGCTCGAAGACGTCGGCAAGCTGCGCCTGATACGCCGCCTGATGGACCAGGGCTGGCGTCCGGGCAAGCTGCTGGCGGCCAGCGCGGCCGAACTGCAACTCATCATCGAGGCCGAGCAGGCCTCACGCGTACCGGCGCTGCTGGCCGGTGAAATACTCGACGCCATCCGCAGCCATGACGTCGAGGCATTGCGCCGGGTGTTCCAGCAGACGCTGCTGGAAAAGGGCTTGCAGGGGCTGGTCACCGATCTGGTCGCGCCGCTCAACGTGGACATCGGCGAAGCGTGGATGCGCGGCGACATCGGCGTGCCGGACGAGCACTTCTACACCGAACAGACGCAGTCCTTCCTGCGCGGAACGCTGGCCAGTTACGCGCGCACCGGAAAGCCGCCGCGCGTGCTGCTGACCACGCTGCCGGAGGAGGAACACGCGCTGGGCCTGCTGATGGTCGAGGTGATGCTGACCGCCGAAGGTGCGCAGTGCTGTTCGCTCGGGCCACGCATGCCACTGGCCGACATCCGCACGTCGGCCCTCACCGCCAGCGCCGACATCGTGGCGCTGTCCTTCAGTTCGGCCTTCCCGGTACGCCAGGCCATTGCCGGCATCCGCACGCTGCGCGAAGCACTCCCGCCGACAGTGGAACTGTGGGTCGGCGGTGCCGGTGCGCGCGACAAGCTGCGCAACGAAACGGGCGTGCGCGTGATACGCGGCATCGGCGATGTCGGGCCCGCTGTCCGCGCCTGGCGGGACGCCCACGCCAGCCACTGAACCGGGCGACGGGAAACACGCGCTTTTCCGGCGATCCGCCGGCGTCCATCCATGATTGAATAGGCAGCTGCGTAGCGGCCGGCTTGCGTCGCGCATGCGCGGACCTCGCCACGCGGACGACGGAAGCGGGATGCGGCCACAAGCTGTCATCGGGCTGACTTCTGCTCGCGTAAAATGCTTTTTTCTTCAGGAGCCCTTCATGCTCTATCCCGAACTGTTCAAGTCACTCGAATCCGCCCGCTGGGACATGGCGAAAGACGTGCCCTGGGACAGTTTCGACGCCGCGCTGCTGTCCGACGAGCAGGCGATGACGATCAAGATGAATGCCATCACCGAATGGTCGGCGCTGCCGGCCACCGAAATGTTCCTGCGCGACAACCGCGACGATTCCGACTTCTCGGCCTTCATGTCGATCTGGTTCTACGAGGAACAGAAGCACTCGCTGGTGCTGATCGAATACCTGCGCCGCTTCCGCCCCGAATTGGCGCCGACCGAAGAGGAACTGCACGAAGTGCGCTTCGAGTTCGACCCGGCGCCGGCGCTGGAGACGCTGATGCTGCATTTCTGCGGTGAGGTGCGCCTGACCCAGTGGTACCGCCGCGCGTCCGAATGGCATACCGAGCCGGTGATCAAGCACATCTACGACCTGCTGTCGCGCGACGAGGCCCGTCATGGCGGCGCCTATCTGAAGTACATGAAGCGGGCGATCGATCAGGCCGGCGACGCCGCGCGCGCCGCGTTCTCGAAGATCGGCATGCTGATGGCCGCCAGCGGCCGCGCCGGCAAGCCGATGCACCCGACCAATCTGCACGTGAGCAAGGCGCACTTCCCGCGCGACACCGTGCAGTCGCGACTGCCCGACCCGGAGTGGCTGGAGCGCTGGCTGGACGAGCAGATCCGCTTCGACAAGGACTGCGAGGCGCGCGTGATCGGCGGCATCCTGCGCAACCTGAGCTCGCTGTTCGGCGAAAGCTTCAAGACGGTGGGCGACCTGAACCGCTTCCGCAAGCAGTACGCCGGCGCCGCCTGATGCGCGGCGGCACGCCGGCCTTCGAAGCCAAGATCTGCCCGCCGGATCAGCTCGCGGCGCGCCGGGCTGCCCTGCCCGGCCCGGTGGTGTTCACCAACGGCTGTTTCGACATCGTGCACCGCGGCCACGTCACCTGCCTGGCGCAGGCACGTGCGCTCGGCGGCTCGCTCATCGTCGCGCTGAACACCGATGCGTCGGTGCGCCGTCAGGGCAAGGGGGATGACCGCCCGGTCAATGCGCTGGAAGACCGCGCCGCGGTAATCGCCGCGCTGGAATCGGTAAGCCTGGTCACCTGGTTCGATACCGACACGCCGCTCGATCTCATCCTTGCCTGCACGCCGGACGTGCTGGTCAAGGGCGGAGACTGGCCGGTGGAGCGCATCGTCGGCGCCGCGGACGTGCTGGCCCGCGGCGGCCGGGTCGAATCGATCGCCTTCGAACACGAGCGTTCGACCACCGCGCTGCTCCGTAAGATACGCAGCCTGTGACTGCACCGTTACGGTGCATCGGGTCATAACCCGGCGCTTGCCGAGACTGCGCTTATCATCGGGACGCATCGTCGCACTGCTTCCCGCCTGGTCATGATTCGATTCACCGCACTCCCTGCCCTGCTGATCGGCGCCGCACTGATCTGCACCGCGGCTCACGCCGCACCGGACACCACGACCGATATCGAACAGCGCGTACTCGCCTGCACCGGCTGCCACGGCGCCGAAGGCCGCGCCGCCGCCGACGGCTACTACCCACGCATCGCCGGCAAGCCGGCCGGCTATCTGTACAACCAACTGCTGAACTTCCGCGACGGCCGTCGTCAGTACCCGCTGATGACCGGTCTGCTGCAGACGCTCAGCGACGACTACCTGCGCGAGATGGCCAGCCACTTCGCAGCACTCGAACTGCCCTACCCGCCGCCGGCGCGCAGCACGCAGAAGCCCGCGACACTGGCGCACGGCGAGGCACTGGTGCGCCGCGGCGACGCGACGCGCGACATTCCGGCCTGCGAGAGCTGCCACGGCAGCGCACTGACCGGCGTCGCCCCGGCGATACCCGGCCTGCTCGGTCTGCCGCGCGACTATCTGGCGGCCCAGCTTGCCGGCTGGAAAAGCGGCATCCGTCAGGCGCACGCGCCGGACTGCATGGCACAGATTGCCCAGCGCATGAGCGCCGACGACATCCAGGCGGTTGCCCACTGGCTGTCGTCGCAAGCGGTCGCCGAGGGCGGCAAGCCAGCCGCCCGTCTCGACAAGGCGCTGCCGATACGCTGCGGCGGTGTGCAGGAGGGCGCGCGATGAAGCGTCTCCTGATCGCAGCGCTGCTGCTCGCCACGTCGGCAGGCGTCTATCTCGCGCTGCAACCGGCCGCGGATGAGCCGGCCGCCGGTGCGGCGGATGAAGACCGCGCGGCACAGGTCGCGCGCGGCGAGTACCTTGCGCGCGCCGGCAACTGCATGGCCTGCCACACCGCACCGGGCGGCACGCCCTGGGCCGGCGGCCGCGCGATGGACACGCCCTTCGGCACGATCTACACCAGCAATCTGACGCCGGACCCGACAAGCGGGCTCGGCCAATGGACGGCCGATGACTTCTGGAAGGCGCTGCACGAAGGTCGCGCGCGCGACGGCCGCCTGCTCTATCCGGCCTTCCCCTACACCAGCTACACCCGCGTCACACGCGCCGATGCCGACGCGATCTGGGCCTGGCTGCAGACGCTGCCGCCCGTCGAACAGCCGAACCGGCCGCACGCGCTGCGCTTCCCCTACGACACGCAGGCGGCGCTGCTGGCCTGGCGGGCGCTCTATTTCAAGCCGGGCGTGTTCGTCGCCGACGCGACCAAGCCCGAGGACTGGAACCGCGGCGCCTATCTGGTTCAGGGGTTGGGTCACTGCAGCGCCTGCCACGCGCCGCGCAACGCACTGGGCGCGAGCAGCGATCCGGACGCGCTGGCCGGCGGCCTGATGCCGGGGCAGAACTGGTATGCGCCCTCGCTCACCTCGCCGCACGAAGCCGGCGTGGCCGACTGGGCAAAGGACGACATCGTGGCGCTGCTGCGCGACGGCGTGAGCGGCAACGCAACCGCCGCCGGGCCGATGGCCGAGGTGGTGTTCGGCAGCACGCAATACCTGTCGGCGAGCGATCTCGACGCGATGGCGGTCTATCTGAAGTCGCTGCCGGTGACGCAATCGGTGAAGGCGGAGTTGACCGGCGTACTGGACGAACTGCGGCGCGAGCGCGGCACCCAGCTCTACGGCGAGCACTGCGCCGACTGTCACGGCGAGCGCGGCGAGGGCAAGCCGGGCATCTGGCCGGCGCTGGCCGGAAACCGCGCGGTGACGATGGACCCGCCGGCGAACACCGTGCGCATCGTGCTGGGCGGCGGCTACGCGCCCGCCACGCGTGGCAACCCGCGCCCCTACGGCATGCCGCCCTTCGCCGCCGCACTGAGCGACGACGAAGTGGCGCTGGTGGTGTCGCACATCCGCGGCAGCTGGGGCAACACCGCGGCGCCGGTCAGTTCGCTCGACGTGCAGAGACTGCGCGGCAACCTGCGCTGACGCGGATCGCTGGACGTAAAAGAGGGCGCCGCATGCGGCGCCCTTCTCTTTGCTGCGACCGCCGGCGACACGGCGGTTGGCGGGCCGACGATCAGACGCCGCGCATCCGCCGACGCACCGACAGCGCGATCAGGCCGAGGCCGGACAGCATCAGCGCATAGGTTTCCGGTTCCGGCACGGCAGCGACCTGGTCGATCTGGAACGCCAGCATCTGCGAGAAGCCAGCGTTCAACGTCACGGTGTAGGCACCGACCGGCACGCCCAGCGCCGCCAGATCCCATGTGTAGCGGAAGTAGTCGCTGACGCCACCGTTCAGCGTGCTGTTGACCAGCGTGCCGGCGATGGCCTGGCTGCCGCCGTTGTAGCTCAGGGTCAGGCTGAAGGGCGTGCCGCCGAACTGGCCGTCGAAGTCATTGATGATGCCCTGGAACACCAGCGCGGTCGCGCCGGCATCGACGGTGGTGTCGGTGAAGGTGAAAGTGGAGGCGCCGCCGTACAGGCCGAAACCGGCCGGGTAGTGGTCGCCGCTGACGCGGGTGAATATCGCGTCGCCCGAGCCGGCGACATTCGAGCCGCTGCCGGCGACCAGCTCTTCGACCGTCAGCGCACCGCTGGTGCGGTTGCGGTTCAGTTCGTTCCAGCCATCGAAGGACAGCGAAGACGCCGGATCGACGAACTGCTCATGGGTGCCGTTGGCATGGGCGAAGGCGGAAGCCGAGATCATGGCAACGCTGACGACGGAACGGACGAGGACTGACTGCTTCATTGAATCTATCTCCCGATGAACGAAGGTGTTTGCCCGGCCTGGCCTTCTGTCTTCGCTGGGAGGCAATTCGAGGTACTGGCTCCGGACCGGACCTGCCGCCGGATGCCAGAGTGGATTCCCGTCACCGCCCGGGCCGTGCCCGCACGTTGATGAGAACGCTTCTCATTCTATATAACAACACCCCGTCGTCAAGCCCGTCGTCGATCGACCGGCATATCCGTTCCGGCGCCGGGCCGGAACGGATATGCCGTAATCAGGCGCTGACCGACAGCGTCGATCCGGTACTCGTCGTGCTGCTGTCGCCCGCGTATTCCTGCAGCATCTGCAGCACGCGCGCCAGCATGCGTTCGTCGCGCGCGGCCTCGTCCGGCGGCGGCGGACGACTGTCGGACGACGCGCCGGACGCGGCCGCTTCGGATTCGCGGAAAGCCATCGCCTCCTGGAAGCTCACCTTGCCGTCGCCATCGGTGTCCGCCTCGTCGAAGGACTCGACCAGCGCTGCCAGTTCGCTCGCCTCCGCGCTGCCCGATGCCTCGGCCTCTTCCGCCATCGCGCCCAGCTGCTCGACGCTCATGCCTTCGTCCTTGCCCGCCGGCGGCGGGGGCGGCGGCGGACGGTTGCCCATCGCCTGGCCGACGCGCGACGCGCCGAAACTGTCCTCCAGCTGGTCGGCCACCTTCTGCAGCAGACTGCCCAGTTCCTGTTCGGTCACCTTGCCGTCGCCGTCGCTGTCCATCGCGCCGAGCAGGTCCTCGGCCGATGCACTGCTGCCGGTCGATTCCAGCGCACCGGCCAAATCGCTGCTGTCGATATAGCCCTTGCCGCCGCTGTCCAGCAGCGCGAAGACGTCCGCCGCCATCGCCGACGCATCCGGTTTCTGCGGCCGGTTGGCCTGCATTGCCGACTGCATCGCCGAGGCCATGCTGCTGCCCACACCCGATATGCTCATGTCCATGCTCCTGTGTGTATGAGAAATGCGGCCGCCGGCATCGGCAGCCACCTGTCACAGGGCAAGTTATCGGCCCGAAACGGCGCGCCAATCGGCCGTTTCGGGTAAAACCGCGTGAGCGTACGTAAAGGAAAAGGGCCGCGTTGCGCCGCCCTCTTTACACGGCGACACCGCGTCGCCTGCCGCAGCGCCCCTTTCGCCATGCGCCGGCAAGTTTCGCCGCCGGGCGCATCGTGCGGAAGCGCCGATGGCCGTTACCGACGCGTCGGTTGACCGGCGCAGCGGCAAGCACTGCCGGCGCGCAACTGTGTAAAGACGCGTCAGTCCTCGGCCGGCAGCCGGATATCGACGCGCAGGCCCCCGCCTTCGGTGTTCGACGCGCGGATGTCGCCGCCATGCGCCTCGACCGCGCGCCGCGCGATCGACAGGCCGAGGCCGGCGCCGTGGCTGCCGTCGCTGCGCGCGCCGCGGAAGAAGGGATCGAAGATGCGCTCCAGTTCGCCGTCGGCGACGCCACAACCGCCGTCGCTGATGCTGACGCAAGCGCTCCCGCCGGCCCGGCCCAGCGCGATGTGAACCACCGAACCCGCCGGCGCGTACTTCACCGCGTTGCGCAGCACGTTGTCGAAGGCGCGACGCAGCAGTTCGCCCTGACCCTTGACGACGGGCCCCGCGCCGTCGGTTGACAGCACGACCTCGACGTCGCGCGCGGCCGCCTCGAACCGCGCATCACCGGCCACATCATGCAGCAGGGCGTCGAGCGCCACCGGCTGCGGCAGCGTGCGCGCCGCGTCGTGCTCCAGTCTCGCCAGACCCAGCAGTTCGCCGACCAGAGTGTCCAGCCGGGCCGTCTCGCGTTCGACGCGCTCCAGCATCGCTTCGATCCGCGACGGATCCTGCCGTGCCAGACCGATGGCGGCACTCATCCGTGCGAGCGGCGAACGCAGTTCGTGCGACACGTCGTGCAGCAGCCGACGCTGCGCGTTGACCAGCTGTTCGATGCGTGCCGCCATGCGGTCGAAACCGCGGCCGAGATCGGCGATCTCGTCACGTTGACGGCCGATCCGTGCCGCCGTACGTACGCCCAGATCGCCGCCGGCCAGTGCATCGAACGCCTGGCTGAGGTGACGCACCGGGCGCGACAGATACCAGGCCAACGCGGCGCTGAAGGTGAGCGCGCCGATCAGCAGCGCGACCACTTCGAGGAAGGGCGGCGGCGGCAGTGGCAGTCCGCCAGCTGCCGACGGCGGTCGATCGCCGCGCGCGGCCGCCAGCACTTTCCACTGCGCGCCGTCGATGGACACGACCCGCGCAGTGTCCAGTCGTTCGGCGCTCACCGTACGCCCGAACTGCTCACTGCCGTCGGGCCGCACCAGCAGCGGCAGCGGCAGCCGCTGCGCGCGCCAGATTTCAAGCAGCGCCACGGTCGCTGGCGGCCCCTGCTCGCGCAGCAGTACCTCGACCGTGTCGGCCATGAGCGCCGATTGTGGGTGTGGTCCGCGGCCCTCGCGTGGCCAGATCAGCGACAGCGCCAGCGCCATAAGCAGCGCCGCCACCGCCAGCGCGGCGACGAAGGCGAAAAACAGCTTCCAGAACAGCCGGCCCACTAGGCGCGCACCAACTGGTAGCCGACGCCCCGCACCGTCTGTATCAGCGGGCGGCCGCCGCTGAGCGGCGCCAGCTTCTGCCGGATGGCGCTCACGTGCACGTCGATGTTGCGGTCGTAAGGGCCCATCGGCCGGCCCAGCGCCTGCAGCGACAGCTCGGCCTTGGACACCACGCTGCCGGCGTTGCGCGCCAGCACTTCGAGCAGGCCGTATTCGGAACTGGTGAGCGTGAGCAGCGTGTTGCCGTACTCGGCGCAGCGCCGCTGCGGCCACACGGCCAGCGCGCCGACGACGATGGCGTCGTCGCTGGCCGCCTGTGTGCGCGCACCGCCGATGCGCCGCAGAATCGCGCGCAGCCGTGCCACCAGTTCCCGCGGCGTGCATGGCTTCTGCACATAATCGTCCGCGCCCAGTTCGAGCGCGAGCACGCAGTCGATATCGTCGCCACGCGCGGTGAGCATCAGCACCGGCACACCGGAGAAGGCGCGCAGCCGGCGCAGCACTTCGATGCCGGACACGCGCGGCATCATCACGTCGAGCACGACGATGGCGAAGTCGCCCTGGCGCAGCAGCGTCAGACCGCTTTCTCCATCGGCCGCACGCTCGACCGCGTACCCTTCATTGGCGATGTACTCGCCGAGCATCGCACTGAGCTCGGCGTCGTCGTCGATCAACAGAACCCTGTTTGCGTCGGCCGTCATCGGCAAGCCTCACCTGTATTCGATGACGGCGATGATAAGCGCCGGAGACTGCTGCGAAAGGCGGGATATCGCCCGCGCCAAGGTTCATTTCCGCGCCGCGCGCGAGCCGATGACACAAATGGAAAAGGCGGGCCGCAGCCCGCCCTTGCCGGCGACGTGGCACTCAGGCCGCCTTCTTCACCTGCTTCTGGTAAAGGAACTCGAGCAGCGCGGCGCGGTACTCGACGAAATCGGCGTCGTGCGCGAGCTTCAGCCGGTCGCGCGGGCGCGCCAGCTTCACGTCGAGGATTTCGCCGATGGTGGCGGCCGGACCGTTGGTCATCATGACGATGCGGTCGGACAGCAGCACGGCTTCATCGACGTCGTGCGTCACCATCACCACGGTGGCGCCGGTCTTCTCCATCACGCCATTCAGCTCGTCCTGCAGGCTGGCGCGGGTCAGCGCGTCGAGCGCACCGAAGGGCTCGTCCATCAGCAGGATCTTCGGCTCCATCGCGAAGGCACGGGCGATGCCGACGCGCTGCTTCATGCCGCCGGAAATCTCGTGCGGATACTTATGCAGCGCGTGGGTCATGTGCACCATGTCCAGTGCCGCCTCTGCGCGCGCCTTCAGCTTGGTCTTGCCTTCCTTCTTGCCGAACACGCGCTCGACCGCCAGCAGTACGTTCTCGAAACAGGTGAGCCAGGGCAGCAGCGAGTGGTTCTGGAACACCACGGCGCGCTCCGGCCCCGGACCGGCGATCTCGCGGCCGTCGCAGATCAGGTTGCCCGAAGTGGGCAAGGTCAGGCCGGCGATCAGGTTCAGCAGCGTGGACTTGCCACAACCGGAGTGGCCGATCAGCGTGACGAACTCGCCTTCGGCGATGGTGAGGTCGATGTCGCGCAGCGCGACGAATTTGCCCTTCTTGGTATCGAAGGTCATGCCTGCGTTCTCGACTTTCACGATGGTCTTGCTCATGGTGGTCTCCTCGCGGGCCGGTGCGTGGCACCGGCCGCCTCAGTTCAATGCAATCGTTTGGACGGGATCAGCTGTTGCCGTACGAGAAGCGGCGGGCGAGCAGCAGCAGCGCCTGTTCGAGCAGCAGGCCGACGATGCCGATGACGAAGATGGCGATGATGATGTGTTCCACCTTCAGGTTGTTCCACTCGTCCCACACCCAGAAACCGATGCCCACGCCGCCGGTCAGCATTTCCGCGGCAACGATGACCAGCCAGGCGGTGCCGATGGACAGGCGGATGCCGGTCAGCATGTAGGGCAGCACCGACGGGAACAGGATCTTGGTGACGATCTTCCACTCGTCGAGGTCGAGCACGCGGGCCACGTTCATGTAGTCCTGCGGCACGCGCTGCACGCCGACCGCGGTGTTGATGATCATCGGCCAGATCGAACAGATGAAGATGGTCCAGGTCGCCGCCGGGTCCGCCTGCTTGAACACCAGCAGGCCGATCGGCAGCCAGGCCAGCGGACTGACCGGGCGCAGCAGCGAAATGACCGGATCGAACATCGCGTTCATGAAGGCGAAGCGGCCGATGATGAAGCCGAGCGGAATGCCCACCAGTGCCGCGAAGCCGAAGCCGATGCCGACGCGCTGCAGCGAGGACAGCACGTTCCAGCCTATGCCCATGTCGTTGGGGCCGTTGTTGTAGAAGGGATCGGCGAACAGCACCTTGGCCGCATCCCATACGGCGAGCGGACCCGGAATGCTGCCGCCCTTGGCCGCGAGCAGCGCCCACACGGCAACCAGCAGCGCCATGCCGGCGATCGGCGGGAAAACCGCCTTGAACACCGCGAGCAGGATTTCGGAGATCGGCGTACGCGGCTCGCGCGGCGCGGCCTTCGCGACCGGCGCTGCCGCTTCGTTGGCGGCCGGGGCCGGCACCACGGACGGGGTGGCATGCATGGACACGACCTTGTCTGATGTGAGGGTTGCTGCACTCATGACGGATTCCTTTCAGTACCGGTCGGCGCGGGGCAGGCCCCGCGCCGGGAATATTACGCGGCGTTGATCTTGAAGCTGCCGGCGTACTTCTTCGGGTCCTTGCCGTCCCACACGACGCCGTCGATCAGCTTGTGCGTCCGCATGTCGCTCTTCGGCACAGCGACACCGGCGGCGGCGGCGGCCTGCTTGTAGATGTCGGTGCGGTTGATCGCCTTGGCCACCGCCAGGTAGTCCGGATCGGTCTTGATCAGGCCCCAGCGCTTGTGCTGGGTCAGGAACCACATGCCGTCCGACAGGTAGGGGTAGTTCACCGCGCCGTCATTGAAGAATTTCATCGCGTTCTTGTCGTCCCAACTCTTGCCCAGGCCATTGGAATAGCGGCCCAGCATGCGCTCCAGGATGACGTCCATGTCGGTGTTCACGTAGGACTTTGCGGCGACGGTTTCCGCCGTCTTGCGACGGTTGGCCAGCGAGGCGTCGATCCAGCGGCCAGCATCGAGGATGGCGGCGGTCATTGCGCGTGCGGTGTTCGGGTTCTTGGCCACCCACTCGGCGGTGGTGCCGAGGATCTTCTCCGGGTGATCGACCCAGATGTCCTGGGTGGTGACCGCGGTGAAGCCGATCTTGTCGATGATGGCCCGGTTGTTCCACGGCTCGCCGACGCAGTAGCCGTCCATGTTGCCGACCCGCATGTTGGCCACCATCTGCGGCGGCGGCACGGTGATCACCTTGACGTCCTTCATCGGGTTGATGCCATTGGCCGCCAGCCAGTAGTAGAGCCACATCGCGTGGGTGCCGGTCGGGAAGGTCTGGGCGAAGGTGTATTCGCCCGGCTTGGCGGCGATCAGCTTCTGCAGGCTGGCGCCGTCGGTCACGCCCTGATCCTTCAGCTTGTTGGCAAGCGTGATGGCCTGACCGTTGTTGTTCAGCGTCATCAGGTTGGCCATGTCCTTCTTCGGGCCGCCGATACCCATATGGACGCCATACACCAGACCGTACAGCACGTGCGCGGCATCCAGCTCGCCATTCACCAGCTTGTCGCGCACCGCAGCCCACGAAGCTTCCTTCGACGGGATGATCTTGATGCCGTACTTCTCGTCGAACTTCTCCACCGCCGCCATCACGACGCTGGAACAGTCGGTCAGCGGGATGAAGCCGATGCGCACTTCCTTCTTCTCGGGGGCGTCGGAACCGGCGGCCCAGGCCGCCGAACGCACGCCGGGGGGCACCATGCTCATCAGCGAAGCTCCCACACCGAGTGCGGCGCCCTGCTTGAGAAAGCTGCGGCGCGTCGCGCTGGTGTCAATGACGCTGTCTGCCTGCTTCGGATGCTCAGCCATCGTGTTCTCCGTAGTTTCATGATCGATTCCAGAATGAAAAAAGGGTGTGCATCCGCGGCTGAGAAGCCGACCGGATGGACACCCTTGTCCCTTATGGAGGCTTCTCGCCTCGCTGGCCGCAACCACGTTGTTGCGCCTTGAACAGTGATTAGCACGGGGCGTGCCAACCCTGAAAATCAAGAACCAAAACGTTTTTTTTCAATGACTTGAAAGCCGAATCGAAAACTGGACACGAAGGTGCGGTCCGATACGACCGCACTTGTGCGGTGCGACAGCAGCGTGCGTACGCACCATGTCGAACCGGGGCATGCATGCCGAGGGCGTGACGCCATCCGCCCTCGGCCTCCTCGCGAGAGTGCGCGGCAATGACGGATGGCCATGCACGGCGCAGCGATGCGCCGCGCCGACGGAAAGATCTGCAACAGGGAAGAGGGAAAGGCTCGGCCGGTCAGCCGAGCAGGCGTGCGGTGGCGATGAAGTCTTCGGACACCGCGGCGATGGTCTTGCCGCGCTCCATCGCGAGTTTGCGCAGCGTGTGATAGGCGGCGTCCTCGTCGATACCCCGCAACTTCATCAGGATGCCTTTGGCGCGGTTGACCGAAATGCGCTCGCTCAGCTTCTGCCGCGCCTCGTCGCGCGAGCGGCGCAGTTCCTGGTGCTCTTCGAAACGGGCCAGCGCCACATCGATCACCGGCTTGATGCGCTTCGGCTCCAGGCCATCGACCACATAGGCCGAAACGCCTGCCTTCATCGCGCGGCGTATGGTCTTGCTGTCCGAATCATTGGCGAACACCACGACCGGGCGCGGCATTTCGCGGTCCATCGCCGCCATGTTCTCCAGCGTGTCGCGCGACGGCGAATCGGTCTGGATCAGGATGACGTCCGGCTTGATTTCCTCGACCTTCATGTGCAGGTCGTAGGCGCTCGACAGTACCGCGGCCACCTGGTAACCGGCGCAGGCGAGCCCGGCGCAGATTTCAGCGGCACGCTTGCGCGATTCGTTACCACCAGGACATTGAGAACGGCCATTGTTCAGTCAGGAAAGGGATTCCGGACCGACGCGATGCAATCGCCGTGCCAAGCTCCGCCCGGCGCGCCGCAAATCAAGCTGCGACAAGGACTTGCGCGCGGACCTCAATCGAGGTCGATCACCATCAGCGACACGTCGTCGTGCGCCAGCGCCCCGTCCAGATGCATGGCGAGTGCGGCGCGCACCGCATCGTGGCGCCGAGCCGGCGCATTGTCGTGCAGCACCTGCTCGAACCGCTGCTGGCCGAAGGCGTCGCCGCCGATGCCCAGCGCCTCGACGAGTCCATCCGAACACAGCACCAGCTGGTCGCCGGGCGTCCAGGTGAAGCGCTGCGGCGGCACGTCCATCGCGTCGTTGACGTCGATGCCCAGCGGCAGGTTGGCCGAGGCGAAGCGCTCGATCACCGCACCACTGCGATCCAGCCACAGCACCTCGGGCGTACCGCCCACCCAGACCTCGCCCTCCCCGGCGTCCAGACGCACCATGGTGGCCGCGACGAAACGACCGACCGGCAGCGTGGACATCAGGTGGCGATTGATTTCGCTGGCCATCAGGCCGAGCGACAGGTTCTTCTTGGCCATGCCGAAGAACACCTGCAGCACCGGCAGCACGCTGATCGCTGCCGCCAGGCCGTGGCCGGTCGCGTCGGCCAGCAGCGCATAGAGTGCACCGGACGGCGAATGCGACACCGCGACGATGTCACCCGAGAACTGTGCGGTCGGTGTGACCGAGTAGCGCACACGACGATCGTTGACCGCCTTGCCCTGCACCTGACGCTCGATCACGTGTCGCGCGAACTCGATTTCCTCCTCCTGCTCTGCGCGGTAGTTCGCCATGCTGGCGTGCATGACGATCTGCCGCGCGCAGTTGGCGAGTTTGGCGGTCAGGATGGCGAAATTGATCGGCTTGGTCAGGTAGTCGTCGGCGCCGGCTTCAAGGCCGGCAATCATGTCGGCGTCGTCGGAGCGGGCGGACAGCAGCAGTATCGGCAGGAAAGTGTCGGCCGCCAGCCGGCGCAGCTCGCGCGTCGCCTCCAGTCCGTCCATGCCGGGCATCACCACGTCCATCAGCACGACGTCGGGACGGTAGGCACGGTAGGCCTGCACCGCACCGGCACCGTCCGAGGCTTCGATGCAGCGGTGGCCGAGCCGGCGCACCAGCGCGCTGACGGTCGCCCGGCCGACCAGGGTGTCGTTGACCACCAGCACCGTCATCTGCCGCAGCGGCGCGGCAGCCTGCTGTGCCGTTGCGGCCTGCGCCGTGCCGACTGCACTCATGGCAGTTCCACCGTTGCCGTGACCACGTTGCCGCGGCCCTTGTATTCGAGGCTGCGGAAGCACAGCTGCCGCGCCATCGCGATGCCGCGACCGTTCGGGTCGAAGGCGCGCCCGGGGTCGAAGTCGAGATAGCGTGCAAAATCGAAGCCTTCGCCCTCGTCGATGACCGTGTAGCGCACCGCTTCATCGCCACATTCGATCTGCAGGCGTGCACGGCGGCCAGCATACTCAGGCAGCTGCAACCGGCGTTCGACCTCCTCCTGCCAGCAGTCCTCCAGTCGCAGCCGCGACTTCTCCGCGTAACTGATGCCGAGATTGCCGTGCTCGACCGCATTGATCATGAGCTCGCTCAGACCCATCACGATGTTCTCCGGCTCAGGTGAAACCAGCGACGCCAGCGACGCCAGCTCGGTCGCCTGGCTCAGCGTGCTGAACTCGAATTCGGCCCGACGCAGCGCACCCATGGCGCGGCGCATGCCTTCAGTCTGCAGCTGGATCTCGCGGGTGCGACGGGCTTCTTCAAGTGCCGACTTCACGATGGCCAGCAGCGCATCAGGTTCGTAGGGCTTGGTCAGGTAATAGCGGGCACCGGCCTGCAAACCCTCGCGCACCTGATCGGGCGTGGCGGCGGCAGTCTGCATGATGACCGGCAGACCGCTCAGGCGCGGTGTGCGACGCACGCGCCGCAGCAGTTCCATGCCGTCCAGGCGCGGCATCATCCGGTCGAGCACCAGCAAGTCGAAATCGATCTCGGCGTTGTCGAGGTAGTCCCATGCCTCGACACCGTCGCGCGCCATGGTCAGCTCATAACCCTGTCCGTCGAGGTACTCGCCGATGATTTCGAGGTTGAAGGGCTCGTCATCGACGATCAGAAGTCTGACCGGGGCCGACATGCTCACCATAGGGCAGTGCTCCGCGTTGTGGGCGAGCGGCGGGCCTTGGAGTCCGTCGCCCCCCGCTCATCGCAAGCTGTAACGGCAACGTAACCGACGGCTTGAGCGCGCTCAACTGGCCAGCGCAGAGCGCGCCACCTCGGCCATCACCGCCTGCACGCGCGGGTCCTCGCCGACCGCGGTGGCGAGGTCGATGCGCAGCGACGGATGACGGGCGCGCGCCGCGTCGAGCTGCGCCGGCAGATCGCGCCGCACATGCCCGCTCTGCGCGATGAACATCGGTAGCACGGCAATGCGCGTGACGCCGACCGCGGCGAGCCGGTCGCACGCCTGCTCCAGCGTCGGTTCGAGGAATTCGAGAAAGGCCAGCTCGACCTGCGGTGCACCGTCGCCCGCTGCCACCTGCGCCGCCACTTCGCGCAGCGGGCGCGCCCATTCCGGATCGCGCGATCCGTGTCCAAACAGGATGAGGCCGTGATTCAAGACATGTTCTCCATTGCATCGCAGCAGAACTGCAAACACTGCAGCATATAAAATCCGTCCGTCGCCCGATTGCGAGAAACGTCCATGCAGGTAATGATCGTCGAAGACCAGCCGCTCGTCGTGGAAGGCCTGCGCAGCGTGCTGACCGAAATCGACAGCGAGCCGGACATCCGCTGCGCCCTGCTGGCCTCGCGCGCGCTGACCATGCTGCGCGGCGGCCTGCGCCCCGATCTGGTCATGCTCGACCTCAACCTGCCGGACGCCGAAGGCACGACCTTGCTGACGCAGCTGCGCAGCGAATTCCCGGACGTGCCGGTGGTGGTCATTTCGGCGCAGGACGACCGGCACACCATCACCGACGCCATCGACCAGGGTGCCGATGGGTTTCATCTCCAAAAGTTCGACCACCTCGGTGCTGGTCAGCGCATTGCAGCTGGTACTGAAGGGCGGCATTTACGTGCCGCAGCAGGTGCTCGACGACGCCATCCACCCGCAGCCGCCGCGGCCGACGATACAGGACCTCGCGGACATCGGCCTTACACCGCGCCAGATACAGGTGCTCGGTCTGATGATCGAAGGCATGCCGAACAAGCTGATCTGCCGCGAACTGGGTATTTCGGATGGCACGGCCAAGACCCACATTTCGACCATCCTGCGTCTGCTCGGGGTCAAGAACCGCACGCAGGCGGTGTTCGCGCTGTCGCAGATGGGCATACGCCTGCCGCGGCGCCCACCGAAGGGCGGCGCTTAGGCGGGTCAGCCCTCCTCGGCCGCGTCGAGCAGACCGCCGATCACCGCGTCGAGCACCACCGGTCGCACCGGTTTGGCGACCAGCGGAATGCCGTGCGTCTCCAGTTCGATCTCCAGCTCGCGCGTGGCCGCCAGTCCGGTCATGATCAGCGCCGGAATGTGCTCGCCCAGCTCACGTCGCAGCGAACGCACCGCCGACAGGCCATCCAGACCGTCGCCGAGCTGGTAATCGCTGATGATGAAGTCGGGCGCGCCTGCCTGGCGCAACTGGCGCAGCACGAAGTCGGGCGAGGTGCCCGACACCACGTCGATGCCGACCGACGCCAGCAGCGACTGCAGCGACTGCAGGATGGCCGGATCGTCGTCGATCAGTGCGACGCGACGGTTGGCCAGCCGCCGCAGGCCCTGCAGCTCGTCCTCGACCTGCGCCGGCACGAAGGCATGCACGCGCGGCACGGTCACGCTGAAGTTCGAACCGCGCCCGGGGCGCGAACGCACCGCCAGCGCATGGCCAAGCAGCGTGCACAACCGGCGCACGATAGCGAGCCCCAGTCCCATGCCGCGGCCACCGCTCCCGGGGTCGGTGCCGGGCAGGCGCACGAACTCGTCGAACACGTCGTCGATGCGCTCCGGCGGAATCCCCTGACCGCTGTCGCGTACCTCGATGCGCAGCACCTCGTTGCCGAGCCAGCGCACGCCGACGAACACGGCGCCCTGTGCGGTATAGCGCAGCGCATTCGACACCAGATTGGCGAGCACGCGTTCGAGCAGCAGCGGGTCGGAACGGCACCAGGCGCGCGTCGGATACAGTTCGAAGCGCAGGCCCTTCTCCGCCGCCTGTGCCTCGAAGGTGAGGCGCAGGCTTTCGAACACGCGCCCGAGCGGAAAATCGGTGATGCGCGGCTGGGTGGCGCCGGATTCCAGCCGGGCGACGTCGAGCAGCACGTCGCGCATGTTCTCCAGCTTCATCGACGAACGCTCGAGCCGGGTCAGCAGACCGCTGCTTTCGTCGTCTCGCAGGCGCAGCTTCAGCGTACGGATGTCCAGGCCCATCGCCATCAGCGGCTGGCTCAGGTCGTGCAGCAGCGCATCGACGAACTGGGTCTTGGCCCGGCTCGCCTGCTCGGCCCTCTCCTTCTGCTGCTGCAACTGAGCGGTCGCATCGAGCACCCGCTGTTCGAGGTCGGCCCGTGCCCCGCTGAGCGTGACGGCCATCCGGTTGATGCCGTCCTCCAGCACCTGCATGATGCCGCGCGCACCGGTGCGCGCCCGCGCCGAGAAGTCGCCCTGTTCGATGCGGCGCACGGTGTCGGCCAGCGCGCGCACCGGCGCGGTAGCGCCGTCGGACAGGATGCGCGCGAACAGGCCCGCCAGCAGCAGACCACCAGCAGTGATCAGCGCCGCACTGACGATCAGTTCGCGTCGTGCCTGCGCACTGCCCAGCCGCGACACCTGCACCACGACCACGCCAAGCCGGCTGACCGCGGGCGCATCAACGCCGTCGTCGAACAGCGGGTCGGGTCGCGCCTGCACGCTGAACACGGGCGCGGCGAACAGATGGTAATCGTCGGTGCTTTCGAGCAGTGCCGGCGCGCCGAGGCCATCGGTCACGCTGCGTTCCGGCATGCGCGTACGCCCTGCCCGGGCCAGCACGACGTGGTCGCGGTCGAACACGACCAGCCCGTTGACATCGCGCTCGCGCAGCGAGGCGTCGGCGATCGACTGCAGGATGTCGATGTTGCCGGCAAACAGGCCGTATTCGGAGGCCGGCGCCAGGCTGGCGGTCAGCAGCATGGCGCGGTCGATCAGCGCGCGCTCGATGTCGGCGATGCGGGTGGACGTGAAGTGAACGGCCAGCGCCAGCGCGATCGCCACCGACGGCAGCAGCGCCGCCACCAGCACACGGGCACGGAATCCGAGTCGATTGAGTCCGAACCGACTCCGCACCCCGCCTCCTTGCGTAGACCGCCTGTTTATCCGGCGATCATGATACGGGATCGCGGCGGTCGCTTCAGAACCAGCTGGAGCGCAGCGTCAGCATGGTCTGCCGGGCGACGCGGTTGAACGGCACGCGCGCGCCCTGATCGTCGTTGAAGGTTTCGTAGCGCGGCCCGATGTCGGTCACGGCTAGAGCCGCCTCCCAAGTGGTCGGACCGCTGCGGAATTTCTTCGCGATGCGGGCATCGAGCGTCTGATAGGCGTCGATGCGCTCGCTGCCGTTGAACCAGCGGGCGGAATTGACACCGAACAGCGTTGCCGACACTGACCAGTCCTGCGGTAACACCTCCATCCAGGTAAGCGACCAGGAGGAGGACGGAACGGTGTTCTCATAGCAGGTCCGCCGCGGACGGCAGGTCGCGTTCGACGCGATACGGGGCAAGGCGTGCGAGAACCAGATTTCACGACCGTCGCCACGATAGCGGTACTGGTATTCGAAGCCGTCGATATCGACATCGGCGCCGGGCACGAAGGTAATGCCCGTGTTCAGGTAGTCAGGGTCCGAATAGCGGGCTTCGGTCACGAGTTGGGAGTAGCGCTCGCGGAAGGCTCGGACTTCAAGACTGGAGCGCCCGAACTGCCCTACGTAGCCCAATTCGAGCGAATCCAGTCGTTCGGGCTGCAAGGACGGAGTTCCGACAAAGGTCCGGGTCGCGCGCCCCTGCTTGAAACCGGCCGCCAGCATCGGCCCGAAGACAGGATCGAGGGCCGTCAGCGCGGAGGCAATTTCGGGATAGATGAAGCGCGAGTCACCACGCGCTTCGATCAACGACGGTTGCCGGTAGGCGCGACTGAAGCCGCCTCTCACCGCATGCTCCGGCGTCACATGGAAGGTGGCGAACAGACGAGGCGACACCTTGGTGGCATAGCTGCGGAAACTCTCGACCATATTCCCGATATTGAACGTCCACAGGTCCGAGGGCTTCCATTCGACGTTCGCGGACAGCCGGAACAGATTGGTCGAGGCACGGCCCGTGTCGTAAAACATCCGCTGCGATTTGAGTTCCTCATGTCGCAGCTCGGCTCCCCAGGCGACCCGTACCTCGGAACCTGCCGAAAACATGTGCTGAAAATCGAGATTGCGGCGCGTTGCGGTGCGGTTGTAATCGATCGGTACGGACAGCGGGCCGACAGCAAAGGGCAGACCCAGATCGGCAAGTTCCTGGTTGATCACGGGGGCGACATCTGCGGACCACGCCTCCCGCCCCTGGTCCTCGTTGTGGTAGTACCCGATGGACCACTCGTTGTCGGTGGCCACGAGGCGCCGGAAGCGGACATGCGCAAACCAGTTGTCGGTCTGGATGGTGCGAAATCCATTGCCATTGTCGAGATTGCCGGGCACACCGAGGGGGTAGCCGACGCCGCGCGTACCTGAACTCTGGCCCGCCATGAAGTTGATTTCGTCCGAGCCGTCCAGCGCGAGATCCGCGCGCAGGGTGGAGGCGTTCAGGCGGGATGAGTCATAGCGATGGGCAAAACCATCATCGCCGCCCGTACGTGCGCTCAGCGCGATGCTCAGAGGTCCGAAGCTGCGTCGGAACCGGGCTGACGCGTCGGCCAACTCCGGGCTGCCACCGGTCACCGAAACGGTGGCGGCCGGGCCGTCGATGCTGGAACGGGTGACGATATTGACCACGCCCGCCACCGCGTTCGATCCATAGGTGGCCGCATTCGAACCACGCACGACCTCGATGCGCTCGATCTCGTCCATCGTCAGCGGCAGCGCATCCCAGTCCACATAGCCGTACAGATAGGGCGAATAGACGGAACGGCCGTCGATCAGTACCTGCATCCGGTTCGGATTCAGTGTGCCGAGGCCGTGATAGAACAGCGCCGGCGAATGCCCGGTGTCGCTCATCACGTTCATTCCCGGCACCAGGCGCAGCAGTTGCGGCAGACGGCGGTAGCCGAGGCGCTCGATGTCCTCGCGGGTGAACAGCGTAACCGCACCCGGCGCGTCGTCGATGCGCTGCGGCATGCGGGTCATCGACAGCACGACCGGCAGGTCGTCGTCGAGGAAGGGCGATTCCGGCTCGTCCTGCGCGCGCGCGTCGGGCATCGCCAACGCGAGCGGAAACAGGCAGAGGGCGAGATGGCGGCGGGCGTAACGACCTTTTGGCTGTGCGGACATATGCGGCTGGACAGGCGATTCTTGTTCGGTGACTTCTTGGCGGGCCGAGCCTCGCTTGGCGCGGATTATCCGTGCAAACCGCTTCGACCGACAGCCTACGGGACTGTCGTGCTCAGCCGACGATCAGCAGATGCACCCGGTAGGGGCCATGGGCGCCAAGCACGATGGTTTGTTCGATATCGGCCGTGCGCGACGGTCCTGAAACGAAATTGACCGCCCGCGGCCAAGCTGACAGTTCACGCCGTGCCTCGGCCCAGGCGGCTTCCATGTCGGCGACGATGTGCTGGCGCGGAACCACCGCGATATGCGTTTCCGGCAGCAGGCTGTTGACGGCCGGCGACTGCGGCCCGGAACAGAGCATCAGCGTGCCGGTTTCGGCGATGGCGCGAAAGCAGCTGGTGACGCCGATCAGATCGTCGCCGGTCGCCGCCCCGACGCGCGCCTCCAGACCAGCGCCGGCCCAGTCCAGCGCGGCCAGCGCCGGGGCGACGACCAGCGCCGTCGGTAGCCCTTGCCCGCGCAGCCATTCGGCGCAGTGCGCAGGCACTTCGGCTTCAGTGGCGCAGCGGTCCACGCTAGAGATCATCGCCCGTGCGCGCTCGATGAAACGATCGAGCAAGGCATCCGCAGCTGCGCGCGGCCCGGTCTGCCGGAGCGCCAGCGTTGCCTCGACGCGCTCGCGTGCCGCCAAGGTCGTGCTGTCCGTGCGGCCCAATTGACGGCGCAGGCGGCCGAGGATGTCGTCGCGCACGCTCATTGCCCGCCTCCGCGCCGGCGCTCGGCGTAGAGCTCACGGAAGGTCTTCGCCGCCGGCGCCGGAAAGTCGCGCTGCGCAGTCCAGCCCGGCGCGACACCCATCACCTGTATGCGGTCGCGGCCATCGGCCAGCCAGCGCAGATAGCGAACGGCGACGCGGGTGCCCAGCGCATACAGCTTCGGGCGTGCCGCGACCCAGGCCCACAGTTTGGTAGCGATGCGCTCCGACCAGGGCCTCAGGCCGCGCTCGACCTGCTTCTCGCGCAGCGTGCGCATCAGCTCGGGCAGCGGAATCGACACCGGGCAGACGACGCCGCACTGGTTGCACAGCGTCGCTGCGTGCGGCAGGTCCATCGCCTTGTCCAGCCCCTGGTAGAGCGGCGTCAGTACCGAACCCATGGGCCCGGGATAGACCCAGCCATAGGAATGACCGCCTATCGTCTGGTACACCGGGCAATGGTTCATGCAGGCGCCGCAGCGTATGCAGCGCAGCATGGCCTCGAATTCGCTGCCCAGCAGATCGGCGCGACCACCATCGACCAGCACGAAATACATGTGCTCCGGACCGTCTGCATCGCCGGCCTGCTTCGGGCCGGTCAGCATCGACACGTAGTTGGTGATGGCCTGGCCGGTGGCCGAACGCGGCAGGATGCGCAGCAGCGTGGCCAGATCCTCCAGCGTCGGAATCACCTTCTCGATGCCGGTCAGCGCGACATGCACGCGCGGCAGCGTGGTGCACAGCCGGCCGTTGCCCTCGTTGGTGACGATGGCGACCGAGCCGGTTTCGGCCACCAGAAAGTTGCCGCCGGACAGCCCCATGTCGGCGCCAAGGAATTCCGGCCGCAGCACCGCCCGCGCCTCGTGCGTCAGCGCCTCGATATCGGTCTTGGGCGTGGTGCCATGGACGCGCGCGAACAGTTCGGACACCTGCTCCTTCGACTTGTGGATCACCGGCATGATGATGTGCGACGGTGGCTCGTTGTCGTTGATCTGCAGGATGTACTCGCCGAGGTCGGTCTCGACCGGGCGGATGCCGGCGGCCTCCAGCGCGGCATTCAGTCCGGCTTCTTCCGACACCATGGATTTCGACTTCACCACCGTGCGCGCGCCGTGACGGCGCGCGATGTCGATGATCAGTTCGCAGGCATGGTCGCCGTCACGCGCCCACAGCACGGTGGCGCCGCGCTCGATCGCCTTCTGCTCGAAACGCTCCAGCCAGACGTCGAGATCGCGCAGTACCGAGGCGCGAATCTCGGTGGCACGGGCGCGCACCGCGTCGAAATCGGGAAAGGCGGCCACAGCCGCGGCGCGCGACGCCGCATTGCGGCCGCGCGTGCGCTTCAGGTTGCGCTGCAGTTCCGGGTCGTCGAGCCGCTGGCGCACCCGCGACACGAAGTGCATCGAGCGGACTTCCATGTCAGCCCTGGCCCCCGACGTCGCCAGCGAGCAGTTCGGCGATGTGGATCACCTGCGTCAGTTCGTCGCCATTGCGCCGTAGCCGGCCTTCGATATTCATCATGCAGCCGAGGTCGCCGAGCGCCACCGCGTAGGCGCCGGTGCCACGTATCGCTTCGCACTTGCGCTGCACGATGGCGCCGGAAATGTCCGGATACTTGACCGCGAACAGGCCGCCGAAGCCGCAGCACTCCTCGCATTCGCGCATTTCGATCCGCTTGACGCCCGGCATGCGGTCGAGCAGCGCGCGCGGCTGCTGCTTCACACCCAGTTCGCGCAGGCCGGAACAGCTGTCGTGGTAGGTGACCGAACCGTTGAAATCGCCGGGCACCTCGGCCACGCCGGCGACATCGACCAGGAATTGCGTCAACTCGAAGGTTTTCGCCGCCAGCGCCTCGGCGCGTGCCCGCCACGCGGGCTCATCGGCGAACATATCGGGATAGTGCGTGCGCACCGTACCAGCGCAGGAGCCGGACGGCGCGACGACATACGGGAAGCGCTCGAATTCGGCGATGAACTTGCGCGCCAGCGCGCGCGCCGCCGCGGTATCGCCCGAGTTGTAGCCGGGCTGGCCGCAACAGGTCTGCGCCTCCGGCACGACGGCGACGTAACCGGCCGCCTCGATCAGCTTCAGCGCCGAGAAGGCGATGGACGGCCGCATCAGGTTGACCAGGCAGGTGACGAAGAGAGCAACCTCGCCGCGACTGCCCGGAACGACCATGAGCTCAGCCCTGACGGGCGCCCTGCTGGGCCACCTGCTCGACCCAGCGGCGGATGCGGTTGGCGTCGCCGATGCGGGTCAGGCGGCCCCAGGAATCAAGCAGCACGATCACCACCGGCTTCTGGTTCATCCAGGCCTGCATCACCAGGCACTTGCCCGCCTCGTTGGTGAAGCCGGTCTTCTGCAGACCGATTTCCCACTCGGGGTTCGACACCAGCGCGTTGGTGTTGTTGAAATGCACCATGCGGCCATTGACGGCGAAATAGCCGTCGCGCGTGGTTGAGAACTCGCGGATCAACGGATAGCTGGCCGACGCCGCCACCATCTTCGCCAGATCGCGCGCCGACGACACATTGCGCGGATTCAGACCGGTGCTGTCGAAGAACTGCGTATCGGCCAGACCGAGGTCGTGCGCCTTGCGGTTCATCGCTGCGATGAAGGCCGCGTGGCCGCCCGGGTAGTAGCGCGACAGCGCCGACGACGCGCGGTTTTCCGACGACATCAGCGCCAGATGCAGCATTTCCTCGCGCGTCAGCCGGGTACCGATCGCCAGACGCGAACGGGTGCCCTTGAGCTGGTCGATATCCTCCTCGCTCACCTCAAGCACCTCGTCCAGCGCCGGCTTGGCGTCCAGCGCCACCATCGCGGTCATCAGCTTGGTGATCGAGGCGATCGGCACGATGGCCGACGAATTGCGCTCGAACAGCACTTCGCCGGTGTACTGGTCCTGCACCAGCACCGCGGTTGACTTCACATTCGGCAGACCGAGTGCGTCCATGTCGGGCATGGCGGCCTCGCGCGGCACTGCAGCGACGGACTTGCGGGAGGTCTTCTTGATGCTCGCCTGCTTGATGCGCGCAGACTTGGAGGATTTGGCGACCTTGACCGATTTCTTGCCGGCCTTGGCCTGGGTGGTCGTCTTGCCGGAAGCGGCTTCGACGGTGGGTGCGACGACGAAACTCAGCGCCATCGCGGTGCAGCTGACCATCAGGTACTTCAGAAACATGCGTGTGACCCCTGCTGGCGGTTCGATTGAGGCCGAAGTTTACCCCCCGATGTCAAATTCTCAAACGAAAATAAGAGCCTGGAAAGTATTCTTAGGGCGAATTCACGATCGTGAAGTAGTACTTGACGGCATTTCCGCCGCAAACTTCAGGCCAAGAAAGCTCACCACGTCGTCCGCGCGCGCCATCGTGTCGCGGTAACCGAGGTCTATCAGCGCCCGGGTGAAGGGCTTTTCGAACAGCAGATAGCTCGCCAGACCGCCGCCGGCGCGCCGGGTGCCGCCGATGCCGCCGAGCAGCGTACGCACACCGATCGGCAGCGCATCGACGTGGCGGGCGGCGATGTCGTCCAGCCGCTCCGAGGGCGCGATCACCAGCGTTTCGATCGGTCGCAAGGGCACGCCCATCTGCGCCATCACGTGTGGCGGAATGCGCCCGAGGATGTCGTTGACGCGCTGCAACTGCTCGATGTCTATCATCAGCTGGTCGAGAAAGATGCTGGCCAGCGCGTGGCCCGCGACCTGGGCCAGCGACGGGTAGCCGTGCCCGCGACGTCGCGGATCCTTCTCGCTCATGCGCCCTACGCCGACGATGAAGATGCGTTCGGCGCCCAGATGCACCGCCGGGCTGACCGGCGCCAGCTGGCGCATCGAGCCGTCGCCGAAATACTCGCGGTTGATGTGTACGGCCGGAAAGATGAAGGGCAGCGCGCTGCTGGCCAGCAGATGCTCGACCTTGAGCGGCGTGCGCGAGGCGGCGCGCTGCATGCGCTTCCACGGCTCGATGCCGTCGCCGCCCTCGAAGAAGGCGACGCTGTCGCCCGAGGTATAGCCGGAGGCAGTGATCGACAGCGCGTACAGCGCACCGCGCTGGATGGCCCGGTCGATGCGCGAGAAGTCGAGCCGGGCAGCCAGCAGTTCGCGCAGCGGCGTGTTGTCGAGCAGCGACTTCGGGTAGCGGTCCACCGCCCAGCCGAACATCAGCGCCATCAGCCAGCGCGCACCGGTCTTGCCTATGCCCCAGGGATCGGCGCGATAGACCTGACCGGCTTCGAAATTGCGCCAGATGTACAGCAGGTTGTCAACGGCGTCGCCGAAGTCCTCGCTGAAGACACCCAGCGCGGCGGCGTTGATCGCGCCAGCCGAAGTGCCGCACAGGATGGGGAAAGGATTGATGCGCTTGTCTGGCAGCAACTCGCGCACCGCCGACAGCACGCCGACCTGGTAGGCGGCGCGAGCGCCGCCTCCGGACAACACCAGCGCCGTCCTCCCGTGCTGCTCCACGCCCTCCCCCTTTCGGGCACGGGCCGTGGGTCAGCGGATGTGACTTGCCTCCACCACGGTCAGTGCAGTCATGTTCACGATGCGCCTCACCGTCGCCGTCGGCGTCAGGATGTGCACCGGCTGCTTCGCGCCAAGCAGGATGGGGCCGATGGTCATGCCCTCGCCTGCGGCGGTCTTCAGCAGATTGTAGGAAATGTTGGCTGCATCCAGCGTCGGGAAGATAAGCAGATTCGCCTCGTCCCGCAATCTGGAATTGGGGAAGATGCGCGTGCGGATGTCGATGTCCAGTGCCGCATCACCGTGCATTTCGCCTTCCACCTCGAGTTCGGGGTGATCGGCGTGCAGGATCTCCAGCGCGCGGCGCATCTTGTCGGAAGTCGTCGTGTTGTCCGAACCGAAATTCGAGTGCGACAGCAGCGCGATCTTCGGCTCGATGCCGAAACGGCGCGCCTCTTCCGCCGCCAGCACGGTCATCTCGACCACCTGCTCCGCCGTCGGATCGTAGTTCACATAGGTATCGCACAGCATCAGCGTGCGGCCCGGCAGGTTCAGCAGATTCATCGCGTAGAAGTTGCGCAGCCCTTCCTTCAGGCCGAGCACGTTGCGCACGAAATGCAGGTGGCGCGCGAAGTTGCCGAAGGTGCCGCAGATCAGGCCATCGGCGTAACCGAGGCGCACCATCAGCGCGCCGATCAGCGTGGTGCGACGACGCGCTTCCATCTTCGCGTAATCGACCGAAATGCCCTTGCGCTCGGTCAGAGCATGGTAGGTGGTCCACAGCTCCTTGTAGCGCGGGTCGTTCTCCGGCGTCACCAGTTCGAAGTCGATCTCCGGACGCAGGCGCAGGCCCAGCTTCTGGATGCGGCCCAGCACCACGTCGCGCCGACCGATCAGGATGGGGCGCGCCATGCCCTCGTCAACCACGTTGCGCACCGCGCTGAGCACGCGCTCATCCTCGCCCTCGGCGTAGATGATGCGCTTCGGATTGCGCTTCGCTTCGGCGAACACCGGCTTCATCACGAGGCCGGAAATCCACACCAGGTTGTTCAGCTGCTGGCGGTAAGCCTCGAAATCCTCGATCGGACGCGTCGCCACGCCCGAATCCATCGCCGCCTGCGCCACCGCCGGTGCGATCTTGACGATGAGGCGCGGATCGAAGGGCTTCGGAATCAGGTATTCCGGACCGAAGGACATCGGCTGCTCGCCGTAGGCGGCGCGCACGATTTCGCTCTGCTCGACCTGGGCCAGATCGGCGATGGCGCGCACCGCGGCCAGCTTCATCTCTTCGGTGATCGTGGTGGCGCCGACATCGAGCGCACCACGGAAGATGAAGGGAAAGCACAGCACGTTGTTCACCTGGTTCGGATAGTCCGAACGGCCGGTCGCGATCACGGCGTCGTCGCGCACCGCCTTCACCTCGTCCGGCATGATTTCCGGGTTCGGGTTTGCCAGCGCCAAGATGAGCGGCTTCGGCGCCATGCGCTTGACCATGTCGGCCTTCAGCACGCCGCCCGCCGACAGACCGAGGAACACGTCGGCGTCGTGGATCACTTCGCCCAGCGTGCGCGCGTCCGTCACCTTCGCGTAGCGCGCCTTCAGCGGCTCCATGTCCTCGATGCGACCTTCGTACACCACGCCCTTGATGTCGGTCACCCAGATGTTCTCGATCGGCATGCCAAGCAGCACCAGCAGATCGAGGCAGGCCAGCGCGGCCGCACCGGCGCCCGAAGTGACCAGCTTGACCTCCTTGATGTCCTTGCCGACGGCCTTCAGACCATTGAGCACGGCGGCACCGACGACGATCGCGGTGCCGTGCTGATCGTCGTGGAAGACCGGGATCTTCATCCGCTCGCGCAGCTTGCGCTCGATGTAGAAGCACTCCGGCGCCTTGATGTCCTCGAGGTTGATGCCACCGAAAGTCGGTTCCATCGCGGCGATGATGTTGACCAGCTTGTCCGGGTCGCGCTCGTCCAGCTCGATGTCGAACACGTCGATGTTGGCGAACTTCTTGAACAGCACGCCCTTGCCTTCCATCACCGGTTTGGCGGCCAGAGGGCCGATCGGGCCCAGGCCGAGCACCGCGGTGCCGTTGGTGACGACACCGATCAGGTTGCCGCGGGCGGTCATCTGGCTGACCTGCAGCGGGTCGGCGACGATCTCCTCGCAGGCGGCGGCGACGCCGGGCGAGTAGGCCAGCGACAGATCCTGCTGGTTGGTCAGCGCCTTGGTGGGAACGACGGAAATCTTGCCCGGGGTGGGCTTGCGGTGGTATTCGAGTGCAGCGTTGCGAAAGTGCTCATCCATGGTGAACGGCGACTCCTCCGGTCGAGTTGCATCGCCCTGCACCCGATGCCGCGCCTGATGGGCGAAACATGGTGCAGTGCGAAAACCGGAGATTTTAGCCGTTCGGCGCGCCCAGCGGGCTGTGGATAACCGTTGTATCGCACCGGCCGGCCGTGCGGCCGGCCAGGAGAGGCGTCAGAGCGCCACTTCCGCCGTCTGCAGACGCGGACCGAAAGTCGCGGAAAGACGGCGGTATTCGGCCAGCACCTTGTTCGAATACACCTGGTCGGGATCCTCGATCGATCCGACATAGCGCTGCAGACCGCCCTCGACCGAGCCGGACAGGCGGATGTATTCACGCAGCACCTGCGCACCGACGAAGATGCTGGTGGTCGGGTCGAGCAGCGACGCATCGGGGCCGAACAGCGCCAGCTTTTCCGGATGATATTTCGGAATGACCTGGGTCAGCCCCTGCGCACCCCAGGCGCTCTCCGCCGTCGGGTTGAAGGCGGACTCGACCGAAATCAGCGCGATCAGCAACAGCGGATCGAGCTTGTAGCGGGATGCCGCGGCATAGACGTCGGTCACGTACTGTTCGACCGCCGCACGCGCCACCCGGTGACGACGCGAGACATGGTCGGCGACCGTCTTCTGCTGCGCGGTCAGTTCGACACCCGAGCCGGTGGCCGGCAGATCGGGCATCTGCAGATCGGCGTCTGCAGCAACCTGCTGCGTACCGCCCAGCAGCGAGAACTCGGGCAGCGACGGCAGCATGCGCGGCGTCAGACCCGCTTCGGCCACACGCAGTACGACGAACACACTGACCATGAGGCCGACGGCGAGCAGACCACCGTGAGCAAAGTGCAGCACGATGGCTGCGGTGCCCTTGAGGACGGAGAAAACCTTATTCATGCAGCACTCCTTTCGCGCGTTCTGACGGACATCGCCGAAGCGATGGACGCAGCACGCCTGAGGAGCCCGTGCTAACGGGCTGTTGCCGTGCCTCGCAGCATGGCGAAGCGTACGGAAAAGCTTGAATCGCGGCGTTCGCGGACCGCAGTGGCGGTCGGAACATTCTGGAAACCCGGACGGACAGGGCTGGAGCCCGGGTCAAACTGGAACAGCTGGTGGCGACGTATCTGTTACGTGTGCCGGAGGGAGCGATCAAGCAACGACGCGCGCATCTTCCTGATTTACAAGGGACAGGTCAAGTGAAGCTTCGTAACACGGGATCAAGACGGGCTCCTCGTCAAAGAAAAAAGCGGCATGGAGACAACGATCTCCATGCCGCTTTCGATGACGCAGGACGCGCGATCAGGACGGACGCGAACCCGTCGGGAAGGGCCATGCAGCGGCCGGATTCAGCGACGACTTGATACCCGGCGTAGCAGCGGTTGACGGCGTTGCCGGCGCGGGCGCAGCGGGCGCTTCCGACTTTGCGGCAGCGGCCGGAGCGGCCTCCGGTGCCTTCGCAACAGCCTTGGTCACTGCAGGCGCCGCCACCTTCTTCGCAGCAGGCTTGGCAGCCGGCTTTGCGGCAGGCTTGGCCGGAGCGGCCTTCTTCGCAGCCGGCTTCGCAGCGGCCTTCGCCGGTGCAGCCTTCTTCGCGGCCGGCTTTGCAGCAGCCTTCGCCGGAGCAGCCTTCTTCGCGGCCGGCTTTGCAGCAGCCTTCGCCGGAGCAGCCTTCTTCGCGGCCGGCTTTGCAGCAGCCTTCGCCGGAGCAGCCTTCTTCGCGGCCGGCTTCGCAGCGGCCTTCGCCGGTGCAGCCTTCTTCGCGGCCGGCTTCGCAGCGGCCTTCGCCGGTGCAGCCTTCTTCGCAGCAGCCTTCGCCGGAGCAGCCTTCTTCGCGGCCGGCTTCGCAGCGGCCTTCGCCGGAGCAGCCTTCTTCGCGGCCGGCTTCGCAGCGGCCTTCGCCGGTGCAGCCTTCTTCGCGGCCGGCTTTGCAGCAGCCTTGGCCGGTGCAGCCTTCTTCGCCGCCGGCTTTGCGGCAGCCTTCGCCGGTGCAGCCTTCTTCGCCGCCGGCTTTGCAGCAGCCTTCGCCGGTGCAGCCTTCTTCGCTACGGGCTTGGCAGCGGCCTTGGCCGGCGCGGCTTTCTTCGCAGCAGGTTTCGCCGGGGCACTCGCCTTCTTCGCCCCCTTCTTAGCTTCAGCTTCAGCCATGACTTCTCTCCTCTCGGATAACAGGATTGGACAGCACCTCAGCCCCTCCGGTGGCGGAAGGTCTGTTCGAGACGACGCACCGATGTGCGCCCGGTCAGGAACACCGCACGACATGCGCGGGCGACCTGCTCCCGCGCACACCTCCGGGTGAACGACCCGAACGACACACGGGCGACGCATGCCGCCCGGATGCCGGATTCACACTCGCAAGCCATCGATGGACGCTTACGACATTCAGCAGAACTAATGAAGGCTCGCTCGCCCCATACCGTGACATCCGTCGCTGCCGCGCAGCTTGCGCAATGGCAGCGCACGCGAGCATTCGAAACTGGGAGCGGTCGAGCCGGCCATCGATGTGCAGACCACTCCGGAATGATGGATGTGCCGACCTGGACTGCGCTGACTGCGCGTCGTGAGGTCGAGTGAATTCCATGCGCGCATGACATCGCGACGCATGAGAAACGAAGACGATTTTTCGGGGGAAAGGACTTCCGACGCGCCGACGGAATCGGCAGCAGAGGTGAGGCTTGAAGATGACGTCGCAACGGACTGATTCATGGGCCGAAAGTATTGCACAACCATGAGCCGTTAAAGCAACAAACAGCACAAAAGTCCAGAAATATTTTCAGCCGCGGCAGCTTGCAACTTATTGTTTTGGAATATTTTATTCGAGCTTTAAACAACGACAGACGCGCTGAAACCGTTGCACGACGCCGATTTCTTAACAATGACACCTGCACGAAAAGACGTCCTCATCGTCGGCAGGCAGGACGTCGGAGTGTTGCGCTGCGCAAACACCTGGTTACGCGTGAACGGCACCCGTAGTGTCCGATCCCGGGTCGGCTACTAGATGCAGTGTGCCGTCCGCGACATTGCGAACTTCCGAAAAACCTCGATCGGTCACTGCCACATCGCACGCATCTTCGCGGCGATATCTACCCGCGCTTCCGCCACCGTCATCGTCGGCACGCCGTCCATGTTGACGCGTGGCCAGCTCGTCTGTTCGAACAGCGAGAGCAGTCGATTCGGAACGAAGCGGGTGCGCCCGGCGTAAACGTGACGATCACCGGTTGACGCCTGACCGGTGATGTAGAAGCGCTGCGGCACCACCAGTTCGAGCTGTTCCTTCGCGCGCGTCATCGCGACGTAGAGCAGGCGTCTTTCCTCCTCGATCTCGGCCTGGCTGCCGGTTGACATCTCCGACGGAATGCCGCCGTCAACTGCGTTGAGCACCGACACCGCGTTCCACTCGCGCCCCTTGGCCGAGTGGATGGTGAACAGGATGAGGTAGTCCTCGTCGAGCAGCGGCGCCCCCGGCTCGTCGCTGGTCACTTCGGGAGGGTCCAGCGTGAGCTCGGTCAGGAAGCGCTCGCGACTCGGGTAGGTTGACGCCAGTCGTGCGAGTTGCCGGATGTCGGCCGCGCGCACGACGGCATCCTCGTAAAGACGATCCATCTGCGCTTCGTACCAGCGCGCCACGTGTTCGGCACTGGCCGGCCATTCGGCGCGTTCGGCCCCGGCCGCTTCGACCAGCTTCGAGAACTCGGACCAGCCGGCACGCACGCCCTCGGGCACCGGCTGCTCGGCCAGCAGCGCAGCACCCGGCGGCGCAGCCTGGATGTTGTCGAGGATGCGTGCGGCCGTCTTCGGACCGATGCCGGCCAGCAACTGGATTGCGCGGAATCCGGCGACGCGGTCGCGCAGGTTCTGTGCCCAGCGCAGCACCGCCAGCAGGTCCTTCACGTGTGCCGCTTCAAGAAACTTCAGGCCGCCGAACTTCACGAAGGGAATGTTCCGTCGCGTCAGTTCGATCTCCAGCCGCATGCTGTGACTGGAGGTGCGGAACAGCACCGCCTGCGACTTCAGCTTCATGCCGCCCTCGCGCCGCGCGAGTATCTGCGCGACGACAAAGTCCGCCTGTCCGGCGTCGTCGCGCACCGATACCAGCAGGGGCTTCTGCGTGCCGGTGCGTGCGCTCCACAGCTGCTTGGCGAAACGCTCGTCGGCTTCACCGATCACCGCATTCGCCGCGTCGAGCAGCGGCGGTGTCGAGCGGTAGTTCTGCTCCAGCGTGATGCGCCGAGCCGGCGGGTCGAACTGCTGCAGGAAGTCGAGGATGTTGCGCACCGTCGCGCCGCGGAAGCTGTAGATGGACTGCGCGTCGTCACCGACCACGGTGAGGCCCCGACCGTCGGGTTTGATCGACAGCAGGATGCTCGACTGCAGGCGGTTGGTGTCCTGGTACTCGTCAACCAGCACATGCGCGAAGCGCGCGCCGAGCTCGCGCGCGATCGCCGGCTCGGCCGCCATCTGCGCCCAGTACAGCAGCAGATCGTCGTAGTCGAGCACCTGCTGCGCCTGCTTGGCCTCGACATACGCGCGGAAGAGCATTTTCAGATCGGCCTCCCACTCGGCGCACCACGGGAAGGACGATTGCAGCACATCGGCCAGCGGCGACTGCGTGTTCACCGCCGCCGAATAGATCGCCAGGCAGGTGCCCTTCAGCGGAAAACGCTTCGCCTTGCTGGACAGGCCGATGTCGTGCCGCACCAGATTCATCAGATCGGCGGAGTCTTCGCGATCGTGAATGGTGAAAGCCGGATCGAGCCCGATGCGTCCGGCGTACTCGCGCAGCAGTCGCGCGCCGACACCGTGGAAGGTGCCCGACCACGGGAAGCCGGCACTGGCGAGCGTGGCGAAACGCGGCGACACCTGAGCGACGATGCGCTGCACGCGGCGCGTCATTTCGTCGGCCGCGCGCCGCGAGAAGGTGAGCAGCATGATGGACTCCGGCTGCGCGCCATTGACCAGCAGGTGGGCAACGCGATGCGCCAGCGCACTCGTCTTGCCGGTGCCGGCGCCGGCGATCACCAGCAGCGGTCCGGCAAGGGCGTCGGGCGCAACGCCGAAGGTGGCGGCTTCGCGTTGCGCCTCGTTCAGAGTGGAGAGGTAATCGGGGCGATTGGCGGTGCTGGATTCGGACACGGCGGAACACTTTCGATAGCTGTATCCATATACAGTACATCAAACAAAGCGGCGGCCGGTCAGCCGCGCCGGGCAAGGCGCCTGTCGTGCGCGAGCGCGACGGCGGTGAGCAGGCCGAGCACGCCGCCGACCGCGCAGGTGGCCAGCCAGCCACCGTGTTCCCAGGCGAACGAGCCGAGCGCCGAGCCGCTTGCGGCGCCGGCGAAATAGCAGGTCATGTACACGGCGTTGAGTCGCGCCCGTGCCTCCGATGCGAGCCGGAACACGATGTGCTGGTTGCTGATGTGCACGCCCTGCAGGGCCATGTCGATCACGACGAAACCGCCGAGGAACCAGAGCAGGCTGTCCGCGCCCCACAACAGCGCCGCCCAGCTCGCGATCAGCAGCAGCACCGCGATCGCGCTTGCACGCATCGCGCCCCCACGGTCCGCGACGCGGCCGACGACATTGGCCATCAGCGCGCCGGCCGCGCCGGCCAGTCCGACCAGGCCGATGGACACCTCGTCCATGCCGTGGCCCGGCCCGGCCAGCAACAGCGCCATCGTCGAGAACAGCACGCTGACCGAGGCGAAGGACAGCGCCCCGAGCAGCGCGCGACTGCGCAGACGCGGCAGGCTGCGGAACAGCGTGCCGAGCGATACCAGCGTCTGCAGGTAGGGTCGCGGCGACGGATTGCGCGACTGCGGCAGCACGCGCCACAGCAACAGAGCAACGACGAGCATGGCGAAACCCGCGACCCGGTACACCGTTGACCAGCCACCGAGCGGCGCGAGCAATCCGGCCACGCTGCGCGCCGCGAGGATGCCGGTCAGCAGGCCGCTCATGACGACACCGACCGCCTGCCCCCTTCGCTGCGGTTCGGCCAGCGTCGCCGCCATCGGCACCAGTATCTGTGCCGCCACCGAGAAAAGACCGGCCACCGCGATGCCCGTCAACAGCATCGAAAGAGAATCGGCGAAACCGCTGATGAACTGACCAAGCGCGGCAAGCAGCATCAGCCCCACCGCCAGAGCGCGCCGCTCCAGCATGTCGCCCAGCGGCACGAGCAGCAACAATCCGCAGGCGTAGGCGACCTGTGCGATGGTCACGGTAAATGCCACCGATGCATCGTCCGCCTGCAGGTCGCGCGCGATGGCCGGCAGCAGCGGCTGGTTGAAGTAGTTGCCGCCAGCACACAGGCCGGCAGCAACGGCCATCAGCAGCAGCACCGGCGTTGACAAGGTGTCGCGAGTTGCGGGCTGCGAGGAAGCGTTCGATCGATGCATGGAATCGTGGATCCGGATGGTGAAGTCGTCGGCCGCGCGGCGGTGCAGATCGATGGGCAACTCAATCGTAGATGACGGCCGTCGCTTCGATCTCGAACAGCATGCCTTCGAGCGCCAGCCGCGGCACCGGTATCAGCGTGCATGCCGGCGGCGACGCCGCGTCCCACATCGCCCGCAGGGCCCGCACGAACACGCCCAGCCGGTCCTGCGTGTGATCGACCACCAGCACCGTGAGCTTGACCACGTCGGACGGCGCCGCCTGCGCAGCATCCAGGGCCGCAGCGAGGTTGCGCAGAGCCTGCTCAACCTGCTGCGCGAAGTCGGGCGACAGTTCACCGCGCGCATTCTCGCCGCCCTGCCCCGCTATATATATGTGGCGTGCGGGCGCTTCTGCGATCACCACGTGCGAGTAGCCATTGGCAGTCGCGTCGTACAGGCCCTGCGGCTGGATGAAGCGGATGCGTCCGCCGGTCGGCTTGGCGATGGAGGATGAAGACATCGTGTACTCCGTTCGATGAAGGGACGCGTAGCATCCGACCTCAAGCATGGTTGAGGTCAACACCCGGAGATCGAATGTCCGAACTCGGCAAAGGCAACAAGTCCGCCACGGTCAGCCTGTCGGTCGGCGAAGTCGCCGCACGCAGCGGCGTCGCCGTGTTGACACTGCACTTCTATGAAAGCCGCGGCCTCATACAGAGCACGCGCAACGCCGGCAACCAGCGGCGCTATCCGCGTTCGGTGCTGCGCCGCGTCGCGGTAATCAAGGTCGCGCAGCGCATGGGCATTCCGCTGGCCGTGATTGCGGAAGCGCTACAGGCATTGCCCAACCGGCGCACGCCCACGGTTGCCGACTGGCGCCGCCTGTCGGCCCGCTGGCAGCAGGATCTGGACGCACGCATCCACACGCTCACGCAATTGCGCGACCAGCTCGACGGCTGCATCGGCTGCGGCTGCCTGTCGCTCAAGGCCTGCCCGCTGCGTAACGCGCAGGACACGCTGGCCGGTGAAGGCGCCGGACCGCACTTCGACGAAGGACGCTGAAGGCGAAGCGCCCGATTCGCTCCGCACCCTTGATTCGCGCGCGATGTAACGGGGCGCACCTTTTCGCGTCGGTGCGGGAGTACATCGGGCATGCGCGTTGTCTTACACGGGCACGCATCCGAATCACCGAGACTGATGCAGTGCACTTGCGACGTCCGGCAGCAGCGATGCGCCACGCCGCGCGCACGAACAACTCGGTGCCGCGCAGGACGCGGCCCGCACACCGGAGAGCACACATCATGAAAAAGACACTCATCCTGCTGACTGCCGGCGCCCTCGTCGTCACCGGCTGCGCCAACATGACCGAAACGCAGAAGCGGACCACGATAGGCACCGGCGTCGGTGCCGCAGCGGGCGCGGCGCTGGGCAGCGCGGTCGGCGGCAGCGGCGGCGCCACGCGCAGCGGTGCGCTGATCGGCGCCGCGGTCGGCGGCATCGGCACCTATATCTGGTCGCAGAAGATGGAAGAACAGAAGCGGGCGATGGAACAGGCGACCGCCGGCACCGGCGTCGATGTGGTGCAGACCGCCGACAACCAGCTGAAGCTCGAAATCCCGAGCGACATTTCATTCGACGTCGGCCGCGCCGACATCAAGCCGAACTTCCGCCCCGTGCTCGACCGCTTCGCACAGACGCTGAACGCCAACCCCACCACCTCGGTGCGCATCATCGGTCACACCGACAGTACCGGCAGCGACGCCGTGAACGATCCGCTGTCGGTCAATCGGGCGGCCAGCGCACGCAACTATCTGGCCGACCGCGGCGTCGCGTCGTCACGCATCGTGATCGACGGCCGCGGCTCGCACGAACCGCTGGCCGACAACGGCAGCGAAGCGGGCCGCGCCAAGAACCGCCGCGTCGAAATCTTCGTCGGCGAACCGGGCAAGTAAGTCCTGACCGATGAAGGAAGGCCGGGCGGCACGCGTTGCCCGGCCCGACGACTACAGAGGTGATCATGTACCGGAATGCCGCACGCCTGCTCCTCGTTCTGTGTGCCCTGCTCGCGCTGTCAGGCTGTGCCGGCCTGACCACGCGCGACCCGATGCGGGTCAATCTGGTCCGGCTGGAACCGCTGCAGGGTGAAGGATTCGAATTGCGCTTCGCACTGAAGCTGCGGGTGCAGAACCCGAACGACCATCCGATCGACTACGACGGCCTGGCGCTGCAGCTCGACGTGAACGACCGGACCTTCGCCACCGGTGTCAGCGACGCGCGCGGCAGCGTGCCGCGTTTTGGCGAGGCGGTGGTGAGCGTACCGGTCACCGTGTCGGCCCTGTCGGCCTTCCGTCAGGCGCTGGAGCTGGGCAGCGGCGCCGACCTCGACCGCCTGCCCTACACGCTGAGCGGCAAGCTCGGCGGTGGTCCTTTCGGCGTGCAGCGCTTCAGCGAAAGAGGCACGCTCAGCCTTCCGGCGGCAGCTGGCGGAAATCCTTAACGCCGAGCGCGCAGCGAGGTATTCGCGTCAGATCGGCAGGCGCTCGTGAAACGTGATCAGGTTGCCGTCGCCGTCGAGCACGGCGAACTCCCGCGTGCCCCAGGGCGTGTCATGCAGCGGTGCATTGGGATGGACGATGCCCTGCTGCGTACAGTGGGCGAACAGTGCATCCACGCCCTCGACGGCGATGCGGCAGCCGGTCGCTTCGGCGATGCGCCGGTCGCTGCAGGCCCAGAAATGGATATGAATACCGCCCAGCGCCACGATGCCGTAGACGCCCTGGTCTGCATGCACCGCCGTTGCGCCCAGACGCTTCACGTAGAAATCGACGGTCTGCAGGATGTCGAGCGACGCCAGCACCGGCGTCGCCGCAACGAAGCGGATATCGCTCATCGGCGGGTCCGATGCAGCAGCGCCCGATGGAGCAGGCACTGCACGCTCAGCGCTTCTGTCCGAAGTAGAAGCCGATCACCAGCGTGAGCAACGGAGGAACGATCTGCTGGCAGGCTTCGAACAGCTTCTGCGCACGGTCGGCGCTGCCCGCATCGGCCCAGTAGTACATCGCCATCGCGAGCATGAATACCAGCGCCAGCGCGGTCAGCACGACGGAACCGAAGTAGAGGTGACGGCTGTCCTGATCCTTGCCGTTGAGACGCGCGATCAGCGCCATCATGACGATCACGATGAACAATTCGCCTGCCGCAAAAAGCAGAACGTTATCCATGGAGCCTCCGTTGAGCGTGGCCAGGCTGGGCGAGATGACCATGTCCGCTATTGTTGTTGATCGGGTGGCCGGCATCATCACACGGCGACGACATGGATTTCAATCTGCATCTGCACAAGTGCTGCCGGCGCGGCAGCGATCGGCTCAGCGCTCCATCACATAGCCGCCCGGCGCCGGCGCCAGTTCGGGGAAATCCGCGGTGGCCGCCGGACGTGCCTTCACCAGCTTGCCGGCACGCGGCTTGAGCCAGGCCATCCAGTCCTCCCACCAGCTCCCGGGCTGCGCGTCGTTGTGCGCCAGCCAGCCATCGGCGCGGTCGGCGCGATGCACCTCGGCCGCGCGGTAGCTGCGCTTGGGCGGCGTCACGACCGGGTTGACGATGCCCAGGATGTGGCCCGAACTGGACAGCACGAAGCGCTTGTCGCCCGCCAGATGTCGATGGATGCGGAAGGCCTGCTGCCACGGCGCGATGTGATCGTCCTCGGCCGCCACCGCATACAGCGGCTGGGCGATGCGGTGCAGGTCGAGCGGCTCGCCAGCCACGGTCAGCGCGTCCGGCTTGATCAGCTTGTTGTGCAGGTAGAGCTCGCGCAGATACCAGCCGTGCATGGCCTGCGGCATGCGCGTAGCGTCCATGTTCCAGTAAAGCACGTCGAAGGGCGGCGGCGTTTCGCCGTACAGCCAGCCATTGACGACGTAGTTCCAGATCAGGCTGTTGGACCGCAGCAGGCGGAAGGAGGCGGCCATTTCCTTGCCGTCGAGATAGCCCTTCTGTGCCATCGCGTCGCACAGCGAACGCACGCTGGATTCGTCGATGAACACCTCGATCTCGCCCGGCGCGCGGAAGTCGATCAGCGTGGTGAGCAAGGTCCAGTCGGCGACCGGCACCTCGTCCGGCTCGAAGCGGCGATTGGCCCACGCCATGTACATCGCCAGCGCGGTGCCACCGATGCAGTAGCCGACCGCGTGCACCTTCGGCGCGCCGGTCAGCGCGCGCGCGGTTTCGACCGCGGCGTGTACGCCTTCGAGCAGGTAGTCGTCGAAGGTGACGTCACGCATCGAGGCATCGGGGTTCTTCCAGCTGGTGATGAACACGTCCAACCCCTGGTCGAGCAGGTAGCGGATCATGCTTTTCTTCGGCGCCAGATCGAGTACGTAGAACTTGTTGATCCACGGCGTCACGATCACCACCGGTTGCGTATGCACCTTCGCCTGTGTCGGCGTGTAGTGGATCAGTTCCAGCAGGCGGTTGCGCATCACCACCGCACCCGGCGTGGTCGCCAGGTTCTCGCCGACCTTGAAGTCGTCCGGATCGGTCATGCGCACGTCGCCGGCTTTCAGGTCGTCGAGGAAGTTGCGGAAACCGCGCACCAGGCTCTCGCCGTGCGTTTCCATCGCCTTGCGCAGCGCCACCGGATTGGTGAACAGGTAGTTGGTCGGCGCCACCGCGTTGAGCCAGTTGCGCCACCAGAACGCCGCGCGTTCGCGGTCCTTCTCCGACATGCCCGGCGTGTCGTACAGCATGTCCTGGGTGTGACGGGTGAAGGCGAGGTACCACTCCTTCATCAGGTCGAAGGTGGGCAGGTCGGTCCACGCCGGATCGGCGAAGCGCGCATCACCCTCTGTGACCGGAATCGGATCGGTGTCGGGCAGGCCGAGCAGCCGGTTCAGCGTGTGCTGCTGCAGCCGCCACAGATCGGACGACAGGCTGACCAGGCGGTCACTCAGTTCCTTCGGGTGCGCCACCCACGCCAGCTGCGCGTGCAGGATGGGCGCGGTCATGCCGAAGGGGTCGGTCGAGCGCGCAATGCCGTCGAGCAGTTCGTGAAAGGTCTGATGCCACAGTTCGACCGGCCCGGCCGGGGTGGCCCCGTTCTCGGCGTCGTTCTCGTACGGGCTGCGGGAAGTGTGGTTCATGATGCGGGACTCCTGATGACATCGACCTCGGGTCACTGTACGCCGATCGCCTGGTCGAATACCTTGCTGAATGCCTCGAAATTCTCGATGTGCGGCATATGGCCCAGGCCCGGCAGTTCGAACAGCACGGCGCCCGGAATCGACGCCGCCGCCGTCCGGCCCAGCCGGTCGTAGCGCCCCAGTTCGTACTCGACGCCAGGACGCATCCAGTTGCGGCCCGGTCCGGTACGGTCGCGGGTGCCGATGATGAGGCTGACCGGCACCGACAGATCCCCGAACTCTGTCACAACTGGCTGGGTGAAGATCATGTCGTAGGTCAAGGCATTGACCCAGGCGACCTGATCTCGGTCAGGCCCCTGCGTCTGCCCGATCATGAAACGGGTGAGCGCCGCGTAGCGCGTGTTCCACTGACCGTCGTAATAGTTGTCGCGCTGGTACTTGGCGATGCTGTCGGCCGTCTGCTTCCGTTCGATGCCGTAAAAGAAATCGGTGTCCTTGTGCTCGACATACTTCAGGTAGTTCTCCAGCCCGATCGGATTCACCAGCACCAGGCGCTGCACCGCCTGCGGATACATCAGTGCGAAACGGCTGGCCAGCATGCCGCCCATCGAATGGCCAACGACGATGGAGCGCTCGATGCCGAGCGAAGTCATCAGCGCGCGGGTGTGGCGAGCCAGCACCGGAAAGGAATACTGGTAATGGACCGGTTTGGAGGATTTGCCGAAACCGATCTGGTCCGGAATGAGCACGCCGTAGCCCAGCTTCTGCAGATGGCGCGCCGTGCCCGCCCAGTAATCGGCGTTGAAGTTCTTGCCATGCAGCAAGGTGACCACCGGCTTGCCAGCGTCGCCCGGAAGATGGATGTAAGCCATCTCGAGCGATTGCCCCTGCGACGACAGCGCGAAGAACTTCACGTCGAACGCATAGGCATAGCCGCCGAGCCGAGCGTCGTAAGACAGCGTCAACACGTCTTGGGCGCGGGCCGGGGAAGAAAGCGGCAACAGCGCCGCGAACAAAAAGGCGCACAGTCTGGGCAGGAACACTGGATTCTCCGTATCGGCACACCCCGGTCAACGCGAGGTCGCCGCCGGGGTTCCGGAGCAGTGTAGGCGAGTCGCGTGACGCCGGCGTTCAGCCGCCGCTGAGCGCCTGCACGATGACCAGTTCCCCGTCGGCATCGGCTGCCTGTGCCAGATCGCGCACCTGCTGTCCGTCGACGAAAAAGCGGATGTGCCGGCGTATCCGTCCCTGCTCGTCGATCATGCGGAAGGCGATGCCGGGGTACTGCAGGTCGAGCGCGGCCACCACCTCGGCCAGCGTCGCGCCGTCGGCTTCAGCGTGCGCGCTGTCGGTGTAGGAACGCAGCGCACTCGGTATCAGCACCTTCATGTGGCCGGCCGCTCAGCCACCTCGACCGCGTAGATGTCCGGCAGATGGCGCGCGATGCAGTGCCAGTGCGCGCCCTCGTCGCTGCTCGCCCATAGTTCGCCGCTGGTGGTGCCGAAGTAAAGTCCGACCGAGGGCTGGCTGTCTGCCGTCATCGCCTGCCGCTTCACCGTCCACCAGGCCTGTTCCGCCGGCAAGCCGGCGTCCTGACGCTGCCATTGCTCACCACCATCGCGGGTGACGAATACCGCCGGCTTCCCGCCCGGGCTGGTGCGCGGCCACACGGCGGTGCCGTCCATCGGGAACACCCAGGCGGTGTCCGGATCGCGCGGGTGCACCACCATCGGGAAACCGATATCGCCCACCTCGGCCGGCATGCCACCGCCGATGCGCCGCCAGCGCGTGGCCGGCCGGTCGAGCCGGTAGATGCCGCAGTGGTTCTGCTGGTAGAGCCGGTCCGGGTTGGCCGGGCACTGGCGGATGCAGTGCGGATCGTGAAAGGTGGGCTGCGTCACGTCGAAGCCCTCCACCACTTCGAGACCGTCGATCAGCGGCGCGAAGCTGCGACCGGCGTCGAAGGATTCATGCACGCCGCCGCCCGACATCGCCATATACATATGCGTCGGGTCGCGCGGGTCGATGATGATGGAGTGCAGCTTCGGACCGTCGGGCGTGCCGTCCTGCGCCGTGCCCATCCACTTCAGGTACTGCGGGTCGTCATTGATCGACGAACACGGCGCCCAGTTCGCTCCGCCGTCCTCCGAGCGGAACAACCCCTGCGGACTGGTGCCGGCATACCAGACGCCCGGCTGACTCGCGTGTCCGGGCGTAAGCCAAAAGGTGTGATCGACGCTGCGGCCCGCGCCGCCTTCGACCTTCGCGAAGGCTGGCGGCCGCGCCGCTTCGGTCCATGTGCGGCCGAAGTCGGTCGAGCGGAAGATGGTCGGGCCGAGATGCCCGGTCTTGGCCGCCGCCAGCAGCGTGCGGCCGTCACGCGGATCGAGCACCAGGTGGCTGATGATGTGGCCGAGGAAGTGCGGGCCATCGACCCGCCAAGTCCTGCGTTCGGCGTCGCCGTGATAGAGCCAGGCGCCTTTGCGGGTGGCGACCAGCAGGGTGACCGCGGATGGGGATGACATGGGTTCTCCTCCTTGTCTCGTCAGGGGCCGGTGCGCAGACAGCGCTGCACGCCGGGACTGTCAGGTTGACGAAGCACGCGCCGGCATTTCGACATCGCCGGCCGCCATCGTTGCAGCTTTCGCGCCCCGGTCGCAAGATGACGTCATCGCATCGCCCCGGAGTTCCCATGCGTGTACTGGTCACCAACGCCGGCGACAACTTCCGCGTCAAGGCCTACGCCGGCACCAGCGGCGTGCTGCTGGCGATGGACGTCAACGCATCGCGACGCGCCGGCCTGCTCGGCTTTGCGATCGAGCAGAAGGAAGGCACGAAGAAGTGGCAGTGGCTGCTGAACAGCCTCACCTTCCCGGGCCGCGCGCACACGCTGGAAAAATGGGCGGCCACCCCGAGCAATCTGGCACCGATACAGAAGTTCCGCTGGGCCGATTACAGCATCGCGCCCGGCACGCGCTGCCGCTACCGCGTGCATCTGGTGTACGGCAGCGTCGAGCGGCCTGAATTGGGCGAGTCACTGGAACTGGCAGTCACCACCGACGACGGCAAGCCCAGGGGCCACGGTGTGGTGTTCAACCGGGCGGTTGCCGCCAGCCAGGCCTTCGGCCGCAGGTTTCCCGAGCTCGACGCGCTGCTGAGCCGCACGGAGAACAAGGACCTGCCGATCGAGAAATGGCCGGCCGCGCCGCGCGACTGGCTGCAGAACGGTCTGCTCGACCGGCTGCTCGCCTTCATCGCCCGCGCGAAGGACTCGACCTGGGCGCTGGAAATCGCGATCTATGAATACGAACTGAAGGCCATCGCCAGCGCCGTGCGGGCTGCGCACCGGCGCGGCGCGCAGGTGCGCGTGCTTTATCACGGCAAGGCCGGCGACGAACAGACGGTGCAGAACGAGGCGGCGCTGAAATCGATTCCGAAGGCGAAGAAGCGGGCTCGCCTCACTTCTAAGATCTTTCACCACAAGTACATCGTGCTGAGCAAGCTCAGCCGCAGCGGCGTCCGCACGCCGCGCGCTGTGCTGTGCGGCAGTACCAATTTCACGGAGAACGGCGTGTACCGGCAGGCCAATGTCGTGCATACCGTTGACGACAAGGCGGTGGCGGCCGACTATCTGGCGCTGTTCGAACAGATCTGGGCGACGCCCGGCGACGTCGCCGCCACCCGTGCATGGATCAACGAACACAACCCGGTCGCGCCGACAGGCCGCATCTGGACCGGCTTCTCGCCGCGCTCTGGCGGCGGCGATCTTGCCGCCTTCGCCGACCTGATTAACGGCGCCCGACGCGACCTGCTGTTCGCCACCGCCTTCGCGCTGCCCGAGCCGATACTCGACGCCCTGCTCGGCAAGGCCAACGACCAGGTGCTGCGCTACGGCATCCAGAACAGCGCCAGCCGCATCACCGGCTTCCACGCCGACCGCAGCGCAGAGTTCACCACGCCCGCACTGCTGACAAGCGGACTGGAAGGTTGGGTCAAGGAAGGCCTGCGCGGTCAGCGCGGCAACCTGCTGGTGCACCTGAAAGCCATCGTCACCGACTTCACCACCGACCAGCCGGTCATCCTCAGCGGCAGCCACAACCTCAGCGCCTCGGCCAGCAGCGGCAACGACGAGAACGTGCTCGTCATCCGCGGCGACACCGACCTCGCCGACCGCTACGGGCTGGAAGTGCTGCGCTTCTACGAGCACTACCGCTTCCGCTATTACGCGAAGCTGCTGAAGCTGAAGGAGGCGAAACCGCTGTCGCCGGACGACAGCTGGGCGGACGCCTACTACCGCAAGGGCAATCTGAAAATGCTGTCCAGGCTGCGCTTCTCCGGTCGCTGAAGCGCTGCGCTCATGCGCGAGCCGATATCTCCCAGCACACCGCCGTGAAGCGCACCGTTTCGCCGTCTTGGTAGGGCCGGAAAGCTTCGTGCAGCGCCTCGGTCACGCGTGCGCGGGTGTCTGCGTCGGTCTGCCGCAGCGCTACGCCCACCGGGCCGAGCAGCGTGAAATAGCGTTCGAGCTCGGCAGCGGGCAGCGCGCAGTTGACGTCGAGCGGATGGATGTCGATGTCCTGCCAGCCGCTGTGCGCCAGCACCTCGCCAACGAACGTCCGGTCGGCAAAGGCGAACTGGCCCGGCGCGCCCGGGCGACGCGCCGGCAGGCCGGGCAGCAGCGGCGCCGCGGCGCGCTCGGCGGTGGTCATGAAGGCGTTCTCGTCGCTGCCGCGCCAGACGATGGCGTGCAGCGCACCGCCGCTGCTCAGCGCCGCGCGCAGGTGAGCAAACGCATCGACCGGGCGCTCGAAGAACATGACGCCGAAGCGCGACACGATGAGGTCGGCGACGCCGGGCGCGAAAGCATGCCGCGCGGCGTCGGCGCAGACGAAGCGTGCGGCCGAAGCGCTGGCCAGCGCGCGGGCACGGGCCGCGGCGATCATCGGCGCCGACACGTTGACACCGATACAGTGCGCCCCGCTGCCCAGCGCCTCGGCCAGCGCCAGCGTGGTGGCGCCGGTGCCGCAGCCGATGTCGATCACGCTGCGCGCGGAGCGCGTCCGTGCCACCTCGACCAGCCGTTCGGAAAAAGGCGCGAACAGCGCATCGAGCAGCGGCTGCGCCTGCACCCAACCGTCGGCGGCCGGACCGTTCCACAAGGCGATCTGCGCGTCGGCGCACGTATCTGAAGCATCCATCGTCGTCTCCCGTGACTTGCCCGCAACGTGCGGTGTGAGCACTATGCAAATTCAAGTTGACTTGAGGTCAAGCCCATGAGCGATCTGGATATCGCCGAAGTGGCGCAACGCGCCGGCGTCACCGCGGCGACCCTGCGTTTCTACGAGGAAAAGGGGCTGATACGTTCGATCGGACGGCGCGGTCTGCGCCGCGTATTCGGCAACGACGTGCTGGAGCGGCTGGCGCTGATATCGATCGGCCGCGCTGCCGGCTTCTCGCTGGACGAGATCGGCCGCATGTTCGCACCGGGCGGCACGCTGGACATCGACCGCCGCCTATTGGCCGAACGCGCCGACGAACTCGAACGCACGATACGCAGGCTGAGCGCGCTGCGCGACGGCCTCCGTCACGCCGCCGTCTGCCCTGCGCCGAGCCACCTGGAATGCCCGACATTCCGCCGCATCCTGCGCGCAGCGGAATCGAAGTCGCTGGCGCGACGCCTTCCGTCGCCCCGCAAAACGGTCTGAACTCAACCCGCAGCGCGCCGCCCGAAGTCGGCCGCGTCGATGCCGAACCAAGCCACACCCGGCGTCTTCTCGACGACGATGCACTCGCCGTCGAGCCGGTAGGTCAGTTGCAGGTGGTGACGCGGACTGGACAGCACCGCCGGATTGAATACCGCAAAGTTCTCGCCCTCAGGCCGGCGCACCGACTGCACCACCAGGCCGGGATGACCTTCGCGGTGAATGCGCGCGCCGACCGACTGCGGGAAGCTGTAATCGAGCGGATGCAGCAGATCCGGCCAGTCGGCCGTGAGTGGACGGAAGTCGAGCAGCGCAGCGGCGCAGCCCACGACATAGACCTTGCGCTCGGCCGCCACCGATTCGCGTTCGAAACCGGCGTCAGCCAGCAGGCCGTTGCGCCAGTGCCAGGCAGACTCATAGACCGTGGTATCGACCGACTCCGAGCCGTACCACACGCCGTGGCGACCGTCGGAAAAGCGACTGGCCTGCCAGTTCTGGAAAGGCCAGGCGATGGCATTGAACCACTCGGCGTCCTCGAACGGACGGTGCAGCACCGGAGTGGGCGAACGGTAGGGCGGCGGCTTGGCGTCGCTCTCCACTTTCTGCGCCAGCGCCCACTCGGCCGGATCGTCGGTGAGATCGTCGAACAGGTCCTGCGAACTGCGCAGCGACACGATGTTGCGGAACACGTCGCGCTGCACCTCGGCCAGCGCAAGGCGGGCGAACAGATCGCCGAGACTCACTGGCCGCGCGCCCGATCCAGGTAGGCGCGCACCATCAGCAACCCGGCAAAGCCCCATTCCTTCACCACCTCGACCGGGGTGAGATTGTCGAACGCACGGTTGCGCGTGCTCATCCAGCGGTAAGCGAGGTCGCGGTTCTGAGGAAACAGCAGGCGGAGGTTCTTGTGTATGCCCAGCAGGTGACCGACGCGCTCATACTGGTCGCGGCTGGTGCCGATCGGCTCGCCGCGCCGGTAGCGCGCCAGCGCCGCCCGGTTGCTGGCGGCGATGCCCAGCAGCGCGGCCTGGTCTTCGGTGCCGAGCTTCCAGTGGTCGAGCAGGGTCATGATCATGCGGGCCAGCGCGCCCCGGTCTTCCGAAGCGCTGATTCCCTTGTCTGCGACGGCGCCCATGGCAGGTATCCCCGGTGAAATCGAATCAGCTTGAAGCATAGCCCATTTGTTTCGATTCACACCTTATTTGTTTCCATGGAAACAAATGTAGTCTAACCCGCTGCGTCAGTCAGCGCGGCGACGCGTCAGCCATCGTCTCACCCATGCGCACCGTACGGCCCGGCAGCCAGTCGGCACGGGCGCGCAGCACGCCCTGAGGGAACAGCATGACGACGGTCGAGCCGAGCAGGAAACGTCCCATCTCCTCGCCCCGAGCGAGCCGGATGTCCTGATCGTCGTAACGCCACTCGCGCAGCTTGCCGGTGCGCGGCGGATTGATCAGCCCATGCCACACGGTCTGCATGCTGCCGACCACCATGGCGCCGACCAGTGTCAGCACGAAGGGGCCGAAGTCCGAATCGAACAGGCAGACCACACGTTCATTGCGCGCGAACAGGCCGGGCACGCCCGCCACCGTCGCCGGGTTCACCGAATACAGGCTGCCCGGCACATGGATCATGCGCCGGAGCCGGCCCGCACAGGGCATGTGAATGCGGTGGTAGTCCTTGGGACTCAGGTAGATGGAGATCGCTTCGCCGCCGTCGAATCGATCGACCAGCGCCGCGTCGCCGCCCACCAGGGCACGCGCGCTGTAAGGGTGTCCCTTCACCTGCAGCAAGGTGTCGCCATCGAGCTTCACGCAGTCGATCACAGTGCCGTTGACCGGGCTGACGAAGGGCGAGTCGGCCAGCGGACGGGCACCTTCGCGCAGCGCACGGGTGAAGAAATCGTTGAAGCAGGCATAGTCCGCCGGGTCGGGCCGGGCCGCCTCGCTCATGTCCACGCCGTACTTGCGGATGAACCAGGGAATGATGCCGCGGGTCCAGGGTGCGCGCGAATTCGCCACGAATTCGGCGAAACGCGTCAGTGCCTGCTTGGGCATGCCGTGCTGGGCCAGCACGAAAAGGCGATCACGAAGATCAGGTGACGGCATTGTCGGGTCTCATGTGGGGGCGCCTCCCCGGGCGGATACGCAGGACGGATGGCGACACGGCCGCGAACTGCTCGACAGGAAAGCCCCGATTTTCTGGCCCCGCATATTAATTGAAGCATGGGCCACCGGCATGTGCCGCACCGACCGGTGCCCGAGCCGTCTGCCGGTCAGCCGGTCGCAGAACGGCATCGCCACCGCCGGTCGGACGCGCTATCGAAGCCCATGTCCCGATGCTAGGCTCATAACTTCATCCAACCCGACGCCCAGGCTGGCTCGCCGCAGCGTGCAGCCGCACGGGTGTCATTGAAAGAGGAGCGGAACATGAAGAGAGCCACTTCGGCATTGCTTTGCCTCGGCCTGATCGCCAGTCCCTGCGCATGGTCCGCCAGCGGACAGATCGACAGCTTCGGCGCCAGCCAGACCACGGTGCAGGCCGGCAGCACGGTGGATTTCTTCGTGTCCTTCAGCGTGAACACCTCGTCGCGTAACGACGGCGGGAATGATCCGGTCGAACCGACACCGGTCGAGGGGTACCAGGAATGGATGATGAACTGGTACTGGTACGAGGCTGAAACGGTGACGGCCGTCTATCTGCAGGCCGCCGGCCAGAACTTCAACGACTATCCCTCGGCAGCGCCCGGCAGCGGTTATTCCAACGGCTGGACCTTCTCGCTGCTGTTCCCGACTGCCGGCACCTTCGATATCGCCGTCGGCGGCGGCTGGAGCGCGACCAACTCGACCTCGTCGGGCAGCGAGATCGCATCCCGCACCTGCATGAGCGACGAAGGCGGCGGGCTGAGCTGCTCGTCGTGGCAGTACAGCTATCCGCAATACGACGACTTCTCGTCAACCGACGGTTCATTCGATGGCAAGTCGATCACCATCAACGTGACAGCGGTGCCCGAGCCGATGACGGCCGCACTCTGGCTGGCCGGCCTGGGATGCCTGCTGACCGCCAGCCGCCGCCGGCGCCCCTGAACCAGCCGGCCTCCTCGCCAGCTGGAGGCATCACACCGGAACACGCGAGGCGCCGGGCGCCGGAGCCTGCACGGGACGGCCGGTAACGGCACGCGCCCGGCACAGGGACGGGCACAATGCGACGACATGGCAACATCTTCGCGCAGGCGCAGTCTGCCTGCAGCAAGGTGTCGGCCGCCCTTGCGTACCCTGTGCAGGCCCCGTCTCCGTCCAGCTTCCATCGCACGCGCATGAGCAAGACCCAGCCCTCCAACCGACTCGCCGCCTCCGCCACCATCCGCGTCCGCGGTGCCAGTGAACACAATCTGAAAGACATCGACGTCGATCTGCCGCGCGATGCGCTGGTGGCGTTTTCCGGTGTATCCGGGTCCGGCAAGTCCTCGCTCGCCTTCGGCACGCTGTATGCCGAGGCGCAGCGGCGCTATCTGGAATCGGTGGCGCCGTATGCACGGCGGCTGATTGATCAGGCTGGCGTACCGGACGTCAACAGCATCGAAGGCCTGCCGCCGGCGGTGGCGCTGCAGCAGCAGCGCGGCACGCCGGGCGCGCGCTCGTCGGTAGGCAGCGTGACCACGCTGTCCAGCCTGCTGCGCCTGCTGTATTCGCGAGCCGGCCGCTATCCCGCGCGCCAGCCCATGCTGCAGGCCGAGGACTTCTCGCCCAACACGCCACAGGGCGCCTGCCCGAACTGCCACGGTCTGGGTCGCGTGTTCGAGGTGAGCGAAGAGACGCTGGTGCTCGACCCGTCGCTGACCATACGTGACGGCGCAGTCAGCGCGTGGCCGCCGGCCTGGCACGGTCAGAATCTGCGCGACATCCTGGTCAGCCTGGGCATCGACATCGACACGCCGTGGGCAAAGCTGCCGCGCAAGGTGCGGGACTGGATCCTGTTCACCGACGAACAGCCGGTGGTACCGGTCTATGCCGGCTTCACCCCGGAGGAAACGCGCGTCGCGCTGCGGCGGAAGATGGAGCCGAGCTATCAGGGCACCTTCACCAGCGCCCGCCGCTACGTGCTACACACCTTCGCCAGCACGCAGAGCACGCTGATGCGCAAACGCGTGTCGCGCTACATGCGGGCCGCCGACTGCCCGATGTGCGCCGGCAAGCGGCTCAAGCCGGAAGCGCTGGCGGTCACCTTCGCCGGGCTGGACATCGGTGCGCTGTCGCGCCAGCCGCTATCCGAGGTGGTGCGCCTGCTCGCACCGGCCGTCGCCGGCGAGGCGGATGCCCGGCAGCCGGAGGAAAAGCGCCTCGCCGCACAGAGGCTGGCCGGCGAAGTGGTCAACCGCATCGAAGTGCTGCTGCGGCTGGGTCTGGGCTATCTGACGCTGGAACGCAGCACGCCCACGCTGTCGCCAGGTGAGCTGCAGCGGCTCAGGCTGGCCACCCAGTTGCGCTCGCAGCTTTTCGGCGTCGTCTATGTGCTGGACGAACCGTCCGCCGGTCTGCATCCGGCCGACGGCGAGGCGCTGTTCGACGCCCTGCTGCAGCTGAAGCAGGCGGGCAACAGCGTGTTCGTGGTCGAGCACGACCTCGACATGATCCGCCGCGCCGACTGGGTGGTCGATGTCGGCCCGGGCGCAGGCACCGAGGGCGGAGACATCGTCTACAGCGGCCCGCCCGCCGGTCTGACCACGGTAAAGTCGTCGGCGACCGCGCGCTTCCTGAAGTCCGACCAGCCGCCGGCGCGCACACCGCGAACGCCATCAGGCTGGCTGTCGCTGCACGACGTGAGCCGCAACAACCTGGACCGGCTGGACGCGCGCATCCCGCTCGGCGTGCTGTGTGCGGTGACCGGCCTGTCCGGCTCCGGCAAGTCCAGCCTGATCAGCCAGGCCCTGGTCGAACTGGTGGCGGAGCACCTGGGCCACGTGGTCGAGGCCGAGCCCGAGCACGACGACGGCGAGCAGCCGCCGGTGAACACCGCGCCGACCGAAGGCCGGCTGGGCGAAGGCGCGGACGCGATCCGCCGGCTGGTGCGCATCGACCAGAAGCCGATCGGCCGCACGCCGCGCTCCAACCTCGCCACCTACACCGGCCTGTTCGACGAGGTGCGCAAGCTGTTCGCACAGACACCCGCCGCCCGCAAGCGTGGCTTCGACGCCGGACGCTTCTCGTTCAACGTGGCCAGGGGTCGCTGCCCGACCTGCGAGGGCGAAGGCTTCGTCAGCGTCGAACTGCTGTTCATGCCCGGCGTGTACGCGCCCTGCGCCGAATGCCAAGGCACCCGCTACAACCCGTCCACGCTGGCCGTGACCTGGCAGGGACGCAACATCGCCGAGGTGCTGGACCTCACCGTGGACCAGGCCTGCGAGGTGTTCGCCAGCGAGCCGAGGGTACTCGCCCCGCTAATGCTGCTGAGCCGGCTCGGCCTGGGCTACCTTCGGCTGGGCCAGCCGGCGACCGAACTGTCGGGCGGCGAGGCGCAGCGCATCAAGCTCGCCACCGAACTGCAGCGCAGCGGACGAGGCGGCACGCTGTACGTGCTGGACGAGCCGACCACCGGCCTGCATCCAGCCGACGTCGAACGCCTGCTCGCCCAGCTCGAAGTGCTGGTCGATGGCGGCAACAGCGTGGTGCTGGTCGAGCACGACATGCGACTGGTGGCGCGGGCTGACTGGGTGATCGACATGGGCCCGGGCGCTGGCGCCGAGGGTGGGCGCATCGTCGCCGAGGGGCGGCCGGCCGACGTGGCGCGAGCGAAAGGCAGCCGCACCGCGCCCTATCTGCGGCGGGCGCTGGAAGGCGGGCGCGGAAAAGAGTGAGAGGTCCGGTCGGACCTCTGCGTCAGGCGTAGGTGTCGATGATGTTCTGACTGGAGGGCGCCGGCTGCGGTGTCGGCAGCGCCTGCAGTAGCTGTGCGGCGTTCGACGCCTGGATGTCGAGTGCCTTCCTGAGCACCAGGGTGCCGGCGGCGTCGGCCACCTTCTGTTGCGACATCGAGGTGGCGGCGCTGGCGATTGAAGATACGTCCATATGATTCCTCCTGCGCCGACAACCGGCGCGCTGACAGTCTTAACGACGCGCAGCGCGCCGGCTTGAACGCGGACCGATCACTGCCGCTCGCATCACGCCGCGGCGTCAGCATCCGCCACGATCATGCCCGCGGCCACCGTGTTGTAGGTGCTGTCGTCGATGACGACGAAAGCGCCGGTCGAGCGGTTCAGCACATAGGGATCGGCGAACACCGGATGCGCCAGCTTGAAGCGCACGCGGGCGATGTCGTTCATCACAAGCCGTTCGGCGGGCATACGGTCCAGCGTGTTCACGTCAAGCCGGTGATCGATGGCCACCAGCTTCGCCCTGACCTCGCGCGTCGTGTGGCGGATCAGATAGGTGCGGGCGCGGTCCATCGGCAGATCCGACAGCCAGCACAGGTCGGCAGTGATCTGGCGCAGCACCTGCGGCGCTTGCTCGGGCGCCACGATCATGTCGCCGCGCGACACGTCGATGTCGTCGTCGAGCAAAAGCGCGACCGACTGTTCGGCGCCGGCGTGCGCAAGCGCTTCGCCGCCGATCTCGATGGCCTTGACCCGCGTGCGCAGGCCGGAAGGCAGCACGCTGACCGCGTCACCGACCGCGATGCGGCCGGCCTCGACCCGACCCATGAAGCCGCGATAGTCGTGCAGCGCGGGATTCGCCGCGTCCTGCGGCCGACACACCCACTGCACCGGAAAGCGGAACGGGTGCGCGTGCGGCGCCGCCGCTGACGGCGCGCTTTCCAGCATCTCCATCAACGTGGGCCCGTCGTACCAGTGAAGGTGCTCGCCACGGTCGACCACCATGTCGCCGCGCAGGGCGGACATCGGCACGAAGCGCGCCGGCCCGATGCCGGCGCCGGCCGCGAACGCGAGGAAGTCGTCGCGGATGCGCTCGAACACCGGCTGCGCGAAATCGACCAGATCCATCTTGTTCACCGCCACCAACAGCTGCGGAATGCCGAGCAGCGCCGCCAGCTGTGCATGGCGACGGGTCTGCGTCAGCACGCCGCGGCGCGCGTCGATCAGGATGATGGCCAGATCGGCGGTCGAGGCCGCGGTGACCATGTTGCGCGTGTACTGCTCGTGTCCCGGCGCGTCAGCGATGATGAACTTGCGCCGACCCGACGAGAAATAGCGGTAGGCCACATCGATGGTGATGCCCTGCTCCCGCTCGGCCTGCAGGCCGTCGGTCAGCAGCGACAGGTCGATCGCTTCCATGCCGCGTCGTGCCGACGTGCGCTCAATCGCCTGCAGCGTGTCGGCGAGGATGGCCCGGCTGTCGTGCAGCAGGCGACCGATCAGCGTGCTCTTGCCATCGTTGACGCTGCCACAGGTCAGGAAACGCAGCAGGCCCTTGTCTTCAGAAGTATTCATATGCGGTCCTCGATGCCGGGTCGCAGTGCGACCGGTACTCAGAAATAGCCTTCACGCTTGCGCTGTTCCATCGACGCGTCGCCGGTCTGGTCGTCCAGTCGCGTCGCGCCGCGCTCCGTCAGGTCGGTACTCGCGGTCTCGATCACGATGCGCGCGACCGTGTCGGCCTCCGACTCGACCGGCGCCGTGCAGGAGATGTCGCCGACGGTACGGAAACGCACCCGCCGCACGACGATCTGTTCCCCTGGCCGTGGCAGGCTGGTCAGCTCACCGCTGGCCAGCGGCACGTTTACAGGCACCGGCAGGCCGTTGCGCAACACCACCTCGCGCTCGTGCGCGAAATAGATGCTCGGCAAGGCCAGGTGCTCGCGCTCGATGTACTGCCAGACATCGAGTTCGGTCCAGTTCGAGATCGGGAAGGCGCGCACGTGCTCGCCTGCATGGGTGCGGGCGTTGTAGAGGTTCCACAGTTCCGGCCGCTGGTTCTTCGGGTCCCACTGACCGAACTCGTCGCGGAAACTCATGATGCGTTCCTTGGCGCGCGCCTTTTCCTCGTCGCGCCGCGCGCCGCCGATGCAGCCATCGAAGCCGAATTCCTCGATCGCTTCGAGCAGCGTGACCGACTGATGCCGGTTGCGCGATTCGTCGGCGTGCTTGAGTACGACCGAACCGCGGTGGATCGAATCGTTGACCGAGCGCACGATGAGCCGCTCACCCAGTTCGGCGGCGCGACGGTCGCGAAACTCGATCACCTCGCGGTAGTTGTGGCCGGTATCGATGTGCAGCAGCGGGAAGGGAAAGCGTCCGGGCCGGAAGGCCTTCTCGGCGATGCGCAGCAGGCAGACCGAATCCTTGCCGCCTGAGAACAGCAGCGCCGGGCGGGCGCACTGGCCCGCCACCTCCCGCATGATGTGGATAGCTTCGGCCTCAAGCCAGTCCAGATGCGACAGCCGGGCGTCTTCGCGGAGCGCGGGCAGGGGTGCATTCATGACAGGAACCTCACTGGACGGAAACGGCGGACGGTGCGGACGCCGCGCCGCACGAGATGAAGGGGAGCGAGAGCCACTGACCGTCTGCGTAGCGCAGCATCCGGGCGCCGTCGAAGCGCCACAGATGCAGCCAGCCGTTGTCGACCAGTTGGCGCACCACGGCATGCTTGTCGAGCACGCGTTCGATGGCCGCCGCCGGCGCGTCGATCGCGACGGTCAGGCGCACCGGCTCGTGCACCCAGCGCTCGCCGTCGTGCAGTGACTGCCGCGACAGGCCGATGCGCAGATCGCCACCGTTGCCTTCGAACACGCCAATGCGCCCGCCGACGACGTTGTGCAGCAGCTTGTTGCCGCTGCCGAAGTGCGCGGGCGCGCAGGTCGAGGCGTGGTACTGCCAGTTGATCCAGTGCGTCACCAGCATCGGCGCCGTCATCAGCAGTTCGAGCAGACTGCCGTCAGCATCGCGCGCGCTGTCGTAGTCGTGCAGGAAGGTGCGCCCGCCAAGCACGGTCGCTTCACTGCGCGCACGCGGCGCAATGATGAAGGCGGCATTGCCGGCCAAGCCCCACTCCGGCCGCGTCTGCGCGCCATCGTTGGCACGGCGGCGCAAGCGCTCGAGCAGCTCGCCGTGACCGGCACGCGGATCCAGGCCAAGGCTGGCAGCACGCTCGCGCCTGACCTGGTCGCCGGCCTGAGCGAACACCGGCGCCAGATGTTCCCAGCGCATGCGGGCGTCGGCCGGCAGCAGGTCGAGATCGAAACCTTCTATCTCGTCGGTCGTCGTGTTGTGCAGCCCGGCGACGAAAGCCGTGTGCGCCGGAATGTTGATACCGCGCTGCGCCAGTGCCGCACGCAAACCGGCGTCATTGAGCAGGCGTGCCAGCGCACGGGCATTCACCTCGCCGGTCTGGCCGCAGCAGGCACCGCAATCGAGCGCCGCAGCGTGCGCGTTGTTAGCGCTCTGGCTGCCGTGACCGATCAGCAGCACCAGCGGCGCAAGTTCTCGCTGCAGTCCCATCGCTCGCAGCACGCGCTCGGCCAGCACTACCCGTGCGTCGGGGTCCAACCCGTCCAGGGTCGGACGGCACAGTGCGCGATAGCGCGACGGCAGACCGTCGAGGTCGTCGCGAAGACGTGCCTCGCGCGACGGATGCAGCCAGCGCGCCAGCTTGCCGACGTAGCCGACGCCGGCCGCCTCGACAAAGGAGAAAGCCGCGCCTGGCCAACGACTCGCCGAGCGCCAGGAGCGCCGACCGGCGAACTGACGCTGCCGCGCCGTGGCCGCCTCGACATCGAGCGGATCGCCGTCACTGCCCGTGTCGATGCGGTCTGTCACCTCGATCACCGGGGCCAGCAGACCGGGCAGTTGCGGACGGCGGGCGGCGGTGGCAAACGGCGTGTAGGCGATGGGCAGACCGAAGAAGCCGGCAAAGCCGAGCGTGCGGATACCGGGCCATGCCGCTTCGAGCGCCCGGCGCATCGGCTCGCTGCGCACGTCGATGCAGAAGGCTGCCTGGACTTCAGGCACCGTCATCGGTGCAGCCAGCGCTTGCGGACTGCTGGCGCTGGCCAGCCGCTGTGCCAGATCGCGCTGGTAGGCGGCGTCGAGCGCCGATTGCCATATTTCATCGATGCGCAGCATGTCCTCGGCGCGGGCGAGTGTCGCCGGCGCTTCGGCCCAGGCGGCCTGCACCGCGACAAAGGAGCGCTCGGCCGACTTGTCGCAGCGGCCTTCGAGCAGCAGCGCCCCCCAGGCCAGCCGGATGGCCAGCAGATCGCGCAGGTGCGGGTCCGCACCGCCGCGCTGCGCGGCTTCCCAACCGAGATAGGCACACCACGATGCCCAGCCGTTCACCGTCAGCAGCACCGCTTCGAGGTAGTCGGCCCAGACCTGCTCCGGCAGCCCCAGACGCTGCAGCACCCAGCGCTCGGCCTCGACGCGGTCAACCGGCAGCGCGTGCAGCCGCCGGCTCAGATCGGGCAGACCCATCAGCACGCCGATGCCGTGGTCGTGGCTCAGCGTGTCGCGCCAGAATTCATACAGCCCACCGCTGCGCTCCGGCTGCCAGTCGGCCTGATGCTCGTCGAAATAGGCGGCGCAGGTCTGGCTGACCTGATGGGTGATGGCCTGCCGCCAGGACAGTCGCTGATGGCGAGCCGGGTCGTCGTCGAGCACGTCGATCAGCAGCGGCAAGCGCGGCAGTTCGGGCGCCTGATCAAGCGCGGCGACGCAGGCGACTGGATCCAGTCCGGCCGTCGTGCCCAGCGGTAGCGAGGTCAGCGCAGCCGCCAGGTCGGCGTCGGTGATGCGACCGCTGCGCCGGGCCTGCCGGAAAAGCTCGCGCGACGGGAATACCGGGATACCGGCCAGCACCGCCATTCGTGCCGCGACCGTGCGAACGCTGTGGCCGATGCGCGACCAGTGCGGATTGACGGCGATCGCCCGGTCCAGCGGCCAGGCTGGCGCGATCGCCGCACAGGCGGCGGAACAGGCGGCATCGATACGGCGCTGCAGCAGGTCGTCATGCGGCGCATCGATCGGTGCGACGAGGTCGCAGGGCGGCTGCCTGCGGACGGCTTCGGGGGCAGAGGTCTGCATGATCTTCTCCAGGCGATCGAATCAGGGCTGTGCGGAGGCCAGGCCGGCGTCGCCGGTGCGTGGTGCGGCGACCGGCGGAATCCAGCGGGTCGGCCACAGCGTCAGCGCGAGGCGGGTGTAGAACTCATCGACGTAGAAGCCGGCATAGCTCAGACGTCGCCACGCGGACAGCCACTGCGGCCGCGTCTGCAGCACCACCATCCAGCCATACAGCAGCGTCATGCCGGCCAGCGTGACGAGGCCGGCGACCTCGTCGGGCCGGTCGTTCAGTCCGAGTGGCAGGCGATGCGCGATACCAGCGGCCAGCGTCAATCCGGCCACGGCGACAAGGCCGGTGACGCCCTGCCAGAGCGCAGCACGCGTGCGCTCGGTGGCAGCCGGCAACCACAGCAGCGGCGCCCAGGCCAGTGCCAGCACCAGCGTCCACCATTGCGGCCAGTGCGCACCCACGAGCCACGCTGTCGCCAGTACGGCCGCACCAGTGACGAGCGGCGCCAGCAGCAGGCTGGGCAACGCGGCACGCTGTTCGCCCAGCATCATGCGCAGCCGCGTATCCCGAACCACGCCGGAGGCGGCGAGAAAGGCGTGCGCCTTGTAGAGCGAGTGGCCGATCAGGTGCAGCGCTGCGAACATGTACAGGCCGAGGCCGCACTCGAGCACCATGAAACCCATCTGCGCCACGGTGGACCAGGCCAGCCTCACCTTGATGCTCACCCGCGTCAGCATGACCATGCCGGCCAGCAGTGCGGTGGCCAGACCGGCGATCACCAGCAGCCAGCGGGCGGCCGGTACCGCGTCGAGCAGCGGCGAGAAGCGGATCAGCACGACGCCGCCCAGATTGACGACGCCGGCGTGCAGCAGGGCCGACACCGGGGTCGGCGCCTCCATCACCTGGATGATCCAGCCGTGCGCCGGCAGCAGAGCGGTGCGCAGGATGACGGCGATGGCGACGCACAGCGCGCTCGCCTGCAGCGCCGGAGACGCGCCGTGCGCGTCCAGGTGACGCCACAGTTCCGACAGCGAACCGCTGCCCACCTCGTTCCAGGCCAGCGCCGCGCCGGCGATCAGCAGGACATCGGCGAGGCGGTCTGCGAGATTCTTCTTGTGCGCCGCCAGCAGCGCGAACGGGCGGTCACCGTAGAAGCACAGCAGTCGCTGCAGCGCGATGCCGACCAGCGCCCAGGCAGCGATCAGCAGAACCCAGTGATCGGCGATCAGCATCAGATGCACCGCGACCAGTACGCCCGACAACGCCGCCACGTAGCGGCGCTGCCCGACCTCGCCCTGCAGATAGCGCGACGAGAACACGCCGATGACGGTACCCACCGCCTGCACCAGGATGGCCATCGCCGCGGTAAAGGGGCCGAGCGCGATCCAGCCGTCGAGGCGCGGTCCGGGCAGACCGGCCGCCAGCCATAGCAGCAGCGGCGTCGCCAGCGACGCGAGCAGCGCAACCACGGACAGTTGCGTGAAGCGGCGCCACAAGCGCGCATCCTCGTGACCAAGCAGACGGCTCAGCAATAGCGGCAGGGACATCAGCAGGGCGGGCAGCAGCGCGCCGGCCCCCGATTTCAGACTGAATGGATCCATTCCACATCTCCTCGATAGCACTGGCATCGATGATGTGGCGCTGCAACCGTTCTGTAAAATACAATGAATCGAATATTTCGTTCTTTTTAATGAAACAATGAATCTCGAACAGCTCAACTTCCATCACCTGCTCTACTTCTGGCGCGTCGCCCGGACCGGCCACCTGACGCGCGCGGCACAGGAACTGCACGTGTCGCAGTCGGCACTGTCGGCGCAGATCCGCCAGCTCGAAGAGCGCCTCGGCGAGCCACTGTTCGAGCGCAGCGGACGCAGTCTGATACTGACCCACACCGGGCAGATGGTGATGTCCTACGCCGAGGACATCTTCGGACTGGGCCAGGAAATGCTGGGCCGGCTGCAGGGCCGCGCCGACGGGATGATCCGGCTGCGGGTCGGCAGCGTCGCCACGCTGTCGCGCAACTACCAGGAGAACTGGATACGGCCGCTGCTGACCGATCCGACGGTCGTGCTGACGCTGGAATCGGGCCAGCTCGACGGACTGGTCAACCGGCTGATCACGCATCAGCTCGATGTCGTGCTCGCCAACGAAGCGGTCGCTGCCGACGCGAATCGTCCGCTCCACTGCCGCTTCCTCGGCAGCCAGGAAATATGTCTGGTCGGCCCGGCCACCCGCGGCCGGACCAAGGCGATGCGCCTGCCGGACGATCTCGACGGCGTCAACGTCGCGCTGCCCGGTCCGCGCCACGCGCTGCGCGCGCAGTTCGACGCCTTGTGCATGGCGGCCGGCGTCCGCCCCCGGCTGCGCGCCGAGGTCGACGACATGGCCATGCTGCGCCTGATCGCCCGAGACAGCGGCTGGCTCACCGTGCTGCCCGAGGTGGTGGTGCAGGACGAACTGCGCACCGGCACCCTGGTGATGCTGGGCCGCTCGGCCGAGCTGCGAGAGCACTTCTACGCCATCACGACGGCCCACCGTCACCGCATCGAGCGGCTCGAAAGCCTGCTCGCGGGATCCAGCCCGCCGCCCGAACAACCGGCGGGCGGCCGATGAGGTCAGGCGTACCGCCATCCATTACCATCCTGTTGCAACTGCAACATGCCGCAACGGCTGTCGCACAGACGATTGACACGCCGGCGCGATGATCCGCAATGCACCGTACCGTCTTGCGGTGCCGGAAAGGTGATCGATCATGAATTCGCAGAGGGCAGCGGCCGCCGCACTGGCACTCGGACTGCTCGCGACCAGCAATGCGTGGGCGGACCGCGGCCATCGTCACGGTCATCGTCACGGACGCACCCACGTTGACATCGGCGTGGGCTTCGTCTTCGGGTCGGGCCATTACCGCCCCTGGTACGGCCCGTCGCCCTTCTACTACCCCCCGCCCTACTACTACGGTCCGGCCTACTATCCGCCGGTGGTGATCGAGCGCGCGCCGCCGGTCTATGTCGAACGCGATCCGCAGCCGGTCGCTCCGGCGCCGTCGATGTCGCCCCCACCGCCGCCGCCGAGCACCTGGTATTACTGCGCATCGGTTGACGGCTACTACCCCTACGTCACGGAATGCCCGGAAGGCTGGCAGAGCGTCGCTGCACAGCCGCCGCGATGAGGTGCGGGCGATGAACAGGCTTCAACGGGCAGCACTTGCTGCGCTGACCCTCACCCTGCTTGCCGGCTGCGCGACGACGCCCAGCGGTCCGAGCGTGATGGCACTGCCGGGCAGTGGAAAGAGCTTCGACCAGTTCCGTCACGACGATGCGCTGTGCCGCGAATACGCGCGCGAACAGACCGGCGGCACCGATGCCAGCGAAGCCGCCCGCGACGCCGGCGTGCGCAGCGCAGCCGTCGGTACCGCGGTCGGCGCCGCTGCAGGTGCGTTGATCGGAGGCCGTGAAGGTGCCGGCGTCGGCGCCGGTACAGGACTGCTGATGGGCGGCGCCATCGGCAGCGACGCGGCACAGAGTTCGGCCCGCGGCACGCAGCGCAGCTATGACCAGGCCTACATCCAGTGCATGTACGCGAAGGGGCAGCGCGTGCCGACCTCTGGCCGCTTCGCCGACCGCGGCACCGGCGCGTCAGCACCTGCGTCCGCGCCGGCATTGCCGGGACGGGCGAATGCGCCCTATCCGCCGCCTCCACCGGGGCATCAGCCGCCCGCCGCGTCGGCACCGCCCACTGCGGCGCAGTCCGGACGCGGCAACTGGTACTACTGCGCGTCGGCGCGCGAGTACTACCCCTATGTCAGAACCTGCCGGGAAGGATGGCAGGTGGTCGAAGCCAGTCCGCCGCCAGCGACGCGCTGACGGCGTTCAGGTGGCACGACGCTGCGTGCCCGCGATAACGAAAAAGGCTGGCTGAACGCCGGCCTTTTCACTGCGCGCGGAGGAATCTAACGACGGCATGTGGCAAAGCCGACCAGCGCCAGACCCGTCAGCATCAGTGCATAGGCTTCCGGCTCCGGCACGACGGCCACGCCGCTGAAGCTCATTTCCGATGCCGAGTAGGCGCCGTCGCCACCCATGGCGTAGATGCGCGCTTAGCGGGCGGCCACCGACGGGAAGTCGATAGTGGCCTGGTATTCGGCGTCGCCGGCAAGGCTGGAGATGATTTCGCTGCCGAAATTGGATTGGCCTTCGAAAGCGAGTTTGGTGAACAGGGTGTTCCAGTTCAGGCCGTCGGTTGACACCTGCGCCGGGTAGAAGTCATTGTGATCGACGCCGAGCAGCACGTCGGTCAGCGAGTAGAGCTGGCCGAAATCGAGCGTGAAGGTGGCGCCGGATGCGCCTTCCTGGCCCGACCAGGATACGGCGTTGACGGTGTAGCGCGTCAGTTCGGGCGCCACGTAACCATCGGCGAGGATGGACAGGTTGACGCCGTCGATCGAGTAGCTGCCGGTGGCACTCAGCCCATGGCGGGTTCGGGCGGCCGCACCAGCATGGCCACTGCCTGGGCCGCGATGCCTTCGCCACGACCGGTGTAGCCCAGCTTTTCCGAGGTCTTGCCCTTCACGTTCACGGCATGCGGCGGAATGCCGCAGTCGGCCGCGATATTGGCCACCATCTGCGCGGCGTGCGGCGTGATCTTCGGGCGCTCGCAGATGACGGTGGCGTCGATGTTGCCGATCAGCCAGCCTGTGCCGTGCACCTTCTTCACCGCCTCGCGCAGCAGCACCCGGCTGTCGGCGCCGGCGTAGGCGGCGTCGGTGTCCGGGAACAGGCGGCCGATGTCGCCCAGACCGGCGGCACCGAGCAGCGCGTCGGTGATTGCGTGCAGCAGCACATCGGCGTCGGAGTGACCGAGCAGACCCTTTTCATGCGGAATGTTGACGCCGCCGATGATGCACCGGCGGCCCTCGACCAGCTTGTGCACGTCGAAGCCCTGGCCGATGCGGAAAGGCAGCGGCACTGCGCCGAGCAAGGGGTTCATGCGATGTTCTCCCGTGTCTGCAGGATCAGTTCGGCCAGCTTCATGTCTTCCGGCCAGGTCACTTTCAGATTGCTCGCACCGGCGGCAATCAGGCGCGGCTTCAGGCCAACGGCTTCGATCGCCGACGCTTCGTCGGTCACGTCGCTGCAGCGGTCGAGCGCGTCGTGCAGCGTGGCCAGCCGGAACATCTGCGGCGTCTGCGCCTGCCACATCGCGTCGCGCGGCACCGTCGCCTCGACGCGGTCGGTGGCGTCGGCACGCTTCAGCGTGTCAGCCACCTTCTGCGCCAGCAGGCCGCCGACCGGGTCGTCGGCCAGCGTATCGATCAACGTATCCAGCATGTCGGCGGACAGACAGGGGCGCGCCGCGTCATGCACCAGCACCCAGTCATCAGGCCGCGCCCAGCCGGCGATTTCCCACAGGCCGTTGCGCACCGACACCGCGCGGCTCGGCCCGCCGCAATGCACGGGCATCAGCTTGGGGCCGAGCGCCGACCAGTCGAAGCCCTGCCAGTAAAGGTCTTCCGGCGCCAGCACGACCACCACGCGGTCGATGCGCGGGTGAGCGCACAACGTAGCCAGCGCGTGGCGAATCAGCGGCTGACCGGCCAGCGGCAGATACTGCTTCGGCATCTGCGCGCCGAAACGGCTGCCGCTGCCAGCGGCCGGGACCAGGGCGATGTGGCGCGGCATGTCGGGATCAGCTCGCCAGCCAGCGACAGAGATCGCGCTTCATGTCGTTGACCGACTCCAGTCCGATGGCCAGACGGATCAGGCTGTCCCGGATACCGGAGGCGTCGCGCGCTTCCTGCGAAATGCGGCCGTGCGTGGTCGTCGCCGGGTGGGTGATGGTGGTCTTGGTGTCGCCGAGGTTGGCGGTGATGGACAGCATGCGGGTAGCGTCGATCAGCTTCCACGCCTCTTCGCGACCGCCCTTCACTTCGAAAGCCACCACCGCACCGCCGGTCTTCTGCTGGCGCATCGCGATCTCGTGCTGCGGGTGCGACGGCAGGCCCGGATAGAACACGCGTGCCACCCAGGGCTGCGCTTCCAGCCAGCGCGCCAGTTCGAGCGCGTTGGCCGACTGCGCCTGCATGCGGATGGAAAGCGTTTCCAGCCCCTTCAGAATGACCCAGGCGTTGAACGGCGACAGCGTCGGGCCGGCGGTGCGCAGGAAACGCAGCACCTCGTCCATTTCCGCCTTGCGGCCGCACACCGCGCCGCCGAGCACGCGGCCCTGACCGTCGAGGTACTTGGTGGCGGAGTGAATGACGATATCGGCGCCGAGTTCGATCGGCTTCTGCAGCGCTGGCGAACAGAAGCAGTTGTTGACCGCCAGCAGCGCGCCCGCCGCGTGCGCGACCTCGGCCACCGCGGCGATGTCGATCACTTCGGTCAGCGGGTTGGACGGCGTCTCGATGAAGAAGAGCTTGGTGTTCGGCTGCACCGCGGCGCGATAGGCATCAATGTTCGTCGCCTCGACCAGCGTGGTGCTGACGCCGAACTTCTCGAAATAGGTCGCGAACAGCTGCTGGGTTGACCCGAAGATGCCACGCGAGGCGATGATGTGGTCGCCGCTTTTCAGCAGCGCCATCAGCGTCGACAGGATGGCCGACATGCCGGAACTGGTGGCGATGCAGGCTTCCGCGCCTTCGAGCGCGGCCAGGCGGTCCTGGAACATCGTGACCGTCGGGTTGGTGAAGCGGGCGTAGACATTGCCCGGCGCGTTGCCGGAAAAGCGGGCGGCGGCCTCGGCCGCCGTATCGAACACGAAGCTCGAGGTCAGGAACAGGGCTTCGCCGTGTTCGCCGAACTGGCTGCGCTCGATGCCGGCGCGCACGGCGACGGTTTCGGGGTCGTACTGCGCCGGATCGAAGGGCGCGCGGTCTGTGCTGCTCATGATGTGCTCCATCCGGCCTCGCGGCCGGTCATGCGGAAGTTCGAAAACAAAGCGCGAGGCGGAAACGGAGCACGCAAAAACAAAAAACCCGTTCCGCCTCGGAGGCAAAACGGGTTTCCGCAGATACGTTCGTTTCGCCGCTTTAGCCGTATTTGTCCGGGGCCGCCCTCTTTCGACGACGGTCCCGCGCGCCCGCAAGCTGGATTCAAATCGGCGCGTAGTCGGGACATTAGCGCCCGGCCGCTGCAGACGTCAAGCGCCTGCAGCCATCAGGCGTTCTCTTCGGATGCCACCAGGTTCAGGTCGAGCTGGCCGCCGTCCTCGTCGGTCTGCTTGGGCGCACCCTTGCGCTGGCTCTCGACGCCGTCGAGATAGGCCGCGGTCACGTCGCCGGTGATGTAGCAGCCGTCGAAGCAGGAGGTCTCGAACTGTTCGATCGACGGGTTGCAGGCGGTGATCGAGGCCTTGAGCATGTCCAGCGTCTGGTAGATCAGTTCGTCGGCGCCGATGGCCTCGCGGATTTCGTCGTCCGTGCGGTTGGACGCGATCAGTTCGTCGCGGGTCGGCATGTCGATGCCGTAGACGTTGGCGAACCGCACCGGGGGGGCGGCCGAAGCGAAGTACACCTTCTGCGCGCCGGCTTCGCGCGCCATCAGCACGATTTCTTGGCTGGTGGTGCCGCGCACGATGGAGTCATCGACCAGCAGCACGTTCTTGCCCTTGAATTCCTGGGTGATCGCATTGAGCTTCTGGCGCACCGACTTACGACGTACCGCCTGCCCCGGCATGATGAAGGTACGGCCGATGTAGCGGTTCTTCACGAAGCCTTCGCGGTAGGGCACGTTCAGCACGCGCGCCAGTTCCATCGCCGACGGGCGGCTGGAATCGGGAATCGGGATGACCGCGTCGATCTGCAGGTCGGCGTGATCGCGCTGGATCTTCTGCGCGAGGAACTCGCCCATCTTGACCCGCGACTCGTACACCGACACGCCGTCCATCAGCGAATCCGGGCGGGCCAGATAGACGTACTCGAACAGACAGGGTGCATAGTTCGGGCGCTCGGCGCACTGCTGCGTCCTGATCGTGCCCTCCGGCGAAATGAGCACTGCCTCGCCCGGCGCGATGTCGCGCAGCAGCTTGAAGCCCAGCGTGTCGAGAGCGACGCTTTCCGACGCCACCAACCATTCGGTGCCGTTCGCGGTTTCATGGTTTCCGATCACCAGCGGACGGATGCCGTAGGGGTCGCGGAAAGCCAGCAAACCGAAGCCGGCAATCATCGCCACCACCGCGTAGGCACCGCGGCAGCGACGATGCACGCCAGCAACGGCGCGGAAGATGGTTTCGTGGTCGAAGGTCGGGCGCTCGCGCAGCGCCTGCATCATTTCGTGCGCCAGCACGTTGAGCAGTACTTCCGAATCGCTGGTGGTATTGATGTGCCGCAGGTCGGTGCGGAACATGTCCAGCTTCAGCTCTTCCGAATTGGTCAGGTTGCCGTTGTGCGCCAGCATGATGCCAAACGGCGAATTCACGTAGAAGGGCTGCGCCTCGGCCGCGTTGTAGGCGGAACCGGCGGTCGGGTAGCGCACGTGGGCGATGCCCCAGTTGCCCTGCAGATTGCGCATGTTGCGCGTGCGGAAGGCATCGCGCACCAGGCCCGAACCCTTGTGCATGTGGAACTTCGGCCCCTGCGCGGTGGCGATGCCCGCCGCGTCCTGGCCTCGATGCTGCAGTACGAGCAGACCGTCGTACAGCAGCTGGTTAACGGGAGAGGTGGCTACGACGCCGAGTATTCCGCACATGATGGTCAGGCCTTAAAACGAATCTTTTTCGCCACGGATTCCGGCAGCCACGGCTTCAACGCGATGGCCGCCGTCTCGAGTGGTGGCGTCAGCGCGGCCGACTTCCACCAGGGCTGCTCCGGTGCCGGGGTGTAGGCCGCGCCGACGACGAGGAGCATCAGTATAAGTCCCGCGCGCGCAAGCCCGAACAGCCCGCCGAGCACACGGTCCGGAATGTCCAGACCGGTGGCATGAATCAGCGAGCGCATGAGCCAGCGCAACACGCCGCACAGTAACAGTACGGCTATGAAGGTGAGGGCAAAACCGGCGACTGCAAGCAGGCCGGGGTCGGAAATGAGACTGGTCAGCCACTGGGCGACGTCGCCGCCGAACTGACGGGCGGCGATGAAGGCGAGCACCCAGGCCGCCAGCGCGATCACTTCGCTCACCAGTCCGCGCATCAGCCCGATCGCCGTGGAGAAGACCACGATGCCGATCAGGCCGTAATCCAGAATCGTCATGGACGCGGCGCGATCATCGACCGCATGCCGGCCGCTTCGAGTTTGCGCTGCGCCGCCTCGGCAGCCGCGCGGCTGGAGAAGGGACCGACCTTGACGCGGGTACGCGTCTGGCCGTCGGCCAGTTTCACGTCCTCGGTAAAGCTGGCGAAGCCCAGTTCCTTGGCACGCGAGCGCAGCTTGGCCACATTGGCGGTGTCGCTGAACACACCGAGCTGCAGCGCGAAGGACGTCGCCTTGCCGTCGAGCACCGCGGCCGCACGCGCCGCTTCGGTCGGCGACGGCTCAGGTTTCGCAGCCGGTTTGACCGGCTCCGGCCGCACTTCCGGTTTGGGCGCGGGCTTGGCCGCTTCGGCCGGCGGCGGCTTCGGTGCTTCGGGCTTCACGGCCGGGGCCGCCGGGATCGGTTTCGGCGCTTCGGGGCGGCTGGCGGGCAGCGGCTCGGAATCGGGCGGTGCCGGCGGCGGTGCCGGTTCGGCCGTATCGGCATCGGGCTGTGCATCTCGCGCCGGCGACGCCAGCGGTGGTGCGGCGTCGCGCGGAGGGATGCGGACCGCGATGTCCTGCGCCGGCGGGCGCGGCTCGTGGTCCATCACGATGGGCAGCACGATGGCCGCGGTCAGCGCCAGCGCGATCGCGCCGAGAAGACGGCGGCGCGCACGCTTGCGAAGATCGGTCTGCAGATCTGAATCGGTGGAAGCCACTTCGGGGCGAGTCCTGCGGGTGGGGATCAGCCCTTGGCGGGCGGTGTGGCGGCGTCCGGCAGCGGCGGCCGCGGCGACTGCGCGTACTCGCGCATCACTTCGGCCACGGTCAGGAAGGATCCGAAAACCACGATTCTATCATCGCCCCCCACGCGCTCCCGGGTCGCCTGCCAGGCCTCGACCGGCGACGCAAAGCAATCGACCGAGCCGGCAATGCCGCGTTCCGCGATCATCGCTGCGATATCCGAGGCCGGCGTACCGCGCGGACCGCCCAGATCGCACAGCATCCAGTGATCGATGCGCCCCTTCAGGCGATCGAGCACGCCGGCGATGTCCTTGTCGCGCAACATGCCCATCACCGCCCAGGTTTCCGGGTAGAAACCCATGCTGGACAGGTTCTCGTTCAGCACCGACGCGGCGTGCGGGTTGTGCGCAACGTCGAAGATGACCGCCGGCCGTCCGGGCATGACCTGGAAGCGACCGGGCAGTTCGACGGTCGCCAGACCGAGGCGGATGTCGCCGACGGTGACCGGCAGCCGATCCGACATCGAATCGAGCGCGGTGATGACGGCCGACGCGTTCAGCAGCTGGTTGGCGCCGCGCAGCGCCGGATAGCCCAGACCGCCGCGCTTGACCAGACGGTCGGGATCACGCCGCCAGTAGCCCCATTGCTGACGGTCACCGCCAAAACCGAAGTCGCGGCCGGAAATCTTCAGCACGGCGCCGATGGATTCGGCGTAGTCGATCACGGTCTGTGGCGGCACCGGGTCGCCGACGATGGCCGGGCGACCGGCGCGGAAGATGCCCGCCTTTTCGCGGCCGATCAGTTCGCGCGTGTCGCCCAGGTATTCCATGTGATCCAGGTTGACGCTGGTGACGATGGCGCAGTCGGCGTCGAAGGCATTGACCGCGTCCAATCGGCCGCCGAGACCGACTTCCATCACGATGGCGTCGAGATTGGCGCGCTCGAACACCTGCCAGGCGCCCAGCGTGCCGAACTCGAAATAGGTCAGCGCGATGTCGCCACGCGCGCGCTCGACTTCGGCGAAACCCTGGCACAGCGCTTCGTCACTGGCCGGCTCACCGTTGATGCGCACGCGCTCGTTGTAGGCCAGCAGGTGCGGCGAGGTATAGGTGCCGACGCGGTAGCCGGCACAACGCAGGATGCGCTCCAGCATGGCGCAGGTCGAACCTTTGCCGTTGGTACCACCGACGATGAACACAGGCACCGTCTGCACCACGCCGAGCGCCTTCTTGACGCTGAGCACGCGATCCAGTCCGAGCTGGATCACCTTCGGGTGCAGGCTTTCGAGATGCTGCAGCCACTCGGGCAGGGTCGAATACATGAATGGGCTGGGCAGGCCGGAATCTGGGCGGACGCGGATATTAGGCGAAGCCGGCTCAGCTCGCCAGCGCCGGCATGCGCTGCAGCGCAGCCAGCAGCCCGGCGATGCGGTCCGGCATCTCGCGACGGTTGACGATCATGTTGACGGCGCCCTTCTCGAGCAGGAATTCGGCGCGCTGGAAGCCCTCGGGCAGCTTCTCGCGCACCGTCTGCTCGATCACGCGCGGACCGGCGAAACCGATCAGCGCGCCCGGCTCGGCGATCACCACGTCACCCATGAAGGCGAAGCTGGCGGACACACCGCCCATGGTCGGATCGGTCAGCACGGAAATGAAGGGCAGGCGGTTCTGCGACAGCTGGGTCAGCGCAGCCGTGGTCTTGGCCATCTGCATCAGCGAGAACAGCCCTTCCTGCATCCGTGCGCCGCCGCTGGCGGCGATGCAGATGAAGGGCAGGCGCTGTTCGACCGCCAGACGCACGCCACGGACGAAGCGCTCGCCAACTACCGAACCCATCGATCCGCCGAGGAATTCGAACTCGAAACACGCCACGACCACCGGCAACGTCTTGATGGCGCCCTGCATGACGACCAGCGCGTCACCTTCACCGGTGTCGTCGGCCGCCGCGTTCAGGCGGTCGGCGTAGCGCTTGCTGTCGCGGAACTTGAGCGGATCGACCGGCATGACTTCGTTGCCGATCTCGAACCGCCCCTCGCGATCGAGCAGGCCGTCGAGGCGCGCCCGCGCGCGCATGCGCGAGTGGTGGTTGCACTTCGGGCAGACGTTCTGGTTGGCCGCCAGGTCGGCGGTGTAGAGCACTGCCTCACAGGCGGGGCATTTCGACCACAGGCCCTCCGGCACCGACTTGCGACCGGCGGCCTCGCTGCGGTTGATCTTCGGGGAGAAGTTTCTGCAACCAGCTCATGCCGTGACCTCCTGGCTGTCCATCGCCTGACGGATGCTGCCGACCAGCGCCTTGACGCGCGGCAGCACCTGGTCTGCCGGGCTGCCTTCGATTTCCTCGATGATGCGGCTGCCGATGACGACACCGTCCGCCACCGCGGACAGGGCCTTCGCCGACGCACCGTCACGGATGCCGAAGCCGACGCCGACCGGCATGCCGACCGACTTGCGGATGGCCGGGATGCGCTTGGCCACCTCGCTCACGTCGATATGGCCGGCGCCGGTTACGCCCTTCAGCGATACGTAATAGATGTAGCCGCTGCCGATCTCGCCCACCGCCTGGATGCGCTTCTCGGTCGAGGTCGGCGCAACCAGGAAGATCACGTCCAGACCCAGCGCACGTATCTTGGCGGCAAAGTCGTGCGACTCCTCCGGCGGATAGTTGACCACCAGCACGCCGTCCGCACCTGCCTTCGCAGCCGCCTCGGCAAACGCATCCACACCCATCGCCTCGATCGGGTTCGCATACCCCATCAGCACCACCGGTGTGCTCGTGTCGGTGGTGCGGAACTCGGCCACTGCCGCGATCACGTTGCGCAGCGACACCTTCTTGAGCAGCGCGCGCTCGGAGGAGCGCTGGATGGTCGGGCCGTCGGCCATCGGGTCGGAGAACGGCACGCCGAGCTCGATGATGTCGGCGCCGGCATCGACCAGCGTGTGCATCAGCGGCACGGTCAGCGAAGGATCGGGATCACCCGCAGTGATGAAGGGAATCAGCGCCTTGCGGCCGGCCGATTCGAGTGCGGACAGGGTGGAAGCGATTCGGGACATGTATTGAAACCGCCGGCCGGACCGCTTGCGCGCCCCGACCGGCAACAGGTTGATCGGGAGCGCGTCAGAACTTGATGCCGGATTTCTCGGCCACGGTGTGCATGTCCTTGTCGCCACGACCGGACAGGTTCACCAGGATGGCGGCGTCCTTCGGCATCGTGGCAGCAAGCTTCATCGAGTAGGCGATCGCGTGCGACGACTCCAGCGCCGGAATGATGCCTTCGGTGCGGCACATGCGGTGGAAGGCTTCGAGCGCCTCGTCGTCGTTGATCGTCACGTACTCCGCGCGGCCGGTGTCCTTCAGCCATGCGTGCTCAGGGCCCACACCGGGGTAATCCAGACCGGCCGACACCGAGTGCGTTTCGATGATCTGGCCGTTCTCGTCCTGCAGCAGATAGGTGCGGTTGCCGTGCAGCACGCCCGGACGACCGGCGGTGAGCGAGGCCGAGTGCTGGCCGCTGGCCAGACCGTGGCCGCCCGCCTCGACGCCGATCAGGCGCACGTCCGGGTAGGGAATGTAGGGGTAGAAGATGCCCATCGCGTTGGAGCCACCGCCGACGCAGGCGATCACGGCGTCCGGTTGACGCTGGATCATTTCCGGCATCTGCCACAGGCACTCTTCGCCGATGATCTTCTGGAAGTCGCGCACCATCATCGGGTAGGGATGCGGGCCGGCGACGGTGCCGATGATGTAGAAGGTGTTGGCGACGTTGGTGACCCAGTCGCGCATCGCCTCGTTCAGCGCGTCTTTCAGCGTCTTGGAGCCGCATTCGACCGGCACCACGGTGGCACCCAGCAGCTTCATGCGGTAGACGTTGGCCGCCTGACGCTTCACGTCTTCGCTGCCCATATAGACCACGCACTCCATGCCCAGGCGGGCGGCGATGGTCGCGGTGGCAACGCCGTGCTGACCGGCACCGGTTTCGGCGATCACGCGCGGCTTGCCCATGTGCTTGGCCACCATGGCCTGGCCAATCACGTTGTTGATCTTGTGCGCGCCGGTGTGATTCAGGTCTTCGCGCTTGAGGTAGATCTGCGCGCCGCCGCAGTGATCGGACAGGCGGCGGGCGTGGTAGACCGGGCTCGGGCGGCCGACGTAGTGCTTAAGTTCGTATTCGTACTCGGCGCGGAAGGCCGGATCGTCCTTGAGCTTGTCGTACTCGACACGCAGTTCGTCGAGCGCGGCAATCAGGGTTTCGGCGACGAACACGCCACCGTAAGGACCGAAATGACCCAGAGCGTCCGGATAGTTGTAGGCCGAGGCAGATACCTCAGCCGGCAGATCTTGCTTCCCCATGCTCCACTCCTGATATGAACGCCGCCACTCTGGCCACGTCCTTGATGCCTTTGGCCGATTCCACGCCACTGCTCACATCGACCGCCGACGGTCGAATGTTGCGGACTGCCTCGGCCACGTTGTCCGGATCGAGACCGCCGGACAGGATGAGGGGCATCGGCAGCGACGGCGGGATAAGGCTCCAGTCGAAGCGCTTTCCCGAACCACCCCATGCTTCCGACCAGGCGTCGAGCAACAACGCCCGCGCGCCGCGGAAACGATCTGCGCATTCTAGCAAATCCGTTTCCGGCCTCACCCGGACCGCTTTGATCCAGGGCAGGCCGAAGCGTTCGCAGTATTCGGCACTTTCGTCACCGTGAAACTGCAGCAGATCGAGTGCGGCCTCGCGGGCCGCCCGCTCGACCGTGGCTGCGTCCTCATTGACGAACAGGCCGACGCGGGTGACGAAGGGCGGCACACGGCGCGCCAGTTCGGCCGCCCGCGCGACCGTCACCGCGCGCGGGCTCGGCGGGTAGAGCACGAAGCCGACGGCGTCCACGCCCAGCGCGAGCGCGCCATCGAGATCGGCTTCGCGGGTGAAACCGCACACCTTGATGCGAGTCCTGCGCACGTTGATTTCCCGTTGATTCAGTCAGACGGGCCGACCGGCGGCAGGCGGAAGAGGCCCTCTGCCGGCAGACCCCAGTGCGCATCGTAGCCGACACCGACCAGATAGAGGCCGGCGGCGGCAAAGGTTGGCGCGGCCAGCCGGCGGTCGCGCTGCGCCAGCAGCGAGGCCATCCAGTCCGGTTCGCGCCGGGCACAGCCGATCTCGACCAGCGCACCGACGATGTTGCGCACCATGTGGTGAAGGAAGGCATTGGCGCTCAGATCGAAAGTGATCCAGTCACCGCGGCGCCGGACATCGAGTGCAGTCATCGTGCGCACCGGGCTCTTCGCCTGGCATTCGGACGAGCGGAAAGCGGAAAAGTCGTGCTCGCCAAGCAGCGCGGCAGCGGCCTCAGCCATGCGCGCCGCGTCCAGCGGGCGGTGGTACCAGCCTGCCAGCGAGGCGGCGATCGCCGGCCGTACCGGGTCGTTGTAGAGGCAGTAGCGGTAGCTGCGCGCATGCGCTGAAAAGCGCGCGTTGAAATCGTCGGCCACCGGCTGCGCCCAGCGCACCGCGACGCCCTTCGGCAGCAGCGCATTGCAGCCGCGCACCCAGGCGGTGTCAGGCCGCTCGACGGCGGCATCGAAATGCACGACCTGGGCCGTCGCGTGGACGCCGGTATCGGTGCGACCGGAGGCCTGCAGGCGCACCGGGTGGGCGGCGATGGTCCCCAGTGCCGCTTCGAGCGCGTCCTGAACGGTCGGCCCGACCGGCTGCGACTGCCAGCCGCGAAAGCCGGCGCCGTCGTACTCGACCCCGAGTGCAATCCTCATCGGCTCACCCCAGCTTCACCCAGGTGACGCAGACAGCGAGCGCCAGCGCAATCGCCAGCGCGTCGGCCGCACGCAGCGGCGCACAGGGCTCGACCGGCAGCGGCGCCCGTTCGGCGTCCGGCGGACGCAGCCAGCTGCGCCACGCGCCGCGCGCCGGCGGCTGTTCCAGATCGCGCAACACCAGTTGCAGGCGCAGCGCAAAGGTATCCGGCCCCGGGCGTTCGGACGACAGCGGGTGCAGCAGCCGGTGCATCGCACCGGCCAGTTGCGGCAGCGTCATGCGGTCGAGCAGCACCGCCACGCAGGCGGCCATCGCCGCCAGATGCAGCGCGGCATGCGCAGCGGCGCGAAGACCTTCGATGGTCGGCCCGGCGGTGAAGTCGTCGATCAGCAGGCGCCCGGGCGTGCCGAGCGAAAAGGTGATGGCAATGGCGAGGAACAGCCAGCGCAGGCGACGAAGCAAGCGCAGCGCACGGCGCGGCGCGAGCAGGCTCGCCGCCAGCAGGCTGCACGCCACCCAGATCCCGTGACGGGGCGATGCGGCACCTTGCCCGGCCAGCAGCCACAGCAGCCAGATGGCGAGCAGCGTGGCACCGTGCAGCGACAGGAATTTCGCCGCCGGAACGCGCAGCGGCATCGGAGGCCTTTGCATGGACACCGTCGATGAAGAGAGGGCGCCGAGCATACCGCGCCCGGCGGCGGCTGCGCATCAGCGTCAGCGGCGCCGCACGTGCATCAAACGAAAAAGCCGGCACGAGGCCGGCTTTCCGCGACGAAAGGCCGGCGGAACGCAGCGCGTCCCGGCCTGGCCGTCCGGATCAGGCGAGGCGGCCGAGCATGTCGTTGGCCTGCGCCTGCTGTTCCGCCGTGCCTTCGCGCACGACCTCCTGCAGCAACTCGCGCGCACCTTCCTTGTCACCCATCTCTTCGTAGGCGCGCGCCAGTTCTAGCTTGGTTTCGGCTTCCTCGGCCGCAGTCTGCGGCGGCTCCTCGCCGCCCAGCATGTCTTCCGGATTGATCACCGTTGACACCGCCGACGGCGGCAGCTCGTCAGCCGGCGGTGCCGCTTCGGCCAGAGCCTTGCCGACATCGCCCACCACGTCGGTGGCAAGCGTTGACGGGTCGGCGCCGAGGTCGAGATTGATGTCCGACAGGTCGATCACCGGCTCGGCAGACTGAGCTGGAACCGGCGCATCGGCCGCGTCGAAGTTGAAATCGATCAGGTTGCCGATGTCGGTGCGTTCGAGATCGACCACCGCTGCGGCGTCCTCACCCCCCTCTGCCGTCGGTTCGCTCGGCAGGGACAGATCGAGATCGAAGGCGGGTGCGTCCTGCTGGGCCAGCGTCTCTGCGGTATCGGCGACGTTCTTCTCCAGCACCAGCGTGCTCACGTCCTCGCCTTCCGGCTTGTCCGCCGTGAAGTCGAGACCGAGATCGAAGTCCAGCGACGATTCGCCTTCGGATTCCTCGCCCGGCTTGGTCAGGGTGGTCGCCACCCCGACGGTCGGCGACTGCGGTGCAGCCTCCGCCGGCGGCACGTCGAGATCGAAGTCGAGACCGGCATCGGCCGGCGATGCCGGCACATCGACATCGAGATCCGTCAGCACTGGCGGCGCATCCAGCGCCACGGTTGCCTGATTATCGTCCGGTGCATCGCCCGAAACCAGCTGGCCTATGTCGCCCGGCAGCGTCCAGGTATCGCGCATCTTGTCGGCACCGGCGACCACCACCGTTGCGGCCATCGCCGCCTGTGCGTCGCTGTCCGGCTCGGCTTCCGGCGAACCGCCATAGAGCGGATTCGTCGGATCGACCGCACGACCCATCTGCGCGGCCTTTTCCCAGTCGGCGCCCTTGCCACCGGTCTGCGCGTACAGCTCGGTGGCCAGCGTTTCGAACTGCTTAACCGATTTGCGCTGCGCGTAGATCTCGAGCAGCTTCAGATGAATGGCGTGCCGGCTGGGCTCGCTCTTCAATGCTTCGAGCAGGATTTCCTCGGCCTGGGCGTCGCGGCCATAGGCCATATAGACGTCCGCCTCGGCAACCGGATCGACGCCCTCGTCAGCGTCGATTGACGACAGCGAGGACTGGCTGAAATCGGTCTGGATGGAACTGGCGCTGGTATCGACGCTCTGTCCACCACCGGTCGCGCCGATGATGGAGGTTGACGCCGGCACCGCTTCCATGCCGGCCGTGGTTGACGGCGGCGACACATCGGGCGCGGGCGCCTTCGCCTTGTACTTGCGATAGCCAAGATAGCCGAGCAGCAGCACGAGGATGCCACCCAAGCCGGCGAGCGTACCCGGATCGGACAGCAAGCCCGGTTCCTCGATCGCCGCTTCCGGTTCTTCGTCGGTCGCCGCCGGCGGTGCGGCCGGCGCTTCCTTCGGCGCCTCGGCAGCGGGGGCCAGGGTCGGAGCCGGCTCGGCCTTCGGCGCCTCAGCGGCGGGCTTCTCGTCCGCCAGCGCGATCAGGTCGGGAACCGGCTTGTCCCCCGCCTTCTCAGCGGGCGCTTCCGGCTTCTTGCTGTCGGCGCCGGCAATCAGGTCGGGCACCGGCTTCTCTTCCGCCTTGGGCGCTGGCGCAGGTGCGGGCGCCGGCGCGGCTGCAGGCGGCGTCGCCGCCTTCTGCTGCGCTTCGGCCATCGGCGTGCTCTTCAGCTCCACCATCTTCTGCAATTCACGAACGTTGCGCTCGAGGTCGGCCAGACGGCTGTTGGCGTCCTTCAGCGCACGGTCCTTGGCGACCACTTCCTCTTCGAGCGCGCTGATCTTGCCGGACTCGGCAGCGGACTTCGACACCCGCACCTGATCGGAGGCGGCAGCGGCGGCCGGCGCCTTGTCTTCGACACGCGCCTCGATCTTGCCGCCGGAACTACGGCCACCGGCATCGGCGGCCGACGACGGGGTCGCGACGCTGCCGGCCAGGCGAGCGCGGTAGGCGGCGAAATCGGCGGTCTGGGCGGCGACGATGCTGCGCGCCTCCAGCGGCGACACGGCTTCGACGGCCGACTGATCGGGAATGCTAATGATGCGGCCAGCGCGCAGACGGTTCATGTTGCCGCCGTCGAATGCGTCCGGATTGGCGCGCACCAGCGCAACCAGCATCTGGTCGAGACTGACGCCGGACGGTGCGTTCTCGGTGGCGATACGGCGCAGCGTGTCGCCGCGGCGCACTTCGTACGTGCCATCGGCCGCCGGTGCGCGGGTCGGTGCAGCGGCCGGCGCAGCAGCAACGGCCCTCGAAGCGCTGCTGCCCGGTACGGCCACCGGTTCGACCGGCGCCGGGCGCGGCATGTCGGCTGGATCGAGCAGGAAGGTGTACTCGCGGACGAGTTGACCGGAGGCCCAGTTCAACTCGATCAGCATGTCGAGATAGGGTTCGTTGACCACGCGGTCGCTGGTCACCACCAGCACCGGGCGGCCGCCGCGCTTATCGACAGCGATCCTGACACCGGTGAGGCTGGACGCGAACTCGACGCCGGCCTGCTTGAAGGCGCTCGGCGAGGCGAGTTTGGCGGACATCGAGGAAAGTTCGTCTGCGTTGGCGGCGAGTTCGACTTCGGCGCGCAGCGGCTGGCCGATTGCAGACTGGACGGTGAGTTTGCCGAGACCGGCTGCCCCGACGGACAGCGGCAACGCCGACAGCAGCGCGGTCAGCAGGCGGATCGAATGTTTTTTATCGCTATGACGCACCGCGTTTTCCTCGCGCGCTAAAACCCAAATCTCAAAATAACATCATGGTCTTAGCCCTGCAAGCTAAACAGTCGCTTTATGTTGCGAAACTGTCTGTTACGACACGCTGCTTGCGGTGAAGCAGCGTGTCGGGTGCTACGTCAGGCTTCGACCAGGATACGCAGCATGCGGCGCAGCGGTTCCGCCGCCCCCCACAGCAGCTGGTCGCCGCAGGTGAAGGCTCCGAGATAGTCCGGCCCCATGTTGAGCTTGCGTACGCGACCGACCGGAATGGTCAGCGAACCGCTGACCGCTGCCGGCGTCAGGTCGCGCATGCTGTCCTCGCGATGGTTGGGCACGAACTTCACCCAGGCGTTGGCTTCGCGGATCATGCTTTCGATCTCGTCCAACGGCACATCGCGCTTCAACTTGATGGTCAGCGCCTGCGAATGGCAGCGCATCGCGCCAACACGGACACAGATGCCGTCGATCGGCGTGAGATCGGCACCGCTGCGGCCAAGGATCTTGTTGGTTTCTGCCTGACCCTTCCACTCTTCCTTGCTCTGCCCGCCGTCCAGTTCCTTGTCGATATATGGGATCAGCGAGCCGGCCAGCGGCACCCCGAACTGGGCCTTCGGGAAATCGGCGCTGCGCAGACTGTCGGTGACTGCGCGGTCGATGTCGAGAATGGCCGAGGCGTTGTCCTTCAGCATCGGTGCCGCCACGTTGTGCAAGGTGCCCATCTGGCTCAGCAGTTCGCGCATGTTCTGCGCACCGGCGCCCGACGCCGCCTGATAGGTCATGGCGCTCATCCACTCGACCAGACCGGCCGAGAACAGCGCGCCGACGCCCATCAGCATCAGGCTGACCGTGCAGTTGCCGCCGATGTAGTCCTTCACGCCGCGCGCCAGACCGTCCTTGATCACGCCCATGTTGACCGGGTCGAGGATGATGATGGCGTCGTCCTTCATGCGCAGCGCGGAGGCGGCGTCGATCCAGTAGCCCTTCCAGCCGGCGGCGCGCAGCTTCGGATACACCTCGTTGGTGTAGTCGCCGCCCTGGCAGGTGATGATGGCGTCCATCTTCGCCAGCTGGGTGACGTCGGTCGCATCCAGCAGCGGCGCACTGCCCTGCCCCACGTCCGGGCCGGCGGCGCCGACGCTGGATGTCGTGAAGAACACCGGTTCGACCAGCGCGAAATCGTTTTCCTCGCGCATGCGCTGCATGAGCACCGAGCCCACCATGCCGCGCCAACCCACCATACCGAGCTTCAACATGTCCGTTTCCTTGTCCGTCCGTTACAGGGCCGCGAGTACGGCGTCGCCCATCTGCTTCGTTCCGACCCGGGTCGTGCCCGGTTCGAAGATGTCGCCGGTGCGGTAGCCCTGGGCCAGCACCTTGCGTACCGCGTTCTCGATGCGCACGGCCGACGCTTCGTCGCCGAAGCTGTAGCGCAGCATCATCGCCGCCGACAGGATGGTGGCCAGCGGATTGGCCACGCCCTGGCCGGCGATGTCCGGCGCCGAACCGTGACTGGGCTCATACAGGCCCTTGTTGTTGGCGTCGAGCGAGGCCGACGGCAGCATGCCGATGGACCCGGTGAGCATCGATGCCTCGTCCGACAGGATGTCGCCGAACATGTTGCCGGTCACCACCACGTCGAACTGCTTGGGCGCCTTAACCAGCTGCATCGCCGCGTTGTTGACCAGCATGTGGCTCAGTTCGACGTCCGGATAGTCCTTGGCCATGTCCGAAATGACTTCGCGCCACAGCTGGGTGCACTCGAGCACATTCATCTTGTCGACTGAACAGAGCTTCTTGCCACGCTTGCGCGCCGCCCCGAAGGCGACGCGGCCGATGCGGCGGATCTCTTCTTCAGCGTAGATCATGGTGTTCCAGCCGACGCGCTGTTCGCCCCACGGGGTGTCACGCACTTCGATGCCGCGTGGCTGGCCGAAGTAGATGTCACCGGTCAGTTCGCGCACGATCAGGATGTCCAGGCCGGACACGATTTCCGGCTTCAGCGACGAGGCGTTGGCCAGTTCCGGATACAGGATGGCCGGGCGCAGATTGGCGAACACGCCCAGTTCGGCACGGATGCGCAGCAGGCCGCGCTCGGGGCGCTGTTCGCGCGGAAGCGTGTCCCACTTCGGGCCGCCGACCGCGCCGAGCAGGATGGCGTCGGCTTCGCGCGCCAGCTTCGAGGTCGCGTCCGGATAAGGGTCGCCGGTGGCGTCCACTGCGCCGCCGCCGAGCAGCGCGTGCTCGAATTCGATCTTCAGGCCGTCACTGCGCAGGGCCTCCAGCACGCGCAGCGCTTCGGCGGTGATTTCGGGACCGATGCCGTCGCCGGCGAGAACACAGACTTTCACGGATTGCTCCAGTAGGAATCAGGCAAACAGCCAGGGCTGTTCGATGCGGCGACGCGCTTCGAACTCGCGGATCTTGTCGGCCTGACGCAGGGTCAGGCCGATGTCGTCGAAACCGTTAATCAGGCAGTACTTGCGGAAGGCATCGACGTCGAACTTGATGGCGTGGCCATCCGGGCGCACCACCACCTGCTTGTCGAGGTCGATGTGCAGGCGGTAGCCCGTCGTGCCGGCGCACTGCAGGAACAGCTGCTCGACTTCTCTCTCCGGCAGGCGGATCGGCAGCAGGCCGTTCTTGAAGCAGTTGCTGTAGAAGATGTCGGCGAAGGTGGTGCCGATGATCGCGCGAAAGCCGTAGTCCTCAATCGCCCACGGCGCGTGCTCGCGCGACGAGCCGCAGCCGAAGTTCTCGCGCACCAGCAGCACGCTGGCGCCCTGGAAGCGCGGCTGGTTCAGCACGAAGTCCGGATTCAGCGGACGCTTCGAGTGGTCCTGACCCGGCTCGCCGACATCGAGGTAGCGCCATTCGTCGAACAGCGTCGGGCCGAAGCCCGAACGCTTGATCGACTTCAGGTACTGCTTCGGAATGATGGCGTCGGTATCGACGTTGGCGCGGTCCAGCGGCGCGACCAGGCCGTCAAGAGTGGTGAATGCTTTCATGACTGTCCTTGTTTCGCCGCTTACTTCGCGGACTTCTCGATGGCCTCGCCACCCTTCTTGATGTCCTTGCCGATGCCTTCGACGGTATTGCAGCCGGCCAGCATCAGGGTCATCGCGCTCAGGATCACGGCAATCAGCTTCATGTTCTGCTTTTCCTCGATCAGACAGTCATTCAGACAATTTCACGGACATCGGCGAAACGACCGGCGATCGCCGCCGCCGCTGCCATCTGCGGGCTGACCAGATGCGTGCGCCCGCCGGCCCCCTGGCGACCTTCGAAATTGCGGTTCGAGGTTGACGCGCAACGCTCGCCCGGCTCCAGCCGGTCGGCGTTCATCGCCAGGCACATTGAACAGCCCGGCTCGCGCCATTCGAAACCGGCCGCCTTGAACACCTTGTCCAGCCCTTCTGCCTCGGCCTGCGCCTTGACCAGACCGGAACCCGGCACCACAAGCGCCAGCTTCACGTTGTCGGCGACGCGGCGGCCGTCAACCACGCGGGCTGCGGCGCGCAGATCCTCGATGCGCGAATTGGTACAGGAGCCGATGAACACCTTGTCGATGCGGATCTGGTCGATCGGCGTACGCGGCGTGAGACCCATGTACTGCAGCGCGCGGGCCACGCCCTCGCGCTTGACCGGGTCGGCGAAATCTTCCGGCGCCGGCACCTGGCCGCGCACGTCGGTCACCATCTCCGGCGATGTGCCCCAGGTCACCTGCGGCAGGATCTTTCGGGCGTCGATGTTGACCACGCGGTCGAACTGCGCGCCCTCGTCAGATTTCAGCGTGCGCCAGTACTCGACGGCACGGTCCCACTGCTCTGCGCGAGGCGAGAACGGCCGGCCACGCAGGTAGTCGATGGTGGTGTCGTTGACCGCCACCATGCCGGCGCGGGCACCGCCCTCGATCGCCATATTGCACAGCGTCATGCGGCCTTCCATCGACAGGCCGCGGATGGCCGAGCCACCGAACTCGATCGCGTAGCCGGTGCCACCGGCCGTGCCGATGACGCCGATGAAGTAGAGCGCGATGTCCTTGGCGCTGACACCCTTGCCCAGTTCGCCCTCGACGCGGATGAGCATGGACTTCGACTTCTTCTGCAGCAGGCACTGCGTCGCCATGACGTGCTCGACTTCCGACGTGCCAATGCCATGCGCGAGGCAGCCAAAGGCGCCGTGGGTCGAGGTATGCGAATCGCCGCAGACCACGGTCATTCCGGGCAGCGTGGCACCGTTCTCCGGGCCGATCACATGCACGATGCCCTGGCGCTTGTCGCGGAAGGGAAAATAGGCCAAGGCGCCGAAGGCGCGGATGTTGTCGTCCAGCGTTTCGACCTGGGCACGCGAGGTCGGGTCGGCAATGCCCTGCTCCGAACGGTCGGTCGGCACATTGTGGTCGGCGGTGGCGACGATGGAATCGACGCGCCAGGGCTTGCGATTGGCCAGTCGCAGACCTTCGAAGGCCTGCGGGCTGGTGACTTCATGCACCAGGTGACGGTCGATGTAGAGCAGTGCGGTACCGTCATCCTCGGTATGCACCACGTGACTGGACCACAGCTTGTCGTAAAGCGTTTGCGCCATTGCAACGATTCCGGCTGATCAGCGAAACCAGGGATTATAACCTTGCGGCGCAGCATTCAGCCGGCAGCGATCAGCCGCTCCTGACCACTTCACCCGGTGGCCACATGCGCGCCAGCAGCAGACATCCGGCCAGCGCGAACACTGAACTGAGCACGAAGGCCCAACCGCCGCCGAGCGGCGCCCACATCCAGCCACTGATCAACCCGCCGACCATGCCGCCGGCGCCGAAGGACACGCTGCCGTAGAGCGCCTGCGCCCGCCCCTGCTGGCGGGCGTCGAACCACTGGTTCAGCGCAGCCACCGAACTGGCGTGAAAGGCGCCGAAGGTCAGACCGTGCAGCAGCTGGGCCGCCAGCAGCCAGGGAAGAGAATCGACCAGCCAACCTATCATCGAGAAGCGCAGCACGGCAGCGGCCAGAGCCGCCAGCAGCATGGCGCGCAACGTGAAGCGGCGCATCAGCGAGGGCATCCACAGGAAAACGGCGATCTCGGCCAGTACGCCCAGCGTCCACAGGGCGCCGATCAGGCTCTTGCTATAGCCATGCTCATCCAGGTGGATCGAGTAGAAGACGTACAGCGCACCGTGCGCACAGCTCATGAAGAAGGCAGCGCCGAACAGGCCCGCCACCGGGCGGCGACGCAGGATGTCGCGCAGGCCCTCGGTGGCGCGCGGACGGTCGGCGTGTTCCGGCGCCTCAGGCAAACTGAAGGCGAACAGGCAGATGCCGCCCAGTATCAGGCTGCAGGCCCAAAGCACGGCGCGCAGCCCGGTACGGTCCAGCATTTCACCCAGCGCCAGCACGGTGATGACGAAGCCGATCGAGCCCCATACGCGGATGGCGCCGTAGCGGGCCACCTTCGACTTCAGGTGCTCCAGCGTCAGCGCCTCGACCAGCGGCAGCGAAGCGCTCCAGAAGAAGGACATCAGCGCCATCGCCACGAACACGCCAATGAACTGTTCGGTACTGAAGAAAATGAGGAAACCGACCAGGCTGGCCGCACCGGCACCACGGATGATGGGCGTACGCGCACCGATGCGATCGGCCAGCCAGCCCCACATGCCGGGCGCGACGATGCGCATCACCTGCATCAGCGACATGACGATGGCGATGTCGGCGGCGGAGAAGCCGATCGAGGACAGGTAGAGCCCGAAGTACGGGGAAAAGGCGCCGACGAAGGCGAAATAGAAGAGGTAGTAGGCGGACAGTCGCCAGTAGGGGAGCGGCATCGGGCGAAGTGTACCGCAGCCGGCAGCGCGGCCGGCGGCGATTCAGCGCGTGCCGTGGCGCAGCTGTATCACCCCTTCGCCGATGCGCTGCGCGACCAGTTCGGACTGTATGCCCTCGCTGTAGCTGACGATGTCGTAGCCGGCGTAGCCGCCAGCGCGCGCCAGCTGTTCGGCACGCCGGCGGAACACCATGCGCGCCTCGCCCTCGCCGCCCGGCCGCGTGCGCATCTTCTTCATGCCGAGGTAGTAGGTGTCCTCGGACAGCTGCGCCTCCTCGATGGTCCAGTTCGGCGCCATCGGATCGAGCACGACGTAGGCGAGATAGGCAGCACCGGCGAAGTAGATGAGCTTTTCCGGCGTCGTCGTGTAGCCCGGCGTCAAGCGCAGCTTGGTATCCGGAATGACGGAACTGGTCGCACTTGGCAACGAGCGATCGAGCGACGAACAGGCCGCCGCCAGTGTGGCGGCAAGCAAGGCTGCGGACAGGCGTGCCGTCATGATCAGGCTCCGATGAAGTTGAACAGCGACAGGCCGGACACTTTAAGGAAGGACTGCTGGGCCGCCTGCAGATACGCCTGCTGCTGCGTGAGCTTGCTCAGCGCCTCGGTGTAGTTCAGGTCGCGCAGGTTCGACAGCGAGGACTCGAACTGCAGATTCACCTCCTCGCCGAGCGAATCGAGCGCCGCGAGTTCGGAGCTCCGGGCGCCGATGCGCGCGCGCGCGGTCAGCAGGTTGTCGGTCAACTGATCAATGTTCGAGATCGCCGAGCCGATCGCATTGCTCACCTTGGCCAGCGCATTCGCGTCGCCGGACGCGGGTTGCTCGAGCGCGAGGATCACGTCGCCGATGGTTTCGAACACGCTCTGCGAAGTGCTGATCTCCAGGGACACGCGATCACCGTCGGCCGGCGCACCGGTCATCGAGAAGCGAGCGCCGAAATTGAAGGGCGGCTCGGAACCGCCGTTCGAACGCAAGTTGATCACGTCGCCCGGCAGGAAGGTCCGCGGCAGCGGCGCGCCGCCCGGTGCGGCGCCGGTCAGCAGCGAATTGCCGCTCGCGTTGTCGATGATGTCGTAGGTGGTCGTGCCGCCGGACACTGCGAATACGACCTCGAAGTCGCCCGAATTGGCCGGATCGTTCCACGCGCTCATGTCGGTGACGCTGCCGGCGTCGAGCACGGCGGTGCCGCGGTTCGCCGGGTCCGGCGTCAGCGAGAAATTGCCGTTGCCCGAGGGCACGCGCATGAACACGTTGGCGCCGGAATCGCTGATTGCCAGACGGCGATTGCTGCCCACCTGCGCCTCGCGCTGACCATCGTCGCCGGCGTAGCTCACACCGGCCTCGACACTGCCGGAGAAGGGCTGGGTCGTGCTCTTGTAGCCGCTGAACAGATAGTCGCCGAACGCATCGCGCGAATTCGCGATACCCATCACTTCGGAGAACATCGCGCGGATGTCGGTGGCAATCGCCTTGCGGTCGGAATCAGCCAGCGCCGCGCTGCGCGACTGGATCAGGCGCTCGCGTATGGTCGCCAGGATGTCGCCGGCCGTGGCGATCTGTGATTCGGCAAAGCCGAGCGCACTGGTGGCGTCACGACGGTTGATCGCGAACTGGTCGTTCATCGACTTCGATTGCTCGACTTCGAGCGCACGCGCCGACGCCACGGGATCGTCAGAGGGCGCCAGCACGCGGCGACCGGTTGAACAACTGCTGCTGCAGCCTGAACAGGTCGCCGCTCTGACGCACGAGCCCCGATGTGCCGGTCTCATAGATGGTATTGGTCGAAACACGCATTACAACTCTCCTCAGCCGCCCAGCTGCAGCACGGTATCGAACAGCCGACTGGCGATCTCAATCATCTTGCCGGACGCCTGGTATGCCTGTTGATAACGGAGCAGATTGGCCGCTTCTTCATCGAGATTGACGCCCGACAGCGACTGCTGCGACTCGGTGACACGCGACAGCAGCACGTCCTGTGCCTTCTGGTTCACCTGGATTTCGCGTGCCTGCGAACCGATCTCGGCCACCATCTGCGCGTAAGCTCCCTGGAAACCGGTGGTGCCGCCGGCCAGCGTGTCCGCATCCTGCAGCGCGGCCAGCGCCAGCAGGTTGCGGTTGTCGCCCTGACCGCTGGCATTGGCCTGGATGGTGAAGGTGTCACCGTCGCGCGGAATTCCCGACAGCTGGAAGGTGAAGCCGCCCTGGCCGGCAAAGGTGAAGCTTGCGCCGGCCGAATCGGTGGCCGGGTTGTAGGCGATGGTGCCGCCCGGCCCGCCGGTCACGTTGAACACATTGGTCGCGGCGTCGAAGGTCAGCGTGATCGGGCCGCCCAACGGCAGGCCGGTGGTCGAGGTGACGGTACCGGCACTGATGCTGCCGGAGCCGGAATTGTTCAGGCTGGCCGCAGTGCTGATCGGCATCGCCACCGCCAGCATGCGCGGGTCCGACAGCAGCGTGCGGATGTCCGAGGCGCCATTGCGCGTCGGCTGGATCAGGAAGCTGTCGCCGGCGGCCAGAGTGGTAGCGCCCGAATCCAGCGTGAAGCCCTGCGGGCTGCCGGCAGGCGGCAGACCGCCCAGCGTCGCCGCGGTCCAGCTCACGTTGTCGGAAAGGCGGGTGAGCGTGTAGTTGGCGCCGTCGTAGCGCAGACGGTAGTCGCTGGTGGTCAGTTCAGACGAATCGTTGATCGTCACGTTGACCTGTGCTGCCGCGACGGTGTCGTTGGTGCTTGCCGGCAGCGCGCTGCCGGACAGGGTGTTGAAGAAGGCCGTGCCCAGCGCACCGTTCAGGTCCTGGCCGAGCAGGTGCTGCGCGTTGAACTGCTCCGCCATGCCGATGGCGACGCGACCGAGCGCGTTCTGCGCCTCGTCCAGCGTTTCGCGGCGGAAGGCCAGCAGGCCACCGAGCTTGCCGCCGCTGAGCGAGGACTCCTGCATGCGCAGCACGGTGCCGCCGGGGGCCGTGTAGGTGACTTCGGTACGGCTGGCGTCCTCGACCGACGGTCCGGCAGTCAGCAGGAAGGCGCTGCCACCGACGACGACGGGCTGACCGTTGCCGATGAATAGATTGATCGAGCCATCGCTCTGCTGCAGCTGGGTCACACGCACCAGGTCGTTCAGCTGGCTGATCAGCCGCTCGCGCATGTCGAGCATGTCGTTGGCCAGACGGGTCGGACCGGTGCTCGCCTCGGCCACGGCAATCTGGTTGTTGTAGCGGGCGATCTGCGTCGCGAGCTGATTGATTTCCTCGACCGTGCCGGAGATTTCGCCATTGAGACCGGTACGGACCTCGTCCAGCCGCAGATCGAGCGCATTGAAGCGCGCGGTCATGGCCTGTGCAGCCGAAATGACCGACTGCCGGGCGGCGAGCGAGGTGGGCGAGGCAGTCACGCTCTGCAGCGCATCGAAGAAGCCGGACATCGCCGGCGACATGCCCGCGTCGGCGTCGGCAAGCAGGTTGTCGAGGGCGCCGATCTGATCGGCGTAGGCGTTGTACTCGGCGCTCTGCGTACGCGCCTCCATCACCTGGGCCGTCAGGAACTGGCTGTAGATGCGGCGTACGGTCTCGATCCGTGCGCCCTGGCCGAAGAAGCCGGCGCCGGTCTGCTGCGGATCGTTGGTGCCGAAGATGACTTCCTGCCGGGTGTAACCGGTGGTCGCCGCATTCGAAATGTTGTGACCGGTCGTGACCAGCGCGGCCTGTGCCGCATTCAGTCCGGAGATGCCGATGCTGTAGAGCTGCGTTCCCATGATGTGCCGTCTCGTCAGAGTGCTTGGGACACGTCAAAGCAAGAGCTTTGCCAGCTCCGTTTTATAGGCGTCACACTGGACTGGAACAATGTCGGGGATGGTCACTCCCGCTCATCGCATATCGGCCACGGACGTGGCTTTCAAGACATCGGCCGGACGCGCCGAGGTGGTCCGGCGGGCACACCGGCTGACACCGCTCGAACGCGCGGTGCTGATAGTCGCCGACGGGCGGCAGGATTTTGCCGGCCTGCTTGCCGCTCTCGGCCGGGCGGCCAGCGGCGACACGGATGCGGCGGCCGCGTTGACCAGGCTGATCGAACTCGGACTGCTCGACATCGAGCGCCCGGCGCCGGTCGCCTCCACCGGGCGGAAGTCGCTGGCGCTGGCCCGCCTCTACCTGATCGAAAGTGTGGAGCGCGCCTTGCGCGGACAGACCGACGCGCTGAAGCCGCTGTTGCGCGACGCCACCGACGAGGCGGGCGTGCGCCGTGCGTTGCTGGCCTGCGAGAAGGCGCTTCTGGATGCGGGTGCGGCCCGGCAGGCCAGCCTGATCCGTGCGCGCTGTCTGGAGCTGCTGCCGTGAGCGGCGGGCCGGCGCTACCGCCCCGCCCGCAGGATCAGCCCGACAAGGCGGCGCGCAGCAACGGGCCCTTGATGATGCGTTCGAGCTTGTCGGCGTAAGCCGGGTCGGTGGCGTAACCCGCCTGCTGCAGGCCGCGGGCGAAACTGCCGGCGTCCTGCGCACCGAGCACGCGGGCGTAGCGCGGCTGGTTCTGCAACAGACGGGCGTAGTCGGCGAAGCTTTCTTCGTAGGAGCCGTAACTGCGGAAGGCATCCGTCTGTTTGGTCCAGCGGCCGTCGATGAACTCGCTGGCCGAAACGGTGACGGTCTGCCCCTGCCAGCTGCTGCCGGCCTTGATATTGAAAAGGTTGTGGCTGGGCGTACCGTCGGCCGACGTCAGTTCGGCTCGGCCCCAGCCGGTTTCGAGCGCGGCCTGGGCAACCAGGAACTGCGCCGGAATGCCAGTCGCACGACTGGCCGACAGCGCGGCCGGCCATACCCGCTCGACGAAGGCACGCGCGTGCTCCGGCACATCGCGCGTCCTGACCGGCGCAAGTTCGGCCAATGCCGCTTCGAGGTCGGCGGCAGCGGCTGCTTCACCCGGCTGCAGACTCTGCCGCAGGGCGGCAGAGCTTGCCGCTGCCGGCATCCGCGGCAGGCCCTGGAACAGCCCGGCCTCGGACAGCGGCTTCAGTTCGGGCCTCACCGAGGTATCGGCGCTGTTCGCGTTCGCCGACAGCTGCCGTTCGAGCACGCGCGCCAGACCGGTACCGCCGCCTTCGGTCATGACCTGGGCCCATTGCTGGTCCAGCATGTCCTGGTACATCTTGCTTTCCTGACCGCCGAACAGTTCGTCGCCGTGCGAGGCCTCGCGCATCGACTTGATCACCACCTGCAGGAACATCGCCTCGAACTGCTTGGCTGCGGCCTTCAGCGCCTCCGGCGAGTTGTCGCGCGCCGCGCGGCGCAGCACGTCGAGGCCGCGCACGTCGGCGGCCAGCGTGTTGAGCGCGGCGTTCTCCATCAGATCACTTCCAGTTCGGCGCGCAGGGCACCGGCCGCCTTCATCGCCTGCAGGATGATGATGAGATCCTGCGGATTGGCCCCCAGCGCGTTCAGCGCACGAACGACTTCAGACAGGTTGGCGCCCTTCTTCACATTGATCAGCGCGCTGCCTTCCTGCTGGATGTCTATCTGGTTGCGTTCCGCCACCACGGTCTGCCCGCCGGACAACGGCGCCGGCTGGCTGATCACCGGCTCGGAACTGACGGTCACCGACAGGTTGCCGTGTGCGACCGCACAGCTGTCCAGCGTGACCGCCTGATTCATCACCACCGAACCGGTGCGCGAATTGACGATCACCTTGGCGGCCTGCTGCGCCGGCGTGACGTCGAGATTCTCGATGCGGCTCATGAAGGCGACGCGCTGGTTCGGGTCCAGCGGTGCGCGCACCTGGATACGCCGGGCGTTGACCGCCACCGCGGTGCCGGGACCGGCACTGCCGTTGATCGCATCGACCATGCGCTGCGTGGTGCCGAAGTCGGTGGTGTGGGTTTCGAGATTGATGAAATCGCCCTCGCCCACCGCCGTCGGCACCGCGCGCTCGACCGTGGCGCCACCGGCAATGCGGCCCACGGACAGATGATTGATGGTGACCGACGACCCACCGGCCGAGGCGCCGGCGCCGCCGACCACCACATTGCCCTGGGCCATGCCGTAGATCTGGCCGTCCGCGCCCTTGAGCGGCGTCATCACGAGGGTGCCGCCGCGCAGACTCTTGGCGTTGCCCATTGACGACACGGTCACGTCCATCGCCTGACCGGGCCGCGCGAAGGACGGCAGGCTGGCGGTCACCATCACCGCAGCGACGTTCTTCAGCTGCAGGTTCTGCCCGGGCGGCAAGGTCACACCCATGTTGCCGAGCATGTTGATCACGCTCTGCACGGTGAAGGGGGTCTGCGTCGTCTGGTCACCGGAGCCATCGAGGCCGACCACCAGGCCGTAGCCGACCAGCTGGTTGTTGCGCACGCCCGACAGCGACGCCAGGTCCTTGATGCGCTCGGCACTGGCGGGCAGCGCGGCCAGCCATGCAAGTACGAAGAATGTGATGAAGCGCTTCATTTCAGTTCGCCTTCCGGGCGGCAGTACAGTGCCTTTTATACGCCGGCGACCAGGAACCCGATGGCCGGAAAAGAGGGCTGATTCCTCATCACAGCGGCAGGAAGCTCAGGAAGAAGCGCCCCAGCCAGCCCATCACCTGCGCCTCGTCGATATAGCCGGTGGCGCGGTACTCGATGCGCGCATCGGCCACCTGGGTCAACTGCACCGTGTTCGCCGCGGTCACCTGGGTCGGATTCACGACGCCGGAGAAGCGGATGTACTCGTCGCCCTGGTTGATCGCGACCTTCTTCTCACCGGACACCAGCAGATTGCCGTTCGGCAGCACCTCGATCACGGTGACGGTGATGGTGCCAGTGAAGTTGTTGTCGGCCGAGGACGCGCCCTTGCCGGCGAACACGTTCTCGCTGTTCGCCTGCACGCCGATGCCCTGTGCGCCCTTGAGCGGCACGCCGGCGATGCGCGGCACGCTGACCTCGATGTCCTGCGAGCGATCAGCCGAGCTCGACGACTTCTTCGCCGCCTGCGTGCGCTCGCTCAGGTTGATCACCAGCGTGTCGCCGACCATGCGCGCGCGACGGTCCTCGAACAGCGGTCGCACGGCGCCCGGCTGAAAGATCGCGCCAGCGTTGGTCTGATACTGCGGACGCGGTTCCGGACGCACCGACATCGGCTGATGCACCGCGGTCGGCGGCGTCGTCGTGACGCAGCCGGCAAGCATTGCCGCCACGACCAGCACCACGGCAAAACCTGCGCAGCGGGCGGCAAGGTGAAGGCGTTGGGCATTCATGGTGGTCTCCGCCGGATCTCTTACAGCTGGGTCAGTCGGGCCAGCATCTGGTCCGACGTCTGGATGGCGCGCGAGTTGATTTCGTAGGCGCGCTGGGTCTGGATCATGTTCACCAGTTCCTCGACCACGTTCACGTTCGACGTTTCGACGAAGCCCTGATTGAGCAGGCCGGCGCCATTGGTGCCCGGGGTGTTCGGCGTCGGCACGCCGCTGGAGGCGGTTTCGACGAACAGGTTTTCGCCGACGCTCTGCAGGCCACCGGTATTCACGAAGGTCGCCAGTTGCAGCTGGCCGATCTGGGTCGGCGCGTTCTGACCGGCCTGCAGCACGCTCACCACGCCATCACGGCCGATGGTGACCGACACTGCATCAGCCGGAATGGTGATCTGCGGCTGCACCGGGAAGCCGCTTGAGGTAACCATGACGCCCTGCGCGTCCTTCTGGAAAGCGCCGTCGCGGGTATAGGACAGCGTGCCGTCCGGCATCTGGATCTGGAAGAAGCCTTCGCCCTGGATGGCCACGTCGAGCGTGCCGCCGGTCTGCTGGATATTGCCTTGCGTATGGATCCGTTCGGTCGCCACCGGACGCACGCCGGTACCAATCTGCAGGCCCGACGGAATGGTGTTCTGTTGCGTGTTCAGCGCGCCCGGCTGACGCATGGTCTGGTACAGCAGATCCTCGAACACAGCGCGGGCACGCTTGAAACCGTTGGTACTGACGTTCGCGAGGTTGTTGGTGATGACATCGAGCTGAGTCTGATGTGCATCCATGCCGGTGCGGGCAATCCACAGCGAGCGAATCATGGTCGGTTACTCCGGTTGTCAGTTGTTGCCCAGAACCTGCGAGGCAGCCTGGTCGTTGCGTTCGGCGGTCTGCAGCATCTTGGTCTGCATCTCGAACTGGCGGGACAGCGAAATCATTGCCACCACCTGATCGACCACATTCACATTGCTGCCTTCGAGGTAGCCGCCGACGACACGCACGTTTTGTGCCTGCGGCTGCAGTCCGGGTGCAGTCGAGCGGAACAAGCCGTCGTCGCCGCGCTTGAGTGTGTTCTCGGGCGGATCGACCAGCTTCAGACGGCCGATCGGGTTGACCTGGTTCACGCCGCCGGTGCGCTGCACGGCAGACAGCGTGCCGTCGGCCCCCAGCGTCACCTCGGTGTCCGGCGGCACGGTGATCGGACCGGTCTCGCCCTGCAGAGGAATACCCTCATGGTTCTGCAGGATGCCGGTCGGGCTGACCTGGAAGTGGCCGTTGCGCGTGTAGGCCTCGGTGCCGTCAGGCATGGCCAGCGTGAACCAGCCCTTGCCCTGTATCGCCATGTCGTATGAGCGCCCGGTCTGCTGCAGCGCGCCCGGCGTGTAGTCGTTCTTCACGCTGGCGTCGATGACGAATGCGCGCGACGCGAACGCCTCGGTCTGCACCTGCACGGCACGCAGACGGTGCTCCTCCGCGCGATAGCCGGTGGTCGATGCATTGGCGAGATTGTGGGCGACCGAAGCCTGGCGCTCCATCGTCCACTTCGCGCCGGTCATCGCGGTATAGATCACGCGGTCCATGGCAGCTCCTCAGTGCGCGTCAGCGCAGGTTCACCAGCGTCTGCATGATCTGATCCTGGGTCTTGATCGACTGCGCGTTCGCCTGATAGGCGCGCTGCTGCGTGATCATGTTCACCAGTTCTGCGGTGAGATCGACATTGGAATCCTCGACCGCGCCCGGCTGCAGACCGCCGCGATTGCCGGTGCCGGGCTCACCAACAGCGGGCGGACCGGAGAACGAAGTTTCCGCCCAGGCGTTGCTGCCCAGCTGCACCATGCCATCCGGGTTCTGGAATGAGGCGAGCACGACCTGACCCAGCGTGCGCGACTGGCCGTTGGTATAGCGGCCCTGGATGATGCCCTCCGGCGACACGCTGAGGCCGGACAGCCGGCCCGAGGTGTAGCCATCCTGCGCCACGGCATTCACGCTAAAGGTAGTGCCGTACTGGGTCGAGTTGCCGAGGTTGAGATCGAAAGTCAGCGGGCTGGTGGCGCCGGTGGTGATGGCGAAGGACTGCGCCACCGTGGACGGGCCGACCAGGCCACCGTTCGAGTTGAAGGTGAGCGTGGTGGCCGCAGTCGGCGCACCGCCATCCAGCGTGGTGTACAGATCCCACTCGTTCGGCGTAGCCGATTTGACGAAGTACATCGACATCACGTGCGGATTGCCGAGCGAGTCGTAAGTCGTCATCGATGTCGAATAGGAGAAGCTCGATGTGTCTGCCGTCGAGAACGGTGCAGTTGCCGGCGGCGACAGTCGTGAATCGAGGTTGACCGCGAGGTCTGCCGCCGTGGTAGACGTCGGCTCGGCGCCGGACAGCGCGGTGTCGATGCGCAGATCGATCGGTGCAGTCACCACGATGTTGTCGTTGGCGTCGGTGCCATAGCCAGTGAGCCGGTAACCGGAGCCATTGACGATGTAGCCCTGCTTGTCGACTGAGAACTGGCCGTTGCGCGTGTAGAGCACATCGCCGTTGTCGCTCATCCGGAAGAAGCCCTCACCGTTGATGGCGATGTCCAGCGGATTGCTGGTGACGGTGATGTTGCCCTGCGAGAACTGCTGGGCGACGCCATTCACCCGAGCGCCGATACCGATCTGGGCCGAACCGCCGCCGCCCAGCGTGGTCGCGTAGATGTCGGCAAATTGTGCCTGCGACTGCTTGAAACCCACGGTGGTCGAGTTCGCGACGTTGTTGCTGATCGCGTCGAGCGCCTTGGAGGCGATGTTCAGTCCGGAAAGTCCTTGCTGGAAGGCCATGATTCAACTCCCGATCAGTAGATCTGCTTGATGTCGTTCATCGTGACCAGCCCTTGCTGGCCCACATTCAGGCGGGTAACACCGCCGGTGCGCTCGACGCTGCCGACCACCGCGAGTTCGAGCGGCGTGCTGGTCAGCGTCTTGCCTCCCTGCACCGCTTTCACGGAGAAGGAGTACGAGCCATCCTGAGCAACTGCCGTGCCAGAGTTATCCTTGCCGTCCCAGACGAATTGCGTGATGCCGGCCTCCTGATCGCCCAGCGCCATCTCTCGGACGATCACGCCGTTCGCGCCCTTGATGGTGACGACCACGTCGTCGGCAGGTGTGGTCAGCTCCACGCCGCCCATCGACTGTCCTTCGACCAGCTTCAGGTCTGAACCTTCGATCAGCACGGCGTGACCCACCAGCGCCGTCGCCTGCAGGTGCTGTGCATCGCTGGTGCTCTCCATCATCTTTTCCAGCGTGCTGTTGAGCTTGGTGATGCCATCGACGGTGCTGATCTGCGCCAGTTGCGAAGTGACCTGCGCGTTGTCCATCGGGCTGAGCGGATCCTGCATTCTGAGCTGCGTGGTGAGCAGCATCAGGAAGCGGTTCTGTGCCGCGTCGAGTTCGGACGTTGCCTGCTTCTGCGTAGTGTTCAGCGAGCTGTAGAGGTCGGCGGCAGAATTGCCATTGACGGGATTGGTGGCCATGGCGTTGTCCTTACTGTCCGATGGTGAGGGTCTTGAGCATCAGCTGCTTCGCGGTATTCATCATTTCCGCGTTGGTCTGATAGGAGCGGGAGGCGGAGATCATGTTCACCATCTCCTCCACCACGTTGACGTTGGGCATCTGCACGTAACCGTCGGCGTTGGCAGCCGGGTTGGTCGGATCGTAGGTGCTGCGCAGCGGCGCCGCGCTCTCGACGATCTGCGTCACGCGCACACCACTGGCTTCGCTGCCGTCGGCGATCGGCTTCATCTCGAACACCACCTGCTTGGCGCGGTAGGGCTGGCCGTTGGCCGTGGTGACCGAGTCGGCGTTGGCGAGATTGCTGGACGTCGTGTTCAGTCGCACCGACTGCGCAGTCAGTGCGGAACCGGCGATGCCGAACACATTGAACATGTTTCCTGCCATGGTTCAGCCTCCTTACTGGCCCTGGATCGCCTGCTGCATCGTGCGCAGGCGACCACTGATGAAGGTGAGCAGCGCTTCGTACTGCACCGAGTTCTCGGCAAATGCCGCGCGCTCGACGTCCATATCGACGGTGTTGCCATCGACGCTGGACTGCGTTTCGGTGCGGTACTTCATCGACTGATCGAATGCGCCGCTGCCCTTGGCTTCGATGTGCGAGCTGGAAGTACGCGCCAGTTCCACCGGACCACCGAGCTTGCCGCCCAGCGCGCTTTCGAGCGCGCTCCGGAACTCGATATCGCGTGCCTTGTAGTGCGGCGTATCGGCGTTGGCGATATTCGACGCCAGCTGCTGCTGGCGCGCGGCACGCACGCCGAGGGCGGCTTGATGCAGGTTGAGATGTCGGTCGAGAGGTGTCGGCATGATGTGCAGTCCATTGCAGCTATCGTGCCAATGACTTTAAGCGCCGGAGTGCGACCGGAAACGGCAAAAAAGGACTGTTCGCACCCCGCCTTTCCTCGTCTTCTGCCGCCTCGAAGCGGCAAGGTTTGCCGCGCAGAACCGAACAACCCGCCTTCAAACCCTTGCCGGAAAAGGAATTTCTCTGCGGCAATGGGCGCACCGCTGGCGCCGGGCACGGCGCAGCGGAACAGAACCGTGCTTCACCCGCTATTTCCGGCATCGACCTTGCAAGCAGCGTGATCGAATGCGTCCATCGCCAGGAGATCCGCCCATGTTCCGTCGTCCTCTTCTCATGCTGCTGTTTGCCCTGTGCTCCAGCGCGCAGGCACAGACCTCACCGGACGCGCTGCGCGCCGCCGTGAGCCAGTTCCTGACGGCGCAGGCAGCAAGCATGCCGGGCAAGGCTGTGGTCGAAGTCGGTCAGCCGGACGCTCGGATCGCGTTGGCCGCCTGCACGGCGCACGAGCCCTTCCTGCCGCCGGGCGCCCGGCCCTGGGGCCGCGTCAGCGTCGGCGTACGCTGCGTCGCCGGCGCCGGCTGGACCGTCTACATCCCGTCGCGCGTGCGCATCGAGGGTGACTATCTGGTCGCCGCGCGGGCACTGGGCCGTGGTCAGGTGGTGGCCGACGGCGATTACGCCTTCATGCGTGGCGACCTGACCGAACTGCCGCCGAACATGATCACCGATCCGCAGCAGGCCATCGGGCAATCGGTGAACGTCGCCATCGGCGCCGGTCAGCCGCTGCGCGCCGACTGGCTGCGCGCACCGGTCGCCGTGCAGCAGGGCCAGATCGTGAAGCTTTTCGCACGCGGCAACGGCTTCTCGGTCAGTCACGATGGCCGTGCGCTGGCCACCGCGCAGTCAGGCCAGACAGTGCAGATCCGCACCGGCAGCGGTCAGGTGGTGAGCGGCGTAGCACGTCCGGGCGGTCTTGTCGAAGTGATCTATTGAGAGAACTGTTCAACTGCGGGCCGCCTCGGTGCTTGATATAGTGCGCATCAGGCATCGGTGTAAGACGGCTCCCTACAAAAAGTTCTAAAGTTTTGTCGTGTCGTCGTCGTAATACCGATCGAACGTCTTCTGAAAGGGTTCATCGTGAAAATCGACGGAACTGGAAAGCCGCTTGGTCCGACTTCAACTTCGACCACGCGCAACTCGTCGGGCAACACCCCGACCAATTCGACTTCGGCCACGCCTTCCGCGGGCGCCCAGGTCGATGTTTCGAGCACCTCCTCGCGTCTGCGCGAGCTCGAATCGACCATTGCCAACGTGCCGGTGGTCAACAGCGCTCGCGTCGATGAAATCAAGCAGGCCATTGCTGACGGTCGCTTCAAGGTCAACGCCGATCGCGTGGCCGACAGCCTGATCGAAAGCGTGCGCCAGATGCTGAATACGCGCCCGGCGACCTGATGTCCCAGAACGAACTGGCCGCGCAGATTTCCGCGCGACTGTCCGTACTGATGACCGAGGAGGTCGCGTCCTTGCGCGCGGCCATCGGCCATCTCGATGCCGAGCGCCGCGCGCTCGAATCCGGTGATGTCGATACCCTGCCCGTGCTTGCCGCACGCAAGTCGGAGGTCTATGGCCGCCTCGCGCAGTTGGGCGATGCGCGCTCGGCGCTGCTTGCGCGTGCCGGCGTGAAGCCGGCGAAGGCCGACATCGACGCACTGTTCGCCAGCGGACCGGAATGGGCCGCCTGCCGCAAGCCATTTGCCGACCTGCTCGAATTGGCTCGCGAAGCGCATGACGCGAATCAGGCGAACGGGTTGATGATCCGCGCGCAGATGAAGTCCAGCCAGCAGGCGCTTGCCGTGCTGATGTCGGCCGCCGAGCAGGCGTCAACCTACGGGCCGGACGGTCAGGCGACGGCACGCACCAGCCGTCGATCCTTCGGCAGCGCCTGAGCACTGCGGGGCGCAACACCCGCTTACACCCGCACGACATGGCTTGACCCGGCGACACAGCGTGTTTGCCGGTGGCTGTCATCGTGGCCGCCTGTTCCACAGCCCCGGCCACATGCCATGCCCGTTTCCCGCACCCTCCCGCTGCTCAGCCTCGTGCTGCTGATGACCGCCTGCGCCTCCGCACCGGACGGCGACTTCGACCGCTCACGACGCGGGTCTCCGGCCGAGGCGCGCAGCGGCGGCAGTGCCGGTGTCGTCGACGATCTGCAGACGCAACTGGCCGAGGTGGAGCAGAGCTTGTCGCTGACAGCTCTTCAGCAGCCTCTATGGGAGCGTTACCGCGAGACGATAGGCGCGTTGATGGCAGACCAGCTGCGGCTGGACCCGCGTCCCGTCACACGCGTCAACGCAGTGAAGCAGATCGGTCGCAAGGTCGATGTGGTTCGCAACAGGCTGGTCGCGATGGAAGACATCGCCGAGGCGGCGGAACTGCTCTACGGCACGCTCGACCCCAACCAGCGTCGCGTCGCCGACCGGCTGCTGCCGGGCACGGTGCCCGCGCTGTACTCCGGTCTGCCCGGGCGCGGGGCAGAGGACGGGTCTGCGCGCGACCGCCACGGCGAGCGCGGCAGCCCGCCTCCCGGCGGACGCCGCGAGCGGGCGCAGTGATCAGAGCCTGGGGAAGCTGGAGCCGAGGCTGCCCTCGGGTACCTCGACCGGCGCATTCGCCGGCGCGCCATTGAGCGCCGCGCGGTCGGTCGAGTAGGTTTCGATGCGGATGGATACGCGACGATTCTTCGCTCGCCCCTCTTCGCTGTCGTTGCCGGCAATCGGCCGCTGGTCGGCAAGTCCTGCCGCGGTGAGCCTTGCCGGAATGATGCCTTGCTCCTCGAACACCTGGGTCACCGCCGCCGCGCGCAATGCCGACAGCGACCAGTTCGACATGCCACGCCCGGTAGCCGGCACGTTGTCCGTGTGTCCTTCGATCACCAGCGGAAAATCGCTGTAGAGCAGCACGCTGGCCACCGCCGCGATGACGTCGCGCGCCGCCGGTTCCAGCGTCGCGTCGCCGCGACCGAACAGGAAGGTCGCGTCGAGATCGACGGTGATGCCGAGCGCACCGTCGGTGACCGTGGCCTGGCCGTCCCGCGTCAGTGCCGACAGCGCCTGCGTCAGCTCGGTCATCGTGCGCTGCGCGCGTTCGCGCCTCTCCTTTTCCTTCGCTGCGGCACGCGCCTGACGGACCTGATCGAGCTCGATCTGCAGCGCACTGCGCGGCGGCGCCACCGCAGGCAGCTCAATCAGCTGGACGCCGTCGCGGGCCGAGAACGCGCTGTTCAGCGACGCACTCAGCACGCGGTACTTGCTCTCGCTGACCTGGGAAATCGCATACATGACGACGAAGAAGGCGAACAGCAAGGTGACCAGATCGGCATAGGAAACCAGCCAGCGGTCGTGATTCTCGTCCGACTCCGGCACGTAGCGACGCTTGCGGGGCGCGCTCACTCCGGCACCTGAGCAACGTAGCCAAGCAGCCTGCCCTCGATGATGCGCGGGTTGTCGCCGTTGGCGATGCCGACCAGACCATCGACAAAGATTTCGCGCACCGCGATGAGCTGCGACACGTGGGTTTGCAGCTTGCGACCGATAGGCAGGAACACCAGATTGGCCGCACCGACGCCGTAGATGGTGGCGACGAAGGCGGTGGCGATGCCGGCGCCGAGCCGTGTCGGGTCACCCAGGTTTTCCATCACGTGAATCAGGCCCAGCACCGCGCCCATGATGCCTATGGTTGGCGAATAGCCGGCGGCGGAATCCCAGACACGGGCCGCCTGACGCAGGGTGTTCTCGTAGGTGGTGATTTCGACTTCCATCACCTCGCGCAGGCGGGTTGCATCGGCGCCATCCACCAGCAGCTGCACGCCCTTGCGGTAGAACGGATCGGATTCGTTGCCCACCTGCTTTTCCAGCGCCAGGATGCCCTCGCGCCGCGACAGCTGGGCCCAGGCGACCAGTCTGCGGATCATGTCGTCCGGCACCTGGGACGGCGCGACGAAGGCCCAGCGTCCCATGCGCATGCCGCGCATGAAGATGGGAAAGCGGGTCTGCAGCATGGTCGCGCCGAGCGTGCCACCGAGCACAATGACGAAGGCGGCCGGCTGGAACAGCGACGACAGGCTGCCGCCCTCGAGCACCTGCCCGAGCATGATGGCAGCCAGACCGAGCAGCAGGCCGGCGATGCTGATGCGATCGACGCGCACGCGTACTCCGCTCAGCCGCGCGCCGCGATGCGGCTGCGCAGTCGGGCGATGGCCTGGCTGTGCAGCTGGCAGACGCGCGATTCGGACACGCCGAGGATTTCCCCGATCTCGCGCAGGTTGAGGTCTTCCTCGTAATAGAGACCCATCACCGTCTTTTCGCGGTCGGGCAGATCGCCGATGGCGCGCACCAGCACGTCGCGCATGTTCTTGTCGAGCAGTCGTTCGAGCGGATCGAGATCTTCCGTACCGACGCTGTGGCGGTCGAGGTAATCATCGTCGTCGCCGTCGGTGAAGTCCTCGAAATAGACGAGCTGATAGCCGCGCGCTTCCTGCAGCATCTTCTGGTACTCGGGCAGCGGCATGCCGAGCGATTCGGCCAGTTCGCCTTCAGTCGGCTGACGGCCCTTCTGCTGCTCCAGCGTGTGGATGGCGGTTTCGATGCGACGCATGTCGCGGCGAAGGCTGCGCGGCAGCCAGTCGTTCTCGCGCAGGCCGTCGAGCATGGCGCCGCGGATGCGCTGTACGGCATAGGTTTCGAACTGCGCGCCCAGCCCTTCCTCGTAGCGGCTCATCGCGTCGAGCAGGCCCAGCATGCCGTTCTGGATGATGTCCTCGACCTGCACGCTGGCCGGCAACTTGGCCATCAGGTGGTAGGCAATGCGCTTGACCAGCGGCGCGTAGTGCTTGGCAAGCTGATCACGGTCCAGTGTTCCGGATGCGGTGTACATGTTCGTCCTCTGCTGCGGGTCGCTTGTGCAGTCAGGCCACTTGGGCCGGGAATCCGTCTGCACGCCCTCCCCGGTCGCTGCGGTCACCCGCGAGCGCGTCGTCCAGGGCCGACAACATACCGGCTTTCTCCGCCTCGCGGGTCACGAAAAGCTTTTCGGCAAGATCGCGCCCGATCTTGAGGGCATCGTCACCCGCGGTGGCGAAAACCGGGCGCTGGTAGCCGGTCGGCAGGCAGCCCAGCCAGTGCAGCGCACTGCCCAGGTGTTCGCTCACCACGCCATTCAGGCTGGCAAAGGCCTGGCGGGCGTCGGCCACCGAGCGCGCGCGGCTGACGCCGACATGCACCGGACGGGCCGCGCCGCCGGTCACCGGCGCATTGCCGGCGAGGTGACGCTTGATCAGCGCGTAGGCGGCGGTGATGCTGACGCCGGAGGCGGCGGTGATCACTGCCAGCCGGTCGGCGCGACGGGCCAGCGCCGACAGCTGACCGTCGTCGAGCGCGCAGTCGATCACCAGCAGTTCGGTATCGCGGGTCAGTTCGACCAGCGCTTCATCCAGCGCCTCTGTCTGCAATCGGTTCAGCTGCTTCGACGCGGCGGCGAGGCGGGCTGCCGGCACCACGGCCACGCCGTGTTGCGAGGCGATCCGTACCGAGGCGAGCGCAACGTCGCGGTTGATCGCCTGCAGCAGGTCGATGCGCGAGGTCAGGCCGAGCCGCGCGGTGGCCGAGCCGGCGCCCTGGTGTTCGTCGATCAGTGTCACGCGCAGGCCGCTGCGGGCCGCTTCGATGGCGGTGGCGAGCGCGATCGAGGTACTGCCGACGCCATCCATCGCGCCGGCGAAGGCGACGCGCTGCGTCGGGTAACGGCGGAACATGGCGCGCAGGCCGGCTGCCTGGTCGTGGATGAAATCAGCCACGGCTCACCTCGCTGCGCAGGTCGCGACGCGAGGCAGCCATCAACAGGCCGGCGTCCTGCGGTGAGAGGTGTTGCGACGATTCTTCGCCGGCTGCGCGCAGCGCGCGGTGCATCAGGTAGGCGCGGTTGGGCAGGTGCAGATCTTCCGGCACGCGCTGGCCGTTGGCGACGTAGTAAAGAGGCAGTTCGTGGCGCATCAGCACGTCGAGCACCGGCCCCAGCGTCACCGATTCGTCAACCTTGCTGATGATGGCGCCGGCCAGATCAGCGCCGCCATTCGGCGACGAGTAGGCGCGCACCACGTCATCCAGCGCATCGGCGCGGGCGACCGAATTCAGCAGCAGCAGGCGCCGTACGTCGCCGCTCGACGACAGCATGGCGATCTGCTCGGCGACGGCGCGGTCGCGCTGGCTCATGCCGACGGTGTCGATCAGCACCATGTGCTTGTCGCGCAGCTCGACCAGCATGCGACGCAGGTCGGAGGCGTCGCGCACCGCGTGCACCGGCACGCCGAGGATGCGGCCGTAGATGCGCAGCTGTTCGTGGGCGCCGATCCGGTAACCATCGGTGGTGAGCAGCGCCACCTTGTCTGCACCGTGGCGCACGACGCAGCGGGCGGCGAGCTTGGCGGTGGTGGTGGTCTTGCCGACGCCGGTCGGGCCAACCAGCGCATAGACGCCGCCGCGGTCGATGATGTCGGCGTCGGAATTCAGCGTGATCAGGTCGCGGCCGATCAGCGTGCGCAGTTCATTGCGCGCGGCAGCCAGCGAGTCGGAACTGCTCAGCTGGTCGAGCAGCCGGTAGGTGGTCACCGCGCTGAAGCCGGATTCAAGCATTTCGGCTGCCAGCGTGGTCTTGATCGGCGAGCTGCGCGACATTTCGCCCCAGGCGAAACCGGCCAGCTGCTGTTCGAGCATGCGGCGGATGCTGCCCAGTTCCTCGCGCAGTGCGGCGTCGAGCTGCGGCGCCGGCTCGGACGCTTGCACGGCGTGGCGCGGTGCGGCCTCGACGGCCGGTGCGGCACGACGCTGCGGCACTTCGGCGTGCGCTTCGAGGTGCTCGTTGGCCGGCGCCTGCTGACGGCCGCGTGCCAGATCGCGCAATTCGCTCGGCGTCGCCGGACGCGGCTTGTACGGCTGCCAGGGCTTCGGCGCCCGCACTTCCTGCGCCGGAGCCGGTGCCGGTGCGACCTTGCGCGCAGCGAGGCTGCTCGACAGCGTCACCTCGAAATCCTCGTCACCGTAGGGCCGGGACGAGGTCTGAAATGCGGACTGCGCTTCGGCGCGCGCGGCGGGCTGTGCGGCAGTACGCGCCACCGGTGCCACCGGCGCCGGTGCCGGCGCGGCGGCCGGCTTCTTCGTCGGTGCAGTCATGGCCTCGAGCGCATTCGCCGGCAGCGCGAGTATTTCCACGCCGCCCTCGACCGGTCGGTTCGACAGCACGATGGCGTCGGGGCCGAGGTCTTCCTTGATGCGGCGCAGGGCGTCGCGGGCGGAGGCAGCGAGATATTTGCGAGGCGTCATGATTTGACTCCGATGACAGAGGTCACCTTGATGGTGCGTGTTTCAGGAACTTCGGAATTGGCGAGCACTTTCAGGCTGGGCACCGCCCGGCGCAGGAAGCGCGACAGCAGCCAGCGCAGCGGCGCCGGCACCAGCAGCACGGCCGGCAGACCCATTTCTTCCTGGTTCTGCGCGGTGCGCGCCACTTCATTCATCAGCGTGTCGGCCAGGCCCGGTTCAATCACCGAACCGTCGCCGCCGCCACCGAGCGCCTGACCGATCAGGCGCTCCAGACCCGGGTCGAGCACCATGACCTGGACGTCGGTATTGCCCGGGAACAGCTGCTGCACGATGGCGCGGCCCAGCGCCACCCGGACGCGAGAGGTCAGTTCGAGCGGGTCCTGCGTACGCGGCGCGTACTCGGCCAGCGTCTCGACGATGGAGCGCATGTCGCGGATCGCCACGCCCTCCTCCAGCAGGCTTTGCAGCACGCGCTGCACCACCGCCAGCGGCAGCGCCTTCGGCACCAGATCCTCGACCAGCTTGGGCTGTTCGCGGCCAACGTGTTCCAGCAGCGCCTGCGCTTCCTGACGGCCGAACAGTTCGGCGGCGTGAGTCAGGATGAGATGGTTCAGGTGGGTGGCGATCACGGTGGCCGCATCGACCACGGTGTAGCCGAGTGCATGCGCCTGCTCGCGCAGGCCTTGTTCGATCCACACCGCCGGCAGGCCGAACGCCGGATCGCGTGCTTCGCGGCCCGGCAGCGAGCCCGCCACGCGGCCCGGGTTGATCGCCATCAGGCTGCCCGGATAGGCCTCGCCACTGCCGACATCGACGCCCTTGAGCGTGATGCGGTAGCCGTTGGGTTTCAGTTCGAGGTTGTCACGGATGTGCACCGGCGCGGTCAGGAAGCCGATTTCCGCCGCAAACTTCTTGCGCAGGCCGCGGATGCGCTTGAGCAGTTCGCCGTCCTGGCCGCGATCGACCAGCGGGATGAGGCGGTAGCCGACTTCGAGACCCAGCGTGTCAACCGGCACGACATCGGTCCATGCCGCTTCCTGCTGCTCGGGCGGCGTGACCGACTGCGCCGCCGCCTGTTCGGCCGCCTTCTTCTCCGCCGCCTCCTTCACCTTGGGCGACGCCGCCTTCTGCATGCCGCGCCAGGCAAGGTATCCGAGGCCGGCGGCGATCAGCAGGAAAACGAAGTTGGGCATGCCGGGGATCATGCCCATCAGGCCCATGATGCCGGCGGAAATGCCGAGCACACGCGGATCGCCGAACAGCTGACCGATCACCTGGCCGCCCACATCGCCATCGTTGCCGACGCGCGACACCACCAGACCGGCGGCGATCGAAATCACCAGCGCCGGGATCTGCGCGACCAGGCCGTCGCCAATGGTCAGCAGGACATAGGACTTTGCAGCCTGGCCGGCGCCCATGTCGTGCTCCATGACGCCGATCAGCATGCCGCCGATCATGTTGATGAGCAGGATGAGGATGCCGGCGATGGCGTCGCCGCGCACGAACTTGGACGCACCGTCCATCGAACCGTAGAAATCCGCCTCGTCGGCGATTTCCTTGCGGCGGCGGCGCGCCTCGTCCTCACCGATCAGGCCGGCGTTCAGGTCGGCGTCGATCGCCATCTGCTTGCCGGGCATCGCGTCCAGCGTGAAACGAGCGCCCACCTCGGCGATCCGGCCGGCGCCTTTTGTAACGACGACGAAGTTGATGACGGTCAGGATGATGAAAACGATGATGCCGACCGCGTAGTTGCCGCCGACCAGGAAGTGGCCGAAGGCTTCGATCACCTTGCCGGCCGCATCCGGGCCGGTGTGGCCTTCGAGCAGAACGACCCGGGTGGAAGCCACGTTCAGCGACAGGCGCAGCAGCGTGGTCACCAGCAGGACCGACGGAAATACCGAGAAATCGAGCGCCTTTGTCGTATAGAGCGCCACCAGCATCACCATCACCGACATCGCGATGTTGAACGTGAAAAACACGTCCAGCACGAAGGTGGGCAACGGCAGCACCATCATCGACAGGATGAGGACGATGAGCAGCGGCGCAGCCATCTGGGCGATGTTCGGGGAACCGATGACCTGACGGAACGAGAGGGACGTAGCCATGACGACATTTCATCGCAGGTGACGTCCATCAAACCGGAGAAAGAAGAGGGGTTTTCCCCGGCTATTGGGTTGACTGGATTGTTACGCAGCGCAAAACGCCCTTACAAACAGGGGGCGCTCCTGTTCACGTCGGCGTGCGTTACTTGCACTGTCGCACCCCAGTCCCAGGAGACTACAGATGAACGCCCCGGCCCGTGCCGCTTCAGCCAGTTCGCTTCACCCCGCTCTGTGGGTGGCCGCTGTCTCGGTCACCGCCTTCAGCGCAGTCGGCATCGCCAAAATGTCCGGCTTCTTCGAGCCAGCCACGCCTGCACCGGTCATCGCGGCCGCCGCACAGACCGGCACGACGCCGGCTCCGGCGACCCAAGCAGTCGTTGCCGCCCCCGAACCGGCTCAGCCGACCGCCGTCGCTGACAAGCCCGCTGAAAAGCGCAGCGAGAAGCCGGTCGTCAAGGCCGTGCCAGAGAAGAAGGTGCATGTCGCCGACGCTGGCGAGGCAGGTGCGGTCAAGGTCGCGGACCGGACCTACGACTCGGGCATCGATGTCATTCCGGCGCAGCCGCGCACCGCCTACGAGCAGACGCTGCCGCGCAGCGAAGCCGAGTATCGCGCTCCGGCGCCGGTTTGCGCCGACTGCGGTCTGGTCGAATCGGTACGCGAGGTAAAGGCGGCGGCCGACCCCAGCGGTCTAGGTGCCGCCGCCGGCGGCGTGGTTGGCGGTCTGCTTGGCAATCAGGTCGGCAAGGGCAGCGGGCGCACGATCGCGACGCTGATCGGCATTGCCGGCGGCGCCTATGCCGGCCATCAGGTCGAAAAGACGCAGCGCACGACCTCACGCTGGGAAGTGGGTGTGCGCATGGAAAACGGCGAGTACCGCACGGTCACGCTGGACGCGGAACCGGTCTGGCGCACCGGCGACAAGGTCAGGCTGCAGGGCAACCGGCTCGTCATGGCCGACTGAACACAGGTTTCCTCCTTCCTCTCTCTGAGGACCCCTTTCGGGCACCCGCGTGGTGCCCGTTTTTTTGCCTGCTCGCCCGCGTGTTGTCCGACTCAGGCCGCCGTGCGGAAGCGGCTCACCTCACCCTGCAGCTGTTCGGAGAGGCTGGCCAGCTCGCTCGCCGAGCTGGCAACCGACGCTGCGGCACTGGCGTTCTCCTCGACCACCTGCACGATCTGCTCGACGCGCCGCGCCAGATCCTGGCTGGCTGCGGCCTGCTCCTGCAAGCCGCCGGACACCTCGCCTATCGTGCCGGCGACCTGTCGGGCGTGCGCATCGATGTCCAGCACCTTGGCCCGTCCCTGCTCGGCCGTCGCCAGACCCGCATGCACCCGCTGAACCGTGCTCTGCATGGTGCTCGACACCTCGGTCGCGCCACTCTGGATGCGCGTCACCATGTCGGTGATCTCGGTGGCCGAGCGCGCCGACTGTTCGGCCAGTTTGCGCACTTCGTCGGCGACCACCGCAAAACCCCGCCCCATCTCACCGGCGCGCGCGGCCTCGATCGCTGCGTTCAGCGCCAGCAGATTGGTCTGGTCAGCGACGTCACGGATCACATGGACGATGCGGGTGATATGCGCCACTTCGCTGCCCAGTTCGAGCGCGCGCTGCGCGCTGCTCTCGATGCCTTCGGTCACTTCGCGGATCTGCCCCACCATGCGGCCGATGTCGCTGGCACCGTCCGAGGCGTGCTCACCGGCCACGTGCGACGCGTCGCGCGCCTCGTTGCTCAGCTCGCTGACGTGGGTGATCGAGGTCAACAGCTCCTCCAGCGAGGCGGCCATCGCGGCCGCCAGTTCCGCCTGCGAATCCGAGGCGAGCCGCACCTGCTGGGTGGCGCCCGACAGGTGGGCGGCCGAGTCACCGAGCTTGCCGGTGGCCTCGCCTATCGTGCGCACCATGCCGCGCAGCGACTGCTGCATCGACTGGACTGCGCGCAACACCTGCGCCGGCTCGCTCTCGCCCTCCGGTCGCAGATCGGTGGTCAGGTCACCGTCGGCGATCCGCCGCACCGCGGACAAGGTATGGCCGAGCTGGCTGGAAATGCTGCGCGTGATGATGAGCGACACGACGACTGCCGCGACGATGAACAGCGCACCGGCGATAACCACGGCGCGCGTCAGTGCCTCGGCCGAGTCCTCTAGCGCCGCGATGGCGCCGTCGTTGCGGCTGCGCACGCGCTCGCGCAGCGCCATCGACGCCTCATTCAGGGCAATCGCCGCTGGGCCATGCGTCGAGTGCAGCAGTTCGTTCGCCTCGGTGTTGCGATTGACCAATGCCAGGGCCAGCACCTCCTGCGAAATGCCGCGGAAGGCCTGCAAGCGCTGTTCGAGCTGGGCAAACAGCGCCCGCTCGGCCTGTTCGCTGCCGGGCAAGGCGACCAGTGCGCCCAGGCGCTTGACGGCCTCGTCGGCCTTGCCGACATAGCCTTCCAGCTTGACGCGTACCTTCTGGATCGCGACGTCTTCGGTTTCGAGGATGGCGCTGCGCGAATAGACACGCACCCGCTGTACCGCATCGTTGAGATCGGCGATCGCATCGACCTTGGGCTGGGTCAGCGCGCGGATTTCGTGCGCGCTGGCACTCATGCGCACCGACTGGATTTCAACGAAAACGGCCACCGCAACGAAGATGAGTGCGATCAGACCGAAGCCGAGCGCAAGACGGGTGGAGATTCTCAGGTTCTTCATGGAGAGTCCCTCAGGAGCTGATTGTGTGCATGAAACTCAATGACTTAACGGCTGCTGCACACAGCGCTTGAGGCGAGAATCCATCTATCCGACATACGGTCGGACAGGCCCCCTGTACGGCAGGTCAGTCGCTGCCCGGGTCCATGTCTTCCGGCACCGGCAGGTCGTCGGGCATCTTCGGAATGCCGCCGCCGCGGGCAAAGGCGTCATTCAGCTGGTACACATAGGCCAGCACCTCGGCCACCGCGCGGAACAGTCGTGCCGGCACTTCCTGCTCCAGTTCGCAGTGCTTGTGCAGCGCGCGCGCCAGCGGCGGCGCCTCGACCAGCGGCACGCCGTGCTCGGTGGCGACGGTACGGATGCGCAGCGCCACCTCGCCCGCCCCCTTGGCAACCACGCGCGGCGCACCGCCGCGCGCCGCGTCGTAGCGCAGCGCAACCGAGTAGTGGGTCGGGTTGGTCACCACCACGTCGGCCTTGGGCACGTTGGCCATCATCCGGCTGCGCGCCATTTCGCGCTGTTGCTGGCGGATGCGCCCCTTGACGTGCGGATCGCCCTCCTGCTCCTTGAACTCCTGGCGCGCCTCCTCCTTGGTCATCTTCAGTTCGGAGTGGTAGTGCCAGAGCTGGAAGGGCACATCGATGGCGACGATGAGCGCCATGCCGGCGACCAGCAGCAGGGTTGCCGTCATGATCAGATCGCCGGTGGCGCCGAGCGCGACGTCAACCGGCGCACCGAACAGTGCGAACAGCTTCTCGTGGTCGCGCATGACCACCCAGGCCGCGACGGCGCCGACCAATGTCGCCTTGCCGATGCTCTTGCCCAGCTCGACCGCCGCCGTGGACGAGAACATGCGCTTCAGACCGGCTGCCGGATTCAGTTTCGAGAATTTCGGTTCGAGTGCCTTCGGCGCGAAGTTCCAGCCCGCCATCAGGAAGGGCGACACGAAGGCTGCCAGCATCAGCGCGATGAACAGCGGCGCCAGCATCAGCAGGGCATCGGTGGAGCGCTCGATCAGCAGCGCGAACATCGCCGCCGGATCGAAGATGGCGCGCCGGTCTATGGTCAGCCCGTCGCGCAGCAGATCGGCGCTGCGCGGCCACATCCAGCCAGCGAGCGCAGACATGCCGGCGACACCGGTGATGGTGACGAGAAAGGTCGCCAGTTCGCGCGAGTTAGGCACCTGCCCTTCTTCGCGCGCCTTTTCCAGTCGTCGCTGTGACGCTGGTTCTGTCTTTTCGAGATCGCTTTCTTCTGCCACGTGCGCAGACCCGGTTCGGCAATGCGCAGGATGATGCGCCGCAGAGACCGGCGGCAATCGGCGGAACAGCGGCCGAAGATCACCCCATCTGCGGCCGCGGCTGGGTCAGTCGTGGCAAGAATGGTGTGTGGAGTGGGCGGCGCGAAACGGCAGACCGTAGCCTGCCTCGCCAGCCCTGCAGTACGCGCCGGGGCGACCGGAGGACCCGCCGGCGGTGGGCAACTCAGGTCGAGCCGCGCAATCCCTGACGCAGCGAGCTCTGCAGCGCCGACGTTTCGCGGTGCAACGCCATCAGGCGCTCGGACAGCGCGAGCAGGTAGTCCTCCATCATGCGCGACAGCTCGCGCACCGACTGATTCGGTGAGCCCGCCATCGCCCGGCTGGCATCGATGCGCACCTGCAGGTCGCGCAGAACCGCCTGCTTGTCCGGTGGGCAGGTATTGATGAATTGTTCGATCACGCGCCGTCGCTCCGCGAAATAGGTCTGGGGATCTGAATGGGCCAGTTCCTTCCAGACGTCAAAATCGAAGTCCTGCTCAGGATTTTTCGACACTCGGTGTCCTCGCCTGCATCAATCGTGCTTCGGCGATTGGAACAGACAGTGATCGATCTCAGCGCGGCAGGGTTTCACGCGCCGCAACCAGGCGTGCGGCCTGCTCGACGCCCTGATAGGCGAGCTGACCCGACAGGTCCGGGCACAGCGCGTCGGTATTGACCATGTCGAGCGTGGTCTGCACCCAGGCGCGCACTTCCTGTGCGCGCATGAAGAGGCCTCGTGCGTCGGATTCGGCCGCCTCGCCGGCGAGATTCATCGCGGTCACCATCGCCTCGTTGCCGAGCGTTTCGATCGCATCCATCAATCGCATGATTTCAGCGTGATGGGCCTGGATGCTGGCCGCAGGCAGCATCGCGGCGGCGGGGAACGGGGACGAAATCGGCTGGATCAGGGTAGCTTCGGCCATGGTTTGACTCCCTCGGTAGCGATCGGCGAAGTGCCGGATATGCTTTCTTATCGACCCTCGAACTGAAGTCTTTAGGGGCAGAGAGATTGCGAGGCAGGCAGCCCTGAAACCCAGGCTGGAAAAGGAAAAGAGCCCGCCCGGACCAGGCCCGGGCGGGCTCCTTGAAACAGCGTTGAAACAGCGGGCGTCAGGCGGCGCGGGCGACGTGACCGATCAGGCTGGAACGCGATACGCCGCGCGTGTCGCCCATCGAGCCGAGCAGTTCCTTCATGTCGAGGATCAGCACGATCTGGCCGTTCGACAGCGTGGTCACACCGGCCACGCCCTTCGGACGGAAGTCGTCCAGGCTCTTGATCACCGCGTCCTCACGGCCGGCGAAATTGTCGATCGCCAGGATGAAGGACGACTCGGCAGACTGCATCAGCACGCCGTACTGCGGATGATTCTTCTGCGGCCAGCCGAGCAGGCGTGCCAGCGGCAGCACCGGCATCACTTCGCCGCGCACCACCATGGTGGCGCGACCGCCGACTTCCTGGATGTCTTCGTGCTGGATCGGCAGGATTTCGCGCACCATCGACAGCGGCACCGCGAAGTGCTGTTCGGCCAGACGCACCAGCAGCACCGGCAGGATGGCCAGCGTCAGCGGCAGCGAGATGACGAAGGTGGTGCCCTTGCCCTGCACCGAGCGGATTTCGATCGAGCCGTTCAGCTTCTGGATGTTGGTCTTCACCACGTCCATGCCGACACCGCGGCCGGACACGTCGGACACCGTGGCTGCGGTCGAGAAGCCGGGCAGGAACACGAGGTTCAGGCTGGAACGCTCGTCCAGCGTGTTCGCTTCCTCGTCGGTGATGAGCCCCTTCTCCAGCGCCTTGGCGCGCAGACGCTCGGCATTCATGCCGCGGCCGTCGTCGGCCACCATGATGACGATGTGATCGCCTTCCTGGCGCGCCTCCAGACGCACGACCGACTTGCCCGGCTTGCCCTGGGCCATGCGCTCGTCCGGCGTCTCGACGCCATGATCGACCGCGTTGCGGATCAGGTGGATGATGGGATCGGACAGATCCTCGATCATCGTCTTGTCGATTTCGGTTTCCTCACCGACCAGCGCCAGCTCGACGTCCTTGCCCAGGTTGCGGGCGAGATCGCGGGCGATACGCGGGTACTTCTGGAACAGGCGGCCGATCGGCTGCATGCGGGTCTTCATCACCGCGTTCTGCAGGTCGGACACCAGCAGGTCGAGCTGACTCACTGCGGCGTCGAGCGCATGCAGCGTATCGCTGTCGTTCTTGCCGGCCAGAATGTCTGCGCGCAGCGAGGTCAGGCGGTTCTTGGTCAGGCCGATCTCGCCCGACAGGTTCAGCACCTGGTCCAGACGCGAGGTATCGACGCGGATGGAATTGTCGCGACCCTTCTCGGCGTCGCGGCGGCCGCTCGGGGCGGGTGCGCCCGGACGATCGCCGGCGCGGCGACCGAAAGCGGCGTTGACCACGGCGGCCACTTCACCGTCGTTGGCAGAACGGGCTGCAGCCGGCTCGGGCACCGCCTGCGGGGCGGACGGCACGACGCCGGTCACGGCCTGGTGCAGCGCCACCCAGTCGGGTTCGGCGCCCACAGGTGCCGGCGCAGCAGTCGCGACCGGCTTCGCCACCGGGGCAGCCGGGGCCGCAGCCTTGGCCGGCTCGGCGGTCAGTTCGCCGGCCAGCGCGGCGCGCAGGCGGGCCATCAGGTCGGGATCGGCAGCGGTAGGCTGCATGCCGCGCTCCAGCGCGCCGAACATGTCGCGCACGATGCCGGTGGCGTCGAGAATGACGTCCATCAGCACCGGCGTCACGTTCATTTCGCCGTTGCGCAGCTTGTCGAAAAGATTCTCGGTCAGGTGACAGAGGGCGACCAGTTCGGCGGCGTTCAGGAAGCCGGCACCGCCCTTGATGGTGTGGAAACCGCGGAAGATCTCGTTCAGCAGGCCGCGGTCGCCCGGGGTCTTTTCGAGATCGACCAGCTTGTTGTCCACGCCGGACAGCAGGTCGGTTGCCTCGACCAGAAAGTCCTGCAGCAGATCTTCCATTCCCTGAAAGTCACTCATCTTTCGCTCCTGTGGCGACCGGATCGTCGATCCGTCCGCCCAACTGCACCTGTTGTCACGGTCCGGCAGAAACGGCGTTCTGCCTCACCGACCTTGTTGTGCGTCCATCCTTCGCCAGTCTCAGAAGCCGAGGCTTTCGAGCAGGTCGTCAACCTGTTCCTGGCTGGTCACCACGTCGCTGCGGCCTTCCGAATTGATGACCGGTCCGTTGAGCAGGCCTTCCGGCGTTGCCGCCCGCTTCTCCGCCGGCATGGCTTCGATCAGCACCTGCAGCAGGCCGCTCTCCAGCTGTTGCGACATTTCTACGATTTTCTTGATGACCTGACCGGTCAGATCCTGAAAATCCTGCGCCATCATGATTTCGTTCAACTGCGCGCGCGTGTCGCGGGCGAAGCCCGGCACATCGCCGAGGAAACCACGGGTTTCGTTCGCCAGCGCCTTGAACTCATCGACCGACAGCTCGTTGCGGTACAGCTTTTCCCAGCGGTCGTGCAGCGCACTGGAGCGCTTCTCGACATCGTCCTGCAGCGGGATCGCCACGTCGGTCGCGTTGAGCACGCGACTCGCCGCGTTCTCGGTCATCTGGGCGACGTAGTTCAGGCGGCTGCGGGCATCCGGCATCTGCTGCGCCACATCTTCCAGCGCGTGGTCGTAGCCGAGCTGGCGCAGCGTGTCGTGCAGCTGGCGGGCGAGATGTCCGACCTTGTTGAACACGTTTTCGCAGCTGTGTTCGAGTTCATGCGACTCGTCAACGGCGTGAGAGGTGGTGTATTCGGTCGCTACGGTGTCGAACAGCGCCTCCAGGTCGGCGGAATCGCCGCCGACGCTGTTTACCGCCTCGGGTACGACTTCGAGACGCACCTTTTGCGGCGTCTCGCTGGCAATGCTGTCGAACAGGGCCTGCAGATCGTCGGAATCGCCAGTTTCGTCAAGCTTCAGCTTCTTCACGGTTTCCTCTCCCGATGCAGGCTCAAGCGGCCTTCTGGTTCATCTTCTCGAAAATCTTGTTCAGCTTTTCGCTCAGCGTGCCGGCGGTGAAGGGCTTCACGATGTAGCCCGACGCACCGGCCTGGGCGGCCTCGATGATGTTTTCCTTCTTCGCCTCGGCGGTGATCATGAGCACCGGCAGCGCCTTCAGCGCGGCATCGGCGCGGATGGCACGCAGCAGCTCGATGCCGGTCATGTTCGGCATGTTCCAGTCGGTCACCACGAAGTCGAATTCGCTGGCCTTAAGCTTCTGCAGCGCGATCACGCCGTCCTCGGCCTCGTTGACATTGGTGAACCCGAGTTCCTTCAGCAGGTTGCGCACGATGCGGCGCATGGTCGAGAAGTCATCGACAACGAGAAATTTCATCTTGGGATCAGACATGGGGCCTACCTCTCTCAGGCTTTATGTGTTGCCAGCAGCGGACGCAGCGTGTCGGCCAGCACTTCGGCATCGAACTTCGCCACGTATGCGTCCACCCCGACGCTCTTGCCCATCGCACGGTTGGCTTCCGACGACAGCGACGAGTGCATGACTACCGGTATGTCGGCAAAACGAGGGTCATTCTTGATATTGCGGGTCAGCACATAGCCGTCCATCTCGGGCATTTCGGCGTTGACCAGGATGAGGTCGATCTCGTCGGTCAGCGGAGCGCCGGTGGCCGACGAATGCGCGGCCATGCCCTGCAGCCGGGACCAGGCCTCGGCGCCATTGGTGGCGTGCTTGTGTTTGATGCTCAGCCGGTCCAGCACTTCGGCGATCTTCTTGCGGGCGACCGCCGAGTCATCGACGAAGAACACGTTCGGCTCGTAGTTGCCGCCCAGCGGCGGTATGTCGGTGATGGCGGCCTCTCCGAAGGTGCCGGCCATGATGCTTTCGACGTCCAGGATGGACACCAGCCGGCCATCGTCCAGTTCGGTGATGGCGGTGATGTAGAGCTGTTCGCTGGTCACCACCGATTCGGGCGCGCGCACGCGGTCCCAGTGACGCGGATGATGCGGTCAACCTCGTGCACCAGGAAGCCCAACGTGCGCTTGCTGTACTCGGTCACCATCATGGCGCCGCCCATGCCTTCGGGCGCGCCGTCCAGATTCATGATGCGCGCCAGCGACAGCACCGGAATCACGTTGCCGCGCAGCGAAATGAGGCCTTCGACTCCGCCCGGCATATTGGGCGTCGGCGTCACGGTCGGGGTACGGCTGACTTCACGCACCTTGAACACATTGATGCCGAACAGCTCGTGCGTGCCGAGCGAGAACAGCAGGATTTCCATCTTGTTCGAACCTGCCAGCTTGGTGCGGGCATCGACTTGTTCAAGCAGGTTCTGATCGGTTCTGTCCATCGTCTGTCTCCAGTCTCGTTCAGGCGGCGGCACGGTCGCCACCGTTGCCGCGGCGGATCAGGCGGCTGATCGTTTCCGCCAGACGCTGCGCCTCGAACTTCGATACGTATTCGTTGACACCGACCGAGCGGCCGAGCTGCTGGTTCGAACCGGAAGACAGCGATGAATGCATCACCACCGGGATGCCGGCGAAGCGCGGGTCGGCCTTGATGTGCTTAGTCAGGATGTAGCCGTCCATTTCCGGCATCTCGACATCGGTCAGGATCATGCTCACCAGATCGCTCACCTTGCGACCGCTGGCATCGGCGTAGGACGCGATCTTCTTCAGTTCGGTCCACATCTGCGCGCCGTTGATCGCGCTGACGTAGCGCACGCCCATCAGGTCCAGCGTGCGGGTGATCTGGTTACGGGCGACCGGGGAATCGTCGCAGAAGAACACGGTGGCGCCTTCGATGCCCAGCGGCTCGATGTCCTTGAACGCCAGGTCGTTGTCGATGTCCGCGGTCTCGGACAGGATCTTCTCCACGTCCAGCATCATCACCAGACGGCCGTCGGCCAGTTCGGTGACGGCGGTGACCAGGCCACCGAGATTGGCGGTCAGCATTGCCGGCGGCACGCGCATCTGCGACCAGTCCAGGCGCAGGATGGTATCGACCGACTCGACCAGGAAGCCCTGGGTGTGACCGTTGTACTCGGTCACGATCATCACGTCGCGCGGCGTTTCGCTGGGGAACTGGGCGAACTTGGCCAGATCGACCACCGGCACCAGCGCGCCACGCAGGCTCACCATGCCTTCGACGGCCGGCGGCATTTCAGGCGCCGCGGTCACCCCCGGCGTACGCATGACCTCGCGCACCTTGAATACGTTGATGCCGAAGGTTTCGCGCTTGCCCGTTCGCGTATCGACGCCGAGCGAGAACATCAGGATTTCGAGCTTGTTGGTGCCCGCGAGCTTGGTGCGGGCATCGATATTCTTGAGCAACTCTGACATGTCGGCCTCGTCTGTCTGGTCAGTGGCACGAAAAAAGCGGGGGTGATGCTGGGTTTACGGCAAGGGTCGGAAAGTCTTGAACGCAAGGTGACGATGCGGTGACGGGCACGCCGACGGTCAATCCCAGTCGGCGCGCAGCCCTGCTTCACCCATCGACGACCGACGAGAACTTGCTGACCGCCTGTACGACCTCACGCGCACCGTTGCTGATGCGTTTGATCGCCTGTCCGGCGCTACCCGCCAGTTCGACGCCGCTGCCGGCTTTCACCAGGCTGGATTCCATGCTCACGATGGCGCTGCGCGTGCCATCCTGTATGCGCTGCACCATGCCGCCGATTTCGGCGGTGGACAGGCTGGTCCGCTCGGCCAGCTTGCGCACCTCGTCGGCCACCACCGCAAAGCCGCGGCCCTGCTCGCCGGCGCGAGCGGCTTCGATGGCTGCGTTGAGCGCCAGCAGATTGGTCTGGTCGGCGATCTCACGGATGGTCTTGACGATGCTGGTGATCTGGTCGGACTGCTTGCCCAGTTCCCCTACCCGGTCCGACGTGAGCTGGACCGTTTCAGCGATGGCGCGCATTTCCGACGACGCCCGTTCGATGATGGCCGCACCTTCGGTGGCGATGGCGTCGGTTTCGCTGGACACGCGCCAGGCGACGCGTGCGCTTTCCTGCTCCGCCAGTTGCTGCACTTTCTTCTCGGTGATGTCGGTCGCGAACTTGACCACCTTGTAAAGCTTGCCGGCCGGGTCGAACACCGGGTTGTAGCTCGCCTCCAGCCAGACCACCCGGCCGTCGCGTGCCAGGCGCTTGAAGTCACCGGCGACGAACTCGCCGCTGGAAAGGCGCTGCCAGAACGCCGCGTACCCGGGCGCGGCGACCTCCTCGGCTTCACAGAAGATGCGGTGATGACGCCCGACGACTTCGTCTTTCGAGTAGCCGACCGTCTTCAGGAAGTTCGGGTTGGCATCGAGTATGGTGCCGTCCGGCGTAAAGGAAATGACCGCCATCGAGCGGTTGATCGCGTTGAGCAAGGCGGTGGCTTCGCTCTCGGCGCGCACCTTGTCGGTGATGTCGCTGGCCACCTTGACCACCTTCACGACCCGGCCGTCGGCGCCCAGCACGGGGTTGTAGCTGGCTTCCAACCAGATTTCACGACCGTCGCGGGCGACCCGCGGAAAGCGGCCGGACACGAAATCGCCTCGCGCCAGACGGGCCCACATGTCGGTGTAGGCGGTCAACGACGCGTACGCGGGCTGACAGAAACTCCGGTGGTGCATGCCCGGTAGTTCAGACACGCCGTAGCCCATCACGCGGGAGAAGTTGGCGTTCGCTCCGATCACCTTGCCATCCGGTTCGAACTCGATGATGGCCATCGAGCGGTCGATGGCGTCGATCAGTGCTTTCGTGGCCGCAGCCCGTATTTCACACTCACCAAGACGCGCTTCCAGTTGCTTGCCTTTGTTCCCGAACATGTTCTTTCTCCTCTTTCGTCTCCAGCATGCTGGACGTATGAAGTTGCCCGGCCTCGCCGGACACGGTCGGCGCAGAGCTGCGATCGCAAGGGAATAACGCCCTCAGCGTGTAAGACTTAAGTTATATCCCTGCTCGATGTGCGGAAATTTCACAGAGCCTGCCGGGCACGCACTGCAGAAAGCGGAAAAGCCCGTACCGGCTTGCCGGGCGGGCTTTTCGCGTTGCTGCGATGCACTCAGACGCGAAAGCGTGCGCCCGCCTCTTCCAGCCCCATGGCCAGCGCGCGCAGGTGCTGCGCCTCGTTGGCCATGGCGGTGATGGCCGAGCTGTTTTCCTCGCTCATCTGCGCGATCTGCTCGACCGAACGGGCGACGTCGTGGCTGGCGATGGTCTGTTCGCTGACCGATTCGGCAATGCCGCTTATGCCCTGCGAAGTCGATGCTGCCGCGTCAGCCGCGCGGCCGAGCGCGCCGACCACCTCGGTCAGCTGATTGCGCGAGTTGTCGATCGCCTGCACGCCGCGGCGCACCACGCTCTCGACGCTGCCGGCGCGGGCGTCGAGCGCGCGCGTCACTTCGTCGATCTGCTGTGCAGACACCGCCGACTTCTCGGCCAGCTTGCGCACCTCGTCGGCGACGACCGCGAAGCCGCGGCCCTGCTCGCCGGCGCGCGCCGCCTCGATGGCCGCGTTCAGCGCCAGCAGATTGGTCTGTTCGGCGATGTCCTTGACCTGACGGGTCATGTCGCCAATGGCACGGGTGCTTTCGATGAAGGCACCGGCCGCCTGCGAAATCTCGCCCACCACGTGGCCGACCGCATCCAGTTCATGGCTCACCGCATCGATCGCATGATGGCCCTGGGCCGCTTCCTCGCGGCTCGATTCGGCGTGACGGCGCATTTCGGCCGCACTGTCGGACACGCTGTTGATCGACACCGACAGTTCCTCGATCGTGGCCGCCATGGCGGACGCCGACTGGCTCTGGCCGGCCGACGCCTCGCTGATCTGCTGCGTCGCGCTGGCGAGCGCCATCGTCACCTGGCTGACCTCACCGGCCGACGATTTCACGCGGGCGATCAGACCGGACAAGCTGTCGGCCATGCTGTTGAAGCTGTTGGCGATGTCGCCGAATTCGTCCTGGCTGGCGACACGGATGCGCGCCGTCAGATCGCCCTCGGCCAGACGACGGCCACCCTCTATCGTGTGACCGATCGCGTCCTTCAGCGACGCGTACAGGCCGAGCGCCAGATAGACCGACAGCAGCAGCCCGGCGGCGAGCAGCACGCAGGTCAGCGTCAGATCGACCATCAGTCGCTGCGAATGCGCCTTGATGCCGAGGTCGGCGGTGTCGAGCAGCGCGGTCATGGTGCCGACCGACGCCTCGACCGGCACCGAAGCGCGGGCAAACACCTCGGCCGGCGGCAGGTCAAAGCGCTGCGCCTTCAGTGAGGCGTTCAGCAACTCGGCGGTCGAGGCGAAGGCGGTGCGCAGCTTGTCGATCTCGGCGGCAACGCGCGGTGCATGCTCGGGCGCGAAGCTGCGCACACGTTCGTTCACCTGATCCATCGAGGCGACGCGGCGGGCGGCCAGCTGCAGCAGCGCGCCCAGTTCGATTGCCTCGTCCGGCGTGACCGTGCCACGCGCGCTGATCGAGGCGGCACGGCCGCGCAGCCTAGCCAAATTTTCGATGGTGAAGGGCGCGACGTTCACGGCGGCCTCGACCAACGTGAAGGTATCGGGATAGGGGTCGAAGCTCATGCCCGACCGATCGGATACCGAGCGGAAGTCGTTCAGCAGCCTGTCGATCATCGTCGAATGGCGGGCGAAGTTGGCCGCGCCGGTCGAACCGCTCATCTGCTGTCTCACCGCTGCCCACTCTCCGGACAGGCGTTCGATCTGCGCCTGCTGCACGAGCAGTTCCGGATCGGCGGCGTTCAGCGCCTTCAGCGTATCGAGACCGCGTGCGACCTCGGCCGCCTTGGCCTCGACCTTCGCCGCCTGCGAGGCGTCGCCGTTGAGCATGGCGGATGACATGCCGCGATGCTGCTGAACTGCAGTCATCGTGCCGAGCAGCGCACGCAGATACTCGGCGCCGATGTGCTCGCGTTCCATCATGCGCAGACTGTCCAGCCGGGACATCGCAACGGTGGTGGCAAGCGCCACGAGCATGGCGAGCAGTATGCCCATCACGAGCATCATCTTCGGAGCGAACCGCAGGCGCGACATCAGGGCGCGGGCGGGATAAAGCAGGGCGTTCATGGTCTCTCCTCGGGCGGCTGGGGCACGCGGCACTGCGTGCATTAGCCGGATACGGTGTCGAGGCGGGCTCCCCGGGGTCGATACCCCTTCACGACCCGCCTGACAGAGTTACGGCAGACTGCATCCAGGGTTGAGCGAACTTTCTGCAACGCAGCATTCATTTGATATGCATCAAATGCAACGGGGCGCCCACAGGCGCCCCGTCGTCCTTAGCTCGCGCAGCCGGCAGATCAGGCAGCGTAGCCGATGCGGAAGCCGCCCCACTGCCGGCCGCCAACGTAGATCGGTGCCGAAATGTCGTGCACCACCTCGCCGGTGTCGCGGCGATAGGTCTGGATCAGGAAAGGCTGGCTGTGCGCACCACAGCGACGACCGACCGGGTCGTCGAAGATGCGCTTGGTGCGGTTGCCGGCGATGTCCTTCTTCTCGTCGCCGGTCAGCGGCTGCGAGAAACGCTTGTTGTGTGTCGGGAAATAGCCCTTGCGGTTGACCGCACCGGCGTAGATCAGGCCGGTGTGCCGGTCGAGCAGAGGCTCCTGGATCGCCGGGAAGAGGCGATCGGTCAGGGCGTCGAACTTGGTGCTGTACTTGGTCGGCTTGGTACCGGCGATCGGCTGGTAGTTCTCGTCGAACAGGTCTTCCATCCGGATTTCGCCGCGCTTGACCGCCGCCTCCAGGCAGGCGCCGATGCGCTGCGCCGCGTCGGCGACGATCTCCGGCATGCGGGCGTGGGCAGCAACCGCCTGCTCGCCGTAGCTGCCAAGGCGGAACACCTGCGACAACTCGGCCAGATTGCTTGATAGCACGTCCAGTCGTGACGCCTCGGCAGCGGTCGAACTGGAGACCTCGCGATTCGATTCCGCCATCGCGAAAATGCGCTGCACGTGCTGCTCGACCTGTTCACCCAGCGCCCGGTTCTGACGCATGGCTTCGACCGTGCCGCCCACGCGTTCCAGCGTCGCGTCGGCACATTCGCGGATGCTTTCCAGCGTGGCCACCGCCTCGCTGGTCAGGTCGGCGCCGGTGCGCGCCTCGACCGCGCTGGCGCGGATGACCGAGGCGGCATCAGCGGTTTCACGCTGCACGGCGGAAATCATCGAATGGATCTGCCCGGTGGACGCGGCCGTCCGCTCGGCCAGCTTGCGCACCTCGTCGGCCACGACCGCGAAGCCGCGGCCCTGCTCGCCGGCACGCGCCGCCTCGATCGCTGCGTTCAGCGCCAGCAGATTGGTCTGGTCGGCGATCTCGCGGATCACCTGAACGACCGAGCCGATCTCCTCCGAGCGCTTGCCCAGATGTTCGATCTGGCGCGCGCTTTCGGACACGCTGCCGGCAACGCGCGCCATCTCCTCGGCGACGCGGCTGACCACCTGCGCCCCCTTCTGCGACAGCTCGCGCGATCGGGTCGCATCGTCCACGGTGCCGGCGGCCGCTTCGGTTGCCGCCTCCATGCTGGCCTTCATATTGCCGACATCACCGCTGGCCGCTTGTGAGGCCGCACACTGCTGCTCGGCTGAGCCGGCGACACGCTCTGCCCCCTTGCCGAGGCCGCTGCAGGTGTCCTGCAGCCGCTTCGAGGTGAACAGCATCTTGGCCATCGCTGCGCTGAACTCGGTCACCAAGCGGTTATAGCTTTCCGCCAGTCGAGGCAGTGCGCCGCCGCCGCGTACGTCCAGTCGATAGGTGAGATCGCCTGACATGCGGGCGCGTTCGAGGCCGGCGACCATGGTTTCGAGCGGACGCTCAAACAACAGGACCGCCGTTGTGCGTGCAATGAAAGCCCCCGTCGCGGCCAAGGCCGCGGCAATCAGTGCGCCGCTCAGGGTGAAGGCCGATGCGCTGTACGCGTAAAGGCCGAGGTGGGTGATCAGCAGTGCGGAAAAAAGGCCCAGCCAGGGCAAAATGCTGCGCGTCGCTGCGCGCTTGCTTGTTGTCATCGTTCCTCTCCTGTCCGGTAAGGGTCTTTCCGCATCGCGCAAGCCCCATCGCCCGCGCGGTACGGTCGGACCCTGGGCATCGTGTGCCTGTCCGTGGTGAAGAGAGTTACGACCTGAAGCGTCCGAACTTGAGACGCTTGCCGTGGCAGCGCCTCGCGGGGGTCCGCCAGGGAACCTCAGGTGACTGTAAACAGCTTCTGGAAATTGGCGACCTCGATGACCTGGCGCACCGGCGCACTGCAGTTCACGAGTCGCACGACGCAATGGGCGGCGCGCGCCTTGTCGCGCAGCATCAGCAGCATGCCCAGCGCCGAGCTGTCGAGATAGCTCACCGCAGCCAGGTCAATTTCGAGCGTGTCGAGGGCGTCGCCCGCCATCATCCGCTCGGTGGTCTCACGGAATGCGCGATGCGCGGAGAAGTCGAAGCGGCCACCCAACGAGATGCGGGCGAGTCGGTCGATGACCGAGGTACGGATTTCCATGCTGGATCTTTATCAGTGAGTGGATGATTGAACGAGGCGTCAACGGCTCATGCGTGAGCGGCGACCCGGCGTCCTCCCTGCAGTGCGGCAACGATGCGCTCGGCCACCTGGTTCAGTGGCGCCACCTCGCAGCAGGCGCCGATCTGAGCGGCCTCGCGCGGCATGCCATATACGACGCAGCTCTCCTGGTCCTGCCCTATGGTCCATGCGCCGGCGCGGCGCATGGCCAGCATGCCCTGGGCGCCGTCCTTGCCCATGCCGGTGAACAGGGCAGCGACCGCGCTGCCACGCGCGTGCTGGGCGGCCGAATTGAACAGCACATCTACCGCCGGCCGGTGACGGTTGTAAGGCGGCGTCTGCAGCAGTTCGCAGACATAGCCGGTGCCGCTGCGGCGGATTTCCAGATGCGAATGCCCAGGCGCCAGATAGGCATGACCGGGCAGGATGCGCTCGCCCTGCTCCGCCTCCTTGACGCGGACACGGGCCAGCGAATCGAGGCGGCGGGCGAAGCTCGCGGTGAACATTTCAGGCATGTGCTGCACCATCACGATGCCGGGCATATTGGCCGGCAGTCGGCACAGCACTTCCTTGATCGCTTCGGTGCCGCCGGTCAACGCGCCGATGCAGACGATGCGGTCGCCCCACGCCGACGTGGCGGCGGCGGTCGCCGGCCGCGCGGCCGCGGTCGCTGGCTCGGCCGGTGCGGTCCGCAGCACCTTCAGCCGCGCGCCATGCGCGGCGCGGATCTTCTCGTGTATTTCCTGCGCATAGCTGACCGGCAGGCCGGCCAGCGATCCACGCGGCTTGGCCACGTAATCGACCGCGCCCAGTTCGAGTGCCTGCAGCGTGGTTTCCGACCCCTGCGCGGTCTGGCTCGAAATCATGATGACCGGCATCGGGCGCAGCCGCATCACCTTGTCGAGAAATTCGAGGCCGTTCATGTTCGGCATTTCGACGTCGAGCGTCAGCACGTCGGGCGAGGTTTCCTTCACCTTCTGCCGGGCCACGGCCGCATCGGGCGCCGTGCCCACGACTTCCATGTCGGGCGCCTGATTGATGATCTCGGTCAGCACCGCCCGCATCACCGCGGAATCGTCAACCACCAGAACCCTGATCTTCATTCCATGCTCCTCGCTGCCCCCGTTCAGGAGAACAGCTCGATGTCGCCCGATGCGTCGTCGCGGGCGAGTCTTTCCTGGTACTCTCGTTCGCGGCGCGCCAGCGTATCGTTGTTCACGCGGGCAAGTTTCTTCATCAGCACACGCCCGGCGTGCGGGAAGAAATAGATCTTTCGTGCATGACTGTCCAGCAGATCCTGCGCCAGCACCGGAATGCCCTCGTTGGCCAGATAGTCGAGCACGAAATCGGCGTTGCGCTCGCCGACATTGGCATTGGCCAGCGTCGCCATCACGCGCCCGCCGCCGAACACCTTGGCCTGCAGCGCCGAGCGACGTGCCCCGGCCTTGATCAGTTCGTTCACCAGCAGTTCCATCGCGTAAGCACCGTAGCGTGCCGAACGGCTCATGACACCGCTGCCGGCGTCCGGCAGCATGAAGTGGTTCATGCCGCCGATGCCGCGCTCAGGATCGCGTATGCAGGCGGCGACGCAGGAGCCGAGCACCGTCACCAGCAGCATGTCACGCGTGGTGACGAAGAACTCACCCGGCAGGATCTTGACCGCCTCGCGCGAGAAGTTGCGGTCAAAATAGCGCTGCGCCGCCTGATGCTCGATCAGGCCCGGGCCGTGATTATCGACCGCCGTCAGCACGCGCATAAACCGTCCTTCCCAGATTGCGGAACAGGTTGACCGCGTGCGAGAAGCTCTCCGAGTGGCCGGCAAACAGCAGCCCGTCGGGTCGCAGCAACGGCACATAGCGCTTGAGGATGCCGTACTGCGTGGGCTTGTCGAAATAGATCATGACATTGCGGCAGAAGATGGCTTCCAGCGGCCCGCGTACCGGCCAGTTCGGTTCGAGCAGGTTCACCCGGGTGAAGCGGATCAGCCGCTGCAGTTCCGGACGCACCCTCACTTCACCCGAACGGCTACCGGTGCCGCGCAGGAAGTACTTGCGCACCAGTTCAGGCGACAGCTTTTCGATGCGCTCTTCGCCATAGACGCCCGCCTGGCCCTGCGCCAGCACCTGGGTGTCGATGTCGGAGGCGATGATTTCGACCGGCGGCGTCATGCTGCCGTACAGCTCGCAACAGGTGATGGCGATCGAGTACGGCTCCTCGCCGGTCAACGCGGCGCTGCACCAGATGCGCGCGTTGGGCTTGCCGAGCTTGGTCAGGTGCTGCTTCAGCAGATCGAAGTGATGTGCTTCGCGGAAGAAGGACGTGAGATTGGTCGTCAGCGAATTGACGAAGGTTTCCCATTCGGTGCGGTCGTTGCGCTCCAGCCGGCGGATGTAGTCGGCGAAGGTCGCGTCGCCGGTGGCGCGCAGCCGGCGTGCCAGCCGGCTGTACACCATGTCGAACTTGATCGGCGACAGCGAGATGCCAGCGTACTGATGGATCATCTTCGCGATGCGGTCGAAGTCCTCGCGCGTGAAGCTGAACTCGCGCGTGCTGCCGGTCAGAGTCTTCACCTCCGACAGCTGGCGCGTGATCTGCGCCGCGTTGTGCGTGGTGATGCTTGCCTTGCTGCCTGTGTTCACGATGCGGATTCCATTTGGAAGGACGATTCAGTCACTGCCTGCGTTCAGAACTCTTCCCATTCCTCTTCGGCGAAGGCGGGTTGCGCCGTCGGCGCAATGCGCTTGACCTTGCCCAGCGCCCCACCGCGCGAACGCGGCAGCACCGGTTCGCTGTTCGCCGCCTCGCGCGACACCGCGGCCGGCGTGTCGAACGACGACGCCACACGGCCCCCCTCGTCCAGCTTGAACTGACCCACCGCACGCATCAGCGAACGCGCCTGCTCTTCCAGACTTTCCGCCGCCGCCGCCGCCTGTTCCACCAGCGCCGCGTTCTGCTGCGTCACCCCGTCCATCTGGCTCACCGCCTGCGTCACCTGCGCGATCCCCGACGACTGTTCCTGGCTCGCCGACGCAATGTCCGTCACCAGACCCGTCACCTGACGGAAGCTGTCGACCACCTGCTCCATCGTTGCACCCGCCTCGGCCACCAGCTTGGCGCCACCGTCAACACGCTCGACCGAGTCGGCGATCAGGCCCTTGATCTCCTTCGCCGCCTGCGCGCTGCGCTGCGCGAGGTTGCGCACCTCGCTCGCCACCACCGCAAAGCCCCGACCCTGCTCACCCGCCCGCGCCGCTTCCACCGCCGCGTTCAATGCAAGGATGTTGGTCTGGAACGCGATCGAGTCGATCACGCCGATGATGTCCGCGATCTTCCGGCTCGAGTCCTGGATGTCCGACATCGTCAACACCACCCGCTTCACCGTCTCCGCGCCGCGCGTCACCGCTTCGTTGCTCTGACGACCCAGCTCGTTCGCCTTCTGCGCACTTTCCGCGTTCTGCTTCACCGTCGCATTGAGCTCTTCCATCGAACTGGCCGTCTCTTCCAGCGAGCTCGCCTGCTCTTCGGTGCGCGAACTCAGGTCCGCATTGCCGGCCGTAATCTCCCGCGCAGCGGTGTTGATCGCTTCCGTCGATTCCTTGATCCGGCCGACCACCTCCCGCAGCTTGTCCACCGTCGTGTTCGTGTCGTCCTTCAGCTGGGCGAAGGTGCCGGCGTACTCGCGCTCGATCTTGCGGTTCAGGTCGCCACTGGCCATAGCGTTGAGCACGTTGGCAACATCGGCCAGACCGTCGGAAACCTGCTGCACCAGTCCGTTGAGCCCTTCGGCCAACTGACGGAAGAAGCCCTGCTTGCCGTCCACCGTCAGGCGCTGCGAGAAGTCGCCGTTGCCGGCGCTGCGCACCAGGTCGGTCACCGCTTTCTCGATAGCCGCCTCGTCGGTGCGGTCCAGCCATTCGCCGACCGAACCCAGTCGCTGACCGGCTGCATTGGTGATCGGGCTGGTGGTGAGCTGGTACAGGCGACCGCCGATGACGATCTCGCTCTTGACCGTGCTGGACAGCGAGGCCAGGCGGCGGCGCGCCGCCTCCGGATCGTCATAGAACACCGTGATGTCGCTGCCAACGAAGCGCTCGGCCGAGAATTGCGGCAGCTTCCTGCGGATGTCCGCTTCAGTGCGGCGCAGCGTGTCGAGCAGCGTCTTGTTCGCATAAAGCACCTTGCCGTCCGGATCGGCGATGCGCACATTGGTGGTGACCGAATCGAGCGCCTCGCGGATGCGCAGGTTCTCGTCGGCCACACGGCGCTCCTCGGCCATGTCGGCACCGAGCTTGATCTTCATCGTCTTCATCGCGTCGAGGATGGCCACCATCTCGTCGCGGCGCGTGGTCTCCACCTCGACGTCGAGCCGGCCCTCCGCCATGCGGCGGACGATGGCCTTCACGTCGGCAATCGGCCGCAGGATCGAGCGCAGCAGCAGCCAGGCGCCGACCGCTGCGATCAGCACGCCCACGGCGAGCAGCGCTGCCATGACCGCGAAGGCCGACGACGATTCGCTGCGCACGTGTTCGATCTCGGAACCCGCAACGCGGATCTGCAGATCGACCAGCTCGCTGATCTTGCCGGAGATCGGATCGATCACCGGATACAGATCCTGCACCGTGTAGGCGGTCAGCGCCGCCATGTCCTTGTTCGCCATGATGGCGGCCAGACGTTCGATCGACGCGTCGGCGGTCTTCATCAGCGGCACGGCCTGCTCGACCAGCGTCTTCTCCTCCGCCGTCATCTGGCTGGCGCGGTAGCTGTCCCAGTTCTTGCCGATCGCGTCACGCGCCTGATCGAGGTTCTTGCTGCCGGCGGCGAAATCGATGTTGCCGTTGCGCACCTTGTGCGCGGTATCGACGATGTTCACCGCATACATGTCGGCGACCACCTTGAGCTGCTGGGTCGATACGACGCGATCGTTATAAACGACCTTCAGGATGGATTCGCTGGTCTGCAGCGCCTGCATGCCGGTGGCGGCGATACCCGCCATCGCCAGGCCGAGAATGCCGACGATGGCGAACATGCGCGCCTTGATGCTCAGGCCGGCAACAAGACGTGTCGGCGAGAAACCGGTCCGGACCACCACGCCATCGCGGATCGCGAGGCCCTTGGCCTGACCTTCACCGAAGGCACGGTAGGCGCTCTCTGCCGCGGCGATCTGCTCGCGCGAGGCGCGCGTGCGCACCGAGATATAGCCGGTCACCACGCCGTTCTCCAGCAGCGGTGTCGCGTTCGCAAGCACCCAGTAATGATCGCCGTTCTTGCAGCGGTTCTTGACCAGACCGGTCCACGGGCGCTCCGCCTTCAGGCAGCGCCACATATCGTCGAAGGCTTCGCGCGGCATGTCAGGGTGACGCACGATGTTGTGCGGCTGGCCGACCAGCTCGGCCTCGTCGAAACCGCTCACTTCGACGAAATCGCGATTCGCGAAGGTAATCCGCCCCTGCAGATCGGTACGCGACACGAGATTGTGCCGCTCGGTCAGTTCGACCTCACGCCCGGTCACCGGCGAGTTGATGCGCATGACGTACTCTCCTGCCTCCCTGCTGATCGATGTTTCGCGTGGCGTCGCCGCGCGCTCAGAACTCTTCCCATTCCTCTTCAGCGAAGGCGGGCTGCGCCGTCGGCGCGATGCGCTTGACCTTGCCCAGCGCCCCACCGCGCGAACGCGGCAGCACCGGTTCGCTGTTCGCCGCCTCGCGCACTGCATCGAACGACGACGCCACACGACCGCCCTCGTCCAGCTTGAACTGCCCCACCGCACGCATCAGCGAACGCGCCTGCTCTTCCAGGCTCTCCGCCGCTGCCGCCGCCTGCTCCACCAGCGCCGCGTTCTGCTGCGTCACCCCGTCCATCTGGCTCACCGCCTGCGTCACCTGCGCGATCCCCGACGACTGTTCCTGGCTCGCCGATGCGATGTCCGTCACCAGCCCCGTCACCTGACGGAAGCTGTCGACCACCTGCTCCATCGTTGCACCCGCCTCGGCCACCAGCTTGGCGCCACCGTCGACACGCTCGACCGAATCGGCGATCAGGCCCTTGATCTCCTTCGCCGCCTGCGCGCTGCGCTGCGCGAGGTTGCGCACCTCGCTCGCCACCACCGCAAAGCCCCGACCCTGCTCACCCGCCCGCGCCGCTTCCACCGCCGCGTTCAATGCAAGGATGTTGGTCTGGAACGCGATCGAGTCGATCACGCCGATGATGTCCGCGATCTTCCGGCTCGAGTCCTGGATGTCCGACATCGTCAACACCACCCGCTTCACCGTCTCCGCGCCGCGCGTCACCGCTTCGTTGCTCTGACGACCCAGCTCGTTCGCCTTCTGCGCACTTTCCGCGTTCTGCTTCACCGTCGCATTGAGCTCTTCCATCGAACTGGCCGTCTCTTCCAGCGAGCTCGCCTGCTCTTCGGTGCGCGAACTCAGGTCACTGTTGCCCGCCGCAATCTCCCGTGCCGCCGTGTTGATCGCTTCGGTCGAATCCTTGATCCGGCCCACCACCTCGCGCAGCTTGTCCACTGTCGTGTTCGTGTCGTCCTTCAGCTGCCCGAACAGGCCGCTGTAGTTACGATCGATGCGTCGCGTCAGATCGCCGCCCGATACGCTACTGAGCACGGCAGCCACATCGGACAGACTGACCGACACCTGTTCGACCAGCCCGTTGAGTCCCTCGGCCAACTGAAGGAAGAATCCCTGTTTGCCGTCGAGCGACAGACGCTGGTTGAAGTCGCCCTGGCCGGCGGCAACGACCAGATCCGTCACTTGCTGTTCGATCGCGACTTCGTCGGTGCGGTCTATCCATTCACCAACGGTGCCGATGCGCTGACCCGACTCGCCAACGATCGGTGTTGACACCAGTTCGAACACATGATGGCCAATGACCAAGCGGGCCCGATAGCCATCTGCCGTGGTCTTGGACTCGCGCACGAAATCCGGATTGGTGCAGATGGCCGAAATGTTGCAACCGATGAACTTGTCGAGCGAGAAGCCCGGGATATGACGCCGCAACTCGTCTGCAATGCGAGTCACCGTTGCGTGCATCGCGCGATTCGCATACAGCACCTTGCCGCTTTCGTCCGCGATGCGTACGTTCGTAGTGACGAAATCGAGCGCCGTGCGCGCACGCAGGTTCTCTTCCGCGACCGCACGCTCAAGCTCCGCGCGCGCCTGCAGATCGGTGCGCATGCGCTCCAGCGCCGACATCAGCTGGCCCACCTCATCCTGCGTGCCGGCGTCGATGCGGCGGTCGAGCACGCCGGATGCGATCTCATTGGCATGGCTGCCGGCGATACGCAGGCGACCGGCGATGCTGCGACCCAGTCGCACGCCGATCACACCGATCACCGCAGCGATCAGCAACGCGATCAGTGCGACACGCAACGCCTCTTTCAGCACCAGCGCATTGACGTCATCGACATAGATGCCGGAACCGACGATCCAGCCCCAGGGCTCAAACTGGCGCACATAGGACACCTTGTCCACCGGCTTGTCGGCACCCGGCCGCGGCCACTGGTAGTTGACGAAGCCGGCGCCGCTCGCCTTGGCCACGGCGACGAATTCGACGAACAGCGCCTTGCCATTCGGGTCCTTCGAGCCGCTGAGATCCTTGCCGTCGAGGTCGGGCTTGGTCGGGTGCATGACCATGCGCGGACCGAAGTCGTTGATCCAGAAATAGTCCTCGCCGTTGTAGCGCATCGTGCGCAGCGTGTTCATCGCCTGCTTGCGCGCCTCCTCCTGCGTCAGTTCGCCGGACAATGCGCGCTTGTGGAAGACATCGACGACGCCCCAGGCCGATTCGACCGCGAAGCGCGCGGCGTTCTTGCGGTCCTCGATCATGGTGCTGCGCATGCCGGCCAGCAGTACCGCGGCAAGCAGCAGGATGCCGGCCAGACTGGCGGCAACGATGACCATCAGCCGCTGCTGGACGGTCAGGCCGCGCGCGGCGGCCGGGGATGCGGAGTGGGAATCCATGTGTGCCACCTTCAGTGAACCTGATCGTCAACCAACGCCATGTCGGCCGACAGCATGAGCTTTTCGATATCGACGACGATGAGCATGCGCTCGTCGATGGAGCCGAGACCGTGGATGTAGCGGGTGTCGAGGCTGGACGAGAATTCCGGGGCCGGCAGGATCTTTGACGATTCGAGCGCCAGCACGTCGGACACCGAATCGACCACCATGCCGACGACACGACCGCCGACATTCAAGATGATGGTGACCGTGAACGGGGTGTATTCGACGACGCCGACACCGAACTTGATGCGAAGGTCAACGATGGGAACGATGGTGCCGCGCAGATTGATCACACCCTTGATGAAGGGGGGTGCGTGCGCGATGCTGGTCACCGCGTCGTAGCCGCGGATCTCCTGCACCTTGAGAATATCGATTGCGTACTCTTCCTCACCCAGCGTGAAGGTGAGGTACTCCTGGGCGTAACTACCCTCCGCGCCGTCGTCCGGCCGGTGCGACACTGCCTGCGCCGCCTGCATCATCGTGAGCTCCCTCGCTGCGATTACGGAAGTTGTAACGGCATGCAAGGCGGGCGCCTTGAGGCTTGGAAGCACCTAATTTTGCGTGTGCACACGGCGCGAGACGGACGGCGACGGCCCCGCCCGACCAGCGGCCGGCGGGGTCATTGAGGACGTTGCGGATCAGGCGGCGACGGCGAGGCGTCCGCGCGCCGATTCGACCAGCGACGGCACGTCAAGAATGAGCCCGACGTGGCCGTCACCCATGATGGTGGCGCCGGAAATGCCGACCACCTTGCGGTAGTTGGCCTCCAGACTCTTGATCACCACTTGGTGCTGACCGACCAGTTCGTCAACGAACAGCGCGATCTTGTCACCATCGGCTTCGAGCACGACGAGGATGCCGCGTTCGAGATCGGTGGTGCCGCCAGCAAGGCCGAGCGCATCCCGCAGCGTCAGGATGTTCAGGTACTCGTTGCGCACCTGCACCAGCCGCGGCTCGCCGCCGACGCTCTTGATCATCGCCGCGGTCGGCTGCAGCGATTCGACGACGTAGTTCAGCGGCACGATATAGGTGTCAGCGCCGACCGCGACCGACATGCCGTCGAGGATGGCCAGCGTCAGCGGCAGGCGCACCGTCATGCGGGTGCCGATGCCGGTCATCGATTCGATGTCCACGCGGCCGCCCATCGCGGTGATGTTCTTCTTCACGACGTCCATGCCGACGCCGCGGCCGGACACCTCGGTCACCTGGTCGGCGGTCGAGAAGCCGGCTTCGAAGATGAGTCCCCACACCTCTTGGTCGCTCATGTTGTCGCTGACCGGCAGGCCGCGCTCGCGTGCCTTCGACAGGATGCGCTCGCGGTTCAGACCGGCACCGTCGTCACCGACCTCGATGACGATGTTGCCGCTCTGGTGCGAAGCCTTCAGCGTGATCGTGCCCTCGCGCGGCTTGCCGCGCGCTTCGCGCACGTCCGGCGTTTCGATGCCGTGATCCAGGCTGTTGCGCACCAGGTGGGTGAGCGGATCGGCGATGCGCTCGATCAGCCCCTTGTCCAGTTCCGTCGATTCGCCGGCGAGCACCAGACGCACCTGCTTGCCCAGCTTCTGCGACAGATCGCGCACCACGCGCGGAAAGCGCGAGAACACGGTGGACATCGGCAGCATGCGGATGGACATGACCGATTCCTGCAGGTCGCGCGTATTGCGCTCGAGCTGCTGCACACCATTCATCAGCCGTTCGAACTCGACCGGGTCGAGCTTCGATGCGGCCGACGCCAGCATCGCCTGCGTAATCACCAGTTCGCCGACCAGATTGATGATCTGGTCCACCTTGTCGACGCCGACGCGGATGGAGGTATCGCCACCGGTCGCTTTGGGGGTGCGCGCAGACGCAGCGGGTTTGGGCGGCTCGGCTGCCTTCTCGGCAACGGGTGCGTGCGACTGCACCGAAGGATGTGCGGCCATCGGGAGCACCGCGGCCTGTTCGGCCGGCAGCGGCTCGAACAGGCCGAAGCTGTCGTCTGCCGACGCCGTTGCCGGCGCAGGCGCGGTCGGCACGCCGGGTGCGGCATCGAAGAAGCCGAAACTGTCGTCCTGCTGAACCGCGACGGCCGGCGCCGGCGGATCGAAAAAGCCGTAACTGCCGTCGTCGGCGCCCGCCGCCGCTTCCGGCGCAGCGTCGTCGAAAAGCCCCCAGGCTTCGTCGCCGCCTGCCGCCGAGGGCGCGCAGGTGCTGTCGGCGTAACTGCCGGGCCTGGCGACAAACTCGACGATGTCACGCACCGCCGTCGCATCGATCTGGCCATTGAGCAGGCACTGCCAGCGGCCGTCCGCGTCGATCGATACATCGACCACGTACACACCGAGCGCCTCGAGTTCGGCGCGCATGTTGTCGATCACGCCGGCCGCGTCGGCACAGCTCTGCGGCAGGACGAAACTGAAACGGAATGAGGACGGGAGTGCCGTGGCCGGCAGCGGCTGCGGGTCTTCGTCGGCCGCGGATGCCGGGTCGGCGTACAGGCGTTTGATCGATGCGCACACTTCGGCCACGCGTGCCATGTCTGCGGCACCCTCGCCGCGATGTGCCGCCACCAGGTCGCGCAGCAGGTCGCCCGCTTCGAGCGAGGCGTTGACCATGGCCGGCGTCATCACCACCTCGTGCTTGCGCACGCGGTCGAGCAGGGTTTCGAGTTCGTGCGTGACTTGGGCGAGATCGTGGAAGCCGAAAGTGCCCGCACTGCCCTTGATCGAATGGGCGGCGCGGAAGATCGCGTTCATTTCTTCGTCATCGACGCTCTGCAGGTCGATGTCGAGCAGCATCTGCTCCATGTTCGCCAGATGCTCCGCCGCTTCCTCGAAGAACACCTGGTAGAACTGGCTCATGTCCACCGTCATGGACTGTCTCCCCGCGCCAGGTAAGGGTGGATCAGCCGATGACTTTCTTCACCACCTCGACCAGCTTCTGCGGGTCGAAGGGCTTGACCAGCCAGCCGGTCGCGCCGGCGGCGCGCCCCTGGGCCTTCATCGCATCGGACGATTCGGTGGTCAGCATCAGGATGGGCGTGGCCTTGTACTGCGCCATGCTGCGCAGGTTGCGGATCAGCGTCAGGCCATCCATGCGCGGCATGTTCTGGTCGGTCAGCACGAGGTTGACCGACTTGGCCTTGGCCTTGTCCAGGCCGTCCTGCCCATCGACAGCCTCGATCACCTCGTATCCCGAGCTCTTCAGCGTGAATGCCACCATCTGACGGATCGACGCGGAATCGTCGATCGCAAGCACGGTCTTTGCCATGGTACTTCTCCTTCAGAACAGTTCTATTTCGCCTTCTTGGTAGGCCTTCTGGGCCACCGGATTCGTGCTGTCTACAACCGCCAGATGCGCCAGTGCGTCGTCAACACGCTGTGCAAGTTCGGGTGATGCGTGGCCCAGCGCCGCCGCACGCGACAGTTCGCGCACGCTGGCGCACACGCCGTCGATGGCATCGATGCGCTTCTGCACGTGGCCGATCAGCTGCGCGGTCATGTCCTGAAACTGCAGCGAGGTCACGGCGTGCGCCACTGCCAGATCGACGCGTTCGACCGAGGCGCCCAGATCGACGATGGACCGCTGGCGGCGCTGGTGCAGCATTTCGAGGCCGCGTACGACGGTTTCGACCCGTGTTTTCGACTCGAGCGCGAAGGTCATGTCCTGGGCGGCCATGTGGGCCAGCGCCGACTCGGTCATCTTCACGTTGGCTTGCACGCGGTTGACCAGGGTGACGATCTGCTGACTGAAATCGCTGGTGCGCGCCGACAGGTCCCGCACCTCGTCGGCCACCACCGCAAAGCCGCGGCCGGCCTCGCCAGCGCGCGCCGCCTCGATCGCCGCATTCAGCGCGAGCAGATTGGTCTGCTTGGAAATGCCGCCGATCTCGCCGAGCAGGGCGCGCACGCCCTCGGTTTCGCGCGCGATGCCTTCGGTCAGTTCGACCAGCTCCATGCCCAGCTTGCTGTTGTGGACCACGCTATCGACGACGCGCTGCATGGTGCCGGATGTTTCGTCGACGAAGCTCGCGAAGTCAAACTGTTCGCTGCCGTCACCGCCGGTCAGCGCCATCGCCGTCTCGCGCTGGCTCGTGGTTTCGCCGTGCATGTTGTGGAAGCTCTGGGTGAGGCCGCCGATCGCTTCGTGCAGCAGCTGCTGCACGCGTGTCAGTTCCTCGTTCATCCGGATGCACTGGCCATGAACCACGTCCGAACTGCCGATCACTCGCTGATGGGCAGGGTCGGGGTCGGTCTGCACGCTGAGTGCCTCTTCCGAAATCGCCGGCGCCGGACGACCGGACAGCAGCACGATCAGCGTCCACAGCACTGCAGCGCCCGCAACGGCTGCCATGACCGGCAGCACGGACTGGGTCGCCATCAGGGCCCCGGCAGCGGCGCATACGGCGGATCCGGCCCAGGCGGCTAAAAGCGCGATCGGTCTTATTCTCATGGCATCTTGAATTACATGGCAACGATACGGACTGACTTCATGTCTTACGGCATTACCAGGCATAACTTGATCAGGGCGGCGTCACCGCACCGGCCGCTCCGGCCACGTCCTCGACGTTGACCGAACGTCCGTCCGACAGCATCGCCTGCTCGGTGTCGCGGTTCAGCACGATGATGCTGATGCGACGGTTGATCGGGTTGAACGGGTCGTCCTTGTCGAAGGGAATGATGGAACTCATGCCCACCACCCGCAGCACTTTCTCCGGATCCATGCCGCCAGCGATCAACTCACGGCGCGAGGCGTTGGCGCGGTTGGACGACAGCTCCCAATTGGAAAAACCGCCGACGCCGCCGGCAAACGGCTTGGCGTCGGTATGCCCGGACAGGAAAACGCGGTTGTCAACCTGGTTCAGGATGAGGCCGATCTCGCGCAGGATGACCTGCGTGTAGGGCTGCAGCCGGTCGCTGGCCGAGGCGAACATCGGCCGGTTCTGCTCGTTGACGATCTGGATGCGCAGCCCTTCGGACGTCACGTCCAGCATGAGCTGGTTGCGGAAGGGGCGCAGGTCGGGATTGGCTTCGATGCGCGCCTCGATCTGGCTCTTCAGCTCGATCAGCTTGACGCGCTCCTGGCGCTGCTGCTCGCGCTTCATCTCCTCGGACTTCTGGTCTTCACTGCTGGCGCTGAGATTGATCGACCGCTGCTTGGTCTCGACCGCGCCGTACTTCACCTGACCGGCCTGCCGCGTCAGGTCGCGTCCACCGCCCTGGATGACGCTCGAACTGTCGCCCGATCCGGAGCCGCCCTGCTGCGCCACCTTCAGCGGGTTCTCGAAGTACTCGGCAATCCCTTCGAGGTCGCCCTGCGCGGTCGAGCCGAGCAGCCACATCAGCAGGAAGAAGGCCATCATCGCGGTCACGAAGTCGGCGTAGGCGATCTTCCAGGCGCCGCCGTGCGCGCCGCCGCCGCCCTTCTTGATCTTCTTGACGATGATTGGCTGCTGGGTATCGTCGGACATGGCTCAACCGATGGTGTATGAGGAGGTCAGGAGATGAGCGTTGCGCCCGCTCACTTGCCCTTGCGGCTCTTCACTTCGTCCTCCAGCTCCTTGAAGCTGGGGCGGTCCGGCGAGTACAGCACCTTGCGGCCGAACTCGATCGCCACCTGCGGCGCGTAGCCGTTCATGCTGGCCAGCAGCACGACCTTCATGCATTCGTAGATCTTGCCGCCCTCTTCCATCTTCTGTTCGAGCTGGGAGGCGATCGGCGCGACGAAACCGTAGGAGAGCAGGATGCCGAGGAAGGTGCCGACCAGCGCGCCGCCGATCATCTTGCCCAGCACGGCCGGCGGCTGACCGACCGAGCCCATCACGTTCACCACACCCATCACCGCGACGACGATGCCGAAGGCCGGCACGCCGTCGGCCATCTTCGACACGCAATGCACCGCGACATGCTGCTCGGAGTGGTGGGTTTCGATCTCGGCGTCCATCAGGTCGGCGATCTCGAAGGCGTTCAGGTTGCCGCCCACCATCATCCGCAGGTAGTCGGTCAGGAAATCCACCGCGTGGTGGTCGGCGAGGAAGTTGGGGTACTTGGAGAAGATGGGGCTGGATTCGGGATTCTCGACGTCGGCTTCGATCGACATCAGCCCTTCCTTGCGCACCTTGGCCAGGATTTCGTACAGCATGGCCAGCACGTCCACGTAGAAGGCCTTGTTGTAGGACGAACCCTTGAATACCGACGGCAGCGCGGCCACCGTCGCCTTGATTGCAGCCATGCCGTTGCCGGCCACGAAGCCACCGATCATCAGACCGAAGATGGCGACGTACTCGGCGGGCACCCACAGCGCGGCCAGACTGCCGTGCAGTGCGTAGGTGCCGACCGAAGCGGCAAGGATGATCACGTAGCCGATGATCAGAAACATGGAATTTCCCTGTGTATGACGGATGTTCGGGGCATCAATCACTGCGTGCCTGCTGGTCTAACGGCACCACCTCAGGAAACTTGACCAAGTCTGCTACGCAGGTGAACAGCACCCGACGCACAAAAAAATGCCGCTGCGGGTTACCCCGCAGCGGCGAGCTCCTTGCTCACGCAAGGAGGAGGTCAGACAGGAGAGAGAAAACGGATCAGGCGGCGATCAGCGCCTCGCGGGCACGGCGCGTCTTGCCGGCGCGTGCGGGAATGTTGCACAGGCCGCAGACATAGCTGGCCTTCGGGTCGTAGGCGTGCGCCACGAAGTGGCCGCCGCAGCAGGTGCACTTCGTGTGCTGCAGCAGCTTGGCGTCGAAGAAGCGCACCAGCGTCCAGGCGCGGGTGAGACTCAGCACTTCTTCCATGTCGTGCGTCTGCACGTGTTCCTGGTAGAGCTTGAACGCCTTGACGATGCAGTCCAGCTGGTTGAGACCGGTGTTCTGCTTGAAGAAACTGAAGAAGGACATGAACAGCGAAGCGTGAATGTTCGGCTGCCAGGTCATGAACCAGTCGGTCGAGAAAGGCAGCATGCCCTTCGGCGGCGACACGCCCTTCACTTCCTTGTACAGCTTGAGCAGGCGCTCACGCGACAGATGGGTTTCGGCTTCCAGCAGCTGCAGACGGGCGCCCAGCTGGATCAGGTTCACCGCCAGCGCGATTTCGCGACCTTCGGAAACGATGCTCTTGTTTTTCATGACCTTGACTCCCTGACTCAGGAAACCGCTTCGACCGGCTGCGCGCAAGCCAGGATGGTCGCGTGCAGGTGGGAGGTCGATGCGTCACGACCGTGGCTGGACAACAGGCCGAGCAGGACGCGGTCGTCGAAACGCAGGCGGCACAGCATCATGTTGGCGCTGGCCATCTTCAGGACCTGTGCCGGGGAGAGCGACTCGATCATGCCGGCGACTTCCTCGCTGACACCGAGGCGGAACATCGCTGCATCGCGGTCCTCGCGGATCATCTGCTGAGCGAGCATCAGATAGGCAAGATTCAGTTCGCGAATCTCATTGAGCAAGCCGGTCGTCTTCATGCCTCGATCCCTCCTTGGAGCAGGTGCAGAGTGCGCCTGTGTGTGGGATGCATTCTGCCGAGAGGGGCGCCGATGCCCAATCAGGGGCTGGCGAAACTTGCTGTACGAAGGGGCGAACGAAATCCTGTAAGAAAAATTCTTACATTTCGGACGTGTACGGGGAGTGCCGCCCTGAAAATCGGGCGGACAGGGCAGGTAACGGCAGCGCCGGGAAAAACTTAAATCAAAAGTGAACCGTCCAGGATGCGGGCGCAGAGCACGTCGGCGTCCACCGGTCGCGAGAAGAAATAGCCCTGGAAGCGGTCGCACTGCTCGCGCATCAGGAAGCCCAGTTGTTCAGGCGTTTCCACGCCCTCCGCCACCGTCGTGAGACGCAGGCTGCGGGCCAGCGCGATGATGACGCGGATGATGGCGGCGTCGTCCTCGTCCTCGTTGATGTCGCGGACGAAGGACTTGTCGATCTTGACGATGTCGATCGGGAAGCGCTTCAGGTAGGACAGAGAGGAATAGCCGGTGCCGAAGTCGTCCATCGAGATGCGGACACCCATGTTCTTCAGCGCCTTCAGCATGCCTATCGTCGTTTCGGCGTCCTTCATCAGCACCGATTCGGTGATTTCGAGCACCAGCTTGTCCGGCGGAAAGCCGGTGTCCTCCAGCGTGGTGCGCACGGTTTCCAGCAGGCGCGGCTGGGCGAACTGCACCGCCGAAACATTGACCGACATCGACAGGTCGGTCATGCCCTGTTCGTGCCATCGCCTGCCCTGGCTGCAGGCTTCGCGCATGACCCAGGCGCCGATCTCGACGATGAGTCCGGATTCGTCGGCCAGCGGAATGAAGCGGTCCGGCGACACGACGCCGCGCTGCGGATGCTTCCAGCGCAGCAGCGCCTCGACGCCGGAGGGGCGGCCGGTCACGCCATTCAGGATGGGCTGGTAGTTCAGGAACAGTTCGCCGCGCTGCACCGCGTGCCGCAGGTGCGTTTCCAGCACCAGCTTCTCGGCCGAGCTGGCGCTCATCTCGCGCGCGTAGAAGCTCATGCCGTTGCCGCCGGAGCGCTTCGCGCTGGCCATCGCCGCTTCGGCATTCATGATCAGGGACTGCGCATCGTCGCCGTCGTCCGGCGTCATCGCCACGCCGACCGAAGCGGTGAGGAAGAGCTCCAGACCGTCCTTGATGATCGGGGTGGAAAAGGCGTCCATCAGCCGCTGCGCAAGTGCTGATGCCAGCGCACGCGTGGTGCAGGCCGGCGCGAACACGCAGAAACGGTCGCCGCTGAGGCGGGCGATCATCGCGCCGTCGCCGGCGCGCTCGATCAGCCGGCGCACCGCTTCGCGCAGCACCGCGTTGCCCGCCTCGTAACCGAAGCTGGTGTTGATGCGCAGGAAGCGGTCGATGTCCACCACCATCAGCGTGGCGTGGCTGGCTTCGACGCTGCGGCGGGCGGTGTCGAGCCAGTCGTCGATCTGCGCGCGCAGCAGGGTCTGGTTGGGCAGTGCCGACAGCGTGTCGAAGAAGGCCAGCGCATGGATGCGCGCGTCCGCCGTCTGCACCGCGCGCCGCGTTTCGACGCCGCGCAGTTCGCGTTCGATCACCGGCACCAGGCGGGCGATATTGCCCTTCTGTACGTAGTCGGCGACGCCGTTGCGCATGGCCGAGAAGGCCATGTGGTCGGAAATCTTGCCCGAGTAGATGATGAAGGGAATGTCGCGCCCGCTGCGGCGCACGACTTCGAGCGCGGACGCCGAGTCGAAACCGGGCATGGCGTGGTCGGAAATGACCAGGTCCCACTCGCGCTCTTCCAGCGCGCGGGCGAGATCGCCGGCGCTGTCCACGCGCTCAGAATACGTGTCGAGCCCGCGCGCGCTCAGTTGAGCGTTCAACAGGAAGACGTCGTCTTCATTGTCCTCGACCATCAATACCTTGATGGTTCTGAACCCTCCCATCTTGTCAGAGTGACGGTCCATCCACTTCATTCCGGGTCGTGAGCACGATCAACGGGATCAATGGACGGCAAGATCTGCCGAAACTTGAGCGACGACTTTTGCCGGATGCGGGCAAAAGTCTCTCTTTACCCTTTCGGTTGAGGGGGGATTAGGACCTGTTCACCGCCTATTCCGCCGTTTGAATCTAGCCCGCCGCATATGCCCGGTTGCGCCCGGCACTCTTGGCGGCGACCAGTGCCTGGTCGGCGAAAGTGAGCAGCGCGTCGGCGTCCGGCATGGCCGGCAGGCGCTCGGCCACGCCGATGCTGATCGAACTGGTCAGGCGCAGGCGACCGGCCTGCACCGGTGCCGCGGCGACGCCGGCGCACACGCGCTGCGCGCAGGCCATCGCCTGTTCCAGATCGGTGTCCGGGCAGATGATCAGGAACTCGTCGCCGCCGGTGCGGCACACCACGTCCTGCGCGCGCATGCATTCGCGGATCGCCCGGGCGGTCTGTTCCAGCACCTGATCGGCGACATCCCGCCCGTAGGTTTCATTGATCTGACGGAAATGGTCGATGTCGATCAGCAGGCAGGACAGAGGGCGCTCACTGCGTTGCGCGATCGCCCATTCCTGAGCGATGCGGCTCATCGCGTAGCGGCGGTTCGGGAAGCCGGTCAGCGCGTCGGTCAGCGCGACCTCCTGCAGGCGGCGGTTGCTCACGCCCAGTTCGGCTGCGTAGCGGCGGATTTCCTCGCGCTCGCTCTCCAGTTCGCGCTGCATGCGCACCAGACGCTGACCTGCACGCAGCCGCGCTTCGAGCACGCGCGGCCGCAGCGGCTTGACCATGTAGTCATCGACGCCCGATTCGAAGGCCTCGATCAAGCGCTGATCCTCTTCGTGACTGGTGAGCAGGATGATGTAGATGTTGCGGCCCATGCGGGTCTGGCGCAGCGTGCGCGTCAGTTCGAGGCCGTTCATCTGCGGCATCACCCAGTTGACCACCATGATGTGCGGCTGGAACTCGAGCGCCAGATCCATGCCGCGTACGCCGTCCTCTGCCACCGCGACCTGATAGCCGCCGCGTACCAGCAAGGTCTGCAGTGTCAGCCGGGTGGCCGCGTCGTCCTCCACCACCAGCACGCGCAAGCCTTCGCTGCCCGGCGCGTCGTTGGCCGCCTGCTGCGCTGCCGGCGCTGGCGGCGCGGCCGGGACGGGCGGCGGAGCCGGTACCAGCGTGTCGGCAAGTCCATCCAGACTGGGCAAGGCATAGGCATCGACCGGCAGCATCTGCGACCAGTCCTTCCAGTCGAGGGCAACTTCCTCGCACAGCGCGGACACCTGCTCCGGCACCCACTCCATGCGAGCCGCCAGCGCGCGCGCGGCGTCCAGACTTTGCGCCCGGCTGGCTTCATCGGCCATGCAGGCGCTCTCGATGGCGCGGGCCAGGCCCAGTGCCATCGTCAGACCGTACTCGCGCGAGCCCGGATCAACCGGCGTGCTCAGTGCCGACTCGTGGCCCAGCACCGCGGCGACGAAGAAGCGCGGCATGCCCCAGTCGAGCAGCATCGCCGCACTCAGTTCGACGTGGGTCATCGCGAACGCCTGGCGCTCCTGTTCGAGCAGGCAGGCCGGGTCGCCGCGCGCTTCGTCGAGCACGCGCGAATACTGCACCGGGAACACGCTGGCCAGACCGAGGGCGCCGACCCCCGACAGCAGGCCGACGCTGAAGCTCTCCTCGACACCGGCGCTGCGCAGTCGCATGACGATCTTCTGCATCGCGATGGCGCGGATGACCGACCCGGTCCAGAAGCGTGTGTAGGGGAAGCTGCGGCAGAGACCTTCGCCGTTGCTCGAAATCAGCGAGAAGCCCAGCGCCAGGTTGCGCACCGCCGCCATGCCAAGCACCGCCAGCGCATCGCGCAGCGCGACCACCGGGCGCGAGCCCTGCGGCAGCGTGCCGTTGGCGGCACGTACCAGACGCCCGACCAGTGCCGGATCGCCCTGGATCAGCCGGGCCAGTTCAGCCAGCGAGGCGTCACCGCGCTGGCTCATGCGGGCAATCGACAAGGCGATGCCCTTGGGCGACGGCAATTCGCCCGCGGCCTTTATTTCCTGGAAGCGGCGTGTATCGATCAGGTCATTCATTCGTGAATCCGGGCTGTGCAGCAACCGTTTCAACGAGGCGGCGCGCGCGTGACCACCCCGAATCAATCGGCATTGGCTTTCCTTACGGCCGGGGAGTCTCCCGACTTGAGGGCAACAGCAAAAATCCGGCCACCCCATGCGCATCCGCCGGGGGCGGCGCTACACTCGTGGACTGCTCAGCAACACGGCTTTGCCACCCGACACATGAAGTACTGCGCCCATTGCGGCAGCGAGGTCGAACTGCGCGTTCCGGCCGGCGACAACCGCCCGCGCCACGTCTGCCCGGCCTGCGGCAGCATTCATTATCAGAACCCGCGCATGGTGGTCGGTACGCTGCCGGTGTGGGAAGACAAGGTGATGCTGTGCCGGCGGGCGATCGAGCCGCGCCACGGCTACTGGACGCTGCCTGCCGGCTTCATGGAGAACGGAGAGAGCGCCGCCGAGGGCGCGATGCGCGAGACGCGCGAAGAGGCCTGCGCGCGGGTGGAACTGCTGGCGCCCTACACGATGGTGAGCGTGCCCTTCATCGACCAGATCCACCTGCTGTTCCGCGCCCGGCTGCTCGACCTCGATTTCGCGCCGGGCACCGAATCACTGGAAGTGAAGCTGTTCGACGAGGCCGACATCCCGTGGGACGAACTGGCCTTCCGCAGCGTGTCGCTCACCTTGCGCACCTTTTTCGAGGAGCGCCGGCAAGGCAACTTCGGCGTCCATCACTTCACGCTGCCTGCCGCCGCCAGCTGAGCGCGCCTGCGCCGGCTCAGGCCTCGACCAGCTCGGCGGCGGCGCCGAAGCTGAAACTGAAGGTCGCCCCCTGCCCCGGCACGCCCTCGGCCGCGACGCGGCCGCCATGCAGCCGGATGATGCGCTGCACGATGGCCAGACCGATGCCACTGCCGTCGTATTCGCGATTGTTGTGCAGGCGCTGGAAGGGCGCGAACAGGCGCCCCACGTACGCCATGTCGAAGCCGGCGCCGTTGTCGCGCACGTAATAGGCGGTCTGTTCGCCCAGCCGGGACTGTCCGATCTCGATGCGCGGCTGCGGCTGCAGTCGGGTGAACTTCCACGCGTTGCGCAGCAGGTTTTCCAGCACGATGCGGGCGAGGCCGGGATCGGCGTCCACCCACAGGCCTTCCGGAATCACCCACTGCACCTGTCGTGACGGCGCCTCGGCGTCGAGTTCGCGCGCGATGTCGCGAGCGACGTCCGACAGATTGGTCAGCGTGCGGCGCACCTCGGCGCGCGACACGCGCGACAGTTCGAGCAGGTCGTCGATCAGTTCGCCCATGCGCTGGCTGTTGCGACGGATGCGCGCGAGGTACTCGCGCCCCTGCTCGTCCAGCAGATCGCCGTAGTCCTCGACCAGCAATCGCGAAAAACCGTCGAGCGCACGCAGCGGTGCGCGCAGGTCGTGCGACACCGAATAGCTGAAGGCCTCCAGCTCCTTGACCGCCGCTTCCAGCGCCGCGGTGCGCGCGCCGACACGTCGTTCCAGTTCGTCGTTCTGCGACTGCACACTCTGCACGTGCTCGGCCTGTATGCGCGCCGCCTCGCGCTGCGCGGTCACGTCGCGGCGTACCGACACCAGACCATTGAAGGCGCCGTCGTCGTTGACCAGCGGAATGATGCTGACGTCGTAGACGCGCGGATCGTTGCCGGCCAGGTTGACCACCTGTTCCTCGAAATGCGGCTTGCAGGTGCGGGCGACCTCCTGCGCGATGGCGTGGTTGTGCAGCAGCACCTCGGACAGCGAGGGCAGATGCGCTGCCAGTTCCTCGCTGGTCGCCCCCAGCCAGGCCGTCTTCTTCAGGCAACGCGTGTCGAGCAGCGCGCGGTTGGCCAGGCGCCAGCGCAGGTGCCTGTCCTTCAGCACGATCAGGTCGGGCAGCGCATCGACCAGCGCGCGCAGGCGGAACTCCTCTTCGCGCAGCGCCTCGCGCGCCTGCATTTCGGCGGTGATGTCGCGGCTGACGCCGCGATAGCCGGAAAAGGCGCCGGACGCGTCGAACACCGGTTCGCCGGACGAGGCGAGGTAGCGCCAGCGCGAACCGTCACGGCGGCGCGACAGGAAATCGCGGAAGGCTTCGTGCCGTTCCAGTGTCTGCCGCAGCAGGCCCCAGGGCTGGGTCAGCGCTTCCTCGCCGGAAATTTCCCACGGCGCGCAGCCATCCAGCTCGGTGTCACCGAAGTGTGCGTCGGTCAGTTCGTCCGGCAGCCGGTGGTAGCGCAGTTCGGCGTCCAGTTCCCAGTGCCAGTCGGCCGACAGCAGGGTCAGCGCGCGGAAATGCGATTCGCGCTCGCGCAGCGCGCGTCGGGCCGCCTGCTTCTCCGACATCGCGGCGCCGATGAACAGCGCGGTCGCGGCGGTCAGCATGATCAGGCCGTGCAGCACCAGCAGCTGCACCTGCATCGGGTGCGGGCTGAACGGCGACGTGCCGTTGGCGGTGCCGGCCAGCGCCATCATCGAAGTGATCAGGAAAGCGGTCCAGCCGACGCGCGGCGGGAAACGCAGCGCCACCCACACGACCAGCGGCAGCGCGACGTAGAGCTGCAGCATCGGGTCCGGCAGCAGCGCGACGCCGGCGAAGGTAACGCTGAGGAGGGCCATCAGCGCGCCGACGACGACGATCTGCTCGGGCAGGCGGCGCTTGAGCTGCTGCAGCGGCCGGCGCGCGCCCCAGGCCAGCAGCGGCAGCACGGTGACGATGGCGCCGAGCGCGTCACCGAGCCAGGCGGTGGAACCGATCTCCAGCCAGCGCTCGGGCGGCAGACCATACTGCAGCACGCTGCCGGTCAGTGTCGCCAGGGCACTGGGCACCGCCATCAGATAGATCACGGCCATCAGCTTGAGCGCACCATCGGTGCGTTCGAGCAGATCGGTCGGTTGCGCGGTCAGACGGCGTAGCAGCACCGCACCGGCCCACGGCGCAAGGACCTGGCCGGCGGAGAACAGCATGATCATCGCCGCGCCCTGACGCGCCAGCACTGCCGACGCAAGCACGCCGACGACCACGCCGGGCAGCCAGCGCGCGCCGCCCTGCAGCAGCGCGAACAGGGCGAGCCCCATCGGTGCCCACATCGGCATCTGACCCGAGGCAACGTCGCGCAGCCGGAAGCTGAGGGCGGCGAGCAGGCAGTAGGCGACGGCGATCAGCAGATTGACCACAAACCCGTGCCCCGGCGCGCGAGCGCGCCCGGCCGACGGATCGGCCGGCTCCGACGGCGACGGCAGCGACTGCGGCGGCGTGCTCAATTCTGTCTCCGGCCGGCTTGACTACCGCGGCGGCACTTTCTAGTTTTCAACGACTGCCGCACGAATGTTTCCTGTGGAGCGTGATGATGGAAAGACGCAGCTTTATCGCCGCGTGCAGCGCCGCCTGCGGACTGGCCGGACTGAACCTGCCCGCGCGCGCCGCCGTGGCGCGGGAATACCCGCGCAGCGTGCTGACCGACGGCGAAGGTCGGCCGCTGAAGGCGTCCTCGCTCAAGCCGGGCGTCAATTATGTATTCCAGTGGCCGTATCCGGCCACGCCCTGTTTCCTGCTGGATCTGGGCAGGAAGGTCAACGGCACGACGAAGCTGCGTACCGCCGACGGGCAACAGTACGACTGGCCCGGCGGCGTCGGCCGGGCCCAGTCCATCGTCGCCTACTCGGCCATATGCTCGCACAAGCTCACGCATCCGACACGGGACATCAGTTTCATCGCCTACCGTGACGAAGCGACTGCACACAGCCGCCGCGCCCGCGTGATCCACTGCTGTTCCGAGCACAGCCAGTTCGATCCGGCCGCCGGCGCGCGCGTACTTGAAGGCCCGGCGCCGCAGCCACTGGCCGGCATCGTGCTCGAATACGCGGCAGAACGCGATGAACTGGTGGCCGTCGCCACGCTGGGCGCCGACGTGTTCGACCGCTTCTTCCAGAGCTTCGGTTTCCGGCTGGCGCTGGATCACGGTGGCGACCGCGCGATGAAACCGGTCGGCGCGACCACGCGGGTGGTCGCAATGGACAGCTTCTGCCGTCAGCAGGTGCGCTGCTGACGGTGTCGAGGGTTCAACCGGGTAGCGGTGGCTCGGCATCATCGGAACGGGCGGCATCTCCCGCTTCCAGCTCGAGTTCGACGGTAAACCCGTGCGCCGGAAGCGACGTCGGTATTACGGCCCGCCCGGCCGCTGCCTTGAAGGCGGCCAGCACCGCCGCGTCAACCTCGTCACGGCCGCTGCTGCGCGCGAGATCGACGCCGACCACCCGCCGCGCCAGTACGTGCAACTGCACCGACATCGACGCGGCGCGCCGCTCCGTCGCCCATCCATCGGCGACGACCACACGCGCCAGCGCGTAGCGCAACGCCCGCAACGCGTCCTCGCCCGGTGCCGGCAACGCTGGCTCGGCGACCGGCGGCGGCATGCGCGCAGCCGCGACGGTGGTGCCCGTCGCCGAAACCGGCGCCGCGCGCGGCTCGTCCGCCACCACGCCCGTTTCCGCAGTCGCGCTGTCCTCCGACGGCGAGGCGCTCTGGCCGACCGGCTTCAGCGCCAGCCGGAGCACGCGCTGGCTGGGCTGCGGCGCCACGGACGGCAGCGGCCAGAAAACAAGCAGGTGCAGCAGGGCTGACAGCGCCAGAGCACAGCCGAGGGAACGATGCGTCGCAAACGATTGACGCGGTTGCAAATTCATCTTCCTTTGCTAAAGTGTCCGAGCACCTTGCGCGGCAACGTTTCCCGCGTCGCCGGGCGGATGCGTGACGACACACGTTTCACTTCGACTGACCGATTTCAGACCGAGGACGCGTAAGACGATCATGCTGGAGCACCCACCCCGGAGCATAGTTCACGAAGTGCGACGCCCGTCGCACCCGTGGATACTGACCCTCGACGCCAACGGCGTACCGCACCGCTGGGTCAGCTGGCAGCATGCCGTGTTCTATCACTCCAAGGATCTGGTGGCCTGGGTGGCCGGCAGTCACGAGTTCGAAATCCGCGGCGGCATCAATCGCGTCACTGGCGAACAGTCCTTCATCCGCACCAACAGCATCATCGCGATCAAGGGACGCAGCCACGCGCACAAGCTGCAGACGGCCGTGCCGCCGCTGAACAACCGCGAACTGTTCCACCGCGACCGCTCGATCTGCGGCTACTGTGGCGGCGAGTTCTCGTACCAGAAGCTGACGCGTGACCACATCGTGCCGGTGTCGCAGGGTGGCCGCGACCTGTGGATGAACGTGGTGACCTGCTGCCGGCCCTGCAACCAGCGCAAGAGCGGCCGCACGCCGGAGCAGGCGCGGATGCAGCTGATGTACGCGCCCTACGTGCCGAACAAGGCCGAGTACCTCATCCTCAGCAACCGCAACATCCTGGCCGACCAGATGGATTTCCTCGCCCAGCACGTGAACGCCAACAGCCGCTGGAAAGCGGCCTGACCGTTCACAGCGGAACGGCGGCCCCCGACGGACGACGACGGGTGGTGCGCGGCAACAGCAGCTGGAATACGGTGCCCTGACCGACCGCGCTCTTGCACGACAGCGAACCGCCCAGCGAGCGGGCCAGCGCCAGTGCGTGCGCCGGCGTCGCCTGCTTGGCGCCGCTCCCGTCCGGCGCGAACAGCGCCGCCACCCGCCCGGCGTCCATGCCGCGGCCGAAATCGCGTACCCGGACCTCGACGAACAGCGAGCCATTGAGGTTCAGACCTTCGGCCGTGCTGACCGCGATGCGACCGGAGGTGCCGACCTGTTCGGCGCTGATCGCCAGCAGCGCGTGCAGCAGCTCGCGCAGCACGCCGAGCGGCAGGTGCAGCGGCGGCAGCGCCGCGTCGAGATGCAGTTCGGTCGAGATCGAGCGGGCCCGCAGCACGCGCTCCTCGACCTCCGCCACCGTCTGTTCCATCAGCTGATTGAGATCGATGCGCTGGGCGTCGGCCGACACGTCGGGCGGACGGCCCTCGAACTGACGCAGCACGGTGTCGATGCGTTCGATCTGGTCGCCGAACACCGTCAGTTCGGAATCGACCATCGAATCGGCGCCCATCTTCAGGCGCATCGACTTGATCTGGTGCCGCATCAGGCCGAGCGGCGTGTGCAGGTCGGCGCGCAACTGGCGCGCATGCACGGCGTACTGCTCGGCCATGCCCTGCCGCAGTTCGTCCAGTTCGCGCAGACGCAGCTGCTGCTGGTGCAGGGCCCGCCCGGCCCCGTCGGCCAGCGCACGCAGTTCGTCGCTGCGGCGCATCAGCGCGGGCGCGAGACTGGCCGGGAAGTGGTAGAGCGCGAGCGCCTCGACGCCGGCTTCGCTGCACAGCGGCTGAATCAGGCCGGTCTGCCCGGGCGACACGCGCAGCAGGCGCTGCAGGCTGACCGGCAGCGCAGCGGCTTCACGCGCGTCGCTGCACAGCCAGGCCGCGCCGGACGACAGCTGGTGCCACACGCCTTCCAGCCCCGCCTGCCCGAGGTCGATGCGCTGAACGTTATCGCCCTGCTCCGCGATGGGCGTGAAGGCGCTGCCGCCCTGCCCGGCTCGGAGTATCTGCGGCGCCGGCAGGTCGAGCAGCAAGGCCGACGCCAGTTTAAGCATGGTCCACAGCGCGGGCTCGTCGCCCCGCGCATACACCTGGCCGCACAGCCCGGCGCGCGCGAAGCCGGTCAGCGCGGCGCTGTCGTCCGGCTGCGCGTCGGTGATGGCGAAGGTCGGACGATAGGGCGCACCGGCCGGGAGCAGCGTGTCGGCAGCGTCCACCTCGACCAACCGGCAGCGTTCGAACGCGCGGCTGTGCGCCGCCTGCAGCGCGATGTCGAGCGCATCGGCCGACAGCCCGGTCAGGCGTTGTGCGAGCGCCCGTTGCTGCGTCGTGTCGGCGGCACCGCCACCCGCCAGTTCTTCGGCGGCGCGCGCCAGGCGCAGGTGCTCGGGCGCATCGGCGAAGAGCGCGCCGTCAGCGTGGGAGAAGCGCAGCGCATCCGCCAGTCCGGCCGACCATTCGGCAGACAGCAGCGCGGCGCCGACCTCGCCGTGATGTTCGCCGCCATAGGCGGTTTCGAACGCGGCCAGTTCGTGTTCCGTCGGCCGGTGCGCGTGCCGCTCGCCACCACCGGGTGCCGCCGAAAGCAGCGGCAACGCGACGTCGAGCAGCAGGCCGGCGATGAAGCTCTCGTCCGGATCGCAGCGACCGCCCGCAACGGCCAGTTCGCGGGCGATTTCGGCGCTCAGTATGGAGTGCGCCCAGAACGCATGGTGCCCGGAAAGATCGACGCCGCTGCGCTGGACGCGCGCGCGGCCGTCGAGCAGCGCCACCTGTATCAGCCCATGTCCGCAAGCGTCGATGACCGCGTCGATGCGCCGTCCGGCGCCGCCATCGCCGGTGGGCGTGGCGATCAGCTGCGATGCACGCAGCAGGCGCAGCACCCAGGCCGGATCGTGGCGCAACAGCGTATTGAGGGACGGAACGCCGGCCGGCAGCGCACGCAGTCCGAGTGCCACGTCCGCGAGAAGCGGCAGCGAAGGCAGACCGGACAGCATGGCACAGTCGATCGCGCGGGCGGCGGGGGCTGTCATGCGGACTGGACGATGTTATTGGACGCCGGGCCTGAGCCCGGCGCTGACCTCTTTGGTTTATCGGCCGTTCTTGAGACGGTATCTGCGATTGATCATACCGCAGCAAATCGACGGAAACCCGCGCCAATACTGGGATGCGGCGTGGGTCACGCCGTCGTTGCAGAGCAACGTCGCCCATTTCGCCCGCAACTCGAACGCCGGTGCCGGAATCGCATTCGGGGCGTCAACCTTTACAAATGGTTACGCCACTCGAAATCGGGGTTCACAGCAGCGGCACAAGCTGGCTTCGCTGCCGGAGCGTTCCGGCGAACGGAGAACCCGAACATGAAAACCCCTGAAAAATCATCTGTCCGCGGCCGCTGGTTTGCCGGTCTTGCCACCGCTGGTGCGCTGGCCGGACTGGTTGCCGTCAATCTGCCGGCACAGGCCCATCCGGGCGCCGAGGGCGGTGCCCACCCGGTCAAGCACGGTGAGCGCCACCACGGGCCGGAAGCGATGGGCAAGCGCATGGAACACATGGTCGAGCGCGTATTCACGAAGGTCGGCGCCAGCGAGGAACAGAAGGCGCGCGCCCGCGAGATCGTCAAGGCGTCCGGCGAGGAAATGAGGAAACTGCACGCCGGTCATGCCGACGACCGTCAGCAGATGCTGGCGCTGCTGTCGGCCGACACGATAGACCGCGGCCAGATCGAGCAGCAGCGTGCCGCCCGCCACGCTCAGATGGACGAAGCGTCGAAGGTAATGACGCGCACGATGGCCGATCTGGCCGAAGTGCTGACGCCGGCACAACGCAAGGAGGCGGCCAAGTCGCTGGCCGGCATGGGTGGCCGCCACGGCCACCACGGCAAGCACCGCCACGGCGACGGCCCGCGCGCGCCGGAGGCGACGCGCGGCTGAGTCCGCTCAGGCGATGTCGAACAGGCGCGCCAGCTCGGCCCCCGGGTCGGCGGCGCGCATGAAGGCTTCGCCCACCAGGAAGGCATGCACGTCGCGGGCCCGCATGGCCGCGACGTGTTCCGTTGCGAGGATGCCGCTTTCGGTGATGACCACGCGGTTGGCCGGAATGCGCTCGAGCTGCGACAGCGTGAAGTCGAGCGATACCTCGAAGGTGCGCAGGCTGCGGTTATTGATGCCCATCAGCGGCGTATCGAGCTGCAGCGCGAGATCCAGTTCGCCGGCGTCGTGGCTTTCCACCAGCACCGCCATGCCCAGTTCCGTCGCCAGCGCCTCGAGCGCGCGCATGTCGGCGACCGCACGGGCCTGTTGCGCCGCGTCGGCTTCGCCCGAGGGCGGCAGGAAGGCGGCAACGATCAACAGGATGCAGTCGGCGCCCATCGCCCGCGCCTCGACCACCTGATACGGGTCGATGATGAAATCCTTGCGCAGCACCGGCAGGCTGCAGGCGGCGCGCGCCTCGACCAGATAGTCCGGACTACCCTGGAAATACTGGCGGTCGGTCAGCACCGACAGGCAGGCAGCGCCGCCGGCCTCGTACGAGCGGGCAATCTCCGCTGGCCGGAAGTCGGCGCGCAGCACGCCCTTCGACGGACTGGCCTTCTTCACTTCGGCAATCACCGCCGGCTTCTTCGCGGCGACGCGCGTCTTCAGCGCAGCGACGAAGTCGCGCGCCGGCGGCTGCGCTTCAGCACGTAGGCGCAGCGCTGCCATCGTCTCCGCGACAAGACCGTTGGCGATTTCGTCGCGCTTGGTGGCAAGAATCTTCTGCAGGATGTCGGACATGGGCGGCCTCAGTTCGCGAACGAGCGCGACAGCTCGACCAGCTTGTCGAGACGCTGCCGCGCCGCGCCGGATTCGATGGCTTCGCGCGCCCGTTCGACGCCGTCGCGCAGGCTGTCCGCCACGCCCGACACGTAAAGGCTGGCGCCGGCATTGAACAGAACGATGTCGCGCGCCGGCGGAAGCGTGCCGTCGAGTGCGGCCAGCAGCATGTCGCGCGAAGCCTGCACGTCGGCTACGCGCAGTGTGTCCAGCGCGTGCACCGCCAGCCCGAAGTCGGACGGATGTACGGTGTATTCCTTCACCTCGCCGTCGCGCAGTTCGCCGACGAAGGTGTCGCCGCTGATCGACAGTTCGTCCAGCCCGTCGCGCCCATGCACCACCATCACGTTGCGCGAGCCCAGTTCCTTCAGCACGCGCGCCAGGATACCGACCAGGTCGGCGTGGAACACACCCATCACCTGGTTGGCCGCCCCGGCGGGATTGGTCAGCGGGCCGAGGATGTTGAACATCGTGCGCACGCCCAGTTCGCGCCGCACCGGTGCGGCGTGTTTCATCGCGCTGTGGTGATTGGGCGCGAACATGAAACCCACGCCCACCTGTTCGATGCAGGTCGAAACCTGGGCCGGCGTCAGGTTCAGATTGACGCCCAGCGCTTCCAGCACGTCGGCCGAACCGCTCTGCGACGAACTGGCGCGCCCGCCGTGCTTGGCCACGCGCGCGCCGGCCGCCGCGGCGACGAACATCGACGCGGTAGAAATATTGAAGGTGTGCGCACCGTCGCCGCCAGTGCCGCAGGTGTCAACCAGTGTCTGGGTGTTGTCCACCGGCACCTTCATCGACAGTTCTCGCATCACCAGCGCCGCGGCCGCGATCTCGCCCACCGTTTCCTTCTTCACCCGCAGGCCGATCAGGATGGCAGCGATCAGCGTCGGCGACACCTCGCCGGTCATGATCTGACGCATCAGCGCGGTCATCTCGTCGCGGAAGATTTCGCGGTGCTCGATCACGCGCTCGAGCGCCTGTTTCGGGGAAAAAGTCATGCGCCGGCCCTCCACTCGTCGAGGAAGTTCTTCAGCATCTGGTGACCGTGCTCGGTCAGGATGGATTCCGGATGGAACTGCACGCCCTCGATGGCCAGCGTTTTGTGCCGCATGCCCATGATCTCGCCGTCGTCGGTCCAGGCGGTCACTTCGAGGCAGTCCGGCAAGGTGTCGCGCGACACCGCCAGCGAGTGGTAGCGGATGGCGGTGAAGGGATTCGGCAGACCGCGGAACATGCCCTTATCGAGGTGGTGGATGGCCGCCGTCTTGCCGTGCATCACCACCTTGGCGTGCACGACGTCGCCGCCGAAGGCCGCACCGATGCTCTGGTGGCCGAGGCAGACGCCGAGGATGGGGTACTTGCCGGCAAAGGCCTTGATCAGCGGCACCGACACCCCTGCCTCGTTCGGCGAACAGGGGCCGGGCGACACCACGATGTGGTCCGGCTTCAGCGCGTCTATCTGTTCCAGCGTGATCTCGTCGTTGCGGAACACGCGCACGTCCTCACCGAGTTCGCCGAAGTACTGGACGAGGTTGTAGGTGAAGGAGTCGTAATTGTCGATCATCAGCAGCATAAAAAGCCCAACCCATTGATTCAATTAGGCGCATTACCGTGCTGCCTGAATTGATACCCGCAAACGTACCCGCTTATTGTTTCGCTGCATTCCGGCACTGCAAATAAGAATGCCGGCGCGAAGGCCGGCATTATCGCATTTCAAACGCAGCAGGCGCCGCACGGTTAATTCATGCTGCAGCTTGCTCGGTCTGCTGAGAAACCCAGGCCTGCACCTTTCGCTCCGACCAGCGCGACAACGACCCGAGCTTCACCGGTGCCGGGAAGCGGCCGGCCTTAATCTCGGCGTACAGCTTCGTCTTCTTCATGCCGGCCTGCGACATCACTTCGTCGAGCTCGATCAGGCGGTCAATGGTCTGCTCATTCATGGTTGTCCTCGTCTTCGTGGTTCTGTGGTTCCTGCACTTCCCAGCCCCGCGCCCGCAGGAAGTCGGCGGCGCGCTGCTCATCGGGTGTTACAACGCCGGCCATCCAGATCCAGTCACCGTCCTCGAACCGGATGCGGCCGACCTTGATGTGGTACGCCAGCGCGCCCCACACCGTCGCCGAGGTGCCGCCGGCCATGTCGCACAGTTCGGCCGTGGTCACCCTGCCCTCGCGCTGGATGATCTGCAACAGCTGCTGGGCGTTCGAGGTGGCGCGTGATCGCGGCACCGCATGCCGGGCTGTAGCCCAGCGCGCGTGATCGTGGATGGCGGCGGTCATAGCGTCGCGTCCTCCGTGCCGTCGCCCTCGTCGAAGATCAGCGCAGCCAGTTGCTCGATCGTGCTGATGTCCTGCAGCGGACCGCCGTCGACGCTGGCGCGCATCGGGCGGGCGCCGAACTCGTCTTCCGACCACCAATCTTCAAGCCATGTCGGCGAGCAGCCGACCACCTGCGCCGTATGCTCTGTCGCGATGATCATCACGTGCTGCACCGACAGCATCAGGCGCGATTCAGGATCGGCGCCGGTCAGTTCGGAGAACTCGGCCAGCGCGGCGTCGCAAGCCTTCATGCGCTCGTGCCAATCGCGCAGCGCCTGGAGCTTTTCGTCTCGGGTCATGGCCTCACCCGCTTGAACTCGACCACCCAGACCCACGGGTTGGCGTCCCAGCTGTCGGGGCCATTGATGGATTTCCACAAGTCTCTGTACCGCTCGATGCACGCCGCGGCTCCGCCCTTTTGGCTTTCAATGCCCTCTGCACACGCATCGTCGTGACTGATGTCCTGCAGCCGCTCGACGCGGACGGCGGTGATTTCGAGCAGGATGCGGGAGAGGCTGCGCGGCATGTGGATGCTCGGCTTCCAACCTTCGCCCGGCTGGCTTTCGTGAAAGTCTGCGCGGTAGACCGTAGATGCCGGCCGGCATGGAATGCTGACGCTCGCTTCCCAGCAGTAGTCGGCCGGCTCGTGCATGAACGCCTCGCGCACCCACAGACGGTCACCGGGCTGGCCGTAGGGGCAGCGAACAGCCATCTGATCGTCAGTCAGCGCGTCATCCTTCCAGCACAGCAGTTCTCCCGCCAAGATCCGCGGCTGCGGCTTCACCGCCCGCCGCGTCTGCGTCTTCGTGCCGGCCAGCAGGGCACGCACCATCGGCGCGCTCATGAGCATCGGGCGCTCAGCCATTGCGCACCTCCGACACCCACACCGCGGCCGGCTTCCCGCGCCACTCGTAGCCGCCTGTCCACTCGCCTTCGCTGCCCAGGTCACCCAGCGGCATCACCGCGATCACGTGACCTTCGGTGACCAGCTGCGCGGCGTCGCACATCGAGCGCGCGAATGACACGTCGGCCGGGATCAGGCCGAGCACGGCCGCGTCGAATGTCTCGCCGTCGAGCCACTGCGCATCGGTCACGCAACGAGAGAGGCGCGCAGAGCACGGAAGCCGCGGGCGCGCAGCTGGTCGACCAGCGCGATGTCGCTGACCAGGCACGTGACCTGCGCGGCGACCGGCTGGAAGCTGTCGAGCAGCGGCACAACGTCGCCGGCGAGCAGCACGCGCTGCCCCTTCTGGATGTCCGCCGTCTGGAACGCGAAGTTCGCGGCGGACAGTGCTGTGATGTTCATGGTCTTCACCTCAGAACGGAATTCCATCGTCGTCCATGCCGCCGAAGCCACCGCCGGACGACGCAGGGGGAGCCGCAGAACGCTGCGGACGGCTCGGCGCGTTGGACTGCGGCGCGGGCTGGCTGTAGTCGCCACCGTAGCCGCCGGCATCACCGCCGCTCGAACCCTGACGGCCGCCCAGCATCTGCATGCTGTCGGCGCGGATCTCGGTCGTGTATCGGTCCTGACCCTGCTTGTCCTGCCACTTGCGCGTGCGCAGACTGCCCTCGACATAGACCGATGAGCCCTTCTTCAGGTACTGGCCGGCGATCTCTGCCAGCCGGCCATAAAACCCGATGCGATGCCACTCGGTCTGTTCCTTCTTCTCGCCGGTGGCCTTGTCCTTCCAGCTGTCCGTCGTGGCCACCGTGATGTTGCAGATGGCGTCGCCGTTTGGCGCATAGCGGGTTTCCGGATCGCGGCCGAGGTTGCCGACGATGATCACTTTGTTGACGGACGCCATCAGGCAGCACCTCCCTGCGCTACGGTCAGAGCAGCCAGCGCTGGCTGAACCCATATCGGCGCGCTACTCAGGGTGAAGGTCTCGCCAGACCACGCCAGCAGCAGCGTGCGGCCCATCTCGCCGGCGATCGCTTGCGCTGCGTCCGGCGGCACTGCGTTGCCGATGCGCTCGCGCCAGTCGCTGTCGCTGAGACCGTCCAGCTCGAGCACTTCCTCCGGATCCACCAGCGACTGCAACGCGGCCAGCTCAAGCGTGGTGAAGGGGCGGTGCCACGTGCCGTCCTCGGCACGGATGCGCGCAACGAGGCGGTCGGCCGCAGCCGGCATGCCAAAGTCTCCGCCTTGCACCGAATCGCAAACCCGCGGGTCCGCCACCGTCCACGGACCGTTGTCGTGGCAAGCCGAGGCCGACACGGCGCCGCAGCTGCTGGCCCACGGCACAACGCCGTAATGGCCTCCGGTCAGGTAGTGGTCGCCGCGCTGGCGCTGCATGCCCGGGCGTGGGTCGGCCACCGCGAAAGCGCCTTGGCCGGTGGTGCTGCCGCTGATCACGGTGCCGGCGGCGCCGTCGAAGGGCGTGACGGCGTACTTGCCGAACACCTCGCCGGCTGGCCGCGGGTCGCTGACACACTGGCCAGTGCCGTGTGCGCTGGTGATGGCGCGCGCGGCTTCGTCGAAGCGCACGATGCGGAACTCGTTCGAGTGCTTCGCCGGGCCGCCGTGGCGCGGGTCCGCTACGCAGTACGCACCCTGCCCGGGCATCGTCTTGCCGCTGACAGTGCCGGTGTGCGCGGACCACTTGCGCACGCCGTAGGCCTGGCCATCGCGCCATTTCGAGGACTGCTCGAAGCGCGGATCGGCGATCGAGAACGCGCCGTTCATCGGCCTGCTGGCGCCGGCCACCACGCCGGACGGCTCTTCCCAGCGGCGCACGCCGAGCGCTCCGTTGTGCATTTCCGGCACGATCAGGTAGTCGCGCAGCTTGCCGTCCTCGATCGCCAGCCGGTTCAGGCTGCGCCAGTCGCTGCCGGCCGTGACGAATGCCAGCCGCACCCAGGTCTTCCACATCAGCGCCGGCACGCGGTGCATCGGGCCGGCAGCGGGGTCGCCGGGCAGCGGCATGCGGCCGAGCACGGTGCCCACGCCCTGCAGCGGGCGCGAAACCGGCTCGTACAGGAAGGGCGGCACCTTCGCCATGTGGCGCGCCACCAGCAGGAAGCGCTTGCGGCTCTGCGCCAGCGCGCCGAGCTGGCCGCAGTCGTGCGTGGTCTCGGCGACCGCGTAGCCATACTGCCGCAGCAGCGCGCTGATCTGGTCGAGCAGGTGCCGGCCGCGCGTGGCGATGCGGGGCACGTTCTCGAACAGGATCAATTCGGGCGGGTCATCGGCCCAGGCTTCGAGCATCAGCCACACGCCGCGCAGCGTCAGGCGGTTCAGCGCCTGATACTTGTCGGTGCGGCTCTTGCCCTCGGCGAGCAGCCCGCTGAAACCCTTGCACGGCGCCGACAAAAACACGATGTGCGGACGCTCCCCGCCTGCCGCGCGATGGATGTCGGCTGTGGTTGCCTCACGCCAGCCCGCGGCCGGCTCGCTGCCGTGGAAGGCCCGGTACTGCTCGCGGTCGAATAGATCCAGCACCGTGCCCGGCACGCCGGCCAGCCGGCTGAAGTCGCGGATCGATGCCGGGTCAACGTCGATGCCGCCGAGGCAGCGGAAGCGGCCGACCATGTTGCCGACCCTGGCGCTCGCCGCGTTGAAGCCGCGTGCACCGCCGCCGAGGCCGCAGAACAGATGGAAGTGACGGATGTCGCGCACGTCGTCCGGCGCGGTGATGAAGGCGTCGCGCTTCATGCTGCCCCCCGATCTGCGCGGAACATTTCGCGGCTTGCGGGCGGCGGCGTTACGACACGCAGCCCGGATTGCCACAGGTCGGGCCCGGTGTGGCAAACGCCGACGTAGGCCTTGACGGAGCGTCTGCCGCATACCAGCGTCAGCATCACGCCGGTTTCGGTGCGCCGCAGCTTGGTTACGGTCCAGTGCCGCGCCCGATGAGCGAGCACGGCACCGGGCTGGATCCGCGCCATGTTCGCGAGATACCGCTCGCGTTCTCGTGTCCCGGCGCTGCTCATACGGCACCGCCTTTCGACCCTGCCGGCCACTGCGCCCAGGCGAGAACCGTGACGTCTACCGGCATGCCGTCCTGCGTGAGCCATTGTTCGCCGTCGTAGCAGCCGCCCCATACGTCGCCGTGGTCGGGGCCTTCGACAAGCACCAGTTCGTCGGCGTCTGGAATGCTGCCGTCGTTTACCCAGCGGATCGGCTCGACCGCATCCCCGGGCGCGTAGCAGGTGCGCACAAGGCGCTCCAGCACCTCGTAAGCTTTCGGGTTATCACGCAGGTTGACGTCGTGCGTGTCCAGTCCGGCAAGGTGTTCCAGCGCGTCGCGCATGACTTCATCGTCCGGCATCCGCACATCCGCCGTGTCGTTCCAGCACTCCGGATCCGCACACCGCAGCCCGCCATGGTTGCCGTCGCACTTCGCGGGCTTCGCCTTCGCAAACGGCTTTCCAGTCACAGCCTCGTAGTTGTCATGCCCGCACTCACTGCACTCGAGCCCAGTGTCCAGCGCGCCGCCGCATTTCACGCACGGGACGTCGTCGCCGTCGCCGGGTTCGTCTTTGCGCGCGGACGCATCGGTTCGAGCGTTGAAATTCGGAAGGCCTTCCATCAGTCCTCACCTCCGCCCAGATCAGCCGCCGGCGGCACAAGCGACAGCGTCACGCCCTGCTGGATCATTTCGCAGAGCCGGCCGAGGTCTTCCGACTTCGGGTGCGCGATCACGCGGAAGGACACGCCGACGCTGCCGCCGTCCTTCGCGTCGAATCGGAACTTGTTGACCTGGCAGTCGCCGAGCGCGATGTCGTCGCCGCTCACGCCGTAATGCACGGTGGTGGTGTAGCCGGCGTATTCCTTGCCCCACTTCAGCGCGCCCAGCAGCGGGAAGCGCAGCTTTGGCAGGTAGCCGGGTTCGTCCTTGAACATGTCGCTGTCGCTGGCATCGGCGGCGCGGTACAGCGCGCCCTTCAGCGCCGGGTCGAACTCGCTCAGCACGTCATTGCTGACGGTGATCGCGAAGCCGAGGTTGACGGCGAGGTGCTTGTCTTCGCCGTGCAGCTCGGCACGCGGGTTGACGCTGGTGAGGGTGGATTCCTGCTTGTCGAGGCTGAACATGATGTGTTTGGTCCTTGGATGTCGGGTGGCGGTGATCAGGCGGCGGCGGTGTCGGGCGACTTCATGCGCTCGGGGTGCGCGTTGGCGAAGTCGATGAAGTCAGCGATCCGCAGACTCACTGCTCCCGCTTGGCCGAAATCACCGGAGGCGTAGACGCGCGACTGGTAGTCCTGCAGCGCGTGGATCGCCAGCACGTCCTGTGCGCGCAGCACGAACACCGGTTCGTCGTCCGGGATCGGCTTACCGGTGGCGCGATTGACCAGGCGGCCGTCCTTCTGCGAGATCGTGTATTTCGGGCACTGCGCGCGCGTCAGCCCGAAGACGACACCGTTGGCGTCCGGCTGCTTCTCGTAGGCGTAGTGGCCTCGTATCTGGCTGCCGAAGAACTTGCCCTTCGATTCCGCGGCGCTCATTCGCTCGAACACGTGCGCCGGCACGTCAGCGTAGTGATAGACGCTGCCCGGCGTCGCGCCGCGGCCCGGGAAGCGGATGGCGAGGGTCTGCGTCTCGGCGTCATAGCCGAAGGCTTCGATCTGAGACGACGCGCACTCGATCATTTCGATGGTGGTGGACATGTGGTGTGCTCCAGGTAAAAGGTGGGGTACTCACCGCCTAAACCGCTGCCCGCTTCTCGGGACTTCGACCCATCTGGGCTGATTGTCAGCAGCGGCGGAACCTCGTCGGCTTGCGCCTGCCCTGATGGCTTTCGCCTTCCGGACGGCTTTCCCCCGTTGAAAAATCAGGCCCGTGCAGCGGCGCCCTGCGCGACACGCTGAACGTGCGTCACGATGGCGGCGCAAATGCGGGGGAAGTCAGATTCGCGGTACAGCTTCGCGCTGCGCTCGACGTGCGCCTGCACGCCCAGGCCGGCAAGGAAGTCGGCAGTGACGTTGAATCCCAGGCGCTCGCAAACGGCGCCGAGCTTCAGGGTCGGCGGCTCTTCGGTACGCGTGATCAGGTCGGGCTGCTGCGCCACCGCGGCGACCGGCTGCGGCTCGGCAGCCGGAGCGGCCGGCGCCGGATCGGCTGCCGGTGTCGCCTCGGATGCGCGCTTGATCGCCTCGGCCGCACGCTGGTCCGCCTCTCTCCGCTGCGCTTCCTTGTGCTCGTGCTCGTTGATGCGCATGGCGATGACCGCGGCAAGATCGTCGCGAGCCTTCAGCACCAGCTGCTTCACGTCCGGGAACAGGAACGACAGGTCATCGCGCTCGCGCAGCGCCTGCAGGTTGATCTGGATGCGGTCGGCGATCTCGTTCGCGGCGATCTTCGAGTGCGCCAGTTCGGTGTCCACCGCGTCGCGCATGCTCGACAGGCTCTTCTTGCCCTTGATCGCGCCCGCGAAATCCGCCGGCACTGTCGGCATCAGCGGACTGCCAAGGCGCTCGTTCAGCGCCTCGATGTGCTTGCGCAGCGCCACCGCGCCGCCGGTCACGATCTCTTCGCGGATCGCGTCCTTCCGGGCCTTGACCAGCTTGTCGAGATCCAGCCGGACGCGCCGCGCCTCGGCGCTGATGTCGTCGATCGCGCGGAACAGTTCGTCGATGCTGGTGGTCTGGCTCAGGGCGTGCTGCTTCGCTGCCTTCAGTCGGTCCTCGACATCGCCGCACCACTTCACCGTCTTCTCGGCATCCGCGAAGTCCTCGTCGGTGCGCAGCTCGCGATTGATGCCCTTGAACACCCCCAGCGCGTGCGCCTTGAACTCGCGCAGGTTGCTGGCCGTGACGGCACCGGTCACCTCGATATGCAGCGCCGGCAGCGTCTCCGGCGCACGGCCGGCGGGCTTCACCTCGACCGGCTCGGGCGTGTAGTTCTGCAGGTCGTGCTCGAGCTGAGCCCAGCCGGCGAGGATCGCGCCGCGCAGTTCGTCGTCCGGGTAGTACCAGCAGTGGCGTTCCTCGACGAGGTCGCCGTCGGCGTCCCACTCGCTGGCCATGAACAGAATGCGTTCGGCGCCGCTGACGTGCAGCTGCTGTTCCATCTGCACGCGGTGGTACAGCGGCAGCTCATAGCCAGCGGCAGCCTCGCGGTGCTCGGGCGCAATGGTGTCGATCAGGCGGAAGCATTCGCGCAGATCCGCGTTCAGCGCCTTGTGCTCGAACCCGATCCGCTCATCCAGCGTCAGGCCGTCGAAGCTGGCCGACAGCCGACCCTCGGTGCCGGTGACCGGATACAGGTCGTCGCCGATGATCTTCTCCGCGATCGGCCGGGCCAGCGCCTCGGCGCGGTGGCCGTTGTCGAATCGCTTCTGTGTGGCGACATCCACCTCGGGCGTAACGCCGGTGTGCAGCTCGCGCAGCAATGCGGAGCGTGTCTTGTACGGGCTGCAGCCCATCATGGCCGGCGCGTCGCTGGCGTTGAAGTGCGCGGCACGGTGGGCGAGCCATTCCCGGCTGCCCTGGACAAGGTTCAGGATCTTCATTGCTCGGTTCCTTCCATCTGGCCGACGAAGTCGGATTGCTCGGGGGTGAGTTCGGGGGCGGGATCGGCCGGGTTGTCGAGCGCGATCAACTGGGCGCGCTGGGCGTCGCTGAGCACGGCTTTCGTGCTGAGCATCGCGACGAGGGCGGCGCCAGACTTTCGGCCCTCGGCGACCAGGCCTTTCCACGTCGGCAGGTTCTCGGCGAAGCGGTCGTCGGGGTATGCGGGCAAAGCCGGTGCGCGCGGATCTTCCGGCTGCTGCGTTGCTGCCGGCGGCACCGGCTCGCGCTCGACCGTGCCCATGTCGCGCTCGGTGATGTCCTGCGATTCCTCGCCGATGGACAGGCCGCGCAGCGCGTCGGCGAAGCGGTCACGCAATGCGAAACCACGGGCGCGCATCTGCATCATTCGGTCCGGGTACTGCTGCCACGGCCCCTGTTTGCCCCACAGAGTGGCCTTCTTCGCGTCGGCGACGCTGAAGCGCTGGACATGCTCGGGTGAGCCCTTGCGGGTCACGGCGCAGCACGCCACGCGGTTCTCGCCCTCGCCTTCCATCCATTCGCGGTGACCGGCATAGGCCGGGTGCGCCATCACCAGCGCCAACGCCGCATCACCCCAGATCGACGGGCGGCCGTTGATCACGGCGATGTTCTGCAGCGCCTGAAGACCGGGCAGGCCGACGTCGGCGCCCCACTGCAGAGCGACCAAGCAGTTCTCCGGCTTGCCCTTGTAGTCCTTCGGGACCATGTCCGAATTCGCCAGCACCTTCGCGATGCGCATGGCTTCGTCGAAATTCTGCGGATTGGCGAGGAAGACCGCGGACGCGGCTTTGCCCACCGTGAGTTCGTTGCTCATCGTGTCGTGCTCCTGTGTGGTCAGAGGGTGATGCGCGCCAGCCGCAGGGCATTGCGGATGCCGTAGCCGCGGCGCAGGTAGTAGAGGGTGTCGGTCAGGAACTTGAAGGCGCGCTTACTCATCGTCAGGGCCTCCCATCTGGTCCGCGCACTGGCCGAAGCCGCGCGCACAGCACCAGCCCACGGCGAGGAAGATGACCAGGCCGAGCAAGATCAGGGCGGCAGTCATGACGCACCCCACACGCGGTGAAAGGTGATCTGCGCCGCGAATGGATAGGGACCAGAGTCACGCCACGCGCAGCCGCCAGCGACGACGAACTCGCGCGCGTCCAGATCCTGAATGTCGTCGTAGTAGTCGAACTCGGGCCGCACGTCGGTCGTCATGGCCCGGTTCCGGAAGCAGTTCGCGTCAAGGTTCGGGTAGGTCATACCGCCGCCCGATCACGTTCGACGATGCCGACCGGACGGCCGGTGTCCGGAGCCGCCACAACGAGAGAGCCATCCGGCCGCGTCACAAGTGCGAAGCCGAGCACTTGAGCCGCCTTCGCCACCTCGATCACCGCGGCGCCGGCGTCCGGCTCGATGCCGCGCACGCCTCGCATGTACATGCAGCCGGCCACCAGCAGTGTCTGCATCAGCGCGTCGTAGCCGTCGCGCTCGCCGATGTGCTGGAGCGCCGGGTTATCCCGGCAGGTCGCGAGAACCATGCAGTTGACGTCCTCGCGCACCTTGAATCCGTAGAAGCCGGGATTGCCGGCCGTTGTCGAGTTGCCCATCCGTCCCTCCGTTTGCGTTCGTTAGCGTTCGTTAGCGTTCGCTACGGACTGAACTTTACTTTTCGGTAACCGTCCGGTCAATACCTTTTAGTAACCACGGCAGCAAAATCATCCTTTTGGCCGACGACGAAAGTCATACGCGAGGACGGAACGGGCGAAAAAAAACCCGCCGGAGCGGGTTTTCTGTGCAAGGGAGCAGCTGGTCTACGTGCCGGAGCGCTTTCGCAATCGAGCGAGTGCGACGTCGTCGAGGATGCCGTCAGCGAAGGCCTGCACGAGGATGGCAACAGGGGCAGGAAGATCGCGCCCGCTCTCGTACCGGCTGCCGCCTGACTGCGTCACCCCAAAGCGCGACCAGAACGCTGTTTGGTTCTCTCCGCGCGCCTTTCGGTAGGCTGCGACATCGGACAGGGGGCTGCGCATCGCGGTCAATCCTTGTCGCTGGTGATCCAGGCGACCAGCTTGCACACCACGAACAATAGGAAGCCGGGCGTCAGCAGCATGGCCAGATCCACGTTCTGGAGAATCAGGCCGGCCACGCCGAGCCCCATGCCAAGCACGCCGAGCACCTGGCCGATCTTCAGTGCCTTCCTCATAACGTCGGTTCCCTCTCTGCAGACGCGCTGCGCTCTTCGTTCGAACGGCCAACGTGCGCCGTTGGGTGCCTATGCCTCCAGCCGTGCGCCTCTTGAAGCACGGCGCCGAGGGTCTTTCCGGTGACGGCCTTGCGCTCATCGCCGTGCGACGCATGTGTGTCGGCGTGGCTCAGGTAATCGAGCAAGAGGGCATGCTCTTCATCGGTCAGGTGAGCGAACTGACTATCAGCGCCCGCTACCTGCCCGATCGGGTCAGGGCCGAACACCACATCGTTAGGGTTACCGCATGCGCTCATGACGAAAGCCGCCAGCACCACCAGGAATCCCCGCACCGTTCACCTATACCGTTTGATTTTTTCTCGAACCACTCCGACGATCTCGGAGTCGCCCAGCGGCTTGATCGGGTAACGCTCGTTCAAGGGCTTCAGGTAGAAGTCCGCGCCGTCGCGCACCAGCTGCTTTAGCGTAGCCTCGTTGTCGCCGTTCTTCGCGATGACAAAGTCACCTGGCATCGCCTCCATATCGGGCTCGACGACCACCAGCACGCCGGCCGTGAATTCCGGTTCCATCGAGTCACCCTCGACGCGCAGCGCAAACGTATGCCGCTGCACCGTGACCGTCGGCTCCACCCAGTCGAGTGCATCGCCAGGTTGAAAGGGATCATCGGTCTCTGAAAAGTCACCTGCCTTTACCCAAGAAATCAACGGTATCCGCCCCTTTCGATCTGGCCCAGGGGATACGTTGCTCATGCCTTCCCAATCACGCATCCAGTCGGTCGGATCAATGTTCGTCCCGAGCGGCATATCGAACCACCGCCGGTGCATTCCTATTTGTTCGGTCAGGCGCTTGGCCTTCTTGTCGCCAAAGGACTTTCCGCTGTGGTCCTTCGTGAGAACAGACATTTCGCCGTGATTGGGCATCTCACCAGTCCGATGGTGCACATGCCTGATCAGATTGATTTGCTTGTCCCCGAAGCACTCGCGGATCAGTTCGCGGAGCCTGGCCCGCCGGTTGAGGGTTTCATTATCGTCCATGCCGCATTTTTTTGTACTGACCAGTAACTGGGCAAACAGCAACGACGCTTGACGCCGTGCGTTACTGTCCGGTAACCTTTTGGCATCGCCTTTTCGTCAGACACCAATGGAAAAGCTTCGCCTCTATCTGAAGAGCCTGCCGACTGCGGAAAAAAACCTATTCGCCCAGCGCTGCGGAACCACCTACGGATACCTGCGTAAGGCTATGAGTACAGGCCAGCCGGTCGCCGAAAAAACCTGCATCAACATCGAGCGCGAATCCGGCGGCGCCGTCCGTGTTGAAGACCTGCGCACGGACGTCAACTGGGCAGTGATCCGCAACTCTCCTGCGCCGGCCGAGGCCTGACCGTGCCGACATCCTCGATTTTTTTTACCCGTACGGGTTAGTCAACTGAGGTCAACAATCATGTTGGCACTTGCTCAAGCCGAACTTCTATTGGCCCGAAAGCCGCAACAGGTGGTCGTTCCAGCCGAAATGATCCGCGCCAAGAAGACCAAGGGCGCGGCCTTCACGCTCGCCTGCGATGCGTCGGGTCTGGACGACAAGGAAATCGCCGGCGCCATGAACCCGCCTCTCGACGCCGGCACCTTCAGCCGGCTGAAGTCGGGAACGAACACGCTGGATGCTGACCGCGTGGCCGAGTTCTGCCATGTGGTCGGGAACACCGTCTATCCGGAGTGGCAGGCCTATCAGGTCGGCTGCACGCTGGTCATGATCAAGACGGAAGCCGAGCGCCGCGCCGAGGAAGCGCTGCAGAAGCTCGCCCAGGCAGAGGCCGAAAACAAGCTGATGCGGCAGCTGCTGCAGGGGAGGACGGCTTGATCCGCGTCGAGATCATCGGAGACGCGACGCTGTACTTGGGTGACGCCCTCGAAGTGCTGCAGGACATCGACGGCCCGTTCGACGCGCTGGTCACCGACCCGCCCTACTCCAGCGGCGGGATGACGCGCGGCGATCGCGCGCTGCAGAGCGCGGTGGCCAAGTACGTGAATAGCGACGCGACGCACGCAGCGCACAACATCGACTTCACCGGCGACAACCGTGATTCGCGCAGCTGGGCTTTCTGGTGCTCGATGTGGATGGCCTTGGCGCACGACCGCATGAGACCGGGCGCATACGTCATGGTCTTCACGGACTGGCGCCAGCTGCCGTCCCTGACCGATGCCGTTCAAGCCGGAGGCTTCGTCTGGCGCGGTCTAGTGCCCTGGGACAAGACCGAGAGCAGCCGAGCACCGCACACCGGCTACTTCCGGCACCAATGCGAATACGTCGTGTGGGGCAGCAACGGACCGCTGGCGCCCAGTGAGCACGGCGGGCCGTGGCCCGGCTGCATCCGAGAGCGCGTTGACCACCGCGAAAAGCAGCATATGACCGGAAAGCCGGTTTCGCTGATGGCGGACCTTCTGCGGGCAACGACACCCGGAGGCCTGATCCTCGATCCATTCATGGGGTCGGCAAGCACAGGCGTTGCAGCCCTGCAGCTCGGCCGGCGCTTCGTCGGCATCGAGAAGAGCCTGCAGTACTTCGACGTGTCGTGCCGCCGCCTGGAAGCCGCGCACGCGCAGGGTCGGCTGTTCGCGGACGCACCGATGGCGCTTGAACAGGGGGCGCTTCTTTGAACTACTACGAGCACCACATCGGCGACTACGACCAGGCGACCGCGCACCTTACCGCGTGTGAGGACGGGATCTACAGCCGCCTGATCCGCTGGTACATGGCCAGCGAGTCGCCCCTGCCGGCAGACGTGAAGCTGATCCAGCGACGCGTTCGCGCGCACACCCGCGACGAAAAAAATGCAGTGGTCGCGATCCTCGAAGAATTTTTCGAGATCACGGACGAGGGATATCGGCAGCACAGGTGCGATGAAGAAATCGAGCGCTACCGGCAGACGATTCCGGACAGGGAAGCGAAGAAAGACAACGCACGAGAACGCCAGCAAAGGGCGCGCGCACGCCGAAAAGATCTATTCGAAGCGCTCCGCGGTCACGGCGTGACACCCGCGTTCGACACGAAAACGGCCGAGCTTGAAGCGCTCTTGTCACGCGTGACACAGCGTGACAAGTCACCGAACGTCACACCACCTGTCACGCGTGACAACACGTCTACCCATACACCAGACACCAGACACCAAGGTGAACAAGCGGCGTCAACGGATCAACGAGAGGGGCGTGACACGTCACAGCCCGCCGCGCCGCCTGACGCTGTGACCGAGCGTGCCCTGCAGCTGGTGCTGCTGCTCCGACCGAGGGGCGCAGCGCTGCAGACCGGTAACCCGACCGTCCGCAGCTGGGCAGAGCGCGGCATCACCGACGTGCAGGCCCTGCAGGCGCTGGAGATCGCGCAGCAGCGACGGCATGACGCTGCAGACCCGTCGGCGATCAACGCCGGGTACCTCGACGCCATCCTGCGGGACGTGACCAGCACGCAGCAGCGACCGCCATCCGCACCACGCAACCGCGACGAGGGCCGAGCGCTCGCGTCCGGCACCAGCCTGGCCGAAGCAATGGCCGCCACCCAGCACCACGGAGGATCGAACGATGTCCAGCGCATCGAAGCGCCCGCCCCTTGACGCGAAGCTGATCGACCGGCTGTTCGACCGCCTGCAAGGGCTGTACGGCAGCCTGTGGCTCGATCGCTGGCGCACCGGCGAGACGATGGAACTGCCCGGCGGCGTCAAGGCCGACAAGGGCATGCTGCTCGCGAAAGCCCAGTGGGCCGTCGAGCTGTCCGGCTTCGCCGACAAGGACGGCCAGCACCGCATCGGCCGCGCAATCGAGGCCTGCCGTCACCGCCAGCTGCCACCGACGTTGCCCGAGTTCCTGGACCTGTGCCGACAGGCACCCGGAGCGATGCCGCCGCTGCTCAAGGCCCCACACCCGGGCGCCGAGGCCCGGAAGCGGAACATGTCCGGCGTGCAGGACCTGATCCGCCGGATGACGTCCGCAGCGTGACGACATGCGAGGGCTGCGCAAGAGCAGCTGCCAATAACGGCCGTTCAGGCTGGTACATCGAGGGGTGCGAAAAATGCAGGATCAGATGGATTTCGGAGCAACCGCGGCACGTGAGGGATGCACTGGCCGCGACGATGTCGCCGGAGGAACTGGAGCACGTCAGGGCGGCAGTGGTCGAGCTGTGGAAGGCGCGGAAGAGCCCGGTCGAGTGATCACTTTCACAGTGCCCGGTACCCCCGTCGGTAAGGGTCGCCCGAAGGTAGCGAGTCGCGGCGGAAAGTTCGCGCAGCTCTACACGCCAGAGAAGACGGCGAACTACGAAGGCCTCGTAGCGCACGCCGGTCACGTGGCGATGAACGGACGCGACCTGATTGCCGGTGCGGTGAGTGTGCAGCTCGACATCCGCTTGCCGGTTCCGGCGAGCTGGTCGAAGCGGAAGCAGAACGAGGCACTCGACGGACAGCTGCTGCCCACCAAGAAGCCGGATATCGACAACGTCGAGAAGGCAATTTTCGACGGCTTGAACGGCGTGGTCTGGAACGACGATGTGCAGGTCGTGGATGTGACGAAACGGAAGCGCTACAGCGCTGTGCCGGGCGTGCGCATCCGCATCGCAGAGATCGGCGCCGGAGAGTAAGACCATGCAGAGAGTGCTCAGGGAAATCGCCGACGTGATCGGCCTGCCGGCGTGCCTCGAACTCGTGAGCCGCTGGGGTGGCCGCGACCTGTACGTGCCCGAGCACATCGACCGCATGCACCCCATCGCCTTCGCCATCGGCCTCGAAGCAGCGCAGAAGCTGGCAGCCGAGTATCCGCGCTGCACGCTGTCCCTGCCGATCGAGCGCAACGCGACCATCGATCTACGGAACGCCCTGATCTACCAGGAGTGGAAAGACGGCGCCAGCAAACAGCGCCTGTCCCTGCGCTGGGGCCTCACCAGGCCCGGCATCGACGCCGTGCTGGCCAAGATGCAGGCGCGCGAAAACGAGCCGCAGGAAACCGCCGCCGCTGACCTGTTCAGCGACCAGAACGATTGACGCATAGGAACTTGAAATGACCCGCGCGGCGAACAACAAGTCGAAGGCCACGCGTGCCGAGCGCGAGAACATCGTGTTCGAGATGCGAAAGGGTGGCGCCACGTTCGAGAAGATCGGCGCCGCCCTTGGCGTCTCTACCCAGCGCGCCCACCAGCTGTTCGAGCGCAAGCTGCTGGAAGTGCGCACGCAGACCAGCCAGAACGCCGAGCAGCTGCGCGCCCTCGAAATGCAACGGCTGGATGACCTGCAGTCTTTCCTGTGGGACAAGGCGAAGAAGGGCAACGCGACCGCCATCGATCGCGTGCTGAAGATCATGGAGCGGCGCGCGAAGCTGGAAGGCCTGGACGCGCCGCAGCGCATCGGACTTGGCGGCGACCCCGACGCCCCGCCGATCAAGAAGGAAACCCGCAACGCCACCGAATTCACAGACGATGAGCTTGCCACTATCGCCGCAGGCGGCAGCCGCTGAGCTGCTGCGCCGTCGGCGCGGTCGTGACAGTCTTGTCGGGTTCGCGCAGGCGATCGACATACCGGGCGCACCGGTCAGCGAGGACGAAGACGAATGGCTGTTCCAGCCCGTCGAAACCGGGCTGGCCCTGCACCACCTTCTGCTGCTGCAGGCCATCGAGCGCACGGCGAACAGGCACCGCGGCCGGCTGATGGTGTTCATGCCGCCGGGCAGCGCGAAGAGCACGTACTGCAGCGTCGTCGCGCCGGCGTACCTGATGGCGAAGCAGCGCGATCGCCGGTACATCCTGGGCAGCTACGCGACGCCGTTGGCGCGACGCCTGGGCCGCCGTGCTCGACAGATCGCGCGCTCCCCGGCCTTCGCGTCCCTGTTCGGCTGCTCGATCAGCGCACAGACCAGCGCCGCGCACGAATGGGCGCTGACCAACGGATCCGAATACCTGGCCGGCGGCATTCTGTCCGGCATCACCGGCAATCGCGCCCACGGCCTGTTCATCGACGACCCGATCAAGGGCCGCCAGCAGGCCGAGAGCGAGACGATCCGGGCCACGACGTGGGACGCTTACAACGACGACATGCTGACCCGCCTGATACCGGGCGGATTCGTCGTGATCGTGCAGACGCGATGGCACGAGGACGACATCGCCGGTCGCCTGCTCCCGAAGGGCTACGACGGACGCAGCGGCATCATCCGGTGCAACGATGGCGACGACTGGGAGGTGCTGTGCCTGCCGGCGATGTGCGAGCGCAGCGACGACCCGCTGGGCCGCAAGCCCGGTGAATTCATCTGGCCCGAGTGGTTCGGCTCGGACCACTGGGCGCCGTTCATGCGCAGCGCGCGCACGTGGTCGGCCCTGTTCCAGCAGCGGCCGGCACCCGGCGAAGGCGGCACGTTCAAGCGTCAGTGGTTCCGCAATCGGTACGGCGCAATCCCCGCCGCCGCGAACATCTGCGTGCACAGCTGGGACACCGCTCAGAAGGACGGCGAGCGCAACGACCCGACGGCCGGCGGCGTGTATCGGCTGGGCCGCGGCGTGTCGGGCTACTACTTGGCCGAGGTCGTCGCCGAGCGCCTGGAGTATCCAGATCTGAAGCGGAAGGTCATCGCCTACGCAGAGCGCGACAAGCCGCGCGCCGTGCTCATCGAGGACAAGGGCAGCGGCACCAGCCTTATCCAGGATCTGCGATCGAGCACCAGCATCCCCGTCATCGCTATCGAGCCGTGCGGGTCGAAGCTGTTCCGCGCCGATGAAGTGAGCCCCACGACCGAGGCGGGTCTAGTGCATCTGCCGGAATCTGCACCTTGGCTAGCCGACTTTGAGCGGGAATTCTTCGCTTTCCCGCTGGCCACGCACGACGACCAGGTTGACCAGCTGACGCAGTTCCTGAAGTGGGCCGAGAACTGGAGCGTATCGATCACCAGTGAATCCACTGGCCCGCGCGAAACCGCCAAGGCGCTGCGCGAGCTGGACGGCAACAGCAACACATCACCATCCCGGCGCGCGAGCGCCGACACATCGGGGTATTGAGACATGGCAGACACCGCCACCACCACGGACGCGCAGCCCGCCAAGCCTGAACTGATGGAGCTGGCGAAGCCGGACCACTTTGGCAGCTTCGCGCGCGCGACCACGCGCATGAACGGCTACATGGACGTGCTGGCGCCGACCGACACGATCATCCAGACGAAGGGCGGCGGCATCGGGCAGCTGGCGATCTACAAGGAACTGCTGCGCGATGACCAAGTGCGCAGCACGCTGCAGCAGCGACGCACCGCGGTCGTGTCGCGCGAGTGGGTTGTCGAGGCAGGCGCCGAGGACGCGCGCGCCGAGGAAGCCGCGGAAGCCCTGCGCGAGGATCTGAAGGCGATTCGCTGGGACGACATCACCGACAAGGCGCTGTTCAGCGTGTTCTATGGCTGGGGCATCGGTGAAGTGATGTGGGCGCCCGGCCCGGACCGCGTGCGCATCGCCGACGTGAAGGTGCGCGACCGCTCGCGCTTCCGTTTCGGCCACAGCGGTGCGCTCTATCTGCTGCGCAACGGCGGCACGCTGGAGGAAATGCCAGACCGGAAGTTCTGGACCATGACCGCCGGCAACGACAGCCACGACGACCCCTACGGGCTGGGCCTCGCGCACTCGATCTACTGGCCGGTCTTCTTCAAGCGCAACGGCGTGAAGTTCTGGCTGGTGTTCCTGGAGCGCTTCGGCCAGCCAACCACAAGGGCGACCGTTCCGCCCGGCATGATGGACGATCCGAAGACCATCGCGGAAGCGCGCAAGGTGCTCGACTCGATCGCTACCGACAGCGGTGTGATCGTCCCCGAAAACCTCGTCGTCAACCTTATCGAGGCAACGCGCACCGGTACCGCCGACTACGCGACCATGTGCGGCTACATGGACAAGGCGATCGCCAAGGTCGTGCTGTCACAGACGGCCAGCACCGAGGGCACGCCCGGGAAGCTGGGCGCGGACGACACGCAGAAGAGCGTGCGCGATGACGTGGTGAAGGCCGACGCCGATCTTGTGTGCGAGAGCTTCAACCGGTCCGTCGTGCGCTGGTGGATGGAATGGAACTTCCCCGGCGTAGAAATGCCGCGCGTCTATCGCAAGGTCGAACCGCCCGAGGATCTGAACACCCGCGCCGAGCGCGACAGCAAGCTGCACGCGATGGGGTACGAGCCCGACGAGAGCTACATCAAGGAAACATACGGCGAGGGCTGGACGAAGAAGGAACCGCCCCCACAGCTGCCGGCGATGCCTGGCGCCCTGCCCCGCCAGCCCGGCGACCAGACGCCACCGCAGCCCGCCGACTTCGCCGAGACGGCTGCGCTAGCCGCGTTGCTTTCTGCACGCCGAGGCGACCAAGACGCGATGGTCGAAGCGGCCGTCCAGTTCGCGCAGCAGTACGACACGATCCTCGGCCGGCGAGTGGGCGCACTGATCGACGCCCTGCAGTACAGCGAGGACATCGACACCTTCCGCCGACGGCTGGACGAGATGGCGGCGGAAACCCCTGCCCCCGAGGCACTGGACAAGCTCACGCGGGCTTCGCTGTTCTCGCGCCTGCTGGGCGCGTTCCGAGCACAGCGAAGCGATGCGTAAGGTCCGCCGCGCGGCTGATGCCGCATCGATCCTGTCGTTCCTTGAAGCGCCCATCGCCGCATCGTTCGACCTGGCGCCCGAGGATGCGGTCGGCTACTTCCAGTCGAAGGGACTGCAGCCCTCGTTCAGCTACGCCGACATGACTGCGGAGGCGCATCAACACGCCTTCACCGTCGCAAAGATGATGGATCTGGACCTGCTTGCTCACGTGCGCGGCAGCCTCGACGACGCGCTGGCCAACGGCGTGACTTTCCGCGACTGGTCGGACCAACTGATGCCGACTCTGCAGGCTGCGGGCTGGTGGGGCCGCAAGGACGTGATCGACCCGGCCACAGGTGCCACGGTGAATGCGCGCCTTGGCACACCGTCGCGCCTCGAAACGATCTTCCGCACGAACATGCAGAGCGCCTACGCGGCCGGCCAGTGGAGACAGATCGAGGACCAGGCGGACATCGCGCCCTATCTCATGTACGACGCGGTGGACGACTTCCGCACGCGGCCGCTGCATCGATCCTGGGACCGGAAGGTTCTGCCGGTCACGCATGGCTGGTGGCACACCCACTATCCGCCCAACGGCTACAACTGCCGGTGCGGCGTCATCCAACTAAGTGCCGAAGAGGCCGAGGCGCTGGGTCTGAGCCTCGACCAGCAGGCCCCGACCGACGGCACCTACCAGTGGAAGAACCCGCGCACGGGCGGCGTCGAGCACGTGCCACAGGGCATCGACCCCGGCTTCGCCGCGAACGTCGGACGCGCCTACGTCGCCAACCTGCAGAAGCTGCTGCGCGAGAAGGTCAGCCGCATGCCGCACGCCATGCGACAGGCGGCACAGGAGAGCATCCAGAAGGCGGAGAAGGCTGCGGAGGTTGCGAAGGCCGCGGCCGAAGCACAGGCAGCGCTGGCCAATGCAGAGGCGCAGGCCGCACTGAAACGCGCGCAGGCGATGGCGGCAGAGAAGGCGAAGCAGGCCGCAGCGCAGACGGCGATCGATAACATCAAGGCGGGCTCACTGGATGCGCCGGGGCTCAAGCTCCAACAGACAGCTCTCGCACAACTCACGAAGGCGGGCGCGCTGGACGGACTGCAGCCGGTCGAGCAGCTGCTATCCATCCAGGCGAAGGCCGCGGAGATCCAGGCAGCGAAGAAGCTGTCGGCCAACCTGAGCGGATACAAGAAGGCGGTGCTGTCTGGCAAGACGCCATCGCCGGCACTCGTGAAGGCCTTCAACAGCCTGGACGAGGCGGCGCAATCCCAGTTCCTCGCGAAGATCGACGCCGAAAAGGCCGCACTGCAGGCCGCAGCGGAGGCGAAGGCGGCCGCCGAGTCTGCCGTGATCACTGGAGGCACCCCGCCGAACGTGCGCACGCTGACGAAGATCGGCGAACAGCGCGGAAGCAACCCGGGCGGGCTCTACCAGGACACCGAGACGGGCATTCAGTGGTATCTGAAGCATCCCGCATCCGAGGACATCGCACGCAACGAGGTGCTGGCAGGCAAGCTGTACGAGCTGGCCGGCATCGAGGTTCCAGAACTGCATTTCGTGCAGTTCGAGGGCCGCCCGACAATCGCGTCGAGGATCGTCGAAGGCTTGAGCAAGGGCGCTCCCGAGAAGCTGGCCGCAGCCGCAGGAACCGCCGAGGGCTTCGCGGTCAACGCATGGCTGGCCAACTGGGACGTGATCGGCCTGGGCTACGACAACCTGCTGCTGAAGGGTGGCCGGGCCATACGCGTCGATACAGGCGGCGCGCTGCGCTACCGCGCACAAGGCGGGCTGAAGGGCGCCGCATGGAACGACCAGGTGGCCGAACTGGACACGCTGCGCGACGCGTCGCAGAACGCGAACGCCCGCGCCGTGTTCGGACGCCTGACGGGCGAGCAGATCGAGGCCGGCGTCGTGCGCGTGCTGCAGATCGAAGACGACGCGATCCGCCAGCTGGTCGAGCAGATCGGCCCGCGCGATGATGCAGAGCGCCGCGCCCTGGCCGACATGCTGATCGCCAGAAAGAGGACGCTGGCCAAAAAGTACCCCGAGGCCGCCCGGCGCGCCGCGCAGCTGGGCAAGGCCACCGAACCGGTGCCGGTCGCGCGTGTGACGGATGGCGAGCAGCGCGCGATCGAGGACAGCCGGGTGAATGGCTACGGCATGAGCACAGACGCCGACCAGATCGACGAGCACATGGTTGTCGTGCACACGTTCCGGCGCGCGGACGGAACCGACGCAACGCGAGGATGGCTGAAGCTCAGCACGGCAGCGTCCGAACAACTGCTGGAGGGCATCAAGAACGCGACGGGGACCGGAGACGTGGTGCAGATCGGCGCAGCGCGGGACGCTCTGTTGGCGGTCGTGAAATCCATCAATCACCGCGCCGACTCAGGTTCCGTAATCGACGCACGCGTCATGGACAAGATGACGGCAGCCGACCGCCTTGTCCGTGATGCTGTCCGTGATCTGGAACGCGCCGCACAGGCCGCCGCTGACCCTGTGCCGCTGCGAAAGCTCGCGCAGCTGCTGTCTGACTGGCGCGAGTCGCTGGAAGGCCGTGTGCAGCTGAATACCGTGCCAACGCGCATTCCGATCCAGTTCCCGACCGCGGCGTTCCCGAATGAGATGGCGTATGCGCGAGCCAGCGCAGAGCGGGACGGCGCGCTCGCTTGGCGCCGCGTGTCCGGTGGATACGCCTACCGCTTGAACGCCTTCGACCGCAGCTTCGCGCGTGAGACAGATGGCATCGGGTCCGCTCACGGCGTGCTGGCGCATTACGAGGCCGAACTGCCGGACGGAACACGCATCACCTACTTCCCGTTGACGAAGGACGTGGTGTATGCCCTGCAGGGCACCGTGCAGATCGACGTGCCGGGGAAAGGGATAGTCTCGACCGCTCGCGTATTCGAGGCGATGGACGCCGCTGGAATCGATTCGCGCAGGTCGTCAGAGGTCGATCGACAGCACCTGTACCTCGACGCCTTCGCCAAGCTTCGGATCATCCGGAACATCGTCGCGCGACGTGAGTTCGCGGCCGTCAAAGACGCCGGCGCCGACGGCGTTCGCAAGAAGCTAGACATCCTGAAGAACGCGACGGGCGTGGACATCGAGCGGTCAGAGGGCTGGAAGACCATCGAAGGCGTGCGGCAGGCATTCGGTCACGGGCGCGCCTACCAGCTCCGGCCGGACCTGGACGGCCCCGAGTTTCAGGAGTTCTCGCGCGACCACGTGCTCTATCACAACCCGCAGGGGCTAGGCCGCGATGCCGGCCGAGCCGTGTTCGAGCGACTGAAGCCGATCATCGACGGCGGCGGAGTGTTCGCAAGTCTGACGGACCGAGTGCGCCGCGGCGTTGCTCTGTCGGGATCCTCAGTGGTGGCCGACCTGCAGACGGGTGGCGGTGAATATCACTTCACACGAATTGCACGCCGCCGCGGGGGAGGCACCGGTACCGGCGTGTATTGGAAGGCGAGCGCTCTGCGTCGCATGGATGCCATCACGTACAACACGGACATGTTCGGTGACACGCGCCCCGATCGAATGGAGCCCAACCGATCAGGCCAAACAGTGGATTCATTCCGTACAGCCGCGAACTACGCCAGCAACGAGACGATTTTCAAGAACGGGTTGTCGATCTTCGACGACCTCGACAAGATTGTTCTATCGAGCAAGGCCGAGGTCACCGAGGCGATCGACTGGCTGCGCTCGAAGGGTTACAGGCAGTGGCCGGACGGCCGCGACCTGAAGGACGTGATCATCACCAAGGCTCAGCACAATGCCAACAGTTGAGGAAGTCGCCAGCACATGGCGCAGCGGCGCAATCGTCATCGTGAAGACCGAGGAGGACACCCTCTACAGGGCCGCGGCGTTCGTGTTCGGAGACGGCGACGGGCTTGTTTGGGTCGAACCGCAGTATCTGGATCGGAACGGGGCCGCCACGCCAGCAGAACACCGTGCCGCCAAAGCCCAGGTGCTGCAGTTCGGCAGCGCATTCAACATCGCTGCCGATGGCGGTGCGTGGTCAGTGACGATCGCCGAGTATGTCCAGGAGGAAGACGCGGACCAGATCGGCGAGGCCATCACCTTCATGCAGGAGGGCCTCGCCGCGGCCGGTACGACTTGGGAAGAAGAGCGCGAGCGAGTGCGCGCGCTGGTGTTCGGAGAAGATCAGCCGCCGAGCACGTCGGAAGCCGCATCGTCGTAGCCCTGCCCGATCTTCCGGGCTCTCTGGACCACGTCCTGCGTCAGCTGCAGCCGGTACATCGCGGACCAGCACGCCGTGTACGCGTCGTGCCTGGCGCTGTCATCGACTGAATCCTTGAAGTTCCCATAGTCGATGCCGCCTACAGCCTCACGCATAGCTGCATCGACAGCTGCGCGCGGAACGATGGCGCGGAACAGGTAGTCGGCCCGCGGCGTGCGCTCCACCTTCACCCCTTCCGGCATGTGCTCGCCCATGAAGCGCTGCACGTCACCATCGACCCGACCCCGCACCAGCACCAGGCTCGAGTCATCGCGATGCTGGACGATCGAGACGAACGCGTTGTTCAGAAATACCCACATAGGACACCCCCTGTTTTTCTAAAAAAACTGCGGGTTATGACCACCCCGCAGCACCGCCACCATGCGACCCACGACAACAACACCGTGCGTCAACATGAAACCCTTCGAGATCTTCAAGGCCGGGAAGCAGACCGCAAGCAACGGCACCACGCTGAACTTCAGCGAGGACGACCTGCGCGCCGCCGTCGAGGCCTATGACCCGCAGCTGCACGAGGCACCGATCACCATCGGACACCCGGCAGACAACCTGCCGGCTTACGGCTGGATCGCCAGCCTGCAGTACGACGATGGTCGCATCGTCGCCGACCCGGATCAGGTTGAAGCCCAGTTCGAGGAGATGGTCGGCGCTGGCCGCTTCAAGAAGCGCAGCGCGTCGTTCTACACGCCGGACAGCCCGCACAACCCGACGCCGGGCAGCTACTACCTGCGTCACGTCGCATTCCTGGGCGCACAACCGCCGGCGGTCAAGGGCCTGAAGCCCGTCGAGTTCGCCGACGACGACGGCGCCATCACCATCGATTTTGCCGACGCGCCGGCCTGGCCGGTCGCGCGCCTGTTCCGTTCGCTGCGCGACTGGCTGATCGGCAAAGAGGGCATCGAGGAAGCCGACAAGGTCGTCCCCGAATACCTCGTTGAAGACCTGCAGCGCGCCCACCTCACCCCCGCAACCCCGGACGCCGCTCCGGCCATTTCCTACGAAGAGGACGACATGAAACTGACCCCCGAGCAGATCGCCGCGATACAGGCGGAGAACGAGGCCCTGAAGGGTCGCGTGACCACGCTGGAAGGCGAGAACACCACCCTGAAGACCCAGGCGGCCGACTTCAGCGAGCGCGAGAAGTCGCTGACCGAGCGCGAAGCCGCAGCGGCGCGCACCGCAGTCGAAGCCCGCGTCGATGCTCTGATCAAGGACGGCCGCGTGCTGCCGGCCAAGCGCAAGGCCGTCGTCAACTTCGCGATGGGCCTCGCCGACAAGGACGCGTCGTTCGACTTCGGCGAAGGCGACAAGGCCGAGAAGGTGACGCAGCGCGAGGCCTACCTGCGCGACGTGGCCGCCGGCCCGAAGGTCGTCGAATACCAGGAGCGCGCCCGCGCGGAAGACAAGTCCGGAACCGATCCGGCCAACGCCGAGGCCGTAGCCGACAAGGCGCGCGATCTGGTCGCTGCAGCCGAGAGGGCCGGCAAGCACCTGAGCTACACCGAGGCCGTCGCACAGGTCATCGACACCGCCGCGTGATGCGGTAACCCCCACAGCAATCGCACGAGAGGAACGCACCATGCGCAACGAAGGCCTGCAGAAAACCCTGATCGCCGGCGCGGCGGTCAATCCCAACCGCATCGTCAAGTTCGGCGCCGCCGATAACCAGGCCATTCAGGCAGCTGCGGCGACCGACAAGATGTTCGGCGTCTCCGACAACCTGGGTGCGGCAAGCGGCGAGACGTTCGACGTCATCGTCGATGGCATCGCGCTGGTCAAGTACGGCGGCAACGTCGCTGTCGGCGACCTGCTCACCAGCGACGCGAACGGCCAAGCCATCGCAACCACCACGGCATCCAACCGCGTGATCGGCGTCGCGATGGACTCCGGCGTGTCCGGTGACATCGGCTCCGTGCTGCTGTCGCCGGGCTCCGTGTAAGCCGCTCCCCACCAACAGAAATCGAGAGGTACTGAGAAATGAACCACCCCTTCACCCCGAGCGTGCAGTACACGGCCATCGCGCTGGCCTATGCCAACCGCGCGATGATCGCCGACGAAGTTCTGCCGCGTATGACCGTCAACGAACGCAGCTTCAAGTGGGACAAGCACGAGAAAGCTGGCCTCTTCCAGGTTCCGTCAACCCTCGTCGGCCGCAAGAGCGCGCCGAACGAGGTCGAATTCAAGGCGACCGAAGAAACGTCGAGCGTGGCCGACTACGGCTTGGACGATGTGGTCCCGCAAGAGGACATCGACGCCGCCAAGGGAAAGCCGGGCCTCGATCCGCTGGGCAAGGCCACCGAGGGCACCTCGGAACTGGTGATGCTCGATCGCGAGATCCGCACCGCCGATCTCGTGTTCGGCGCTGCCACGTACCCGACTGGCAACAAGCTCGAACTGTCCGGCTCCACCGACAAGTGGAACGCCTACACCGAGACGGCCAGCGATCCGGTCGCCGACATCCTGACGGCGAAGGAAGCGGCGCTCATGCCGTACAACACGTGCGTCATGGGCGAAAGCGTGTGGTTCGCGCTGCGCCGTCACCCCGCGCTGATCAAGGCGTTCTTTCCGGTCAATGCCAGCGGCGGCGGCATCCTGTCCATCCAGCAGTTCCAGGAACTGTTCGAGTTCGAGAAGGTGCTCATCGGCCGCGCCAAGAAGGCGACCAGCAAGCCGGGGCAGACCCTCGCAATCGCGGATGTGTGGGGCGACAGCTTCGCGATGCTCCACCAGAACCCGCTTGCCGGCATCCGCGGAAACCGTATCACCTTCGGTGCCACGGCCGAATACGGCAATCGGGTCGCTGGCGTCATGCCCGAGCCGAAGATCGGCCTTCGCGGCTCCCAACGCGTGCGCGTGGGCGAGTCGGTGAAGGAACTGATCACCGCGGCCGACTGCGGCTACCTGCTCTACAACGTGCTGTAACGCGCGTCCCGCCCATCAACGGCCCGGCCATTGGCGCCGGGCCGCTCATTCTGGAGGCATCGAATCATGGCGAAGAAGATCGAGAAGGCGAATAGAGAGCCCACCAGGCCGTTCATGGTGCTGCGCGAGATCAAGCACAACGGCAAGCGCTACAAGGAAGGCGACACCATCGAACTGACGTACGACGAGGCGGTCGAGATGTTCGGCGACGGTCGTGTCAGTGGCGACTTCCCGGATCAGCAGGAAGGCGACAAGAAGCCCGAGGGCGACACGAAGCCTGAAGGCGGCGAAGGCACCGGCGGCGCCCCCGAAGGAACCGGCGGCGGCGAAGGCGGTGACGGTGGTCAGGGCGACACCAGCAATCCGGGCGCCTGATAGAACTCGCTCGACATGGCTGTCGCTCATGATCAGCGGACCCTGCCGCTCGCTCGCAATCCGGACAACCCGGCAGCGGCGGGGATCACGCTCGCCTGGGACTTCACCGGCATGGGCAGCCTGCCGGAGGCGCAGCCATTCCTGTTCGGCGGCGGCTCCGCACCTTCGCTGACGGTCAGCGGCAACCGCAGCTATCCGACTTACAACGGCATCCAAGGCGTCCGGCCTGGCGGGTCTGGCGCATCCGGGAGCTACAACAATCTGACCTTCACCGGTCAGGGCATGCAGGTAGGTACCGGCGACTTCCAAGTCGCCGTGATCTTCACGACCGGTCCGACCCTGCCGACCAGTACGAACACGATCAAGGCGCTGGTCATCCGCAATGACGCTGGAACCGCGCTGGTCGATCTGACGATCTCGGAGAGCAACGGCAACGGCTGGTTCCTGAACGCGAACAGCTCGACCGGCGAAGGCACGGCGGTCACCGCCACCATCTACGGCGTCAACAAGACCGTCATTCTGTGGTTCCGTCGGCGCGCTGGCGTGACCAACGTCTGGACGCAGGAGGCGACGCCGACCAGCATCCTCGTTGCGCGCTACAACGCCGGCAGCGACAGCACCGACTGGACCGACACCAGTGCGAAGCGGATCTACATCGCATGGAACCAGAGCACGACCGCAGTCGTCGATGTCGCGATCCACGGTGTCCGGTTTTGGGGCGGGTCGTCGCTCGACGATGAGGCAACGCGCAACGTCGGCCGCGACTTCTGGGCGCTTGAGGCGAACGAGGTCGAAAGCGACAGCCTGGCAATCACCTCGCCGGCCGCCGGTAGCAGCGTCCCGACCACGACCACGATCAGCGGCACGTACACCGGAACGGCACCGACCGGCGTCGATGTGCAGCACGGCGCAGCGTCCTGGGTGACGCTGTCCGGATTCAGCGCAGCAGGTGGCACATGGTCAGGCGCGGCGGTGCTGGCTGTCGCGTCTGCCGCAGCCCTGCGCGCGCGCTACGGAAACAACACGGCCATCGTGTCGGCCGACGTCGCGAACATCACCGTCGAGGCCGACGCCATTGCGTTCACGGTGCCGATGATCGGTGCCGATCCGGACCCGATGGGCGCAGTCGACTACCGCTTGTTCCAGCGCGACGGCGCCAATCAGGCGACAGGTGTGCGCGTCACCGGCACGTATGACGGCGACCCCGAGGGTGCGATCGAGTGGCGCTACAACGGCGGCAGCTGGGCCACGCTCGATGCAACCCCGACCGGCGGGGAATTCGACGAGGTCGTGACGCTGCAGGGTCCGGCACAGGGCGCGCTCGAAGTGCGCTTCGCGGCTAACCCGTCCGTCTCGGCGGCGCTGTCCTATGTCGGTGTAGGCGACCTGTACCTATGTGCCGGGCAGAGCAACGCCGCGGGCTGGTCGCCGAGCTACCTGCAGCCGGTCGCGCCTGCTGCCAATCCAACCTGGAAGGCCGTCGAATTCGACTTCGCGCACGTCTGGCGCGAGAACTTCGAGACCCTGGCCAAGCCGTTCCACATCCCGTCGGATGCGGTCTACACCGCGTTCAACGCCGGCGGCGCGGGCGACGGGTCGTACTACGGTCACCTCGCGACGCTCGCGATGGAGTCCGGTGTACCGATCGGCGTTGTTCCGGCTGCACGCGGCAGCACGAACATTGACCAGTGGAACGCGGGCAGCCCCTCGAACACCGGCACGCTCTACGGCGCCATGCTCGCTACCGCACAGAAGCTGGGAAGCTTCCGCTACGTGCTGTGGTGGCAGGGCGAAGGCTCGATGTCCGATACCGCGACCGGCACCGCCTACGATCCGACGCTGTACGCCGGAAAGCTGGACGAGATCATGGACGCCTTCGCAGCGGCCGGTCAGACCGCGCAATGGGTGCTGACGATGCCCTGCCTGGCGAACCCCGAGCCGAAGGCGAACGGTGTGCTACTCCGCTCGGCAATCGCCAGCCTGTCCAGCAACGAGCACGTGGCCGGCGTGCTCGACCTCGATGACCCGACGCCGGCCTACGACACGCTGCACTTCGAGGGCAGCACCGAGATCATCACCATTGCCGAGCGCATGGCTGCGCTGCTGGGCTACACCACGGCCCCGGTTCAGGTGGATGTTCCGATCCGCTGGAACATGCAGGCCGCCGTCTCCACTGCGGCGTCGATTCGCTGGTCACTGCAGCAGCCGGTGCAGAAGGACGCCGCGGTGCGCTGGTCGATGCTGCAGCCGGCTACCGCCGAGGCGATCGCGCGCTGGTCGATGCTGGCCAGCGTCACGAAGCCGCAGGCGATCCGCTGGGATCTGCTGGAAGCGGTGCAGCAGGACCGCACGGTCGCATGGCAGCTGCTGCAGGCAGCTCAGGCAGACGCCACCCTCCGGTGGTCGATGCTGGAGGCCGTGCAGGCCGATGCGGCGATCCTGTGGAACCTCGCCGCTACCCTGGGAACGGTCACCGCCGAGTTCGTGGCGCGCTGGTCCCTGCTCGCGCCTGTGCAGGCTGACGCATCGGTGCACTGGAACCTGCTGCAGGCCGTCGCCGCCGACGCGCCGGTCCGCTGGGACATGCTGCAGAGCGCTGAGCGCGCCGACGCTGTGCGCTGGTCGCTTCTCGAAGCCGTCCGCGCCGACCGAACGCTGCGCTGGGCGATGCTCGGCGCCGTCCGCGCCGATGCCACCGCCGCGTGGAATCTGCTGCAGGCGGTCCAGGTCGATGCGTCGCTGCGCTGGGATCTGATCACCGCCGGTGTTGTGTTCTCGACCTTCGATGTGCGCTGGTCGATGCTCGCCGCGGTCGAGAAGTCGGTCGCCGCCCGCTGGTCCCTGCTGGAAGCGCTGCAGGTCAACGCCGGCCTGCGCTGGGACATGGTTTCCGCAGTCACGCGCGAGGCGCTGGTGCGCTGGGATCTGCTCGCCAATGCGCAGGTCGTCACCGACGCCGTCATCCGCTGGGACGTGCTCAGCGCATCGCAGCGCGACGTCGTCATCCGCTGGCGAGTCGGTGACGCGACCACCCTCGCCCCGATCCATGTGCATCTGGTGCCGGCTGAACGCCGCCTGTTCGTCGTGCCACCCGAAAGCCGCATCACCGTTGTCGCGCCGGCGCGCGGCAACACCTTCACCACCCACTGAGAGGGCATCGAAATGCCGATCGTATCCACCGACATCAAGTACCGGCTGTCCGGCGGCGCCGCAAACAGCAACGCGAACGCCAGCCTGGGCGGCGCGAAGAGCACGACGGAAATGGGCACCGGCCTGCACAACCTGTTCGACATCGTCGGCGACGACGAGACGACAGCAGGCGACACCGAGTACCGGTGCATCTACATCCACAACTCGCACGCCACGCTGACCATGCAGAACACGCGGGTCTGGCTCAGCAGCAACACGCCCAGCGGCGACACGCTGGCCGAGATCGGCCTCGGAACTGCCGCGATCAACGGCACCGAGCAGACCATCGCGGACGAGAGCACCGCGCCGACGGGCGTCACGTTCAGCACGGCCGCCAGCGAAGGCGCAGCGCTCACCATCGGCGACATTCCGCCGGGCCAGCACAAGGCGGTGTGGGTGAAGCGCGTGGTCGCCGAAGGCGCTGCCGCCTACAACGACGACCAGGCGGCCATCAGCGTGAAGTGCGCGACGGCTGCGTAACCATGCCCCGCGACTTCATCGCAGACCCGTCGAGCCGGCTGGACTTTGCCCTCTACTGGGGCGACTGGCTGGCCGACGGCGACACCGTGGCTTCGGCCGCATGGACCGCCCCGGATGGCGTCACGATCGAGGACGACCAGATCAACACGGTCACCATGAACGTGCCGCACCCGGATATCCAGGGGCGCGTGATCACGTGCGCGCCTGGCACGCTGACGACGGTCTGGCTGTCGGAGCCGCCGGCCGGCGCTGCCGTTCGCCTCGCGTGCAAGGTCACCACCGCACAGGGCCGCGTCGATGAGCGGTCCATCACCGTGCGCCCGGCGCAGAGGTAACCTGCCATGCCCTACACCACAGCCGAAGAACTGCGCACGCGATTCGGTGCGCGCGAGATCGATGCACTGGCCGACCCGCTGCGATCCGGCACGCCTGACGACGAGATCGTCGGCCGTGCCATCGCCGATGCCGGCGCGCTGATCGACGCGCACCTGGCCGGCCGGTACTCGCTGCCGCTGGCCAGCGTGCCCGAGGTGCTGGCGACCATCGCGTGCGACGTGGCCCGCTTCAAGCTCTGGCACCACGACGCACCGCAGGAAGTGCGCGATCGATACGACGACGCGCTCACGCAGCTGAAGATGTTCGCGCTGGGTACGCTGGTGCTACCGCCGGACGCTGTCACCGGAGAGGCGCAGCCTGTTCAGTCCATCCAGACCGACGTGAGCACACCGGGCCGCATCTTCACGCGCGACACGCTGCACGGCTACTGATGTCGATCAACGTCGAAGTCACCGGCGACGGCGCAGAGAGGAAGCTGCAGCAGCTGCTGGCGGCCGGTCGATCCGCAGAGATGTACGCCAGCGTCGGCGCAGGCCTGAAGACCCTGATCGACCTCGGCTTCAAGATGTCGCGCGATCCTTGGGGCCAGCAGTGGGCGCCCTTGAAGTTCCGCGCCCTGCGCCGGTCCGACGACGGCGGGAAGCTCAGCCGCACCGGTCGCCAGCAGCGCGAAGCGAACCGCGCCGGAAAGGCCGGCCAGCCGCTGCGCGACACCGGACGGATGCAGCGGAGCATCACCTACAAGCCCGAGCCCGACGGCGTCACAGTCGGCACGAACCTGCGCGCGAAGAGCGGCGCCAGCATTCCGGCCGTGCATCAGTTCGGCGCGACCATCCTGCCGAAGAAGGGCAAGTTCCTGATCTTCCCCGGGCCGAATGGAAACCTGATCTTCGCGAAGAAGGTCGTCATTCCTCGCCGCGCCTTCCTGCCGCTGGACAAGTCCGGCGCCGTCGCACTCCCCCCGTCCTGGACCGCGGTCATCGTCGCGCGGATCCGTGCATTCATGCTCCGAAAGGTCACCTGATGTTCGCCGATCACCAGCGCGCCATCGCCGCGCGCCTGAAATCCAAGATGCCCGAGGGCGTCGCCGTCATCGAACTGGATGAGGCACAGCGCGTGCCCGAGCTGCGCCAGATGGCGCCGGCTGTGTTCATCGCGTACGACGGCCTCGCACCTGTCTCGGAGGCCGGCCAGAACGGCCGCATCGTGCAGGTCCGTCACGAGTGGTTGATCGTTTGCACGGCCCAGTCCGCGGCCGGCGCGGGCGACAACTACGAAGCGAAGGTCGAGGCCGGGCGCATCGCCGAGCGCGTGATCAGTGCGCTCGCCGGACACCACCTTGGCGAGGGCAAATATCTGCATCTGTCTGAGTCACCTGGCCCCGAGGTTGAATCGGGGTATTGCTGGCTCCCGCTGGCATTCCACCACCTCGCCACGATGCGCGGCGACCCATGACAGAGAGGACACTACGATGGATTACAGCTACATCGGCTCCGGCCGGATCTACCTGAAAAAGATCGGCAGCACTGGCGGATTCATCGAAGTGGGCAACTGCGACGGCGTGAACATCAACACGACCGAGCAGGAGATCACCAAGCCCGACCGCACGCAGCCCGGCGGCGGCACCTACAACGAAGTGCGGCGCATCGAGTCGTGCGCCCTGCAGATCACCGCTGCAGAACTGAGCCCGGAGAATCTGGCGCGCGCCTTGTACGGCGCCACCAGCGAATACACCGGCGCGGCGATCACCGGCGAGCTGCTCACGGTCGGCCCTGGCCAATACACCCCGTTTGCGCATCTGCACGCAGCCTCGCCCGCCCCCGCCCTCACGAAGCCCGCGGCCACGCGCACGGGCACTTTCACCCGCGATCCGGGCGCGACCGGAAACTACACGTCGAGCGCCGTGACCGTGGCTGACGGTACCGCACTGGGCACCTACACCGCCGAGTTCACCTCGGCCACTGCATACACCCTGCGCAGCCCGAGCGATGCAGTCGTGGGCTCCGGTACTACTGGCACTCCATTCAGCGCCGGCGGCTTCGGTTTCACGATCACGGCCGGTGGCACGGCTGCCGAGGCTGGCGACATCTTCACCATCGCAGTCGCGGTCGGTGCTGGCTCCCCGGTGGCACTCGTTGAGGGCACCGACTACGAGCTTCGCCCGGGCGGCATCGTTGTGCTGGAAGGCCGTGCCGCTGACGGCGATGTCTGGACGGCCGGTTACACCAGCGTCAACGCCGACGTTGTGCAGGCGCTGGTCACCAGCGGCGAAGAGTACGAAGTCATGTTCGACGGCCTGAACGAGGCGCGCAGCGGCAAGCGCACGCGCGTGCACGCCTTCCGCTACAAGCCCGGCGTCGCGCAGGCAGTGGGCCTGCTCAGCGACGAGTACGCAGCCCTCGACGTGACCGGAAAGCTGCTGAAGGACACCACCAAGACGGGTGCCGGCATCAGCCAGTACTTCAAGGCAACCATCGAGCGCTGATCCTCCGCCGCGGACTGGACACCCGCGGATTCAGCCGGCGCTGCGGACATACAGCGCCGGCCCTTTTCTTCCCTCCGGACGTGACCCGACATGAACGCCCCGACCGAACCGCACCCGCTGGAAGCCATCGAGCCCAGCGACATACGTACCGTCAGCACCAGCGCAGGCGACATCGTCGTCGAGCCGCTGCGCATCGGCCAACTGCCGGCCTTCACCCGCGCCATCCGAAGCTGCGGCGGCCTGCTGCTCGCCGTAGCCGACGGCGCCGACCCCGACGCCATGCTCTTCCAGATCGCCGAGCACGGCGACGCCATCATCGAGGCCTGCGCAGTGGCCACACGGCAGGACGTGGCGCGCATCGCTGATCTGACGCCCGACGAGTTCATCGCGCTGATCGCGGCCGTCATTGGTGTGAACCGGGATTTTTTCGCGCGCCGGATGAACCCGGAACTGCTGGCGCGCGTCGCGCATCTGGCCGGGCGCCGGACTGGTACGACGTAATCCAGGCCCTACTGGATCACGGCCACACGAGAGCCGACGTCATGAACTACACCCTCGCCCAGGTCGAAGGATTCCGACGCGCCATCGCGCGAGCAGACGCACGCCGGATGACCCAGTCCGCGACCGCCGTCCGCGTGGCATCGCACGGCAACAAGGGCACGTGGGGCCGCTTCGTTTCCGAACTGGAGAGCGCCGCGAATGGCCGGTGATATCTCGTTCAAGGTATCCGCCGACCTGGCGGAGATTCGCGCCCAGCTGCAGGGCCTGCGCGGAGACTTTCAGGCGGCCGGACAGAACGCGCGCGCGTCCTTCGGTGATGCCGGCGTGGCGAAGATGCGCGGCGAGCTGGCGCAGCTGCGCACCGAGTTCCGGCGCACTGCGGATGAGGGGCGGAAGGGCTTCAAAGACCTTGGCATTGACGGGATATCCAGCCAGCTGCGTGGCCTGCGCAATCTGGTCGGCGGGTTCGCGGGGTCCATAGCTGGCGCGCTCGGCGTGCGCGAAGTCATCAACCTCGCCGACAGCTACACCAGCATGACGGCGCGCCTGCGCCTGGCCACGAAGGCGACGGGTGACTTCGAGCAGGTACAGGCTGCGCTGGCTAAGACCGCGACCGAGACCCGCGCGCCGCTGCAGGACACCGTCAACCTGTACTCGCAGGTCGCACCGAGCCTGCAGCGCATCCTGAACTCGCAGGAGATCGTCGGCGTTGTCGCGACGGTGAATCAGGCCATTGCGCTGTCAGGATCGAGCGCCGAGGCCAGCAACGCGGCGCTGGTGCAATTCACGCAGGGTCTGGCATCGGGCACGCTGCGAGGCGAGGAACTGAACTCGATCCTCGAGCAGACGCCTGCCCTTGCAGACGCGATTGCCGAGGGTCTGGGCGTCACGCGCGGCGAGCTGCGTGCGCTGGGTGAGGCTGGCGAACTCACGGCCGAGCGGGTAGTGACTGCACTGCAGAAGGTTTCCGGCCGTGTCGCCAGCGACTTCCAGTCAGTACCGGTCACGGTCGGTCAGGCCTTCGTCCTGCTGAACAACTCGATCCTGCAGTTCATCGGCACCGTTGATCAGGGCACTGGCACGACCGCCGCGCTTGCAAACGCAATCATCCGGATCGGCAGCGGGATAGACGCGCTTTCGGCATCGACGGAGACGCTGAATCCGATCCTCGATGTCGCGATCGACACTGTCGACATTCTGGGTCGCTTCGTTCGATCGCTTGGCACCGCCTCGGCCGTAACCGCTGCGGTCCTTGATCGAGTCCTATCGGGGGACATCAAGGGCGCCCTTGAGACCTACAAGCAAGGCTATGCGGACATCGCAAAGATTGCGAGTGAGCCGCTTGCCTCGCGAGAGATCGACCGGACGCAGCCGAAGCAAGACGCCGACGCACGGCTGGCGATCGAAACGAAACTGGTTGACGAACAGAAGAAGCTGGAGCGGATGAAGGCCGTCGCAGCCGGCGAGGCATCCGCCGACATCCTGAAGGGCGAGAAAGAACTCGCCACCGAGCGAAACAAGGTCGCCGAGCAGGCAATGAAGGACCGCCTCAAGGCAGAGGAATCGACGGCAGACAAGCTGCGCGAACTGTACGCGAAGTCGCTGACCGACGCGCAGAAGGCGCGCGACGAAGCCGGGAAGATACGGACCGATGCAGGCAACGAGGCAACGGATCTGCGCGACCGTGCAGCAGCACGCCGCGGCCGTGGCCTGTCCGAGTCCGAGCGCGAAGATCAGAACCGGCGCGCCGCCAGTGGCCTCACTGCACGCGCGACGCTGGCCGCTGGCGCGGCCCAGTCTGCTGCACGCGATGGCGACCTGAAGAAGGCCGAAAAGCTCGCCGCCGACGCCGCCAAGCTGGCCGAGCGTGCCCAGCGCGCAGCCGACGCACTGCAGGACGATGACGACGCTGCGCGAGCGCTCGAAGAGCTGGCCCGCGTGCAGGAGAAGATCGGCGAAGCCCAGGCGCAGACGAAAGAGGCCGAGGCGAAGCAGCTGGAGGCGAACGCCGTTGCGATCGAGCAGCAGATCAAGCTGGCCGAGGAACGCATCGCAGCGGTGAAGGCGGAACTGTCGAAGCCGATCACGCTGCAGGCCGACATCGCCGAAGCCGAGAAGTCGATCAAGACGCTGGAAGAGCGCTTGGCCAACCTGCCCGACAAGACGGTCACCGTCACCGTGCAGACCGTCAATGCGCCCGGCACGCCGGCCGAAGCAGCGGAATCAATTCCGGCGCTGGCCACCGGCGGCAAGCTGACCGGTCCCGGATCTGACCGCAGCGACAACCTGCTGCTGTGGGGATCGCCCGGCGAATGGATGATCAACGCGCGCGCGTCGCGCTACTACGGCGACGGGTTCATGCACCGGCTGAACAGCATGCAGCTGCCGCGCTTCGCCGACGGCGGACCGCTGACGCCTGGAGTGCGCGCTGCTGCGAACGAATCGGCCGGCAGCGTTGCCGCCACCTTCAACTTCCCGGGCATGTCTCCGATCGCGGCCCGCGTCGACCGGCGCACCGCCTCAACCCTGACGCGCGAGCTGCGTCGCGAAGCAAGGAAGGCCGGACGATGAACGGCATCGCATTCGAGCTGGGCGGAATCGCTGTGCCCTATACCGTCGGCGGCAACATCCAGCAGCGCATCGCGCCGCTGACGGGCGGCACGTCGATCCGCCGAATGATGAACGGCGCCGGCGTGCGACAGACGCACTGGCGGAAGCTGTCGGTGCAGCTGTCCGGCGAGGGCTGGTGCCCGCTGGGCATTGACGCGCTGGACTGGGACAACCCGGCCGGCCTCACGCTGAAGTGCGGCGAGCCGCATTCGGTGCTGAGCAACAGCAACGTCATCGCCCTGCCAGTCGCGCGTCGCACCGATGCGCCCTACCTGCCGACGGCGCGCGCTCACCTGGCCAACGGCAACGAGGTTCCGACCTCGATCTCGATCGCGTCGCACACCGCGACGTTGGGCGCTGTGTCCGGCGCTGTCGCCTACAGCGTCCTCTACTTCCCGCAGCTGGTCGTGCTCGCTGATCCGCCGGAGCACACCTCCGACGAGGCCGGCAACGTGACCGGATGGACCCTGAACACCGAGGAAAAGTAAATGATCGCCTTCGACCGTGTGGCGCAGTACATCACCAGCACCGGCACCGACGAAGTGATGTCGCTGGGCAGCGCCGTCCCGACCTACTTGACCGCGGCTGCCGCCGCCGCTGTCGGATCGATTGCAGGGCCGTGGCCGGTGCCGTACCTGATCATAAACGGCGACGGCGCTGGCTTTGAACTGGGCCTTGGCAGCATTTCCGACACGGGATTCCTGTCGCGCTCGAAGGTATTCCGCTCGTCGAACAGCGGCAGCCGAATCGCGGTCAGCGACGACCCGAATCCGCCGGTCGTCTATGTCGTGCAGCTGGGCCTCGCCGCAGCGGCGGTGACGCACTCGCAGGCCTCTGATGATCCATTCTCGGGCCTCGACCCTGCGCTCGGCTGCATCGTTGCCGCAGGCGTGTTTGGCGCCGCCGGTGTCGGCTCGCAGTCGCGCGTTGACGCAAACGGTGGTGCGGCCTTCGGCGTAGAAGCCTATTCACGCGTCGAAGATGCAACAGCCTTGGGCGCGCTGTCGGACGCTCGCGTTATCGGCGCCGTGTCATCGGGCGTGTTCGACGCGGCTGACGTCGTGTGGGTAGGCTCGGCACAGACCTTTGACGATTCGCCAGCGCTGATTGCCCGAAACGGTGTCGGCATGGTGCCGTGGGACATCGGCGTCTATGTGCTCGACGTGCTGGTGTCCGGCCGTCGCACATCGCCCAGCGCAGCAGCCTATGGCGCGCGGATCACCGGCGTCGTCATGCGCACCGCGGGCGGCACGCCGGCCATCATTGGCACGCCGACGAAAACAGATATCGCGCTCAGCGGCGGCGCCACCGCAACCTGCGCGCTTGTCATCGACGGCGACAACGACGCGGTCACGGTTCAGGTGACCGGCGGCGAAACCGAAGAATGGATGTGGGCCGCGTCCATCCGCGCGGCTGAGCAAGCGGGCTTCTGATGTTCGGCGCGCATCCATTCGGCTCTGCTGCGTTCGGCTCCGGCCCGCTCGGCGACCCGCCCGATGCGCCTGCCGGTGGTTCGCTGACGCTGCCCCTGCGCATCACTGTCGTCGAAGCCGAGTCGATCGCACTGCCGCTGCGCATCACGCGCGTGCAGTCGCGATCTGTCGCGCTCCCCATGCGCATCAGCGTCGTTGACGAAGTCGATATCGCGCTGCCGCTGATCATCACCGTGCAGTCGTTGACGATCACGAGCCCGGCGCGCTGGCGGCCGGTGGTCACGCTCGGCGGTGTCGATGTCAGCGCGCGCCTGACGGGCGAGATCCGCATCGAAGCCGGCGAGGGTGAGGCGCGCATCGCTTCGTTCGTGATGCGGCCTGCGCCCGGCCCGCTCACGCTGCCGGACTGGACCGGCGCAGCGGTGACCATCGACATCGCGCAGCAGGATGCCGCCGGCAACGCCATCGACGCGCGCCGCCTATTCACCGGCGTAGTTGACGTGCCAGATCTGGACCTGACCGAGCGGCTGGTGTCGTTCGAGTGCACCGACCAGTTGCAGCAGGTCGTGCGCAGCCTGCCGAAAGAATGGGTTGACACCAATGTCGGCGGCTACTACTCCGAAGCCGTCAGCGGCGAATCGTCCGACATGCTGCAGTACGCCGATGCCCGGCTCGCCAGTGTGCCGGCATCGCTCGATCTCGACCCGTACCAGGCCGCGCGCGTGACGCCGTGGAACATAGAAGACGCCCCGGTGCTGGTGCTGACCGAGGCCGACATCATCTTCGGTTCGCTGCGCGTGGAACTGGCCGGCCGGGCGAACATCCGCAACGAGGTCGAGACGGTGCTGCAGTACCGATTCCCGCGGCTGCGCGCCCGGGTCGCGTCAGTCAATTTCGAGCGAACGGTCAACCAATACACGTCGCAGGGCCTGGACATCCCGAACCGCGACATGATCGAGCAAGCGCTGTCGAGCATTCCGGGGTGGCAGCTGCTGGGCGAGATCAACATGGTCCCGGTCGATCCGGGAAGCTATGAATCGTCGGGCAGCGGCGGCACGGTCTATACCGTGATCAGCGCGACGGACGCGCCGCAGCTTGCCCTCGGATTCGCTGCGCGATTTTCCAACCGGTGGGTCCAGTGGGTTACCGAGGAATACCGCCTGACCGTCGCGGCGCAGGCCTCTATCGACGCGCTTGGCCTCTCGCGCGAGACCTCGAACGGCGCCGTGCTTGACGCCGACTTCGACGATGGAACGTGGTTGTACGAACCTGGCGCCGAACCGGTCCTGACCCTGCCGACCGTCGGCGACGTGTCGCTCGACTATGGCGGCGCCGGCCGCACCGACCGCGCCGCAGCGCAGAACGCCGTGCGCACGCTGGTGGCGCAGTCACGCTGCCAGATCCTCGCCGCGCACCGCGACACGAGCACGTCGGCGATGACCACACTGCACGCCGGCATCGACCTGAACCGACGAATCGAGATCGACACCGCCGAAGTGCGTGCGCGCGGGAAAGTGGTCAGCGTCGCGCACCGCATGGACATCGAAACCGGCGAGCACGACACGGAGTTCGCGATCGCCATTTCGGGGTTCTCGGCTGTCGGGCTGCAGGATGACGACCCCGTCGAGGCTCCGGCCGCTCCGGTCGATCCGACGCCTGCGCCTGGCGCTGCGGCCTACGGATGCCGCTGTGACATGTACATCGGGCAGGTGTCCGGCGCGCCGGAGTTCGATGAGGCGAACATGATCGGCTACTCGACCAACGCCAAAGCCGGTTCTGAGTTCGACGCCAACGCGCCGGCCTACCCCTATGCGCTGAGCGTAGAAGCACCGGAGATCGAGGCCGCCGTGCGCGATCCGATCACGCTGCCGCGCCCTGCCAACCACGCCGTCGCCATCCCTCAAGACCTTTTGGAGATCACCGCGCTATGAGCTTCGGATTCTTCGCAGACGCCGGCTTGACCATCCCCTTCGCTGGCTCGCTGCGCCACTTCTCGACCCAGGGGGACAGGCTGATCTACTTCGGCAGCCCATCGAGCGGTCAGCAGCTGCAGGACAGCACAGCACCCGGATCGGCCAACGTGCAGGTCAGCATCACCGACAGCGCAGGAGGCTCCGGACTCGCCGCGGCGTCGATCAAGCTGGCGGCCACCTCGGGCGGGCTCACGTCGGCCGCTGGTGGCGCGGCGCTGAGCCTCGGCCACACGGTGCTCAGCGGTGCGGGCAACGCCAAGCCGATCCACATCCGCTTCGACACCTCGGCCGGCACGGTGGGCACCGACTACACAGACCTCGGCCTCGCGGTGAACAACGTCATCGAGTCGGCGGTGTAGCCGTGGGCGACATCTCGAAAGCGCTGGAGCGCATCGGCGCACGTGACCTCACCGGCGCCGGCATGACGCAGGGCACGCGCCCGCCCTTTGAGCCAAAGCCCGCGCAGGGAGCGAAGCCGCCGGCGGTGGGCAAGAGCAAGTCCGGCGGCGGGAAAAGCTCAGGCGGCAACAACCTCGTCGAACTGTCGTATGCCACGCGCGAGTATTACGACGAGCGCTCGATCTTCAGCAGCGACGGCACGATCAGCATGCGCGTGCGGCCGATCAAGGCGATCGTGCTCACCAATGGCCAGCGCCTGGAGTTCAAGGAACCGCCGCCGTGACGATGGTGTTCGACAGCCTGCACCAGCCGGCAGGCCCGTTCGCGGATCAGGTGATATTCGGCAACTCGCTGCACGGGCTGTGCGTCGGCAATGTCCTGACGCGGCCGAATGGCGCGACGGTGTCGATCGTTCCCCCCTTCGATCTGATGTCCGACTGCTTGGCCGTGCGCCTGGCCGGCGTACCCGACATCGTTCGCACGCCCGAGCAGGCCGCGGCCGACCTCGCCGAAGGTCTCGTATGGATTCCGGAGGTGCTGCTGCCCGGCGACACGCTGCGCTATTGGTTCTGGCGCAACAGCGCGAAGCGGACGTTCATCATCGAGCTTGTCCAGCAGGTACCGCTTACGTCGGTTTTCATCCGCGTTGTGCCGTACGGCGAGATCGGCGCCCCGGCGGAGACGGCACGGGTCTCGACGTTCACCGGCTTCACCGTGTCCGATGGCGCGTCGCCGTGGCAGGTCTGGGACGTATCAGGTGACGGTTCATCCGCGCTGATCGCGCGCCGGACTGCGTCGCCGTTCGACCCCGCACCGACCATCCACCGGCGCATGCTGGGGCTGTCCATCGTGGTCGAATGCACACTGTCGCAAGGCGGCGACGGCTGGCCAGTGCCAAGCGTTTCGATGGTCCGCAGCAACGCGCAGTGCCTGGGCACGATAGGGTCGTCGCTGTCTGAGAGCGGTGTCGCACCGGAGCTGATCAGCTGGCGAGAGTTCGAGGGCGAAGAACTCGGGCCGTACCAGATCGCACCGGTCGGTCCTGGCCTGCCCCCAGTTGGCGCCCAGTTCGTTGACAGTGCGAAGAACGGCGTCGAAACAGTCAGCACGTCTTTCACGCTGTCCGATCGCCTGCTGTCGTGCTGGTACGGAGACGGCGGCGCCGTGCAGTTCCTGACGCTGTCGCTGCAGCGCGACGAGGTCGGAACGCGGACCTATGTGCACACGGCGTCCGGCACCTCACGAACGATCAGCGAAACATCGCTGCTCGAATACACGGCCTCGGCGACCTACACCTACGGCGGCGCAGCGCTGCTCACTGAATCGTGGTCCGGGTCGTCGGATGGTGTTTCCGGTAATCCCGGTTTCCCGTTCGGCATGGCACCCAACTGGAACGGCGTCGGGCTCGCGACGATGACGGCGACGCGCTCCCAGATGTACCTGCCGCAGCTGAACCAGGACACCGCGCAGACCTTCGGCCTGCTCGCACTCTCCAAAAAGATGTTCGCACCGTTCCACGCCGCAGCCGGCACCTACACCGTCGAAGCGGCGCGGCACCCCGGCGGCACGACGCCGACGGCACCCAGCCCGGTGACGGTCACGGAGTTCGGTCCGTTCCCGATACACCTCGCCCGCGACCCGCGGACCGGCGCGCTCAGCAGCTGGTCGTCAGTGCCGGTCTGCTACCTGTAGAAATCTGCCCCTTATTGGCCGTCGAAGCAGGGCCGATAGTCCGCCCCAACGCATTCATTTCCAGCGAAAGGGGCTCACTTGAGCGTATCAACATCGCCGGGCGCCGCCTGGCTCGGCGGCTTCGTGGCGACGCCGGTCATCTTCCTGGGGACCGACGTGCTCGCGCTGGCCCTGGGATTCGCTGCGGCGATTTTCATGTCGGCGATGCTGGGCGACCTCATCAAGACGCGAAAGCAGGCGTGCGTAGCCGCGCTGATCGGCGCCCTGGCTGGTGGCTACTGCTCACCGCTGGCAGCCGTCGCTGTGGCCGCAGAGTGGCCGACCTTCGCCGGCTCACACGACGCCCTGCGGCTGCCGCTCTCGCTGCTGCTCGGCGCCACGCTGCCCTTCATCCTTCCGGCGCTTGTACGCGCTCGCGCGAAGACGGCGGAGGCCTCCGAATGATCATCAAAGCCCTCATCCTCGCCGCCGCCGCGGTGTGCGTCGTGCGCATCATCTGCCTTGCGGCGAACCTCAACCCGAAGAAGTGGCCCGGCCAGCGCCTGCGGCATGCGCTGTTTTCTCTCAGCGTCGCAACGCTGGCATTCGGGGTGATCTGCGCCGTCGGCGGATCGCCCGTCGCCGGCCCTGCGTTGCTGATCAGCACCGCCGGCATGGCGGCCTTCGACAGGCGCGCACCGCACGCTGCCGACCGCCGGCAGGAAGCGCGGCACGAGGATCGGAGGGACGGCAATTGATCATCACCCTGACCCGCTTTGCCTACCTGGCCGACTGCGCTCTCGGCGAACTGAAGGCCGGGCCGCTGAAGCTGGCCACCATCGAACGGCCGTGGATCGAGAACCCGGCCGGCCCGGGCGGCATGCCCCGGCAGTCGTGCGTGCCCGAAGGCGAGTACAGGCTGATCCAGCACAGCGGCGGCGCTTTCTCTCGCGTGTGGGCGCTGGTGAATCCTGACCTCGGTGTCTGGTATCAGCCCGGCTGCATGCCCGCCGGCCAGAAGTGGGGCCGCTCCGCCATCCTGATCCATGCCGGAAACCGCGTGCGCGACGTCGTCGGCTGCATCGCCGTCGGGCGGAAACACTCGCCGTGGGAGAACGGGGAGAACAGCGTGCGCGACAGCCAGCTGGCGATCAATGCGCTGCGCGGCGTCATCGGCACCGGCGAGCACGCCATCACCATCACCAGCACAGGGGCGAAGCCGTGAAAATAAGTCCAGTCCTGCGCCGCGCTGGCGCCCTGCTCATCTTCAAGTGCCCAGGCTGTCAGAGGAACCACGGTATCCGCGTTCGCGCGCTGTCGTCACCGGGCGACCGGAACGGCCCCGGCTGGGAGTGGAATGGCGACACGCATCAGCCGACGTTCTCGCCTTCAGTGCTGGTCAGATACGACGGAGCCGACGCCGGAATAGATGGTGCGCCGCCTGCGGTATGCCATTCGTTCGTTGTCAACGGGCAAATGCAGTTCCTCGGCGACTGCACGCATGCGCTGGCCGGCCAGACTGTGCCGCTGCTGCCGTGGCCTGACGAGGAACCGGCGTAATGCTCGCCCGCTACCTGACACCCGCGCTCGGCGTCGCACTGGCAGTCGCCCTGCTGATGCTGTGGAGCACCGGCAAGGAACGCGACGTGGCACTGGCTGAGCGTGACGCAGCGCTGGCGGCATACGGCACATTCCGGGCCGAAACGAAGGCCGAAGGCCTGAAGGCCAAGGCCGCCAACGTGGCCGAGACATCCCGACTGGAGAAACTGAGCAATGACACGCGCACAGCCTATGAAATCAGCGTTGATCGCCTGCGCAGCATGCTTGCTGCTGAGCGCGTGCGCCGGGCAGTCGCCGAAGGTGGAATACGTGCCGGTGGCGATCGAGTGTCCAGCACCGCCGACGCCACCGGCGAACCTGATGACCGATCTGCCGACGCTGGATCTGGTGCCGCAGGATCTGCTGCCGCCGAAGAGGTAGCCAGCACGCTGCCCGAGCGGTGCGCGATGACCACGCTGCAATGCGCGTGGCTGCAACACTGGGCCGCCAGCCTCAAGCCGCCGGATGCGCGTCCGTGACGCTCTCACCTACGCGGCGCGCCTCTTCCGCTCCGGATTCCGTTCGGATGAAGGGGCTGCACTGATCACGCTCGCGCGTGATCGGTACCGACTTCTCCAGAAGCTGGCAGCCGTCCGGGCCGACCGCAACGCCTGGCGACAGCAGGCGATCGAGGAAAAGAGGCGGAATCAGTCCGCCGACGATTCGCCAGCCAGCTGATCAATCCAGTCCGCCCAGGCCTGCAGCATCTGCCGGCGTTCCTCTATGTGCTGCGCGTGGTTGTACGCGGCCTTCGTCTTCGAGCGCTCCGCATGCGCCAACTGCAGTTCGATCAGCCGGCTGTCGAATCCCATTTCGTGTAGGTGCGTGCTGGCCGTGGCCCGGAAGTCGTGCCCGGTGAAAGGAACGCCCAAGTACTCGAGCGCGCGATTGATGGTCGTGCCGCTGATCATGTCGTCTGGCCGGCGCGAGCTGGGGAACATGAGCCGGCCGCCGCCAGTGATCCGCTTCAACTCGTCGAGCAGCACCAAGACCTGCCGAGGCAGCGGCACAACGTGCGTGCGCCCCTTCTTCATCTTGTCGCCTGGAATCACCCACAGCGCGCGCGTCGGATCCACCTCTGACCACTCGCCGCGCCGCGCCTCGATCGTGCGCACGAAGGTGTAGAGCAGCAGCCACATCATGATCTGCGTGGTGCGCATGCCGCCGTAGCCTCTCAGGGCGGTGACGAACTGCTTCAGCTGCTCGCGGCTCATTGGCTGGGCGTGCTCGACCTGCGGACGCTCTACCGTGCCACGGATCGCTGCTGTTGGGTCGTGGTCGGCGCGTAGCGTGGCCACCGCGTACCGCATGACGGCGCCGCACCACTGCCGCAGGTTGATCGCAACCGTCGGAGCGCCGCGCTTCTCGACGCGCTGGACTATCTGCAGGAAGTCGTGAGCGGTCAGCGTGCGCACTGGCCGGCGGCCGATGTACGGATAGGCGTCAGCCTGCAGGCCGCGTTCGACCTGGCCGAGGTAGTACGCCGTCCAGCTGCCGCGCTTCTTCTCTATCCACTCGCGGGCCACAGCCTCGAACGTGTTGTCGTTCTCGGCATGCTGCTCGGCCAGTCGGGCCTGCCTGGCGTGCGAAGGGTGCACGCCCTGCTTCACCAGATCACGCGCCTCGTCGCGTGCGCGCCGGGCGTCGGTCAATGAAACGGCGGGGTATTCACCGATGGCGAAGAGGTTTTCTTTCCCGGCGATGCGATATCGGTAGCGCCAAAGCTTCGATCCGTTCGGCTTGATTTCCAGATACAGGCCGTGCGCATCGGTGAGCTTCACCGGCTTTTCCGATGGCTTCGCCTGTCGGATTTTTATGTCGGTCAGGGCCATGAAAGCGGGTATCGGTGAATGCGGGTACGGACAAATACCCGCTCAATACCCGCAGAGATACCCGCTTTTTTCTCGGATGGCAACGGACACGCGCGAACGACGGCGAACTTGGAAGCGCCTGTGTGCTTGGAATTCCGGGTATTTACCGAACGCTGAAGAACTCGCGCGGACGCATATTCCGCTTATCGATCATCAACAGCATGGTGGCTTCTTCCGATGGCCGTGTTTCGGATCATTCTCAACCTTCGCGGCGCCCGGCGCACGGACAGACACGGCCGGCGACGACGGGCGGATGGTGAAGGGAGGGCTGGGGCGCACGCAGGGCGTGCAGGGAGGGCGGTTCAGGCGGCAGGCTTGCGCCAGCGCAGGCCGGAATACGGGGCGGCAATGATGATCGTCGGGCGCATGCCGCGGATTATGGCGTGCGGCGTGGCCTTGTACAAGGCGGCACCGCAGCTGTGCGTCAGGCGCCGGCCGCGCTCAGCTGCCTGACCGACGCCACCAGGTCGGTGAAGCGCTCGCCCTGCACCTGGATGTGGCCGCGGATGCGGTCGGCCGCCAGGTCGCCCTCGCCTGCGACGATGGCATCCACGATGGACTGGTGCTCGGAGTAGGAAACCTTCATCCGGTTGCGAACGCGCAGCTGCAGCCGGCGGTAAGGACGCAGCCGGCGGTGCAGGCTGATCGCCTGTTCGGCGAGGAAGCCGTTGTGGCTCGCCATATATATCTGGCGGTGGAACAGTTCGTTGAGCCAGTAGTAGGCGTCCGGGTTGTCGGCATCGCGGGCGGCCTCGCAGGCCTGGTGCGCCGCGCGCAGCGACGCGATCTCATCCTCGGTGATGCGGCGCGCCGCCAGCCGGGCGCACATCGCCTCCAGTTCGGCCATCACGTCGAACATTTCGCACAGGCGGTGTGGCTCGATCTCGGCCACCACCGCGCCCCGCCTCGGGCGCGTATCGACCAGACCGGCCGACGCCAGCTGGATCAGCGCCTCGCGTATCGGCGTGCGCGACACGCCGAATTCAGCCGCCAGCTCCTGCTCGTCGAGCCGGGCACCAGGGCGCAGCGCGCCGGTGACGATCTGTTCCTCGATCTTTTCGCACAGCTGTTCGGACAGGCGCAGTGGCGCCGGGGCGTGGTCCATGTCGGGCTCCTTGCTCATTACAAAAAAGTATAGACAAAGCTTGACTCTGAATACACCGAATCCTATCGTGTATACACGTTTGACTTTTCTACATACAAGAACTGATCTGACGTATCCGCCGCGTATCAGCCCCCACCGCACAAAACAAGGGGGTGCGGCACCACCACCATGCATCCAATCGACTGGAGGAGACTTGCATGAAATCCCAGCGCCGTTCCGTCCTGCGCGGCTTTGTCGCGACCACCCTTTCTGCATCCCTGCTGGCCCTCGGCCTGGGCGCCGCCCAACCGACGTTTGCCCAGACCACCCTGAAGCTTTCGCACCAGTTCCCTGCCGCCACCACATCCGACGGTGACTTCCGCGACCGCCTCGCCAAGCAGTTTGCCGCCGAAGTCGAGAAGCGCACCCAGGGTCAGGTCAAGATCACCGTCTATCCCGGCAATTCGCTGATGAAGACCAACACCCAGTTCGGCGCGCTGCGCAAGGGCGTGCTGGACATGTCGGTCCTTCCGCTGGCCTATGGCGGCGGCGAGGTGCCGGAAGTGAACCTGACGCTGATGCCGGGCCTGATCACCTCTTACGAGCAGGGCCTGCGCTGGCGCACCTCGCCGATCGGGCAGCAGCTTGAGAAGCACCTCGAAGAGAAGGGTCTCAAGATCCTGACCTGGGTGTGGCAGGCCGGCGGCATCGCCTCGTCAACCGAGAAGCCGCTGGTGGCGCCTGACGACGTGAAGGGTGTCAAGTTCCGCGGTGGCAGCAAGGAAATGGACGTGATGCTGAAGGGCGCGGGTGCCGCCATCACCAACGTGCCGTCGAACGAAATCTACAGCGGCATGCAATCCAAGGTCCTCGACGCCGCCCTGACCTCGTCCACCTCACACATCAGCTTCCGCTTGTACGAGACGTCGAAGTCCTTCACGTCCGGCCGCAAGTACAGCTTCTGGTACATGTTCGAGCCGCTGCTCATTTCCAATGACGTGTTCAAGAAGCTCACGCCGGAACAGCAAAAGGTGATGGTCGAGGTCGGTCTGAGCCTCGAGAAGTTCGCGATGGAAGAGGCCAAGAAGGACGACGAGCGCGCGGCGGAAGTGTTCGCCAAGGCCGGCGTCAAGGTGGCCGATATGGACGAGGCCGCCTTCCGCAAGTGGCAGGCGCTGTCGCAGCAGACCTCCTGGAAGGACTTCGCCGACAAAGTGAAGGACGGACAGCGCTGGATGGATATGGCCACTTCGGTCAAGTAAGCCACCGAACGCGGAGGAAACGCCATGTTCTCGCTGATCTCCGGCGCGCTGCGCCGGTTCAACCGGCTCGCCGCCTACACGTCGGGCATCGTCATCATCGCCAGCTCGATGATCCTGGTCTGGCAGGTCGCCGTGCGCTACTGGCTCAAGTGGCCGACCGACTGGGAAATCGAGCTGTGCGTGATGCTGCTCATCATCTCGACCTTCATGAGCGCCGCTCACACCCAGAACGAACGCAGCCACGTGACCATCGAGGCGATGGAATCGCTGCTGCCGCACGGCGTAAACATGCTGCGCAAACATCTCGCCGACCTGCTGTCGCTGGCCTTCTGCGCCTTCGTCGCCTGGAACGCCTGGCAGTTCTTCCACGAAGCATGGGTGGACGGCAAGACCAGCTCATCGATGTGGGCACCCAAGCTGTGGATACCGTATTTCTTCGTCGCGCTCGGCATGTCCACGCTGACGCTGGAACTGGCGCTGCAGAATCTGCGCCGCAAGGAGGCCTGAAATGGACATGCTCACCCTTTCGCTGCTGTTCGCCGCGGCGACCTTCATTGCACTGTTCTCCGGCATGCCGATAGCGTTCGCGGTCGGCGGCGTGGCGGTGGTGTTCATGGTCGCCTTCATGCCGCTGTCGTCGCTGGCGCTGGTGACCGAAACCATCTACGCCGAGCTGGACAACTTCACCTTGCTCACCATCCCGCTGTTCGTACTGATGGGTGCCGCCATCGGCAAATCACGCGCTGGCGAGGACCTCTATGCCTCACTGAACCGCTGGCTCTACCGCATTCCTGGCGGCCTCGGCGTGGCCAACACGCTGGCCTGCTCGGTGTTCGCGGCGATGTGCGGCTCCAGCCCGGCCACCTGCTCGGCCATCGGCAGTTCGGGCATTCCACAGATGCGGGCGCGCGGCTATTCCGAGGGCCTGGCCACCGGCCTGATCGCCGCCGGCGGCACGCTGGGCATCCTCATCCCGCCCAGCCTCACCCTCATCCTCTACGGCCTGGCGGCCGAGCAGTCGATCGGCAAACTCTTCATGGCCGGCGTCGGCCCCGGCCTGCTGCTCACCGTGCTGTTCGCGCTTTACGTGATGTGGAAATACACGAAAGAGAAGAACGCGCTGAGAGCGGCGGCCGCCAGCGGCGGTGACAGTTCGCACGCGCTGCTCCAGGACGAGCACTACACCTGGGCCGAGCGGCTGGAATCGCTGCCGCGCTTCGCGCCCTTCCTCGCCGTGATCGCCATCGTCATGATCGCGCTGTATGGCGGCTGGGCCACGCCGTCGGAAGTGGCCGGCATCGGCGCCTTCTTCTCGCTGCTGATGGTGATGACCATCTACAAGTGCTACCGCTGGTCCGACCTCAAGGTCATCCTGAACGGCACGGTGAAGGAGAGCTGCATGATCATGATGATCATCGGCATGTCCTTCCTCTACACCTGGGTCATGAGCAATCTGAGCATCACCCAGTCCGCCGCGGAATGGCTGGTGACGCTGCCGCTGGGCAAGTGGGGCTTCTTCGTCGCGGTGTGCGCGCTGCTGCTGGTGCTGGGCTTCTTCCTGCCGCCGGTTGCCATCATCCTGATGGTGACCCCGATCGTGCTGCCGGCGCTGAAGGCCCACGGCATCGATCTGATCTGGTTCGGCGTCATCATGACCATCCTGATGGAAATGGGCCTCATCCATCCGCCGGTCGGTCTGAACATCTTCGTCATCAATGGCATTGCGCCGGACATTCCGCTGAAGAAGATCATGTGGGGCGTCATGCCCTTCATAGGGCTGATGACCGCCGCCGTGCTGCTGCTGTGCCTGCTGCCCGAGATCGCCATGTGGCTGCCCAACCACTACCACGGGAGCTGAGCATGGGCGCGCCCTGGAATCAGCGTGCGGCGCGCCGGGCGCGCCGGCTCGAACGGCTGGCGTCGCTGACCCGCGGCCGCGAGATCGTCGCGGCCGACATCATCGTCGCGCTGGAGGCGGCGATCGAGCCGGGCGACCGCGTCTGCCTCGAAGGCAACAACCAGAAGCAGGCCGACTTTCTCGCCGAATCGCTGGCCGACTGCTCGCCCGAGCGCCTGCACGATCTGCACATGGTGCAGTCGGTGCTGGCGCTGCCTGCGCACATCGACGTGTTCGAGCGCGGCATCGCGAACCGGCTCGACTTCTCCTTCTCCGGCCCGCAGGCGAACCGGCTGGCGCGACTGGTCGAGGAACGGCGCATCGCCATCGGCGCCATCCACACCTACCTCGAACTGTTCGGCCGCTACTTCGTCGATCTCACGCCCGACGTGTGCCTGATCGCCGCACAGGCGGCGGACGCCGACGGCAACCTCTACCTCGGCCCGAACACCGAGGACACGCCGGCCATCGTCGAGGCGACCGCCTTCCGCCACGGCATCGTCATCGCGCAAGTGAACGAGCGGCTCGACCGTCTGCCGCGCGTCAACATCCCGGCCGACTGGACCGACGCCTTCGTCGTCGCGCCGCGCCCGAACTACATCGAACCGCTGTTCACCCGCGACCCGGCGCAGATCACCGAAATCCAGGTGCTGATGGCGATGATGGCGATCAAGGGCATCTACGCCGAATACGGCGTGCAGCGCCTGAACCACGGCATCGGCTTCGACACCGCGGCGATCGAACTGCTGCTGCCCACCTACGCCGAATCGCTGGGTCTGCGCGGCAAGATCTGCAGCCACTGGGCGCTGAATCCGCACCCGACGCTGATTCCGGCGATCGAGGCGGGCTTCGTCGAATCGGTGCACAGCTTCGGCTCCGAAGTCGGCATGGAGAACTACGTCGCCGCCCGCTCCGACGTGTTCTTCACCGGCCGCGACGGCAGCATGCGGTCCAACCGCGCCTTCTGTCAGACCGCCGGCCTCTACGCCTGCGACATGTTCATCGGCTCGACGCTGCAGATCGATCTCGCCGGCAACAGCTCGACCGCCACGCTGGGCCGCATCGCCGGCTTCGGCGGCGCGCCGAACATGGGCTCCGACGCGCGCGGCCGGCGCCACGCCAGTCCGGCCTGGCTGCGCGCCGGCCGCGAACGCGCCGGCACCGCCGTCGCCACGCGCGGCCAGAAGCTGGTGGTGCAGACGGTGGAAACCTTCCGCGAACACATGGCGCCGGCCTTCGTCGACAGGCTCGACGCCTGGCAGTTGATGGAGGACATGGGCATGGACCTGCCGCCCATCATGATCCACGGCGACGACGTCACCCACATCGTGACCGAGGAAGGCATCGCCAACCTGCTGCTGTGCCGCAGCGCCGCCGAGCGCGAACAGGCGATACGCGGCGTCGCCGGCTACACGCCGGTCGGCCGCGCACGCGATGCGCGCATGGTGGAGAACCTGCGCGACCGCGGCGTCGTCCGCCGCCCTGAAGACATCGGCATCGACAAGCGCGACGCCACACGCGACCTGCTTGCCGCGCGCAGCATCAAGGACCTGGTGCGCGCTTCCGGCGGCCTGTACGACCCGCCCCGCCGCTTCCGCAACTGGTGAACGGAGACCCGACATGGAACGCTTCACCCTCTCGCTGCCGAGCACGCCCTGCGCGCTCGCCGATGCGGCTGCCGCGCTGTGCGGCGTCGTGTCATCCGGCAATCTGGAAATCCTGGTCAACCGCGGCAGCATGGCCGACCGCTGCGACATCGAAGTGAACACCTCCGCGCACGGCTTCCGCGACACCTGGGAAGCGGTGCTCACCGACGCGGTCGCCCGCCACGCCGCCGGCGGCCTCGCCCTCGCCATCAACGACGCCGGTGCGACACCGGCCGTCGTGAGCCTGCGCCTCGATCAGGCGCTGGAAGCGCTGGAGGACCGCGCATGAGCCGCCTGCACCGACATTCATGGTTCGAAGCGGACGCCCGCACCCGCATCGCCGGCCTGGCCGACGCTGGCAGCTTCCGCGAACTGTGCGGCCCGCACGAAAGGCTCACCAGCCCGCATCTGGCCGCACTCGACCTGCCGGTCGCCTTCGATGACGGCGTCGTGGTCGGCGAAGCCACGCTGAACGGCCGACCGGTACTGGTCGGTGCTCAGCAGGGCGAATTCAATGGCGGCGCTGTCGGCGAAATCCACGGTGCCAAGCTGCGCGGCCTGTTCGAGCGTGCGCGTCGCACACGACCGGCGGCGGTGCTGCTGGCCATCGACTCCGGCGGCGTGCGGCTGCACGAAGCCAATGCCGGCCTGATCGCGATTTCCGAACTGATGCGCGCGCTGCTCGCCGCACGCGCCGACGGTATTCCGGTGTATGGCCTGATCGGCGGCTCGTGCGGTGCCTTCGGCGGCATGGGCATCGTCGCCCGGCTGTGCGACGCGCTGGTCATGTCGGAAGAGGGCCGGCTCGGCCTGTCCGGCCCCGAAGTGATCGAGACGGTAAAGGGCGTGGACGAATTCGATTCGAAGGACCGCGCCCTGGTGTGGCGGGTGACCGGCGGCAAGCTCAGGCGCAGCCTGGGTGACGCCACGATGCTGGTGGACGACGACATCGCCGCCTTCCGCGATGCCGCGCGTTCGCTGCTCGCGCGGCCGGTGCCGGCGCGCGATCTCGCCGCGCTCGACGCCGACCAGCGCGCGCTGACTCAGCGCGCCGCACGCCACGCCGACGCGCGCGACGGGCTCGACATCTGGCGCGCACTCGGCCTGCCTGAGCCCGCACTCATTCCGATGCTCGACGCGGCCGATTTCAACCGCCTGCTCACTCCTCTTTCGCCGACGGAGGCCGCATGAACGCCCTGCTCGACCGCCTGTTCCCGGCCGGCCACACGGTCGCGTTCGACGGCCACAACCTGTCCGGCCACGCCGAATCGGCCGCCGGCCGGGTGCACGTGATCGGCACCCGCGACCGCGCCGCGCTCACCACCGACATGGCGCTCAAGCTGTCGCAGGCAGTGCTCGACGCGGTGCGCGCCGACCAGGCGAGCGGCGACCCGCGCCCCATCGTGTTCATCGCCTCGACCCAGGGTCAGGCACTGTCGCGCCACGAAGAACTGCTCGGTCTGAACGGCTATTTCGCCCACATGGCGCGCTGCGTCAACCTCGCCCGCCGCAGCGGTCACCGGCTGGTGACGCTGATCCACGGCGAAGCGGTCAGCGGCGGCTTTCTCGCCTTCGGCCTGCTGGCCGACCGCATCTGCGCGCTGCCCGAGGCGCAGGTGAAGGTGATGGACCTGCGCGCGATGGCGCGCGTGACCAAGATCGCGCCCGAGCGGCTCGAAGCGCTGGCGCAGAGCTCACCGGTGTTCGCGCCGGGCGCCAGCAACTATGCGCGCATGGGCGCCATCCACGCGCTGTGGTCCGACACCGACGACTGGCCACGGGCGCTGCAGCAGGCCATCACGGACGCCGGCGGCGAGGACCGCCGCGCCGCACTCGGCCGCGAACGCGGCGGCCGTACGCTGGCACAGCCGGTGGCCGAGCGCGTCGCCGGCGTCCCGCTCGACGCCTGACCATGGTCCGCCTGCGCCGTCACGACCTGGTCTGGCTGCGTGCCGGCGCGGAGGTGGATCTCGCCGCCTGCAGCGCAGCTGCCGCAGACGATGTCCTCGCGTGGCGCAAGGCCGGCAGACCGCTCGTCTGTGCACGCAGCGACGACCTGCCGGCCGACCGCGTGCGCCTCGGCCTTACCCTGCCCGGCACCGGCGAGCGCCGCCGCGTGTCGTTGGTCGCAGCGCGCGCCGACCTCGAACGCGGCACACCGCTGCCGCAGCTCGCGTCGCTGCTCGACGCACTGCCCGCCGCGTACCGGTCGTCGCTGCATGCGCTGGCCGGGCAGTGCACCGCCCTTGGCGTCACGCCGCGTGTCTATGGTTCGCTGCTGTGGCAGTCGCTCAGCGGCGAACCCTGTCTGCGCACCGACAGCGACCTCGACTTGCTGTTCGACATCGAACACAGCGGCGCTCTGCACGCACTGCTCACACTGCTGCAGACCACCGACAGCCCGCTGCGCCTCGACGGTGAAATCCGCTGCGGCGCACAGGCGGTGGCCTGGCGCGAGCTGGCGGCCGCACTCGACGGCCGCGGGCCGCGTCGCGTGCTGGCGAAGTCGGACGACGGCGTCGCGCTGATCGACGTCGCTGCGCTGTGGCCGGCCCGGAGCCGCGCCGCATGAACGCACCGGCACGGATCACGCCCGCCCCCGTCGCCGACTGCGAGCGCATCGGCCGGCTCGCCGTGCGCAGCCTCTACCGCGAAGTGGCGCTCGCTCCCAAGCCCGGCCTGGTCAACCCGGCCGACAACGGCAGCCACGACGACATGGACATGTCAACCTTCTTCCGCAGCCTGTTCGCGCTGCGCCACTACTTCCGCGACATCGCCCGCGCCGGAGCCGACGGCGCCGGCTTCGCCACGCTGCAGTCGCTCGGGCTGGCCGCCGAGACGCAGATGCTGGCCGCCACCGGCGGCATCAACACGCACCGCGGCGCCATCTTCAACCTCGGCCTGCTGTGCGCCGCGGCCGGGCGTATCGCGACGCAGGGCGGAACGATACGCGCCGAGCACGTCGCGCACATCGTCGCCCGCTGCTGGGGCGCCGACATCCTCGTCGCGCGCCCGACCGACGGCACGCCGCTGGCCGACAGCCACGGTCTGCGCGTCGCCCGCCGCCACGGCACGACCGGTGCGCGCGAACAGGCTGCCGCCGGCTTTCCCGACGTGATCGACGCCGCACTGCCGGCGCTACGCGGGGTACTCGCCGCGCCGGGCGACGCACGCGAAACCCGCGCTGCGGTGCAGGCGCTGTTCGTGCTGATCTCGCGGCTGGACGACAGCAATCTGCTGTGGCGCGGCGGCCGCATCGGTCTCGACTTCGCGCAGGGCGCGGCGCGTGCCTTCGTCGAAGCGGGCGGCGTGTTCGCCGACGACTGGGCAGCACAGGCGCAGGCCACGCACGCGGCCTTCGTCGCCCGCCGGCTCAGCCCGGGCGGCGCGGCCGATCTGCTGGCGGTGACGCTGTTCCTGCACGAACTGGAGGGTGCGGCGTGAGGCTGGTCGTGCTGTTCAGCGGTCAGGGCGGCCAGACGGCAGAGCATCTGTCCGAACTGCGCGCCGACGCGGACACGCGCGCCCGGCTGCCGGCGCTCGACGCATTGCGCGACAACGATCTGGCCAGCAACGTCACCGCGCAGGTCGTGATCAGCGCGCTGCAGGCACTGCGCTGGCGCCGCCTCGCGCCGCGGCTGCCGAGGCCGCTGCTGTTCGCCGGCTACTCGCTGGGCGAACTGAGCGCGTTTGCGATCGCCCGCGGGCTGCCACCGAAGGACTGGTTCGATCTCGCCGCCCGACGCGCCGCACTGATGGATGCCGCCACCGCGCATCCGTCCGGCCTGCTCGCCGTGCAGGGCCTGACCGAATCAGCGCTGCGCACCGCGCTCGACGGCAGCGGCTGCAGCATCGCCATCCGCAACGGCGACGCCCACTTCGTCGTCGGCGGCGCAAGCGTCGCGCTGACCGAGCTCGAACACACCTTGCCCGCGCGCGGCGCCCGCCGCTGCGTGCGTCTCGCGGTGCACACGCCGTCGCACACCCCGCTGCTCGCCGCCGCGCAGGCGCCGCTGGCCGAAGCGCTCGCGCCGTGGGCAAGCGGCCGCCTGTCCGTGCCGGTCATCGCCGGCATCGACGGCCGCGCGCAGCGCGACGCAGCCGATGCCGTCCGCTCGCTGGCGGCCCAGGTCGCACGGACCATAGACTGGTCAACCTGCATGGACACCGTGCTCGAATACGCACCCGACGCCGTGCTTGAAATCGGCCCCTGCAACGCCCTCGCCCGCATGCTGGCCGAGCGTGCCCCGGACCTGCCGGTGCGCGCGGTCAACGACTTCAGCGGCGACGCCGCGGTGATCGACTGGCTGGAGCGGATGGCTCAATAGGCCCGTCACGAGCGAACCACCGTCGTCGTCGGGGTCAGAAGACCCCTCCCACAAACCCCAACCCCCGTGAGCGCGCGCGCTTCCCTTGGAAGCGATGTAAGGTTGCCCCCGACCTCCCGGTCTTAAGGCTTGTCAGCGCACACCACGGACCATGTCGTGATACTCGGATTCAGCAAACGGAAGAGCTTCGAACAGGCGGTGCGGGCCTTCAGCCCGGATCTGTACCGCTTCGCCTGGTGGCTGTGCCGCGACAAGTTCGTCGCCGAGGACCTGGTACAGGAAACCTTCGCCCGCGCCTGGAAATCGTGGGACGACATCAAGGACTCCGCCGCCACCAAGAGCTGGCTCATCACCATCGTGCGCCGCGAACACGCGCGGCTGTACGAGCGCAAGCAGTTCGACTATGTCAACGTCGAACTGGAAGACCTGCAGATCGCCGCCGACCACGAACCGATAGAGCTCTTCGAAATGGAAAACCTGCTCGGCAGCCTGCCGCTGACGCTGCGCGAACCGCTGGTGCTGCAGGCGCTGGGCGGCTTTTCGTGCGCCGAGATCGCCGACATGCTGGACACCACCGAAGGTGCGGTGATGACCCGCCTGACCCGCGCCCGTCAGGCGCTGCGCGGCGCACTGACCGGCCAGCCGGCGCGGAGGGCCGAATCGTGAGCAGCTTCGACGACAAGAACATGACTTTCAACTGCATCGACTTCCGCCGCGAAAAGCTGGCCGACCCGCGCCGCCTGACCGAGGCAGCCGAGGAACACCTGATCGCCTGCCCGGCCTGCCAGACCTTCTCGCGCCGCGTGAACGCCGGCGAACGCATGCTGCAGCAGACGGTGGCGATCGACGTACCGGACGGCCTGGCCGAGCGCATTCTGGTCGGCAGCCGGGCGCGCACCCGCTCGCCGTTCAAGCTGTGGGCATTGGCCGCCAGTGTCGTGTTCAGCCTCGGACTGGGCGTGCAGTACTGGCACGCCGCGCCTGATCGAGAACATGTCGCGCTGGCAGTCGAGCACGTGATGCAAGAGCCGGAGGCGCTGATGAGCACCCGCCTGATCGAACCGCAGCGCGTCGCCCAGGTGCTGGAGAGCTTCGGCGCCGAGGTGAAGGTGCCGCTCGCCGCCGTACGCTACGTGAAGCTCTGCCCGGTTCCCGGTGGCACCGGCTGGCACATCGTGTTCGACACGCCGGACGGTCCGGCCACCGTGCTGCTGATGCCGCAGAAGGACAGTCGCGTGCGCACGCTGACCACGCAATACCGCGGCATGGGGGTGCATGTTGAAGCCGGGGGTCAGGGCATCGTGGCCGTGGTGGCGCGCGACCCCGATCGGGCGCGCGGCGCCGCCGGCCTGCTGCACCAGCACGTCAGCTGGACACCGACGGCGGCGCTGACCGCACACGACCGGGGCATCCGGCCGCGCAGCTGACACCGCAGTTTCATGGCACGACGGGGCGCAGGGTTTACAATCCTGCGTCCATTTTTTTGGCTGCCGTGCCTCGCCCGCGATGGAACTGACCCGCCTGCTGTCCCAGCTCGACAACCGGATGCTCGGAGAAATGTTCTCCGAAGACACCATCGTGCGCGGCAGCCAGTACGTGACGCGGGTCGGCGACATTGACGTGCAGGGGCCGACGTTGCGCGCTCTGGTGCGTGGCACCCGGCCGCAGCCTTACCAGGTGACGGTGCGGCTGGAGCGGCGCGAATACTTCGGCGAGCGCACGCTGGAAATCGCCACCCGCTGTTCCTGCCCGGTCGGCAACCGCTGCAAGCACGCGGTCGGCCTGCTGCTGGCGGCGAAGAAGCAGGGCGAACTGATCGAGCGCCCGCGCGCCGAGGTGCTGCGCTGGGCGCAGACGCTGCAGAAGCGTCTGAGCGAGGAACCGACGGGTACCTCGCGCAAGCGCGCCGCACCGAAGGAGTCGATCGCCTATCTGATCACACCGCGCGGCAGCCAGCCGGCCGACCTGCGCCTGCTCAAGGCCAAACTCACCGACCGCGCCGGCCGCGACAGCACGCCGGGCGGTGACAGCCAGCCCTGGTTCAACTTCGAGCAGGCGCTGCTGAAGCCGCCCGCCTTCGTGCAGGACAACGACCTGCCGGTGTTCCGCACGCTGCGCGACGCGATACGCAAACGCGCGACCAGCGTGTTCGTGCCGTTCGAACTGCGCGGCGCCGACGGCCTCGCCGTGCTGCGCGCCGCGCTCGACACCGGCCGCTGCTTCGTGCGCGCCGACGAGGGCAGCGACGACGCGCGTCCGCTGAAGCCGGGCGAAGCGCGCGCCGGTCAGCTCGAATGGCAGACCGAAAAGCTCGGCGTGCGCGCCCTGCTCGCCTGCACGCCGCCGGCCGACTGGACGCTGCCGACCGACCCGCCCTGGTATCTCGACGTCGCCCGCGGACGGGCTGGCGAAATCACCCACCCGGCGCGCGAGGCAGTGCAGGCGGTACTCGAACTGCCGCTGCTCACCACCGCCGAACTGCCGCTGGTGGCCGAGGCGCTGGCCCAGGCCGCCCCCGCGCTGCCTTCGCCGCTGGGCCGCGATGCCGCCAGCCTGCCGCTGATCGAAGAGGCGCTGCGCCCGGTACTGAAGTTCGCCAGCCTGCCGGTATGGCACGTGAAGCCGCACCGCCGCTACGACAAGGCGCTCGGCCACGCGCTGTACGACATCGCCACCGTCGCCCTCAGCTACGGCCAGGCGAAGTTCGCCGCCACCGACAGCTCCGACCTGGCGACGCTGCCCAACGGCCGCGCGGTGCGCGTGAAGCGCGACAGCGCGGCCGAACAGGCGGCGCTGGCCTTGCTCGGCGAAGTCGGATTCGCGCCGGTGCAGGCGCGCTGGCTGCAGATGTACGAATCGCTGCCGGTTGGCGCGCTGGGGCTGGAGAGCGAAGAGGCCTGGGCACGCTTCTTCGGCGACGCTGCCGGCCGCCTTACGCGCGCCGGCTGGCAGATCGAGTGCCCGCCGGACTTCCGCCACCGCGTGCTGGTGGTCAACGAATGGCACGCCGAACTGGACGAGAACGAGAACGGCTGGCTCGAACTGTCGCTCGGCATCGACGTCGGCGGCCGCCGCCTCGATCTGGCGCCGCTGCTGCACGCGCTGTTCAAACGCGACGGCCGCTGGCTGGACCCGATCGCGCTCGACCGCATGCGCGACGAAGACACCACCGACCTGTTCACCGCCGAAGGCGAACGCATCATCGTGCCGGCCGGCCGCATCAAGCCGCTGGCGCGCACGCTGGTCGATCTGTTCGACAGCCCGGCCGGCGGCGCGCTGCAGGTGTCGCGCATGGACGCGCCGCGGCTGGCCGAAGCGCTCGACGCGAAGTGGACGCGCGAAGGCTTCAAACCGCTCGAACAGTGGGTCGAACGTCTGCGCGGCATGCACGGCGTCGCGCCGGTCAACGCGCCCGAGGGCTTCGGCATCGAACTGCGCCCCTACCAGCGCGAAGGCCTGGCCTGGCTGCAGCACCTGCGCGCGCACGACCTCGGCGGCATCCTGGCCGACGACATGGGACTGGGCAAGACGGCGCAGACGCTGGCCCACCTGCTGACCGAAAAGCGCGCCGGCCGGCTCGACCGCCCGGCACTGGTCGTGCTGCCCACCTCGCTGGTGTTCAACTGGCAGCGCGAAGCCGCCCGCTTCGCACCGGAACTGCGCGTGCTCAAGCTGCACGGCCCCGACCGCGGCGAGCGCTTCGCCCAGGTACCCGAGCACGACGTCTGCCTCACCACCTATCCGCTGCTGTGGCGCGACCACGAAAAGCTGGCCGCGCACGACTACCACCTGCTCATCCTCGACGAAGCGCAGACGGTGAAGAACGCGGGCAGCCAGGCCGCCCGTGCGGTGCGCCTGCTGCGCGCGCGGCACCGGCTGTGCCTGACCGGCACGCCGCTGGAAAATCATCTGGGCGAACTGTGGGCGCAGTTCGACTTCCTGCTGCCCGGCTTCCTCGGCGAACAGAAGGACTTCACCCGCGGCTGGCGCACGCCGATCGAGAAGCACGGCGACCCCATCCGCCGCGAGCTGCTGGCGCGGCGCGTGGCGCCCTTCATCCTGCGCCGGCGCAAGGACGACGTCGCCGCCGATCTGCCGCCGAAAACCGAAGTGCTGCGTACGGTCGAACTGACCGGCCGACAGCGCGACCTGTACGAAACCGTGCGCGCCGCGATGGACAAGCGGGTGCGCGACGAGATCGCCAGCCGCGGTTTCGCCCGCGCGCGCATCGTCATCCTCGACGCGCTGCTCAAGCTGCGCCAGGTGTGCTGCGACCCGCGCCTGCTGAAGTCCGACGCCGCCGCGCGCGTGAAGGAGCGCGCCAAGCTCGATCTGCTGATGGACATGCTGGAAAACCTGCTGGCAGAAGGCCGCAAGGTGCTGGTGTTCTCGCAGTTCACCGGGATGCTCGACCTGATCCACGAACAGCTGGTCGAAGCCGGCATCGGCTGCGTCATGCTGACCGGCGACACGCAGAACCGCGAAGCCGTCGTCCGCCGCTTCCAGGAGGGCACCGTGCCGGTGTTCCTGATCAGCCTTAAGGCCGGCGGCGTCGGCCTCAACCTCACCGCCGCCGACACCGTCATCCACTACGACCCCTGGTGGAACCCCGCCGCCGAAAACCAAGCCAGCGACCGCGCCCACCGCATCGGCCAGGACAAGCCGGTGTTCGTCTACAAGCTCATCGTCGCCGGCAGCATCGAGGAGCGCATCGTCGCCCTGCAAGAGAAGAAGGCCGCCTTGGCCGAAGGCATCCTCGGCAACGACGAAGCCGCGCTGGAGAAATTCGGCGAGAACGATCTGGCGGCGCTGCTGGAGCCGCTGGCGGAGTAAGCGTCTCTGGACGCTCAACTCCGCGACCTCACGGTCCATGCGTACAGAGTACGACCGACAAGGACAGGAGGAGGCGCCCATCCCATGACGCACAGGAAGCGCGGGCCGGGCTTCCAGGCAGACCTGGAAGTCGCACGGATATCCGCGCTGGACCACACCTGCAGAGATGCCTTGAGCATGGCATCTAGGACAAATGGCTGATGGCGGCAGCCCTGTCGATAGCCGATTATGCGGCGCGATTCATTCGGCATACCTGCCGAACGATCTTTGTGCGGATGCGGGAATCCGGAAGTCCTGATCCGTTCCATCGCGTCTTGGTGTTCGAACGCAAGCATCCTCCTGTCACGCCCCAAAAAGGATTGAGAATGAAAAAAGCCCTCTACGCCGCTCTCCTTCTCCTGGCCTCATCCGGCGCGAGCGCAGCACCGGTCAGGTGGGAACTCGTGGACTTCCAGTTCAGCGACGCGGCTACCGCCTACGGGTCGTTCACATACGACAGCGACACAGAAACCTTTCACGACATCGACATCCGTACGACCGATGGCCCGACACAGGCAGGGCGTCACTATGTGTCCACTGCGGGCACCTGGGGCATGCTCGCGCCCCAGGGAACCCTGGCTTTCAGCGACAGCACCGGGCCGGATTTCACGGATGCAGGCTGGTTCCGAATGGATATCTACGTTCACTTCGACGCGACCCCAGGGACCATCGCCACACAGTGGTTTCCAGCCAGCGCCGAGAGCTTCTGCATGAACGAGTCATGCTGGACAGCAGCGAGTGAAGACATTGCTCCGGGCAAATCACGCAGGCTGACGGCGGGCTACCTGATGGCGGCAGCGCCGGTTCCGGAGCCCGCGCCATTCGTACTCGGAACTGCGGGCCTGTTGGTCCTCGCCGCGCGTCTCGCTTCACGCCAGCGCCGGATCTAGCCCCAATCCGGCAAATGGCCTGCCTGTTCTGGACGAAGCGGTATGCCGCTTCATCTAGAACGGACGGTGGCCAGCGCTTCCTGGCGCAGCCGTACTCGGGTTCTCCTGTTGATTGAAATGGAAGGGGACAGACAGCTCTTCGTATGGCTCTCAGCAGTTTCTAGATATGGGGACGGACCACGCTTTCATTCCGCGAGATGCGCGTTCAAAGCGTCTCAATCTCCTGTTGCCCCGTGTTTTCCTTCTCGCGCTGAATCCTGGCCGCGCTCACGCGTTCATGCGCGGCCGCTTTCCGGTGATCGAAGCGGCGGGTAGCCTGCGATCAGTCACACTCTCACCAACCGCAACGGAGTGATGGCAGCCCGAGAACGGTACCGTGTCAGGCGCGTCCTACCCGACGTCTGCGCACCGCCAGTCGCGGCTACACTGGCGCGCATCGACACTCCGAAAAACTGAACACATGAAGCCACTGATCGCCCTGTTTGTGCTCACGTCGTCCCTCGTCGGCTGCGCGGTCTACACGCCGTCGGGTGCCGTCATCGTCGATCCGGGTCGCAGCGGCTCGGGCGGCGGCTTCTGTCCGCCGGGTCAGGCGAAGAAGGGCAACTGCTGACCCGTGGTACCGGCCGCGGCGCGCTCATCGGCGTCGCGGCGGTCCGTCCGTCAGCGCGTCGTGTCCGTTCCGGTCAGTCCGATTTCCAGCAGTGAGGAGGAAATTTGCGATGGGGAGTCTGTTCGTCCGCTTCTTGATGGCGTGCGCCCTGCTCCCGGCCGGCGCCTGGGCCGCGGGCGCTATCGAATCCGTTCCGGTGCGTTTCGCAAAGGGTGCTTCGTCGGCCACGCTGACCGGAACACTCAAGGGTGACCGCATCGTCAACTACCGCCTGCGGGCCCGCGCCGGACAGACGCTGAGCGTCAGGCTCGAGACCGGCCACACGGTGAACTACTTCAATGTGCTGCCACCCGGTTCGCGCGACGAAGCGATCTTCATCGGCTCCACCCAGGGTACGGAATGGACCGGTCAGCTGGCGTCCGATGGGGAGTACACGGTGCGGGTCTATCTGATGCGCAGTGCCGCGCGCCGCAACGAGACGGCGCGCTACACGCTGACCGTCGGTATCACCGGCCGCGGACAGAGCGCACCCTCGCTGGACCGTGCGCCGGCGGGCGATGCCCGGGTCGCCGGCACCTCCTACCATGCCACCGGTCAGGTCCCCTGTTCGATGGGCGCGGCGCCCGCTGCGTCCGCCCAGTGCGAGTTCGGCGTGATCCGCGGCGCGCCCGGCAACGCCGAAGTTCACGTGACACCGCCCGGCGGCCTGCGGCGCGTGCTCCGCTTCGTCGGTGGCACGGTGAGCGCCGACGGCGATGCCCGCTTGCAAACCGGGCGGGAGGGCGATGTGTGGCTGGTCAACGTGAATGACTACGAGCACTACCGGATTCCGGACGCGGTGATCAGCGGCGGCTGAGGCGCGACGTGATGTTTTCCCGTGTCATGGTCGGCGTGTCCGACTTCGAACACGCGATGATCTTCTACCGGCCGGTCTTCGATTCGCTGCGCCAGGGCAGCCGCTGCGACGTCCCGCCTGGCCTGCGCCCGGAGAAACCCGCTCACCGTGACGGCGCGCCTTTCCGTAACCGCGATGGCACCACGTTCCGTATCGTCAGCCATCAGCCCGGGTAAGCCGGCATCGATGCACCCACCCACCTCGCGAGACCGGCGAGCGCTCGCGGTCGTCGCCACCTTCGAGGCCCTGAAGGGTGTAGTGGCGTTGATCGGCGCGTCGGGCCTGCTGCTGTGGGTCCACGCGAGCCTGCACGACGCCGCCCTCCGTCTTCTGGCGCATCTGCACCTGAATCCGGCCTCCACCTATCCGCACATCTTCGTCAACGCGGCCACCCATCTCGACAACACGAACCTCACGCTGCTTGCGGCCGGTGCGGCGGGCTATGCCGCCCTGCGCTTCGCCGAGGCCTGGGGTCTCTATCGCCACGCGGCGTGGGCCGAATTGCTGGCCGCCGTCAGCGGGGCGATCTACGTACCGTTCGAGATCGTCGGCCTGTGGCACGGCGTGAATGCGCTAGGTGTCGGCGCGCTGGCGCTCAACCTTGTGGTCGTGGCGATCATGGTGGCGGCGCTGTTGCGCCGCCGGCGTCACGCGGCTGAGAATGCCGGCTGAACCCGATCCGTCTCCGGAGCCCCTATGCCCCACCTCCTCCACATCGAATCCTCCCCCCGCAAGCAGCGCTCCGCCTCGATCGAGGTCGCGCACGCCTTAATCGACGCCTGGCAGGCGGCGCATCCGGAGGGCACGGTGGATGTGCTGGATGTGTGGTCCGAGCCGATGCCGGAATTCGACGGCGCGGCGCTGGATGCAAAGTACGCCGGCCTGACCGGTACGCCGCTGACCGACGCGCAGGCAGCGGCGTGGGCGCAGATCCGCGCGCTGGCGGCACGCATCCAGCAGGCGGACCGGCTGGTCATCAGCGCACCGATGTGGAACTACTCGATTCCGTACAAACTGAAACAGCTGATCGACGTGGTGTCGCAGAAGGACCTGCTGTTCACCTTCGACGAACGCGGCCAGCTTGGCACGCTCGGCCACTGCAAGGCGGTGCTGGTGCTGGCGCGTGGCGTCGAGGTGGGCGACGCGCCGGACGCGCTGAAGTCGTCGGAGTGGGATCTGCAGCGCCAGTATCTCGACCTGTGGCTGAGCATGGTCGGCATCACCGAGGTCGGCCACCTCATCGTGCAGAAAACGCTGTACGGCCCGGAGGTCAACGCCGGCTCACGCGCCGAGGCGGCGGCACGGGCCCGGGCCATGGCGGCGACATTCTAGCCACGGCTGCAATCCACCGGCGTAGCGCGATGACCACTGCCACACCGCATGTCCGAGCGACCGGGGCCGGTCCGGCGGTGATCTGCCTGCACGCGAACGCGAGCACGTCGTCGCAGTGGCGCGACCTGGGCGACGCGCTGTCCGCCCGTCACCGGGTGCTCGCGCCGGACCTGTATGGCGCCGGCCGCAGTCCGGACTGGCATTCGGACAGCCGGATCGCGCTGCGCGACGAAGTCGATTTCCTTACGCCGGTATTCAAACAGGCGGGCGAGTCCTTCGTGCTGGTCGGTCATTCCTACGGCGCCGCGGTGGCGCTGATCGCCGCCCTGACCTGGCCGGAGCGCGTGCGCGCGCTGGCGATCTACGAGCCCACGCTGTTCGCCGTGGTCAACGCGCAGCAGCCGCAGCCGAACGGCACCGGGGGCATACACGCTGCAGTAGCGGCGTCGGTGGCCGCGCTGGACGGCAGAGACCTGCACGAGGCGGCCCGCCATTTCATCGACTACTGGATGGGCGATGGCAGCCTTGCGGCGATGCCCGAGCCGCGCCGGCAGGCGGTCGCGGAATCGATGCGCAATGTGCGGCGCTGGGCGCACGCGCTGACCACCGAGCCGACGCCGCTTGAGGCCTTCGCCGCGCTGGATATGCCCGTGCTCTACATGCTCGGCGCCTCGTCGCCGGCGTCGGTGCATGCGGTGGCGAATGCACTGATACCGCGAATGCCAAAGGTGGAGATGGTCGAATTCGCCGGGCTGGGGCATATGGCGCCGGTGACGCATCCGGATCAGGTCAATGCGGAAATCGTGCGCTTCATTGCGGAAGTTGCGCCCTGAGGATTGCTCCGGGCGCGGTGTCGCGGCCGCGTCGCGGTCAGAAGACCGCTCCCACAGAGATCGCGCCTGATTCCTGGCTGGAGTCAAGGCGGGGGTTCTGTGGGAGGGGTCTTGACCCCGACAGCGGCCTGCATCGAAGCCCGAGGACTGCAAAGGCCCTGTCACGGCCAAGGCTGCTCCCACAGAGAACCCGCTCCGCCGCCATCATAAGCACCCGGACCAGCGAGCGGCCGATCGCGACGTCGTCATCGCGTCGCCATTCGTGCTGCTGCTCAGGCCCTGCCACCGCCCGCACCGACGATCAGATTGAACACCTCGCGCGCCAGCAGCAGTTCCACCGGCGTGCCGCCGCGCAGCGCGCTGATCGGACGGAACACGCCGCCGTGCGGTTCGAGTGCAGCCTTGGGCGCCTCGAAGGTGGTGAAGCGCAGCAGATGCACCCTGACCGGGCCATCTGCAGTGAACACCCAGTGATTGAAATCGCCGGGCCGCACCACTTCGGCCGGGTTCAGGCCGAGCCGCGCGATGGCCGCCGCCTTCACCGCCTCGCCGTCGTCCGCCGCGTCGGCGGCGGGCGCGGGCATCAATTCGGCCGACGGCGGAAGCGGTGCCGGCAACAGCAGCGTATCGTTCCATTTGGCGAACACGAGCGCGGTGCTGTAGCTGTCGAAATGCACCAGCATCACCCGGTTGGCGACCAGTACGTCGTCCTGTGATTCCACGGTTCACTCCCTTGCGGCAGCCGCCATCGGCTGATCCGGCGCGAGGTCCGCTCACCGGTCCGACGGCACTGCATGGCTTCGTATCGATGGCCGCACGCCTGCGCATGCAGCGTTCATGCGCCGCCGGCGCAACAATCGCTGCACCACACGGCACTCGCCGCGGAGTATGCCCTCGCGGCGAAGCAGTGCAGCGCCGTCGGCACTCATCCGATCAACCCTGCACGGCGTAGGAGGATGCATGCTGAAGCGCCCGCCCAACCCGATGCCCGATTTCGTCCGCGCAGCGCTCGATGCGCGCGGACTGTGGGCCGCCTACAGGGCGCGACCGCCCTACCAGCAGAACGACTACCTCGGCTGGATCGCCCGCGCCCGGCTCGACGCGACGAAGCGCAAGCGCCTGGCACAGATGCTGGACGAGCTGGAAGGCGGCACGCTGTACATGAACATGGCGTGGGCACCGCGCGCAACAAAGCCCTGACCGTCCGTCCGGAGACGACGGACAACGACGCCCCCCCTGTCGATTCGCGCGCGCCTGCTTCGTCGCCCCTGCAACGCGGCGGATGCCCCGCCGCCTCATCGAGGAGAAGCACATGCCCCAGCACATCTACGTCAATCTGCCGGTAAAGGACCTCGAACGCTCGAAGGCCTTCTTCGCCGCGCTCGGCTTCGACTTCAATCCGCAGTTCTCGGACGACAAGGCGGCCTGCATGGTGGTGTCGGACACCATCTACGTCATGCTGCTGGCCGAGCCCTTCTTCGCCGGCTTCACCGACAAGCCGATCGCCGACGCGCACCGGAGCACCGAAGTGCTGGTGTGCCTGTCGCGCGACAGCCGGGCGGGGGTCGATGAGCTCGTGGCGAAGGCGAAAGCCGCGGGCGGCGCGGTGCGGCGCGCGCCGCAGGACCTCGGTTTCATGTACGGCCACGGCTTCGAAGACCCGGACGGCCACATCTGGGAACTGTCGTACATGGACATGAGCGCGATGCCGGGCGACTGAAGGTAAGCCCGCGGGGCGCGGTCATGTTGCAGGGTGACGGTCAACGCGCAAGGCTGTTAGCATGAAGTCGCCTGACCCGGCTTCACGCCGGATGCATCGCCCGCCCCCTCGCGCAGCACCGGGCTCTCCGCCCGGGTTTCACGCACATCCCCGGGGGGCCTCACTCACCCGCGAAGAGAGGAGTCCGCCATGGGCCTGTTCAACACCATTCTGGAAAAGCTCGGTTTTGGCAAGAAGGATGATGCACCTGCGGCTGCCGCGCCCGCACCCACCTCGGCACCTGTCGCCGCGCCGGCTGCGCCTGCACCCGTGGCGATTTCCGAGGTCGATGTCGTATCGAAGCTGGAGGCGCTGGCCGCGGCCAATACGCAGAAGCTGAACTGGAAGGTGTCCATCGTCAACCTGATGAAGCTGCTCGGCCTGGACAGCAGCCTGGACGCTCGCAAGACGCTGGCGACCGAGCTGGGGTGCCCGCAGGACAAGATGGGCGACTCGGCGAAGATGAATATGTGGCTGCACAAGACCGTGCTGCAGAAGCTGGCCGAGAACGGCGGCAACATCCCGAAGGAATTGCTCTAGGGTCTGCTGACATAGAAGCTCATCGGCCCGGCGCTTCCATCGCGAAGACCGGGCCGCACTGCAAGGAGTCCAGCATGAACTACACCGGAAGCTGCCACTGCGGGCGGATCGCCTTCGAAGTCGATGGCGAACTCGCTGGCGAACTGACGGGCGTCGTCGCCTGCAACTGTTCGATCTGCCGGCGCAAGGGCGCGCTGATGTGGTTCGTGCCACGCGCGGCGCTGAAACTGAAGACGTCCGAATCCGACATGGCGAGCTACTCGTTCAACAAGCACGTGATCAAGCACCGCTTCTGTCCGCACTGCGGCATCCACCCCTTCGGTGAGGGTACGCGGCCGGACGGCGTGCAGAGCGCAGCGATCAATGTGCGCTGTGTCAACGACGTCAACATCGAATCGCTGCCGGTGAAGCATTACGACGGGCGCGCACTTTGAGGCCGCGCATCACGCTGATCACGCTGGGCACCGACGACCTGGCGCGCGCCGTCGCCTTTTACCGCGACGGCCTGGGCTGGTCAACCGAAGGCATCGTCGGCGCCGAGCACGAACACGGTGCGGTCGCCTTCTTCGATCTGCAGCCCGGGCTGAAGCTCGCGCTGTGGCCGCGCACCAGCCTCGCCGACGACGCCGGCATCACCGCCGGCGCGGCCGACCCGACCGGCTTCTCGCTGGCGCACAACGTGGCGTCGAAAGCCGAGGTCGATGTGCTGATGGCCGAAGCAAAGGCCGCCGGTGGCCGCGTCGTCAAGCCCGCCCGCGATACCTTCTGGGGCGGCTATGCCGGCTACTTCGCCGATCCCGACGGCCATCTGTGGGAGGTGGCCTGGAATCCGCACTGGGCACTACCGGAATGACCACCCCGCTGACCACCCTGCCCGCCGAACTGCCGGTGCCGACCGACGACGGCGCTGCCCGCCACCTCGAAGGCCGGTACCTGCCGGCACTCGCGCTGCCGGCGACCGACGGCCGCACGGTGGAGCTGTCGACGCTGCCCGGCCTGCAGGTGATCTACATCTATCCGATGACCGGCCGCCCCGGCGTTCCGCTGCCCGAGGGCTGGGACGCGATTCCGGGTGCGCGCGGCTGCACGCCGCAGTCCTGCGCCTTCCGCGATCACCACGCGGAGCTGGCAGCGCTCGGCGCCGGCGTGTTCGGCCTGAGTACGCAGGACAGCGACTATCAGCGCGAGGCGGCCACGCGTCTGCATCTGCCCTTCCCGCTGCTCAGCGACAGTGGTCTCGCGCTGCGCGACGCATTGAAGCTGCCGGTGTTCCAGGCGGACGGCCGCACGCTGTACCGCCGGCTCACGCTGATCGCCGAGCAGGCGCGCATCGTCAAGGTGTTCTATCCGGTGTTTCCGCCGGACCGCAATGCGGCCGACGTGGTCGCCTGGCTGCACGCACGGAGACCGTCATGAAGATCGCCGCCGTGCCGCTGCTCGCGCTGCTGTCGTCCGTGGCGATCGCCGCACCGCCCGCGCTGACGCCCTGCCCCGACAAGCCGAACTGCGTGTCAACCGGGGCCTCCGGCAAGGCGCAGATGGCACCGATACCGTTCGCCGGCACGGTGGCCGAGGCACAGGACGCACTGCGCCGTGCGATCGCCGCACAACCGCGCAGTGCGATCACGCGCGAAGAGCCGGGCTTCATCGCCGCGGAGTTCCGCTCGCGCGTGTTCGGCTTCGTCAACGCCGCCGAATTCGTCATCGATGCCGATGCGCGCGTCATCCGCTACCGTAGCGGTGCGCGCAGCGGTCATTACGACTTCGGCGTGAACCGGGAACGGATGGACGCGCTGCGCGCCGCACTCAGCCCGGCGCACTGAGCGGACGCGGCGCCGGCTCGAGCGCGAAGCGCACGCAGCCCGCGTGGTTGTGGTCCAGCCGCAGCGCGAAGCCGGCCGACTGCGCCTGCTTGGCCGCCTGGTAGAGCCCGACGCCCAGGCCGGCGGCCGAGCTCACCGGCTCGCGCAGCAGCGAATCGGCGAGCGCCGGCGCGATCGCGCTGCCGCTGTCCTCGACCGACAGGCGCTCGCCGCCGAGCCGCAGCACCACGGAGATGCCCGGCTCGGTCTGCCGCTTGTGCAGCGCGTTGGCGATCAGGTTTTCAGCGACCGTTGTATACAGCGCGCCGGGCAGCCACAGGTCGGGTTCGGTCGCGCCCTCGACCGTCACGCCGTGACCGGCGAAACGGGCAGACATCGATTGCAGCCATTCCGGCGCCGGCATCCACTCGCCGTCGGCCGGCTGCGGCCGGCGCAGTTTTTCGAGCGTCGCTTCGAGCCGCGCGGTGATCACCGGCAACTGGCGCGCCAGCAGCGCGTTGGCGCGCTCCGCCGCGTCCGGGCCGTCGGCTTCGCGCGCGGCGTAGCACAGCGTATTCAGCGACTGCAGCAGGTTCTTCACATCGTGCGTGAGACGCGCACCGGTGTCATGGATGGCCGACAGGTAGCTCAGGCGGCGCAGTTCCTCAGCGCGCAGGCGGGCCTGATAGAACTGGCCGAGCAGTTGCACCAGCAGATTGAAATGCCACACCAGACCGCCGGACAGCGGCCGCTGCGTGAAGATGGCCAGTTCGAGCAGCGGATGCTCGAAGTCGTAGCGCTGGGCACCGCGTCGGCCGAACTGGCCTTCATGCGCACGACCGCCGCCGCGCGTGCGCCACTCGCCGCCGGCAACCAGCGGCAGTGCCGACAGGCGATTGGCGGCGCGGGCGACGAAATCCTCCGGTCGGCCGTCCTCCTCCGCCAGCGCGGCCAGGCTCTCCAGCCATCGTTCGTAGGGCAGCGCCAGCGACAGCACGTAGCGGGTGAAGGCCACACCCAGGCCGCCGAAACCGCCGCGCGGATTCCACGCCCAGCTGAGCAGCATCAGCATCGCGGCCAGCACGGTCAGCGTGCCGAGCAAGGCGCGCAGATAGTCGACGCCGGCGATCAGCATGGCCGCCAGCGTGCCCAGCGCCAGCACCGCCAGCAGCAGCAGCACGAACAGGCCGGACACGAAATCCAGCACTTCGCGGTCGCGGTCGGCGCGTTCGTGGCCGGGCACGCCAAGCATGACGGTCAGCGCCAGCGGCGACAGCCACAGCCCGAGCGTGTCGATGCCGGTCGGCAGCGACAGCCCGGGCGGCAGCGCGCGCGGCAAGGCCACGGTAAACAGCGCAGTGATCAGATAGGCGAGCGCACCGAGGTAATAGATGCGCGGCCCGCGCGAGGTCGAAAAGAACACCTTGCCGCCAACCAGGCCGGCCAGCAGCAGCATCCACAGGCTCAGCACCGCTGGCCCGTAGAACACGACCATTGCGAGCACCGCGACGGCGAGCAGGACGAGCGCGCGGGCGTTCAGCCTGCTGTGCGCGCCGACCAGCGGCTGCCACATCAGCAGCAGGCCGATGTGCGACAGCAGTGCAACCCGCGCCACCGTCAAGTCATCGCCGATCCACAGCAATCCGTGCAGGCTGGCCAGCACGCACAGCAGCAGCCAGGGCCGTACGCGCGTCAGCCAGCCGAGCAAGCGTGGCGTCTGCGGCGCCGCGTCGCGCGGGCTCACCGCTGCGCCCTGCCCGCGCGTTGACGCCCGACCGGGCCGCCATGCAAGTGACCGGAACATGACGAAACTGTCGAGATACGGTCAGTTCGCAGCGACCGCGCGGCGCGGGCTGACGCGTCTGCACCGCCCGACCGCCGCGACAAGGAAAAAAACTGTATCGGATTCAGCATGATGCACACCGCCGCTGCAGGAAGGCGGCAATGGGCACGGATCGTGCAGTGGTGTGGCTATCAAGGAGGACTTTCATGAGATCCACGCAAAACGGTTTCACGCTGGTCGAAATCGCCATCGTTCTGGTCATTATCGGTCTGCTGCTCGGCGGCGTGCTCAAGGGGCAGGAACTGATCAACAGCGCCAAGGCGAAAAGTCTGGTCAATGATTTCCGCACGATATCGACCGCCGTGTACGCCTACCAGGACCGCTTCCGCTTCATGCCGGGCGACGACCCCGCCGCCACCCAGCATGTCGGCGGCGCCAACGCCAGCAGCCCGTCCGGCGAAGCCCGCGGCAACGGCCGCGTCGGCGGCAACTGGAACTCGACTACCACGACCGACGAATCTTTCCTCGTCTGGCAGCACCTGCGCATGGCCAACCTGCTGACCGGCACCAGCGACACCAGCGACACCAGTGCCACCAGCAACTACTACCCGAGAAACGCCGACAACGGCCGCATCGGCATCACGGGCGCCGTGCCGATCTCCGTACCCAGCACCTCGGCAACCTCGCCCAGTTCGGCCTCGGTGCCGATGACCGGCGCCTTCTTCATCTGCTCGGACGGCATTTCCGCCCGACTTGCCCGCCAGGTCGAACTCGACCATGGACGACGGCGCCACCAACACCGGCAATGTGCGCGCGATGGCCCAGGTCAGTGGCGCCGGTGCGGCCAGCGGTACTGCGATAGAAATCACGCCGGACCTCGAACGTACCAGCAGCGATCTGTACACGGTCTGCGTTGCCTACTGACCATCCCGCCGGGCGGCGTCCGCCGCCCGTTTCCTGCCTCGACTACCCCTTCAGCAGCTTCGATTCCGCCCGCGCCAGTTCGGCGGGCTCACCGAGCAGCACCACTACGTCGCCATTCTCGAAGGCCAGATCCGAACTCGGTTCGAGCGCGCGGATGCCGCGCCGGCGGATCGCGCTCACCTCGACCCGCACGTCCTCGAAATGGAATTCGTCGATGCGGTGGCCGATGGCCCAGGCGCCGGGCGCCAGCGCCACCGAGTGCAGCCGCTTGTGCTGCGCCTCGCTGACCGCCTCCTCAGCCAGATGCTCGGCACCTCGATACAGGCCGCGCAGCAGATGGTAGCGATCGCCGCGCAACTGGCGGATGCGCTTGAGTACCCGCGCCAGCGGCACGCCCAGCAACACCAGCGCGTGCGTGGCCAGCATCAGCGACGATTCCAGCGATTCCGGCACCACTTCGGTGGCGCCGGCGGCTGACAGCTTGTCGTAGTCGCGCTCGTCGAAGGTGCGCACGACCACCGGTATGTCGGCGCGCAACTCGTTGGCCAGACGGATCACCCGCATCGCCGCGTCGGTATCGACAAAGGTGACGACGACGATGGATGCCCGAGCGATGCCGGCGGCAATCAGCGTTTCGCGCCGGCCGGCGTCGCCGAACACCACGGTTTCGCCCGCCGCCGCCGCCTCGCGTACGCGTTCCGGATCGAGGTCGAGCGCGATGAATGAAATGCCTTCGTTTTCAAGGAAGCGGCCGAGGTACTGGCCATTGCGGCCGTAACCGCAGACGATGGCGTGACCATCGGTCGCCAGCGACTGGGCGGCGATGGAGGTGAGCTGCATTGAGCGCAGCAGCCACTCGGACGGCACCAGCCGCAGCACGAGGCGGTCGGCGTAGTGGGCCAGTATCGGCGCAACGAGCAGGGTGAGCAGCAGCGAGGCGAGCACGATCTGCAGGATGCGGTCGGGAATCAGGTGAGCCGCGTCGGCCAGCGCCATCAGCACGAAGCCGAATTCGCCGCCGGCGCACAGCCACAGGCCAACGCGCAGCGCATTGCCGGGCGACGAACCGAAGAAACGCGAGGCGGCGGCGGCCACCGCGAACTTGCCGATCAGGATGAACAGCACCGTCACCAGAACGAAGAACAACTCGGAGAACACCAGCGCGAGGTTGAGCTTCATGCCGATGGTGACGAAGAACAGCCCGAGCAGCACGTCGCGGAAAGGCTTGATGTCCTCTTCCACCTGGTAGCGGTACTGCGTTTCCGAGATCAGCATGCCGGCGAGAAAGGCGCCCAGCGCCAGCGACAGGCCGGCAGCCTCGGTGGCGAAAGCCATGCCCAGCGTCACCAGCAGCACGTTCAGCATGAACAGTTCGGGCGACTTGCGCATCGCCACGATGTGGAACCAGCGCTGCATCAGCCGCGGGCCGAGGTAGAGGATGAGGGTGAGCGCCACCGCCGCCTTGACCGCCGCTAGGCCAAGCGCCTCGACGCTTTCCTCGGCGCCCAGCGCCAGCACCGGGATGACCACCAGGAAGGGCACGACCGCCAGATCCTGGAACAGCAGCACACCCACCACCTGCCGGCCGTGCGCCGAATCGAGCTCCAGCCGCTCGACCAGCAGCTTGATCAGCACTGCCGTCAACGACATCGCGATGGCGCCGCCGACCGCGATCGCGCCCTTGAAACCGAGACCGAACAGCCAGGCGAAGCTGACCACACCGAGCACGCTGAAGGCGACCTGGGCTGCGCCCAGGCCGAACACCAGCCGCTTCATCGAGAACAGCTTGGGCAGCGAGAATTCGAGCCCGATGGAGAACATCAGGAAAACGATGCCGTACTCGGCAAAGTGGCGCGCTTCGTCGGTATCGGGAATGAAAGCCAGTGCGTGCGGGCCGGCCAGCGCCCCCACCAGCAGATAGCCCAGTATCGGCGGCAGGCCGATACTGCGGAAGAGGCCGACCACCAGCACCGAGGCGGTGAGCAGCAGTAGAACCAGCTCGAGGGCAGACATGGTGACGATGTGTTCGGCCGTCAGCGCTTTCCGGGAGCGGCCGCCTGTCGGAGCAGGTTGTTATAATCCGCGCCGATCATAACCGATCGCCCTTGCGCCCGTAGTACGGGCAATTACACGCCTTCGCACACCCCGCCCCACGCATGACACAGCCTGCCCCACCGAAGAACGAAGACATCCTGGCCTGCGCCCGTCGCGTGCTCGCCATCGAGGGCAGCGCGCTGGAAGCGCTGTCGGCGCGCCTGGGCGACGAGTTCGCCAGGGCGGTGCGCCTGATTCTCGACAGCCCGGGGCGCGTCATCGTCAGCGGGCTGGGCAAGTCCGGCCACATCGCACGCAAGATCGCCGCCACGATGGCCAGCACCGGCACGCCGGCTTATTTCGTCCACGCCGCCGAAGCGCTGCACGGCGACCTCGGCATGATCCACCGCGACGACGTGCTGATCGCGCTGTCCAATTCCGGCGAAACCGCCGAACTGCTGGCCATCGTGCCGCTGGTGCGCCGCCAGGGCGGCCGCACCATCGCGATGACCGGCAAGCCCAGCTCGACGCTGGCCACGCTGGCCAACGTCCATCTTGACGCCGGTGTCGCGATCGAAGCCTGTCCGCTCAACCTCGCACCGACCGCCAGCACGACCTGCGCGCTGGCGCTGGGCGACGCGCTGGCGGTGGCGCTGCTGGAGGCACGCGGCTTCCGCGAGGACGACTTCGCGCGCAGCCACCCGGGCGGTGCGCTCGGCCGTCGCCTGCTCACCCATGTACGCGACGTGATGCGCGCCCGCGACGCGGTGCCCAGCGTCGGCGTCGCCGCCACCGTCACCGAAGCGCTGCTGCAGGTGACCCGCGGCGGCATGGGCATGACCGTGGTGCTCGACGACGCCGGCGCTGTGGCTGGCGTGTTTACCGACGGCGACCTGCGCCGCGCCATCGACCACCTGGGTGACGTGCGCACCGTGCCGGTCGCCGACGTGATGAGCCGCCACCCGCGCACCATTCCGGCCGGCCGGCTGGCGGCCGAAGCCGCCGACCTGATGGAAACCCAGCGCGTGAACCAGCTGCTGGTGCTCGACGAACACGGCGCGCTGGCCGGCGCGCTGACCATGCACGACCTGATGCAGGCCAAGGTGATATGAGCGAAACCTCCGTACTCGATGCCGCCCGCAACGTTCGCCTGATGGGCTTCGACGTCAACGGCGTGATGACCGACGGCACCATCTGGTTCGGCCCGGACGGCGATTCGCTGAAGGGCTTCAACACGCTGGACGGTCACGGCCTGAAGATGCTGGCTGGCGCCGGCGTCGAGGTGGTCATCATTTCCGGCCGCTCGTCGCCCGCGGTGCGTCACCGCGCCGCCAACCTCGGCATCACCACCGCGCTGCTCGGCGTCGAGAACAAGCGTGAGGCGATGCGCGAGCTGGCGGCCGAACGCGGCATCGCGATGGAGCACTGCGGCTACATGGGCGACGACATCGTCAACCTGCCGGTGCTGCGCGCCTGCGGCTTCTCGGCCGCGCCGGCCAACGCCCACTTCTTCGTGCGCCAGCACGTCGCCTGGGTGGCCGAAGCCGACGGCGGCCGCGGCGCCGTGCGCGAAGTCTGCGAATACCTGCTCGACGCCCGCGGCGCGCTCGACGCGCTGCTGCAGGACTGCCTGCGTTGAACCTTCAGCGCAACGTCCAGCAGGCGCTCCCGCTGCTGATCCTGATACTGCTGGTCGGCCTGACCATGTGGCTGGATCGCGCCACGCGCGTCAACGACCGCCCCTCCTCGGGCAAGCTCAGGCACGACCCGGACGTGATCGTCAACAACTTCACCGTGCGCCGCTTCGACCCCACCGGCCAGGTGCAGCACACGCTGACCGCGCAGCAGCTGCGTCACTACCCGGACGACGACAGCACCGAACTGGACCAGCCGCGGCTGCTCTACCGCGGCAAGCAGTCGCCGACCCGCATCAGCGCCGATCGCGCGCAGCTGCTGAAGGATGGCAAGGAAGCCATCCTGCGCGACAATGTGCGCGTGTTGCGCGAAGCCAGTCCCGGCAATCCGGAGATGACGCTGGAAACCAGCGTGCTGAACGTATACCCGGACGACGAGATCGCCCGGACCGACAAGCCGGTGAAGCTGACGCAGGGCAAATCGGTCGCCCACGGCGTCGGCATGGTCGCCGACCGCGTCAAACAGACCTACATACTCGAATCGCGCGTCAAAGCCACCCTCGAAAGAACCCGCCGCCCATGACTCTGCGCCCTGCCCTCACCGGCCTGATCCTGCTCAACCTCGTGCTGGCCGTCGGCCTTAGCATGCCCGCCCGCGCCGAGCGCGCCGACCGCGAAAAGCCGGTCAATCTGGAAGCGGACAAGGTGACGGTCGATGACCGCACCCGCACGCACACCTTCGAAGGCAACGTGGTGTTCACCCAGGGCACGCTCACCATCAAGGCCAACCGCGTCGTGGTGACTCAGGACGCCACCGGCTACCAGAAGGGTGTGGCCACCGGCGGCGAAGGCGGCCTCGCCCGCTTCCGCCAGAAGCGCGAGGGCCAGGACCTGTGGATGGAGGGCGAGGCGGAGCGCATCGAGCACGACGCCAAGACCGAAATCACCCGCTTCTTCGTGCGCGCCCACGTAAAGAGCGGCGGCGACGAAGTGCGCGGCCAGTACATCGAGTACAACTCGATCAGCGAGAACTACACGGTCACCAATTCGGGCGACGCCAAGTCGGTGCCGTCGGCTGGAGACCAGTCCAAGCGCGTGCGCGCCATCATCCAGCCGAAGTCGGCGCCGAAGGAGTGAGGCGTCGCCGGGTCATGAAAATCATGACCCGGTTTTCAGCGGCGGCTGGAGGTCGCGCCTTCGCTCCCTGTTCATACTCTGATCCAGACACGGCAACCGCTGTGTTTTTCAAGAAGTACAACATGACGGAGAGAGATATGAACTGGGAAACCCCGAAGGCCACCGACCTGCGTTTCGGCTTCGAGATCACGATGTACGTTGCCAACCGCTGATACGCGGCTGCAACAGGAAAAACGGCGGTGTCCCCGCCGTTTTTTTCGTCCGTACATCCCGCGCAGGGCGGGAACTGCATCGACCGCAGGTGTTCCGATATCACCGAACCGTGATTAACATGCCGAAGGCTTACGGGAGACGACGGTGACGGACGCAGACCTGGGCGCGGGACGGACGACCAGACAGACCATACTGGTTGCCGACGACACGCCGGAAAACATCGACCTGCTGAGCGCCCTGCTGCGCCAGGACTACCGGGTCAAGGTGGCCACCAGCGGCGAGAAGGCGCTGGCCATCGTCAATTCGACCGAGCCGCCGGACCTCATCCTGCTCGACATCATGATGCCCGGCATGAACGGTTACGACGTCTGCCGTCGCATCAAGGCCAACCCGGACCGGCGCGGCATTCCCATCATTTTCGTCACCGCGATGACCTCGATCGAGGACGAACGCCTCGGGCTGGAGGTGGGCGCGGTCAACTACATCACCAAGCCGATCAGCCCGCCCATCGTCGCCGCGCGGGTGCGCACCCATCTGGCGCTGTACGACCAGACGCGGGTGCTGGAAGACCGCGTGCGGGCGCGCACCGCCGAACTGTTCGCGTCACGCCAGCAGATCATCCGCCGGCTCGGCCGCGCCGCCGAATTCCGCGACAACGAGACCGGCAATCACGTCATCCGCATGAGCTATTACGCGCGGCTGATCGCGCAGGCGATCGGCCTCGGGCCGGAAGCGACCGAACTGCTGTTCAACACGGCGTCGATGCACGACATCGGCAAGATCGGCATTCCCGACGCCGTGCTGCTGAAACCGGGCCCGCTGAGCAAGGCGGAGTGGGCGGTAATGCGGCAGCACCCGGAGATCGGCGCCGAAATCATCGGCGAGCACGACGACGAACTGTTGCAGACTGCCCGCACCATCGCCCTCACCCACCACGAACGCTTCGACGGCAGCGGTTACCCGCGCGGCCTGATCGGTGAGGACATTCCGCTGTTCGGCCGTATCGTCGCGATTGCCGACGTGTTCGACGCGCTGATGACCGCGCGTCCGTACAAGCCGGCGATGCCGATCGACGACACGCTGCAGGTGATGGGCCGCAACACTGGCCTGCACTTCGACCCGGCACTGATGGCGGTGCTGCCGTCGGTGCTGCCGGACATGCTGCGCATCAATGCCACCTACGCCGACACGCACGGCCCGATGACCGACGTCAACGTGCCGGTGGCCGAACCGGGCGACAGCGGCGCAGGCGCCGCCCAACCGGCCTGAGACCTCAGGACTGGACGCCGGCGCGCTCGTACAGCGCGGTCAGCCAAGCGTTCGCCTGGTCGAAGTCGTAGCGCTTCAGCGCATCGCCGAGCGAGGCGGCCAGCGACTCCAGCGACGATCCAGCCAGCAGGCGCTGCAGCTCGAGCGCGCGTGCCACCGCCTCGGCATCGCTGTCGGCGATCAGTTGCGCCAGTGCGCGCAAGGGCTCCACCAGCTGGCCGGGGTCCGGCGGTGCACCGTCAGCGACGGCCTCGTCGGCCACCCACGGATGTGGCAGCAGTGAGCCGATCAGCGCATCGAGCTCGCGGGTGAGCGCCGTCGCCGCGGCGTCGATGTCGGCGTCGGCCGATTCGCGCGCCAGCAGCCCTTCCAGTTCCGACGCCAGCCCGTGCAGCGTGTGCGCGCCCACGGTGCCGGCGAGGCCGCGCAGCGTGTGCGCCAGCCGCGCCGCCGCCTGCGTGTCCGGTCCACGGCGCGCCTCGTCGAACTGCGCGGCGAAATCGCGCTGTCCGCGCAGGAAGGCGCGCAGCACGCGCCGGTACAGCTGCGGCTTGCCCATGCAGTGCGCCAGCCCGGCCTCGGTGTCGATGCCGGGCAGCGCGGGCACCGCGTCGTCGGGTGTCGCCGGGGCCGCCGCGCCGGACTGCCTGTCGGCGCCGGGCTGCGGATTGACCCAGCGCGCCAGCGTGGCGAACATCTGCGGCACGTCGAGCGGCTTGGGAATGCAGTCGTTCATGCCGCAGTCGTACATGCGCGCGCGGTCCGCCTCCAGCACGCTGGCCGTCATCGCGATCACCGGCAGATTCTGCAGACCAGGCAGGCCGCGCAGCGTGCGGGTGGCGGTGTAGCCGTCCATCACCGGCATCTGGCAATCCATCAGCACCGCATCGAAGCGGCTGCCGCCAGCCAGCAGGTCTACCGCCTGCTGACCGTCGCCGGCGATCACCACCTCGACGCCGGCGCGCTCGAGCAGGTCGTGCGCCAGTTCCTGGTTCAGTTCGTTGTCCTCGACCAGCAGCACGCGGGCACCGGCTACCGCCGCCATGCTGGCTTCCAGCCGTTCGTCACCGGGCGTCGGAGCGTGCGCGTCGGCGCGCCGGCCGTAGGCCTGCGACACCGCGTCGAGCAGCGCCGACGGGGTGACCGGCTTGTGCAGCACCGCCTCGAAATGACGGCCGGCCGACTGCGTGGCGACGTCGTCGCGGCCCAGCGCGGTGACCAGAATGAGCCGCATGCTGCGCTGCGGCCAGCGTCGCCGCAATTCCTCGGCGAGGCGCACGCCGTCCATGCCGGGCATCTTCCAGTCGATCAGCATGAGTCCGTGCCGTCCTGCGTCGGCGGCCAGCATGTCCAGCGCCTCGTCGCCACCGCTGGCGACGTTGACTTCGAGGCCGATGCCGCGACAGAGTGCCGCCAGTACATCACGCGCGCCCGGGTGGTCATCGACCACCAGCACGTGCGACCCGGGCATGGTGTCGGCCAGGCGCTCGGGTACGGCGTCGGCGCTGGCCTGCAGACCGAAGCGGGCGGTGAAGTGAAAGGTCGAGCCGCGACCGGGTTCGCTGTCCACCCAGATGCGGCCGCCCATCAGTTCGACCAGCTGGCGCGAAATGGTGAGCCCGAGGCCGGTGCCGCCGTAACGGCGGGTGATCGAGCTGTCGGCCTGGGTGAAGGGCTGGAACAGGCGCGCGATCTGCGCCTCGTCCATGCCGATGCCGGAATCGCGCACCGTGAAGTGCAGTTCGACCGCGCGTTCGTCGCGCGCCTGCAGTTCGACACCGATGATCACGTCGCCGTGCTCGGTGAACTTGATCGCGTTGCTGCCGAGATTGATCAGCACCTGACCGAGTCGCACCGGGTCGCCGATCAGCGCCGTCGGCAGCCCGGGTTCGGCGCTGAACAGCAGTTCCAGCCCCTTCTCCTCCGCCCTGACGCCGATCACGTCCACCATGTGGTTGATCACCGTGTCGAGCCGGAAGTCGATGTGCTCGATGTCGAGGCGGCCAGACTCGATCTTCGACAGGTCGAGGATGTCGTTGAGGATGGCCAGCAGGCCGTGCGCCGAGCGGTGTGCCTTCTCGATGTAGTTGCGCTGGCGCGGCGACATGTCGTCGCGCAGCGCCAGATGGGTCATGCCGAGGATGGCATTCATCGGCGTGCGGATTTCGTGCGACATGTTGGCGAGGAAGCTGGACTTCAGCTGCGCCGCCGCCTCGGCGGCATCGCGTGCGCGCAACATCGCGGCCTCGGCTTCCTTCTTCAGCGTCACGTCGTGCGCGATCAGGCAGTACAGCCGGCGCGAGCCCTGCTGGATGGGGATGACCGCCAGTTCGACCGTGAAAACGCGATCGCCGGCGCCGGCAAACTGCCATTCGCGCATCTGTGGCCGCCCCGCCTCGCTGGCGTCCGACAACAGACGGCGCGCGGCGACGGCGCTCGATTCGCCGTCGGGCTGGCGTGCCGGCGACAGTGGTGTGTTCCACGGCACGCGGCCACGTAGCGCCTCTTCCGACGGCAGGCCGAACAGCGCCAGCGTGGCCGGGTTGCAGCTGATGACGCCATCGTCCTCGTCGTAGAAGAAATAGCTGTCGAAGGAGTGCTCGAACAGCGCGCGGAACTTGGCTTCGCCGAGCTTGCGTTCGGTGATGTCGAGCCAGTAGCCGTTGTAGATCGTACCGCCGCGGCCGTCGGGCATCGGCGTGCTGTCCACCCGCAGCCAGCGCGGGCCGGACGGCGTCCGCACCTGCAGCTCACGCGAACGCACCGGCGGGCTGTCGTCGTCGATGCCGCAGGCGCGCCACAGCGCGCCTGGGTCGTCGGCAACCTGTTCCGGCGTGCGCCCGAACAGCGCCTCGACGCCGTGACCGATAAAGGCGAAGCGTCCGCCGCGGCCCAGCGGGCGGTGATAGCGGAACACGGTGAGCGGCAGCGCATTGGCCAGTTCGAGCAGTTCGCGGCGCGTGCGCTGGGTGTCGATATTCTGCCGTTCGCGCCGGAACCACAGCGCGATCAGCGCCAGCCCGAGCAGGCCGACCACGAGGCCACCGGCGATGTGGCGCCGCCACAGGGCTGCCTCCTCGCGCAGCGGGAGCAGCACCCAGACGGTGTAGGGCGAGTCATCCATCGCGCGTCCGAGCACCAGATGGCGCAGGCCGTCCACCACCTGCAGATGCGCCGACGTGCCGTCGTCCAGCCGGGTTTCGTCGCCCTGCCACGGCAGCACCGGCGGTACCACACCGTAGCGCGCCTTCAGGGTGGCGTCGTCGATCGGATCGTCGATCGCCGGCGCGAAGCGCTTGAGCACCAGTTCGGGCGGCGACCCCAGCACGATCACGCCATTGTTATCGGCCATCAGTGCCAGCTGGTCGTAGCCGCCGAACAGATGGCGCATCGTCTCGGCGTCCTGCTTCAGCACGAGTACGCCGGGCGGGCGCCCGACCACGTCCACCCGCGCCGAGAAGTAGAAGCCGGGCACATTCGTCGTGCGCCCCATCAGGTACTGCAGTCCGATCCCGCCGTTGACCGCCTGACGGAAGTACTCGCGATCGGCGTAATTGAGCCCGAGCACCGCGTACGGCAGGTGGAAACCGCTGTCGGCGATGGCATTGCCGTCGGCGTCCAGCAGATAGACCAGCCCGAGATTGAAATCCTGCGCTACGGCGTTGAGCAGGCTGCTCACGCCGAGCGCGTCGCGCCGTTCCATCAGATGCTGCCGGAGCGCCGGACCGGGCGGCAGCGCGCGGATCGCCTGTTCGCCCGCCTGCGCCGCCAGATACTTCTGCAGCGCATCCTGCCGCGCCAGGGTCACCGGCAATGCGGCCAGCTGACGGAAGGTGGAGGACAGCGATTCGTTCAGGCTGTCCAGGCGCAGCGCGCTGCGCGCCTGCGCGTCGAGCAGGTATTCGTGGCTGGCGCTGCGCGCCGCGAACAGCGTGACCAGCGCACAAAGGACGACCCAGATCGCGACCAGCGCGACGAAGCGACGCTGGAAGGCAACAGTGTCCTGTTCGAACGGTGGTTCTTGCATCGGCTGTATTCTCTTTGGCGCGGGGCATCCGGCATCGGATCCGTCAACAGGACGGGGCCGCCCGCGTGCGCACCGGTGACCCTTTGTTATCGGCCGGCGGCCGCACATCTTGACCAAGCTTGGAGCCTACCCCTTCGGGGCCATTACCGGGGCACGATGGCCCCCGTGGCACGGCGCAGGGTGACCTAGGTTACGGATCGGGAGACGGCAGAGGGGCTATACATCGTCCCGTACCGCAGCGCCGGACGGCATTCCGGCCGCACAGGAGGAAGAACCGACCCATGACCCGAGACAGCCTGCAGATCGAAAGCTTCTTCGACGAAGCAACCAACACGGTGAGCTACATCGTGTTCGACCGTGCCACCCTGGCCTGCGCCGTGGTCAACAGCGTGCTCGACTACGACCCCAAGTCGGGGCGCACCTCGACCGCTTCGGCCGATCGCATCATCGCCCGCGTACGCGAACTGGGCGCGCGGCTGGAATGGATACTGGAAACCCACGTCCATGCCGACCACCTGTCGGCCGCACCGTGGATCAAGCAGCAGCTGGGCGGCCGGCTGGGCATCGGCGAACAAATCGTCACCGTGCAGCGGGTGTTCGGCAAGCTGTTCAACGCCGGCACCGAATTCGAACGCGACGGCAGCCAGTTCGACCATCTGTTCCGCGATGGCGAAACCTTCAAGATAGGCAGCCTGCAGGCGCGCGCACTGCATACGCCGGGGCACACGCCGGCCTGCATGTCCTACCTGATCGAGGACGCCGCCTTCGTCGGCGACACGCTGTTCATGCCGGACTACGGCACCGCACGCTGCGACTTCCCGGGCGGGGATGCGCGCACGCTGTATCGCTCCATCCGCACGCTGCTGGCGCTGCCGCCGGAAACCCGGCTGTTCATGTGTCACGACTACATGCCGGACGGCCGCGCGCCGCGCTGGGAAACGACGGTGGCCGCCGAACGCGCACACAACATCCACGTCCATGACGGCATATCGGAGGACGACTTCGTCGCCATGCGCACCGCGCGCGACGCGACGCTGGACATGCCGGTGCTCATCCTGCCGTCGGTGCAGGTGAATATGCGCGCCGGCCATCTGCCGCCGCCCGAGGACAATGGCACGCGTTATCTGAAGATTCCGCTCGATGCACTCTGACGCGAAGGCCAGCGGGCGCGGCACAATCGACGCCGTGAACAGCGGAACTTCGCACCCCGACGGCCAGGCTGCACGGAAGGCCACGCACGCACCGGCCCGCCGCGTGCGCGGTCTGGCGCGCTGGCTGCCGGTGCTCGACTGGGCACCGCGCTACGACCGCCCGGCCTTCGGCGCCGACCTGCTGGCTTCGCTCATCGTGACGCTGATGCTGATCCCGCAGAGCCTGGCCTACGCCCAGCTCGCCGGCCTGCCGCCGCACATCGGTCTGTACGCGAGCATCGCACCGCTGTTCGCCTACGCGCTGTTCGGCAGCAGTCACGCGCTGTCGGTCGGCCCGGTCGCGGTGGTGTCGCTGATGACGGCGGCGGCAGTCGGCGGACTGGGCATCGCCGACGAGGCGGCGCGGCTGCAGGCGGCGCTGACGCTGGCCGCGCTGTCCGGCGTCATGCTCATCGCGATGGGTGTGCTGCGGCTGGGCTTTCTCGCCAGCTTCCTGAGCCACCCGGTGGTATCGGGCTTTCTCACCGCGTCCGCGTTGCTGATTACGCTGAGCCAGCTCAAGCACCTGCTGGGCATCCGCGCCGACGGCGACACGCTGCCGGAACTGCTGCCGACGCTGCTCGCCGGGCTGCCCGCCACTCATCTGCCGACCGCGGCGCTCGGCGCCGGCGTGCTGGTCTTCCTCTACTGGACACGGACGCGCCTCAAGCCGCTGCTCGTGCGGCTCGGCGCCGGAGCGCGCACCGCCGATACCTGTGCCAAGGCCGGGCCCGTGCTGGCCGTGCTCGGCAGCACGCTGCTGATGTGGGCGCTGCAACTGGACAAGGCGGGCGTGCGCAAGGTGGGCGACATTCCGGCCGGGCTGCCACCGCTGACCATGCCCTCACTCGATCCGGCGCTGCTGTCGCAGCTGGCACTGCCGGCGCTGCTGATCAGCGTCATCGGTTTCGTCGAATCGGTGTCGGTGGCACAGACCTTCGCCGCCAAGCGCCGGCTGCGCATCGAGCCGGACCAGGAGCTGATCGGCCTCGGCGCGGCCAATCTGGCGGCGGCGGCAACCGGCGGCTATCCGGTAACCGGCGGGCTGTCGCGTTCGGTGGTCAATTTCGATGCCGGCGCAGCCACGCCGGCAGCCGGCGCGTTCACCGCGGTCGGCATCGCGCTGGCGTCGCTGACGCTGACGCCGGCGCTGCACTACCTGCCGCAGGCGACGCTGGCCGCCACCATCGTCGTGGCCATCCTGACGCTGGTCGATACCGACACGCTGCGTCGCACCTGGCGCAGCTCGCCGCCCGACTTCCTTGCGGCCGCCACGACGCTGGTCGTCACCCTGCTGTTCGGCGTGGAAGCCGGCGTCAGCGCCGGCGTCGTGCTGACACTGCTGAATCACCTGTGGCACGCCAGCCGCCCGCACATGGCGGTGGTCGGCCGGGTGCCCGGTACCGAGCACTACCGCAACGTCGAGCGCCACGCGGTCGATACCGATCCGTCGCTGATCGGCCTGCGCGTTGAACGAAGGTCTGAACTTCATGAACGCACGCCAGGTGGAGGACCGCATCCTGGCGCTGGTGGCCGCGCAACCGTCAGTGCGCAACGTGGTGCTGATGTGTTCGGCGGTCAACGACATCGACGCCAGCGCGCTCGAAATGCTGGAGAGCGTGGTGCACCGCCTGAAGGACATGGGGGTGCTGCTGCACCTGTCGGAAGTGAAGGGTCCGGTGATGGACAAGCTGGAACGCACTGACCTGCTGCCCCATCTGGGCGGCCGGGTGTTCCTGTCGCATCACGCGGCGGTCACTGCGCTGACTACCGGAGCTTGTCCACCTCGGCCCTGAAGCGGCGGCGCAGTTCTTCGGTCGGCTGCCCTTTCGCCTGCGCCGCCTGGATGGCGCGCAGGATGTCGACCGCGCCGGCGTCCTCGGCCAGGGTCTGCACCGCCGGCGTCGCCGCGCCGGCGACCAGTTCGGCGCGCTCGGCACCGGCCTTGCCGCGCTTCGCCGAAATGACCAGCGCGGACGGCGGCGCCTTCACCGTCTGTTTCGCCGACGCCTTGCGATGCCGCTCGACCGCCGCCATGAACTGGCGGCGCAAGGCTTCGGTCGGCTTGCCCTGGGCCTCGGCCTGACGCAGCTTGTTCAGCAGTTCGCTCACTTCGGGTGGCGCCGGGATCGATGCCTGCGGCGGCGGCGTAGGTGCGGCCACCGGCGGTGCGCTGACCGCCTCGGCCACGTTCTCCGGCGGTGCCACCAGCGTCGCGATCTTCAGCCGGTTGTAGCGCAGCGCCCAGGCCAGCGCGTTCTCGCCGCGGTCGGAAACCGCGGTGGTGCTGGCGCCGGCGTCAACCAGCGCCTTCACGATGCCCTCGTTGCCCTCGCGCACCGCCATCATCAGCGGCGTCGCCAGATTCGGCGCACGCGCGTCGAGCTTCGCGCCATTGCGCAGCAGCAGATCGACGATGCGCGTCTTGCCGGCGAAGGCGGCGTAATGCAGCGCGCTCCAGGTCTTGTCCGGCGGATTGAGCGACGCACCGCGCTCGATCAGCCACTCGACCGCCTTCTGATGACCTTTCCATGCCGCCAGCGCGATCGCCTGTTCGCCGATTCGGCTGACGTAGTCGATATTGGCGCCGCGCTCGACGAACAGCTCCATCAGCCGGATATTGCCCTCGGCCGCCGCGATCATCAGCCCGCTGCCGGTGACGTCGGCCTCGAAATCGGGCGGCAGCCCCTCGTCCAGCCAGCGGGACGCGGAACGGATGTCGCCCATTTCCATCGCCCGTCCGAAGCGTGAAGGATCGGGCAGTTCGGCCTGAGCCGATGCCATGAGGAAGGCTGCGCTGACGGTGATCAGCGCGCGTGCGGCCGCTTTCAAATCGTGAGTCCTTGTGAGGGCCGCAGTCGCGCCGGCGCGGCTGCGGCAAAATGGGAAGGAGTTTACCGACCCCGCCTGACGGTTTGTCCCGCCTGAAACTTCCTTTCGCACTTGCACTGTCCGCACTGCTGCACGCCGCTCTGCTGCTCTGGCCCCGCGCGTCCGACGCGCCGGCGGCGCCGACGGTCGAGCGACTGCAGGCCCGTCTGCTCGCGCCGCGTCCGGCCGAAACGCAGCCGGAGCCGCCGGCGGTCACGCCGCTGCTGAAGGACACGCGCAGCGAGCGCGCCGACGAGGCGCCACCGGCGCCGGCCGTCGTGGCCGCGCCACGCGCGGCTCCGGTCGCCAACGCCCGGGCGCGCGAACGCGCGCAACGGCAGTTGAACAAGCACGTGTTCTATCCGCCGGAAGCGATAGACCGCGGGCTCGAAGGCGAAGTGAGACTGCGTCTGGTGCTCGACGACTCCGGCCGCGTGATCGACGCCGCCGTGCTGGCCGGCAGCGGTCACCCGCTGCTCGACCGCGCCGCCCTCGACGCCGCCCGCCAGATCGGCCGCATCGACGCCGGCGGTGCGCGCGAACTGCTGCTGCCGGTCGTGTTCAGGCTGGAGTAGTCCGCCGCGACGGCGGATCGACCGTGTTGCCTCAGGAGCGGCCTTGGCCGTGTCGCGGCCACAGCGGTCCGGCGACTTCGATAGAGGCTGCTGTCGGGGTCAGAAGACCCCTCCCACAGAAGCCCCGCCCGGGCTCAGGCCGGGTCGTCGTCGGGTGGCAGTTCAGGCGTGGTGTCGGGGACGCGGTATTCCTCGTTCGCCCAGGCACCGAGGTCGATCTGCTTGCAGCGCATGCTGCAGAAGGGTCGCGCCGGGTTGGAGGGCGCGTACAACGCGGGTTCGCCACAGCGCGGGCAGACCACCATGCGGCCGGCGGGGGGTGTTGCGGACGTGCTCACAGATTGCAGAAGGTCAGTTCGAAGCCGACGTCGGTGTCGGTGACGCGCGGACGGGCGTGGCCGCCATGCGCGATGAAACGGATGTTCAGCGCGTACTTGTTGGCGCTGATCTCGGGTGTGAAGGGCTCGTTCAGCGGCACGCGCAGGCGCAGCATCTGCGCCGACTTGCCCCCCATCATCATCTGGAACGCGCCGTTGCCGGCGATCTGCCGCTCCGGCCGCCCGCTGGCGCGCAGCAGGCGCAGCACGATGGTGAGACCGTCACGGATGGGCAGCATCGGGTTCAGCCAGCTGGCCAGATCGGCCTGCCGCGCCGACGCCTCGCGATGCCGCCAGTAGTGGTAGGACGGCAGATCGAATTCGCACAGCCCGCCCGGAATCGCGGCGCGGCTCTTGATGCTCATCAGCCACTCGTTCTCGCGCAGGTACTGACCGATCTTGCCGGCCATCGCGAGCAGCGCGGCACTGGCCTGTTCGATCTCGTACAGCGCGCCGGACAGCGCCTCTTCGGAAATGTCGGGGTTGTTGCGGAAGGACATCAGCGTCTGGCGCTGGCGCTCAAGCTCCTGCACCAGATCGACCTTGAGATCGGCCCGTGAAGCGACTTCGAGAATTTCGAACAGGCTCACCAGTGCGACATGGTGTTCGTGCGCCCCGTCGCTGCGCATGAAATGCTGCGTGCGCTCGAACAGATCCTCCAGGCGCAACAGCGTGCGTATGCGCTCGTTCAGAGGATATTCGTAAGTGATCACAGGGGCTTGTCCGGCACAAGTTCAAGCAAATTCTGATGATTCTGACCGAAAAGCCGCACAGTCACAACGCTCCGGCGGGCTTTTCTGCTGCAGCCAGTGCCAGATAGCGACGATGCAGCGCGTCCACCCGGGCCGGCAGCGTTGCCGCCGGACCGCTGTTGTCGATCACGTCGTCGGCCGCCGCCAGCCGCTGCGCCCGCGTCGCCTGGGCGGCGATGATGCGGTCCGCCTCCTCGGCCGTCAGGCCGCTGCGCGCCATCGCGCGCACGCGCTGCTGCTCGACCGGGCAATCGACAACCAGGACGCGGTCGCAGCGCTCGCGCCAGTTGCCGGCCTCGACCAGCAGCGGTACGGCCAGCACGACATAAGGTGCATCGCTGGCCTCGACCCGGCGGCGGGATTCGGCGCGGATCAGCGGATGCAGCAGCGCTTCGAGCCGACTGCGGGCGGAGGGATCGGCGAATACGTGGGCACGCATGCGGGCGCGGTCGAGCGCGCCATCGGCAGCGATGAAGTCGTCGCCGAAGGTTGCGCGCAGCGGCTCGATCGCGGCACCGCCCGGTGCGGTCAACGCATGCGCGATGGCATCGGTATCGACCAGTCCGGCGCCGTGCGCGACGAACAGATCGGCCACCGTCAACTTGCCACTGCCGATGCCACCGGTCAGACCGACCACGAAAGTCATGGGCAGTCCGCCGCCTCGACACCGTTGACGGTCGCCAGCGGCTCGGCCAGCAATGCCGTCAGTTCGGCGTCGCCGCCGCGCAGCTCCAGGCGCAGGCGTCCGGCCTTGCCCTCGCGCATCGAGATGCGCGCGCTGCGCACCCCCAGCCCGTTCAGGCCGGACATCAGCTCCTTCGCCGCCGTTTCGGTCTTGAACAGACCGAGCGAAATGGCGAATTTCTGACCGTCGGCATCCGGCATCAACGCCATCTCGCGCACGCCCAGCGCGCGCAGTTCGGCCTGCTTGCGATCGGCCAACTGGCGCGTCGCGAGATCGGGGATATGCACCCACCACGACGGGCTGCCCGGCTGCTCGCTCTCGGCGAGTTGCACAGCCGGATAGGCCTCGCGCGCCCGGACGACGAACTGGTCGGCCTGTTCGCGGGTGAATCCGGTCAGCACGCGACAGACGGCGGAAGGCGTCGCTTCGGCGTCCGTGGCCGCCGGTTCGCTCGCGACGACCGGCGCAATGGCCACCACCGGCGCCGCTGCGCCACCGTCAACCGGCAGGACGCGGATGCGCTCGGGATCGATCTGGCTGGTCAGGCGCAAGGGCTCGGCGCCGTCGCTGCCCAGCGCCAGCATGCCGGACGCAAAGGGCCACAGCGCGATATTGATCAACAGCAGGAGGAGGAAGGCGAGACGCATCGGTATCAGCGCAATGACGGACGCAGCGCGAAGCAGTGATCCGTCATTTCATCACATCCGCCGCGACGCGGGCCAGCCCGCGCAGCACCAGATTGTCAACGCGGCGGTGTGCACAGACCAGGTAGGGCGACAGCGCCTCGGCACCACCGCCCGACAGCAGGATGGTGGCATCGGCGCCAAGCCGCGCCTGCACGCGCTCGATCAACGCCGCCTGCGCGCCGGCGCAGCCGTTGTGGATGGCATCGTCGGTATTGCGCGGCCACTCGACCGGCGCACCCTGCGCGTGCGGCAGACCGGCCGTGTTGCGCGCCAGCGATTCGAGCATCAGGTGCAGGCCAGGCAGGATGTAACCACCGAGAAAGCGGTTGTCGGCGTCGAGCACGTCAACCGTGGTGGCGGTCCCCGCGGTCGCCACCACGAGCGGACCGGCCGCCAGCGTGCGCGCGCCGATCAGCGCCGCCCAGCGGTCGGCGCCGAGGCGCGACGGGGTTGCATACATATTGGTGATGCCGCAGGCCGCCGACTGCGACAGCACGCGATGCGCCACACAGCCGTGCGGCAGCGCGGCGCGCAGCGCGGCATCGACCGCGTCGCCGGCGACGCAGGTATAGACCGCGGCCGTCGCGTTGCGCCAGGCCGAGGCGAGCGGCGCGCCATCGATGTCGGCGACGTCGATGCCCGATTCGGTACCCGGTGCGTCGCCCTGCAGCCACGCCCATTTGATCCGGCTGTTGCCGGCATCGATCAGCAGCACCATCAACTCAGTTCCGGACCGGCGCGCGCAGCGACACGTCGCCCGCCAGCACGCGCTCAAGGCGGTCACCACAGTCGAGCAGCAGCGCGCCGTCGGCGTCGGCACCGACGCACAGGCCGCCCAGCGCGCGCATTTCACCTTCGACCTCGACCGCGCACCCGGCATGCAGATTGAGTCGGTTCCAGCGTTCGACGAAGGCAGAGAAACCCTGCGCGGCAAATACCGGCAGCGCTGCGGCCAGCGCGTCGAGTGCGGCGGCAGCGATGCGCAGCCAGTCCGGCTGCGGCGGCGTGCCGTCGAACAGGGCGGCTGTCGGCAGCGCGTAGTGGCCCGACGGCGGCAGCGCCAGATTGATTCCGACGCCGATCACCGCATCGGTGTGCGTCGGCGTCAACGCCAGTTCGATCAGCACGCCACCCAGCTTGCCGACGCCCGGCCCGGTGGCGCGCATCAGGTCGTTCGGCCACTTCAGTGCCAGCCCATCGAAACCCTGTGCCGTCAGCGCCTCGGCCAGCGCGACGCCGACCGCGAGGCTGAGACCGGACAGCCGGTCGGCGCGACCGTCGAAGCGCACGCGCAGCGAGAAGGTGAGGCTGTCGCCGGGCAGGGCCGTCCAGCTGCGGCCACGGCGACCACGGCCACCGGTCTGCGCCAGCGCGAACAGCGCGCACGGCACGCCGTCGCGGCGCTCCAGCAGGTCGCTGTTGGTGCTTTCGGTGCGCGGACAGACGTTGACGCGCCAGTCGGCGGGTACGGAGGGTGCGCGGTCGCGCAGTGCTTCGGCGAGGGTGGAGGCGTCGTCGGCAGTCATGCGGCGGATTGTAGCCGCGGAGCCGGGCCGACGCCCGGCTGCGCACTCACTCGCTGTCGCCGTCGGCGTCGCGTCCGCCTTCGATGTTCAGCTCCTGGATCTTGCGCGTGATGGTGTTGCGCCCGATGCCCAGCAGCTGCGCCGACTCGATGCGGCGGCCGCCGGTGCTGGCCAGCGCGCGGCGGATCAGCGTGCGCTCGAACTCCTGCACCAGATGGTCGAACAATGCCGGCTGCTTCAGCGCGATCAGGCGATCGACCTCGGCGGCGAGCGAAGCGACCCAGTCGCCGGTCACTTCACGCGCCGGCTGAGCGCGCAGTTCGGCCGGCAAGTCCTTCACGTCCACCGTCTGGCCGGGTGCCATCACGGTGAGCCAGTGGCACAGGTTTTCCAGCTGGCGCACGTTGCCCGGGAAATCCAGGCCCTGCAGGTAGCGCATCGCCGGCTCGGACAGGCGCTTGGCATCGACGCCCAGTTCCTGCGCGCTCTTCGTCATGAAGTGCTGGGCCAGCAGCACGATGTCCTCGCGTCGCTCGCGCAGCGGCGGAATGCGCAGCCGGATCACGTTGAGCCGGTGGAACAGATCTTCGCGGAACAGGCCCTGCTTCACCCGGTCTTCGAGGTTCTGGTGGGTCGCCGCAATGACGCGCACGTTCGACTTGATCGGCGAGTGGCCGCCGACACGGTAGAAGTGGCCGTCGGACAGCACGCGCAGCAGGCGGGTCTGCAGTTCCGGCGGCATGTCGCCGATTTCGTCGAGGAAGAGCGTGCCGCCGTCGGCCTGCTCGAAGCGTCCGCGCCGCGTCGCGGTGGCACCGGTGAAGGCACCGCGCTCGTGGCCGAACAGTTCGGATTCGAGCAGGTCGCGCGGGATGGCGGCGGTGTTGATCGCGATGAAGGGCGCTTCGCGCCGCGGGCTGTGCCGGTGCAGCGCACGCGCCACCAGTTCCTTGCCGGTGCCCGACTCGCCGTTGATCAGCACCGTGGCGTGACTCTGGGCGAGCCGGCCGATGGCACGAAACACGTCCTGCATCGACGCCGCCTTGCCGAGGATTTCCGGCGCCATGTCGGCTTCCGCCGGCGCCCCACCCTGGTGCATGCTTTCTTCGATTGCACGCCGGACGAGTTCGATCGCATGGTCAACGTCGAAAGGCTTGGGCAGGTATTCGAAGGCGCCGCCCTGGAAGGCGGCGACCGCGCTGTCGAGATCCGAATACGCGGTCATGATGATGACCGGCAGACTGGGGTGACGCGCCTTCACCTTCTCCAGCAGAGACAATCCGGACTCGCCCGGCATGCGGATGTCGGACACCAGCACCTGCGGCTGGCCACCGGCGTCGAGCGCATCGAGCGCCTCCTGCGCGGTGGAATAGGCTTCAAAGGGAATGGACTCGCGTGCGAGGGCCTTTTCCAGCACCCATCGTATCGAGCGGTCGTCATCGACGATCCAGACCGGATTCATGGTTTCTCCGTCGTGCCCTGCTTGAAGGGCAGAAGTATTGTGAAAACTGTATGGCCGGGCCGGCTCTGCACCTCGATGGTGCCGTGGTGCTGGTGCACGAAGCTCTGCGCCAGCGTCAGCCCGAGGCCGGTGCCGCCATCGCGGCCGGACACCAGCGGATAGAAGATGCGATCGAGCAGCTCCTCCGGGATGCCGGGGCCGTTGTCGATCACTTGCAATTCGAGTGCCAGCTTGTGGCGCCGCTTCACCAGGGTGGCCTGGCGGTAGGCGCGCGTACGCAGCCGAATCACGCCGTCGCCCTGCATCGCCTGCGCCGCGTTGCGGGCGATGTTGAGCACCACCTGAATCAGCTGTTCGCGGTCGGCCACCAGATCGGGCAGGCTGGTGTCATAGTCGCGCTGCACCTTTACCTTCGGGAATTCGGCGCCGATCAACAGGCGCACGCGCTCCAGCACCTCGTGCACGCTGACCGAACTGACCTGCATCGCGCGGTGCGAATGCAGCAGCCGGTTCATCAGATCCTGCAGGCGGTCCGATTCCTTGATGATGACCTGCGTGTACTCGCGCTGGTCGGGCCGCTCCAGTTCGCCTTCCAGCAGCTGTGCGGCACCGCGGATGCCACCCAGCGGGTTCTTGATTTCATGCGCGAGGTTGCGGATCAGCTCGCGGTTGGCCTGTTGCTGCTGCAGCAGCTGTTCCTCGCGCGCAACGCGCAGTTGCTGGTCGATCGGACGGAACTCGAGCAGGATGCGAGCGGCATCGGCATGCACCGGCGACACCGTGCAGTCGAGCTGCAGCGGACCGCCGAGCAGACGCTGCACCGTGAGGTTGTGGCCGGTATAGCTCCAGTCCTTGGCCAACGCATTGTCCAGTGCGGTGTCCAGGCCGTGATCGGGGCCGATCAGGCGTTCGCAGTGCTTGCCGACCAGCTTTGACGAACTGACTGCGAACAGGTTTTCCGCGGCCGGATTCAGATAGACGATGTTGCGTTCAGCGTCGAGCAGCGCAACCGCGCTGGCGAGAAGTTCGAGCCCGTTGAATCGGTCGGGCCAGACGCGGGTGGGGGTACGGGGCGAAGGCAGGCTCATGGCGCCAAATCACGCAAGAAGCGCGCCAGAGCCGATGCGCCGGAGCGCGCGGGACGCTCAGGGCAGTTTGGAAATCTCCTTGCGCAGCGCGTCAACGTTGCGTTCGTGCAGAGCGACATTGTCCTTGAGCCCCTGGATGCGATCGAGATACTTCTGGTAGTTGCGCTCATCGCCCAGTCGCACCGCTTCGCCCTCGGTGAGCGCCTTGCGCGCCGCTTCGAGATTCTTCGTTTCGGTGTCGAGCTCGGCTTCGAGTATGCGCCGGCGTTCGCTGTCGCGCGCCTTCTGCTGGTCGCCGCTGACGCTCGGAAATCCGCCCGATGGGGCGGCCGGCTTGGGCTGAGTCGCCGCCGGCCCGGGCACCGAACTGACCGGCATTTCGCTGGACAGCAGCTTGCATCCGCGCGCACGCGACTTGTCGTTGGTATAGGTGACGTGACCATCGGCATCGACGCACTTATAGACGTCAGCCGATGCCGGCAGCGCCGCAAGCGCGGCCGCGGTGGCAATCAGGATGCGGTTGAAACCTCGGAACATGTGGGTCACCAGAACGGATCGGGTCATTGCCGGGCGAGTGTAGGACGCCCGCCCGCGCAGTGACAATGAAAAAGGACGGCAAGTTGCCGTCCTTTTTCTCGGGCCGGAACGCACATGCCGTCCCGACCTTCAACGCCACGCGTGCGGCTTGCGCCGACACGCGTTCCGGAAAACCGGATCAGAGGCTGTAGTACATCTCGAACTCGACCGGGTGGGTCGTCATGCGGGTGCGGTTAACTTCGCCCATCTTCAGTTCGATGTAGGCAGCGATGAAGTCTTCCGAGAACACGCCACCCTTGGTCAGGAAGGCATGGTCGGCTTCCAGCGCGGCCAGTGCTTCGTCGAGGCTGGCGCAGACGGTCGGGATGAGCTTGTCCTCTTCCGGCGGCAGGTCGTACAGGTTCTTGTCGGCCGGGTCGCCCGGGTGGATCTTGTTCTGCACGCCGTCCAGACCCGCCATCATCAGTGCGGCGAAGCACAGGTAGGGGTTGGCCAGCGGATCCGGGAAGCGGGTTTCGATGCGACGGGCCTTGTCGCTGGCCACATGCGGAATGCGGATCGAAGCCGAACGGTTGCGGGCCGAGTAGGCCAGCTTGACCGGTGCTTCGTAGTGCGGAACCAGACGCTTGTACGAGTTGGTACCCGGGTTGGTGATCGCGTTCAGCGCCTTGGCGTGCTTGATGATGCCGCCGATGTAGTACAGCGCGAACTCGGACAGGCCGGCGTAGCCGTTGCCCGCGAACAGGTTCTTGCCATCCTTCCAGATCGACTGGTGCACGTGCATGCCGGAGCCATTGTCACCGACGATGGGCTTGGGCATGAAAGTCGCGGTCTTGCCGTAGCTGTGGGCGACGTTGTGCACGATGTACTTCAGCGTCTGCGTCCAGTCGGCGCGGCGGACCAGGGTGTTGAACTTGGTGCCGATCTCGTTCTGGCCGGCGGTCGCCACTTCGTGGTGATGCACTTCGACCGGGATGCCGACGGCTTCCAGTGCCAGCACCATGGCGGCACGGATGTCGTTGTGCGAATCGACCGGCGGAACCGGGAAGTAGCCGCCCTTCACTGCCGGACGGTGACCGGTGTTGCCGCTCTCGAACTTCTCGCCGGACGACCAGGCGGCCTCTTCCGAGAAGATCTGCACGCGGCAGCCCGACATGTCGATGTTCCACTCGACGCTGTCGAAGATGAAGAATTCGGGTTCCGGACCGAAGTAGGCGGTGTCGCCCAGGCCGGAGGACTTCAGGTAGGCCTCGGCGCGCTTGGCGATCGAGCGCGGGTCACGGTCGTAGCCCTTGCCGTCCGACGGTTCGACCACGTCGCAGCTGATGACCAGCGTGGTTTCGTCGAAGAACGGGTCGATGAAGGCGGTTTCCGGATCCGGCATCAGCAGCATGTCGGAAGCCTGGATGCCCTTCCAGCCGGCGATCGACGAACCATCAAACGCGTGACCTTCGGTGAACTTGTCTTCGCCGAACGCGCTGATGGGCACGCCGACGTGCTGTTCCTTGCCACGGGTGTCGGTGAAACGGAAGTCGACGAACTTGACTTCCTTTTCCTTGATGATGTCGAGAACCTGCTTCGCGGTGGTCATGAATCTCTCCTACGAGGTATGTATGTGCAACAGTCGGCTTGAAGGGTCACGACGAGCCGTCGCCGGTGTCCGACGACAGCTCCGGCGCAGCCATGGCGAACGACCCGATCGAGGGTACGCCCCGGCTGCGACTTTTCCTGCTGCGCGGCCTGAAGCAGAACCCGTGCCACGCGATCATTTCAACCTTGTGATTGTGCCACATGCGGGCTTGCGGCCGGTGACATGCACAAAACAGGCGCAGCAACGCACCAACATGGGGATGCCAACAAACACAACGCACCACTTCGGTGCTTTCCTGTCCGCAGGAATGGCGCGCTATATACTTCCGTCCATTCAATAGATGGGCGTACGCCATGGCAACACTCGGACAAATCCTCGGACTCGCGCGCGAGCGCGCGCAACAGCTGCAACTGCCCTATGCCGGCGCGGTCACACCGACCGAAGCACACGAACTGTTGAAACTGGCCCCCGGCGCCCGCATCGTTGACGTGCGCACGTCGGCCGAATGGCAATGGGTCGGCGAGGTGCCGGATTCGGTGCAGATCGAGTGGAATATGTCCAACGGTCAGCGCAACCCGGATTTCCTGACCCAGCTGAAGCACCAGGTCGATCCGGAGGCGCTGGTCATGTTCCTGTGCCGCAGCGGCGGACGTTCGCACGGCGCGGCCGCGGCCGCGGCCGAAGCCGGTTACAGCAACGCCTACAACATCCTCGAAGGCTTCGAGGGTGACGCCGACGCCAATGGCCACCGCAATACGGTTGGCGGCTGGCGCAAGGCCGGACTGCCCTGGCACCAGGGCTGAACGCAGTTCAAGGACACCGCATGCAAGTCGCCACCATCAGTTTCGACCGCTTCAACGCACTTGCCGACGAACAGGCGCAGGCGCGCATCCTCGCCGCGCGCGAAAAGCTGGGCCAGCGCGCGGTCATCCTCGGTCACCACTACCAGCGCGAGGACGTGTATCGCCACGCCGATCTGACCGGCGACTCGCTCAAGCTGTCGCGCCTGGCCAGCCAGACCGATGCCGAATACATCGTGTTCTGCGGCGTGCATTTCATGGCCGAAGTGGCGGACATCATGTCCAAGCCGGAACAGATCGCCATCCTGCCCGACCTCGCTGCCGGCTGTTCGATGGCCGACATGGCCAACCTCGCCAAGGTCGAGCGCTGCTGGCGCGAACTGCGCGGCCTGCTCGGCGACGACCCGGACAACACCTTCACGCCGGTCACCTACATCAACTCGGCGGCCGATCTGAAGGCCTTCTGCGGCGAGCACGGCGGCATCGTGTGCACGTCGTCAAACTGCGGCAGCATTCTCGAATGGTCGCTGGCGCGGCGCGAGAAGGTGCTGTTCTTCCCCGACCAGCATCTCGGTCGCTGGACCGGCTACAACATGGGCATTCCGCTTGAGGACATGCTGGTGTGGGACCCCGATCTGGAGAACGGCGGCCTCACCGCCGAACAGGTGGCGAAGGCGAAGATCCTGCTGTGGAAGGGTCACTGTTCGGTGCACCAGATGTTCCAGCCGTCGCACATCCTGCGCTGGCGCAACCAGAATCCGGACGGCATCGTCATCTCCCATCCGGAAAGCGCGTTCGAGGTGTGCCGTCAATCGGATTTCGTCGGCTCGACCGAATACATCCTGAAGACGGTGAAGGCGGGCGCACCCGGCACCAAGTGGCTGGTGGGCACCGAACTGAATCTGGTAAACCGCCTTGCCGACGAGGTGAAGCACGAGGGCAAGACGGTGCAGTTCATGGCGCCCACCGTCTGCATGTGCTCGACCATGCAGCGCATCGACCCACAGCACCTGGCGTGGACGCTGGAAAATCTGGTCGAGGGCAATGTCGTGAATCGCATCAGCGTGCCGGCGCACGAAGCCGGGCCCGCCAAGCTCGCGATGGACCGCATGCTGGCTGCTTCGCCATAAGGTCTTCCGCTTCATGGACTGGATGCAGGCCTGGGAACTTGCCAGCTATGTCGTGACGACACTGGGCCTGCCGCTTGCCGTCATCACCTTCATCTATCAGCAGCGGCGCGAGCGCGACAACGAGGACGAAGAGGCGTACCAGATGCTGTCGGACGCCTACATCGACTTCCTGAAGATCGTGCTCGCCAACCCCGACCTGCCGCTGCGCGAGAACCATGCGCCGGAACAGCTCAGCGACGAGCAGCGCCGGCGCATGCAGACCATCCACCAGATGCTCATTTCGCTGTTCGAGCGCGCCTATCTGGTCGCCTGGACCGACGAACCCGACGGGCTGGCGGCGCGGCGCTGGGCCTCGTGGGACGACTACATGCGCGAGTGGCTGGCGCGCGACGCCTTCCATGCCGAACTGCTGATGCTGCTGCGCGGCGAGGACCCGGCATTCTGCCGCCACATGTTGAAGCTGGCCGACGAAGTGCGCGGCCACCCGCTCACCTCATGACCGAACTGCGCATCTGCACCTGGAACATCCACAAGGGGTTTTCGCAGTTCAATCGCCGCATGGTGATCCACGAACTGCGCGAACGCCTGCACGCATTCGGCGCCGATCTGGTGTTCCTGCAGGAGGTGCAGGGTCAGCACCACGGTCACGCCGAGCGCCACGCTGACTGGCCGACCGAGCCGCAGTACGAATTCCTCGCCGACCAGATGTGGCCGGCCACCGCCTACGGCCGCAATGCGGTGTATGACCACGGCCACCACGGCAACGCCATCCTGTCGCGACACCCGATCTCGCAGAGCGGCAACGTCAACGTGTCGGCGCATCGTTTCGAGCAGCGCGGCCTGCTGCACTGCGTGATAGAACCGGACGACGCCCACCGTGTGCACGCGCTGTGCGTACACCTCGGCCTGACCGCGCGCGGGCGACGCCAGCAGTACGCGATGCTGGCCGAGCACATCCGCCGCACCATCCCGGCGGAGGACGGCCTCATCGTCGCCGGCGACTTCAACGACTGGTACAACCGGGCCGAAGAGCAATGGTCGCGCGCACTCGGTCTGCACGAGGCGCACAGCGTCATACACGGCCGCCCCGCGCGCAGCTTTCCCGCCGCCTTTCCGCTGCTGCGGCTGGACCGCATCTATGTGCGCGGCGTCAACGTACGCGAGGTGAAGCTGCACTCCGGGCCGCCCTGGTCGCGCGTGTCGGATCACGCCGCGCTGACCGCACGTCTGGTCCTGCCAACGCGATGACCCGTCTGCTGCCCGGCAACGACATCCAGCTGCTGGTGTGCGGCATGCAGTACTTCCCGGCGCTGGAAGAGGCGATCGACCGCGCGCACAGCGAAATCTTCCTCGAAACCTATATCTTCGACGACGACGACACCGGCCGCCGCATCGCCGCCGCGCTGGCGCGCGCAGCGCGACGTGGCGTACGCGTTCGCGTGCTGGTCGATGGATTCGGCGCGCGCGACTTCGAGCACACGCACCAGAGCGCACTCGAAGCCGCCGGCGTACATGTGCTGATGTTCCGCCCCGAAGTCGGCCGCATGAGTTTCCGCCGCAACCGTCTGCGCCGCATGCACCGCAAGATGGTGGTGGTCAACGCACAGACCGGTTTCGTCGGCGGCATCAACATCATCGACGACATGCATACGCCCGGCCATACGCCGCCACGCTTCGACTACGCGGTGCGCGTGCGCGGGCCGCTGGTGGCGCGCATGCACCTCGAATGCCAGAAGCTGTGGGAGCGCGTTGCCTGGGCGACGCTGCAGTTCCGGCCGCGCCTGCCGCGCACCAGCCGCTACGCCAACCGTCACACCGGGAAGGTGCGTGCGGCGCTGCTGGTGCGCGACAACCTGCGGCACCGCCATGACATCGAGAACGCCTACCTGCAGGCGATAGACGGCGCCTTCGAGGAGGTGCTGATCGCCAACGCCTACTTCCTGCCCGGCCGTCGCTTCCGTCAGGCCTTGATCGCTGCCGCCGCGCGCGGCGTCAAGGTGACGCTCATCCTGCAAGGGCGGGTCGAGTACGCGCTGCTTCATTACGCCTCGCAGGCGCTGTACGGCTCGCTGCTGTCGCAGGGCATACGCATCTTCGAATACCGGCGCAGCTTCCTGCACGCCAAGGCGGCGGTGATCGACCAGCACTGGGCCACCGTCGGCTCCAGCAATATCGACCCCTTCAGCCTGATGCTGGCGCGCGAAGCCAATATCGTCGTGCACGACATCGGCTTCGCCAACGAACTGCGCCAGAGCCTGCGCGCCGCCGCCCGCCACGGTGGACGCGAGTTGCGGCACCGCCAGTGGAAGACCCGCCCGCTGCACGAACGGCTGCTGCGCTGGATCGCCTACGGCATGGTGCGGCTGATGATCGGTCTGGCCGGCGAACGGGTGAGCCGGCACATGCTGCGCAAGAAATAGCGCGCTTTCAGCGTGATTTCAGCTTCATTCCCTACACTGGGGGCATGAACCTGAAACGCATCGCACTTTTCGTTTTGCTGCCCGCCCTGCTTGTCGTGTCGGCCGCCGGTGTCGTGCTGCTGCACGCGCCCGACACGCTGGCCGGCGACGATCACACGCAGGCGCGCGCGCTGAGCCAGCGCGGCGACATCCTGCCGCTGGAGAAGATCGCCGAGCGCGCTCGCGCCGAGAAGCCGGGCAAGCTGATCGACATCGAACTCGAACAGAAGAAGGGCATCTGGGTGTATGAAGCCGAGATACTCGACGACGCCGGCCGCGTGTGGGAACTGAAGCTCGATGCACGCACCGGCGCACTGCTGAAGATGGAGCAGGACGACTGACATGCGCCTGTTGCTGGCCGAAGACGACGAAACACTGGTTGCCGGACTGAAGCCGCTGCTCGAACGCGCCGGCTACGCGGTCAACGTCGCGACCGACGGCGTGTTCGCGCAGCTGTCGGCAGAAGCCATCGACTACGACCTCGTGATACTCGATCTCGGTCTGCCGCGGCGCAACGGCGTCAACGTACTGCGCCAGTGGCGCGACGCACGGCGCGCGATGCCGGTAGTCGTGCTGACCGCGCGCGACACCTGGCAGGAAAAGGTCGAGGTGCTTAACGCTGGCGCCGACGACTACGTCTGCAAGCCCTTCCACAGCGAGGAACTGCTGGCGCGCATCGCCGCCGTGCTGAAGCGCAGTGCGGCGCGGCGCGCGCCGGGGCCGCTGGCACGCGGCGCGCTGCGGCTCAACGAAGCAACGCAGAGCGCCGCGCTCGATGGCGGCGCGCCGATAGAACTGAGCAGCATCGAATTCCGCCTGCTGCGCTGCTTCATGCTGCACGCCGGCCAGGTGCTGTCGCAGCAGCGCCTGAACGAACACCTGTACGACCACGCCACCGATCACGACAGCAATGTGATCGAAGCCCACATCACCCGGCTGCGCCGCAAGATCGGTCGCGACTGGATACAGACGCGGCGCGGTCAGGGCTATGTGTTCGACGCCCCGGAGGCGCCGTGAAGTACGCGCTGCGCACCCGTCTTGCCGCCGGTCTGGCGATCAGCTTCGTCATGCTGGCCGGCCTGCAGTGGCTGCTCGCCGGCATCGCCATCGAACGCCTGCTCAAGGCGCAACTTTCGCAGCGACTGGAGCGCGACGCCGAGAACCTGCTGGCGGCGCTCGACGGCGAAGCCGGCGCACCGCTGAAGCTCGACGACGCGCGCGTCGGCGGCGAATACCGACAGCCCTTCTCCGGCCATTACTTCCGCATCGTGATCGACGGCGGTGACGACATTTCGTCGCGCTCGCTGTGGGACGGCACGCTGGCCCTGCCGTCCGCCGGCAGCGAACGCATCGCGCAGAGCGAAGCCGCCGGCCCGCAGGGGCAATCGCTGTGGCTGCTGTCGGCGCGCTACGAAAAGCGCGGCCAGTCGGTACGCATACTGGTCGCCGAAGACCTGTCGGCACTGCGCGCAGGGCTGCGCGAGTGGCACCTGCTGTACGGCCTGCTGACGCTGGCCGTGGTCGCGCTCGTGCTCTCCGTGCAGCAGTGGGTGGTGCGCCGTTCGCTGGCGCCGCTCGATACGCTGCGCGCGCAGATGCAGGCGCTTGAGCGCGGCGAACGCGAGCGGCTCGACGTCGCGCTGCCGGACGAGATCGCGCCGCTGGTCGATCAGTTCAACTCGTTGCTCGGCATGCTGCTGCGCCGCTCGCAACGCTCGCGCGACGCACTCGGCAACCTGGCGCACGCGCTGAAGACGCGGCTGGCAGTACTGCTGCAGGTGGCCGAGTCGCCGGCGATGGCGGCCCACCCCGAACTGCAGCAGCGCATGACCGACAGCACCGAACTGATGCGTCGCGCCATCGAGCGCGAACTGCGCCGCGCGCGACTGATGGGCGGCACCCACCCGGCGCGGCGCAGCGACCTGCGCGACGCAGCCGAGCGGCTATCGGCCACGCTGTCCATCCTGCACGGCGAACGCTCGCCGGACATCGCGCTCGACATGGCTGCCGACGTCACGCTGGCAATGGACGCGGAAGACCTGATGGAACTGCTCGGCAACCTGATGGACAACGCGTGCGCCTGGTGCCGCCGCCGCGTGCGGCTGTCGGTCGAACGTGGCGCGGACCTCAAGCTGCTGATCGAGGACGACGGCCCGGGCTGCGCGCCCGAACAACTCGAATCACTCAGCGCGCGCGGCTTCCGCGCGGACGAGACGAAACCGGGCCACGGCCTCGGCCTGTCCATCGTGCGCGACCTGGTCAACAGCTATGGCGGCGCACTCGAATTCGGACCGTCACCGGTCCTCGGCGGACTGCGCGTCACCGTGCATCTGCCGTCACGCATGGCGCTCGATGCGCCCTCACCCGAAGGAGTACGGCCATGAAGAACGTCCTGATCGCCACCACGCTGCTCGCTGCCCTGCTCGCACCGCCCGCCTTCGCGGACGACGACGATCTGCCGAAGATGCGCGCCATCGCCGAGGCGATGAAGCTCATCTCGCTGGAAGATGCGACCGCCAAGGCGCTCGCCGCCAAGCCGGGCACGGTGATCGAAGCCGACCTCGAACGCCGCTTCATGAGCGACGACTACGATTACGAGTTCGAACTGATCGACACCGCGGGCAAGGAGTGGGACGTGCATATCAACGCGCGCGACGGCTCGGTACGCTCGATGCGACGCGACTGGTTCGACTGAGCGCCGGCGGCAAGGGACGGCTGCGCTGACGCACTGCACGCAGACCGCAGCCGCGCACGGGCGCACAATATCGTCTTTCAACGCAGGCTCCGAAAGACGATGAACACGCCCACCTCCGACACCCTCACCCACTGGATCGACGGCCAGCGCAGCGCGCTGTACAGCACCCGCAGCGCCGACGTGTTCGATCCGGCGCTCGGACAGGTGGCCAGGCAGGTGCTGCTCGCGTCCGATGCGGACGTGAGCCGCGCAGTCGCCAGCGCCGCTGCCGCGCAGCCGGCCTGGGGCGCGCTGGCGCCGCAGCGCCGGGCGCGCGTGCTGTTCCGGATGAAGGAACTGGTCGAGCGGCACAGCGCCGACATCGCGCGACTGATCACGCGCGAACACGGCAAGACCTTCCCGGACGCACAGGGCGAAGTGCAGCGCGGGCTGGAAGTGATCGAATTCGCCTGCGGCATTCCGCAGTTGCTCAAAGGTCAGTATTCCGACCACGTCGGCGGCGGCATCGCCAACTGGAGCCAGCGCATGCCGCTCGGAGTGGTCGCCGGCATCACGCCCTTCAACTTTCCCTTCATGGTCCCGATGTGGATGGCGCCGGTCGCGCTGGCCTGCGGCAACAGCTTCATCCTGAAGCCGTCCGAACGCGACCCGTCGCCGTCGCTGCTGACCGCCGAACTGTTCCGCGACGCCGGCCTGCTGGACGGCGTGTTCAACGTGCTGCAGGGCGACCGGATCGCGGTCGATGCGCTGCTCGAACACCCGGACGTACGCGCGGTGAGCTTCGTCGGTTCGACGCCGATCGCCCGCCACATCTACGAAACGGCCGCGCGCCACGGCAAGCGCGCGCAGGCGCTGGGTGGCGCCAAGAACCACATGGTGGTGATGCCGGACGCCGACATCGACCAGGCCGCCGACGCGCTGATCGGCGCCGCCTACGGCTCGGCCGGCGAACGCTGCATGGCGATTTCGGTCGCGGTGGCGGTCGGCGACATCGCCGACGCGCTGGTCGAGGCGGTGCGCACGCGTGCGCAGAAGCTGAACATCGGCGACGGCGAAGCCGACGGCACCGACATGGGTCCGGTGGTGACCGCCGCCCACCGCGAACGCATCGTGTCGCTGATCGATGCCGGCATCGCCGAAGGCGCGCAGCTGGTGCTCGACGGTCGCCGTCACACGGTGGCCGGCCGCGAACAGGGCTTCTTCCTCGGCGCCACGCTGTTCGATCGCGTCACGCCGGCGATGCGCATCTGGAAGGAGGAAATCTTCGGCCCGGTGCTGTGCGTCGTGCGCGCGGCAAACCTCGCTGACGCGATCGAGCTGGTGAACAGCCACGAGTACGGGAACGGCGTGTCGCTCTACACCCGCGACGGTGCCGCTGCGCGCGAATTCGGCCAGCGCATCGAAGCAGGCATGGTGGGCATCAACGTCCCGATCCCGGTACCGATGGCCTGGCATTCCTTCGGCGGCTGGAAGCAGAGCCTGTTCGGTGACCTGCACGCCTATGGCGAAGAGGGCGTGCGCTTCTACACCCGCTACAAGAGCATCATGCAGCGCTGGCCGGACAGCGGTTCGAAGGGGCCGGAGTTCGTGATGCCGGTGAACTGAGCGGTCAGGCGGCGCCGCGCGCCAGCAGCGCGGTCGCCTGGTCCGCCGGCATCGGTTTGCCGAACAGATAGCCCTGACCGATGCGGCAGCCCTGCTCGCGCAGGAAGGCAAGCTGGTCTTCGGTTTCGACGCCCTCGGCCACCGCCTCGATGCGCAAGGAACCGGCCATCGCGAGTATGCAGGCGCAGATGGCGGCGTCATCGGCGTCGTGGCCGATGTCGCGCACGAAGGACGCGTCTATCTTCAGCACGTCGATCGGAAAGCGCCGGAGGTAGGCGAGGCTGGAATAGCCGGTGCCGAAATCGTCGATGGCGACCGCGACGCCCAGCCGCTTGAGGTCACCGAGCAGTTTCACCGTCTGGCCGATGTTGTGCATCAGCATCGATTCGGTCAGTTCCAGTTCGAGATTGCGCGGCGACAGGCCGCTGCGCTCGAGTTCGCGCGACACGGTGCGCACGATGTCGCTACCGACGAACTGCCGCGCCGACACATTGACCGCGACCCGCAGTTCCGGGTCGAAGCGTTCCGCCCACAGCTTGCCCTGCTCGCAGGCTCGGCGCAGCACCCACTGTCCGAGTGGCACGATGAGGCCCGTTTCCTCGGCCAGCGGTATGAAGTCGAGTGGCGACACCAGCCCGCGTTCCGGGTGGCGCCAGCGCACCAGGGCCTCGAAGCCGATGACGCGGCGCCCGTTCAGCAGATCGACCTGCGGCTGGAAGTGAAGCTCGAACTGCTCCTGCGCCAGCGCGGTGTGCAATTCGGCTTCCAGGCGCAGCACACCGGAGGCGGCGTTCTGGTCCGGCTCGTGAAAACGGATCGTGTTCCGCCCCGCCTGCTTGGCGCGGTACATCGCGGCGTCGGCATGGCGCAGCAGCGTCGCCACGTCGCGGCCGTCGCGCGGAAACACCGCCACACCCATGCTGGCGGTGCAGTGGATGTCGTGATTCCGTATCGACACCGGCGGCGCCAGCGCGCCCAGCATCTGTTCGCATACGGCCTGCGCGTCCTGCGCCTGGCGGATCTCCGGCAGCAGCACCACGAACTCGTCGCCGCCCAAGCGCGCTACCGTGTCGCTGGCGCGCACCCGCTGCGACAGGCGACGCGACAGCACGCGCAGCAGTTCGTCGCCGGCGTCGTGCCCCATGCTGTCGTTGACGATCTTGAAACGGTCGAGGTCGATGAACACGACCGCCATCATCGCGTCAGTGTCGATCGCGGCGTCGATCGCCTTCTGCAGCCGCTCGTTCAGCAGGATGCGGTTGGGCAGGCCGGTCAGCACGTCGAAGTGGGCGGCCTGACGCAGCTTGGCTTCGCTGCTGCGCTGCTGCGTCACGTCGCGGGCGATGCCGTCGAGGCGTATGCGCGCACCGTGCTCGTTGAACACCACGCGCGCCCGGTCGAGTATCCAGCGCACTTCGCCATCGGGCCGGACGACGCGGTACTCGGTGGTCAGGCTGCCGCTGGTGGTGGCCTCCTTCAGCGAGCGCAGCATGCGTGCGCGGTCGTCCGGATGCACCATGTCCAGCCAGTTGACCTCACCGTGGAGGAAGGCTTCGGCGCTCACGCCGTAGATGGCTTCGGCCGACGGGTTCAGATAGACCAGCTTCTGCGACGGCAGCTCGATCGACCAGATGATGTCCTCCAGCGTGGCCAGAATGCTGTGCAGCCGCAGTTCGCTCTCGCGCAGCTTCTGCCGTTCGGCACGCAGTGCGCGGGCGGTAGCCGACTTGGTCAGTTCGCGATCAACCACGGCGCCGAGGCGCAGCAGGTTCTGCTTGAGCAGGTAGTCCTGTGCGCCGGCGCGCATGGCATCGACGGCGACCGCCTCGCCAATGCCGCCCGACACCAGGATGAAGGGCAGATCGGGTTGCATGCGCCGAACCACGGTCAGCACGTCCAGACCGTCGCAATCGGGCAGCACGTAGTCGGAAATCACGATGTCCCAGTGCAGCTCGCGCAGCGCCACTTCGAGCGCGGACACGCTGTCTACGCGGCAGTGTTCGACGGCAAAGCCCGCGGCGCGAAGCTTGGCCAGCACCAGCAGTTCGTCGACCGGGTTGTCCTCGACGATGAGCGCGCGCAGCCGTCTCGCGACGACGCCTGCGTCGCGAGACGGTGGATACTCAGCATCACGGCCATGCAAGGGGGGCATCGATGCCAGCCTTGGTTCGACAATGGTCCGTTAACGGCGGACCGTGTCCGTGCTTGAACCCTGACTGAGCGACACACAGGGTAGGAGGGCTACACCGGCCTACTCGATCAGCAGCGTCGGCAACCAGTGCGACCTCGGGTCACCTGCGCTCAGGTCGGCGTCACGCAGCGGCCGCGTACGCCGTTCCTCCGGCACGCTGTCCGGTGTGATGAAGGGGTCCATATCGACATCGTGCACCCGACCTTCGATGCGCTCGCCGACCACCTTCATACGATAGTACACACCGTTGAACGGATCGATGTGCAGCGAAGCCGGCGCGGTGCGCATGAACATCAGCGCGTATTCCAGCGGCACCAGATCGCCCGCGCTGACCACCTGCGGCTCGCGTTCGACCGGAAAGCTGCACAGGCGCTGTGTCGGCCCGGTCAGACAGCGGAAGGGTCGCATCGCGAGGAAGTACTCTTCCAGCCGCGAGTCCAGCGTCACCTTGAAGGAGGAGCGGCCGTCGCCCAACGGTGCAAACACCACCTGACCGATCACTTCGCGCCCTCCGCTGGCATTGGTGAGCACGATGGATCTAACGCCGGACAAGGGATCGGCCTGCGCGGGCAGCGCACTCATCAGCGCGCACAGCACCGTCGCGATCACCGCTTTGCTCGATTTCATCTTCGCCTCTCGTCGTCAGGAGGTTTCAGTTCGGCTCACCCGTGGTGCCTCGCGGCCGGCCGGAAACTGCCACGAAACTGCCACGAGTATGACCGGTTGACAGCCCAAGTCCTTACTTTGGCTCGCCGCCCATGAACAGACGTCACGCCCTCCAGGCGCTCGGCTGCCTGATGCTGCGACCGACCGGCGCGCACGCCGGCAACGGAATCGCGCTGGACGCGCTGCGCTCGGGCGGCGCCCTGCTGCTGCGTCATGCGCTGACCGAGCCCGGCATCGGCGATCCAGCCGGTTTTCGCATCGGCGACTGCAGCACGCAGCGCAACCTGTCCGCAGGCGGCCGCGCGCAGGCGCGCGCGGCAGGCGAGGCGCTACGGGCGCGCGACGTGAAGATCGACGCGGTGTATAGCAGCGCCTGGTGCCGCTGCATCGATACCGCGAAGGAGATGTTTCCGGAACTGCAGGTGGAGGTGTTGCCAGCGCTGAATTCCTTCTTCGCGGGCCAGGGCGACCGCGAGCGCCAGACCGCGGCGCTGCGCCAGTGGATCGCGGCGCTCGACGGCGGACGCCGGGTCGCGCTGGTGACACATCAGGTCAATGTGCTGGCGCTGACCGGCGACAACCTCGCCATGGGCGAGGCCGTCGTCGTGCAGCCGGACAGCCGCGGCGGCGTGCGTACCGCCGGTCGGCTGGCGCTGTGAGGCGCGGGCGGCGACGGATCAGTACTTTCCGGCCTTCACCGCGGCGAAGTGCTCGTCATAGCGGAACACGAAGTCCTTGTCCTTCAGCGGTGCATGGCAGCCGCGACAGGCGTCGTACTTCGCGTCGCCATTCAGCTCGCCGTTGCCCTTGAACGCGGAATAGATCCAGTTGCCGTTGCGCTGCGCCTCCGGCACCGTGCCGCCCCAGCCGGCGTCCTTGCCCATCACGAACACGGCGGCCAGCTTGTCCTTCACCAGCTTGCCGTCGGCGCTCTTGACCGCCTTGCCGTCGGCATCGAGCTTGACCGACCAGTTTTCCATCACGAACACCGATCCGTTCGGAAAGCCCTTTTCAGCGCTGCCCTTCTTTGCATCGGTGTTCATGTAGATGTCGCGTATCTGTTTGACGTCCTCGCGCTGCACTGCGGTCAGGAAGCGCGGCCAGGCCTTGTAGTCGGCAGGCAGCGGCAACTGGCCGTCGTCGAGGCGGGCGACCGGCGTGCTGCCCATCTGGCTGCAGCCGGCGACCAGCGCCCCGAAAACGATTGCGGACAGCAGGTTCTTTTTCATCGGATGACTCCTCGCATGGCACGGGTGGTTGAACGGGTGCCAGCGCTGGCACCCTGCGTGCCCTGTCTACGCGCGGGAGGCGTTTCCGGATGCAGTCGAGGTCTGAGAGATCTGCGCACGACGTTGACGCAGGCCTTCGACCGACAGCAGCAACAGGCCGACGCCGATCAGCACCATGCCGGTCAGTTCGTTCGCCAGCGGCCGTTCGCCCAGCTGCAGTGCCGCCGCCAGCACGCCGATCACCGGCGTCAGCAGCGACACCATGCTGGTGGTGCCGGCCGACAGCCGGCGCAGCGCGTACAGCCACAGCAGCCAGGCCAGTGCGTTCGCCAGCACGATGTTGAAGCCGAGCGCGCCGATCAGCGACGGCGTCCAGTTCGCCTCCCGCCCCGGCCAGAACAGCGCAAAGGCGATCAGCGGCAGCGAACCGAACAGCATCTGCCAGGCCGTCATCGACAGCAGGTCGATGTCCGGCGCACGGATCTGCAGGCGCTTGGCGACGATGACCGCCAGCGCCCACAGCGCGCCGGCACAGGTGGCCAGCGCCATGCTGGTCAGGTCACCACCGAGGTGCGCCGGATCGAGGATGAACAGCAGGCCGGCCAGCGTGGCGACCGCCGACGGCCACTGCCAGCCGTGCAAGCGCTCGCCCAGCAGCGGCCAGGCGAACACCATGACCCAGAAGGGCATGGTGTAGGTGAGCACCGCCGTCTTGCCGGCACCGCCACTGACCAGCGCGAGGATGATCAGCCCGGTGAAGCCGGTGGTCTGCAGCACGCCCATGGTCGCCACCCAGGGCAGGTGCTGCGGCCGGAACGGCCGGCGCAGCACCGCCATCAGTGCGAACAGGCTCAGCGCACCGCCGAAGGTGCGCCAGGCGCCGAACTGGAAGGCGTCCATGTCGATCAGCCCGATCTTCATGACCACCCAGTTGTAGCCCCAGATCACCGCCAGTAGCAGCAGGGCGGCGACCGCGCGCAGCGACGGCGAGCGTGTGTTCATGCTGGTACTCCTCAGTTCCAGGTATGGGTCAGTGCGCGCCAATTGCCATCGGGCTGGCGGCGATAGACCACGGTGATGTGGCCGGAGAAGGTCTGCAGTTCGCCGTCGGCGTTCTTCGCCTGCGCGCTCCAGCGGCCGCGCTGAGTGGCGAGCGCGTCGTCGCCGGCCACCGCATGCAGTTCGATGCGGTGGTTGTGGATGCCACTGGCGATGGCACCGGCAAACAGCGCCTGGATGGCCGCCGGACCGATGGCCGCTTCGCCGCCGGCCGGCAGCACAGCCGCTTCAGCGTCGTACAGCGCGGCGACGGCCGCGGCGTCGCCGCGGTTGAAGGCGGCGTCCCAGCGGGTGTTGATGTCGGCGATGGCGGTCTGGAGTGCGCTCTGGGTCATTTCAATATCCTTTCAGTGTGCAGGGTTGATACGGAGGCTAACTATTGAGGCAAATTTTTTTACGGGTCACGCGAATGCATCGAGCCCGGCATGCACGGCGCCCAGCATCGACTGCAGCAGCACGCGCTGGTTCTCGTCCAGCCCGGCCATCAGCGTGCGCACCCGCCGGTAGTAATCCGGCATCACGGTGTCGAGCACGCCCTGCCCCGCCGGGGTCAGCCGCACTGTGGTGCGCCGGCGGTCGGCGGTGTCGAACACGCGCTGCACCAGACCGTCGCGCTCCAGTCCATCGATCAGACCGGTCATCGTCGCCCGCGTCACGCCGGCCTTTTCCGCCAGCACCGACGGTGAGGATTCCAGCGTTTCCTCGCGGAACAGCAGGATGAGCACCCACCACCGCCCCTGCAGCAGACCATGCCGCGCCAGGAAGGCATCGAGTGCCTGCGACAGCTCGGTCGCCGTACGCAGCAGTGTCAGAAAGCCGGTGACCGCGCTGACATCGGCGTCCGGATAACGCTGCGCAAAGCGACGCAGGATGTCGGGGGTCGGAAGATCGCGTACCTGGAGCATGTACGGAACAATACCATAAGCCTCCTAACCATAGCAACAATCAACAATAATGAGGTGGGTAGCTCAAGGGCAATGACAGGGCGGGGCAAAACAGTTCACTTCGCGGCAGCATTTCCGCGATAATTAACAAGAATCATTCTCGTACGCATTAAAACAAATAGCCATGACTGCCCGAATCCCGCCGCTACGCCTCCCCCTTCATCTTCTCGCGGCCGCGATCGCCGCACTGCTCGCCCCGCTCGCCTCAGCCGAAGACGCGGTCGCAACCCTGCCTGCCGTCCGCGTCAACGCCGCTGGCGACATCGGCTTCACGGCGCGCAAGGCAAGCAGCAGCACCTTGAAGTCCGATCTGCCGCTGAACGAAACCGCACAGTCGGTCACCGTCGTGACGCGCGAACAGATGGATGCGCGTGGCGTGCAGTCGCTGACCGACGCGCTGCAGGGTGTGGCCGGCGTCGTGTCCGGCTACTACGGTCGCCGTGGCTGGGACGACTTCATCATCCGCGGCCAGCGCGCGACCGAATCGGTCTACGTCGATGGCCTCAGGGTGGAGATGGACGCGCGGGTCGCGCAGGAAACCTTCGGCGCCGAGCGCATCGAGGTGCTGAAGGGCCCGGCCTCGGTGAACTTCGGTCTGGTGCAGCCGGGCGGCATGGTCAATATGGTCAGCAAGCGCCCGCGGGCGGATGCGTTCACCGAGGTCGCCCTCACCGGCGGCAGCGACAACTTCCGCCAGTTCACCTTCGACTTCGGACGCCCGCTGTCCGACACCGGCCGCGCCGCACTGCGCATCAACGGCCTGATGCTCAACAGCGACGACCCGACCGACTTCGTCTATTACAAGAATCGCTGGATCGCGCCGTCGATGTCGCTCGACCTCGGCACGCGCACCGACTTCACGATACTGACCAGCTTCCAGACGCGCGAGTACGTCCGGCAGCAGGGGCTGCCGGTGCGCGGCTCGGTGCTGCCGAACCCGAACGGGCGCGTGGACCGCAGCCTGTTCATCGGCGAACCGGGCTTCGGCCCCTACGAAGCCAGCCAGGCGCGCATCGGCTACGCGCTGGAACATCGTTTCGACAGCGGCTGGACGCTGCGCCAGAACTTCCGCTGGCAGGACTACGACATGGACGGGCGCCTGGTTGCCGTCGCCGGCTCGGGTCTGCAGGCGAACAACCGCCTGCTGAACCGTCAGGGCACGCTGCAGGACTTCCGCGGCCACGGTTACGGCCTCGACACTCACCTTACACGGGCGTTCGATGTCGGCGCGACACGCCATACGGTGCTGGCCGGCGTAGACACCAACCACCACGCCAAACGCGAAACGACGACCCGGTGCACCGTCGCCGCGCTGAACGTCTACACGCCGGTCTATGGAGCGACAGTCAATTGCGGCAGCACGCCACTGACCGATCTTGACGAAACGATCCGCTACACCGGCGTCTATCTGCGCGACCAGGTACGTCTGACCGATCGGCTGAATGCGTCGGTCACGCTGCGCCGTGACTGGGCCTCGGTCGATTCGACCAATGTGCTCACCGCTACCTCGATCACCGACGAGAACTACGCCACCACCACCGGCAGCGCAGGCCTGATCTACGAAGTGGTCAACGGCGTGTCCCCGTACGTCAGCTATTCGGAATCCTTCCTGCCGCAGGGCGGGTACTCGGTCAGCGGCCAGGCGGTGAAGCCGGAAAGCGGCAAACAGACCGAGGTCGGCGTCAAGTTCAGTTTCGCGCAGGGGCGCGTCCAGGCGACCGTCGCACACTTCGACCTCGAACGGCAGGACGTGCGCGCGAGTGACGCCTCAAACCCGGGCTTCTACATCCTGATCGGCGAACAGCGCACGCGCGGCTACGAAGTGGAACTGCTGGCCGACCTGCGCAACGGCTGGAACCTGTCGGCCGCCTACGCCAACACCGACGGCGAAGTGGTGCGCGATGCCACTGCGGCCAACGTCGGCAAACCGCTGGACAACGTGCCGCGGCACAGCGCCTCGCTGTGGGCGCAGTACCGCGTGCGCAGTGGCGCATTGACCGGTCTCGGCCTCGGTGGCGGGCTGCGCTACGAGAGCGAGAAACAGGGCTACAGCTTCGCCTACACGATTCCCGACTACACCGTGTTCGACGCCAGCGTGAGCTATATCGGCCAGGGTTACCGCCTGAGCGTGATCGCGAAGAACCTGTTCAACCGCGACTACTTCGCCGGCGGCCTCAACAACAACGTCATTCCGCTCGGCGACCCGCGCCGCGTGCTGGCGTCGGTCACGCTGGACTTCTGAGTGTGGCGTCGCAACGCACGCTCACCCTGCTGTTCGCGGTGCACTCGTGGGCCGGCATCGTCACCGGCGTGCTGCTGTTCGTGATCTGCGTGTCCGGCGCGCTGGCGGTGTTCAAGCATGAGATCGACCTGTGGGGCAATCCGTCGCTGCGCCACCTCGAACATGCGCAGTCGCCGGTCGGGCCCCAGGCCGTCCTGGCGGCCGTGCAGAGCGCCTTGCCCGGCAGCAAGGTGGAGAACATCGTGCTGCCGACCGCCACCAGTCCGGCCTACTTCGCGCAGGTGCGGCACGACGACGGTCTGCGCAGCAAGATCGCCGTCAACGCCGGCAACGCCGCCGTGATCGGCCCGGTGGACAGCGAACTGGGGCAGTTCGTGCGCATGCTGCACGTGTTCCTGTTCTTCGCACCGCGCTGGATCGTCGGCTTTCTCGGCGCCGTCATGCTGGTGCTGGCGCTGACCGGCATCGTCATCCACCGCAAGATCATGCGCGAGCTGTTCACGGTGCGCTGGCGCCGCAGCAGCCGGCTGGCGGCGTCCGACCTGCACAAGGCGTCCGCCATCTGGGGTCTCGCCTTCCATTTGCTGATCGCCTTCACCGGTTGCTGGCTCGGCCTCGCACCGGTGTTCGAACAGAGCTGGCGTTACCTCACTGGCGGCGCCGACCCCGCAGTCGCGCTGCCGAAGGACGCGCGCAAACAGCCGATGCAATCGCTGGACGCGCTGCTGCTTCAGGCGCGTCGCGATCTGCCCGGTCTGGAGCCGGAAACGATTTCGCTGCGCAACGTTCAGCGCGCCGATGCCGTCGTCACCATCTCCGGCGACCTGCCGCAGCATCTGATCAGCAGCGCCCGTGTCAGCTACGCCGGCGCCGACGGCCGCACGCTGGACCTGCGCGACCCGCGCCAGCGCGGATTCTGGAGCCGTTTCGACGGCTGGATGGAGCCGCTGCACTTCGGCGATTTCGGCGGCCTCATGCTCAAGGCGCTGTATTGCGTGCTCGGTCTCAGCGCTGCCGGGCTGGCCATCAGCGGTACGGTGATCTGGGCCGACCGACGCCGCCAGCAGCACCGCTCGGGCGACGCCGCTCACAGTCCGGCCATGACCGGAGGACGCCTTGTTTGACCGCATCATAGCGGCGCTGCTGACCGCCGCACCGACTGCGCTGCTGCTCTGTGCGGCGACCAGCCTGTGGCTCGGCCGCCGTCTCGAACTGCTGCCGGGCAATCAGGGCCTGGGCCCCTGGCTGTTCATCGTGCTCTGGCTGCTGCTGACGACGCTGACTGCACAGGCCAAACAGCCCGTCTCGGTCTGGCGGCGCGGCCTCTACGGCAACGCCGCCGGCAGCGCGACGGTCGCGCTGAGCGGCCTGCTGCTGCATGCGCCGCAGGCCGGCGCCGTGGCCGCCGCCTGTGCCATCGCCACACTGGCTTGTTCCGCTGGCGCAATGCTGCTGCCCCGCGCCAGCGCGGCATCCGCGCGAGCACCCACCAGAGCGCGCCGCACGGGCCTGCTGCGTCGCTGCATGAACGGCCTGCCCTGGTGGGTGCTCGCGACCTGTTTCGTCGAAAGCTTCCGCATCGCCCAGACCAGCGGCGATGGTCGCGGTGCCGGTCACACCGGCATGCTTATCGCCTTCTTCGTGCTGTTGCCAGCGCTGTCAGTCGTTCGCTGGTTCCGTGGTCCGGCACTGTTCGTCTGGTTGATCGGCGGCGCCCTGCTCGGCTGGCTCGGGATCGAGGCAGATCGCCCGATACTGGCCGTGCTGGCACTGATGGCGCTGCTCTGCGCGCTCCCGCTCGGCGGCCGGGCGCTGCCGGCGGCAGGTGCCGTCACGTGATGAACGGCTTGACCGAAATGGGGCTCGCGCTGACCGGCGTGGCGCCCGTCGCTGCGTTGTTCGCTGCCGGCAAGGCCCGCGCCTGCGAAGACGCCGCGCCGCCGCGCTGGCTGATGAGCTGCGGTCGAGGACTGGCGCTGGCTGGCGCGCTGTTGCAGCTGCTGCTGGCCATCGCGATCAGCGGCCCGATGGCCGGCACCGTGCTGGTGCTGACGGCCTGGATGGTCTGCGGCAGCCTGTTCGTCCCCTTGGTGAATGCGTGGCCGGCGCTCACCTTCAGGTTCTCGGCGGCGCTGACCGCCACCGGCGCCTTGCTGGCACTGGCCGGTACACTCGCCTGAGGCTGCGCTGTTCGGCCCCGCACGCTTCGGCTAGCATGAATATCGAGTGCCGCATGCCGGTCGGGCATGCGGGCGCGACGTCCGATAACCGAAGCGATGCCCACGCCATGGATCTGACCGAAGCCATTGCCGCCGCCGCCGGCCTCGCCTGGGCCAGCGGCCTGCGGCTGTACGCCGTCATCTTTATCGCCGGTCTGGCGGGGCGGATGGAATGGGTCGAACTGCCGGGCGAACTGGACGTGCTGGAACACCCGCTGGTACTGGCCGCCGCCGGTTTCATGCTGTGCGTCGAGTTCTTCGCCGACAAGGTGCCGGCGCTGGACAGCCTGTGGGACGGTCTGCACACCTTCATCCGCATTCCGGCCGGTGCGCTGCTTGCCGCCTGGGCACTGGCCGATCAGAGCACGCCGGTGGTGCTGGCCGGCGCGCTGCTCGGCGGCACGCTGACCGGCGCCACTCATCTGACCAAGGCGGGCAGCCGGGTGGCGATCAACGCCTCGCCGGAGCCGGTCAGCAACGTGCTCGCCTCGACCAGCGAGGACGGCCTCGCGGTCGGCGGGCTGTGGCTGGCCTTCGCCTACCCGGTTTTCTTCCTGGTGCTGCTCGCCTTCTTCGTTCTGCTCATGCTGTGGCTGCTGCCGCGCGTGTGGCGCTTCCTGACCGGATTGCTGTCCTGGGTGGCGGGCAAGCAGGCGCCCGGTTGACCTGCATCAGCCCGTCATGACCCGGCCGGCGCTTCAATGACGAAAACACGTCGAAAGGGAGGGAATCATGAAAGCGCTGTCCGATCTGCTGTTCAACCGACTACGGGCTGATGAGCCTGGTGGTGATCGCCATCGTCATTTTCATGAGCATCTGGTTCGGCCGCTTCTTCAAGCGGCACATGGATGAGGATGCGGCCGCCGCGGCCAAGGCCGAACAATCCGGCCGACCGGCGCCATGAGCGCGCCCGCATTCAGCGGGTGAGCACCTTCCACACGAGGCCGACCCCGGCCACCAGCAGGTCGGCCACGTCCAGACCACCGGCATCGCGAGCGCCTTCGATCTGGCGCTGCCGGTCGGCGCGGGCGCGCGTGCGTTCGCTCTCGACAATGGCGTCGGCCATCGACACCGGGTCGCGCGTGGTGCGCTTCACTTCGGCCTGGTGGTAGCCCTTCAGCGCATTTTCGACGGCGTCCGGATCGAGCAGCGAAAAGGCCGAGCGGCAGTGCGGGCAGGCGTGGTCCTTGCGGATGTCAACCGGCGCCCCGCAGCCGGTGCAGTAGATGGCGCCGACCCGCTTCGCCAGGTCGGCGATCTCGGCTGTCGTCATCTGCCGCACGAAGCCCTTCTCGACCATGAAGGACGAAAAACTGCTGTAGCGGCCGTGCTTCTCCGGGCAGCGGTAGGTCATGTAACGCCCGCTGCGCACCAGATCGTAGCCCTTGTCGAGCTTGCGGCTGCAGCGCGGGCAGGCCATCACGTTGGCGACCGGATGCTGCATCTCGTCGCGGTGCGCGTGCAGCTGCTTGAACAGTTCGTTGACCGAACCCGGCGACAGCTGCAGGTTTTCGAACGTGTCGAACCAGAGCCCCTGGCAGTGCCAGCAGATGTCGAGTTCCATGTCCTCGCCGCCGTGATTCTTGAAGCGGTGCACCTTCATCGGCACGCGGCAGGACGGACAGTGCGGCACGGAATTCTGCATGGCGGTCGGTATGACGTCGGCTGGCGATCTATCGGCTCGGGCTGTGCCCGCATGGTGTTGTCAGCGGCATGCAGGCACGCAAGGTTGAGGGCGATCAGCGCGCCAAGCGTGTCACCTTGACGCCTTCCGGCGCGCTGCGGTGAAAGGTGACCGGTACCGCCTGCGCCTTCAGCACGTTCTTGCGGATGCGGCCGACCACGTGCATTTCGCATTTCTTGCAGTCGAAACGCAGCGTGAGCTTGTCGTTGCCGTTCATCAGCGTCATCGGCTCGGCCTTCACCATGCCGCGCAGGTCGTACTCCTTCAGTTCCTTCGGGCACAGGTTGTGGCTGAAACGCAGGCAGTGCTTGGTGATCATCAGCGACACCTCGTCCAGCTCCTGGTTCGCCTCGTAGGCGTCGGCGATCAGTTCCACGCCGTGCTTGCGGTAGAAGGCGCGCGCCTTCTCGTTGTACACGTTGGCCAGATAGGACAGCTCGGTGTCGGTGAAGCGCACCGGCGGTTCGACCGGCACGCCGGGCTGCGGTCGCTGGTGAGCGGCGATGCGGTTCGCCTCGAGCAGCGCCACGGCGTCGCGGCGCAGGCCGTTCAGGGTTGACGCCGGCAGGAAGCGCGCCTCCGGCAGGTCGATCGCGATGTCGCCGGCTTCGAAGAGGGTATTGCCCAGCTTGCCCAGGCTGTCGCGGATGCCGGCCAGCGCCCGCTCGGCGTCACGCGCCGGCTGCTTGTCGTGCGCCAGTTCGACCCGGGCGCTGACGCCGTCCTCGTCGGTCATGGTCAGCGCGAAGCCGTCCGCCGTTTCCTCGAAGCGCAGGTCTGCCCGGATGCGGCGGTCGGCCGACTTCTTCTCGAGCGCGCGCTCGAAGGCCTGGTCACGGTTGCGGTACAGCGTCACGCCTGGCTTCAGATCGTCCGGCATCGCGTTCGGGTAGAGCTTGCGGCCCTGCGCGACGTTGATGCGCAGGCCCATCAGTTCGCGGTGGCTGTCGTAGTAGCTCAGGCCGTCGCCATTGTGGATGTCCACCGCCGCATCGACCTCGATGTGATCGGCTGCCACCTTGCTGATCGTCGCCGCTTCCTCGCCGACGAAGCTCGGCGACTCGAAGGCTTCGATGCCGTGCTGGCGGCCGTTGGCGAAGTAGTCGGTCGAGCCGCGGTTGAAGGTCTTCTCCGGCTGCGGCACGAAGGTATAGGTGCAGCGGCCGCTGGAGGCACGGCGGTAGCCCGGCAGGTCGGTCAGCAGTTCGTTCAGCAGCGTGCTGTAGTGGGCGGTGATGTTCTTCACATAGCCCAGGTCCTTCAGCCGGCCCTCGATCTTGAACGAGGACACGCCGGCATCGATCAGCGCACGCATATTGGCCGACTGGTCGTTGTCCTTCATCGACAGCAGGTGCTTGTCGTGCGCCACCACCCTGCCCTGGGCGTCGGTCAGCGTGTAGGGCAGACGACAGGCCTGCGAGCATTCGCCGCGGTTGGCGCTGCGGCCGGTATGCGCGTGGCTGATGAAGCACTGGCCGCTGAAGGCGACGCACAGCGCGCCATGCACGAAGTATTCGAGCGTGCAGGACGTGTTCGCCGCCACCTTGCGCACGTCCTCCAGCGTCATTTCGCGCGCCAGCACGATCTGCGTGAAGCCGACGTCCTGCAGGAAGCGCGCCTTGGCGGCGTCGCGGATGTCGGTCTGCGTGCTGGCGTGCAGCTGGATCGGCGGCAGATCCATTTCGAGCAGCGCCATGTCCTGCACGATGAGCGCGTCCACACCGGCGTCGTACAGCTGCCAGATCGCGCGGCGGGCCGGTTCGAGCTCGTCGTCGCGCAATATCGTGTTGAAGGCCGTCAGCACGCGCGCGTGGTAACGGTGCGCGTGGCTGCACAGGCGGGCGATGTCGGCGATGTCGTTGTCGGCGCCCTTGCGCGCGCCGAAGGACGGGCCGCCGATGTAGACGGCGTCGGCGCCATGGTTGATGGCCTCGATGCCGAAATCGGCGTTCTTGGCGGGCGCGAGCAGTTCGAGTGTGCGACGGTCGGCGGTCATGATGCAGGGCCTGCGGGAAAGGCGGGATTATCCCCGATCCTGCGCCTCAGGCCATCGCCACGCGATCACGGCCGTCGCCCTTGGCCGCGTACAGCGCGCGGTCGGCACGGTTGACCAGCCGCACCGGCGTGTCGTCGGCAGCAAAGGCGGTGACGCCGACGCTGACCGTCGCCGTCACCGCCGCGCCGCTTATGCTCAGCGGGCTGGCGCCGATCAGCGCGCGCAGGGTTTCCGCCCGCTGGCGCGCGTCGTCGGCTGCGCAGTCCTTCAGCACCACCAGGAACTCCTCGCCGCCCCAGCGGCAGGCCATGTCGGACGCGCGCAGGCCGCTGCGTATCAGCGCCGCGACGTGCTCGATCATGCGGTCGCCGGCCAGATGGCCGTAGCGGTCGTTCAGCGATTTGAAGTGATCGATGTCGATCAGCAGCACAGCCGACGGACGGCGGCTGCGCTGCACCTCGGCCACCGCGTGTTCGAGCATGATTTCGAAGGCGTGACGGTTGAGCAGGCCGGTCAGCCGGTCGGTGGTGGCCATCTGCTCCAACCGGCGCTGGTAGCCACCCAGCGTCAGGCTGGCGAGCCACAGCACCGCCGCCGTCACCAGTGCGCAGATGAGCAGGTTGATGTAGAGCGTGCGGCGGATGTCGGCCAGCGCCTCGTTCTCGACCTTTTCGACGAACAGGTACCAGTCCAGCTCCGGCACGTAGCGCACATTGAGCAGGTAGTCCTTGCCGCCCTCGCGGTACTGGTAGGAACCGCTGTCGCGGGCCAGCACCTCGTGCGCGATGTCGCGCAGGCCTTCGACCTCGCCGATGCGAAGCGTGCCGTGCGAGGGCTGGTCGCCGTACAGCACGATGTTGCCGCTGCGGTTGACGAAATAGACACCGCGGTGATAGCGCTGCTGGTAACCGGACAGCAGCCGCCGCACCGTGTTGACGGTGAGGCCGACGCCGGTCACGCCCACCGTCTTGCCGGCGTAGTCGAACACGCGGTAATTGACGAATACGGTCAGCGTGTCGGGCGAAGCAGTGTCGGAATCGACGTTGATTTCGTATGGCGCGTCGAGGTCGCGCGAACGGAAATACCAGGCGTCGCGCTCGCTGCCCTGCTCCACCCGGCGCAGCACGCCGTCCGGGTGATAGTAGTTGCGGGTCGCTTCCGATACGAAAAAGCTGGTGAAGGTGCCGTAGCGCGTGCGGATTTCGCCGAGAAACTTGGTCATCGCCGGCACGTCGCGTTCGCCCTGCAGCACCCAGTCGCGGACGAAGGTGTCGCCGGCCATCACGGAAGACACGAACACCGGACGGATCAGATCCTTCTGGATCTCCGAATAGATGGTGTCGGAGGTCAGCGGCAGTTCGTTCTCGACGATGGAGCGCTGGATCTCTCGCTTCGACACCGAGTAGCTCAGCAGCGTATTGGCCAGAAAGCCGAGCGCGAGCAGCAGGCCCAGCATCAGCACCAGACGGCGACGGCCGGTCACGCCAGGCGAGGCGCGCACCTCGGCGCCCGAAACGACGGCTGCCGGGTCGCTGCCGGCAGGAACCACCGTGGCCTCTGCCTGGATCTTCATCGTTTCGGACATGCGGCCGCGCACAGGAGATTGACGTCCCCTGTTTTCGGCAATCCTGCGCCGGACTTTACCGCCGTGTGCAAAGGGCGCGCCGCGGCATCAGGCGGCACGGCGTCGGGCGGCCGCGCCCACCAGCAACAGGCCGCCCGCCATCAGGCCCCAGGTGGCCGGCTCAGGTATCGGCGCCGGCATGGTCGCCTGCAGGCTGGCAACCTCCCACCCTATGTCGCGCAGCGCCGCCCAGTCGAGTTCGGTCATGTAGCGGCGCGCCCCGGCGGGAATGACCGGCGACAGCAGCGGCACCTGATCGACGCCGTTCGCGGCAGCCCGCAGGGAGGTATCGAAATGCGCGTCGCTGCCGTCGTTGCGCAGCAGCGGCGCGACACCGTCGTTGATCGCGGAGGCGCTGGCACCGATGAAGCTGCGGTTACTGACCTGGGCGAACCAGCTGTCGGCGGTGCCGATGCCCAGCACGTGCGCCGTTTCGTGCGCCGCCACCGTATACAGGTCGAACAGCCCGGCGAAGTTCTCGACGGTGCCGACATCGTCGTCGGCGTACCAGCCGACGTTGGTGCCGAAGGTGATGGTGCCGCCCCAGGGCGCGAAATCGGTGGGCGGCGACGCCAATGCCCCCGGCTCGCCACGCCCGTCGGCCAGCGCAACGAAGTCGCTGCTGCCGCCCGCCACGTGAAAACCGGGCCCGCCCACACCCAGCGTCTGCCCGGAGAAGGCGCGCGCGCCGACGAAGATGCGGATCTCGTCGGCGGCCACCGTCAGCCCGGGCACCAGCACCGTGCCGTTCAGCGGATCGACCGGATCGAAGATACGGGCCTGGAACACGTCGTCGCCGGTGGGCGCGATGGCCGCCAGCGTGTCGTCCAGATTGCTGCTGAACAAGCGTGCCACGTCGTCGAGCACGGCACGTCGGTCGTCGGTGAAGAAGCCACCGCTGTCGTAGCGGTAGTCGAACACCACGTCTACGGCCCGCGCAGGCGCGCTCAGGCACAGGCTGGCTAGCGCGGCCGCGCAGAAGGTTCGCATCATCGTCCTGGCTCCCGGTGGGGCCGCACGTCGCGGCCCGGAAAACGCGAAGCGTACGCCCCCGCTGCCGCAAACTGAAGCCCGCGCAATCCCGGCGGCACACGGGCTCAAGCCCGCCTTTTCGGCAGGTATCCCCGAATCCGGTCCGACGACAGTCTCGAACAGGCCACCGCGGGTGCGCCGCGTCGAACCGGGTGACGACGCGAAAACGTCCGCCGGAGCGAACTCCCGGCTGATCCGGCGCAGCGCCCGACCGGCGAAACTCTTGTTCACAGACAGACACCTTTCGACATCCCGAGACTTGACCCCGCGCAGCGACAACGTCGGCCGGCGGCGCTAGTCTGAATCCCGACGCGAATGAAATGCGCACACCGTCTGCCAAAACGCCGCGGCAGGCAGCGCATTCCGTACGAGGAACGAATGGACAAGGAAAACGACGGGCCTCACCCGCAGCGCGACGTGCCCCCGCCCGGGCACACGTCAAGGCGTCTGCTTAGTCTGGTGCTGGACGACGAGCCGCGACAGCGCCTGCGCATATCCCGCGCATTCACGTCCATGCTGGTGTACGTGGTATGCCTTGGGCTGGCCGAATACGCGCTGGCGCACGACATGGCCGCCCCGGTCGCGACCCGCCTGCTGCAGGGCGGCATGATCGTGTGGATGGGGGTCGTCTACGCCACGCTGCGCAGCGGGCTGAACCTGCGGTTTCGCGATCCTTCGCTCACCTTCCTGCAGGTCATGGCGGCGGGCGCCTGGATCACCGCCGCCTACATCGTGTTCACGCCGGTCCGCGGTGCGCTGCTGATGCTGCTCGCGCTCACCCTCGTGTTCAGCATCTTCAATCTCGACCGCAGGGGACGCCGCATCTACAACGGATGCGTCGTCGTCGGCACCGGACTGACGATGTTCACGCTGTCCACGCTGCGCCCGGATGACTACCCGTTCCAGGTGGAGTGGGTGCACTTCGTACTGACGGCCGTCGTCCTCGCAGTCATGGGCCGGCTGAGCGAACAGTTGCTGGCCATCCGGGCCCGCCTGCGCACCCAGCGCAACGAACTGGAGGCGGCGCTGAGCCGCATCCAGGAACTGGCCACGCGCGACGTGCTGACCGGACTGCCCAACCGCCGCTACGCCACCGACCTGTTCGCGCAACTGGCCCGGGGCGCAGAGCGGAACGGCTCGCCGCTCTCCGTCTGCCTGATCGATCTCGACCACTTCAAGCGCGTCAACGACACCTACGGACACAAGGCGGGTGACATCGTGCTGCAGCGCTTCGCCGCCACCGCGACCGGTGCGCTGCGCGAGTCCGATGTGCTGGCACGCTGGGGCGGCGAGGAGTTCCTCGTGCTGCTACCTGACACGCCTGTAAAGAAGGCCGATCAATCGATGGCGCGCGTGCGCGCGGCGCTGGCGCAGACCCGGCTGGTCACCGCCACCGACGCGGCCGCGGTCACGTTCTCGGCAGGACTGGCCCAGTTCCGCCCCGGGGAATCGATTGAACACGCGGTGGAACGGGCGGACTTCGCGCTCTATCGCGCGAAGTCCGAAGGGCGCAACCGCTGCGTGATCAGCGACTGATCGGCTTGTAGCGGATGCGCTTCGGTTTGGCGCCCTCTTCCCCGAGACGCTTCTTCTTGTCGGCTTCGTATTCCTGGTAGTTGCCGTTGAAGAAGGTCCATTGCGAATCCCCCTCCGCCGCCAGGATGTGGGTGGCGATGCGGTCGAGGAACCAGCGGTCGTGCGAGGTGACCAGTACGCAGCCGGAGAACTCGAGCAGCGCGTCTTCCAGCGCACGCAGCGTTTCCACGTCGAGGTCGTTCGACGGTTCGTCGAGCAGCAGCACATTGCCGCCGGAAATCAGCGTCTTCGCCAGGTGCAGCCGGCCGCGTTCGCCGCCAGACAGGTTGCCGACGATCTTCTGCTGGTCGCCGCCCTTGAAGTTGAAGCGGCCGATGTAGGCGCGGCTGGGCATTTCGAAACGGCCGACGGTCAGGATGTCGGCGCCATCGGACACCGCCTCGAACACCGTCTTCGAGCCATCGAGACCGTCGCGGGTCTGGTCAACAGCGGCGATCTTGACCGTCGGGCCGACCACGATTTCGCCCGAATCCGGCGTGTCCTTGCCCTGGATCATCCGGAACAGCGTCGATTTGCCGGCACCGTTCGGGCCGATCACGCCGACGATGGCGCCCGGCGGAATGCTGAAGCTCAGGTTGTCGATCAGCAGGCGGTCGCCGAAGCCCTTCGAAACGTTGTGGAACTCGATCACCTTGTCGCCCAGGCGCTCGCCCGGCGGGATGAAAATTTCGTGCGTTTCGTTGCGCTTCTGGTATTCAACGCTGCTCATTTCCTCGTAGCGGGCCAGGCGCGCCTTGCTCTTGGCCTGACGCGCCTTCGGGTTACCGCGCACCCACTCCAGTTCGGTCGCCAGCGCCTTCTGCCGCGCCGATTCCTGTGACTCTTCCTGGCGCAGCCGCTCACCCTTCTGGTCCAGCCAGCTGGAGTAATTGCCCTTCCACGGAATGCCGTGGCCGCGGTCCAGTTCGAGTATCCACTCGGCGGCGTTGTCGAGGAAGTAGCGGTCGTGGGTCACCGCCACCACGGTGCCCGGGAAACGCACCAGGAACTGCTCCAGCCAGTCCACCGATTCGGCGTCCAGATGGTTGGTCGGTTCGTCCAGCAGCAGCATGTCCGGTTTGGACAGCAGCAGCTTGCACAGCGCCACGCGACGCTTCTCGCCGCCAGACAGCGGGCCGATCTTCGCATCCCAGGGCGGCAGGCGCAGCGCGTCGGCGGCGATTTCCATCTGCGTCTCGACGTCGGAACCGGCCGCCGCCAGCACCGCCTCGTACTTCGCCTGCTCTTCCGCCAGTTTGTCGAAATCGGCGTCCGGCTCGGCGTAGGCAGCGTAGATCTGCTCCAGCTTCTGCCGCGCTTCGACGATTTCGCCGAGGCCGGATTCGACCTCTTCCTTCACCGTCTTGTCCGGATCGAGTTCCGGTTCCTGCGGCAGATAGCCGATGCGCACGCCCGGCTGGTGCTGCACCTCGCCGTCGTATTCGCGGTCGGCATTGGCCATGATGCGCAGCACCGTAGACTTGCCCGAGCCGTTCAGGCCGAGCAGGCCGATCTTGGCGCCGGGGAAGAAGGACAGCGATATGTCCTTGATGATCGTGCGCTTCGGGGGAACCACCTTGCTCACGCGGAGCATGGACATCACGTATTGGGCCATTTTCTGCAACTGCACCGACAGGGAAAGGGCGCAAGTATAAGCCGGGGCACCTGCGTGCAGCGGCCCGGAGGGGTCAAGACCGGCCGCCGGCTGTCGATAAGTCCTTGACGCACCAGAAAGCTCACTGCGGCGCAACGCGGCCGCCCCGAGTTTGGTGACATGCCCAGAAAATGCAGGTTCAATAGCCGACATGAGCGCAGCGCCCGACACGCGAGCTTCAACGGACCGTTCTGTCTGGCAGATCGGCCTGCCCGTGCTGCTCGCCACGCTCGGCGCGACGCTGGCGGTCTATCTGGTGTGGAACGAGATGGATCGCCGGCACCGCGAGCGCGTTGACGAACGTCTTGCCTTCGAGGCGCGCGACATCACGCAGCAGGTGGAACAACGGATGCGCGCCTACCGTCAGGTGCTGCGCGGCGCACGCGCGCTGTTCGATGCGTCGGACGACGTCACGCTGGAAGACTGGAGGATCTATGTCGGCGCGCTGTCGCTGCAGGAGGATTTTCCCGGCATTCAGGGCGTCGGCTTCTCAGCCCATGTGAGGGCGGCGGACCTGGACAGCCACATCGCATCGATGCGCGCGCGCGATGGCGGTGAATACCGGATCCATCCGCCAGGGGAGCGCCCCGAGTACAGCAGCATCGTCTATCTCGAACCACAGGACTGGCGCAATCAACGCGCCTTCGCCTTCGACATGCTGTCCGAGCCGGTGCGTCGCGAGGCGATGCAGCGGGCCCGGGTGACCGGCGAAGCCGCACTGACCGGAAAGGTGAGATTGATCCAGGAGGCCGATCGCGACATCCAGACCGGCGTGCTGCTCTATCTGCCGGCCTACCGCCGCGGCATGCCGACCGGCACCGCGGCGGAACGCGCGGCCGCGCTCAGCGGCTGGGTATTCAGCCCCTTCCGCATGCTCGACCTGATGGCCGGCACGCTCGGTGGAATGCAGCCGTCGCTGCGCCTGCGCATCTACGACGGCGACACGGCGGCACCCGAGGCGCTGCTGTTCGACAGCCATGGCGCCGACCCGGTGCGCTTCGACGCGCCCACTCATTCGATCACGCGCGACATCGACGGCCGGCGCTGGCTGCTGGTGTTCGAGCAACGCAAGGAGGCGGCGGACGACATCGACCGCTGGCACACCGAACTGGCGCTGGTCGTCCTGTTCGGTGTGCTGGTGGTGGCGCTGACCGCGAGCCTCGGGCTGGCCCGCCGCCGCGCCGCGCGGCTGGCCGAACTGGGCGCCTCGCTGGCGCGCAGCGAGGCGCTCTACTCGACCCTGGTCAACCTGTCCGGCGAGAGCATCCTTGCGCTCGACGCGCACGGCCACATCGAATACGCCAACCCCGGCCTGCACCGCATGCTCAACCTCGACGCGCGCGACGTCAGCGGCCGCTCGCTCGACGAACTCGCCTTCGACGGCAACCGGCACGCGCTGCAATCGATGGCGGACGCACTGCTCGGTGGCGACACCGTGCGCATGGAACTGACGCTGCAGAGCCGCGACCGCGGCGAAGTCGCCGTGCTCGCTTCCGGCGTGCCACGCACCGACAGCGCCGGCCGGGTCACCGGCGCCATCATCGTCATGGCCGACATCAGCGAACGCAAGGCCGACGAGGCGAGGATCGCCTGGCTGGCGACGCACGACGGCCTGACCGGCCTGCCCAACCGCTCGCTGCTGGTCGAGCGGCTGAACCGGACGCTGGCGTCCGCAAAGCGTTACCGGCGGCGTTTCTGCCTGCTGTTCATAGACCTCGACCACTTCAAGGAGGTGAACGACCGGATGGGGCATCACGCCGGCGACGAGGTGCTGATCGAAGCGAGCCGCCGCATGCTCGCCTGCCTGCGCGCAGCCGATACGCTGGCGCGCCATGGCGGCGATGAGTTCGTCGCCCTGCTGCCGGAAACCGGCTCGATCGAGGCCGCCTGCGCGGTGGCGGAGAAGATCCGGTTGCGTCTTGGCGAGCCCTTTACGCTCGAACAGGGGCAGGCGCAGATATCCGCCAGCCTGGGCGTCGTGATGTGCCCGGACCACGGCGACGACTTCGACACGCTGGTCGCCCGTGCCGATCAGGCGATGTACGCGGCAAAGGCCGCCGGACGGAATACCATCGCGGTCTGGACCGCCCCGGACAACAAGGACAACTCATGATCGGATCGATCGGCCTCATCGTCATCGGCGCACTGCTGCTGGCTTCCAACCTCAATCTTTTTTCGCTGCGCGAGCTGGCCGAACTGTTCGGCACCTGGTGGCCGGCCCTGCTGATCGCCGCCGGCGTCGCCGGCCTGATCAAGCGCAAGTAGGTCTCGCCTCGGCTGCGGTATCGAACCGTAAAGAATTCACGTTTTTTTCCGATATTCAGGCACTTGCCTCTGGAGTGCCCGACATGAACGGACTGAAAACACTGCGCGGCCGCCTGCTGGCCCTCGGCTTCGTCGCCCTCGCCGGACTGCTGGCCGCCGGCGGCTTCGGCCTGCTCCAGCTCTACCGCCTCGACCGCGGCGTCAGCGACGATCTGGCGCGTCTGCAACGCACCGTCGCCATCGGCCTCGACGTGCAGAACGCCAGCATCGATTTCAAGACCCAGGTGCAGGAATGGAAGAACATCCTGATCCGCGGCAACGACGTCGAGCAGTTCCAGCGCTATAGCAAGAGTTTCGAAAAGCATGCGCAGGACGTGTCGTCGCGCCTGCAGGACATCGCCGCTCGCCTGCAGGCGGAAGGATCTCCGCGCGTCGCCGAGGTGAAAGCCCTTGCCGCCGCACACGCTGCGATGCATGAGCGTTACGTCACCGCACTGAAGAGCTTTGACGCGGCCGATCCCGAGTCGGGCAAGAAGGTCAACCGCGCGGTGAAGGGCATAGACCGCAGCGCGACCGAAGCGATGACCGCGCTGACCCGGCTGATAGAACAGGACGTGAAGGCGCTGGGTGACGACACGCGCGCCCGCACCAGCGCGCTCTACCGCACCGGCCTGATCACGCTCAGCGTCGCCATCGCCGTGCTGTCGCTACTGCTGATCGCCGGCATCGTGCTGACGCTGCGCCGACTGACCACCAGTCTTTCGTCGCTGCAGGGTGCGCTGGGGCAGGCACGGGCGCGGATGGATCTGACCGTGCGGGCGCCTGACAGCCGCGGCGACGAGCTGTCGGCGGCCGGCGCGTCGATCAATGCGCTGTTCGCCGAGCTGCAATCGACACTGAAGTCGATGCGCGACAACGCGCAGCAGGTCGCCAGCCATTCATCGTCGCTGCACGGGTCGGTTGACACGCTGGCCGGCGCCGTGGCGCAGCAGAACGATTCGACCTCGAACATGGCGGCGGCAGCCGAACAGCTCGCCGTCAGCGTGGCCCACGTCAGCGAAAGTGCCGGTCACGCGCGCGACGTATCGCGCAGTTCGCTCGAACGCGCCGACTTCGGCGGCAACGTGATCGAGACCACCGCATCGTCGATGCGCGACGCAGCGGTTGACGTACAGGCGGCCGCCAGCGGCATGGAAGAACTGAGCCGGCAGGTGGAACAGATCGGCGAGATTGCCAGCACCATCAAGGGCATCGCCGACCAGACCAATCTGCTGGCGCTCAACGCCGCGATCGAGGCCGCACGCGCCGGCGAACAGGGCCGCGGTTTCGCGGTGGTGGCCGACGAGGTGCGCAAACTGGCCGAGCGCACGACCGAAGCGACCAAACAGATCGACAGCGTGGTCGGCAACGTGCAGTCGGTGACCGATCAGACCCGTACCAGCATGCAGGAACTGGTGTCGCAGTTCGATCACATCGGCAGTTCGACGCAACAGGCGGCGCAGGCGATGGACGACATCAAGAGCGAGTCGCGCAACGCGGTCGGTGCCACCGACGAAATTTCACGCGCGCTGCGCGAACAGACCAGCGCCAGCGAAAGCATCGCGCAGCAGGTCGAGCGCATCGCCGGCATGAGCGAGCACAACAGCGCGGCGGTGCGTCAGGTCAGCCACGCGGCCGACGCAATGAACGCGCTGTCGCAGTCGATGCGGCAGCGCCTGGAAACCTTCGTCGTCTGATACGACGGCACGGCCCGCTCACGCGGGCCGGCGCCCTCACTTGCGGCCGTAGGTGTCCTCGAAGCGGACGATGTCGTCCTCGCCCAGATAGCTGCCGGACTGCACCTCGATCATTTCCAGCGGCAGCTTGCCCGGGTTCTCCAGCCGGTGCGTGGTGCCCAGCGGAATGTAGGTGAACTGGTTTTCCGACAGCAGCAGCACGTTGTCGCCGCAGGTCACGCGGGCGGTGCCGCTCACGACGATCCAGTGTTCTGCGCGGTGATGGTGCATCTGCAGCGACAGCGACGCCCCCGGATTGACGACGATGCGCTTGACCTGGAAGCGCGGGCCGGCGTCGATCGAATCGTAATAGCCCCACGGGCGATACACCTTGCGGTGGTTTTCCGCCTCCGGCCGCTTGCGCGCCTTCAGTTCGGTCACGATGCGCTTGACGTCCTGGGTGCGGTCCTTGGCCGCCACCATGACGGCGTCGCTGGTTTCGACCACCACCACGTCCTTCAGGCCGAGGCAGCTCACCATGCGCGTTTCGGCGAACACAAGACTGCCGGAGGTGTCCTGCAGCAGCACGTCGCCACGCGCCACGTTGCCGTCGGCGTCCTTGTCGGCAACCTGCCACAGCGCATCCCAGGCACCGACGTCGGACCAGCCGGCGTCCAGCGGTACGACCACGGCCGGCGCCACGCGCGGTTCGCCGGCGGCCAGCGGTTCCATGATGGCGTAGTCGATCGAATCCGACGGGCAGGCGGCGAAAGCGGCCTTGTTGACCCGGTAGAAGTCGCGATCGGCCGCGCCGCCCTCGTAGGCGGCGCGGCTGGCCGCCTCGATATCCGGGCGGAAACGCTTGAGCAGGTCGAGCGCCACGCTGGCCTTCATCATGAAGATGCCGGCGTTCCACAGATAGTTGCCGCTTTCCAGGTAGGACTGCGCGGTCGGCGCGTCCGGCTTCTCGACGAAGCGGTCCAGCGTGCGCGCCGGACTGCCCGCCAGTGCGGCGCCCACCTTGATGTAGCCGTAACCGGTCTCGGCGCGGTCCGGCGTGATGCCGAAGGTCACCACCGCACCCTGCTGCGCCTGCGCGGCACCGATGGCCACCGCATCGCGGAAGGCCGCCGTGTCACGGATGACGTGGTCAGACGGCATCACCAGCAGCACGGTGTCGGGGCCTGCGGCAGCGAGGGCAGCCAGCGCGAGCGCCGGTGCCGTATTGCGGCCGACCGGTTCGAGCAGCAGCGCGGCCGGATGCACGCCGATCTGACGCAGCTGTTCGGCCGTCAGGAAGCGGTATTCCTCGTTGCACACGACCAGCGGCGGCGCCAGTTCGATGCCGGGCGCGCCGGCGCGCAGTGCGGTGTCCTGCAGCAGCGTGTTGTCACCATCGAGCGGTAGCAGCTGTTTCGGATAGCGTTCGCGCGAAAGGGGCCACAGGCGGGTGCCGGAACCGCCGCACAGGATGACGGGCTGCAGGGACATGACGGAAACCTGAAAGGATGTCGGAAGCGCCCGAGTTTAAGCGACGCCTGCGCGCCGTCTGCGATAAATCCGTTACAGCCGGTGTGCCGGCCGCAGCTCAGGCGAGCCAGCGCTCCATCTGGTGCACCGGCGCGTTGCGCAGCAGATGGAGCTGCGGATTGTCGCGCTGTGCGCTCTGGCCGGATTCGATCACCCTGACCGGCTCGCGCTCGAGAATGCACAACCGGCGGCTGATGCAGTCGGCGCGCCACTGCGCATTGGCGGTCCGGCCCCGCTCCTCGACCGCGATCCGGGTCAGCGCGAACTCGTCCTGTGGGTTCTCCCGCTCGATGCGCCGGCGGATGGCGGCGTGCGCCTTGTCAAGGCTGCCCTGCTGCACGCACAGGTCGTACAGCGCGGCGAGGCAGCGGAAGTTGCGTATCGGTATCGGCCGCACGCCCTTCAGCCAGGCCAGCGCGACGACCAGCTTGCGACCGTAGGTATCGTAAGCGTAGCGCAGCCATTCGGCGCGGAACACCGGCTGCCGTCCGACCGCCTGCAGCGCCTGCGTCCACGCCGGATCGAACGCGGCCTTGCGCGGACCGCGGCTCAGCGCGTCGGCCCAGCGCACCTGCGCCGCGCGCGACGGCAGACGCAGCATGCGCTGCCACTCGTCCCACAGCGCGCCGAAACAGGCGCGCAGCGTGGCCTCGTCGCGCGCGGCGAAACGACGAAACAGTTCCTGCAGCGTGCCGGTGCCCAGATTGACCTGCAGCGGCCCGAAAGACAGGCCGGCGCCGTCGAAATTGCCGGTCACCTGCAGATAGGGATCGCCACTGGTTTCGAACGCCGCGGTGACCGCGATGGCCAGATCCAGCGCACGCTCGGCGGCCAGCGCCGGCAGCTTCGACGGGTCGTGCATCTCGACATAGACCTGCTCGCCGCGTGGCTCGACCCGCGCCAGCCAGCCGTCGCGCGCGACGCGGCGGGCGGCGTCGGCCAGCGCCGCCGGATCGGCTGCCTTCAGCCAGACGAAACGCCCCTCGCTCCCCACGCCGAGGCCACCGCGCGGCGCAACGCCGGCAATGCTGACGCCGGCCCCGAGCTCGTCGCGTACCCGCTGCACGGCCGCCAGCAGCTCGCGATGCACGCGCACCCTGCCGTCGGTGCGCGCGTATTCCGACAACTGGAAGTTGGGCGTGACGCGGGCGCGCGCCGGGCCGCCGATCAGGTAGTCGTCCGCGTACTTCAGTCCGCTGGCCATGTGTCCTCCTTGAGTCCCGGTCAGGCGCCGAGCGCCTCACGCACCTTTTTCAGGCCGCTGCGCAGCACGCCCAGATCGATCAGGAAATCGACCTGATCGAGCACCGACGCGCGTTCTCGTGCGCTGCCGCCGCGGGCGAAGGCGGCGCGATAGGCGCCGACGATGCTCGCCTGTTCGGCGGCAGCCAGTCGCCCGTCGAGCAAGGCGCACAACAGTTCGCAATCGCCGACCACGGCCGTGCTCCAGAAGTCCGGATGCGGGTGGGCGGCGGCATCCCGCTGCACGCGCTCGCATCCGTCGCGGACGGTGCGCGCGTCATCCGCCGGCAGTACCGCACCGCTCAACCGCGCATGCAGCAGTCGCGCCGTCCACAGATTGACGAAGGCATAGCTGTCCACGGTCTGCCCCTCGTTGCGCGCGGCCAGCTCGAACGCCCGCCCGTAGTGCTTCGCCATGTCGGCCAGCGCCGCCAGCCGCGCGTCGCCGTCCAGCATCCAGGCCAGCCGCTTGTGCGCACTGCCGAGCAGCGCGCAACGCTTGGCCGACGGCGTCAGCAGTTCGAGGTCGGCGATGGCGCGCCGGATGCCAGCAACCAGGTCGGTTACGTCGCCGCGCTTCTCGCGCATCAGCGCCCACTCGTCGTCGGCCGCCCGAACCCTGAAATTGGCCGACTGTTCGAGCACGCGCAGCGGGCAATCACCGTCGTCGGCCTCGCGCGCGCGGTCAAGCCACTGCGCCGCCAGCGCGTATTGGCCCGCCTCGCCGAAACAGAGACCGATCGCCGCGGCGACGTCAGCTCGCGCAAGCCAGGCGGCACGGGCAGCGGCGGGCACGCGCGCGGTGTAGCTGTCGAGCCAGGCCGACGGATCGGCGTCGCCACCGTTCGCGGCGGCGCCGCCGCTCATCAGCGCGCTGCTGCGGTTGTCGATCTGCACCACCAGTTCGGACGGCGTGGTGAAGGGTGGCGGCGCGCTGTCGCGGCGCGCCGGGCCGGTCGGGTCGAGGCGGTAATCGGGGTCGCCGTAGCACTGGTAGGCGCCCCAGGTATTCACCTTCGGGTGACGGGTCCAGGTCGCCTCGCGCGCGAGACGCACCGCGTCGCCGAAGCCGCGGCCATCAAGCAGGCTGCCGTACAGGGTTTCGGCGAAACAGCGTGCGGCGGCGTCATCGACCGCCCAGCCTGCGGCGACAACGGCGCGCACGCCCATGCGGATGAACTGCGTCGCCAGGTTCGCGGCCAGCCGATTGAGGTCGGGTGAGCCGGCGGCATCATCGCCGCCGGTGTTGCCGAGATGGCAGCAGTTGATGAACACCAGCTCCGGCACGTAGCGCATCTGCTCGACGTCGCCGGGCGTCAGGAACCAGCCGTCGCCGATCACCATGCCGGACACCTTGCGCGTGCCGCTGCCGCCGTCCGCCGGCGTGGTGGTCGGCACCAAGTACTCGTGAACGCCGTGGCCGGCCAGATGCAGGATGCGCCATGCGTCCTGATGCAGCGCCGCCATGATGGCGCGGCCTTCGGCGTGGATCAGCTCGGTCACCGCGCAACCGCCGGACGACAGCACGCCGGCCACCGCACGTGCCTCGGCGGCGGCGTCAGGCAGTGCGGAAAACCCGCGGCCCAGCGGCGCTGGATCGCCGATTACCAGTGCGCTGGCGCGTGTCGCACCCAGCGGTCGCTCGCGATACTGCGACGTACGGAGCTGGCGCAGCATGCCGGAGGCCACGGCCGGCGGACGCTGACCGGCCTGCCAACGGTCCTCCAGCAGTTCCCATGGGAAGCGGCCGGACACCTCGTCGACCAGCAGCACCACGCTGCGCCGCTCCGGCGCCAACTGCTTCATCCGGTGCGGCAGCAACATTTCGAACAGCGTGCGCGACGTGTCGGCATCGGCAGCGCAGGAGCGGCAGGCCTGGCTGACGAAGGCATCGACCTGCTGCAGCTGGCCGCCGACCAGGCTGATTTCGGCACGTGCGCGGTCGGTCAGCGCAATGAAGCGCAGTTCGTCGCGACGCGCGTCGTGGGTGATTTCCAGCCGGTGCCACCAGCTCGCGTCCTCGTCGAAGCAGACGCGACGACGCCCACCGTGCCCCTGGCCGAGCACCTGTTCCGGCCATACGAAGTCGCCGGCCAGCGGACCATCGACCACCTCGCGCAATGCGCCGGCGGCCTGGATGGCGATGTCCTCGTACAGCTCGATGAATTCGACCTCGCCGATGACGACGCGACCGGCGAGCGCACCCTCGCGCAACGCGCGCTGGGCGTCGCCGGTGCCGCGCAGGATGGACTCGACCGAATCGCGCGTGCGCATGCCGCCGGCGCCGGTGCCGACCAGCAGCGTGGACACGCAGATGGTGCGCGTCGCGTCGGCCGGGCCGAAACGGTCGTCCGGCCACTCGATCACCTGCAGCGCGAGGTCGAGCAACGCGCGGCGCACACCGTCCTGCAGCAGACCGGGGCTCAGTTCGCCCACCTCGCCCAGACCGACCACGATGGCGCCCTGCGGGTGCTGGTGCATTTCGCGCGGAATGAAGATGCCGTGAGTGCCTGCCGCACCCGGATAGCGCCCCAGTTGCAGGCTGCGCGACAGCGCACCGTGCATGCGCCGGTCCATGCTCGCCTCGGCGCTGACGATGGTATCGCCGGCGTAGTGACCGACCATGACCGGGTGGCGCGCATAGCTCAGTTCACAGTGGCGTACGCGCACGGTGATCGGCGTGCGCGTGCTGCGCTCGACCCGACGCGGCGGCGTCCCGCCGCCGAAGCCGAAGCTGGCAATGTCGGCCGCCTGCGGAATGCCGTCCGCCGGCGGCAGCGGCTTCAGCACGAACAGCTCCTCGCCGGTACCGCCCGCGCGCGCGCCGGCTGGCGGCGCCGACGGCAGCCGGGTCGTGCCGCCGGTGGTCAGGATGTCGAGGTAGCCGTCGAAGGCGCGCGTCTGCGCGCACAGGAAGTCGTGCGCGGTGTCTTCGGCGTACCACGTCGGCACGCCGGGCAGCGCGCCGGAGGCCCAGCTCACCGTGCCATCGCCACGCGCGGTCGCAACGAAGTCGATGCGCTTGCGGCCAAGCGGCCAGGGGTCATCGACATCGTCAACGCGGTAGTCGATAACGGTGGCCGGCTGGCAACCGGCCACGTAGCGGACAACGCGCGTATCGACCGCGATCGACTTCAGCTGCGTCCAAGTGTCGCGCGCGGACTTCAGTGTTTTCGCGTCAGCCGGCTTCCAGCGCGCGCCGAGCTGCTTGCGCAGCGCCTCCCAGCGCGCCACGTCGGCGAAGTCCGGATCGCTGTCGGCAAAGGGCAGCAGTTCGAGCAGGCCTGGGTAGGTGCGCACCAGGTCGATGATGTCGGTGGTGCTCTGCGTGAAGTCGAGCAGCGCAAGACGCGCCTGCGTCGGATTGTGACCGGTGAGCCAGCGCACGGCCTCGTGCGAGCCTGCGTTCGGCGTACCGAGCATCAGGAATCGGCTGCCCGGCAGCCGGGTGATGCGCGCCCACACGGCAGCACCGCGACCGCCGTCGCTCATCAGCGCGCGCACCACCAGTCCGCCCATCGAGTGGGCGACGATGTGCACCGGTTGCTGCTCGGCTTCAGCGCGCGCGACCACCGCCTCCAGCCGCTCGGCCAGCCGCGCTGCGGCAGCGCGCACCGACTGGCGCCAGTCGTAGGCGAAGAATTCGACGCGGTGACTGCGCGCAAGGAATTCGAGCAGCGGCCCGTAGAACTGATCGACCAGCCCGCCCGGCTCGACCTGCGCCGCCGCCATGTGCAAGCGCTTGAGTCCGCCCTTGAACAGCGCGAGATAGTCCAGCCAGACGCGCTCGCCGTTGACGCTCAGTTCGCTGCCCATGGTGCCCGGCAACACCACCGCCAGCGGCCGCGGTTCGGCGGCACTCTGGCTGCGCGCCAGCGCGCTGCGCCAGCGCGGCGGATCGTGCGGCGCCTCGGCGATCGGCTGGAAACCGGCATCGTCACCCTCGACGCGCAGCAGGCCGGCGGCCAGCCAGCGCACGCTCTTCTCGTTGACGAAGTAGCGGAAATGATTGACCTGAGCGCCCGCGTCGCGACCGAAGCGTGCGCCGCTCGCCGGACGGCGCAGCCCGCCGCTCATTGATCCGGTATTCACCACCAGATCGTGGTCGGCCCCGTAGAACCAGTCAGTGGCAAGCAGCTTGATCTTCTGCCACAGCGATTCGCCCTCGACGTCGCCGGCGATCACCGTGAGGTCGGCGGCGGTCTCAAGTTCTGCGTGATTGAGCAGCCGGGTCAGCGCCGAGCCGGGCATCATCGCCTCGGCACCGGGCAGCGTGCGCGGATCCGTGCGTTCCTTCACCACGGCGAGAAGGAAGTTGACGGCGTCGCCGAACAGCGCCTTGCCGGACACGAAGTCGAGCACCGACAGCCAGCGGTCGAGGCGGCCCGACGCCAGCGTGGTACCGCGCGCCGGGCAGGCGACGCGGACGAAGCGGCTGACGCGGAACTGCTTGGCTTTCAGCTCGGCCAGCAGCGCCGCCAGATCCGCACGATCGGCCTGATAGGCGGCGTGGCGCGCCGCCTCGGCGGCATCGTCGAGCGCGCCGAGGCCGATCTGCTCGGCCAGCGTGCGGTCGGCGGCGAACAGTTCATCGAGCCGGCCGACGACCGCGTCCAGCCCGCGACATTCGCCCAGGCACATCAGCTCACCGACCATGCCGCCGCGCGAATGACTGACCAGATGCAGCTCGGCCCCCTTGGGCAGGCGCTTGGCCAGCGCCAGCGCATTGCTGATCGGGCTCTCGGTCAGCGAGCGGTGTTCGAGCGCGAACACGCGCTCGCCGTAGCGCGCACCGAGCCGGCGGCGCAGCGCAGCGCCCTCACGATTGGCGGCATCCCACAGTCCGCCGAAGCTGCCTTCGCAGCTCGAACCGGTGCCATGCAGGAAAACCAGCAGCGGTCCGGCGTTCACGGCGATGGCCGAGCGCGCGGCCAGCGGCGTCAACGCGAAAGCGTCGAGCGCACAGTGGTGGAGGCCGGGCGCGCGACCGAGCCGCTTCTCCTCGAACCACTTGCCGAGCGCGGCGGCCGACTTCTTCTTCAGATCGATGCCGAAGAAGTCGAGCACGCGAATGCCCAGCCCGAGCAGACCGCGCGAGGTCGGCGCCGCTGCGGCGGTGTTGAGCGCGTCGAATTCCCAGGCGCTGTCGCCATCACGCGACACCGAACGACGGCCGTGCTCGCGCACCAGGTCGTCGGTGCGGCTCCACAGCACGAAGCCGTTGTCGAGTTCGATGCGCACGACCTCGTCGGCAGCCACCTCCAGTTCGCCGGTCACACCGTCGCGCGCGCGGCCGGGGATCAGCCGGCGGCCGTGCAGCACCGCGACACCGGCGCCAGCGTCCGGCGTGGCCGCGTCGCTGACGGTGCCGCGTATGCGGTATCGGGCTGCACTCATGTTCCGTCTCCTCCGTTCAGGGTCGGCGTGACAGCACGACCGTATTCTGTTCGCCACTGTTCAGTTCGACCTTGCCGGCCAGCACACGGCGCTCCGGGCCGATGCGCAGCGTGAGATTGCCGCTGTCGACAAGAAAACTGCCGTCGGCGCTGACGACGCGCACGGCAAGATCGGCGAGGTCGCCGAATACGGCGCCCTCGGCGCTAAATACGATATGGGTGAGCGGCGGTCCCTCCATCGCGGCAAGCGACGCGATGTAGTCGCGCCAGGCCGGATCGTTGTTGACGCGCACCGGCTCGGAACGCAGCGACAGCCGGTCGTCCCGCTGGCGCAGGTACAGCGGAATGCGCTCGCCGTTCTGCGTGGTGAGCAGCCAGCGGCCTTCGAGCGAAGGCCGATCGGCGGCGAGTGCGGCTACCGGCTGTGTGGCGTCCGCCGGTGACGACGGCGTTGCGGTATCGACGCCGGCCGCGGTGGGCGGCAGCGGCAGTTCGGCGTCGTCCTCGACGGCGAAGCGAACGAGTGCGGTGATCGCCAGCACGCCCGCGGCGGCAAGCGCCCAGCGACGTGCATTGCTGCGCACCGGCCGCACGCCCTCCGCCGCGGTGACGCCGCTGCGCGGCACGCCCAGCCGCTCGATGTCGGCGACGATACGCGGCAGATCGAGGCGGGTCCAGTCGTCGGTGCGCAGCGGCAGCGCGTGGCGCTCGGTGATGAGGCGCAGGGGTTCGGGCAGGCTGCTGGCCGACGGCATTGGCGTGCCATCGACGCGCAGTGGCATCAGCACTGCGCCGGCGTCGATGGCCGACTGGATTTCCATGCGCACCGGGTCATCGGCGTCGTCGATGCGCAGGCGCCCGTCGGCGTGACGCGCGCCTGCGAAACCGGGCGTGACCAGCAGCAGCACGATGGGCCGGTGGCCGATGGCACGCTCGATCTCCTGCCGCCAGCTGCTGCCGCCGCGCAAATCCTGCCGGTCGAGGAACACATGGTCGGCGCCGAAAGCGCGGCCGAGATCGTCGGCCAGCCGGCTGGCGTCCTTGGCCCCATCTGCACTGCGGTAGCTGATGAAGATGCGGTTCATGGCCCGTACCGGACTGTGACATCAGACTGTCCGCCCTTCAGCCTCGAAGCGGCGGATCCGTCTTCAGTCTATGCCCGATGCAAGACGAGAACCACCCCGACGGATGGACGATGCGCGGAGCCGTTCATGACCTGCCGGCGCCACTCATCGGGGAAGCCCGTGCGCGGATGATCCGCGCACGGTGACCGGATCAGAGCACGCGGCTTACCCGGGCGAGCACGCGCTCGCGGCCGAAGGCTTCGAGCACCGCGTCGATCGCCGGCGTCTGCGGCTGGCCGAGCAACGCCACACGCAGCGGAATCGCGACCTGCGGCATCTTCAGGCCGCACTCGGTACAGGTTTCCTTGATCGCCGCGGACAGCGCGGCCTTGTCCCAGGTGGCCGCTTCGAGGCGGGCGGACAGCTTGCGCAGCGCCTCGCGCGCCGGGTCGGTCAGATGCTGGGCAAGCAGTTCGGGCGCCACGTGCAGGTCGATGTAGAACGCTTCGAGCGCGTCGGCCAGTTCGACCAGCGTCAACACGCGATCCTTGTACAGCGCGATCAGCGGCTCCAGCGCCGGCCCGGCTTCCGGATCGACACCGCGACGCGCCAGCCGGCTGGCGACGTCGGCAGCCAGCCAGGCGTTGTCCGCCTGCTTCATGTAATGGGCGTTGAGCCAGCGCAGCTTTTCAGTGTTGAACTGAGCCGCCGACGGCGTGATGTGGTCGAGGTCGAACCACTGCACGAACTGCTCGCGCGAGAAGATTTCGTCGTCGCCGTGGCTCCAGCCAAGACGCGCCAGATAGTTGATCACCGCCTCCGGCAGGTAGCCGTCTTCGTCGTACTGCATCACGCTGACCGCGCCGTGACGCTTGGACAGCTTCTGACCGTCATCGCCGAGGATCATCGACAGATGCGCGTACTGCGGCACCGTGGCACCGAGTGCGCGCAGGATGTTGATCTGGCGCGGCGTGTTGTTAACGTGGTCGTCGCCGCGGATGACGTGGGTGATGCCCATGTCCCAGTCGTTGACGCAGACGCAGAAGTTATAGGTCGGCGTACCGTCGGCGCGGGCGATGATGAGGTCATCCAGCTCCTCGTTAGCGATGGCGATGCGGCCTTTCACCTGATCGTCCCAGGCGACGACGCCATCCAGTGGATTGCAGAAGCGGATGACCGGCTGTAGGCCGGCCGGCGGTGCCGGCAGCGTCTTGCCGGGCGCCGGGCGCCAGCGTCCGTCGTAACGCGGTTTCTCGTTGTTCGCGCGCTGGCGTTCGCGCAGCGCATCGAGTTCCTCGGGCGTCGTGTAGCAGCGGTAGGCGTGGCCCTGCTCCAGCATCTGAGCGATCACCGCCTTGTAACGATCCATGCGCTGCATCTGGTAGAACGGGCCCTCGTCATGGCCCAGATCCAGCCACTTCATGCCGTCGAGAATCGCCTGCACCGCTTCCGGCGTCGAACGGGCGACGTCGGTATCTTCGATGCGCAGGATGAACTGGCCGCCGTGCCGGCGCGCATAGGCCCAGGAAAACAGCGCGGTGCGGGCGCCACCGATGTGCAGATAACCGGTGGGACTGGGAGCGAAGCGGGTACGGACGACCTGTGACATGGGAGGAAACACGTGAAAGCGAGCGCGCGATTGTAGCGCGTCGCAACAGCGCATTTGACGCGCCGGCGTTCACCGGCTAGTATTCGCGCCCTGTCACGAATACAGGGCAGTTAGCTCAGCGGTAGAGCACCGCCTTCACACGGCGGGGGTCAGTGGTTCGATCCCACTACTGCCCACCACATTCAGGGCTCAGACCTCACAGTCTGAGCCCTTTTCTTTTGTCCCGGCGCCAGGCATCGCCGACAGTGCGTCGTTTCAAGCTTTTTGCCATGCACGCCGCGATGGCCGCTGTTACGCTGCGCGCCTCGCCGCTTGTTGCACCACTTTGACGCGGGCGCGAAGAAAATATACATTCACGTCTGTTTGTATAAATCCCTTACAGCTCATATGGTCAGACGCACCAAGGAAGAAGCCGAAGCGACGCGCATTCAGTTGCTCGACGCGGCGGAGCGCTGCTTCCGCGAAAAGGGGGTCGCCAGCACCACGCTGGACGACATCGCCAAGAGCGCCGGTCATACGCGCGGCGCAGTGTATTGGCACTTCGAGAACAAGGCGGACATTTTCGAAGCCGTATGCGAACGCGTGAGCACGCCGATGCAGGCCATGCTCAGCGATCTGGCTGCCGATCCCGGCAACGACCCGCTGGGCTATCTGCGCAACGATGCGATCCACGTGCTGCGCATGCTGGCCGAGTGCGAGCGCGTGCAGTCGGTGTTCGAGATCAAGTTCTGCAAGCTCGATGGCGGCCCCGACTTCGATCGCCTGCGCTCGCGCGAGCTGGAAACGCACACGCGCTGCCTGTCCATGCTGGAGGTGGTCTTCGCGGCGGCTGTGCGGCAGGGCCAGTTGCCGGCGCACCTGCCGCCGAAAGAGACCGCCGAGGCCATGCACGCCTTCATCGGTGGGCTGATGCGCAGCTGGATAGAACGCCGCGATTTCGACCTGCGCGCCCGGGCGCCCTGGCTGGTCAACACCTTCCTGACCGGTCTGCGCAACGCGCCCGACCCCGCCGCCTACGCCTGAACGTAGGCTGGAACTTCAGGGACGAAAAAAAGGCCACCTTAAAGGTGGCCTTTTTGTTCAAGCTACCCGCGCTCAGGGCTGCTTGGCGTTGTCGATCAGTTTGCGATTGACGGTCACCGGATACTCCTTGCGCAGCGAGGCAAGATAGGCGGCGAAATCGTCCTGCGACACGGTCTGTTCGAGTTGCGCCTTGATCGCTTCGACGCGCGCGGGATCGAGCGCTTCCTTCGGCTGCTTGACGGCGGTGATGCGGAAGATCGCAAAGCCACCATTATCCATCGGGAAGCCCAGATAGGCCGGCAGCTTGTTGGCCGGGGCATTGAAGATGGCGCGCACCATGGTGGCGGCCGGGCCCTGCGCCTGGGCGCGCGAGATGTCCTGCGGCGGCGACCAGTTCAGCGGCGCCTCCTCGCCGGCACGCAGCTTGGCGAGCGACGCTTCGCCCCGCTCCAGCGCCATCTTGCGGCCCGCTTCGAAGCCCAGCTTCTTCTCGATGTCGGCCTGCACTGTTTCGAAGGGTTTGATCGACGGCGGCAGCTGTTCGATCACGCGCGCCGACACCAGGGTGTTCGACGCAGTCTCGATCGCCTGCGTGTTGCGACGGTTCTTGACCGCATCTTCCGAAAAGATCGCCTCACGCAGCTTCTCGTTGTCGAACGGCGCCGGCATCAGCAGCCCCTTGGGAATCAGCGGGCTGGTCTTCACCTGCAGACCAAGCTTTTCGGCAGCCGGAGCAAGACTGTCGGCCTGCTCATAGACGGTATTGCTGAAGGTTTCCGCCAGTTCGGCAAAGCGCCGACGGGCCGCCTGCTTCTTCAGATCGTCGGTAATCTCCGCACGTGCCTGCTCGAGCGTTTTGCCCTGACCGCCGCGGACGTCCTCGACCTGGATGATGTGGTAACCGAAATCGGTCTCGACGACACCGCTGACTTCGCCCTTCTTCAACGCAAAAGCGGACTCCTCGAACGGCTTCACCATGGTACCGCGGCCGAAGAAGCCCAGATCGCCGCCATTGTCCTTCGAGCCCGGATCATCGGAGTTGGCCTTGGCCAGTTCGGCGAATTTCGACGGATCGGCCTTGACCGTCTTCTGCAGGGCCTCGGCCTTGGCCTTTACAGCCTTGCGATCTTCGGCGCTGGCGCCCGCGTTGACGCTCAGCAGGATATGGCGCGCCTTGCGTTCCTCGCCCTGCATGTAGCGTGACTGGTTGGCTTCAAAGGTCTTGCGCACCTCTTCCTCGCTGACCTCCTGTGCCGCCGCAAGCGCGGCTTCGCTGAGCACGAGATACTCGACCTTGACCTGCTCAGGGACAGAGAACTCCTTCTGATTGTCGTCGTAGTACTTGCGCACCTGCTCCGGCGTGATCTTGAACTGCTCGATGAACTCGAACGGGGTGATGATGGCTTCGCTGACCTCGCGCTCTTCCTGCTGCATCTGTGCCCAGCGACGGGCAAGCGAGGCCGGCACGAAGGAACTGCCGGCGACACCGGTGTACAACTGGCGGATCACCAGATCCTGACGGATGCGGGCCAGCAGGCCGTCGCGGCTGTAGCCCTGCGTCTGGGCAACCTGGTCGAAGCGCGCTTCGGAAAACTTGCCGTCGATCTGGAAACCGGGAACGCCGGCGATGATCTGGCTCATGCGCGCATCGGAAACCGTCATGTGCTGACGTTGCGCCTCCTGCAGCAGGATGCGCTGGCTCACCAGCCCGTCGAGGGTCTGCGCACGCGCCTGCGGCGTCTCCATCATTTTCGGATCGAACTGCTCGCCCGCCATGTCGCGCAGGCGATCGGTCTGATCACGCAGCGCCTGTTCGAACTCTTCCGGAGCGATCTTCAGCTTGCCAACGACCGCCGCGTCCTCGCGCACCGCATCGTTGTTCATGTAGGACTCGACGCCGAAGAAGGCGAAGGGCAACACCATCAGCAACAGGACGGCCTGGACCACGCGCTTGTTGTTGCGGACTGCATCGAACATAGGAACCTTTCGCGGAGCCCGGGCTTTTCGGGCGCAGGAAATGAAAAAGGCGAACAACCGTTCGCCCGCTGTCAGTTTTGGCGGAGTGGACGGGACTCGAACCCGCGACCCCCGGCGTGACAGGCCGGTATTCTAACCAACTGAACTACCACTCCAGTTTTGCGGGGCAACGAGGCAGGGACTGGTGGGTGCTGACGGGCTCGAACCGCCGACATTCGCCTTGTAAGGGCGACGCTCTACCAACTGAGCTAAGCACCCCCTGCCTGAAGGTCGCTGCAAAAAACAGCCCGCGATAATACCTCACAAGAGGCTGTTCGCGGGCTGTTGTCAGGCAGCGATCAGTGCGTAACGACCGAGCCGGCGGCCGCGGGTTCCTCGACCTTGGCGACCACGGTTGCCGAATCGGCCTCGGGCAATGGATCGGGCTTGCGCTCGAGCGCGCGCTCGAGCACGTCGTCGATCCACTTCACCGCCACGATCTCGATCGAGTTCTTAAGCGTGTCAGGCATGTCCGCGAGGTCCTTCACGTTCTCCTGCGGAATCAGCGCCGTATGGATGCCGCCGCGTACCGCCGCGAGCAGCTTCTCCTTCAAGCCACCAATGCCCAGCACCTCGCCACGCAGCGTGATCTCGCCGGTCATCGCGACGTCCGCACGGACCGGGATGCCGGTCAGCGCAGACACCAGAGCGGTGGTAATCGCGATGCCCGCCGACGGACCGTCCTTGGGCGTCGCGCCTTCCGGGAAGTGCACGTGCAGATCGGACTTCTCGAACACCTCGTCCTTGATGCCCAGGCGACGTGCGCGCGAACGCACCACGGAGCGCGCTGCCTCGACCGATTCCTTCATCACGTCGCCGAGCGAGCCGGTACGCTGCACCGCGCCCTTGCCCGGCATGGTTGCGACTTCGATCGTCAGCAACTCGCCGCCGACTTCGGTCCAGGCCAGACCGGTCACCTGACCGATCTGGTTGTCCTTCTCGGCAATGCCGAAGGTGTAGCGACGCACGCCGAGGAACTTGTCGAGGTTCTTGGCGTTGACGATCACCTTGGATGAACGCTTGCGCATCACGAGGCCCTTCACCACCTTGCGGCAGATCTTGGACACTTCGCGTTCAAGCGCACGTACACCGGCTTCGCGGGTGTAGTAGCGCACGATATCGCGCAGCGCGTCTTCGGTAACCGACAGCTCTTCCTTCTTCAGGCCATTGTTCTTCATCTGCTTCGGCACGAGATAGCGCTGGCAGATGTTGACCTTCTCTTCTTCCGTGTAGCCGGACAGCCGAATCACTTCCATCCGGTCGAGCAGCGGCGCCGGAATGTTCAGCGAGTTGGCAGTCGCGACGAACATCACGTCCGACAGGTCGTACTCGACCTCGACGTAGTGGTTGACGAAAGTCGAGTTCTGCTCCGGATCGAGCACTTCGAGCAGCGCCGACGACGGGTCGCCGCGGAAGTCCTGCCCCATCTTGTCAACCTCGTCGAGCAGGAAGAGGGGATTCTTCACCGCCACCTTCGTCATGTTCTGCAGGATCTTCCCCGGCATCGAACCGATGTAGGTGCGACGGTGGCCACGGATTTCAGCTTCGTCGCGCACACCGCCCAGCGCCATCCGCACGAACTTGCGGTTGGTCGCCTTGGCAATCGACTGGCCGAGCGAGGTCTTGCCGACCCCCGGAGGGCCGACCAGGCACAGAATGGGCGCCTTCAGCTTGTTGACGCGTTGCTGCACCGCCAGGTACTCGAGGATGCGTTCCTTCACCTTCTCCAGACCGTAGTGGTCCTTGTCGAGAATCTTCTCGGCTTCGGCCAGATCCTTCGAAATGCGCGACTTCTTGCGCCACGGCAGGCCGACCAGCGTCTCGATGAAATTGCGCACAACGGTCGCCTCGGCCGACATCGGCGACATCAGCTTGAGCTTCTTCAGCTCGGACTGCGCCTTGGCGATCGCCTCCTTGGTCATGCCAGCGGCCTTGATCTTCTTCTCGATCTCCTCGAGATCGGCGCCGTCCTCGCCCTCGCCCAGTTCCTTCTGGATGGCCTTGACCTGCTCGTTCAGGTAGTACTCGCGCTGGCTCTTCTCCATCTGCCGCTTCACGCGGCCACGGATGCGCTTCTCGACCTGCAGGATGTCGAGTTCGGTTTCCAGCTGCGACAGCAGGCGCTCGATGCGCTCGGCCGTACCGAACAGCTCGAGGATGTCCTGCTTCTGTTCGAGCTTGAGCGGCAGGTGCGCCGCCACCGTATCCGCCAGACGGCCCGCTTCCTCGATGCTGGACAGCGAGGTCAGGATTTCCGGCGGAATCTTCTTGTTCAGCTTGACGTACTGATCGAACTGGCTGATCAGCGCACGACGCATCGCCTCGATTTCGTGCGAGGTCTGCTCGACGGCGGGCACCGTGGTGACCTGGGCCATGAACAGCGTCTTGATATCGACGATATCCTCGACCGTCGCACGCTGCGTGCCTTCGACCAGCACCTTCACGGTGCCGTCCGGCAGCTTGAGCATCTGCAAGATGTTGGCAACACAGCCAATACGGTAGAGGTCTTCGGGATTCGGCTCATCCTTGGCGGCGGATTTCTGCGCCACCAGCAGGATGCTCTTGCCGGCTTCCATGGCCGACTCGAGCGCCTTGATGGATTTCGGGCGACCGACGAACAGCGGGATCACCATGTGCGGGAAGACGACGACGTCCCGCAGTGGCAGAAGCGGCAGTTCGAGTTGCTCGGGAACGGTTTGGAGGCTGGACATTGCTATTCCTTAACGCGACAGTGTCAGACAGATTGGGGCGGCACTTCCCGAATCAAGCCGCCCCGGCTCCGGCACCCGCGCAGCGCGCAAACCGACGCGCGGGTATCAGTTCGAACCGGACACCTTGGGTTGGTCGGCGAACAGCATGATCGGCTTGGTCTCGCCGTCGATCACGCCCTCGTCGATCACCACCTTTGCGACATTCTCGATGCCCGGCAGTTCGTACATCGTGTCCAGCAGTGCCGACTCGATGATGCTGCGCAGACCACGTGCCCCGGTCTTGCGCTTCAGTGCCTTGCGGGCGATCGCCTGCAGCGCACCCGGGCGCACCTCGAGCTCGACGCCTTCCATCTGGAACAGCTTCTGGTACTGCTTGATCAACGCGTTCTTCGGCTCGATCAGGATCTGGATCAGCGCTTCCTCGTCCAGTTCCTGCAGCGTCGCAACGACCGGCAGACGGCCAACGAACTCGGGAATCAGGCCGAACTTGATCAGATCCTCAGGCTCGACATTGCGCAGCGCCTCGCCGGTGCTGCGGTTATCGCGACTTTTCACCTCGGCACCGAAGCCGATGCCCACCTGCTCGGTGCGATTGCGAATGACCTTCTCGAGACCATCGAACGCGCCGCCGCAGATGAACAGGATGTTGGTCGTATCGACCTGAACGAAGTCCTGGTTCGGGTGCTTGCGGCCGCCTTGCGGCGGCACGCTGGCGACCGTGCCCTCGATCAGCTTGAGCAGCGCCTGCTGCACGCCCTCACCCGATACGTCGCGAGTGATCGACGGGTTGTCGGATTTGCGCGAAATCTTGTCGATTTCGTCGATGTAGACGATGCCCTGCTGCGCACGCTCGACTTCGTAGTCGCACTTCTGCAGCAACTTCTGGATGATGTTCTCGACGTCTTCGCCGACGTAACCCGCTTCGGTCAGCGTCGTGGCGTCAGCCATCACGAAGGGCACATTGAGCAGGCGCGCAAGCGTCTGCGCGAGCAGCGTCTTGCCCGACCCGGTCGGACCGACGAGCAGGATGTTGCTCTTCGACAGTTCGACCTCGTCCTTGCGCGACATGTGGCGCAGGCGCTTGTAATGGTTGTAGACGGCAACCGCGAGAATGCGCTTGGCCGGCGATTGCCCGATTACGTACTGATCAAGGATCTCGCAGATCTCCCTCGGCGACGGCAGATCGCCGCGCGCACTCTTGCCCGCCTGCTCGCTGCTGATCTCGTCTCGAATGATGTCGTTGCACAGATCGATGCATTCGTCGCAGATGAAGACCGACGGCCCGGCGATGAGCTTCTTCACTTCATGCTGACTCTTCCCGCAGAACGAGCAGTAGAGCAGCTTTTCGGAACCCGATTTCTTGTCGGTCATGACTCAACTCCAAACTTGACAGGTACACCTGCGTTGCATGCGGAGACCGCACTCAGGCCGCACTCTCCGCGCGCGTTGTCAGTACCTTATCAATAATGCCGTACTCGCGCGCCTGTTCCGCCGAAAGGAAATTGTCGCGATCCGTGTCGCGTTCGATTGTTTCGATCGGCTGACCTGTGTGGTGCGCCATGATGTTGTTCAGCTTGGCGCGCAGCGTCAGGATTTCCCGAGCGTGGATTTCGATGTCCGACGCCTGCCCCTGAAAACCGCCCATCGGTTGATGAATCATCACGCGCGAGTTCGGCAGGCAGAAGCGCTTGCCCTTCGCACCGGCCGACAGCAGGAAGGCGCCCATGCTGGCGGCCTGACCGATGCACAGCGTAAACACGTCCGGCTTGATGAACTGCATCGTGTCGTAGATCGACAAGCCCGCAGTGACCGAGCCGCCCGGCGAGTTGATGTAGAAGAAGATGTCCTTGTCCGGATTCTCGGATTCAAGGAACAGCAACTGCGCAACGATCAGGTTGGCGGTCGTGTCATTCACGGGTCCGACCAGAAACACCACGCGTTCACGCAGCAGACGCGAGTAAATGTCGTAAGCGCGCTCGCCCCGACCACTTTGCTCGATGACCATGGGCACCATGCCCAGACCGACAGTTTCCGACATCATTCGACACTCTCCCGGACGAGGCCGCCGGTGCGGCCTCTCGTATTCATACAAGCAAGCATCGGACCCGACACGTCGTACCGATCAGTTCGTTGCCATCAGGTCGTCAAACTCGACAGCCTTATCCGACACCTTTGCAACGCCGAGAACCCAGTCAACCACGTTGTCTTCGACAACGAGCGCTTCGACTTGTGCCAGACGTTGCGTATCGCTGTAGTACCAGCGAACGACATCAGCGGGATCTTCATAACTTTGAGCCTGCTCTTCCACCACGGCGCGGATTTGTTCCGGCTTCGCATACAGCTCGTTCTTCTTGACGATTTCGGCAACAACGAGGCCGAGACGGACACGGCGCACAGCTTGGTCGGCAAACCATGCCGGCTCGACCGGAATGTCCTTCACGTTCATGCCGCGTGAGGCAAGATTTGCACGCGCTTCTTCCGCCATGCGCTGCGACTCCTGCTCGACCAGCGCGCTCGGCACGTCAAACTCATGCGTTTCGAGCAGCAGATTCATGACCTCGTTCTTGACGCGTGCCTGCAGACGCTTCTTGACCTCACGTTCCAAGTTGGACTTGACGTCCGCCTTGAGCTGTTCGACGTCGCCGGACGGAACACCGAGGGACTTCGCGAAATCTGCGGAAAGCTCAGGCAGCACCGGGGCCTCCACCGACTTGATCTTGACCTCGAACTGAACCGTCGTACCGGCCAGATCCTTTGCCTGATAGTCCTCGGGGAAGGTCAGCGAAAACGTCTTGGAATCTCCCGCCTTCAAGCCTTCGACATTCGTCTCGAACTCGGGCAACAGCGCGCCCGCGCCAAGAACGACAGGAAAGTCTTCCGCGGTGCCGCCGTCGAAAGCCTCGCCTTCCCGCGTTCCGCGGAAATCCATGACAATCCGATCGTCCTTGGCGGCAGCCTTGTCCGCAACAACGTAGCTGACACGCTGCTTACGCAGAACTTCGAGCGTCTTTTCGACCTCCGCATCCCCGACAGTCAATACCGAGCGCTCGAGTGTCTTGCCGCTGAGGTCCGCCGCAACGATCTCCGGGTACACCTCGAAGGTCGCACTGAAGAAAACCTTGCCAGGCTCCGTGGATTCTGCGGGTTCGATCTTCGGGAAACCTGCAACGCGGAGGTTCTGCTCACGCACTGCGGCGCCGAAAGCTTGCTGAACGGCTTCGGTGAAAGCCTCCGAGCGAGCTTGCGCCGAGTATTGCTGCTCGACGATCTTCATCGGCACCTTGCCCGGGCGGAAGCCGGGCATCTTGACCGTGCGCGCCATCCGCGCGAGGCGAACCGCAACGCTCTTTTCGACATCCGCGGCGACCACCGACATGTTGATCTTCCGCTCGAGTGTGTTCACGGGTGAGGTGTTCTGCGCCATTAGCGAATGTCCTTGAATCGTAGGGAAAAATTAGGCGTGATTGTATGAGATTCCGCGATCGCGGATAGCTTTCTAGGATAACACAGCACGCAACGCTCTGAGCCTCGCGCCCGGTAATCCGATCGCCCAAGTTTGGCGATCATTCGATGCTGCACCTGCGAGCTGCACCCACGTTCGTCGTACCGCCGCGACGTTATCGAGGTCGATGATGTTGATGTTGTGGATGCCGTGTCGTGCGATGGCTTCGGCGGCCCATGATCCGACGCCGCCGATGCCGACGATGGTGACGGATGCGTTGTGGAGTTTTGCGTATGCGCCGTTGCCGTAGAGGCGGTCGATGCCGGAGAAGGCGCGTGGAGTGTTGTTATCGGCCATGGGACGGATTGTGGTCCGGATTTGGTCGTTTGCGGGGTTGTTGGGAGGATGTTCGGCCGCGGGTTCTGGAAGCACAAACGCCCGATCACTGGAGGGTGATCGGGCGTTGTGTTGTGGGGTAGCCTGGCGCTGACCTACTTTCGCGAGCGAGGTGCTCACTATCATTGGCGCGGCTGCGTTTCACGGTCCTGTTCGGGATGGGAAGGGGTGGTTCCACAGCGCTATGGGCACCAGGCTGAAGCTTGTCATGCGTGCGCGAGGTGCATCGGGCACACATGTGGAAGAAGTAAAGGATATGGGGTGATTGTGTGCGCGAGGCACTTGGGATCACCGGTGCTGTTTCAACGATTTGTTGAGCACACGGTTATAGGGTCAAGCCGCACGGGCAATTAGTACTGGTTAGCTTAATGCATTACTGCACTTCCACACCCAGCCTATCAACGTGGTGGTCTTCCACGACCCTTCAGGGGGATCGAGTCCCCGGGAAGTCTCATCTTGAGGCGAGTTTCGCGCTTAGATGCTTTCAGCGCTTATCTCTTCCATACTTAGCTACCCGGCGATGCCACTGGCGTGACAACCGGTACACCAGAGGTATGTCCACTCCGGTCCTCTCGTACTAGGAGCAGGCCCCCTCAAACTTCCAGCGCCCACGGCAGATAGGGACCAAACTGTCTCACGACGTTTTAAACCCAGCTCACGTACCACTTTAAATGGCGAACAGCCATACCCTTGGGACCGGCTACAGCCCCAGGATGTGATGAGCCGACATCGAGGTGCCAAACTCCGCCGTCGATGTGAACTCTTGGGCGGAATCAGCCTGTTATCCCCAGAGTACCTTTTGTCCGTTGAGCGATGGCCCTTCCATACAGAACCACCGGATCACTATGTCCTGCTTTCGCACCTGCTCGACGTGTCAGTCTCGCAGTCAAGCTCGCTTTTGCCATTGCACTTTAGGTACGATGTCCGACCGTACCAAGCGAACCTTCGAACTCCTCCGTTACCTTTTAGGAGGAGACCGCCCCAGTCAAACTGCCTGCCATGCACGGTCCCCGACCCGGATTCACGGGCCTAGGTTAGAACCTCAACGACACCAGGGTGGTATTTCAAGGATGGCTCCTCGTGATCTGGCGACCACGTCTCACAGCCTCCCACCTATCCTACACAAGTCCCGTCAAAGTCCAATGCAAAGCTACAGTAAAGGTTCATGGGGTCTTTCCGTCTAGCCGCGGGGAGATTGCATCTTCACAAACATTTCAACTTCGCTGAGTCCCAGGAGGAGACAGTGTGGCCATCGTTACGCCATTCGTGCAGGTCGGAACTTACCCGACAAGGAATTTCGCTACCTTAGGACCGTTATAGTTACGGCCGCCGTTTACCGGGGCTTCGATCAAGAGCTTGCACCCCATCACTTAACCTTCCGGCACCGGGCAGGCGTCACACCCTATACGTCCACTTTCGTGTTTGCAGAGTGCTGTGTTTTTATTAAACAGTCGCAGCCACCGATTCTCTGCGACCCCGTTGGGCTCCGTCCGCGAGGGACTTCACCTACTGAGGGCATACCTTCTCCCGAAGTTACGGTATCAATTTGCCGAGTTCCTTCTCCTGGGTTCTCTCAAGCGCCTGAGAATTTTCATCCTGCCCACCTGTGTCGGTTTGCGGTACGGTCAATCCATGACTGAAGCTTAGAGGCTTTTCCTGGAAGCGTGGTATCTAGCACTTCAGAGCACGTGGCTCCTCGTCATCACATCTCGGCTAAGCCGCGCGGATTTGCCTACGCAGCACGCCTACCTGCTTAAACCGGGACGTCCAACACCCGGCTGCTATAACCTTCTCCGTCCCCCCATCGCATCATGGATTGGTACAGGAATATTGACCTGTTTCCCATCGACTACGCCTTTCGGCCTCGCCTTAGGAGCCGACTCACCCTACGCCGATGAACGTTGCGTAGGAAACCTTGGGCTTTCGGCGAGCGGGCCTTTCACCCGCTTTATCGCTACTCATGTCAGCATTCGCACTTCTGATATCTCCAGCATCCGTTACCAGACACCTTCGCAGACTTACAGAACGCTCCCCTACCATATGTCTTACGACATATCCGCAGCTTCGGCTCGTGGCTTGAGCCCCGTTACATCTTCCGCGCAGGACGACTCGACCAGTGAGCTATTACGCTTTCTTTAAAGGATGGCTGCTTCTAAGCCAACCTCCTGGCTGTCTATGCCTTCCCACCTCGTTTTCCACTTAGCCACGCATTGGGGGCCTTAGCTGGCGGTCTGGGTTGTTTCCCTCTTGACGATGGACGTTAGCACCCACCGTCTGTCTCCCATGCTCGCACTTCTCGGTATTCGGAGTTTGCTATGGCGGGGTAGATCGCAATGACCCCCCCAACCATTACAGTGCTCTACCCCCGAGAGTGATACATGAGGCACTACCTAAATAGTTTTCGGGGAGAACCAGCTATTTCCAGATTTGTTTAGCCTTTCACCCCTATCCACAGCTCATCCCCTAATTTTTCAACATTAGTGGGTTCGGACCTCCAGTACCTGTTACGGCACCTTCATCCTGGCCATGGATAGATCATCTGGTTTCGGGTCTACGCCCAGCAACTGAATCGCCCTATTCAGACTCGCTTTCGCTACGCCTCCCCTATTCGGTTAAGCTCGCTACTGAACGTAAGTCGCTGACCCATTATACAAAAGGTACGCAGTCACCCCTTTCGAGGCTCCCACTGTTTGTATGCATGCGGTTTCAGGATCTATTTCACTCCCCTCCCGGGGTTCTTTTCGCCTTTCCCTCACGGTACTGGTTCACTATCGGTCGATCACGAGTATTTAGCCTTGGAGGATGGTCCCCCCATCTTCAAACAGGATTTCACGTGTCCCGCCCTACTTGTCGCACGCTCAGACCCGCCATCTACTTTTCGCATACGGGACTATCACCCTGTATCGTCGGACTTTCCAGACCGTTTTGCTAAGTAAATGGTTTAGTCGTGCAGGCTACTCCCAGTTCGCTCGCCACTACTTTGGGAATCTCGGTTGATTTCTGTTCCTCGAGCTACTTAGATGTTTCAGTTCGCTCGGTTCGCTTCCTCTGGCCTATGTATTCAGCCAGGGATGACCCTTACGGGCCGGGTTTCCCCATTCGGACATCTGCGGATCAAAGCTTCATTGCCAGCTCCCCGCAGCTTTTCGCAGGCTTGCACGTCCTTCATCGCCTGTGATCGCCAAGGCATCCACCACATGCACTTATTCACTTGACCCTATAACGCTGTGCTCGACTTGCGTCTCACACCGCACTACAGGATAGTTCTCAAGCGCTCGCGCTATCTATCCCACCGCTGGTTCAAAGAGGTGGGACGATGCAATCACTACCCATGAGATGCCGACGCGGTTGAAACGCCGACATCCCTTTACTTCTTCCAAATTTTTAAAGATCAAACTTCGCACCCTTGCGGGTGAGGTCTGGGCAGCATCTCTGCACCCCACGCCTCACACTCAAAGCTACGGCAACAAGAACAACCGACGTCCCATCAAAGGAAGTGGTGGAGGATGACGGGATCGAACCGACGACCCCCTGCTTGCAAAGCAGGTGCTCTCCCAGCTGAGCTAATCCCCCAAAGACTGCACTTACTCATGCAGGCAATCTGGTGGGTCTGGTTGGGTTCGAACCAACGACCCCCGCCTTATCAAGACGGTGCTCTAACCAGCTGAGCTACAGACCCGGTCCTTCCAGGGTCGGGTGCTCAACGCGGACTCGTCATCACTGACTCGCCCGAGCTCCTTGCCCTTGTTGCTTCTTTAACAGCCGATAGGTTGTGGACACGACCTGATTGTGACTCTAGAAAGGAGGTGATCCAGCCGCACCTTCCGATACGGCTACCTTGTTACGACTTCACCCCAGTCATGAATCTCACCGTGGCGACCGCCCCCCTTACGGTTAGGCTAGCCTCTTCTGGTGAAACCCACTCCCATGGTGTGACGGGCGGTGTGTACAAGACCCGGGAACGTATTCACCGCGGCATGCTGATCCGCGATTACTAGCGATTCCGACTTCACGCAGTCGAGTTGCAGACTGCGATCCGGACTACGATCGGCTTTCTGGGATTGGCTCCACCTCGCGGCTTGGCAACCCTCTGTACCGACCATTGTATGACGTGTGAAGCCCTACCCATAAGGGCCATGAGGACTTGACGTCATCCCCACCTTCCTCCGGTTTGTCACCGGCAGTCTCATTAGAGTGCTCTTGCGTAGCAACTAATGACAAGGGTTGCGCTCGTTGCGGGACTTAACCCAACATCTCACGACACGAGCTGACGACAGCCATGCAGCACCTGTGTTACGGCTCTCTTTCGAGCACCCCCACCTCTCAGCAGGGTTCCGTACATGTCAAGGGTAGGTAAGGTTTTTCGCGTTGCATCGAATTAATCCACATCATCCACCGCTTGTGCGGGTCCCCGTCAATTCCTTTGAGTTTTAATCTTGCGACCGTACTCCCCAGGCGGTCAACTTCACGCGTTAGCTGCGGTACTCAATGAGTCTCCTCACCGAACACCTAGTCAACATCGTTTAGGGCGTGGACTACCAGGGTATCTAATCCTGTTTGCTCCCCACGCTTTCGTGCATGAGCGTCAGTATTGGCCCAGGGGGCTGCCTTCGCCATCGGTGTTCCTCCACATCTCTACGCATTTCACTGCTACACGTGGAATTCCACCCCCCTCTGCCATACTCTAGCCGTGCAGTCACAAGCGCAGTTCCCAGGTTAAGCCCGGGGATTTCACACCTGTCTTACACAACCGCCTGCGCACGCTTTACGCCCAGTAATTCCGATTAACGCTCGCACCCTACGTATTACCGCGGCTGCTGGCACGTAGTTAGCCGGTGCTTCTTCTTCAGGTACCGTCATTAGCGAGCTATGTTAGAGCTCGCCGTTTCGTTCCTGCCGAAAGAGCTTTACAACCCGAAGGCCTTCTTCACTCACGCGGAATGGCTGGATCAGGGTTGCCCCCATTGTCCAAAATTCCCCACTGCTGCCTCCCGTAGGAGTCTGGGCCGTGTCTCAGTCCCAGTGTGGCTGATCATCCTCTCAGACCAGCTACAGATCGTTGCCTTGGTAGGCCTTTACCCCACCAACTAGCTAATCTGACATCGGCCACTCCAATCGCGCGAGGTCTTGCGATCCCCCGCTTTCTCCCTCAGGACGTATGCGGTATTAGCACTTCTTTCGAAGTGTTATCCCCCACGACTGGGCATGTTCCGATGTATTACTCACCCGTTCGCCGCTCGCCGCCAGTCCGAAGACCGCGCTGCCGCTCGACTTGCATGTGTAAAGCATTCCGCCAGCGTTCAATCTGAGCCAGGATCAAACTCTTCAGTTTAATTCCCAAAACTCGTCAGAATTCACAGGTATAAGCTTTCGCTTAAAACCTTTGATTCGTATGAGCACTTCAATTTAGTTGTCATGCGATCAACCACCACCCCAGGAATCCCTGAAACGACAGCTGCTCGCCGTTACAACCACGCCGTGCCCACACCTATCGGCTGTTTGTTTTGTTAAAGAACGTTCGCTGCTTTGTTACTGTTTTGCTGCCGCTTTCGCTGCAGCACAGAAGTGAAACTATAGCACGTTTTCAGATCTGCGCAAACATTTTTGAAACTTTTTCTCGCTCACCGTTTGTTGAATCGGTGGTTGCGGGGACAGGATTTGAACCTGTGACCTTCGGGTTATGAGCCCGACGAGCTGCCAGACTGCTCCACCCCGCGTTCGAGAGAAAAAGATTATGGAGGTTTTCCCACAGCAGGTCAACACCCTTTAGGACTTTCTTTGCAGCGCGGTTACTTCAGCCGACATCTCGGGGCATCAGCGTGTGGCAGCATCGGATAATCGAACGAGCAGTGAAGGCCGGGTTGGGGATACATGCATATAGATAGAGTGGTGCACACGGGCATCAAGTCATCGGCGCGCCGACGGCGACTCGAAGGCGCTTTGATAGGCACGACTGCGCTGCTTACCTTCCTGGTGAGTTCTCGCACCGAGCTCTACGAAAGGCTCCATGCAGAGCTCACTCGTTACGAGGGCTTCCAGGCGGACGAGCTTGTGTTCGTGCTCCTCAGCGTGCTGGCCGGACTGGCCGTTTTCTCCTTTCTTCGCTGGCGGGAGGCTCGCAGCGAACTCATGTCGCGTGTGGCGGCCGAGCACGCACTGCAGCGGCTCGCAGCACGAAACAGAGAATTGGCGCAGACATTGATCGGCCTGCAGGAGGCCGAACGCCGGCGCATCGCGCACGAACTTCATGATCACTTCGGGCAGAGCTGCAACGCCATCAGGATCGATGCGGTATTCCTGCGCACGACGCTTCCTGATGCGTCGTCGGAACAAGCGGCGGCAGCGCGCATTGCAGAGACTGCGGACGAGTTGTACCAGACCGTGCGCGGACTTCTTTACGAGCTGCGCCCGGCGGCACTCGACAGTCTTGGCCTGGTAGGTGCGCTGCAATCACTATGCGAATCATGGGAGGAGCGCTCCGAAGTAAGCTGCGCGCTTCTTCCGTCAGGCGAACTGGGCGAACTCGGGGAGCAGATCAATATCGCGCTGTATCGCATCGTGCAGGAATCGCTGTCGAACGTCATGAAGCATGCCCACGCCGGTCACGTTCGAATCATGCTGCACGGTCATCCGGAATCAGGTCGGATCGATCTCACCATCGAGGATGACGGCATCGGTCACGACGTTGCAAGCGTTCGTGCAGGTCTGGGCTGGCTCGGCATGAAGGAGCGGGCCTCCATGTTGGGCGGCAGCCTTTCGATCGGGCAAAGCCGCCTCGGCGGAGTGCTCGTCACGTGCTCGATTCCATGTTGACCGCCGGTTGAACAAGATAAGGAGGAGTCTCAATGATCGACGTGCTGCTGGTAGACGATCATCCGGTCGTACGCTCGGGCTACGCACGACTGCTCGAAGCAGGTGGCGACATCCGCGTGGCGGCCGAGGCGCAGGACGCAGAGGCGGGCTACACCGCTTACGTGCAATGCACACCCAAGGTTACCGTGACCGATCTTTCGCTTCCCGGATCGAGCGGCATAGAGCTGATACGGCGCATTCGAGCTCGGGATACGAGCGCGCGCGTACTGGTGTTCAGCGTCCATGACGAGGCTGTGGTGGTTGATAAGGCCATCCAGAGCGGCGCCTGCGGTTTCATCAGCAAGCGCAGCGCCCCCGAGGTGCTGCTTGAAGCGGTCCGGGCGGTCGCGAAGGGTGAGCGCTACTTCAGTGAGGACGTACGACGCGTGGTCGAACACCGCTCGCCCGACGCCGAGCGCGAGGTGATCAACGCGCTTTCGGCACGCGAGTTCGAGGTCTTCCGCCTGCTCGCACGCGGCATGTCGCCGGCAGAATGTGCGCAGATGCTGAACCTGAGCCAAAAGACGGTCGCGAACTATCAAGCGCTCATCAAGGAAAAGCTGAACGTCAACACGTCAGCCGCGCTGGTGCACCTCGCGCTTCGTCTGGGAGTGGTGCCCGGCACCGGCCCGGCGCAATTACTCGGCTCGACGGACGGCAATCAATGACGTAGCAGGCGCTCGGACAGATAGGCGCCGCGGACAGACGGTTAGCGCACTAAGCGATAAACAAGCCAGCCCGCCCACGTCGGGAGTTTTTCCCGATCCTTGCTCTAAGCTCTTGGCTATCTTCCGATCGGACCCCGCCTGTAGGGTCGTCTCAGTGACGCACTTCAGAGAACGAGTGCGCACTCCCCAGAAACGAGAGGAGTAGCCCCTTGAGAAAGCACACCGACGCACAACGCCTGCGTCTGACCCCGCTCGCCGCAATCATCAGCGGCGCCTGCACGATCGCCCTTCCGTTTGCCAGCCATGCGCAAACAGTGGCGCCTACTGTAGAGGTTGTCGGCACGTCGCCAGTGCCCGGTCTGGACCGGCCGATCGACGAGATTCCGTCCAACGTTCAGTCCATTCGCCGCGAGGCACTGCGCGACACCGGTGCTGCCGGCTTGCCCGAGCTTCTGGGAAGCCAATTGCAGAGCGTTAACGTTAACGAAATCCAGGGCAATCCGTATCAAGCGGACGTGAACTATCGCGGCTTTACCGCCAGCCCGCTGCTCGGCACGCCGCAAGGCCTGTCGGTGTATCAGGATGGCGTACGTGTGAACGAACCCTTCGGCGACAGCGTCAACTGGGATCTGATCCCTCGCAACGCAATTGCGTCCATCGATCTTGTTCCGGGCTCAAACCCGCTGTTCGGTCTGAACACGCTGGGCGGCGCCCTCGCCATCCGCACCAAGGATGGTTTCAGTCACGCAGGCACCGGCCTCGAAGGCTACGTGGGCAGCTTCGGCCGCAGCGCGGTAACCGCCGAGCACGGCGGCAACAACGGCGAACTGGGCTGGTACTTCACCACCACGCGTTTCGAGGAAAACGGCTGGCGCGATCATTCGCCGTCGGATTTGAACCAGTATTTCGGCAAGATTTCGCACCGGTCGTCGAAGCACGAACTCGACCTGAACATCACACACGCGAAGAGCGACCTCATCGGCAACGGTCTCACACCGCAGTCCTTCTACGACGAGCGCCGTTCGTCCATCTTCACCCGCCCGGATAACACCCAGAACCGTATGACCATGGTGTCGCTGAATGGCGGTTACTGGCTGGACGACATCCACAAGCTGTCCGGCACGCTGTACATGCGTCAGAACAAGGTGCGCACACTGAATGGCGACGCCAACGACGACTTCGAGGACAGTGCGAACGACGGCGCGACCGGTGCCAACGGTGGTCTGGGTTTCGATGACGAGACCGGCATTTTCAACCGGACCGGCACTCGCCAGCGTGGTCACGGCTTCAGCGTTCAGTACGCGGGGATCACCGAGGCACATCAGTACGCCGTCGGCACCACCTACGACCGCAGTCGCTCACGTTTTAGCCAGACGGAGCAGGAAGGCGTTCTCGACAGCACGCGCAGCGTCGTCGCCACGGATGATGAGGAACTCGACGTCTCGATCCGGGGGAGCACGCGCAGCTGGGGTCTGTTCGGTACCAGCACCTGGAACGTCACGCAGGAGGCCGCCGTCACGCTGTCGGCGCGTTACAACCACAGTCGCGTGAAAACCGTGGATCGCCTCGATCCGAACTCCAGCCTCAACAGCGACTACAGCTACAGCAAGATCAATCCGGGCCTGGGCGCGACTTACCTGCTGACGCCGGCAGTGACGCTGTACGGCACCATCCAGCAGGGCAACCGTGCTCCCAGCCCGATTGAACTGGGTTGCTCCGACCCGAACGAGGCATGCAAGCTGCCGAATGCGATGCAGGCCGATCCGCCGCTCAAGCAAGTCGTCACGCGCAGCATCGAGTTCGGTGCCCGCGGCAAGACCGAACAGATCCGCTGGAACGCCGCTCTGTTCGGTTCGAACAACCACGACGACATCCTGTTCGTGTCGGCAAGCGCGGCCAACCCGGGTCTGGGCTACTTCACCAACTTCGGCAAGACACGTCGCCTCGGCCTTGAACTGGGCGCATCGGCGGACTATGGCAGCTTCGGCTGGAACGCCCGCTACACCTATCTGCGTGCGACGTTCGAATCTGGCGCCTGTCTTGTGTCGGAAGCGAACAGCACCGCCGAAAGCGATGCCCGCTGTACGGAAGACGGTGAAATCCGCGTCAATCCGGGCGACAAGATCCCGGGCCTGCCGGAGCACGCACTGAAACTGGGGCTCAACTGGCGCGCGCTGGACTGGCTGACGCTGGGTTCGGACATTGCCGCCTACTCCGGAGTCTATGTGCGCGGCAACGAGAACAACGAGCACGACGGCGCCGGCAAGACCTCCGGCTTCACCGTGGTCAACCTCGTTGCCAACGCCTCGCTGGGTGGCGGCTGGAGCGTGTTCGCCCGCGTAAACAACGTGTTCGACAAGCGTTACTTCACTGCGGGTCAGCTCGCCGAGAACGTGTTCAATCCGAATGGCACGTTCCGGACTAACTCGGACGACTGGACCGACGAAACCTTCTTCGCTCCAGGCGCGCCGCGCGCAGGCTGGATTGGTGTGCGCTACCGCTTCGGCGGCTGAGTCACCTTCTCCGGATCACCCCGGTGATCCGGAGCGGCAAACACAAAAGGCACCTCACGGTGCCTTTTGTGTTTGTTGCCCGCAGTAACGCGGCGTCCGGACGTCCTCACTTCGCTGCAGGCGGTGCCGCGGGTGCTGCCGCCGGAGGGTTTGCTGCCCCTGCCGGTGCGGCCGGGGCAGCCGGCGGCGCGATCGGCGTTGGTGTCACGGTGACGCCCTTCGCCTTCATCTGCTCGATGTACTTCGCCGCCACCCGGTCCTGCGATGCGGCCAGCTGCTCGTTACCCTTCTTCGTCGCCTCGTCCGCCTTGGCCTTCTTCTCCGCGGCGGCCGCCTTCTGCTCCTCGGTCAGTTCCGGCAGCTTGGCCAGCGCGCCGGTTGACAGCAAGGCGCCGAGCAGCAGCACGATCATCCTGTTCATGCGTAGTCCTCCGTTCAGACGCGAGCCGGTGCAGGCATACCGCCTGCCGGCTTCTCCGCCGGTTGAGCCTTCGTCGCCGCGTCATACCACAGCTCGTGGTGCTCCTTGGCCCAAGTTTCGTCAACATAGCCGGTCTTCATGCCGTCTAGCGCGCCTTCCATGCCGATGCTGCCTATATATATATGCGCGAGCGACAGCGTCATCACGATCAGGCCACCGATCAGATGAACGATGTTCGCCGTCTGCATGATGGCGCGGCCCTGTTCGAAGTTCGGGAAGTTGAGCACCAGACCGCTGATGCCGACGGTCAGCGACAGGAACACCACTCCGAGCCAGAACCAGGTCTTCTCACCGAAATTGAAGCGGTGCGAAGGTACGTGTTCGCCGGTCAGCAGCCCACCGGCCTTGCGTATCCACAGCGCGTCGATGGCCTGCCACACGTTGTCCTTCACGAACAGGACGATGAACAGCAGCACCGACAGAATGAATACCGGCCCGACGAAGTTGTGGATGTTCTTGCACACCAGAGCCACCGTCGCGAACAGCGAGTAGCCGAACACCGGCAGCAGCACGTGCTTGCCGAACAGCATCACCAGCCCGCTCACCATCAGCACGCAGAACGAGATCGCCATGGCCCAGTGCGACATCCGTTCCATCGTGTTGAAGCGCTGGATCATCCGGCCGGTCTTCGCCTCCGACAGCCGGATCGGCCCGCGCAGCTTGAAGAACACGGCCAGCAGAACCAGCATGGCGCAGAAGGCGATGCCGCCGTACAGCATCAGCGGACCGTTGCGCAGCGCACGCCAGGTCTGGCCGCCGGACTGGATCAGCACGCCGGTCTCGACGCCCTGCACGGTGGTGTAGTGCTGCTCGCCCGACCTCACCTCGCGCCACACCGGCGCGTTGTTCAGCGGCTGCGACTGCTGGCGCAACGCCTGGTCGGCCGCCGTCGCCGGCGGCGCGTCGGCGGCGAAAACCGGTCCACCCGCCAGCGCGCACAGCGTCAGCACCATCCACAGCAGGCGCTTCAGTACAGTCATGTCATGACTCATGAACGCTCTCCTAACCGTTGATGCGGCGATATTCGTTCTGGCTCTGGTTGCGCGCCTTGATGGTCGCCTCCCAGTTTCCCTTGTCGCCGGAGAAGGACTCGTTGTCCCAGGGCTTGCCGTCGGCCTTGCCCTGGTACTGGCCCTGCTTGTAGACCACCACCTGCTCCTTCTCGCCACAGCCGGAGAGCGCGGCGGCGAGTGCGAGCAGACAGACGGCTCCGCTCAGCGGCTTCATGATTTGCCTCCCGCCGCCGGGGCGGTGGCCGGTGCGTCCGGCTTGCCATAGGCGGTTGACCAGCCCCAGATGTCCGCACCCTTGCCGCGGGTGAGCACGCGCTGGCGATAGATATCAGCCAGTACGTCGGCGTCGCCGCCGAGCAGCGCCTTGGTCGAGCACACTTCGGCGCACAGCGGCAGCTTGCCCTCGGCCAGACGGTTGCGGCCGTACTTGCGGAACTCCTCTTCCGAGTTGTTCGTTTCCGGGCCGCCGGCGCAGAAGGTGCACTTGTCCATCTTGCCGCGCAGGCCGAAGGCGCCCGCCTGCGGGAACTGCGGCGCGCCGAACGGACAGGCGTAGAAGCAGTAGCCGCAGCCGATGCACAGGTCCTTGTCGTGCAGCACCACGCCTTCATCGGTGCGGTAGAAGCAGTTGACCGGGCACACCGCCATGCAGGGCGCGTCGGAACAGTGCATGCACGCGACCGACATCGAGCGCTCGCCCGGTACCCCGTCGTTGATGGTCACGACGCGCCGGCGGTTCACGCCCCAGGGCACCTCGTGTTCGTTCTTGCATGCGGTGACGCAGCCGTTGCACTCGATGCAGCGCTCGGCGTCACAGATGAATTTCATTCTTGCCATGGTGTCCTCCGTTCTCCGGGGCGACGCGCGGCTGACGCGCCACCCCGTGTTGTTTCATCGCGCCCGCGTCAGGCCTTCATGATCTGGCAGACCGTGGTCTTGGTTTCCTGCATCATGGTCACCGCGTCGTAGCCGTAGGTCGTGGCGGTGTTGACCGCCTCGCCACGCACGACCGGTGCAGCCCCTTCCGGGTAGCTGTCGATCAGGTCCTTACCCATCCAGTGGCCTGCGAAGTGGAAGGGCAGGAACACCGTGTCCGGCCCGACCCGCTCGGTCACCATCGCCTGCACCTTGATCTGTGCGCCGCTGGGCGACTTCACCCACACCATGTCCTTGTCGCGGATGCCCCGGTCGTTGGCCGCCCGCGGGTTGATCTCGACGAACATGTTCTGCTGCAGCTCGGCCAGCCAGGGGTTGGAGCGCGTCTCGTCGCCACCGCCCTCGTACTCGACCAGACGGCCCGAAGTCATGATCAGCGGGTAGTCCTTGCCGACATTGGCGAACTGGTCCTGCACGCTCTTGTACAACGTGGGCAGGCGCCAGAAGGCCTTCTTGTCCTCGTGCGTCGGGTACTTGGCGACCAGGTCGGCACGCGGCGAGAAGAGGGGTTCGCGATGCACCGGCACCGGGTCCGGGAAGTTCCACACCACTGCGCGCGCCTTGGCGTTGCCGAAAGGGTGGCAGCCGTGGTTCTTCATCGCGACGCGGATGATGCCGCCCGACGGGTCGGTCTTCCAGTTCTTGCCCTCGGCCTTCTTCTTCTCGTCCTCGGTCAGCTCTTCCCACCAGCCCAGCTTCTTCAGCAGCACGTGGTCGAACTCGGGGTAGCCGAACTGCAGGTCGGCACCCTTCGAAGCGGAGCCGTCGGCCGCCAGCAGGCTGGTGCCGTCCTTCTCGACGCCGAAGTTGGCGCGGAAGTTGCCGCCGCCATCCATCACGTGCTTCGAGGTGTCGTACAAATTGGGCGAGCCCGGGTGCTTCATTTCCGGCGTGCCGTAGCACGGCCAGGGCAGGCCGAAATACTCGCCGTCGAGCACGTAACCGGTTTCCTTGTCGATGCCGCCCTTGGCCTTCAGCGTCTTCGGGTCGAACACCTGCATGTTGCGCATGTGGATCTTCAGGCGCTCCGGCGACTGGCCGGTGTAGCCGATGGTCCAGGTGCCGCGGTTGATTTCGCGCAGGATGTCTTCGACGCTGGGCTCGTTGTTGGTCACCTTCACGTTCTTCGTGAACTGCTCGGCGAAGCCGAACTTCTGCGCGAACAGATACATGATGGTGTGATCGGGCTTGGACTCCCACAGCGGCTCGATCACCTTCTCGCGCCACTGGAGCGAGCGGTTCGACGCGGTGCAGGAGCCTTCGCACTCGAACTGCGTCGCGGCCGGCAGCAGGTACACGCCGTCCTTGCGAGCGCTGGCCGCCATCGCCGCGGTGGCCGACGGATAGGGATCGATCACCACCAGGGTGTCGAGCGCCTTCATCGCCTCCAGCATGTCCTTGCCGCGCGTCTGCGAGTTCGGCGCGTGGCCCCAGAACACCACTGCGCGCAGGTTCGGGTCCTGGTCGATCAGTTCGTTCTTCTCGGTCACGCCGTCGATCCAGCGCGATACCGTGATGCCGGACTTCTCCATCAGCGCCTGCGACGCGAAGCGGCCCTTCAGCCACTCGTAATCGACGCCCCACACATTGGCCCAGTGCTTCCACGAACCGGTCGCGATGCCGTAATAGCCGGGCAGCGAATCCGGGTTCGGGCCGACGTCGGTCGCGCCCTGCACGTTGTCGTGGCCGCGGAAGATGTTGGTGCCGCCGCCCGCCACACCAACGTTGCCGAGGGCGAGTTGCAGATTGCACATCATGCGCACGATGGCGTTGCCGGTCGTGTGCTGGGTCTGGCCCATGCACCACACCACGGTGGACGGCTTGTTCTTGGCCATCGTTTCCGCGATCAGCTTCACCTGATCATCCGGCACGCCGCTGACTTCTTCGACCTTGTCGGCGGTCCACTTCATCGCCTCGTCGCGGATCTTGTCCATGCCGAACACGCGATCCTCAATGTACTGCTTGTCCTCCCAGCCGTTCTCGAAGATGTGGCGCAGCACGCCGTACAGGATGGCGATGTCGGAACCCGAGCGGATGCGCACGAAGTGGTCGGCCTTGGCCGCGGTGCGCGTGAAGCGCGGATCGGCGACGATGATCTTCGCCCCGTTCTCCTTCGCGTGCAGGATGTGCAGCAGCGACACCGGATGCGCCTCGGCGGCGTTCGACCCCATGAAGAAGATCGCCTTCGAGTTCTGCATGTCGTTGTAGGAGTTGGTCATCGCACCATACCCCCACGTGTTGGCTACACCGGCCACCGTGGTCGAGTGGCAGATGCGCGCCTGGTGGTCGCAGTTGTTGGTGCCCCACATCGACACGAACTTGCGCATCATGTAGGCCTGCTCGTTGTTGTGCTTGGACGAGCCGATCCAGTACACGCTGTCCGGGCCGCTCTCCTCGCGCAGCTTCAGCAGGCGCGCCGACAGTTCGTTCAGCGCATCGTCCCAGGACATGCGCACCCACTTGCCGTTGACCAGCTTCATCGGATAGCGCAGCCGGTGTTCACCGTGGCCGTGCTCGCGGATCGACGCGCCTTTGGCGCAGTGCGCGCCCATATTGATCGGGCTGTCGAACACCGGCTCCTGGCCGACCCAGACACCGTTCACGACTTCGGCATCGATGGCACAGCCGACCGAACAGTGGGTACAGACCGTGCGCTTCACTTCCACCTTGCCGCCGGCCGCCGACGGGTTGGCGGCATGTGCGCGCTCGACCATCGAGAAGGGCAATGCAGATGCGAAGGCGCCGGCACCTGCGGTCATGCCGGAACGCTTGAGAAAGGTGCGGCGGTCCATCGTACGCGGCGAAGCCGCCGCTGCCGGACGCGCCAGACGCGATTGCGCGCGCGCGCCACCAGCCGATTTGCGGGTCAATGTCATGTTGGCTCTCCTCGGGATCAGACGCGGGCGGTGCGGTAGTAGGCCGCAATGTGCTCGGTCATGCGGTATCCGCTCCTGTCCGTCTGCGCGGTGGTGGCGTTCGCGCCGGCATCGCTGCCGGTGAACCGCACGGCCACCACAGCCGCCGCGGCGCTCACGCCGCCGACGCCCGCGGTCAGCAGGAACTGACGACGTTTCAGGTTGGCTTTTTCGGTCATTGCTCTGTCCTCCTCGTGATGACTGCCCGGTTCAGGGTGTTGGCTCTTCAGTTGTAGGTCACTTCATGGATCTATGGTCAGCGCCGCCGCCTCGACGTCGAGAAAGCTGCGCGCGTACTGCGAAACACGGCGGTAGAAATTGGCGCCCGCTGCGGCATCGAGCGCGTCGCACAGCGCGCCGTACCAGGGCTGGATGTGAGTGGTGAAGAAGCGGTCCTGCGCATGTGCGCGCTCAGAGGCGCTCCGCGTGGTGTCGGTCAGCAGCAGACGCATCACGTCGCATACCGCGGCGATGTGGTCCTCGGGCAGCGACTCGCCCTGCGTCCGCGCCAGGCCCAGCGCCGCCAGGTCGTCGCGCAGCTTCACCAGCGGCTTCTCGTTGACGAAGCCGGCCAGGTAGAAGGAGCCGAAAACGACGATCTCCGGCCGGCCGACGCCACCGAACAGCGCGTCGAACTCATCCTGCGCAGCGGCCGGATCCATCGCTGCCGACGCCGCACACAGCCCGTTCCAGGCCTGTGCCATGAGCACCGCCTCGGCCGACGGCGCGGCGTCGTCGATCGGCCAGTCGCCGGAGGCGGCCAGCATGCCGAGCAGCGAGGCATCGGGTGCCGCATGCAGCAGCCGCGACAGCAGTGCGTAGTGATTGGCGCGAGCCGTGTCCTCGTCGCTGACCGGGTCGCGCACGAAAGCGAGTGTTTGTGGAGTGGGTGCGTTCATGTGTCGAACACCGTGGTTTCGCCACCCTTCGCCTTCATCATGTCGATGACGCGACAGTCGGCACACATCTGCAGCCGCCGCAGCGCATCGCCGCTTGCGAACATCGAATGCGCGGACAGCCTGCCGGTCATCGCATCGATCATCTGCTTCGTGCCGAAGGGCGTACCGCAGCTGATGCAATGGAAAGGTTCGGTTTCGTTCAGCACGCGTTCGCGCCGCACCGCGTCGCCGATCAGCAGGCGCGGTTCGAGCGACAGCGCATTCTCCGGACAGGTGTTCACGCACAGGCCGCACTGCACGCAGTTGCGTTCGAGGAAGCGCAGCGCCGGCCGCTCGCCGCCATCCATCAGGGCCGAGGCCGGACAGGCGCCGACGCAGCTCATGCACAAGGTACAGGCGGCCTTGTCGATGTTGACCGCGCCGAAGGGCGCACCGGCCGGCAGCGCGATGGCCTCGACCCTCTGCGTCGCGTGGCGGGCCAGGTGATCGATGCAGAACTCGAGCGCGCCGCGCTTCTCGACCGGCAGCGCGAAGCTGGCCGGCGGACAGGACTGCGCCGGCGCGACGGCAGCGTCAAGTGCGCCGATCAGCGTAGCGGCGTCGTCCGCCACCACCGCGGCCAGCGCAGACGCCGGATGGCCGAGTGCGGAGAGGATCGTGCGACCGAGCGCGATCTGCCCGGCCGTCGCTTCGCGGTAGGCGTCGGGCTGATCGTCGTGAGACAGAATGACGCATTGTGCGGCGCCGTAGCACAGCGTCGCGAGCATCAGTTCCAGCCCGACCGAGGCGACGTCATGCACCGCCACGGGCAGCAGGTCGGCGGGCAGTCCGCGGCGGCGGCCGGCCAGCGCCAGCACCTCCTCACCCTGCGTCTCGTTGTGGAAGACGACGCGCGGTGCATTGCCACCGGCGGCGCGCCAGGCCTGCAGTGCTGTCTTGATGCGCACCGCAACATCGGACGCCGACGGGTAGGCGTAGCGCATCGCGCCGGTGGGACAAACTGTCGCACAGGCGCCGCAACCCATGCACAGGTGCGGCTCGACGAACACGCCGTCGCCGTCGGCGCGGATGGCCGAGGTCGAACAGACGTCGATGCAGCGATTGCAGCCCTGCTTGCTGTTGCGGCTGTGCGCGCAGACCGACTGCTTGTAGTTGAAGAACTTCGGCTTTTCGAATTCGCCCACCATGCCGGCGAGCTTCTGCAGCGCCAGCGACTGTTCTAGCGGATCGCGGCCGGGTGCCGCATAGCCCTGCGGCGGATGCGGAATGCGGATCAGCGCCGGCTCCGACAGATCGAGCACCAGGTCGTAGCGCTCGCTGCGCACGGTACCGACGGCGGCGAAATCGATGGCGCCGATGTCGGCACAGGCCTTGACGCAGGCGCGATGGCCGGTACAACGGGCGGCATCGACCTGGTAGTCATAGCCGATGGCGCCCTCCGGACAGGCGTCGATGCAGGCATTGCAGCGCACGCAGGCATCGAGGTCGATCGCGTTGGCGCGCGCCCAGCTCACGTCGAATGCGCCAAGCCAGCCGCTCACCGTCACGTCGCGGCCGGTCATGACCGGCCAGTCGCGGCGTACCGGCAGCTCGCTGCCATCGTGGCCGGTGATCAGTACGCTGAGTGCAAGGCGGTCGCCGTATTGCCGCTGCACCTCCTGCGCCCAGCCGAGCGCAGCGCCGGCCGGCCCGATGATGAGCAACTGACCCGACGACGCGTAGCTGACGGCCGGTACCGGCGCGGGCTCGGCCATGCGCGCCATCGCCAGTTGTGCGGCGACTGACGGCGTCGAGTCGCTGCCGCGCGGGCCGCGTCCACCGATGTCGCGCAGATTGATGAAGGTGAGACCCGTCGTCGCGCCGGCCTCGTCGGCCACTTCGCGCAGCAGCGCAGCTTCCTGCGTACAGCCAACGATGGCGTCGGCCGCGCCGCCGAGTGCGGCGGCGAAAGCGGCGGCGTCGCGGCCGCACAGCTGCCGGGCGGGCTCAAGGACCGGTAGATCGGTGGCGTCCAGCGCCAGCGCGTCACCCAGTCTTCTGATGTCGATCTCCACCGTGCCATTGCAGCTGCACAGCTGGATCGCCTTGTGGGCGTTGTTCATGTAGTCAGGCTCCTCCGGCAAGGCTTTTGCAGCCTTCGTGCCAGATCACCTGAGAGCAAAATGGACTATTCCGACCTGGAATGACTTTCCGCGGTGTCTGACGACGACGAGGGCGCCTCGATGGGCAAGCCCTCGATCCCGTTCGACGCTGTTGCGCTCCCCTCGTCTTCGTCCGCCGGACTGTCCAGCGCGGGCGCTGCCGCCTCTTCCGCGGAGGCGTCGGTCAGCGCCGGCACGGCGGGCGGCGCCTCGTCGGGAACCGAGGTGAGCCAGTTGTCGGGCAGCGTCGGGTTCAGCGTTTCCCTCGCGTGCGCCAGTTGCGACACCATGGACGCCGGCAGCGGCTCGTACAGGTTGAAGTCCTCGATATAGACGTCCAGCCCGTCCATCGTGTTGAAGTGCGGCGTGTGGAACAGCTTCTTCAGCGCCGCACGCTTCAGGCCCTCGTCCACCTTCTGGCCAAGGAAGGCGCGGTAGTCGGAGTCGAAGCCCAGCGATTCGAGCGGCGGCGGTTCGTCCGGCACATCGGTGTCCGGCACCACCTGCCCCGCGTCCGGCGCCTGCTGCGGCACGATGGCGGCCGGCGCCTCGACGGGCGGCGGCGCCTCGGCGGCGGCCGCTTCCCGCTTCAGCCGCGACCAGCGGCCGAGGAAGCCCTTCACCGGATCATCGTTCACGCTCACCTCCATCGACGCCTGCACGCACACCGCCGTAGTGCGTATTGCCATCGCCGGTCTTCGCGAAACGCTTGGGCTTGCGCGGTTCAGGCGGCTTCTGGAAACGGCGCGCAAAGTCCTCGACCCAGTCGCGCATGTCGGCCGGCATGGTCAGCCCATCGACCTTCTCGCCCGAATCCATCCAGCGCGCGGCCTCGCCGTAGCTGGCGCTGATCTGCATCGGTCGTACCGGCGGATCGGCCTCTTCATCAGGCCGCCACATGACGAAGATGCGCGGCTCGGCAGCGGTCACATTGAGCAGGTAGTTGTCGGCCTCGTCGGTGTAGAGCGTCAGGTCCAGCGGCGGGAACAGCCACTGAGTCGCCTCATCGGTCTGCGCAAAAACCCTTGGCACATCAGGGCTTTCCGGGCCCTCGGGCAAAAGCGCGCGCGCTTCCCAGGCATGGTCTGTCCACTTGTTGTGCAGTACCCTGCGCTCCATAATCACGGCCAACCTGAGGGTGACGGGGCTGGTTTCCACGAAATCTTCCTCTGCCTTTCTGTCAAACGGAGCCGGAGCAAGGAAACGGCTCACGCCGCACCGCCCATGAGCGAAAAGATCATACATCTGCTGGACATCCGCACCGCCGGACGCGCGACGGCACGGGTGCCGGAGACGCCGATTCCGGCGACCGGCACGCTGCTCGACACGCGTGGCCGCGCCGTGCGCGATCTGCGCATCTCGGTCACCGACCGCTGCAATTTCCGCTGCATCTACTGCATGCCGAAAGAGGTGTTCGACAAGGACTACCCCTATCTGGCGCGCAGCGATCTGTTGAGTTTCGAGGAGATTGAGCGCATCGCACGTCTGTTTGTCGCGCACGGCGTCAACAAGTTGCGCATCACCGGCGGCGAGCCGCTGCTGCGCAAGGACGTCGAAAAGCTGATCGAGCGACTGGCGAAGCTGCCGGTCGAACTGACGCTGACCACCAATGGCGCGCTGCTGAAACAGAAGGCACGCGCGCTGCGCGACGCCGGGCTCACCCGCGTCACCGTCAGCCTGGATGCGATCGACGACGCCACCTTCCGCATGATGAACGACGTTGACTTTCCGGTCGCGCGCGTGCTCGAAGGCATAGACGCCGCGCATGCCGTCGGTCTCGCGCCGGTCAAGGTGAATATGGTGGTCAAGCGTGGAACCAACGATCACGCCATCGTGCCGATGGCGCGCCACTTCAAGGGCAGCGGCCACATCGTGCGCTTCATCGAGTTCATGGACGTCGGTTCGAGCAACGGCTGGAAGATGGACGAGGTGCTGCCCAGTGCCGACGTCATCGCGCGCATCCATGCCGAAATGCCGCTGGAGCCGATGGACCCGAACTACCCGGGCGAAGTCGCACAGCGCTGGCGCTACGCCGACGGCAGCGGCGAGGTGGGCGTCATCTCGTCGGTGACGCAGGCCTTCTGCTCGTCCTGTACGCGCGCACGCCTGTCAACCGAGGGCAAGATATTCACCTGTCTTTTCGCGACCGAAGGGCACGACCTGCGCGCGCTGCTGCGCGAAGGCCGCAGCGACGAAGAGATGCTTTCGGCCATCGGCGCGATCTGGCAGCAGCGCGGTGACCGCTACTCCGAAATCCGCACCGCGGAAACGGCCGCAGCAAGAAAAATCGAGATGTCCTACATCGGTGGATAGTGTGCACAGACCCGAACTGACCGACGCCGCACGACCCGCCACGATAGAAATTCCCGCCATCAACGAACGTGGCGAGACGGTACCGACGGCGATTGCCGGCGAGCACCCGCTCACCGTGTATCTCGACAAGCGCGAACTGGTGACGCTGATGACGCTGGGCGGTGCACCCGAGGCGCTGGTGATCGGCTGGCTGCGCAATCAGCGCCTGTTGCCATCCATCGACGACATCCTGTCGGTGCAGGTGGACTGGGACGTGAACGCCGCGGCCGTCACTACCCGCGCCGGCGTGGCCGACCTCGACGCGCGCATGGCGACGAAGACCGTCACCACCGGCTGCGGCCAAGGCACGGTGTTCGGCGACCTGATGGACGACATCGAACGCATCCGCCTGCCGGACGACGCACGGCTGACCGAAACCACGCTGTACGCGATGCTCGACGTGGTGCGCAAACACGAAACCATCTACAAGCAGGCGGGTGCCGTGCATGGCTGCGCGCTGTTCCGCGGCGACGAGTTGCTGTACTTCGTCGAGGACGTCGGCCGCCACAACGCGGTGGACGCCATCGCCGGCCACATGTGGCTGGATGGCGTCGAAGGCGGCGACAAGATTTTCTATACCACCGGTCGGCTCACCTCGGAAATGGTGATCAAGGCGGCACAGATGGGCATCCCCTTCCTGGTGTCGCGTTCCGGGCTCACGCAGATGGGTTACGACATCGCGCAACAGGTGGGCATCACGATGATCGGTCGCTCGCAGGGCAAGCACTACCTGCTGCTGACCGGCATGCAGCGCTTCGTGCGCGATGGAGAAGGTGCATGAGCGAGGCGATCACCGGACTGGTGCTGGCCGGCGGCCTCGGCCGCCGCATGGGCGGCGTGGACAAGGGCCTGCAGGACTTCCGCGACGAACCCATGGTGGCGCACGTGATCCGCCGCCTGGCGCCGCAGGTCGATGCACTCATCATCAACGCCAACCAGAACATCGAACGCTACGCCGCCTTCGGTCACCCGGTCGTGGCAGACGCGATCGGCGGCTTCGCCGGCCCGCTGGCCGGGCTGCACGCGGGCCTGAGCGCCTGCAAGACGCCGCTGCTGGTGACCAGCCCCTGCGACTCGCCCTTCCTGCCACTCGACCTCGTCGCGCGACTGCGCGCGGCGCTGGAGCGCGAAGGCGCGGACCTCGCGGTGGCCATCACCGGCGACCAGCCGCATCCGGTATTCAGCCTGGTGCGCGCGCACGTGCTGCCCGGTCTGACACAATTCCTCGAAGGGGGCGGTCGCAAGGTCAACCTCTGGTACTCGGCGCTGAAGGTGGTCGAAGTGCCCTTCGACGACAATCCGGACGCCTTCGCCAACATCAACACGCTCACCGAACTGGCCTCGCTCGAAGCGCGGCCCGACGCCTCATGACTGATCGCTTCACTCCGGTCGCGGACGCCCGCGCCCACATCCTCGCCGCCTGCTCGCAGGTCGCCGGCACCCAGCGCGTGCCGGTGCGCGACGCGCTCGGCCGCGTGCTCGCCGTCAACGTGATTTCGCCGGTCAGCGTGCCGCCGCACGACAACTCGGCGATGGATGGTTACGCCGTGCGCCACGCCGACCTGTCGGCCGACGCGGATACGCGGCTCACCGTGGTCGGCACCGCCTACGCCGGCCACGCCTGGGACGGCGAAGTCGGTCCCGGGCAGGCGGTGCGCATCATGACCGGTGCCGTCATGCCGCGCGGCGCCGATACGGTGGCGATCCAGGAAACCGCGAAGGTGGAGGGTGACAACGTCCTCATCCCGCCCGGCCAGAAGGCCGGTCAGAACCGTCGCCGCGCCGGCGAGGACCTGAAGGCGGGCGAAGCCGCACTGCGCGCCGGCCGCCTGCTGCGCCCGTCCGACATCGGTCTGGCCGCCTCGCTCGGCGTGCCCGAACTGACGGTGGTACGCCGCGTGCGCGTCGGCGTGCTGTCCACCGGCGACGAAGTCATGTCCATCGGCGACGCGCCGCGCGAAGGCGGCATCTACGACAGCAACCGCTACACGCTGACTGCCATGCTGACGCGGCTCGGCTGCGAGGTGGTCAACCTCGGCGTCGCGCGCGACACGCGCGAGGCGCTGTCGGCCGCGCTGGAATCGGCGGTCGGCGAGGTGGACGCCATCATCACCAGCGGCGGCGTGTCGGTGGGCGAAGCGGACTTCGTCCGCGAAATCCTCGCCAGTCTGGGCGAAGTCACCTTCTGGAAGATCGCGATGAAGCCCGGCCGGCCGATGGCTTTCGGCCGACTGACCAAGGGCGGCCGCGACACCTTGCTGTTCGGCCTGCCAGGCAATCCGGTCGCGACGATGATCACCTTCTACTTCTTCGCGCGCGAGGCGCTGCTGACGCTGATGGGCGCGTCGCCAGTACCAGCGCCGATCCGCTTCGACGCGATCAGCGGCAGCGCGATGAAGAAGCAGCCGGGCCGCACCGAGTACCAGCGCGGCATCCTCGAACTGCACGACGGCCGCTGGCACGCCACGGTCACCGGTGCCCAGGGCTCGGGCATCCTGCGTTCGATGTGCGACGCCAACTGCATCATCGTGCTCGACGACCACGTCGGCAACGTCGCGGTCGGCGACCCGGTGGGCGTGATCCCGTTCGAAGGCCTGATCTGAACGTGAGCGCCGACGGCGACGACACGACGCCCTCGCCCTACCTGACGGCGCGCGAAGCGGCTGCCTACCTACACCTGAACGAGAAGACGCTGTACGCGATGATCCAGGACAGCGGCATTCCGGCCACCAAGGTGACCGGCAAGTGGCTGTTCCCGCGCAAGCTGCTCGACGACTGGCTGCTCGAATCGACGCACGGCGGCGTGCTGGCCGACCGCCTGCTGATCGCCGGCAGCGACGACCCCTGGCTGGCGCACAGCATCGCGCGGCTGGCGCAGCGCGCCGACGACGGCACGCTGATCGCCTACAGCCCCTGCGGCACGCGCAAGGGTCTGGCCCTGCTCGCCCAGCGGCGTGCCAACGCCTGCCCCATCCACTGGGGCGAAGCGCACCACGCGACGCGCCGGCACGCGCTGCTGCTGCGCGAATACACCGGCAGTTCGAACTGGGTGATGGTGCAACTGGCGCTGCGCGAACAGGGCGTCATGCTGTCACGCACGCTGCCCTCCGTCGGCGGCCTGCGCGAGCTGTTCGAGCGCCGCCCGCGGCTCATTCAGCGCGGCGAAGGCGCCGGCTCGCAGCACTTCTTCGCCCAGGCCTGCAGCGCCGCCGGCCTCACCTCACCGGAGGCGGTGCAGGTCGCCGCCACCGAACGCGAAGCCGCCTTCATGGTCGCCAGCGGTGCCGGCGACTGCGCACCGGGAACGCGCGCCGCGGCCGGCGAGTTCAACCTGCACTTCCTGCCGCTGGGCAGCGAAGCGCTCGATCTCGTGATGCCGCGCACGCTCTACTTCCGCGCGCTGCTGCAGCAGCTGCTCGCCGAACTGGCCAGCGACGACAGCCGCGACCTTGCGGCGCGATTGGGCGGCTACGACCTGGCGCCGCTGGGGCGGCTGCGCGAGGCGGCGCCGCAGTAACGCACGTCACCTCGCGGACGCGCTCACAGCGACTTGCCGCACTCCTCGTCGTCCGGTCGGCAGCCCGCGGCCGTGCTCTCCTCTCCCAGTCCGACCAGTTCGACCGTCAGGATGGAGCTGCGGTCGCGCTCTTCCTTCTGACCGGATGCCGCGGCGCCCTGCCCCTGGTCGGCCGCTTTGTTCGCTTCCGACGGCGGGGGCGCGGCCGGCGGTGCCGCCGGCGCAGCAGCCACCACGGTGGCCGAACCGCTGATCGAACCGCCAGCGCGTATCGAGTCGCCCAGCACGCGGTCGGCGCCGATGGTGATGTTGCCGGACGAGCGGATCGCCGCGTCCAGCGCGATCACAGCGCCCGACGGCGCGAACAGTCGGATGTCGGCGTCGCGCACCTCGGGCGATTTCTTCAGCGTGCCGATGCCGGAACCTGACACCGAATCACTGATGTCCAGCACCACCAGGTCGCCGCGGATGCGCACCTGCGGCGGCGGCGTCGCCGATGCGGTGCGCGAGCCGCGACCGGCGTCGATGTCGCCGAAGCTCGACCAGATCTGGATGTCGCCGCCGCCCAGCGTGAACACGCGCGACGGGCCGAGCTGGAAGTCGCTGCCGGCGACCGCATTGATTTCGCCCTCGCCGATAGCGAACACGCCCTGGCGCGACGCGCTGGCCGAACTCGCACCGGCGCCGGCAACACCGACATTGATGCTGCCGCCCGGCGCGTACAGATTCACCCCGCCGCCCTGTTCCGACTTCACCTGGCTGAAGAAGAGGTTGATGTTGCCCGCCTCGTTCGCCTGCGGGAAAGCCGCCTCGATCAGTGCCACGCCCGGCGCATAGCCGTCCTTGCCAGCACCGAGCGCGTCGCCCAGCTTGCCTGCGTAATTCAGGCCGGCATTGAGCAATGCCGACAGCAGAGGCTGTTGCGCTTCGAAGAAGCGCTGGCGCTCGCCCGCCGGCTGCGCCGCGAAAGCGGCGATCAGCTGGGCGTCGCTGGTCTGCGGATCGGCGCCGCCGGCGCGCATGTGCTGCACGATGGCGGCATCCAGTTCCTGAATGCGCGCCGCCAGCAATGCGCGCCCTTCGCTGCGGATGCGGCCGAAGGTGCTGCCGGCCGGGCCCGCCAGCAGCGTGTCGATAGACGACGCGCCGGACAGCGACAGCATGATGGCGTCGAACGGATCGTTCGAGCCGCGCAGCGCGGCGAGCAATGCCGCGCCGTCGAAGCGGGCGCTGCCGGCCTGCACCAGGATGGAGGCGCCGACCTCGTCCAGCCAGGGGTTGTCGTAATTTCCGCGGGTAACGATGCCGAACGAGTTGGCGAGGTCTATGCTGCCACCGGCCATCACCTCGAGCTTGCCGCGCCCGCCTGTCTGTATGCCTTCGGCCACATTGCTGTCCGGCGTACCGGCGGAGTCGGTCACTGCCGTGAAGGTGATGTCGCCGCCGGCGCGCACGCGTGTCACGTCGCTGTCGCTGAAGTGCTGCGAACGTATCGTCAGGTTCTCGATGTCGCCACCGGCCTCCACCTGCACCGGCTGCGGTGAGTTGATCACCAGCGGAAGGTTGGCGCTGACCGCCGGCACACGGATGTCGCCGGCCTCGGCCACCAGTCGCACCGTCTCGACCACGCGGTTGGCGTTCAGGTTGGCGTCGTGCGCACGCAGGCCGGACACCACGTTCGGATTGGCCAGTTCGACCCAGAAGACACTGTTCGCATTGGCCGCCGGCCGCAGCAGCGAGGGCACGCGCGACGGATCGCTGTCGGCGATCTTGATCGAAGACACACCGCCATCGGCAGTGTTGAGCTTCAGGTTGCCCGAGGCAGCCAGCAGCAGGTCGTTATAGACCGCCGGCAGCAGCACCATGCCGTTGCCCAGTGTCAGGTCGCCGCCCATCGCCACCGCGTTCAGCGAGCTCGGCAGCAGCGGCGCATTACCCTCCCACAGCGCCAGTGTGCCCCAGGGCAGCGGATTGTTCGCCAGCTCTACCGCGCCGCCGAAGCTCAGCAGATCGACGCGGCTGTCGGCGCCGTAACGGAAGAAGTAGCTCGACCGGTTGGACGTCGTTGTATTGCTCGCCTGCCGCACCGCGGTTGACGACGCGATGGTTTCCAGGTCGATGGCACCTGCCGCAGCGAGCTTCGCCGAACCCTCGCCGAGCAGCAGCACCGAACCGGCGCCATTGCCGCGCGCGCTGTCGAAGGCGCCGCCGGCCTGCGCGGTCAGCACGCCGCGATCCACCATCATGACGGCGCTCGATATGTCGCCACCGGCACGGATGGCGACGTCGCCGCCGGCCAGCACGGTCAGGTTTGCGGCATCGGGCGCGCTGCCGGCCGTACCCGACAGGCGGCCGTTCGACACCGTGTAGACGCCCAGATTGCGGATGTCCTCGCCGGCGCTGACATGGATGTCGCCGCCGCCGAAGGTGGCCACCCCCTGGCTGAACTGGTCGATGCGCGCATACCAGGTGGTGTTGCGCTGGTTGCTGCCGGACAGGAAATTGCCGTTGGCGTCGAGCGCGCCCTGGCGCAGCAGCCAGTCGCCGACGATGCCGTTCGCTTCGGTCGCCGCGATCGTGCGCTGCGCGCGCAGCGCCACGTCGCCGCCGTCGGTCGCGTACTCGGCCTGCCTGTTGCCGGAGCCATTCAGGTTGAGCAGGGTCTGTGTGCCGAACTCGGTGCCACGCGCCACCTGATAGCCGGCGGTGTAGATCGCCGCGCGATTGCCCAGCACGAGGTCACGGCCGGCCGCGACTTCGATGTTGCCGGCGCCAGTGCGCACCTGCGTGTTGGCAGCCAGCGTCAGGTCGCCACTGTCGGCTGCGTTCAGCGCATCCAGCGTCTGCAGCGACAGCGCATTCGACGCAGAGAGGTCGGCGCCCGACGCCAGCCGGATGGACCATGCGGTATCGCGCGTGCCGAGCGCGAAGCGGCTCTGTGTCAGACCCGAATCGGCGAGCGCGCCAAGCACGATGGTCTGACTGCCAGCATTGAGCCGGCCGAAGCCGTCGCTCAACGTGCCATTGACGTTCAGGTCGCCGGCCGCGCGCACAGTCAGCGACGCCGCCTCGGTGCCGCCCGAATAGGTGAAGTTCGCCAGATCGGTCGCGGCGATGCTGAAGTCGCCTTCGCCGCGGAACTCGATGTGCGGGCGCACGTGATAGCGCGTATCGCCGGCCGCGTCGGTCGCCGGCAGACCAAGCGCCGCGCGGGTCGCCGCGACGGCCGCGGCCGTCGTCATCGCCGCTGCGTCGGCGTGCGCCGCCGACATGTTCAGCGTGCTGCCGCCATAGACGCGCGTGCCTTCGATAAACACATGGCGCGCACCGTCGATCGCCGCCGGCAGATTGCCGTCGATGGCGACCGCCGTGTTGCCGGTGCGCTCGGCGCGCAGCCAAACCTGGCCTTCGCGCGCGGCGCTGGTCTGTTCGACGCCGCCCACCACCTTTGACGTGGTCCCGACGTCTATCTGCGCGCCATCGACGATGCGCAGCCGGCCGCCCTGTGCCGGGCCGCTTTCGCCGCCGGCGGCACGCGGGCTGGCTTCGAGCACCACGGTGCCGCCTTCGCCACGGGTGCCGACCGCTTCGGCCACGTATTCGGTGGCGCGTGCGTCCAGCTTCGCGCCGGTTTCCAGCACCAGATCGCCAGCGCCGGTCGTCATGCCATCGACGTAGTCGAGCGCACGCTGCGCCGTCAGTTCGATGCGGCCACCGCGCTCGGCGCCCGAAGCGTCCAGCGTGCCACCGATGGCGAGCGAGCCGGCGTCGGCCGAGATCGCGATGGTCTGCGCCTTCACATCGGCATCGAGGCGGGTGTCGCCTTCGCGCACACGCGCCTGCCAGCTGCGCGTGAAGTCGCCGGTCAGCGCAGCGATGCCGTCGAGGCTCGCCGCAGCGCGGGTGTCGATCGAGAAGTCACCACCGGAGGCGCCGCCTGCGGACAGCGCTCGCAGCACGCCGGCCGCGACCTCGATGTCGCCCTCTGGCGCGGACAGCGTGACCGATCCGGCGCTGCCGCTGCCCGCCGCCGACACGTTGACGCGCGCGCCACTGCTCAGCGCGATGTTGCCTTCGCGCGACACGATCGCCACGTCGCCGCCAGGTGTCGTGACCGTCTTGCCCAGATAGTCCTTGGCCGTACCGGCGACGTCGAGCGTGCCGCCGCTGGCCAGGCGGATGTCGCCGTCCGCCTTCAGGCTGATGCGCCCGGAAGGCAGCGCGATGCGCGACGCCACGTCGATGCGCTGCGCATCGATGGCGAGCGATGCACCGACACCCGCCTGCACGGTCAACGCCGCACCACCGCCCTGGATGGCCAGCGCACCGTCGCTGCTGATGCGCGTGCTCGCGCCAGTATCGGCCGACACCTGCGGCGTGGTGATGGTGAGCGTGTCGGCTGCGAAGTGATGATTGCCGGCGCCGGACAGGCGCACGCCCTTCTGTGCGTCCAGCTTAACCGCGTCGAAGCCCTGCACCGAGAAACCGCGTGCATCGCTGGTCGCGTCCGGCGTCGCACCGAGCACGATGGTCTGCGCATTCACCGCCAGCGTGCCGCTGCCAGCGGTCGCCGGCGGTGCGGCCGGTGAAGACGACGAATTCGTGAACTGCACCTCGCGCGCGACGATGTGCTGCGTCAGCGCGGCATTGTCGTGACCGACGATGCCGGCAGCGTCGATGCGCAAAAGATCCAGCGAGTCGCCGCCCAGCGTCACGTCGCCATACATGTTCAGGCTGCCGTAGGCACGCAGGGTCAGTCGCGACGGATCGCCCAGTGCGGCCAGCTGTGCATTATCGAAACGCAGGCCCGGCGCGTCGGCACCGACCTCGCCGACACTGATGGTCGAGGCGGTCAGCGCCAGCGCCCCGCCTTCGGTCGGCAGCGCGATGACCGCGCCCAGGTTGCGCGTGTCGCGCGTGCTGTCGAGCACCACGCCGCGGCCTTCGATGCGCGCACCGTCCCCCAACACCAGTTCGCCGCGTGCGCCGGTCGGCGCGTCGCGCCCGATCAGCGCGCTGTCGGCGGCGCTGACGCGCAGTGCGGCACCGTCGGCGTCGGCGCCGCTGCCGGCGATGCGCAGCGCCTGCGCATCCGTCCCGCCGATCGCGCCGCTGGCAGACACCTGGCTGCCCGCCTCCAGCACCACCGAGTCGCGCGCTACCAGTACCAGATCGGGCGCGGTGAGCGCCGGACCGGCCGCGTTGTCAACGCGCACCGTGGCCGCACCGCGTATCAACTGCCCGGCCGCGTCGAACTCTCGTACATCGACCAGCGTGTCGCCGCTGTCCGTGTCACTGCCGCTCCGCGTACCGCCGACCACGATGCTTTCCGCATTGAGCGCATTGAGCTGGGCGACCGATACGCCGACCTCGCCATCGCGGGCACTTGCACCCTCGCCGAGCAGGGCGAGCGCCTGCGCCGTGATGTTGACCTGGGCACCGCGCGCACCGGTCGCGCGTGTCGTGTCGAGCACGCCGTCGAGCGCCAGCGACCGCCCAACCTGCAAGGACAGGCGACCGGCGTCGGCCGTGCTGCGGCCGTCGTCGAACACGTCGCCGGTCTTCGATATCAAGTATTCGGCGCGCGTGCGCACCTGTTCGCCGCTCAGCAGTTCGGCGGTGAAGGCCTTGCCGCTGGCCGTGCTCGAACCGCTCATCGCCTGCGCAGTGCGCACGCTCACCTGGGCCGTGCCGTCCGGACGCAGTACCGACTGGCCGGCGGCGAGCGCCTGATCGCCCGGCTTCAGCGTGATCAGGTAGGCGCCGGGCAGCAGCGCGTAGCGAGCCGGCAACAAGGTGTAGGTGCCGGCAGGCAGACCGTTGGCCGAAGCGAGAATCTGCACCGCGTCGCCGATCCGCAGACCATTGGCTTCCTCCGACCAGGCCGACAGGTCGTACGGCGCATAGCCGCTGCCGATGGACGGCACGATGGCATACGCGTCCTTCGCGCCGGCCAGGATGTCCTTGGAGCCGCCGCTGCCGGCGATCCATTCCCAGGCCAGCAGATCGCCGCCGCCGGACAGATCGACCCGCGCTTTGGCCTCGCCGTCGGCGGCGTCTCGCAGCACGACGTTGTCGGCGTTCAGCGTGATGCTCTTCTGCGGCGTGCCGTCGAGTTCGATGCGTCCGTCGGTGCCAACCAGATAGAGCCAGTCGCGACCGCTCAGCGCGGTCTGGCCGAAGGGCAGCAGCAAGCCGTCGGCCGACACCGAGGTGATGCTGCCGGCGGCCAGTTCGACCGTGCCGCCCGCCGTCGCCGTGCGCGTGCTGCCGGCGTCGGTCGTCGTGATGGTCTGCGACTGCAGCGATATGTTGCCGAAGGGCGCGACCAGGCGTCCGTCCTGCACGATGCGCGGTGCTGCCAGCGTCAGCGTGCCGAGCGCCGAATACACCGGACCGGCCGCACGGCCGGACGATTCGACGCGCAGCGTGCCGCTCGCGTTATTGTGGATTTCGAAGGCGTAATTCGACGCCGAGGTCGGGTAAACCTGTGCCGCGCGCAGCGTGAGGTCGCCGCTGGTGGCGAGGCGCGCACCGTCGCTCAGATAGGCCGGCGAAGCGCTGGCGCGCAGGTCGCCCTGTGCCGCCAGCGTCACCTGCGAAAAGCGGCTGGCCGCCAGATTGCCGGCCACGTTGATCAGATCGGCCGACAGCGTGAGCGTGCCATCACCGGCCTCGACCGCGGTCGGCCGGGTGTGGTTCTGCTGCACGCGGCCGACGTTGGTCCAGTCGAGCACCGCGGCCGACAGCCTGACGTCGGCCCCGTTGGCACCGGCGATGTTGGCCGCGTCGAGCACCATGCGGCCCGACACCGCCTGCGTCACGTCCTCACCGAAGCGCAGCGTGCCGGCGTTGCCGCCGTTGCCGCGCACCGCCAGCGTCAGGTCGGCGATGCCGCTGCCGTCCAGTGCGTCGAGCGCGAACACGCCGCGCCCGGCGTGGGTCGCCGGGCTGGGTGCCGCACCGGGTAAGAAGGCGGCCGAGCCGCTGTTGCCGGACTGTACGATGTCCAGCGTGCGCGGACCGGTCAGCGCCTGCGGCAGCGACAGCAGATCGCCCCAGTTGTTGCTGCCCTGGTCCAGCGTCACCGACAGCGCGCCTCCGTAGGCATTCGCCCCGCCCGCTTTCGCGGACAGCAGCGGATCGGCGTACAGACCCTCGCGCGCATTCAGCGCGATCAGGCCGCCGGACGAATCGATGCGGGTCGGCGTCAGCGCACCCAGCGCGCCAATGCGCTGGGTGAACACGGCGCTGCTGCCGTCGGCGCGCAGTTCCGCGCCGTCCTGGATCACCAGATAGCCGCGCCGCGCCGCGATGTCTATCGTGCCACCGCCGTACAAGCTGCCGTCAACGTAGGGGATGTTCGGCGTGGCGACGAAGGTGCCGCTGACGTCCAGCTTCGCGCTCGGCGCGACGAAGATGGACGCACCGTAATAGATGTCGTCCTGCTGCGGCTCGGCCATGCGCAGCGCGATGCGGCCGCCCGGCGCCGTGAGCTGGCCGGCGACTTCGAGGCTGCGATTGGCGGTCAGTTCGATCTCACCGCCGGCATCGACGGCGATCTGCGTGCCTTCGTGCACGCGCACCGTGCCCTGCAGATCCGACGCCGACTCGAACGCCAGCCGCATGCCCTCGTCGCGGAAGGCGCGCGGCGCGACGGCCAGCGTGCCGAGCCCGTCGAGCGACGCGCGCGATGCGCTGCCGATGCCGTCGATTGCACGGGTGACAAGTTGCGGGGTCAGACTGAGCGCCGCCCCCTCGCGACCCAGTTCGACCAGATTGCCGCCGGCAATCGTGATGTCGCCGAAGCCGTAGGCGGAGAAAAGCGTCGGCGACAGATGGAGCGTGTCGCCTTCGAGTCGGGTCTCGCCACCGTCGATGGCCACCGCGGCGCTGCGCAGCGAAAGCGTGCCGCTGTCGCCGCTGCGCCCCTGCAGGCTGGCAGCGTAGGCACTGACGCGGCCATCGAGTTGCAGGTTGCCGGTGTAGGTGCCGACCGTGGCGCCACTGCCGAAGTCGCCGCTGCCGACCTCGAAGCCGGCACCGAGTGCGACCGCGCCGGCATCGCCGAGCGAGGTGCGGCCGGCCACGGTCTGCCAGGCGCCGGCCGAAGCGTCGATCAAGGCTCCGGCGCTCAGCACCAGATCGTTATCGGCGTCGAGCGTAACGCTGCCGCCGTCCTTCGCGACATAGCCGCTTGCCGTGCTGCGCGTATCGCGCTGCCACTGGCCGGCGGTCGAGATCGATGCCTTGCTGCCGACCGCGATGTTGCGGTCAACGCGGGGTGCGCTGTCGGCCAGGCCATCGGTGTCGAGGCTGACGGAGCCGCCAGCGGCGCTGATGCGGCCATTGATCGTGAAGTCGGTGCCGCTGATCGCGAGACGGCTGCCGTCGCTCCACTTGCCGTCGGCGCCACGCAGCGCGGTCGGGCCCAGCGTCAGGCTGACGTCCTCGGGCAGCACGACGCTGCCGGCGCCGCTCAGATCGAAGCTGCCGACACCGGCCGCGAACCAGTCGCTGCGCACCCACAATTCGTCGGGTTGCGCGCCGTCGGCGCTCAGCGTGCGCGACGTCGTGGACGTGACGAAGCGCGTGTCCTGTGCCTGCACACCATTGATCAGACGCAGTTCGAGATCGATGCGGCCGGCCTGCGGCGAGCCGGTGACTTCCGACTTGCCCGGGCCCAGCCAGCGCGTACCCAGTTCGCGCTGCGTGATGCCCACGGTGCGCTCTGCCTTGACAGCGCCATCCAGTGCCATGCCGAAGGCGGTCACCTTCATTTCACCGGCATCGCGGCCCTCGACAACCTCGGCCACGCTGCGCGTGCGGTCCACGGTGCCGGTATAGACGCGGTCGCCGACAGCCTTCTCGACCGCCTGCGTGCGGCCGTCGGCCGACTGCACCAGCGTGTAGTTCACCTCGCCGGCGCGGTAGGTCACGGTGCCGCCCGAAAGATCGACGCGGCTGCCGGAATGGGTCAGCACGTCGCCCTGCGAATGGGCGACGAACTGGCCGCCGCTGGTCATCTTCTCGTCCAGCGTACGCTCGATACCGCCGATGTAGCCACCGATGTCGAACAGCTGGGTGCCACTGCGCGTATCGACCCAGATTTCCTTGCCGAACAGCTTGCGGCCGTAGGCGGTGTCGCGCAGCAACGGCGAATCCTTCACCTCGTCACCGCGCAGTTCGACGCGCACGATTTCGCGGTCGGCATCGGCCACCGCGTTCAGGCCGGCAAGGTCGATCACGCTGCCGGCGCCGATGTAGATACGCGAGCCTGTGTCGCGCTGCGGCAGCGTTTGCGCAGCCGAGCGCGGATCGGCCTCGGCCGTCATGCGCAGCAGACCGGACGGCGCACGCAGCGTCACGCCGACGCCGTCGGCACCGGCGTCGGCCAGCACGATGGTGTGGCCGTACAGATTGATTTCCGAGCGGCGGAACAGCGCGTCGTCGCGCGCGGTCTGGGTGCGCGACGCCTCGTCCGGCGTCACCTCGATCACCGCGCCGGCCGCCAGTTCGATGCTGCCGGTGCGCTGACCGATAGGCACCTGCGAGCCCTCGGGCAACGCCGCCGCGTCCGGGAACATGGCGTCGACCAGACGGCCTTCGACCGAGTCGCGCGCCTTCAGGAAAACGGTGCCGTTCAGGGTGACCGACGTCGTTGCGCGCGCCGCACCGCCATGACGGATGTTGAGACCGACCAGCGTGATGTTGCCGCGGTCTGACAGCAGCTCCGACGCCTTGTCGGTGGTCACCGTGCCGCCGTTGTCCACCTCGACCAGGAAGCCGCGCAGGCGGCTGTCCAGCGGGTCGGCGATGTACACCTTCTCGCCGGCCGCCAGCACCACCTGACCCTCTTCCGCCTCGATGCGCGCGTCGGGCAGCGCGGCGCGCTGGGCCGGCGTCAGCGGCGAATCGATGGTGGTGTCAACGTCGGCGCCGACACGTACGTTCGGTGCGGCCAGCAGCACGCGGCCGTTCTTCGCTGCCAGCAGGCGGGCGCCGCGCGCCACCGTGATGTCGCCGGTCGCGCGGCCAGCGTAGCCGCCCTCGCTGAAAGGCGCCAATGCGGCGGCCGTGGAGCCGAGCGAATTGAGCGCGCGCTCCATCAGTTCGTCGTTCAGCTTCAGTGACGAACCGACCAGGCCGCCGACGTTGACGAAGGCATTCGGGCCGAACAGGATGCCGGCCTGATTGAAGATGAACACCTGGCCGGTGGCGGTCAGCGAGCCGTTGATTTCGCTGCGCGGCCCGCCCGGCAGTACGACGTTCACCGCACGCATCGAACTGCTGGCCTGATCGAAATGCACCGCGTGGCCGCGCGCGATGTCGAAGCTCTGCCAGTTCAGCAGCACCGGATTGCTGCTGTGCTGGGTGATGGTCATGCGACGGTCCGACACATTGATGCTCGCCGAGCTGGGTACCGCCACCGCCGAACCGGGCGATCCGACCACCGGCGCCACCGGCAGGTTGCGGTTGGCCTGCGCCGGTCCGCTCAGCGCAGCGGCGACTGCAGCCGCCAGCACACCCGTTTTCAGCGCACGGCGTGCGCGCTTGCCGCGCGCCTTGACCGTTTCGGCCACCGGCACCCAGGTGTTGCTCAGTTCATTGAATACCAGACGGTAGCGATCGCGGTTCATGTCGTGCTCCTGTGGCCCGCTGACGAGGGGCCGTCGTGTTCAGTGTCGGCATCGCGCGTGACGCGACGATGACCCGGGCGGCACGGCATCACCCGCACCGTGACCGGATGGGCAGACGCGCCTGCGTCAGAACTCGTACGCCAGCTTCATCAGCAGACGCTGGTCGCCTTCGCGCGTGCGGCCGACCGCGCCGTCGCGCAGCGCGTAGGCCCAGTCGGCGTGCAGCTTCCAGCCGCTGGGGGCATTCATGCGCAGGCCCAGCCCGGTACTTTCGAGCGCGGCGCGCGGGTCCTGACCGATGAAGGCCTCGCGTGTGCGCAGGCCGGCCCAGTCGTAGAACAGCAGCGCCGACAGGCCGAAGGCGTCGTCGAAGAACAGGCGCGTCGGTGTCGCCAACTCCAGCCGCACGCGCTCGCCCTCGTCGCCGAGGCGCTCCGATTCGAGATAGCCGCGTACCGAGTCGAAGCCGCCGGCCGAGAACTGTTCGCTGTTGATCAGCGGGTCACTGCTGCGCTGGATGTTGACGCGTCCGCTGGCCACCCAACCGTCGGCGAAGGGCATGGCGCCCTCGATCTCGAAGCGCGACACGAAGAAGGACGGACGCGCGCCGAAACGGCGGCACTCGAACTGCTCGGCCTGCACACCGTTGCAGTTGATGATGCGTTCGTTCATCGCGTTGGAGCCGACGTTGAGCGTGGCGCCCAGACGCAGTCGCGCACCGGAGTCGAAGGGCAGCGTGATGCCGTACTGCCCGGACAGCACCCAGTAACGCACCGGCTGACTCAGCGAAAAGGCGGTGCCGGCGATGCCGAGCGTGTCCTGGTCGTTGTCCTTGTAGTCGGCGCCGACACTGATCGAATGGATGAAGCCCAGACCCCGGTCCGGCAAGGGCCGCACGTAGCGGAAGCCGGCGGTATCGCCGGTTCCGAGCGAAGTGGTGTCGAACTGGGTCGGGATATTGCTGTTCGACTTCGCGTAGTAGGCGGCGATGATGCCCTCGCCCAGCGGCGCCGAATAATTCAGACCCCACACCTCGACCTGCTCGCGGTCGCGCGGCGACACGAAGTAGGTGACGCCTATCGAGTGACGGCGCTGCCACAGATTGTCGTAGCGCATCGACGCCTCGATGCGTCCGGCATCGGTGTCGGCGCTGCGCTTGTTGTTCAGTTCCACAGAACCGTGGAAGGGATTGTCGTCCTTCAGCCGCAGTTCGACCGCGACCGAACCGGGCACACGGCCGGGCTGCAGCAGCGGCGTCACCGTCAGGTCCGGATTGCGCCCGAGGCGGCCGAGATCGGCCTGCACTTCCGGGAAATGCGGCACCTCACCCTCGGCCAGCGACGGTGCGGCGTCCTTGACGCGGCTGGGCAGCGTGTATTCGGCGCCGGTCACGCGCAGGCGCTCGACACGGCCCTCGGTCACTTCCAGCTTCACCACGCCGGTGGTGATGGCCTGCTCAGGTATGCCGACGGCGACGGTCAGATAACCGGCGTCCTGATAGGCCTTCTCCAGCGCAGCGACGGCAGCGTTCACGTCGTCTGCGGTGCGCCTCTCGCCGAGGAAGGGATAGACCGCGCGCTCGATCGCTTCGGCCGGAAGCACGGTATTGCCGTCGATCTCGAATTCGTAGATGTCGAAGCGGGCTGTGTCGCCCGCGGCCTCGGGCGTCCGTGCCGATGCGGTACCAAGACAGAAGGCCAGTGCGAACAGCAGTGAAAGGCGTTGGATGGCAGCGATGTGCATGGATGCCGGAAAGGACGTGGCCACCTGGGCCGATCAATGGAACGGCCCGCCAGGGGCGGGCCGCAGTGCAACAGACGTCCGCACGGCAGAGGCCGTGCGGACGGCGTGCCACTTAGTTGCCGAAGAACTTCAGCGGGCTGCAGGTGTTGGCTTCGCGGGTGAACTTCGACACGAAGCGGTCCGCGTAGCGCACGCCGTTGCCATCGACTTCGCTGCCGTTGGCGTCGGTCAGACCGGCGAAGAACTGCGGCAGCGACGCGAACGCGTTCGGCGTGCTGACCTGGACACCGGTGTTCTCGAAGTTGCCGGTGAATTTCGGCGAACCTGCGCGCTTGACGATCTCGTCGGCGAACGCCTTCTGCACGCCGGCGATGGCCGGCACGGTGTCGCCCTGTTCGTTGGTGACAGGCACCGAACGGTCCTGGATCGACAGTTCAACCACGAAGTCGTAGCGGCCCTTGATCAGGTTTTCCTTCGACGGGAAGATGCCGGTGGCGTTGGCCGACGGCGTCTGGGTGGCGGCGTTATAGGTGCCAACGCCGTCCAGGTTGCGGAAGCTCCAGCCGTTGGTGCTGGTGTAGGAATCCAGCGACAGCGTGGCGATCGCCTTGACCGGGCCGGTCGAGGAGAACGGCACCTTGAAGGTGTTGGTCTTCTGCTCTTCCGGATCCCACGACGTGAAGGTGTAGTCGGTGCCGTTGTTAGCCGCCTGCATGCACGAACGGACGTTACCCGACGACGAGTTCTCGATCACGGTGTAGCCAGCCGACGGATCGATGATGTAGGGATCTGCCGCGGTGCCGGAGCCAGCAGTCTTCCAGCCGAAGCTGGAGGTCATGCGGGCGGGCTCGACGAAGCCGTTCGAAGCCGACGCGCAGGGGAAGTTGCCGAAGAACCAGTTGTAAGCGGTCTGGGTGCCCGAGCCTTCGACGCGGCGGCACACGACCACATCGCCGGACAACGACGGGTCAACCTGGTCCCAAGTGGCGATTTGACCGTTCAGCATCGCACCGTAGGTCGAGCGCGAGAAGAAGGTCGTAGCCGGCACGGTGTTGGTAGCGGCCAGACCCATCATGAGCTGGTTGACCGGTTGCACGCGCATGCGCGCCACTTCGTCCGGCGACAGCGCGGGCGTATCGTTCTCGGTGTTCAGCGGGCCGGCAAACATGGCCGGTTCGACGTCGGACACGCCGAAGTCGATCACCAGACCGGCGTTGTTGGCGGCGGCGTGGTTCGGCTCGCCCGGGTCGGTACCGACCACAGCGCAGCTGAACGGCGAGGCCTTGGTACCGGCGCCGCTGGTGCAGTTGTTCACGTCGATGGTCTTGACGCGCTGCGCACGGGCCACCGGGTTCACACCGAACACCGAACCGCCGGCCGAACGCTTGATGAACAGCACGCGCGTGCCGTTGGTGACACCCGGCACGCCATTGGCAGCACCGGCAAACGCACGGTAATTCGGCGCGACGTAATAGGTGATGCCCGTCAGTACGCCTTCGGCGATGTCGTTCAGGAAGTTGTCCGGGGCCGACGCGCCGGAGAAATAAACGACCTGGTGGGCCACGCCGCCGATACTGACGGTGCCGGCGGCGAAGGACGAACCTGCAGCCATCATGGCGCAGGCGAACGCGAGGGACTTCAGCTTCATGGTCTGTCTCCGTGACAGGTCGCGCACGGCGGCGCGACCTTCAGTGCGATAGGGGAAGGATCAGGCGCGGCGGCGGGCAGCGAAGCCGATCAGGCCGAGACCTGCCAGCAGCATCGCGTAGGTTTCCGGCTCGGGCACGACGGCAATCTGCAGGCGGTACTCGCCGGTGTCGCCGAGATAGACGCGTGCAGTGACGGCCTGATCCGTGGCGCCGAGCAGTTGAGCGAAACCACCGAGGCTGGTGTTGGACAGCGACGACGCTCCACGCACGACGTACAGGTCCATCTCGTCGCCGATGCTGCCGAAGCTGCCGTATGCCTTGTTCAGTTCAGGAGCGACCTTGCCGGCAAAGGCATTGCCGTCATCGATCGTCGTGACGCGATAACCATCGACCGTCGCATCAAGGTTGTTGTGCGTGCCGCCCTGGCTGTTTGCGTCCGTGTAAGAAGCAAACTGGGTGACAGCGGGGTTGATCAGATTGGTACGAACACGGGCGGTCGGGGTATCCGAAACCGTCTGAATGATCCGGGCCACACCTGCGTTCTCGCCCGACCACACATTCCACAGCACGCCGTCGGTACCACCGGACAGCGCCAGGAAGCTGTCGAAGCCGGTCAGCGCTGCGTCGAACACGATGCCGGTCGAGAAGCCGTTGCTCAGGTAGGTGGAGGTGGCGGTCAGCTGGGCGGCGTTGTTGGCGGTCTGGTTGCCATTGCCGATCAGGCTGTCCATCTTGACGTTGGAACCGAAGGCGCTGTTGAAGCCGACGTCTGCGAGGTCGTAGGTGTAGCCGACGTTACCGACGTAAGCGGTGAACACCAGCTCGGTGTTGCCGGTCGAGGAACCGACGATACCGGCGCTGGCGGCGCCCGACATGCCGATGGCAGCGACGGCAGCCAGCAGTTTCATCTTGAACATATGAATCTCCTTGAAGAATTTCGTGGGTGGAATCCGGCGTCCGCCGAACCTCCCTGCTCCACGAGGAAGCGGGGTGAATCGTGCGGGGGGTGCGTTACATGCACCCGCTGCCCGGCGGAAAAATTGATGATCCGATCGGACTATGTGCTGTAAAGAAATCCGTCCTCGGGTACCGGGCGCAAGGTAGTCAGCGCAGGTGACGAAAACATTTCAGGTCGGCCGGCGTTTCGTAGTCCGAATGGCCCATGTCGCGTAGTCCGCGCTCCGGAAAGCACTGCCCGCAAAAGGTTTGGGCGATGGGCCGTCGCGCGCCGAAAGGCGAGAAAATGATGTGCAGGTGCAGCAGCAAGAACGATGCGACCGTCGTCAGCGCGCGGCCGACGGCGCCGCGCCGATGCGCTTTTCATCGAGCCGGTCGCGCCAGGTTTCGACCAGGTTTTCGAGCTTGACGCGGCCGATCTGGGTGAAGGGCTCACCCTGTGCGGTGCGTTCGCCCAGCGTGCGGTCACGCCAGCGGTCCAGCATTTCGATACCGGTGCGATAGAGGGCGACGTTGTCCTGCGTGCACTGGTCGAGGCGGCTGCCCAGCTGGCCGGCGCGGGCCTGGGTCTGTTCGAGGTCGCGCGCGGTCGTGGCGAGCGTGTTGCGCGTGTCGCCCAATTCGCGCTCGCGCTCGGCCAGACGGCTGGCTGTCTGTTCGTGGCGGGCGGTCAGCGCGCTGTGCGCAGCGCGCAGTTCCTCCAGTTCCCGCTGCGCCTGGTCGAGCTGCTTCTGCACGCTGCCGGCGCGACGACGCGCGGACTGCGCCTCCTCGCCTAGTTTCTCCAGTTCGGCGCCCTGAGTCTGTTTCAGCGACTGCAGCTCCGCCGCAGTCGCCTGGCGCTGCTGCTGTTCGGCCGAAAGCGCCTGTTGCAGTTGCTGCGCCTGCGCGCGCAGGCGGCGCAGCTGTTCCTGTTCGCGAGAGGCGTTCTGCGCCAGCGCCGGGCCGGCAGCGAACAGCAGCGCACATGCGATCAGCGACATCCTCATCGTCAGAACCTCACATTCATGTTGACCATGACGGTGTCAACCTCGTAACGCTGCCCGGCGATGACCGCGGGGTCGTAGGTCATGCCCTGGATGTTGCGCGCCGAATACCAGCGCAGACCGACCGCGGTGTCGCGGTAGAGGCCGTAGCTGCCGCCGAGCACGAAGCCCTTCAGGTTGGTGCCGCCGAGGCCGAAATCGGAGTCGGTGAAACCGTCGATCAGCGCGTCGGACCCGATGTACTTGTAGGAGGCGAACACCTGCCAGTCGTCGGCCAGACGCACCGACGGCATGCCCACCATCAGCCGCACGTGATACGCGGTGTCTTTGCCGTCGGTCAGATTGAGGCCGGTGCGGCGCAGGATGTCGCCACGGTCGAAGCCGGTGTTCTTCACGTATTCGGCGGACAGCAGCACATGCACCGGATCGAAGTGCGCCAGATCGGCGGTGGCGGTCAGCACCCAGGGTTCGAACTTCGACGCCAGACCGTAGATCGGCGTCGTCTCGCCGAAGGCGGCACCGGCGCCCGGGTTGGTGAGCACCAGCGTGTTGCCCTTCTGACGCAGCGCCGAGGAGTGTTCGTAGCGACCGTAGCCAGGCAGCGGACCGATCGCATCGAAATTGGTGTCGGTGCGCGCCTCGATGCGGCTGTAGTGATACTTCGCCAGACCCACGCGCAAGCGGGTCGAGCTGCTGAGGTCGTACTCGGCACCGATCTGACCGCCGGCCAGCCATTGCTTCTCGGCGTTCGGCGGGTTGTCGGCGCGCAGCGGGAACCAGCCGGCAGTCGCGAAAGGACGCAGCGACTGCGTCGGCGTCACGTTGCGCAAGTTCACCGCGACGCCGTCGAAGTTCAGATCCTCGTCCCACACCAGATCGGTGGAGAACCAGGGATTGGGGATGCGACCACCGCTGACAGACGCCCACTCCACCGGATCGAACTTGATGTAGGCGCGATCGACCAGGAAGCTGTACTTGTTGAACCCGCTGCCCAGGGTCTGGTTGGTCGATACGCGGTCGGTCACGTTGCCGGTGGTGAAGCGCAAGCCAGCGCTCACAGTGTCGTTGATCTTGGCCAGCACGCCGAGACGGGCCCGCAGACGCAGGCGGTTCACGTCGTCGGTCGCATTGCCGGTCGGCAGACCGTTGTCGTCCAGATCGACACCGGCCGGAAAGCGCGTCGCGAACGGGTAGTCGGTGTTCAGCGCGGCCGGATTGCCCGCCGCACCGGGCGCGAAACCGGCGATCGGCGTGTTGCTCTTCGGGAAGCTGTCATCCTGGTAACGCACCCGCAGATCGCCCTCGATCTTGATCCGCTCCGTCCACTCCGGAATCGCGTTCGGCGCCGCCCAGCCTTCGGTGCGTGCCTGCGCCAGCACTTCCTGCTTCAGTTGCTCACGTATTTCCGCCTTGACCGACTCCGGCACGTACTGCACGCGCACGGTGCTGTCCTTCTTCGCCTTCGCCGCAGTCTTCGCGGCCTTGGCTTCGGCCGCCTTGATCAGTTCGTCGGCTTTCTCACGGGTGAGCACGCCGGTATCGACCAGGGCGTCGATCAGGTTCATCGTGGTCTGGCGCAGGGTGTCGATCGATGCACCTTCGTTCGCCTGCGCGGGCAGTGCGAACAGCGCGGCAAGCGCGAGCGTGGGCAGGGCTTTCTTCATCACTTCGGTTCCGGAGTGTCGTGTATCGGGTGGTTCAACCGGTCATCCGGTTGGTGATGCGCAGGCGTATCGGCTGCGGCATGTCGGACGGCGGCGCGTCGCGGAAGGCGCGCATCTGCGCCAGCGCGGCAGACAGGGCGGCGTCGGCCTTGTCGTCGCCGGTGCTGTCCACCAGCTCAGCGCGCCGCACGCTGCCATCGCGGCCTAGCCAGATGGCGACGGTGACGCGGTAGTCGAGCAGCTTCACTTCGCGGTTGCGCGCCAGCTCTTCCTGGATGTGGCGCTGCAGTGCGTTGGTGAAGAAGGCGTACTGCATGCGGTTGGGCTTGGCCGGACCACCGCCTATCGTGGTGCCGACGTCTCCGCCCTTGTATTCGCTGGTGACGCTGCCGGCGGCAAACGGACTGGGACCGTCGCCGGCCGCGCCTTCCATCTTCAGCTGTTCAGCCTGCTGCGGCGGTGCCTCGACCGGCTTGGGCTGCTCGACCTTCACCTCCTTCATGTCCTTCGGCGGCTCGGGGCGCTTCTCTTCCTTCGGCGGCGGCGGGGGCGGCGGCGGTGTGTCCGGAATGATGGAAATCTTCGTCACCTGGCGCGTCGGCGCCGACGGCTTCGAGAACAGGTCCTTCAGCCACATGCCGGCCGCCACCAGCAGCGCGATGCCGACCAGCAGTGCGACCACACGCAGCGCACGCGCGCCGCGCGACAGATCGACGGAATCTTCGGCCAGCGCGCTCATCAGGTGCCGATCCGTGAGGTGATGAGGCCGACGTTCTCAATGCCCATGCGGTTCACCAGGTTGACCACCTGGATGACCCCGTTATAAGGCGCGCGCGCCTCGCCACGGATCATCACGCTGAACTTCGGATCGCGTGCGCGCGCCGCATTGAGCTGACCTTCGAGCTGGTCCAGCGTGACGCCGACGCCATTGACCATCAGCGCGCCGCTTTCCATCACCTGCACGATCTTCACTTCGTGCTGTTCGGTACTCGGCTTGTTCGACGGCTTGGGCAGCGTCATCGTCAGGCCCTGCACACCGGCCGTGGTCATCAGGATGAACACGACCAGCAGCACGTAGGCCAGATCCAGCATCGGCGTAACGTTGATCGAGTCGTAGGGCTTCGCCTCTGTATTAATCTGCATGCGCGCGCATCCTCAACCGGCGACCTTCTTGGTCACCAGCCCGACTTCGGTGATGTCCAGCCGCTTGCAGATTTCCAGCACCGCCGACACCTTTTCGTAGTGCGCGGCAGCGTCGCCCTTGAGCACCACCGGCAGTGCCGGGTTGGCGCTCTTGTACTGGCCGAGCCGCGCCTCGAGCGTGGCCATGTTGACCGGGTAGGCATCGAGGAATACGTCGCCGGCGGCGGTGATGGTGATGGCCTTGGTCTGCGGCTTGGCGAGCGACGACACGGTCTGCGTCTGCGGTGCCTCGACCTTGATGCCCTGCACCGAGGCGGTGGTCATGATGATGAACACCACGAGCAGCACGTAGGCCAGGTCCAGCATCGGCGTGACGTTGATTTCGTCGTAGGGCTGGTTGTCGTCCTTGACGTCGGCGGACATGGGCGGGCCTGTGCCTATCGGCCGTGAACTTCGGCGACGCGGGTGATGAACTCGTTGACGAAGATCTGCATGTCGGCGCTGATGTTCTTGATGCGCGACGCGAGGTAGTTGTAGCCGAACAGCGCCGGGATGGCGACGGCGAGGCCGGCCACCGTGGCCAGCAGCGCGGCGGCGATGCCCGGCGCGATGGCATTCACGTTCACGTCACCTGCAGCGGCGATCGCGGCGAAGGTGATCATCACGCCGACAACCGTGCCGAGCAGGCCGAGGAAGGGGCCGCCGGAAATGGCGATGGTCAGCAGCACCATCTGCGAATTGAGCTTGTGCGACTCGCGCACCAGATCGGCGTCGATCGATGCCTTGATCGCGTCCATCGACGCACCGGTCAGACCAGCCGCCTCGCCCTGCGCGTCGAAGCGCTTGCGGATTTCGCGCAGGCCGGCGCCGTACAGGCGGAACAGCGACGAGCTCTTGTGCGTGGCGCCCTGATCGAGCTTCAGGAAATCCGTGCTGGCGCCGCGGAAGCGCTGCAGGAAGGCGCGGTTGTCGCCGTCGATGCGGCCGACCAGCAGGGCCTTGGCGATCATCACCCAGCAGCTGACGACGAACATGACGGCGAGGATGACGATGACCACCCAGGCGTTGACGGTGAGGTTGTCGATCAGGATGCCGAAATAGTTGTGGCCGCCCTCTTCGCCCTCGGCCGCGTCTTCGCGCACCGTCACGAAGGTCGCGTCGGCGCCCTGCCCGGCGGCGGCCAGCTTGATCCAGTCGGCGCTGCGCGCCGTGTTTGCCAGTTGCAGTTCGTCGAGCTCACCGCTGTATGCGTCGCCGATCACCACCTCGGCCTGTTCGGCCGGCAGCGCGGCGTCGGCCGAAGCGACCGCTTGTCCGTTGACGTAGAGCGTCGCCTTGCCACCGCCGACCGTCGCCGCGACGTGCTGCCAGGCGCCCGACTTCAGTGCGCCGCCGGCCACGCGGGTGGCGCCCACGTTCAGCACATAGGCGCTGTCCTCGATCTTCACCGTCAGCGTGCCCTGCCCGTACAGCGTGGCTTGTTGGGCGGCGACCGGCTTGATCCAGGCCGACATCGTCCATGCGCCGCCGACGCTGGTCGCCAGTTGCGGCGCGGCCGGCACGCGCAGCGCGGCGCCGTTGAAGATCGCCGCGTCGCCCAGCAGCGCCGCTTTCTGCAGCGTGACAGTGCCGGTCGCGGTCAGCGCGCTGGCGGACGCGTCGGCCAGCGGTGCCGCTTCGGCGAACTGCCAGGCACCGACGGTCGAGCCGTCCCAGGTCGTCTTGCTGTCCTGAGCACCACCGACCGCGGCATTGCCGAAGTAGGCATACAGCGTCGTGCTCTGGCCCGGCGCGATCAGCGGCACCTGTACCCACACGACCGCCAGTTCGTTCAGGCTGTCGTAGCGTTCGACGTGGTGCTTCAGCACCGTCTTGTCGTCGCCGGCAACGAAACGCAGGTCAGAGCCGTCGTCCTTCGCTGCGGTGAAGTCAAAATTGCCGCTGTGCAGCCGCACCGCGACCGGCACCGACGATTGCGGCGCAGTGATCGCCACGCCGGTGGCGGAGGTATCGAGCGTGATGGTGCGGCGGGCGGTCCACGCCTCGTCCCACCAGGCGTTGGCAAAAGAAGGGGCGAGCGCCAGCAGGGCGCCAAAGGCAATGATGTTTTTCATGGCAGGCAGGGAAAATTTCAGGCCGGATTCTCGCGGCCCAAGGTGTCCTTGCCATGACATGAAATATGGGGATGGATAGTCCAAACGGACTATTCCGGTTGCCATCGCGAGCAAGCTCGCTCCCACGGAACCCCGCCAGCACCGCTGATGAAGCGTGCTTCCTGTGGGAGCGACCTCTGGTCGCGATGCGGCCCCGGCCCGCCGCCGGGTTTCAGTTCAGGCCGCGATCGCGAGCAAGCTCGCTCCCACCGGTCACGGCGTCAGGCCGCAGCACCGCCGCATCCCACCCGAACGCCTCTGCAAGCCGCTCGAAAGCCGTGCCCGGCCCGCAGCGCAGTTCGATGTCGGCGCCGCTGAGCGGGTGACGGATATGCATATGTATACAGGCAAGCAGCAGCCGCGACTCGCCGCACAGGCCGGCGACGTAGCGGTTGTGCGCGCCTTTGCCATAGGTCGCGTCGCCGATGACCGGGTGGGCGATGTGCTTCAGGTGACGGCGGATCTGGTGCGTGCGGCCAGTCAGCGGCATCGCCTCGACCAGCGCGTAGCGGCTGCTCGGGTAGCGGTCTATCGCCACCGGCATTTCCGCCACAGCCAGGCGGCGGTAGCGGGTGACGGCGGGCTGCGCCGCCACCGGTTCGGCGCCCTCGCGTGCGCCGCGCGGGTCGATCGCGTCGTCGATGCGGCGCAGCGGGTGGTCGATCTCGCCCGACTCCGGCGGGTGGCCGCGCACCACGGCGAGGTAGCGCTTGGCCGGCAGGTGCTGCGCGAACTGCTGTGCCAGCACGTGTGCCGCCGCGGCGTCGAGTGCGAACACCAGCACGCCCGAGGTGCCGCGGTCCAGCCGGTGCACCGGCCACACGCGCCGACCGATCTGGTCGCGCAGCCGCTGCACCGCGAACTCGGTTTCTTGGCGATCGAGCGCCGTGCGATGCACCAGCAGGCCGGACGGCTTGTCGATGGCGATCATGACCTCGTCGCGGTACAGGATGTCGAGCATGTGGACGTCCGCTTCCATGAGAGCCGCGGATCATGCACCAGCAGGTCGAGGAATGGCACGGGGAATCGATGTAAACCAAAGTGATATGCCAAAGATATGTCGGGCATAAACCTTGTCCATGATCAACATGAACATGCGCGTGCCGCGGCACCATGCGGCCGTCCGGTCCCCGCTGGCCTGCCCAGGCTGGCTGCGCTGTCGCAGCGTGCGGGGCGTATGCCACTGACCGGCCACACCACCCATCCGAGGTCGCCCAGACAATGCACTTCACGCCCGCCCCTGCCCTGCCCGACGAGGCCGAACGACTCGCCGCGCTGGCCGAGTACGCCATCCTCGATACCGACGCCGATCCGCTCTACGACGACTTCGTGCTGCTGGCCACCCGGCTGTGCGGGACACCGATGGCCTATATCAGCCTGATCGACCACGACCGCCAGTGGTTCAAGGCGCGTACCGGCGGCGGGCCGGACGAGACGCCGCGCAGCATTGCGCTGTGCAGCCACGCGATCGCGCAGCGCGACGTGTTCGTGGTCGAAGACACGCACGCCGACGTGCGCTTCGCCGGCAATCCGCTGGTGACCGGCGCGCCGCACATCCGCTTCTACGCTGGCGCGCCGCTGGTGACGCCGGAAGGTCATGCGGTCGGCGCGCTGTGCGTGGCCGATCACGTGGCACGCCAGCTCACTACCGGGCAGATCGAATCGCTGGCCGCACTGGCGCGTCACGTCGTGTCGCAACTCGAACTGCGCCGCGCCACGCTGCGCCAGGAGCGCACGCGGCGCGCACTCGAAACGTCGGAACGCCGCCTGCGCGACATGAACGAACACCTCGAAGAGCGCGTCGCCGCGCGCACGCTGGAACTGCGCCAGCTCAACGACGATCTGGCCGCCTTCGGCTACTCGTGCGCACACGACCTGCGCACGCCGCTGCGCGCCATCGACGGCTTCTCGCGCATCCTGCTGGAAGAGGCGGCGGCCAGCCTGAACGACGAACAACGCCTGTATCTGAACCGCATCGTCGCCAACACGGTGCGCATGGGCGAGCTGATCGACGCCATCCTCGATTTCTCGCGCATCGGCAGCAAGTCGCCGCAAGTACAGCGCATCAATCCGGCCGCGCTGGTGCGCGAGGTGGTCGCATCGCACCCCGGCTACCGCGACGACAAGCGCGTCAAGGTCAACATCGGCGCGCTGCCCGACACGCTGGCCGACCCGGTGCTGTTCCGGCAGGTGTGGCAGAACCTGATCGACAACGCGCTGAAGTTCTCGCGCGCGCAGCCGCGCAGCGAAGTGACTGTCGAAGGCTGGATAGAGTCGGGCCGCGCCTGCTACGCGGTCAGCGACAACGGCCCCGGCTTCGACCCGTCGCAGGCGCACCGGCTGTTCCGCGTATTCGAACGCCTGCATCCGGCGGCCGAACATCCGGGCGTGGGCGCAGGCCTGGCCATCGTGTCGCGCATCGTGTCGCGCCACGGCGGGCGCATACGCGCCGAATCACCGCCGGGCGGCGGCGCCCGCTTCATCGTCGAAATGCCGCTGGCGCGCGCCAGCACGCTCACCCGCGCGGCCGAGCCGGAAACGGTCGCCGCCTGAACCTGCCTCACCTGACGCGAACCGGCGGACGGTGCTAGATTGACAGCACCATCCAGCGGGAGGTGAGTCATGACTGATGCGCGCACGTGTGAATACGTCGTTGACCTGACGAATCATTCCAACCGCCTGCGGCTCGAATCCGCCGTGCCGGGGCGTCCGATGAAGGTGGTGGTGCGTGACCCGGCGCATCCGGACGGGCCGGCGATCCACGGCACCGGCCTGCTCAGCGCCGACGGCCGCAGCTTCGCCATCGACATCCCGACGCCGTCGGGGCTGCACCATCAGGCCTGTGACTGGGCGAAGCTGAGCGCCGAACTGAACACCTACTCCGAGTTCGATTGACGCAAGCGGACGCGACCGCGCCGCTCAGCGCTCGCGTCGCCCGTCCGGCAGACCGAGCGCGCGCCAGCCGTCGATGCCCAGCTTCTGCAGCGTTTCGATATTGCGCTCGTAGATGCTTTCCGCCTCCGGGAAGGCATCGACCGCGCGCGTGACACTGGCCTCGCGCAACAGATGTATGGTCGGGAACGGGGCGCGGTTGGTGTAGTTGCCGATGTCGTCCGGCTCGGTATCGGCGAACTGCCACTGCGGGTGGAAGGCGGCGACCTGGATCACACCCTCGTGGCCCAATTCGCTGACGGCCTCATCGACGAGGTCGAGAAAGTCGTTGAAATCGAGAAAATCGCCGAGCAGCGAGGCGTGCATGATCAGCGTGGTATCGACCTGCTGCGGATCGGCTTCGGCAAGAAAGCTGATTTCGCGGTCGATGTCCTCCAGCAGACCGTCGAGGTGCTTCGCCTCGCTCACCACGTAACGCACCTGCTCCTTCACATATACCGCCTTGGCGAACGGGCACAGGTTGAGCCCGATGACCGCCTTCTCCATCCAGTTGCGGGTGGCGGCGATGACTTCATCCTTGTTCATCAGACAGAATCTTCCAGCAGGAATTGTTCGACCGGCGCGGTCTGCGCGATGTCCATGAACATCGGCGCGTGACCGACACCGGGTATCTCGAGCGTGCGCGCCTTAGGGCCGCGCTCGCCCATCTGCATCAGCGTGTCGTGCGTCAGCAGGTCGGATTCTGCACCGCGCACGCACAGCGTCGGGCAGCGTATCGCGTCGTACAGGTTCCACAGCTCGATGTCGCCGAGGAACTGCATCGCGGCGAGCGGCTTGCCGATGTCCGGGTCGTAACCCATTTCGAAACCGCTCTCCGCCGTCGGCCGCGTCACGTGCACGGTCAGGTGGCGCCACTGCGCGTCGGTCAGCGGGCCGAAGGGCGCGCTCACCACGCGGATATAGCGCTCGGCCTCGTCGAGCGATGCGAACTTCGGCGCCTTGCCGACGTACTCGGCGATACGGCGCAGGCTGACTGCGGTCACCACCGGACCGACGTCGTTCAGCACCATGCGCGTGATCGGCGTCTGCGGCAGCGCGGCCAGCGCCATGCCGATCAGCCCCCCCATCGACGTACCGAACCAGTGCACCTGCTCGACGCCGAGGCGGGCAATCAGCGTCACCATGTCGCCGACGTACTGCGGCACGCCGTAACCGGCCGCATCCGGCAACCAGTCACTGCGACCGCGCCCGACCACGTCGGGGCAGACCACCCGGTAATGCGCCGACAGGCGCTGCGCGAGGAAATCGAAATCGCGGCCGACCCGGGTCAGCCCGTGCACGCACACCAGCACGCGCGGATTGTCCGGCTCGCCCCACTCGGCATAGGCCATCCGGTGCAGCCCCTTCGGGTTGGCGCACTGCACGTGCAGCAGCCGCGGCTGTTCGCTTACCCGCGCCCGCCCGAACCACCCAGCTACCTTGTCGATCACGCCCATGTCGTCCCCTCCTTCGGCCCCTGGCCCCTAGCCCCTAGCCCCTAAAACCCATTGTGCCAGTAGCGCGCGTCCTGCTCGCGGCTGCGTTCGATCGCGATGCCCGCCGCCGTGAAGCGATAGCGCACGGCGCCGTCGTGATCGCTGCGTCGCTGCGTCGCGCCGGCGGCCTCGTAGCGCGCAGCGACGGCCGGATGCGGGTGATTGAAGCGGTTGCGGTAGCCGACCGCATGCACCACCTCGCGCGCCGCGACCGTATCGACAAAGGCCTGCGTGGAAGAAGTGCGGCTGCCGTGGTGCGGACTGACCAGGAGGTATGCAGCAAGCGGCGCGCCTGCCGCCACCAGCGAACTTTCGCCGTCGGCCAGCAGGTCGCCGGTGATCAGCGCGACGCCGTGCGCCGACTGCACCCGCAGCACGCAGGACAACGCATTGCTCGAACGCGCACCGCGCGCCACGGCACCCGGCGGCGGGTGCAGCAATTCGAACAGCACGCCGTCGGCGACCCACCGCTGCCCGGCGGCGCAGTCCTCCGTGTCCGGCCGCAACAGCCGCAGCCCATCGTGCGCCGGTACAGAGGACAGCACCCGTTCGACCGGCATGCCGTCGAGCAGCGAAGCCGCGCCGCCCGAGTGGTCGCTGTCGGCGTGGCTGACCAGCAGCCGGTCGAGCCGGCGCACGCCGGCAGCGCGCAGGTAGGGCAGCAGCAAGCGCTCGCCGGCATCGGCTTCGGCGCCATAACGCGGGCCGGTGTCGAACACCAGGTCGTGCGCGGCGGTCTGCACATGCACCGCCAGCCCCTGCCCGACGTCGAGCACGGTGACCGTCATGTCGCCGGGCGACGGTCGCGGCGGCATGAAGAGCAGCAAGGGCAGCATCAGCGGCAATGCGAGCGTGCGCCCGCTCCACCCGGCAGGCGCCAGCGCGCAGCCGGCGCCGACCACGCCTGCAGTAACCGCCCACGACGGCGGTGCGGCGCCGTGCCACAGCGCCCAGTCCGGCGTCGTGAGCAGCGCCGCCACACTCATCAGCATCGAGGTCAGGGCATGCGCGCTCAGCAGCAGCAGGTCGATCGGCAGCAGCACCGCCAGCAGGGCCAGTGGCGTGATCAGTCCGCTGACCAGCGGTATCGCAAACAGATTGACCAGCGGCGCCAGCAGCGACATGCGGCCGAACAGCGCCAGCGTCAGCGGCGCCAGCCCGACGGTGATCGCCGCCTGCGCCCACAGCCAGCGACGCAGCGGATGACGGGCGCCCAGTTCGCTCGTGGCGGCATAGAACAGCACCGCCACGGCACCGAAAGACAGCCAGAAGCCGGCGTCGATCACCGCCAGCGGATGCAGCGGCAGCACGACGGCGACCGCCAGCGTCAGCGCGCGCGCCGGCGACGAGAAGCGCCCGGCCAGCAGCGCAGTGCTGGCGGTGGCGAGCATGATCAGCGTGCGCTGCGCCGGAATGCCGAAGCCGGCCAGCGCGCAGTAGGCGGTGGCGGCCAGCAGCCCGGCCAGCACCCCCGCCCGCTGGGCCGGACAGCGCAGCGCCAGCGCTGGCACGCGGCGCCAGACCGCAGCGCACAGCCAGCCGGCCAGCGCCGCCACCATGGTCACGTGCAGGCCGGATATCGATACCAGATGGGTCAGGCCGGCGCGTTCGAACAGATCCCACTGCACCGGCGGAATGGCGCGCTGGTCGCCGATCGCCAGCGCGATCAGCACGCCCGCCCACGGATGGGTGACGGATACACCGTCAACAACGCCGAGCGCGCGTTCGAAGCGCTCGCGTACCGCCTGCCGCGCACGCTGCACGGCGTAGCCGACGCCCGCCGACTCGGCGTCGAGCATGCGCGGCACGGCGTCGCCGGAAATACGCACGTGACCGGTGGCGCCGATGCCGCGTGCGAACAGCCAGCCCTCGTAGTCGAAGCCGTGCGGATTCATGTTGCCGTGCGGCCGTTTCAGTCGCACGCGCAGCTGCCAGCGACTGCCGGCCGGCAGCGCCGGGCGCGCCGACGACGCCTGCTCGCCGCGCGCGTCGTACCAGTTCAGCACGACGCGCGCCGGCACCCCGGGCGGTGCCTGTTCGACCGCAAAATCGAAGCGCAGGCCGCGCTCGGTGCGCATTGGCGGGCCGGCGACAACGCCGACGATGTCGAGGTCACGCCCTTCGAGCGCGCCGTCCAGACGCCGGTCGAGCTGTGTCAGCCCCCAGCCGGCCGCCCAGCAGAACGACGCCAGCAGCACGCCGAGACAGGACAGCCCACGCCAGCGACGGCCAGCGAGCATGCACACCAGCGCCAGCACGGTCAGCGCACCGAGCTGCGGCCAGTCGGGCAGCCGTGCGAGCCGCGACGCCAGGAAGGCGCCGGCCACCAGTGACAATGCGAGGCGGATGGACATTCATCGATTATCGCCCATCAACCCATATGGCATATATGGATGGCACTCTCTGCCGCGCACGGCCGGAACCTCCGCTCGCGGCGCCGATCCAGAGCAGGCAGGATGCGACGTCGGCCACGCCCCGGCGGCTCGTCTTGACGCTACGCTGTGCGCGACGACCGGCCCCCACACATGAAGAAAATCATCCGCAGTTACTTGCCCGACACCGAAAGCCTGCGCCGCAACCGCTGGCTGGCGCCCTTTGCCGATACGCTGGGCCACCCGCGCCTGTGGCGGCTGAACCGCCACAGCTGCGCCGGTGGCGTCGCGGTTGGCCTGTTCGCCGGACTGATCCCCGGACCGCTGCAAATCCTGAGCGCCGCCCTGCTGTCGGTGCTGTTGCGGGTGAACCTGCCGCTGGCGATGGTGGTCACCTTCTACAGCAACCCGCTCACCATCGTGCCGCTGTACGCGGTCGCCTGGGCCTACGGCCGGCTGGTGATGCCGCTGCTCGGTCTGCAGATGCCGGAGGGCGCGCGCTTCCAGGCACCCGTCATTCCCGACGATGCCGGTTTCACCGGCTGGATCGAGGCGCTGACCCACTGGTTCTTCGCGCTCGGCGAACCGCTGCTGATCGGTCTGCCGCTGCTTGCGCTGACGCTGGCCGGGCTCGGCTATGTCGCCGTGCTCGGCAGTTGGCGCTGGCATCTCGTCCGCAACTGGCGCCGCCGCGCCGAACGCCGAAGAAAGCCAGAATGCTGACCGGCGACAAGTTCGCGCTCTACCAGCGCTTCGGCGGTGACCTCGACGCCCGCACGCGGATGGCACTGGACACGCGCGCGCTGCTGTCGGACGAGGAGTGGGCGCTGATCGAGGAACTGCGCATGCAGATCGCCGTGGTCAGATCCGGGCGCGCCTCGGAAGCGTTCGCGATGACGGTGCGGCTGCGGCTGGACGAGATCGCCGACGCCGATCTGCGCGCGGCCTTGTGGGGCAGCGCGCTGCCGTAGCGCCGCGCACCGTCGTCCGCCGTGTCGCGGCCAAGGCCGCTCCCACAGGGGAGACGCCCGAGTCGCTGCCGGAGCCTGAGCCGGGGTTTTGTGGGAGGGGTTCTTCTGACCCCGACTGCGGCCTTTATCGAAGCCGGCGGATGGCGGAGGCCGTGTCGCGGCCAAGGCCGCTCCCACAGGGCAGGCGCCCGAGTCACTGCCGGAGCCTGAGCCGGGGTTTTGTGGGAGGGGTTCTTCTGACCCCGACTGCGGCCTTTATCGAAGCCGGCGGATGGCGGAGGCCGTGTCGCGGCCAAGGCCGCTCCCGCAGAAGACGCGTCGGCGGCCTTCCCGAAAGGCCGCCGCAGAACCGCTCAGAACCGGCCGTCCACCAGCCGCACCGTGCGGTCGGTGCGCGCCGCCAGCCGCTCGTCGTGGGTGACGATGACGAAGCTGGTGCCGCGCGTGCGGCTCAGCGTCAGCATCAGGTCGAACACGCCGTCGGCGGTGCGGCTGTCGAGGTTGCCGGTCGGTTCGTCGGCCAGCACGCAGGCCGGCTGCGTCACCAGCGCGCGGGCAATGGCGACGCGCTGGCGCTCGCCGCCCGACAGTTCACCCGGCTGGTGCTCAACCCGATGCGCCAGCCCGACTTCGGCCAGCATGGCCGCGGCCGCCTCGCGTGCCTGGGTGCGCGTCTGCCGGCGGATCATCAGCGGCATCGCCACGTTGTCCAGCGCCGAGAACTCGGCCAGCAGGTGGTGGAACTGGTAGACGAAACCCAGCGAGCGGTTGCGCAGGCTGCCGCGCGCCGCCTCGCCGAGCGACGAATAGTCCTGACCGAGCAGCGTCACGCTGCCCGCGGTCGGCACGTCGAGCCCGCCCAGCAGGTGCAGCAGCGTGCTCTTGCCGGAGCCGCTGGCGCCGACGATGGCGACGCGCTCGCCGCGCATCACGTCCAGATCGACGCCGGACAGCACCGGCACCTCGACCTTGCCCTGATGGAACACCTTGGTCAGCCCGCGGCAGCTCATCACGATGTCACTGAGCACGATGTCACTCATAGCGCAGCGCCTCCGCCGGTTGCACGCGCGACGCGCGCCAGCTCGGGTAGAGCGTGGCGACCAGGGTCAGCACGCCGCCGATCAGCGTCACCGTGACGACGTCGCTCATCAGGATTTCCGACGGCAGTTCGGGAATGAAATACACCTCGGACGACCACAGCGACACGCCGACGATCTTTTCGATGGCCGGCACCACGACGTCGAGATTGGCCGCCAGCAGCACACCACCGGCCACGCCGAGCAGCAGGCCGAAGCCGCCGATGACGGCGCCCTGCACGACGAACACCGCCATCATGCTGGCGGGACTGGCGCCCAGCGTGCGCAGAATGGCGATGTCGGCCTGCTTGTCGGTCACCACCATGATGAGCATGGACACGATGTTGAAGGCGGCCACTGCCACGATGAGCGACAGGATGATGAACATCATGTTCTTCTCGATCGCGATGGCGCGGAAGAAGTTGGCGTGCTGGCGCGTCCAGTCGCCGACCAGCAGTTCCTGACCGGACAGCTGTTCGTGCAGTTCGCGCGCCACGCGCGGCGCGTCGAACAGGTCACCCAGCTTCAGGCGCACGCCGGACACGCGGTCTTCCATCCGGTAAAGCGTCTGCGCGTCCTGCATGTGGATCAGTGCGAGGCTGGCGTCGTATTCGAAATGGCCCGCCTCGAACACGCCGACCACGGTGAACTGCTTGAGTCGCGGCAGCACGGCGGCCGGCGTCACCAGCCCCTGCGGCGCGATCAACGTCACCTTGTCGCCCATCTGCACCTGCAGCGCGCGCGCCAGTTCGATGCCCAGCACCACACCGTAGCCGCCAGGCTGCAGATCGGTGAGCTTGCCGGCGCGCATGTGCTGGCTGAAGTCGGCCACGCCGTCCTCGGCTGCCGGCAGCACGCCGCGCACCATGGCACCGCGCACTGTCTGGTCGAAGGACAGCATGGCCTGTTCGCTGACGTAGGGCGCGGCTGCCTTGACCTCGGGATTCTTCAGCACGGCGTCGGCCACCTGCTGCCAGTCGGCCAGCTCGTTGTCGTAGCCGGTCACCTGGATGTGCGAGGCGACGCCGAGGATGCGGGTGCGCAACTCCTTCTGGAAGCCGTTCATCACCGACAGCACGGTGATCAGCGCTGCCACCCCGAGCGCCAGCCCGAAGGTGGAGATCAGGGAAATGAAGGAAATGAAGCCGTTGCGCCGTTTCGCCCGCACATAGCGCAGGCCGAGCAGGATTTCGTAGTTCATGGGGTCGGCATGGTACCGGATGGCGGCCGCGCGCCCGCCAGGGATGATGCGGCAGCGCCGTGTCGGATTGCGCCGACCGGGCACCGGCCAGTCCCCCGCGCGGCGTGCCGCAAGCCGGGTAAACTCGCGCCCATGTCCCTGCATCTCGTCCTTCCCGGCCTGCTCTGGCCGTTGACTTCACCGCTGCCGCCCCCCCGCACCCCGGCGCTGTCGCTGCTGCTGGGCCGCGGTCGCCGGACCTCCCGGGCCGCGCGGGCGCCCGAACACCTGCTGGCCGAGCTGTTCGGCCTCGACGAGCGGGCGCCGCTCGGCGCGCTGCGCTGGGCCGGCACCGGCGAGCCGGCCGACACCCGCTGCTGGCTGGCGGCCGACGCCACCCATCTGCGCTTTGCACGCGACGCGCTGATGCTGACCGACCGCCCGGATGTCGCGCCCGACGCTCACGAGGCGGCCGCGCTGGCCGCCTCGTGGAACGCCCACTTTGCCAGCGTCGGCTGGCTGCACCTGCCGGCCGGCGGGCACGGCCATCTGTCGCTGCTCGAGCCGTTGCGGGTCCACACCGTGCCGCCGGGTGCCGCCCTCGGCCGCAAGATCGACGCATCGATGCCCTCCGGCCCCGACGGCGCGAAGCTGCGCCAGTGGATGAACGAAACGCAGATGCTGTTCCACGACCACCCGGTCAACGCCGCGCGCGAAGAGGCCGGGCGGCCGGCCATCAACAGCCTGTGGTTCTGGGGCGCAGGCAGCTTGCCGGTACGGGCCGACATCCCCTGCATGCAGCTGTGGGCTGACGACCCGCTGGCGCACGGACTGGCACACGCCGCTGGCGTGCGCGCCGCGCCGCTGCCGGACAAGACCGGCGTCGCGCTGCAGGAAGGCAACCTCGTGCTGCTGCAGGACGCGCTGGCGCCCGCTCTTTACCTGGACGCCGTCGCCTGGACGCAGGCGGTCGAGGCACTCGACCGCGACTGGATCGCGCCAGCACTTGACGCGCTGCGCCGCGGCGACGTGCAGTCGGTCACCGTGCGCCTCAGCGGCGACGAAGCCGCCATCGCCGTGACCACCGAGCGCCGCGACCTGTGGAAATTCTGGCGCCGCCCGCACCCTCTGACCCCTGGTCCCTGACCCCCAGCCCCTAGCCCCTAGCCCCTAAAAAAACAGTGACCCTCATCCTCAACCGCCCCATCCCGGCGCGCAGTTCCGCCCTGCTCGAACAGCAGGGCATCCATCCGCTGCTGGCCCGGCTGTATGCCGCGCGCGGCGTGCAGGACCGCAGCCAGATCGACTATTCGCTGAAGGCGCTGCTGCCGCCGGACGCGCTGACCGGCACCGCTGAAGCGGCGCAGATGCTGGCCGACGCGATCGAGGCCGACGCGCGCCTGCTCATCGTCGCCGACTACGACTGCGACGGCGCCACCGCCTGCGCCCTCGGCATCCGCGCGCTGCGTGCGATGGGGGCCAACGTGAACTACCTCGTTCCGAACCGCTTCGAGTACGGCTACGGGCTGACGCCGGAAATCGTCGATCTCGCGGCGCACGCCGAGCCGGACATCATCATCACGGTGGACAACGGCATCGCCAGCGTCGAGGGCGTGGCGCGCGCCAACGAGCTGGGCGTATCGGTGCTGGTGACCGACCATCACCTGCCGGGCGACGAACTGCCGCTGGCCGACGTGATCGTCAATCCGAACCAGCCGGGCTGCGCCTTCCCGAGCAAAGCCATCGCCGGCTGCGGCGTCATGTTCTACGTCATGCTGGCGCTGCGCGCCGAACTGCGCCGGCGCGGCGCCTTCGCCGGCCGCGAGGAACCCAACCTCGGCAATCTGCTCGATCTGGTCGCGCTCGGCACGGTGGCCGACGTGGTGAAGCTGGATCACAACAACCGCGTGCTGGTGACCCAGGGCATGCAGCGCATCCGCGGCGGCAAGCTCACGCCGGGCCTGCGCGCACTGTTCGCCGCCGCCGGCCGCGAGCCGGAGCGCGCCACCTCCTTCGATCTCGGCTTCGCCATCGGCCCGCGTCTGAATGCGGCCGGCCGGCTGTCCGACATGTCGCTCGGCATCGAATGCCTGATCACCGACGACTTCGCGCGCGCGCTGTCGCTGGCGCAGCAGCTGGACGCGATGAACCGCGAGCGGCGCGAGATCGAACAGGGCATGCAGGAAGAGGCGGAAGCGCAGCTGGCCGGCATCGACATCGGCGAATCGAAATCGCTGGCGCTGTTCCACCCGGACTGGCACCAGGGCGTGATCGGCATCGTCGCCTCGCGTGTCAAGGAACGTGCACACCGGCCGACCATCGCCTTCGCGCGCGGCAACGAGGGCGAAATCAAGGGTTCCGGCCGCTCGATACCCGGCCTGCACCTGCGCGACGCGCTCGATCTGGTGTCCAAGCGCGAACCCGGCCTGCTCCTCCGCTTCGGCGGCCACGCGATGGCGGCCGGCCTGACCGTGCACGAGCACGATTTCGAGCGCTTCCGTGACGCCTTCGAACAGGCAGTCGCCGACATGGTGGAACCTTCGGCGCTGACCCGCACCATAGAGACCGACGGCGCGCTCGAAGCGTCGCTGATGAATCTGCACGCGGCGACACTGATGGAAGCCGAAACCTGGGGCCAGGGCTTTCCGCCGCCGGTGTTCGCCGACTGTTTCGAGGTGCGCAACCAGCGCCTGCTGAAGGACAAGCACCTGAAACTGTCGCTGGCGAAGGACGGTAACGTGTTCGATGCAATATGGTTCAACCGCGCCGAGCCGCTGCCCGAACGGGTGACCGCCGCGTACCGGCTGGACATCAACGAGTACCAGGGCGTGCGCCGGGTGCAGCTGATGGTGGAACACGCCGAGCCGGCCTGATCCGGATGCATTACAGGAGCGCGGTACGCGCGCCTGCCAGACCCGGGCCTGTCAGCGGCGACGCCGTCCCGGGCGTTATCGCTGACGATCTCAACGAAGGACGACGACCATGTCTCACGACCGCTTCTTCCGCCGCGAAATGAGCCGCCGCGACTTTCTGTGGCTGTCCGGCATCGCCGGCGCCGCCGTGACGCTGCCGCAACTTTCCGGCTGTGCCACCGACCCGATCACCGGCCAGCAGGTGCTGGTCGGCCTGTCGGAGCAGGACGAGATCGGCATCGACCGCAAGCACTCGCCGCAGCAGTTCTCGTCCGACTACGGCGCAGTTCAGGACGCCGAGCTGAACCGCTACGTGAACGACATCGAACTGTCGCTGGCGAAGAACACGCATCGACCCGATGTCCCTTACAGCGCGCGCGTCGTCAACGCCAACTACATCAACGCCTACACCTTCCCGGGCGGCAGCATGGCGTGCACGCGCGGCATCATGCTGGACATGGACAGCGAGGACGAGCTGGCGGCCCTGCTCGGCCATGAGACCGGACACGTGAACGCGCGCCACAGCGCCAAGCAGGCCGGGCGCACGATGGTGGCGCAGGTCGGCGCGACGGCGGTCAATGTCGCGGTCGCAATGTCCGACTACCGCGGTGCGGCGCCGCTCGCCAACATCGCCACCCAGGTCGGCGCCAGCGCGCTGCTGGCCGGCTACTCGCGCGCCGACGAACGGCAGGCCGACGCGCTGGGGCTGGAATACATGACCCGCGCCGGCTACAACCCGGACGGCATGGTGAATCTGATGGACATGCTGCGCAGCCAGCACAAGGAAAAGCCCAGCCTGCTGCAGACCATGTTCTCGTCGCACCCGATGTCGGACGAGCGCTACGCCACCGCCGAGCGGGAAGCGCTGGACACCTACGGCAGCCTGCGCAACAAGAAGCTGTCGCGCGAGCGCTACATGGACCACACGGCAGGCCTGCGCAAGCTCGCCCCGGCAATCAAGTCGCAGCAGGAAGGCGAGTCGCTGATGGCGAAGAAGTCGCTGGACGACGCCGAAACGCGCTTCGCGCAGTCGCTCAAGGTCGCGCCGGACGACTACTGCGGCAATGTGCTGATGGGCAAGTGCCTGCTGGCGCAGAAGCAGTACGCCGACGCAGACCGCCACTTCGCGCGCGCCGCCGAGGTGTATCCCGGCGAGGGCCAGGCCATGTATCAGCGCGGCGTGTCGAAGCTGGCGCTGGGCCGGGCGCCGGAGGCGCTGGCCGCCTTCAACGCCTACGACCGCGTGCTGCCGGGCAATCCGACCACGCTGTTCCTGAAGGGGGTCGCCTACGAAACGATGCAGGACAAGCGCGCCGCCAGCCAGCACTACGCCGCCTACATCCGCAGCGGCAGCAAGGACGCGCAGGCCCAGTTCGCCTACCAGCGACTGCAGGCCTGGGGTGTCGTCAAGTAGCCCGACGCATGCGCCGACCGGGATCTGCATACATTTGTGTCGGACACCGGATGCGCGGCCGGCCGGTCGCAGCCAGCCGCGCCGCAGGGCGTGAAGCGCCGGAAAAATGGCATTCCGTCGTCACGCTGCAGTGCGCCTTGTGACGGATTCCCGGCAGGGTTAGCATCGCGCGGCGTCGTTTTTTGTCTGTTGCCGGCAACCCCCTGCAACGGACAGTACGAAGCACCCACCACCACGAGGAGGAGCATCAACCATGTCTGAACAGAACAAGACGCAGTCGGCCCGCCGCAACTTCCTGGCCAAGGCTGCAGGCACTGCCGCCGGTACCGCCGCCATCGCCTTCCCCAGCATTTCCGTCGCCCAGTCCCCGGTCACCCTGCGTTTCCAGTCGACCTGGCCGGCGAAGGACATCTTCCACGAATTCGCCCAGGACTACGCCAAGCTGGTCAATGACATGTCCGGCGGTCGCCTCAAGATCGACGTGCTGCCCGCCGGTTCGGTGGTGAAGGCCTTCGACCTGCTGGACGCGGTCAACAAGGGCACGCTGGACGGCGGCCATGGCGTGATCGCCTACTGGTACGGCAAGAATTCCGCGCTGGCGCTGTGGGGCTCCGGCCCGGCCTTCGGCATGGACGCCAACATGCTGCTGGCGTGGCACGAATTCGGCGGCGGCAAGGCGCTGCTGGACGAGATCTACAAGAGCCTGAACATGGACGTCGTGTCCTACATGTATGGCCCGATGCCGACCCAGCCGCTCGGCTGGTTCAAGAAGCCGGTCACCAAGGCCGAGGACATGAAGGGCCTGAAGTTCCGTACCGTCGGCCTGTCGATCGACGTATTCACCGACATGGGTGTGTCGGTCAATGCGCTGCCCGGCGGTGAAATCGTGCCGGCGATGGACCGCGGTCTGCTCGACGCCGCCGAGTTCAACAACGCCGCCTCCGACCAGGTGCTCGGCTTCCCCGACGTGTCCAAGGTATGCATGCTGCAGAGCTTCCACCAGGCCTCGGAACAGTTCGAAATCCTGTTCAACAAGAAGCGGCTCGAAGCGCTGCCGGCCGACCTGCGCGCCATCATCAGCAACGCCGTACCCGCCGCATCGGCCGAAATGTCGTGGAAGGCGATCGACCGCTACTCCACCGCCTACCAGGAAATGCAGGAAAAGCAGGGCGTCAAGTTCTACAAGACGCCGGATGCCATCCTGAAGGCTCAATTGGCGGCCTGGGACAAGGTTGCGGGCAAGAAGGCGGAAGAGAACCCGATGTTCAAGAAGGTGCTCGAGTCGCAGCGCGCATTCGCCAAGCGGACCGCGAAGTGGCAGAACGACACCACGGTGAACTACCGCATGGCCTACGACCACTTCTTCGGCAAGAAGGGCTGAGGGTCGTAGCGCAGAAGACAAGCCGGCGTCTCCAAAAGGGGCGCCGGTTTTTTTGACGCCATTTTCCGGGACGGGCGCCCACAGGCGCCCGGCATATGCCATGCAAAAACTGCTGCTTCGCGTTGACCGGTTCAATACCTGGGTCGGCCATGCCTTCGCGTGGACCATCGTCGCACTGACACTGCTCATCACCTGGGAGGTGTTCTCGCGCTACGCGCTGAACACGCCCCACGCCTGGGTATTCGACGCCACCTACATGCTCTACGGCGCGCTGTTCATGATGGCCGGCGCCTACACGCTGGCCACCAGCGGCCACGTCCGCGGCGATGTGCTGTACGGCTTCTTCGAGCCGCGCACGCAGGCCACGCTGGACCTCATCCTCTACTTCGTGTTCTTCATCCCCGGCGTGCTCGCATTGTGCTGGGCCGGCTGGGACTTCTTCACCGAGTCGATGGCGATCAACGAGCATTCGTCCGTCACCTCCGACGGTCCGCCCATCTATCCGTTCAAGGCCATCATTCCGCTGGCCGGCGCCGCACTGATGCTGCAGGGCGTGGTTGAAATCCTGCGCTGCATCGTCTGCATCCAGCAGGGCGAATGGCCGTCGCGCACGCAGGACGTGGAAGAGGTGGACGTCGAGAAGCTGCGCCACATGGTGCACGCCGACTTGCCCGAGAACGAAAACGCAGGGAGTACGAAATGAAAAAGGAACTGCGATTCGGCTTCGGCCTGATGGCGATCATCATCGTCGCCACCGCCGTCCTGATGCCGGCGCCGTCGGAATGGACCGGCGGCCACCTCGGCCTGCTGATGCTGGCGCTGGTGGTCGTGGCCATCATGCTGGGCTTCCCGACCGCCTTTACGCTGATGGGCATGGGCGTGCTGTTCGCGTGGCTGGCCTACCGGATGCAGAACCCGGCCATCGCTACCCAGCAGACGCTGGACCTGATGGTGCAGCGCGCCTTCTCGGTCATGACCAATGACGTGCTGATCTCGATCCCGCTGTTCGTGTTCATGGGCTATCTGGTCGAGCGCGCCAACCTGATCGAGAAGCTGTTCAAGAGCCTGCATCTGGCGATGGCCCGCATCCCGGGGTCACTGGCGGTGGCGACGCTGGTCACCTGCGCCATCTTCGCCACGGCCACCGGCATCGTCGGCGCGGTTGTGACGCTGATGGGCCTGCTTGCGCTGCCTGCCATGCTGCGTTCCGGCTACGACATCCGGCTGTCCGCCGGCGTCATCACGGCCGGCGGCTGCCTGGGCATCCTGATCCCGCCGTCGGTCATGCTGATCGTCTATGGCGCCACGGCCGGCGTTTCGGTGGTCAAGCTGTACGCAGGCGCCTTCTTCCCGGGCCTGATGCTGGCCGGCCTCTACATGCTGTACGTGGTCATCGTCGCCAAGCTGCGTCCGGACATGGCACCTCCGCTGCCGGATTCCGAGCGTCAGGTGAAGCTGCCGCCGACAGCGGCCAGCGTGGCAAGCCAGTACGGCCGCCGTGCGGTACCGGCGCTGCTCGCCGCACTGAAGGGCCCGCGCAACGCCGAAGCCTCTACTGGCTCGCTGGTGAGTCAGCTCGGCATTGCCCTGCTGCCGCTGATCGTCGCCGCGATCGCCCTGACCGCCATCCACGGCTCGCTGACCGCGCCGAAGGCGGTGGCCGAAGCGCTGCCGGACAGCATGCAGTCCTTCGACAGCGGCTACTCAACCAGCGACCTGGCGGAGCCGCCGGCTGACGAAGGGGGCCTGCAGGAACCGCCGGCCGAAGATGGTCTGCAGGAGCCGCCGAAGGAGGGCGGCGACCTGGCCGAGCCGCCGGCCGCCGAGCCGGTCGCCAAGGATGCCGCTGCGCCGCCGGCCGCCGAGCCCGCCGCCGCGCCAGCGGAAGCGCTGGCCGCGCCGCTGAGCTTCTGGATCGCCGTCATCGTCTGCGCCGTGCTGCTGCTCGGCTACTACGCGATGCTCAGCTTCGAGCGGCTCGAAATCTTCAAGATGCTGCTGTCGTCCTTCTTCCCGCTGGCCATCCTGATCCTGGCGGTGCTCGGCACCATCGTGTTCGGTCTTGCCACGCCGACCGAGGCGGCGGCGATCGGCGCCTCCGGCGGCGCCCTGCTGGCGGCGGCCTACGGCCAGCTGAACATGGGGGTGATCAAGGAGTCGGTTTTTCTGACCGCCAAGACCTCGGCCATGGTGTGCTGGCTGTTTGTCGGCAGCGCCATCTTCTCGGCGGCGTTCGCTCTGCTGGGCGGTCAGGAACTGGTGGAGAAGTTCGTACTGTCGATGGACCTGACGCCTATCCAGTTCATGATCCTGGCGCAGTTCATCATCTTCATCCTGGGCTGGCCGCTGGAATGGACGGAAATCATCGTCATCTTCATGCCGATCTTCATCCCGCTGCTGGCGCACTTCAACATCGACCCGCTGTTCTTCGGCCTGCTGGTGGCGATGAACCTGCAGACAGCCTTCCTGTCGCCGCCAGTCGCGATGTCGGCCTTCTACCTTAAGGGGGTGGCGCCGCCGCATGTGACGCTGAACCAGATCTTCGCCGGCATGATGCCCTTCATGGGCATACAGGTGATCGCGCTGATCCTGCTCTATCTCTTCCCGGGCATCGGCATGTGGCTGCCCAACTATCTGTATAACTGAGTACAGCGGTACAGATGGACGGACCACGGCGCTTCGGCGCCGTGGTCTTTTTTTGCACTGCCGTAGAATCGCCCCGATGCTCTCTTCCGAACAGACCCGCCTGCTGATCCGGCTCCGCTGGACCGCTTTCTTCCTGCTCGCTGGCGCCTACGTGCTGGTGTTCTTCCACCGCACCGCACCCGCCGCGATCGCCGGCGAACTGGCACGCGACTTCAACGTCGGCCCGGCCTCACTCGGCGCGCTGGCCTCCAGCTATTTCTGGATCTACATGGTGATGCAGATCCCGACCGGGGTGCTGGCCGACACGCTGGGCCCGCGGCGCATCGTCGCGCTCGGCGGCGTGATCGCCGGTATCGGCTCGATCACCTTCGCCCTGGCCGACACGCTGGGGGTCGCGGTGATCGGCCGCACGCTGGTCGGCCTCGGCGTGTCCTTCCCCTTCATCGCGCTGCTCAAGATCAACGCAGCGTGGTTCCCGGAACGCCGTTTCGCCACGCTGAACGGCGTCACCATGTTCATCGGCAATCTGGGTGCCGCCAGCGCGGCGCTGCCGCTGGCGTGGGTGGTGACGATGGTGTCCTGGCGCACGGTATTCGTCGCACTCGGCCTGCTGTCCATGCTGCTGGCGCTGGTCACCTGGCTGCGTGTGCGCGACCGGCCAGAGGACGCCGGCCTGCCCACCATGCGCGAACTGGACGGCAAGCCGGCACACGCGCCGCTGCCGGTCGGCGACTGGCGGGCCGGGCTGCGGCAGGTGGCCGGCAACCGCGCCAGCTGGCCGGGGCTGTTCGTCAACGCCGGCATCGCCGGCAGCCTCTTTTCCTTCGCCGGCCTGTGGGGCGTGCCCTATCTGATGGCGGCGCACGGCATGGAACGCGCGGTCGCCGCGCAACACACCACGCTGCTGCTGGTCATCTTCGCCTGCAGCTGCCTGTTCATCGGCCGCCTGTCCGACCACCTGCGCCGGCGCAAGCCGGTCATGCTGAGCTATGCCGCGCTCTACGTCACCGGCTGGCTGCCCTTCGTCCTCGCCGATGGCCCGCTACCGCTGCTGGCGACCTATGCCACGTGCGCGCTGATCGGCGTGTCCGCTGCCGCGTTCTCGCTGACCTGGGCCTGCGCCAAGGAAGTGAACCCGCCGGCGCTGTCCGGCATGGCCACCAGCCTGGTCAACGTCGGCTGCTTTCTCGGCGCCGCCTTGCTGCAGCCGCTGGTCGGCTGGGTGATCGAGCTGTATTCGCCGTCGATCGCCGAAGCGACGCACGAAGCGGTGACCATGGGCATACGCGTGCTCGCCGTCGCCGCGCTGGGTGGCTTCGTTGCGGCCTGCTTCATCCGCGAAACCGGTGGCCGCAACCTGACGGAGTCGCACGCATGAACGCGCTGGTCGGCCTGATGGTGCAGGTGATGCTGCCGCTTTCGCTGCTGGTGGCGGCCGGCGGATGGTGGGCGGCGCGCATGGGCGAAGGACGCGATGCCGACGTGCTGCGTGCGCAGCTGAACCGGCTGGTGCTCTACGTCTTCTACCCGGCCATCCTGTTCGCGGTGGCGGCCAGCACACCGATCAGCCTCGACCTGCTGACCGTGCCCTTCCTGGTCGGCGTCGGCACGCTGGCCAATGGCGCCCTGCTCTACGTGCTGCTGTGGAGGACGCGCCTGGGTGCGAAGCTGCACGACACGACGCGCGCCGCCATCATGCTCGGTGGCATGTTCGGCAACACCTTCAACGTCGGTGCGCCGGTGCTCGAGTTCTTCTTCGGCAATGGCGCGATGCGCTACGCCATCTTCAACGACATGTTCATGACCATGCCCTTCGTGTGGACGCTGGGCGTGTGGATCGCCACCCGTCTTGGTTCGCACGCCGAAGGCGAGCGGCCGGACGTGTTGCGTACCGTGCTGATGATGCCGCCGATCTGGGCCTTCGTGCTCGGCCTCGGCGCCCAGTACACCGGGCTGGCCTACCCGCCGCTGGTGCAGGCGGCGCGCTTCATCGGCCAGGCGGCGATTCCGGTCATCATCTTCGTGCTGGGCATGACCATTCCGTGGCGCCGGCTGGTGCCGCGCACCGAAATCCTGGTCGCCTCCGGCGTCAAGCTGCTGGTCGCGCCGCTGCTGATCTGGGGGCTGGTGCTGCTGGTGTCCGATACGCCGAACGAGGCGCAGCGCGCATCGCTGGTCGAGTGCGCCACGCCCACCTTCATGACCTCGCTGCTGCTGGCCGAGCGCTTCAAGATCGACGCCGCCGCCTCGGCGCTGCTGATCGGCTGGAGCACGCTGCTGTTCTGGCTGTCGCTGCCGCTGCTGATGGGGCTGGGCCTGTTCGGTTCACGCTCGCCGCCGGCGCCTTACCGTCGGGACGGCGTGCTGCAGCGGGCCAGGGCGGACTTTGCGCCGTCATCGCGCGGATCGATCAGCGGCAGCAGCGCGGCCAGCGGGTTCACCAGTGCCAGCGCCGCCGCCGGCAGCAGACGGGCCAACAGAGGACCTTTTTCGAGCGACACCTCAGGCTGGGCGAAATGGCCGGTGATCCGCACTGGCGTGCGCAGGCTGAGCGGCGATATGTCCTTCGGTGCAGCACGCGCCACCAGGTCCAGTCTTTCGTTGACCAGCGACAGCGAGCCGTCTGCGCTGAGCGTCGAATCGGCCGTGTTGACGCGCGCGCTCGCTACCGTCACGCGGCCCTTGCGCACCTGCAGATCGGCGACACCGCAGGTCACGGGCAGCGCGGCGTCGCCGCTCAGCATGACACCCAGCGCCTGGGCGACGTCGATGCCGGCCGCTTCGACCGCCAGGTGCGACACGCGTCCCTGCGTCCACACCAGCGCCGCATGACCGTCGGACGACGCCAGCAACTCGGCTGTTGACCGTCCCTGACCGCGCAGTTCGATGCGACCACCGACGCGCCCGGCGACGTAGGGCGGCGCGTCTGCGGCGCGCGGCTGACGTATCCACTCCTCCAGCCGCAGCCCGCCGCCACGCAGCTGCACGTCCCACTGCGCAATGTCGCCACGACCGTCGAGACCGATGCGACCGGTGAGCCAGCCCTGCGCCAGCCGAGCTTCGATGTCGCGGATGTCGAGCACGCCGTCGGCAAGGCGCAGGCTGCCGCGCAACGGTGCGATCGCCTGCAGCGCGTCGCTGCCCGATTCGAAGCGCTCGATGTCGATGCGTACGTCGGCATTCATGGCACGCAAGGACGGCAGATCGAAGCGGCGGTCCGGCAATACGCGTCCATTGCGCCGCGCGGAGGATTGCTCGCCCGCCGGTACGCCCACCGCCGGACCGAGATCGGCCAGCCAGAGTACGCTGCCATTCAGTGTGCCGCCCAACCAGGGCACCCGGTCGCGCCCGGTCTCATAGCGGAACTGGCCGGCCAGCCGGCTGCGGCCGATTTTCGCGGTGTCGATCGCCGTCTGCCAGGCATCGGGCTTGCGCTGCAGTCTGCCCTGCAGCGAGAACGCGGGGGTCGATGGCAAGGTCATCGCGAGGGCGTCGCCCAGCACCGCGAGCGAGGGGCCGCTCACCGTGTAGCGCCCGTCCAGTCCGCGCTGCGTCAGCAGATCCTGCACCCGACCGTCGAATGACAGTGCGGCACGGCCAAGCTTCAGCGCCAGCGTCATCGGCACTGCAGGCACGTCGTCTTCGCCGGACAACCAGGGCAGTGTGGAGCCGGTGCTCAGGGTCGCCGTCAGCGGCGACTGGCGATAGCGGCCGTCACGCTCGCCCGGATGCCACGGTCGTCCCGCGCATCTCCGGTCCGCTCGCTGCCGTCGCGCATCGAGAAGTTCGCCGTCAGTGCCAGCGCGAGCGGCGCGTCGTTGACCACGAGCCGCCCCTGCACCACCTCGACACGTGCCGGCTGCACCCAATCCAGCAGCGGTCGGCCCGGTTCATTACCCGTGCGCTCGAACTTCCAGTTGGCGCGACCGTCCTCGCCGCGTGCGAGGTGGAGGTCCAGCCGTTCGGCAACCAGGCTTTCGATGCGCAGCGGCGCACCGCGCAACATGTGGAACACGTCCGCATAACGCAACTTCAGGCGGGCTGCATGGGCGTCGATCAGCGCCTGATCCGGCGCCCACTCCGGACCACCGATGCGCAGACGGCCAACGCGAAGGTCGATGCCACCGAGAAGTCGGAGCGAGAAGGTGTCGCGCCCGCCGAGGTCCACCGGGTGCGCGACAGCAGCCGTCAGCCAGCGCTCGGCAGGCTCCGCCAGAAAAACCAGCCACGCCATTCGCTCCATGCGAACAGCGTGGCCAGCAGACAGCAGGCGGCGAGAATGAGGCGGCAGGCCAAGCCTGCCACGATGGAACGCGCACTCATCTGCCTCTCCGGCTCGCCGCGTTCCCGCTCAAGCATCAGCCCTGCTTGGCGCGAATCTGGATCGCGTTCTTCACCGATTTGGCACCCTTGACGCCGCGCGCGATGCGCTCGGCCTCCGCCTTCTCGGTGGCGTCCTTGGCGAAGCCGGACAACATCACCTCGCCATTCAGCGTTTCAACGCTGATGGCCGACGCGTTGACCGCCTTGGACTCAACGAACTTGGCCTTCACCGATGCGGTGACGGTCGCGTCGTCGATGTACTCGCCGACCGAGGACTGGTCTCGCGTGACGGCGCAGCCCGGCAGCACGGTCAGGGCAGCCAGGGCGGAGAAGGCGGTAGCGAGCATGAGATTGGAACGCATGATGAACTCCCTTGTAATGAACGCTGGCCGCCGGTCGCGACCGCTGCGCAATGAACGGAATCGATCTCGACGGCGCCCGGAACCGGGCGGAATTCATGCATCCGTCAAGTCGATGACTGCAGTCTAGGGGGGACGCCTCGGCCTGCCCGTCGGACAAGCGCCGTCCGCCGTGTAGGACAGCGCCGGCCTACCACCAGCGCTCGAACAGTCGCGCTGCGCGCTCCTGCAAACGCGGCCACAGCGGTCGTCTGCGCCAGGTCTGCGCGTCGATGGTCTGCGACGCGGCGACGTCGCGCTCGAACATGCGCGTCATCGCGTCGCCGAAGTCCTCGCCGAACACCACCGCATTGACCTCGTTGTTGGCGACAAAGCTGCGCCAGTCCATATTGCTGGAACCCACGGTTGACAGCACGCCATCGATCACCGCCGTCTTCGAGTGCAGCACCGCGTCCTGCAGTTCGTGGATGCGCACGCCGGCGTCGAGCAGTTCCTGGTAGTAGCTGCGGCCGGCATGCAGCACCGGCGAGAAGTCGCTGACCGAGGGCAGCACCAGTTGCACGTCAACGCCGCGTCGTGCGGCGTCGGCCAGCGCATCGATCATGTCCTGACCGGGTGAGAAGTAGGCCATGGTCAGGTGCACGCTGCGACTTGCGGCGTCGATCGCGGTCAGCAGCATGGTGTAGATGCGGTTCTGTCCGTCGTCCGGCGAGGACGGCACGATGCGCACGGCGTGCGGGCCTGCGGCCTTTGCAGCCACCGGCGCTATGGGCGGAGGCAGCGCCGGCTCGCAGTGCTGGCTGCGCCAGGTGTCGCGCACCAGATCGTCGAGCGCTGCGGCGGCCGGGCCGCGCAGTTCGATCTGCGTATCGCGCCAGCCGTTCTGCTCCGGTGCGCGCGACTTCTTGCCGAACGAACCGGAGGAATAGACGGCGCTGATGTTGATGCCGCCGGTAAAGGCGATGTCCCGATCAACCACCAGAATCTTGCGGTGATCGCGATGAGTGATGTCCTGATAGCGGCGCTTGCGCAGCGGCGACAGCGGATTGAATTCGCAGACGGCGACGCCCGCCGCGCGCAGCACTTCGAAATAGTCGCCACTCGTGCCGATGGAGCCGACCGCGTCATGGATCAGCGCGACCGACACGCCCTCGGCACGCTTGCGCACCAGCAGCGCGGCGAGATCCTGCGCGATCTTCGCGTCGTCGATGATGTAGCTTTCGAGCAGGATGGAAGTGCGCGCGCGCGCGATCGCGCTGAACATCGCATCGAAGGTGGCCGGACCGTCGATCAGCAGACGGGCGGCGTTGCCTGCGTACAGGTCAACGTCACCGAACTCCGCCATCGCGGCGAGCTGCCGCTTCAGCGGCGAACCGGCACCCTCACGCCCGATGCGCTCGACCAGTCGCGCACGCTGATCGTGGTCGAGCCGTCCGCGCGGCCCGGTCACGTCCATCTTCGCAACCACCTGGTGCGCCGCCGGAGCCGGGCCTTCTGCCTTGGTCTCCAGCGTGCGCGCAGCCGGCAGCGACGCCGCGCACCCGGCCGCACAGATCGCCAACACCGCGAGCAGCGGCCGGCCGCGACGTCTCGACGCGCACATGAGCGTGGTCAGCGCTGCAGCGGGCAGGCGGCTGCAGGCAGCTGCAAGGACGGGATGAGGAAGGGCAGCGCGCATTCGCAGCCCCAAAGCGCCTGCACGTCGTCGTTGTCGGCAGGGGGGCGGAGCTTCGGCTGTTCGACTTCGGTCGTCATGCTGTTCATCGGCGATCTCCTCCGGAAGCGATTCGACGGCGGCCGCGTTGCCGCGTCGTGCAGCCACTTTACGGAGCGCGGGCGCCGCGTCGTGTCGGCGGAGACCGGGCCGTGTGTAGGAATTCATCCCGGTCTGTGTGCACAACCCTCGTTCGCGGGGACAATCGAGCTACTTCCCTGCGCAACGCCCGACCCGATGCCATGCTGTTGAACGATCCATCGCTGCTGCACACCCACTGCCTGATCGCTGGCGGCTGGACGCCCGCCGACGACGAAGGCGTGATCGAAGTACGCAATCCAGCCAGCGGCGCGCTGCTGGCGACCGTGCCGCGCTGCGGTGTCGCGGAAACACGGCGCGCCATCGACGCCGCCCACGGCACACTGCCCGCGTGGCGCGCGCTCGGCGCACACAAGCGCGCTCAAAGGCTGCGCGCGTGGTTCGCGCTGATCAACCAGCACGCCGACGATCTGGCGCGGCTGATCACCGCCGAAGGTGGCAAGCCGCTGACTGAGGCGCGCGGCGAAGTGCGCTACGGCGCGTCCTTCGTCGAGTGGTTCGCCGAGGAGGCGAAGCGCACATACGGTGAAACCATCCCGTCGCCGGATCCCGGCCAGCGTCTGCTGGTGATCAAGCAAGCGGTCGGCGTCTGCGCAGCGATCACGCCGTGGAACTTTCCGCTGGCGATGATCACGCGCAAGGCGGCGCCGGCGCTGGCTGCCGGGTGTACCGTCGTGCTCAAGCCGGCCGAGGCCACACCGCTGACTGCGCTGGCGCTGGCCGATCTGGCCCTGCGCGCCGGCATCCCGCCCGGCGTGCTCAACGTAGTCACCGGCGAGCCAGCCGACATCGGCGGCGAGCTGTGCGCGCATCCCTGGGTGCGCAAGCTGTCCTTCACCGGATCGACCGCGGTCGGGCGTCTGTTGATGACGCAGTGCGCGCCGACGCTCAAGAGACTGTCGCTCGAACTGGGCGGCAATGCGCCCTTCATCGTGTTCGACGACGCCGACCTCGAACTCGCGGTCAACGCCGCCGTCGCCGCCAAGTACCGCAACAGCGGGCAGACCTGCGTCTGCGTGAACCGCTTCATCGTGCAGTCGGGCATACACGACGCGTTCGCCTCACAGCTGGCCGTGCGGACAGCGCAGCTCAAGGTCGGCGACGGCATGGAGGACGGCGTGCAGCAAGGCCCGCTGATCAGTGCAGCAGCGGTCAGCCGGGTCGAGGAACAGGTGGCCGACGCCATCGCGCGCGGCGCCACCGCGCTGTGCGGCGGGCGCCGTCACGCGCTCGGCGGCAACTTCTTCGAACCGTCGGTGCTGGTCGGTGCCCGCCCCGACATGGTGCTGGCGCACGAGGAAACCTTCGGGCCGCTGGCGCCGGTGTTCCGCTTCGACCGCGAGGACGAGGCGATCGCGCTGGCCAACGACACCGAATCCGGTCTCGCCGGCTACTTCTTCACGCGCGACATCGACCGCGCCTGGCGCGTCGCCGAAGCGCTGGAGTGCGGCATGGTGGGCATCAACACCGGCCGGCTGTCGAACGAGGTGGCGCCGTTCGGCGGTATCAAGCAGTCAGGCTTCGGTCGCGAAGGTTCTCGCTACGGCATCGAGGACTATCTCGATATCAAGTACCTGTGCTTCGGCGGCGGCCGTTGAGCGCGGATCAGACCGCGTCGTAACCGGCCGCCTCGACCGTCTCCAGCAGCCGCTCCCGCGCGAGCGCCGCGTCGTGCTCGATCTCGGCGTCGCCGTGTTCGAAATGCACGGTCACGCGGTGTACGCCCGGCAGCGCAGCAAGGGCGCCTTCGAGGCCCGCGACGCATTTCCGGCAACTCATGCCGACGATGCGGATGCGTGTGCGCGAGCTTTCCTCAGGCGCGCAGCGAGAAGGGGTTGAAGTCGGTATCGCGGTCATAGTAGTCCTCGTTCTCGGCCCGTTTCAGCCAGGCGACGATGCGATAGGTGAGCGGCGTGAACGCGACTTCGACCCCGACCTTGGCGACGAACTGGGCCAGCATGACGGCCGGCAGCTGTTCGTCCGGAATGATGCCAGTACCCCAGAACGCAAGCGGGTAGAACAGCAGCGAGTTGACGCCTTCGCCGAACAGCGTCAACCCTATCGTGCGCATCCACAGCCGGCGCCCCGCCATCCACAGCTTCATTTTCGCCAGCACGAAGGAATTGACGAATTCGCCGCAGCAGAAGGCAATCAGCGACGCGATGGATACGCGCCAGGCCGAACCGAAGGCGATCTCGTAAGCCTGCTGGTTGTGCCAGAACGGCGCCGGCGGCAAGGCCACCACGACTGCGGCCATCACCGAGGCGAAGGCCAACGCGGCGAAGCCGGTCCAGATCACGCGACGCGAACGCGCATAGCCATAGACCTCGGTCAGGATGTCGCCGAACACATAACTGATCGGAAAGAACAGCACGCCGGCGCCGAAGGTGAGCGTGCCGAGCAGTGGCGCGTCGATCTGCGCGATCTTGGCCGGGCCGATCAGGTTGGAACAGACGAGCACGGTCACGAAGGCGACCATGACCCAGTCGTAGTAGCGGTATTGACGTGCAGCCATGTTCGCGGCCCGGATCAGCGTGGACCGCGATTGTGCATTGCCACAGGCGGTCCGTCAGCCCGGACCTCGCCCGCTTCAGACGCTTTCGAGAAAACCCAGATGGAAGGCCGACACGCGGTCCAGACCGATGCGGCAGACGACCGATTCGTTGGCGGGCACCGGATCCTGTCCTGGGGTGAAGTACATCGCGTCCCGCAGATGGATGAAGGCGCGCGCACCGTCGTCCGCCGGCGTGCCCGCCGCCAGCGCATCCTTGATGCCCTGCTCGATCGAGGTGGTGAGTATGTGGTGCTGCATGTACTGCGCCCGGCTGATGACGAAACCGGAGATCAGGAAGCCATCGACCACCAGCGTGACCGCCGTTTCAAGCTTGGTTTCGGATTCGGCGAACTTGACGATGAGTTCGAGTATCGGGTCTTGCATGGCGCCTCCTTGATGAAGGGATGTGTGATCGGCTTCTGCCGCATCCCTAGAGTACTCTGCAGCCGCGCGCAGAACCATCGACCCTGACAGCTCAGGCCGACTTGCGCTCGTCGGTATCCGCTTCAGGGAGCGGAGGCAGGATGACCTCGGCGAGACGGCGGGCCCGCATCACCATGATCACACCGACAGCCAGTTGTGCCATCGCCGCGGCTCCACTGACGTGTGCATCGGCGGTCAGGTCGCTCAACTGATAGCCACTCCTCAGAAAGTGCGCTGCGCTGATTGCATAGGTCAGGGCAGGCTCAAGCGCCTTGAGCCCGATTACCGCCAGTCCGACCGTCACGCAGGCAACGACGATCACCTGTTGCCCGTTCAGCGTGAGCCGATTGTCGTGCCGGGTACGCGGCACGAGGCGATGCGCAAGCGCCATTGGGAACAACCACATGAACACGGCAATGACCGAAAAGAGCGCGGCGGACATCAGGTACAGCTCGTTCATGTCGGCATTGCTGCTGTCGCGCAAGGCATACGCGATGCCGAACATCTGGATCACCCAGACGCCCAGCCAGATGGCGAAGAGTCTGACCGCGAGACCGACGATCTGTTGTGGGGTCATCGAAAAGGACCGGGACGAAAGAATGGCGTCGATTGTCATATGACGAACGCGCACCCACAAGCAGTATTCCGGCAGCACGAAAGAAAAAACCGCGCGCCGCTCACGCGGACACGCGGTTTTCCCCGGGGTATGACGGATCAGCTCAGTGCCTTGATATGGCCGATCATTTCCACCAGCGCCACGTCGGCCTGCAAGAACTCCTCGTTGATTTCCTCGAGATCGAAGATCTGCTCGCAGGGCACGCCCGCTTCGGCCCGCAGCACGTTCATGTGACCCGGCATGCGGCGCGCGACCGGGTGGATGGCGAACTTCACCTCGACGCCTGCCTCTTCCAGCGGAAACTTTGCTACGCCCCCGATTACCTTCGAGCTGCGACCTCGATTACCTCCGCATGCTCATCTCCATTGGTGTTGTTCAGGCAACCGTCCGGGCTGATGACAGCCGCACATTGCGTGCCCACCACCATGGGGCCGGCGATTGTGTTTTACGCTGACCCGAAACTGACGCAATGCCCCAGGCCGCAGCGGGACGTCATGCTGCGCTACAAAAAAAGCGGGCAACAGGGCCCGCCTTGGCACGTCGGGCCGGGCCTTCCGGCCCGACACCGTGTCTGATCAACTCTTGAGCGCCACCAGGATCTCGTCGAGCATCTTCTTGGCGTCGCCGAACAGCATGCGGTTGTTGTCCTTGTAGAACAGCGGGTTGTCCACGCCCGCGTAGCCGCTGGCCATGGAGCGCTTCATGACGATGCTGGTGCGGGCCTTCCAGACTTCAAGCACCGGCATGCCGGCGATCGGGCTGGTCGGGTCGTCCTGCGCGGCCGGGTTGACGATGTCGTTGGCGCCAATGACCATGGCCACGTCGGTGTCCGGGAAGTCCTCGTTAAGTTCGTCCATTTCGAAGACGATGTCGTAGGGCACCTTGGCTTCGGCCAGCAGCACGTTCATGTGGCCTGGCATGCGGCCGGCCACGGGGTGGATGCCGAAGCGCACGTTCACGCCCTTCTCGCGCAGGGTGCGGGTGATCTCGAACACCGTGTGCTGGGCCTGGGCGACGGCCATGCCATAGCCGGGAACGATGATCACATTCTTGGCCTCGCGCAGCATCTCGGCAGTCTCGGTGGCGCTGACGGGCGTCACCTCGCCCTGGGGCTCGGCGGCCGCGCCGTCGGCCTTGGCGGCCGGCGTGCCTGCGCCACTGCCGAAGCCACCGGCGATCACGCTGATGAAGTTGCGGTTCATCGCGTTGCACATGATGTAGGACAGGATGGCGCCCGATGAGCCGACCAGCGCACCGGTGACGATCAGGAGGTCGTTGCTGAGCATGAATCCGGTGGCGGCTGCCGCCCAGCCGGAGTAGCTGTTGAGCATGGACACGACCACCGGCATGTCGGCGCCCCCGATGGCCATCACCATGTGGATGCCGAACAGCAGCGCCAGCACCGTCATGATGATCAGCGGGGTCATGCCGTCGGCGACGCTCTCGGCACGGATGAACTCGCGGCCGTACCAGATCACCACAAGCAGCGCGATCAGGTTGAGCCAGTGGCGCGCCGGCAGCAGCAGGGGCTTGCCGCCGATCTTTCCGTTGAGCTTTCCGAAGGCAATCAGCGAACCTGAGAAGGTGACCGCACCGATAAGGATGCCCACGTAGATTTCGACTTCGTGGATGGCTTTCTCGGCACCTTCGAGTTGAAGCGACGTGTTGACATAGCTGGCGAAGCCGACCAGGCAAGCAGCCAGACCGACCAGGCTGTGCATCAGCGCGACCAGCTCGGGCATCTGGGTCATCTTGACCGCTTTCGCGGCGTACAGGCCGATGCTGCCGCCCACCACCAGCGCGCCGACGATCCAGGGAATGCCGGCGGGTGAAACGCGCGGCCCGAAGACCGTGGCGAGCACGGCCAGCGCCATGCCGACCATGCCGTACAGATTGCCGCGGCGCGACGATTCCGGGTTGGACAGGCCGCCCAGACTGAGGATGAACAGGATGGCGGCTCCGAGGTAGGCCACCGTGGCAAGGCTTTGGGACATGGGTGTCTCGTCTCTTTCTTGTCTTGATCGGTCGGGGACGGAGCCGAAGCTCCGTCCCTGGTGTCCTTACTTTTGGAACATCGCCAGCATGCGGCGCGTCACGGCAAAGCCGCCGAACATGTTGATCGCGGTCAGCACGATGCCGACGAAGGCGAGCCAGAGGATGAGCTGGTCCGGTTGACCGTTCGCACCGGCATCAGGCGGCGCGATCTGGATCAGCGCGCCTATGACGATGATGCTGGAGATGGCGTTGGTCACGCTCATCAGCGGCGTGTGCAGCGCGGGCGTGACGTTCCAGACCACCATGTAGCCGATGAAGCAGGCCAGCACAAAGACCGTGAAGTGGCCCAGGAACGCGGCCGGCGCGAACGAACCGATGGCCCAGAACGCCAGAGCCCCCACGGCGAAGATGATGGCCAGCGTCTTGGCGGGCATCGGGCCGCCGGGACCGTGCCCGTGACCGCTCTTCTTTTCAACCGCTACGGCGGCCGGCTTGGGCGCGGGCTTCGGAGCGGCGGCGATGGGCGGTGCCGGCCAGGTAATCTCGCCGTCCTTGATCACGGTCAGGCCACGGATAGCATCGTCGTCCATGTTGACGTTGATGACACCGTCCTTGGTCTTGCACAGCTCTTCGGTCAGGCGGAACAGGTTGGTGCCATAAAGCGTGGACGACTGGCGTGCCATGCGTGAGGCCAGGTCGGTGAAGCCGACAATGGTCACGCCATGCTTGACCACGGCCTTGCCCGGTTCGGTGAGTTCGCAGTTGCCGCCCTGTTCGGCCGCCATGTCGACGATCACGCTGCCGGGCTTCATGCTGCGCACCATCTCGGCCGTGATCAGACGGGGTGCAGGCTTGCCCGGAATCAGCGCGGTGGTGATGATGATGTCCACCTCGCGCGCCTGCTGCGCGTACATCTCGCGCTGCGCGGCCTGGAAGCCTTCGCTCATGACCTTGGCGTAGCCGCCGCCGCCCGAGCCCTCTTCCTCGTAGTTGACCTTGACGAACTCGCCACCCAGCGAGACGACCTGGTCGGCCACCTCGGCGCGGGTGTCGTTGGCACGCACGATGGCGCCCAGGCTGGCCGCCGCACCAATGGCCGCCAGGCCGGCCACACCGGCACCGGCAATGAACACCTTTGCCGGCGGCACCTTGCCCGCGGCGGTGATCTGGCCATTGAAGAAGCGCCCGAAGGCGTTGGCCGCCTCGACCACCGCGCGGTAGCCGCTGACGCCGGCCATGGAGGTCAGCGCGTCCATCTTCTGCGCGCGGCTGAGCGTGCGCGGCAGCGCGTCGATGGCCAGCACGGTGACCTTTTTCGCCGCCAACTGCTGCATCAACTCCGGGTTCTGCGCCGGCCAGACGAAGCCGATCAGGGTCTGCCCTTCGTGCATCAGCGCCACCTCGTCGGCGGTCGGCGGACGCACCTTGAACACGATGTCGGCGCTGCTCCACAGCTCGGTCGCAGAGCCGGCGATGCTGGCGCCCGCTTCGCGGTAGGCGCTATCGGACAGGTCAGCCAGATCACCCGCGCCGGTCTCCACGACCACGTCAAAACCCAGCTTGGTCAGCTTGGTCACCACGTCTGGCACGGTGGCCACGCGCTTTTCACCCGGGAAGATCTCTCGGGGGACGCCGATGCGCTGCGGCGTGGGGGCTGCCGCGTTGGCCGCGGCGTTGTCGTTCGATGCGCCAGAAGTCATGGGTAGTCCTCGGTCGATTTGTTGGAATTCGGTCAGTTGCTGCGCGATGGCGCATCAGGGGGCGGAAGCAGTGGCGGAACCGTCAGCCTGCCCCGAACACTGTAGACGCTGTCCGTCGCGGCCGTGTGCAGTTGGCGCCCCCAGCGCACGCTGGCGGCCGACACGCCCTTCGGCAGCGGTTCTATCGATGGCCCAGAGGTGCCGGGGATCACGGGCAATGCTTCGGGCACCACCAAGGCCATCAAATCCACGAAGGCGCCGTTGTAAGGATGTACCCCCTGTTCTAAACGGCCCCTGGCCGCACATGACCGATCCGGCGACGGGCGCATTGTTGGTCGCACGGAGCGCCTACGCCGCGCTCCTCCCCCGCCTTCCGGAGCGCGCAGTCTAGCGTGTCGGGCTTCACGGCGCAGCACTTTGTGCCAAAAAAGATGCACGTTGCGCCGCAACACGCCATAGCCGCTCAGTGTTATTGACAAAGGGCGAATACACATGCCGCACCGCAACACGTGCGGGTGCGTATGCAATGGCGGTGACCGGAAGGGGAAGGCAAGGCGCATGCGGCGGAACGCCGCGGCGGGTCAGGCGGGAAGTTTGCCGAGCTTGCGCCGGGCAGCGTCAAGGCGTTCTTTTTCGGCTTTCTGGCGGGCTTCGACATCCACCAGCTTGATGATGATCAGCGACACGTTGTCGCCGGTCGGGCGACCACGTTCGCGCGCGCGCTTGATGAACACCTCGGCCGCCTCGCGCGCCGAGTACACCGACAGCACGCCGCCCATTTCCTCATCGGAAAAATAGGCCCACAGACCGTCGGAACAGATGACGAAGGTGTCGCCGTCGGACAGCGTGTCGGTGCCGCCGAAATCGATCACCGGTTCCTTCTGCGCACCGAGGCAGTGCAGAAGCAGGTTGCGCTGCGGGTGCGTCTTGGCGCCCTCTTCGTCGAGGCGCCCCTGACGCATCAGTTCGCCGACCAGCGAGTGGTCCTTGCTGCAGCTGACCAGCTTGTCGTCGCGGAAATGGTAGATGCGCGAATCGCCGCAATGCGCCCAGTCGGCGCGGCCGCCGTTCATCAGCAGCACGCAGGCGGTGGAATGCGGATCCTGCTCGGACGTGAAGCGGGTGAGCTTGATGACGACGTGCGATTCCTCGACCACGCTGCGCAGCAGGTCATGCGGCGATTCGATCGCCGGGGCGAAGCTCTCGAAGTTCTCGCGCGCCTTGTGCACGACCTGCTCAGCCGCCATCGCGCCGCCGCTGTGGCCGCCCATGCCGTCGGCGAGCACGGCCATCAGCATGCCCTTGTGACGGGAATGCGGAAACACCGCTGCGCGATCCTGCTGTTCCTTGCGATCGCCGATGTGCTGCGCGACGCAGCTGTCTAGTTTGAGCGCCATGAAGCTTTCCGGATACCTGTAGCCGATTCTAGCTTCTCAACAGCACACGCTCGTGTAAGCAGCTGTTCATGTCTGCAAGCACAGGTGCAATTTCACGATTCTTCACAACGAGAAGCTCACGTACTGCTCATTGATCTCGTCGATGTACTCGTCGAGCGCGCTCGCATGTATGCCAAGCTCCTCGAGCACTTCGCCCGAACGCATGCTCCAGATCGGGTCCGGCAAGCCTTTGTTGAGCAGATAGATATGCGTCGCCAGCGCGACGATGCCTATCGTGCTGCGCAGCCCGTAGGTGTCGTCTTCCGGCATTTCGTGGTGATAGCGGATGGCCTGCACGATCAGCTCCGGCAAACCCCAGTTGCGGGCGACCCAGTAGCCGACCGTCGCATGATCGAGACGGTAACGCACGTTCTCCAGACCGGTATCGACCCAGTAGGACTCCTCGTCCAGATTCAGCGTGCTCCAGTAGTCAGCGAAGCGCTGCATCAGCAAGGGAACGCCGCAGTCGTGAAACATGGCGGCCAGATAGGCCTGATCGGGAAACACGTTGCAGACCGCGACGCGCTCGCCGGCGATCTGCGAGGCCAGGCTGGCAATCGTTTCGCAGCGCTGCCAGAAGCGCTCCATCTGCGGCCCCGGACCGCCTGCCGCCTGACGGATCGAAATGCCGCGAACCAGATTGATGGTCTGATTGAGACCGATGCGCATCAGTACCTGTTCGGCGTTGGCGGGCGCACGGCCGCGCCCGTAGGCCGGCGAGCGGCACACCTTGAACAGCGCAGCCAGCACACCAGGGTCGCGCGAAATGCTCTCGGCAAGGAGGCCGACCTCGAAATCCGGATTGCGCATCAGGTTTTCGATTTCGAGCAGCAGTCGGGGCTTCGATGGAAGGAGGACGGCGGACGATTCGAGTACTGCGTCGATGACTTCGGGGGCGTGTACGGCTGTTTGCTGCATGGCGGGCTCACTCGGAACTGTATTGCGGGCTGCGAGCTTTAACGGCAGCCGTCAACAGGACTTGAGCGGCGGAATGCACCCGGATCCGCAGGGCACGGATCCGGGTCCGGCGCGACCTCAGGCGTCCTAGGTGTGAAGCTTCAATAGGTTGTTTCGGGTGTTCACCCGGAGAAGTTCTGAGAGACTGGAAATCGCCAAACCCCCAAGCTCTCTCGAACAGGATTCCGGATGAACACCCACAAGAATGCCCGATTGACCTACCTTCGTCGCCTGGAAATGGTGTTGGACATGCGTGTGAGAGGTCTGTCGGCCTCTGATGCGGCGAAGCGTAACGGCGTCAGCAGTGTCACTTCCCGCAAATGGCTGGGGCGCTACCTGGCCGAAGGTCCGGCTGGACTTGCAGACAAGTCGTCCCGTCCCGCCCGTTCTCCCCGAAGCATTGCCCCAGAAGTCGCGCTGACCATCATCGAGCTGCGCCGCAAACTCTTTCTTCAATCCCGGATCGCCTCCTACACCGGCGTATCCAAAGCAACGGTCAGCCGGGTGCTCCGACGAGCCGGCCTCTCAAGGTTCAGCGATCTGGCCCCGACGGAGTCCATACAGCGCTACGAGCGCCAGACGCCCGGCGAACTGCTCCACATCGACATCAAGAAGTTGGGCCGCTTCACCGCTGTGGGTCATCGAATCACAGCCGATTATCGCAAGCGCACCCGCGGCGTAGGCTGGGAACACTTGTTTGTGGCCATCGACGACCATTCGCGCATTGCTTTCACCGACATGCACCCCGATGAGCGCAAAGACAGCGCCGTGAGCTTCCTGCGAAATGCCGTCGCCTATTACGCAACGCTCGGTGTCACCGTACAGCGCGTGCTCACCGACAACGGACCTGCCTTCCACTCGCTCGCCTTCGCTCAGGCCTGCACCGAGCTGGGGATCAAACACAAGTTCACACGAGCCTATCGGCCACAGACCAATGGCAAGGCAGAGCGCTTCATCCAGTCAGCTCTGCGCGAGTGGGCCTACGGCCATTCCTATCCCAACTCCGACCTGCGCAAAGCCGCTTTGCCTCTCTGGAACCACTTCTACAACTGGCACCGACCTCATCACGGCATCGCCTGCAAAGTCCCTATGTCCCGTCTCTCAAATTCGCAGAACAACCTCTTGACTCTTCACACCTAGGGTCTGTTGCTATTAAATCGCGAACCGCGTTGCAGCGCGCGAGGCACGGGCAGGGCGTGCGACGAAGTCGAGACGGGCGGTCTCGACAAGGAGCGCAACGCGGTCCGTGCCGCGCACGCTCCAAACCCGGAGAGCGCGAGCCCCGATGCACCCATCTCCGCGTTGGGCCTCCTCCCCTGACGGCCAGTCAGCCGGCGTCGGCCCGCCTTGATCCGGACGCTTCGGGATTCGCGCGCGGCCCGCGATTCAATGGCAACAGACCCTGGGTGAGCGCCTGATCGAGCCACTCTATCCAGTGGCGCACCGGCGTCGTGGTCCCGGTCTGCAGATGGGCGATGCAGCCGACGTTGGCGCTGGCGATGCCGGCAGGCTGTTCGGCCTGCAGCGCGCTCAGCTTGTTGTTACGCAGCGTCGTCGCGAGCGCCGGCTGCAGCAGCGAATAGCTGCCTGCCGAGCCGCAGCACAGATGGCTGTCGGCGACCGGTTTCAGGTCGTAGCCGGCGGCGCGCAGCAGCGCCTCCGCGTGTCCGCGCACCTGCTGGCCGTGCTGCAGCGAACAGGGCGGGTGATAGGCGAGCGGCTGGCGCGCCGTGGTGCCAGCGGCGAACAGGCCCTCGATCTGTACGCGCTCGGCGGCCAGGATTTCCGACAGGTCGCGGGTCATCGCCGCCACCTTCGCCGCGCGCTCCGCGTACTGCGGATCGTCGGCCAGCAGATGGCCGTACTCGCGCACTGTGCTGCCGCAGCCGGAAGCCGTCATCACGATGGCCTCGACGTCGCCGCGCTCGATCGCCGGCCACCAGGCGTCGATCAGCGCACGCATGTCCTGGCGACCGCCGTCCTGGTCGTTCAGGTGGAAACGCAGCGCACCGCAGCAGCCGGCGCGCGCGATCTCGACCAGCGAAATGCCGAGCAGGTCGAGCACGCGCGCCGCCGCGGCATTCACGTCCGGCATCAACGCCGGCTGTACGCAGCCCGCCAGCACCAGCATGCGGCGCTGATGGCGCACCGGCGGCCAGGCGCCAGCAGTGCGCGCGTCAGCCACCTTGGCCGCCAACGACCCCGGCAGCAGCGGCTTGGCGAGCCGACCGAGCGCCAGTGCGGTGTTGAACACCGCCGGGCGCGACAACCCTTCGCGCAGCAGCCAGCGCTTCGCGCGCTGCGCCAGCGGGCGCTTCGCACGTCGCTCGGCCACCGCGCGACCGATATCGACCAGTTCGCTGTAGCGCACGCCGGACGGACAGGTCGATTCACAGTTACGGCAGGTGAGGCAGCGGTCGAGGTGAGGCAGCACGGTGTCAGCCGGCACCTCGCCTTCGAGCATCTGCTTCATCAGGTAGATGCGGCCACGCGGACCGTCGAGCTCGTCGCCCAGCAGCTGGTAGGTGGGACAGGTGGCGTTGCAGAAACCGCAGTGCACACACTTGCGCAGCAGGGTGTCGGCGGCGTCGCCCTCGGGGGTGTTGCGGATGAAATCGGCCAGTCCGGTCTGCATCAGTGGGCGCTCACAGTTCAGCGTACAGGCGTCCGGGGCTGAACACGCCGGACGGGTCGAAAGCCTGCTTCAGGCGGCGATGCACCGCCATCACTTCAGGGGCCAGCGGCTCGAACACGCCGAGCGCGCGATCGACGGTGCTGCCGCCGCGGAACAGCGTCGCGTGACCGCCGACAGCCTTCACTGCGTGACGCAGCGCGTCGGCGTTGACATCGCTGCGCAGCCAGCGCTGCATGCCGTTCCACTCGACAAGGCAGCCGCCGTCGAGCGGCAGCACCGGCGTCATCGGCGGCAGCGACAGGCGCCACAGCGGCGTGTCGCCGGCGAAGAAATCGTGCGTCTGCTCGCGCATCGACTGCCACAGCGCAGCCGCCTCGGTCGCATCGAGCGGGTCGCCGCCGATGTTGCGCACGGCCGCATCGAGCGCGGTCTGCGCGCCCGACAGTCGAACCGCCAACCGACCGTCCAGCCAGGCGGTGGCCGACACCGGCAGCGGCTGGGCACCCCACTCGCGCATGCGGGTCAGCGCCGCCGCCTCGTCGAGCGCGAGCACGCGCGTCTGTTCCGCCTGCGGGCGCGGCAGCACCTTCAGCGTCACCTCGAGCACCAGGCCCAGCGTGCCGAAGCTGCCGGCGATCAGGCGCGACACGTCGAAGCCGGCGACGTTCTTCATCACCTGGCCTCCGAAGCGCAGCACGCGGCCCTGTCCGTCCATCAGTGTCACGCCGAGCACAAAGTCGCGCAGGCTGCCGGCACTGATGCGGCGCGGCCCGGACAGCCCGCTGGCCAGGGCGCCGCCCAGCGTCGCGTGCGGGCCGAAGTGCGGCGCCTCGAACGCCAGCATCTGGCCGTGCTCGGCCAGCAGGCGCTCGATCGCCGACAGACGGGTGCCGGCATGCGCGGTGATGTAGAGCTCGGACGGTTCGTAGGCGATGACGCCCTGCGCACCGCGCATGTCCAGCGGCACGCCGTCGAGCGACTGGGCGAGGAAGTCCTTGGAGCCGCTGCCATGCGGACGCAGCGCGCGACCGTGCGCGGCGGCCTCCAGCACCTGCTCGCGCAGCACTGCATGAAGAGAGTGGGTCATGGTCAGAAACGCGGCAGTTCGGGATGCGGCAGTTCGCCGTGATGCACGTGCATGCGGCCCATTTCGGCGCAGCGGTGCAGCGTCGGCACCGCCTTGCCCGGATTCATCAGGCCGGCCGGGTCGAAGGCCGCTTTCACGCGATGGAACATGTCGAGTTCGTCGGAGGCGAACTGACTGCACATCTGGTTGATCTTCTCCAGACCCACGCCGTGCTCGCCGGTGATGGTGCCACCCAGCGCCACCGACAGTTCGAGGATTTCAACGCCGAAGGCTTCGGCGCGGTGCACCGAGTCCGGGTCGTTCGAATCGAACAGGATGAGCGGATGCAGGTTGCCGTCGCCGGCATGGAACACGTTGAGCAGGCCCAGGCCGTACTTCTTCGCCATGACCTCCATCGCCTCCAGCATTTCGGCCAGCCGCTTGCGCGGAATGGTGCCGTCCATGCAGTAGTAGTCGGGCGAGATGCGACCCGCCGCCGGGAAGGCCGCCTTGCGGCCGGCCCAGAAACGCAGCCGCTCGGCTTCGTCGCTGGAAATGCGGATTTCGGTTGCACCCGCGGTGTCGAGCAGCGCGCGTACGCGGGCGATCTCGTCCTGCACCTCCTCTTCGGTGCCGTCCGATTCGCACAGCAGGATGGCCGCCGCGTCGAGCGGGTAGCCGGCATGAACGAACTGCTCGACCGCCGCCGCGGTCGCTTGGTCCATCATTTCGAGGCCGGCCGGGATGATGCCGGCGGCGATGATGTCGGCCACCGCCTGCCCGGCGCGGCGGATGTCGTCGAAGGCGGCCAGCACGCAGCGCGCCACGCGCGGCTTGGGCACCAGCTTCACCGTCACTTCGGTCACCACGCCGAGCAGGCCTTCCGAACCGATGGTCACGGCCAGCAGGTCGTAACCCGGGCTGTCCGGCGCCGCGCTGCCGATTTCCATCACCTCGCCCGCCATCGTCACCATGCGCACGCGCAGCACGTTGTGCACGGTCAGTCCGTACTTCAGGCAGTGCACGCCGCCCGAGTTCTCGGCCACATTGCCACCGATGCTGCAGGCGATCTGCGACGACGGGTCCGGTGCGTAGTAAAGACCGTAAGGCGCCGCCGCCTCCGACACAGCGAGGTTGCGCACGCCCGGCTGGACGACGGCCTGCTGGGCGAGGCGGTTGAACCGACACGATGCGGTTCAGCCGCGCCGTCGACAGCACCACGCCCTGCTTGTGCGGCGTCGCCCCGCCCGAAAGGCCGGTGCCGGCGCCACGCGGCACCACCGGCACGCCGAGGCGGTGACAGGTGCGCAGCACCGCGATCACCTGCGCTTCGGTGGTCGGCAGCGCAACCGCCAGCGGCATCTCGCGCATCAGCATCAGTCCGTCGCATTCGTAGGCGCGCAGACGGCCGAGGTCGGTGATCAGGCAGTCCGCCGGCAGGACACGCGCCAGTTCGGCGATCAGGGCCGGTCGGTCGGTACTTCCGGGTGGCGGAAAAGCGGTGGCTTCGTGGGCCTGTGGCAGAGCGCTCATGGCGGCTTCCGGTGGGGCAGAGACAGGCGGCAGATGATACCCGCAGTGCCCCGGCGGCGCCTCCTGCAGCGCGGGATCGCTCTCCGTGGAAGTCACCTCTGCTCGTGATGCGGCGTCGGAAACCCCGCCGGCTCCCGATACAGGCCGCTGTCGGGGTCAGAAGCCCCCTCCCACAAGACCCCGGCTCGCGACTGCGCTTTCGGAGGCGGCAAAAGAAACGGCGCCCGCAGGCGCCGTTTCCGGGGAGAGCCGAGGTCGTTCAGACCTTCTTTTCGACGTAGATGGCGCGGAAGTCGTTAACGTTGGTCAGCGTCGGGCCGGTCACGATGAGGTCGTCGATGCCGAGGAAGAAACCGTAAGCGTCGTGCTGATCCAGCATCGTGCGAGCGTCGATGCCGGCGGCGCGGGCGCGGGCCAGCGTGTCGTCGGTGACGATGGCGCCGGCGTTGTCCTCGCTGCCGTCGATGCCGTCGGTGTCGCCCGACACCGCGTGAATGCCCTTCATGCCGTCGAGCGCGATCGCCAGCGACAGCAGGAATTCCGAGTTACGACCGCCGCGCGGCTTCTGACCGGGCTTGATCTGGCCCAGCGTGACCGTGGTTTCACCGCCCGACAGCAGCACGCAGGGCGGCTGCACCGGCGTACCGTTGATCGCGCAAGCCTTGGCGATGCCGGCCAGCACCTTGCCGGCGTCGCTCGATTCGCCCTCGATCATGTCGCCCAGCACCAGCGGTGTCACACCGTGCGCGCGCGCCACTTCGGCGGCCGCCAGCAGCGAGGCCTGAGCAGTGGAAATGACCCGCGTTTCGCAGCGCGCCAGACGCGGGTCGTTGGCCTTCGGCGTTTCCGATTCCGGCTTCGCCAGCCAGGCCATCACGGCCGCCGGCACTTCGATGTTGTAGCGACGGATGATGGCCAGCGCGTCCTCGCGGGTCGTGGTGTCCGGCACCGTCGGGCCGGAGGCAACCACCGCCGGGTCGTCGCCCGGCACGTCGGAAATGACCAGCGTGAATACGCGCGCCGGGTAGGCGGCCTGCGCCAGCCGACCGCCCTTCATCGACGACAGGTGCTTGCGCACGCAATTCATCTCCTGGATGGCGGCGCCGCTGGCCAGCAGTGCGCGGTTCACGGCCTGCTTGTCTTCCAGCGTCAGGCCTTCGGCCGGAGCCGACAGCAGCGCCGAGCCACCGCCAGAGATCAGGGCGATCACCAGGTCGTCCTCGCTCAGGCCCTGCACCTTGTCGAGAATGCGCTTCGCCGCCTGCTGACCGGCCGCATCCGGCACCGGGTGCGACGCTTCGACCACCTCGATGCGCTGGCACGGTGCGCCGTGACCGTAGCGCGTCACGACCAGGCCGGACAGGTCGCCCGACCAGTTCTTCTCGACCGCCAGTGCCATCGACGCCGCGGCCTTGCCGGCGCCGACGACGATGGTGCGGCCCTTGGGCGGCGGCGGCAGATTGGCCGGCACGCACAGGTCGGGATTGGCAGCGTCGAACGCCGCCTGGAACAGCTTGTTCAGGAAATCTTTCGGTTCGGGGGTACTCACGGCAACTCCGTCTGTTCTGTTCATTTGCGGGGGATGTGTGGTCTGCGTGTATGTGCATGAACCGCGCAGCGCTGCCGGGTGATGGCCGCCCGCATATCCGGCTGTCGCGGGGTGGGCGCCAGCATGGGATGATGTGCAATTCTAGCGTGCGCCGGCCTTATATTTGCGCGCACTTATAATCAATACCTCTTATCCAAGTCATCACACGCCATGGGTCATCGACTATCCAAGATTGCCACCCGCACCGGCGACGGCGGCGAAACCGGCCTCGGCGACGGCACCCGGGTTTCCAAATCCAGTGCGCGGATACACGCGCTGGGCGACGTCAACGAACTGAACAGCGCGATCGGCGTGCTGCTGTGCGAAGACATGCCGGCCGATCTGTCGGCGCTGCTGACCGAAATCCAGCACGACCTGTTCGACCTCGGCGGCGAACTGGCCATCCCCGGCTACCACCTCATCAAGACCGAACAGGTGGCCCGCCTCGATGCCGAACTGGAACGCCTGAACGCCGAGCTGACGCCGCTGAAGGAATTCATCCTGCCCGGCGGCACCCGCGCTGCGGCGCACGCCCACCTCGCCCGCACCATCTGCCGTCGCGCCGAACGCGCGGTGATCGCCGCGGCCGCCGAAGGCAAGGTGTCGGAGGCAAGCAGGCAGTATCTGAACCGTCTGTCCGACCTGCTGTTCGTGCTTGGCCGCACCTACAACCGGCTGGCCGGCTGCGGTGACGTGCTGTGGCAGCGCGGTCGCGCCCACGACGGCGGGACGGACTGAAAGGAAGGCCGGGCACGCCCGCGGCCGAACACTGTCCGTGACGCACAGCTTGTCTCCCGACGCGCCGATAGGCGTATTCGACTCCGGCCTTGGCGGCCTGTCGGTGCTGCGCCACGCGCGCGCGGCGCTGCCGGCCGAGGATTTCCTGTACGTCGCCGATTCCGGCTTCGCCCCCTATGGCGAGCGCAGCACCGACTGGATACGCGCACGCAGCGCGGTGCTGGGCGAGTTCCTGCTCGACCACGGCGCCAAGGCACTGCTGATCGCCTGCAATACGGCCACCGCGGCGGCGGCGCAGGCGCTGCGCGAGCGCTGGCCCGCGCTCCCCATCATCGGCATGGAACCGGCGGTCAAACCGGCGGTGGCGGCGACGAAGACCGGCACGGTCGGCGTGCTGGCCACCACCGGCACGCTGGCCAGCAGTCGCTTCGCAGCACTGCTCGACACCTTCGGCCGTGACATTCACGTGGTCACCCGCCCGGGCAGCGGTCTGGTGGAAGCGGTCGAACGCGGCGATTTCGACAGCCCCGACACGCGGGCGCTGGTGGCTTCGCACGTCGAACCGCTGATCGCCGAGGGGGCCGACGTGATCGTGCTCGGCTGCACCCATTACCCCTTTCTGCGCCCTTTGATCGAACAGGCGGCCGGGCCCGCGGTACGCGTGATCGACACCGGCGATGCGGTCGCCCGCCAGCTCGCGCGCGCGCTCGGCCGGGCCGGACTGCTGCGCAGCGGCCATCACGGCGGCGAACGTTTCTGGAGCAGCGCGCCGCCGCCGCAACGCAGCGCCGCGCTGCAGCGGCTGTGGGGGCAGGACGCGACGGTCGAGCCGCTGACCGGCTGATCAGCGCAGGATGAGGACGGTGACGACCACCCAGCCCGCCATGGCGACAATCAGGTGGGCATCGCGGAACAGGTCGTGCGACGGATCTCCGCCCGCGCCCTGCCGATGTAGCAGATAGAGGTAGCGAAACAGGCCGTACAGCACGAAAGGAAGGGTGTAGATCAGGTCGCCGGTGCCGTGGGTGCGCACCGTGTCCTCGTTGACCGTGTAGAGCGCGTAGGCCACTACGGCGCAGGCGCCACTGATGGTGATGAACTGGTCGAGCAGCGCGGCCGAGTACTGGTCCAGCACGGTGCGGTGGGCGCCACCGCCCTCCTCCATCAGCATCATTTCGGCGCGCCGCTTGGCGAAGCCGAGGAAAAGCGTCAGCAGCAGGCCGCACATCAGCAGCCAGTTCGACGGCGGAATGCCGAGGCCGGTGGTACCGGCCAGCAGGCGCAGCATGAAACCCGCGCTGATCAGGAACACGTCGAGCACGACGACGCGTTTCAGGCCGTAGCTGTAGCCGAGGTTGATCAGGCCGTAGATGCACAGCAGCCACACCAGCATTTCGCCGACCTGCCAGGCCAGCGCGAGCGAACTGGCGGACAGCGCGCCCATCAGCAGCACCGCCACCGACGGCGACAGCGCGCCGGACGCCAGCGGACGCCGCCGCTTGACCGGGTGGAGGCGGTCCTGCGCGACGTCGCGGAAGTCGTTCAGCGCGTACACGGCACTGGACATCAGGCAGAAGGCGGCGAAGGCCAGCAGCGCCGACTGCACCATGGCGGCCTGATGCCAGGCATGGCCGAACAGCAGGCCGAAGAACACGAAACCGTTCTTCACCCACTGCTTCGGGCGCATCAGCTGCAGGGCGGCGACGATCATCGCAGGCTCAGTTGAAGTAGCGTTCCTCGAAATAGCAGCCGCAGTCCGGCAGCCACTTCGGTATTGCGTACCAGAGGCGGCGCGCCGGCTCCAGCACACCTGCATGGTAGGCCGCGTAGTCGAAACCGTGGCCACGGATGCGCCAGAAGGTGGCACCGCGCACCTGCAGCGTGTCCTCGTTCACCTCGCGGAAATACGGCGTGTAGTCGGCGAGGTCCGGCTTCTCCTTGCTCAGGATCAGGATGTCGCGACCGGCCAGCGCGCGGAAATCGGTCAGCACGTCGTCGTGCCGCGCATGGCTTGAGGCCGGGCCGAACACCGGCCAGTAACGGCCGTGGTTGTAGCCCATCGTGACCGAGGGCGAATAGCCGTCGGTCATCAGCACGTAGCGCTCGACATCGTCGCCCAGCGCGGCGATCACCTCGTCCGCCTTCACCGTCTGAACGACGCCGGCGTACTTGCGCGACCCCAGTCGCTGGGCCCAGCTGTCGACCGGCTGCGTCGCCACCGCGATCACGCCTGCCACGTGCAGCAGTGCGAGCACCGCGGTGATGTTGCGGGTGCGACGCAGCACGCTGTCGGGCACCGCGCGGGCGTACATCAGGAAGGCCAGCGGCACGAAGGAGAAGACCCAGTGCAGGCCTATGGTCTTGACCAGCGACAGCAGACCGAACACCGCTAGCGGCACGACCACCAGCGCCGGCAGCGCGGCCTGCCGCATCCACGCGCCGGGCGCACGCAGCAGGCGCCACACCACCATCGGCGTCAGCAGCCACAGCATCATGCCGGCGTACATCAGCGGCGTCTTCCACGACAACCCGGCGCCGCCGTGGCGATTGAACACGTTGAACATGACGTTGGCCCAGCAGTGCTGGCTGTTCCACCAGGCGTTGTACAGCCCCGCCGGCAGCGCGCACAGCACGAGCAGCGCCAGCCCCTTCCATTTCCACGGTGCCGGGCGCCACAGCGCCCACACGATGTAGGCCAGTCCGAGCAGCACGGCGAAATACTTGGACAGGAAGGCGCCGCCGAGCAGCAGGCCGGCCAGCGCGAAAGCGGCCATCGACCGCGTGCGCTGCGCGTGCAGGAACACCAGCGCCGAGGCGACGCTGAAATACACCAGCGGGATGTCGGTGGTGATCAGCACGTCGAGCACGCCGGCCGGCGCCAGCAGCATCAGCGTCGCCGCGCCCCAGCGTGTGGCGGCGGCATCGTCGCGCAGGAAGGCGAGCAGCATGAAGGACAGCAACGCCGGCTGCAGGATGGCCGGCAGACGCAGCCACCACTCGGCTTCCGACACCGATATCAGCGCCGCCAGCCACCAGCCCACCATGGGCGGATGGTCGTAAAAGCCGCCGGCCGGGATCTTGCCCCACCAGTAGAAATAGGCTTCGTCGCCGGTGAAGGGCAGCACCGCGCCCAGCCAGCCGCGGAAAACCAGTGTCAGCAGCAGGCTGATGAAATAGAAACGGCGCCAGCTGGAAGCCGGCGCCGTAGCGAACAGCGTGTTCACCGATCAGTCGCGGTCGGCCAGCGCACGGCGACGCGCACGCACGGCTTCGGCGAGGATGTCGAGCAGTTCGACGCTCTTGTCCCAGCCCAGGCAGGCGTCGGTGATGCTCATGCCGTATTCAGGTTCCTTGCCGGCAACCAGATCCTGACGGCCTTCCTTCAGGTGCGATTCGACCATGACGCCGAAGATGCGGTCCTCGCCGCAGGCCATCTGCGCCGCGACGTCGCGCGCGACGTCTATCTGCAGCGCGCACTGCTTGCGGCTGTTGGCGTGCGAGAAGTCGATCATCACCTTCGCCGGCACGCCGGCGGCGGCCAGTTCACGGCACACCTTCTCGACCGCCTCGGCGTCGTAGTTCGGTTCCTTGCCGCCGCGCAGGATGACGTGGCAGTCCTCGTTGCCGGCGGTCAACACGATGGCCGAGTGGCCGGCCTTGGTCACCGACAGGAACACGTGCGGCGACTGTGCCGACTTGATCGCGTCGGAGGCGATGCGCACATTGCCGTCGGTGCCGTTCTTGAAGCCGACCGGGCAGGACAGGCCGGACGCCAGTTCGCGGTGCACCTGGCTTTCCGTCGTGCGCGCGCCGATGGCCCCCCAGGCCACGAGATCGGCCGTGTACTGCGGCGTGATGGTGTCGAGGAATTCAGTGCCGGCCGGCAGGCCCTGCTCGTTCACTTCCAGCAGGATGCGGCGCGCCAGGCGCAGGCCGTCGTTGATCTTGAAGCTGTTGTCCAGATAGGGGTCGTTGATCAGCCCCTTCCAGCCCACCGTGGTGCGCGGCTTCTCGAAATAGACGCGCATGACGATTTCGAGGTCGGCCGAAAGACGCTCGCGCTGCGCTTTCAGCAGCTTCGCGTATTCCATGCCGGCCTTGTAGTCGTGGATCGAGCAGGGACCGATCACCACCAGCAGGCGATCGTCGGCGCCGCGCAGGATGCGATGGATGGCCTGGCGCGCGGCAAACGTCGTTTCGGACGCCACATCGCTGGCCGGCAGTTCGCGCAGCACGTGCGCGGGCGGCAGAAGTTCGCGGATTTCCTTGATGCGGACGTCGTCGGTGATCTTGTGCATGGGAGCGTTCATGGCTACGTTGTTCGGTACCGCGCCGGCAGGTGTGCCGTTGCAAAGCGGTGGATTCTAACCCGGCGCGGGGTTTCCTTCGTTCAAGCGGATTCTGGCCGGCTCAGTTGCGGCGCTCGCGCCACAGCAGGTGGACCGCAAAATAGCCGATCACCGAGGCGCTGCAGGCCATGATGAACAGCCCGGTCACCAGCGGCAGGCCGGCTGCGCTGAGCCAGATCCAGAAACCTTCGAGCCAGCCGGTCGCCAGTTCGCCGATCTTTTCCGCACTCTGTTCGATCTGCGACGACTCGCTGACCGATGCCGGCTTGGCCAGCACGAAGCTCCCCAGTTCGTAGGCCGCCCAGTAGATCGGCGGGAAGGTGAACGGATTGGTGATCAGCGTGCAGCCGGCGCTGATCGCGACGTGCGCACGCAGGAAGAGCGCGGTGGCGATGGCGAACAGGAACTGGGCGAACGGAATCATCAGCCCGAAAAACAGGCCGATCGACACCGCCTTCGCGACGCTGTGGCGGTTGGCGTGCCACAGACTGTCGTCGCGCAGGTGATGGGCGAACGGCGCGACGACGCGCGAGGAGAGTATCTGCTCGCGCGTCGGGAACCAGCGTCTCAACCAGGTAGGCATGCTGCTGCGACTGACCGTCAGGCCGTGCCTCCGACGGTCAGTCCGTCGATGCGCAGCGTCGGCTGACCGACGCCGACCGGCACGCTCTGCCCTTCCTTGCCGCAGGTGCCGACGCCGCTGTCCAGCGCCATGTCGTTGCCGATCATCGACACGCGGGTCAGCGCGTCCGGGCCGTTGCCGATCAGCGTCGCACCCTTGACCGGGTAGGTCACGCGACCGTTCTCGATCATGTACACCTCAGCGCCCGAGAACACGAACTTGCCGCTGGTGATGTTGACCTGGCCGCCGCCGAAATTGACCGCATACAGGCCCTTCTTGACCGAGCGGATGATTTCTTCCGGCTCGCGATCGCCGTTCAGCATGTAGGTGTTGGTCATGCGTGGCATCGGCAGATGGGCGAAGCTTTCGCGGCGACCATTGCCGGTCGGCGCCACGCCCATCAGGCGGGCGTTCAGGCTGTCCTGCATGTAGCCGACCAGGATGCCGTCCTCGATCAGCGTGGTGCAGCGGGTCGGGTTGCCTTCGTCGTCCACGGTCAGCGAGCCGCGGCGGTTCGGCAGCGTGCCGTCGTTGACCACGGTGACGCCGCGCGACGCGACCTGCTGGCCGATGCGGCCGGCGAAGGCGGAACTGCCCTTGCGGTTGAAATCGCCTTCCAGACCGTGGCCGATCGCCTCGTGCAGCAGGATGCCGGGCCAGCCCGGGCCGAGCACCACGCTCATCGTGCCGGCCGGCGCCGGGCGGGCGTCGAGGTTGACGCGCGCCTGATGCACCGCCTTTGCCGCGTAGTCGCGCAGTACCGCGTCAGTGAAATAGCCGTAGTCGAAACGGCCTCCGCCGCCGCTGGAGCCCTGCTCGCGGCGATCGCCGTCCTGCATGATGACGGTGACCGACACCCGCACCAGCGGGCGCACGTCGGCCGCCATGTGGCCGTCGCTGCGCATCACCATCACCACCTCGTGCGTGCCGGCGATGTGTGCCATCACCTGGGTGACGCGACTGTCCTCGGCGCGGGCGTAGCTCTCGAGCCGTTCGAGCAGCTTCACCTTGTCGGTGTCGCTGAGCGAGGCGTGCGGGTTGCGCGACGAGTACAGCGGCACCGGCGACGCCGAGGTAACCGTGCGTGCGCTCAGGCTCTGCCCCTGCGAGGCAATCGCGCGCGTCGCGCGGGCCGCCGCTTCGAGCGCCGGCAGGCTGATTTCGTCGGAATAGGCGAAGGCCGTCTTCTCGCCCTGGATCGCGCGTACGCCGACACCCTGTTCGATGTTGAAGCTGCCGGACTTGACGATGCCCTCTTCCAGGCTCCAGGCCTCGCTGCACTGGTGCTGGAAGTAGAGATCGGCGTAGTCGATGCGATGGCCGCCAAGCAGCCCGAACACGCGGTCGAGTTCGCCGCGGTCGAGATCGAAGGGGGCGAGCAGCGTGGCACGCGCGGTGCCCATCAGGTCGGCGCCGGTGAGCGCCATCGGTTCGCGGGTCTTGACGGTGGAGCCGGTGGTCATGAATGCATCAGTCCTGGTTCAGTTGCGCGCCGGACGCCCCAGGCGTTCGGCGATGGCGTCCTCTTCCTGGCGCGGGAAGAAGTACTTGTACATCGATTTCTCTTCCTTCAGATCACGCCAGCGGCCACCCAGTTCATCGACGCGGCTGCGATACAGCTCGCGCGTCAGCCGCAGCAGGATGGCCGGCGCGCCGACGCGCTTGCACATGCGCTCCTCGGCGGCCGGAACGAAGTCGAGATATTTCTCGTAGAAGGCGCGGTGGCGCGGGTTCACCTCGATCAGCACGTCGTCGCAGTCCTGGATGCGGAAGGCGTAGATGCACATCAGGTGGAACAGCGTGCCCATCAGCCGCTTCGAGCGCACCGACTGCTCGACCGCGAACTTGCCGAACTCGCACACCTTGCGACCTTCGTCGCGCAGCCCGTGCATCACGTCCGGATAGGTTTCGTCGGCCGACAGGCCGGTGTCGGAGTCGAGGTTGACCGTGATGGTGCCGTAGATGTGGCCGTCGAACTCGGCTACAAGGGTGATGCGGTTGGGCGCCTCGTCGATCTGCTTCTTCGTGTGATAGCCGCGCCACGAGTACATCTTCTCGATCAGCAGGCTGGTGCCCTCGCGCTTCTCGTTGTCGCTGCTCAGCAGGCGCACACGGAACTTGTCCTTCTGCTGCGCCATTTCGCGCGTACCCGGAATGTCCTCCTGCTCGATGCACATCGAGCGCAGCCGTTCGACGTCCATGACCGTCACTTCCGCAAGCGTGTGCGGAAATTTCGACGGATTGCGAGTGGTTTGGTCATTCATTCGAGGAGACCTCAGCAAGCGATGCGCCGGTGGCCCAAGGCTGGAAGATTCTGCCTTATTTCAACAAGATAGTCCGAATCCAGATCACCTACGACCACACCCGGGCCGCGCGCCAGGCGATTGATCACATTGCCCCACGGGTCGATCAGCATCGAGTCACCCCAGGTGCGCCGGCCGGACGGGTGCACGCCGCCCTGCGCCGCCGCCAGCACGTAGCACTGATTCTCCACCGCGCGGGCGCGCAGCAGCAGTTCCCAGTGCGCACGACCGGTCGTTTCGGTGAAGGCGGCACCGAGCACCAGCAGCTTCATGTCGCCCAGCGCGCGGAAATACTCCGGAAAGCGCAGGTCGTAGCAGATCGACAGCCCGACCCGGCCGAAAGGGGTCTCGATCGATACCGGCTGATGGCCGGCTTCGATCGTCCGCGCCTCGTCGTAGTTCTCGGCGCCGCGGGTGAAGGCGAACAGATGGACCTTGTCGTAACGGGCCACCTGGCTGCCGTCCGGACCGTAGGCCAGGCAAGTATTGCGGACCTTGTTCGCGGCATCCGCCACCAGCGGCACCGAGCCGCCGATCAGCCAGATGCCGTGCCGGCGCGCGCAGTCGGAAAGGAAGCGCTGGATCGGGCCGTTTCCCTCCTGCTCGCGTATGCCCAGCTTGTCGGCCTCGTCGCCGGAAATCAGCGGAAAGTACTCCGGCAGCGCGACCAGCTGCGCACCCTGGCGCGCCGCCTCGGCAATCCAGTGCCCCGCTTCCTGCAGGTTGTCCGCCACCACCGGGCCGGACACCATCTGCACGGCAGCAACGCGGGTCTTGGTCGTAGTGTTCATGACGCACCTTTCAATCGGATGACAGGCTCATTCGGCCGCCGGCGCCGTCGACAGCTTGGCCACCAGCGGATCCTCCCATGAACCGGTGACCGCGTAGCGGAAGGAGAAGATCTGCCCGAGCGGGTCCTTCAGCACCTTCTGCGCCAGATAGGTCGCCACACCGACCGCCGGATTGGCGATCAGCGCGCCGACCGACACGCTGTCGCTCAGCGCCGGCTGGACGTTTACCGTCAGGTTCTGGGTTTCGGCGGCGATGTTGGCACTGCCGCTGATCTGCACGCGCGCGGCCGGCCCGGCCAGTTCGAGATTGTCGGTGTTCATGATGCCACGCTCGACCGCCACCGTTCCTTCGATGCGATCGAAAGCAAAGCCCTCGCTGAACACGTCGCGAAAATCGAGCGTGATGCGCCGCGGCAGCGACTGCAGGCTGAGGATGCCGAGCAGGCGCCCGGCGCCCGGATTGATCTTGCTGAACTGGCCGTTGCTCGCCTTCAGCTCGAACGATCCGGACAGCGACGGGTAGTCGATCGACAGCGGACTGCCCTGCCAGCGCAGCATGCCCTTCATGCCGGCGGTGCCGCGGCGCAGAGCGCCGGCGTGGCCGAGGCGGTCGAGCAGCTTGCCGGCGTCCTCGCTGTCGATGACGAAATCGAGCCGCGTCTCGCGCGTGCCGCGCAAGCCGGCCAGCGCGCGGCCCCAGGCACCGCTGGCGACGAAACTGCCCTCGGGCATGGTCAGCGCCAGCCGGTTGATCAGCCAGGCACGGCGCTCGTTGCTGGCCTGCAGTTCCAGCCGGCCGAGGTTGCGCCCGTCGAGTACGAAGCGCCCGGCCTCGATGTCCAGCGCCGGCAGTTCGTCCAGTTCCTCGTCCGGCTCGACGCTGCTGACCTGGGCGCCCGCCTCGTCCTCCGTATCGATGCGCAACTGGTCGAAGCGCGCCTTCACCTGACCCTTGCCCTGCGCGTTCCAGCTCACGCGGCCGCGTGCCTGGGTGCTGGCAAGGTCGATGTCCCACACCTCGCTGCGGCGCGTCGCGTCGATCTTCACCGCCTCCAGCCAATGCCCGGACAGGCGCAGATTCTTCGCATCGAGCTTCACCTTCGACACTGGCAGGGGCTCTCCTGCAGTACCGCCCGCTGACGTCGGCGCGGCGAAGGCACGGCGCAGCGCATCGAGATCGACCGTTTCGGTGGTCAGCGCCAGCGCCAGCCCCTGATCGGGCAAGGCAGGTATCTGTGGCAGACCGACCGCACCTCGCTCCAGCACCCAGCCACCCGGCGTCGAGCGGCGGACGATATCGGCGCTGCCCATCCGGCCAGCGTCGATCCGCAGCAGTTCGCGCTCGGCGCCGAGCGCCGGCAGCCCGCGCCGTGCCGCTTCGCGCGCGTCGAGACCGCCGATGCGCTCGACCTTCAGCGCCAGCGCCTCGCCGACCGACTTGCCGAAGGGCGCCGGCAGCGTCGAAGCGACCTGCGACAGGTCGGCGTCCAGAACCATGTCGGTGCCGTTGCGGCGCACGCCCAGCCGCGCCTGCCAGCCGGCGACGCCGGACAGCGCCGCCATCCACGGCTGGCCGAACTGGGCGCGCAGCGCGTCCATCGAGGCGCGGCCGCGCACGTCTACATTGACCGTGCCACCGCCGCCGGTGCCGACATCCAGTGTCATCGGAAAGCCGAGCACGCTGGCCTGGGCGCCGCGGATGGACAGGGCGCTGTCGGTGAAGGCCACCTTGCCCGATGCGTCGGTCAGCGGCGGCAGCGTGCTGTCCAGTACGAGCTTGTTGGCGGTGAAGCTGTATTCGCCCTCGACCTTGGTGTCCTTCGAATGGCGCAGCGGGATGGTGAGTGCGATTGCCAGCTTGCCGTTGCCCTCGGCGCGCATGGTCGAGGTGAAGCCGTCGATGCGTTCGGCCACCGGGCTGGCGTCGATGTAGCGCAGGAAATCGGCGGTCGCACCGCTGGTCGAGCCCTTCACCAGCAGCAGTTCCTCGGCCGCGTCGAGGTCGGGAATCTCGGCCGTGGTCGGACCGAGCTTCGTGTTCATGATGCGACCGTCACGCGAGGTGATGAGCATGCGCGGCCCCTCGAACAGCACGTCGGCGCGCAGGCCGGTCAGCGGCGGCCAGCTCGGGCCGAAGTTGACGGTCACGTCCTCGGCCTTCACCTTGACCTGGAATATGCCGGGCTGGCCGCGGTCGAAGGGGAAGTCATCGAGCCGGCCGCGCAGCTTCAGCGTCGCCTCCGGCGCGCGCCCCGCGGTCAGCGCAGTGCGCAGCCAGTCGCGCGTGTCGGGACCGATGTCCAGCGGCAGATAGCGCCAGACCGCCCGCGCATCGCCGTCGAGCAGTTTTGCTTCGATGTCGATCTCGCCGGCCGTGTTGCCCGCCGTGCGGTAGCGCCCGCGCGCCTGGCCCTGCACGTCGTCGTTGCGGAAGGCGAGCGATTCGATCACCACCTCGGTTTCGCCGTCGCTGCGCGCCCAGCCGGCGCGTGCCTTGAACTGTGAGAACGGAATTTCCGGCTGCGGGAACACCGCCGGCAGGTCGAGCACCAGCTCCGGCGCGTCGATCTGAACGCTGCCGCGCACGTCGCTGCCCTCGATGCGACCGCTCAGGCCGCTCACCCCGGGCAGTGCGCCGTCGGCGCGCACACCGACGCGGTCCAGTCGCGCGCTGACGCGGAAGGCGGTCGGCGCCGACAGCGGGCCGGTCCAGCCGCCGTCGAGTTCATGCACGACGCCCTGCGCCGCGTGGCGCTGCAGCCGGTCGCGCAACGTGTCGGGCAGCGGAAGGTAGGCTGACAGCCGGGTCAGCGCGTCGAGATCGAGCGCACTGGCCGACAGCTCGCCACGCTCCACTTCGCTGCCGGCCGCCGCCTGCCAGCGCAGATCGATGCTGGTCGGCTGCAGACGCAGCCCGCCGCGGGTCGCCAGTTGCAACTGACGGGCCGAGGCGACGACGCGCTCCTGGCTCAGTTGTTCGGCGCTGACGCGGCCGGACAGGCTGACCAGGTCGAGCAGCGGCAGTTCGGGCGCCAGACGCAAGCGGACGTCGGCCAGCGCCAGTTCGCCGGTCACCTCGGCCAGCCGGGCGCCGTCGAAACGCGTCCAGGCACGCGCCGCACCGCGCCCCTGCGACAGTTCGAGCGGGTAATCGACCCAGGTCTGCCAGACCGCCATGTCGGCGCCTTCGAGCGACACGAACAGTTCGCCCGACGCGCTGCGCCAGTCCTCGCGGTCGGGCAGCGTCACGTCGCCGCGGATGTCCAGTCGCTGGGCCAGCTCGCTCGGCGGCCGTGCCGACAGGCCGAAGCGGTGGTCGCGCCCGGAATTGTCCAGGCGGAAATCGACCTGGGTGAGCTGCAGCGGCGGCGCGGTTTCGCGCAGGGCGTCGTCCCACTTCAGCCGCGCGCCGCGGATATTGATCTGGCCCTGCGACAGCAGCCAGCGCATGAACCCGCCCCGCTCGCCGTCCTGCCTTATTTCCAGACCGGCGACGAAGAAGCGGCCGTCGGCCTCGCGGCGTATCCAGAGGTCGGGGCCGTTGATGTCGAGCCGGTGCAGATGCAGTTCGCCGCGTACCAGCGACGAAAAGCCGAGTGCCGCTTCGACCTGTTCCAGCCGCAGCGCCGGCTGGCCGGCTTCGTCGAGCAGGGTCAGGCCGCGCAGCGACAGCTGCGGGTGCAGGCCGCTCCAGTCGGCACTCAGGCTGTCGATGCGCACCTGGCGCTGCAGTGCGTCGCCGAGCGCCTGTTCGATGCGCGCGCGATGCTGGTCCACCTCGGGCAGCACCCAGTGGCGAGCGACCAGCACGATGCAGGCGACGACGACGTAGGCGATCAGGGCCGCGTCGAACAGCCGCCCGGCGATACGGCGCCACAAGGGGCGGGCCGCTGCCGCGCGGACGGTGGCGACCGCGGCGGCGAGTTCAGCGTGGGCGGAGTCGGACAAGATTTGCGGGCAGTCAAACCGGCGATGACTGCATTTATGGAACGATGCGGGAGTTTACCCGCAACGCAGGCGCTGTCGCGCTTTGTAAGGCCATGCTTACATGCCGGCCCGCACCGCGGTTTTTTGCATAATCGACATCTTCATACGAGAAAGCCTGACATGGACGCCCCCGCCGCCATCGCCCACGCCCGCCGCCACAGCCGCTACCTCGCCCGCCTGCTGGACGCGCGGCCGGCGCTGGAAGATGCGCTGGGCAGCACGCTGCAGGCCCAGATCAGCGCGGCCCTGATCGGCGAATGGCTGACACAGACGCCGTTCGGGCACGGTGACGAGGCGGCGCTGAAATCGGCGCTGCGCCGGCTGCGTGCCCGCACCATGGCCCACCTGATCGTGCGCGACCTGGCGGGTCTGGCCGATCTGGACGAGGTGACCGAGGGCATGACGCTGCTAGCCGAACAGACGGTGCGAGTGGCGGTCGATCAGGCGCGCGCCGCGCTGGTCGAGCGCTTCGGCGAACCGCGCGGCGAGGCGGACAACGCGGTGCAGCCCTTCATCTGCATCGGCATGGGCAAGCTGGGCGGCCGTGAGCTGAACGTCAGCTCCGACGTCGATTTCATCTTCGTCTATCCGGAATCGGGCGAAACCGACGGCGAAACGCCGACCGGGCCGGGCAAGCGCATCGACAACTTCGACTTTTTCACGCGCCTCGGCCGCAAGGTGATCGAGTTGCTGGCCGACGTGACCGCCGACGGCTTCGTGTTCCGCGTCAACATGCGGCTGCGCCCGAACGGCGACTCCGGCCCGCTGGCCTGCAGCTTCGACATGCTGGAGAACTACTTCGTCACCCAGGGCCGCGAATGGGAGCGCTACGCCTGGATCAAGGCGCGCGCGCTGACCGGCGGCGTGAATGACGAACTGGAATCGCTGCGCAAGCCCTTCGTGTTCCGCAAATACCTCGATTTCGGCGCGATCAACGCGATGCGCGACCTGCACGCGCAGATCCGCCGCGAGGTGGCTCGCCGCGACATGGCCGACAACATCAAGCTCGGCCCGGGCGGTATCCGCGAGATCGAATTCATCGCCCAGGTGTTCCAGCTCATCCGCGGCGGCCGCGAGAGTGCGCTGCAGATCCGGCCGACGCAGAAGGTGCTCGACCGGCTGGCGATGCGTGGCGTGCTGGGCGAGGACGCGGTCGAACAGCTGCAGTCCGCCTATGTCTTCCTGCGCCGGTTGGAACATCGGCTGCAGTACGTCGAGGACGCGCAGACGCACAAGCTGCCGGCCAGCGCCGAAGACCAGGCGCTGGTCGCCTCGGCCATGGGCTTCGGCGATTACGCCGCGCTGCTGGACGAACTGGACCTCCACCGCGGCCACGTGAGCCGCCATTTCGACGCCGTATTCGGCGCGCAGGAGAGCTCGACGCCGACGCCGCGCGCCGTCTGGCAGGACATCGGTCAGGACAGCGCGCCGTGCGACGACTGCCACAGCGCGCTCGACGGCATGGGCTTCGCCGACACCGAACAGCTGGCGCGCCGCCTGTCCGCCTTCAAGTCCGGCAGCCGCTACCGCCAGTTGCCCGACAGCTCGCGCACCCGCGTTGACGCGCTGGTACCCAAGCTGCTCGAAGCCTGCCGCGATACGCCGCAACCCACGGCCACCGCGCTGCGCGGCCTCGACCTGCTGGAAACCATCAGCCGGCGCGCCGCCTATCTGGCGCTGCTGGCGGAATTCCCGCAGGCGCTGAGCCAGGTGGCGCGGCTGATCGGCGCGTCGAGCTGGGCGGCAAACTATCTGGTGCGCCACCCCATCCTGCTCGACGAACTGCTGGACGCCCGCCTGCTCACCGCCGAACCCGACTGGCCGGCCTTCGAACAGGCGCTGCGCCAGCAACTGGACGAGCTGGGCGACGATACCGAGCGGCAGATGGACACCATGCGCGACGCCCACCACGCCCAGGTGTTCCGGCTGCTGGCGCGCGACCTGGCCGGCGAGCTGTCGGTCGAGCGCCTGTCCGACCACCTGTCGGCGCTGGCCGACGCGATGCTGCGCATCACGCTGGACATGTGCTGGCGCAAGCTCACCCGTCGCCATTGCGACACGCCGCGCTTTGCGGTCATCGCCTACGGCAAGCTGGGCGGCAAGGAACTGGGCTATGCCTCCGACCTCGACGTCATCTTCCTGTTCGACGACCCGCACGAGTCGGCGCCGGAAACCTATGCGCGACTGGCCCAGCGCATGCTCACCTGGCTGTCCAGCCATACCAGCGCCGGCATCCTGTTCGAAACCGACACCCGGCTGCGGCCCAATGGCGAATCCGGCCTGCTGGTCAGTTCGATCGAGGCCTTCCGCGACTACCAGCAGAAATCGGCCTGGGTGTGGGAGCACCAGGCGCTGACGCGCGCCCGTTTCTGCGCCGGCGACGCCGCGGTCGGCGAGCAGTTCGAGGCGATCCGCCGCGAACTGCTGACCCAGCCGCGCGACGTCGCCGCGCTGCGCCGCGAGGTGCTGGACATGCGGCAGAAGATGATGGACGGCCACGCCAACAAGTCCGAACTGTTCGACATCAAGCACGACGCCGGCGGTCTGATCGATCTCGAATTCGCCGTGCAGTACATGGTGCTGGCCCACTCGGGCGCGCATCCTGAGCTGACCGGCAACCTCGGCAACATCGCGCTGCTGCGCATCGCCTCGGAGGTCGGCCTGCTGCCGGCGCTCGACGCGGTCGCCGCCGGCAACGCCTACCGCCGGCTGCGCCACCTGCAGCACGGCCTGCGGCTGAACGATGCGCCGAAAGCCCGGGTGCCGAAGGACGAGGTGGTGGCCGAGCGCACTGCCATCCGTGCCATATGGTCGCGCCTGTTCGACGACGCGTCGAACTCCGACGCAGTCGAACGACTCTGACCCAAAGACCTGTCATGGAGCTTCGCATGCACACGCTTACCCTGCGCCGCAGCCTGCTGCTCGCCGGCCTCACCCTGACGCTCGGCGGCTGCGTCACTTCGCCGCCGCTTCCGCCGGCGCCGACCACCGACGAAATCGTGCAGATGTCGAAGGACGGCATCCCGCCGGCGGAAATCATCCAGCGCCTGGAGGAGAGCCGCGCGCTTTACCCGCTCAAGGCCTCTCAGCTGGCGAAGCTGCGCGAGGACGGCGTGTCGGACGAGGTGATCGACTACATGCAGCAGACGCTGATCGAAACCGAGCGCATGCGCGAAGCGATGCGCGAACGCGACCGCATGTGGATGTATGGCTACCCCTACTACCCGGCCTACCCCTGGGGCTACTGGCGGCGGCCTTACCGGTAGTGCGGCGCCGACCCGGGCGACACCTGCCGACAAATACCACCCAGTGATATACATAGAACTAAATATCACTTTTTTGGATAAGCATTGCTGACTAGACTGCGCGCTCCCTGAGATATCGAGCGACGCGCAGTGAAGATCCGCCACATCGACACCCGGCCCACCGAGGTCGGACAAGCCCACGAAGCACTCGGCCTGCCGCCGGTCGAGCAGGTGATCGACCGCGCGCAGGCGCACCCGCTGGCCACCGTCGCCAGCTGGTTCATGGGCTTCACGCTGTTCGGCCTGGCCGCCATCCTGCTCGCGCGCGGCCTGCCACTGGGCGACCCGTCGGCGGCGCTGGACATCGTCATCGGCGTCGTCACCTCGGACGAATTCCTGAAGGCCGCCGCCGTCGGCTTCATCGCGCAGAGCATCGACGGCGCGCTCGGCATGGCCTACGGCATTTCCGCCACCACCTTCCTGCTCGGCACCGGCGCCTCGCCCGCAGTGGCGAGTGCCAGCGTGCACATCGCCGAAATCTTCACCACCGGCCTGTCCGGCCTGTCGCATCTGCGGCTGGGCAACGTCAACCGCAAGCTGATGCTCAAGCTGTTGATACCGGGCGTGATCGGCGGCGTACTCGGCGCGCTGGTGGTGACGAAATTCGACGGCGCTGCACTCAAGCCGTGGATTTCCGGCTACCTGCTGGTGATGGGCATCTACGTGCTGGCCAAGGCCTGGCGCCACCGGCGCAAGCCGGCACAGGAGCCGAAGCACGTCGCCAAGCTGGCGCTGTTCGGCGGCTTCGTCGACGCTGCCGGCGGCGGCGGCTGGGGGCCGGTGGTCACGACCAGCCTGGTCGGCGCCGGTCAGGACCCGCGCCGCACCATCGGTTCGGTGAATTTCGCCGAGTTCTTCATCGCCATCGCCAGCGCCGGCGCCTTCGTCATCTTCATCGACGCCGCCCCGTGGGCCACCGTGGCCGGCCTGGTCGCCGGCGGCATGTTCGCCGCGCCACTGGCCGCCTTCCTGTGCCGCGCGCTGCCGGCGCGTGCGCTGCTGGTGCTGGTCGGTACGCTGATCAGCGGCCTCAGTGCCTACAACCTGATGAAGGCACTGGGCTGAGCGCCGCCGGGGACGGACGAAGCGGCAGGTATACTTGGCGCCTGATCTCCGGATAGTGAGCATGACCCGTTACGCCAACACTGCCGCCTACCGCTTCATCCGCCTCGACGACCGCGAAGCGCTGCGCACACGCATCCACGACGCGGCGCAGTCGCGCCAGCTGCTCGGCACCGTGCTGCTGGCCAGCGAGGGCATCAACATCTTCCTCGCCGGGCTGGAAGGCGATCTGCGCGACTTCTTCGCCGACCTCGGGCAGGACCCGCGCTTCGCCGCGCTGGACGTGAAGTGGAGCGGCTCGGACACGTTGCCCTTCAAGCGGCTGCGCGTGCGGCTGAAGAAGGAAATCGTCACCGTCGGTGCGCCCGACTTCGACCCGACCGAGACGCCAGCGCCCTATCTGCCGCCGGCCGAACTGAAGCGCTGGTACGACGAAGGGCGGCCCTTCGTCATCATCGACACACGCAACCGCTGGGAAGTCGAGCAGGGCAGCTTCGACAACGCGCTCGATCCGGGCGTCAACAGCTTCGGTCAGTTCCCGGCCGCGCTCGAACAGTACGCCGACCTGAAGGACACGCCCATCGTCACCTTCTGCACTGGCGGCATCCGCTGCGAAAAGGCGGCGCCCCTGATGAAGAAGGCTGGCTTCAACAAGGTGTGGCAGCTCGAAGGCGGCATCCTGCGCTATTTCGAGGAAGTGGGCGGCGCCCACTGGCACGGCAACTGCGTCGTGTTCGACGACCGCGGCGCACTGAAGCCGGATCTGAGCCCGGCCCGCTGAGTCAGCGCTGGGTCAGGCGGCCACGCTGCCGCGCAGCTTCTTGACGCCCAGCACCACGGCCAACGTGATCGCACCGGCGACGACGCCGGTCAGTGCGTCGGCGACGAAGGGCAGCAGCACGCCCCACACCGAACCCACCGCTTCCGACAGATGATGTATCCGGTCGTGCAGCGCCGGAATGCCGTGTGTCAGGATGCCGCCGCCAACCAGGAACATGGCGGCGGTGCCAGCCACCGACAAAGCCTTCATCAACCACGGCGCCAGCGCGAGGATGCCGCGACCGAGCGCACGCGTCGCGCCTGAGGCGGCGCGGCTCAGGTAGAGACCGGCATCGTCCAGCTTGACGATGCCCGCCACCAGTCCGTAGACCCCGACCGTCATGATGGCGGCGATGCCCGCCAGTACCGCGACCTGGGTACCGAAAGGCGCGTCGGCCACGGTGCCCAGCGTGATGGCAATGATTTCGGCCGACAGGATGAAATCGGTACGGATGGCGCCCTTCACCTTCTCCTTCTCCAGCGCCACCAGATCGACCTGTTCGTCGGCCAGAGCCTTCATGTGCTCGGCGTGGTGCGCGGCGTCTTCGTCGGCGCTGTGCAGGAATTTGTGCGCCAGTTTCTCGACGCCTTCGTAACAGAGGAAGAGCCCGCCGATCATCAGCAGCGGCGTCACCGCCGCTGGGAGGAAGGCGCTGATGGCCAGCGCCGCCGGCACCAGGATGAGCTTGTTGCGCACCGAACCCATGGCCACCGCCCACACCACCGGCAGTTCGCGGTCGGCCTTGACGCCGGCCACCTGCTGCGCGTTCAGCGCCAGGTCGTCGCCGAGCACGCCGGCCGTCTTCTTGGCGGCGACCTTGGTCAGGACGGACACGTCGTCCAGTACGCTGGCGATGTCGTCGATCAGTGCGAGAAGGCTGGCTCCGGCCATGGCGAAATCCTGTGAGTGTTGTCGGGGTCGATCCGCACGGCATGGATCGCGCGGCGCATGCTACCGGAAGTCGGCGACGAGACTGCAGTCGATCACGGCGCGCGCGGTCGGCGCAGGTACAGATCGCAGCCGTGCGCCACGCCGGACGCCGCCAGCCAGAACAGCACCTGGGTCGCACCGCTGCCAGTGAGGGCCGCGCGCAGAGCCAGCATCAGGCACAGGCCGGCCGCCAGCGTCGGCAGCCAGCGGCGCGGCGCGAAGCCCAGACCGCGCCGGCGATGCAGCAGCGCCAGTGCCGCCGCTTCGCACAAAACCCCTATCATGATCAGGTCGATCAACACACCATTCGCCAACAGGTCGGACATGCGAGCGCTCCACGCAGAGATCGGCAGCACGCTGCCGCATCCGCACACCGTACACGACTGACAGGCCGACGCACCCTTCCCCATGCACGCCACCGAACAGCCCCCGCTGTCGCAGCGCCTCCGACAGGTGACGGCAGCACATCACACGCGGGTCGAGCGCAGCGGCCCGATGCCGGCGCTGCTGCGCGGCGAACTCGGGCTGACCGCCTACTGCATGCTGCTGCGCAACCTGCATCCGATCTACCGCGATCTCGAAGCCGCGCTGGCGCGGCATGCGGCGCACCCCGGACTGGCCGGGCTGGACATCGATGGATTGCCGCGCAGCACGGCGCTGGAAGCCGACCTGGCCACACTGCACGGCGACAGCTGGGCGGACGCGCTGCCGCTGGTCAACGCGGCGGCGGACTACGCCGCGCGCCTGCGCGAACTGTCAGCAAGCCGGCCGGAACTGCTGCTCGCGCACGTATATGTGCGCTACCTCGGCGATCTGCAGGGCGGACAGATCCTGCAGCGCATCGTCGCCCGCTGCTTCGCGCTGGACGGCGAAACCGGCACCCGCTTCTACCGCTTCGGTGTCCATGCGCCGGCCGAACTCAGCGCACGACTGCGCGCCGCACTCGACGGGCCGTCGCGCGACGACGCCACGCAGGCGGACATCGCCCGCGAAGCCGAAGCCGCCTTCCTGCGTCACGTGGACATTTTCGAGGCGCTGCCGGTCGGCGACGCCGCCGCGCTCAGAGCGGTCGATTGAATTCGCGCAGGCGGGCGTAAACCGCCGCGGCACGCGTCGCCGATGCCTCCAGTTCCTCGATCAGCGTAGCGACCGGGATCGACGCCGTGGTGTCGGTCAGCTCCATCGCCGCCACGCTCGCATTGGCCAGGATGGCGCCCATCACTTCGTCGGGCAGGCCGCGCGCCTCGCGCGTGGTCAGCTGCGCATCGGCCTGGCCGGTCATCGTCAGCGACTGTTCGAGATGGCGACGCGCCGCCTCGGTGCGCTTGGCATCGGTGAGGTCGGTGAACATCAGGATGCAACCGAGCACGGCATCGCGTGGGCCCGGCACGACGTCGGCGCGCACGCCCAGCGCAATGCCACCACTCATCCGCCACTCGCCGCGCCACGACACCCGTCCTTCGCGCAGCGACCTCAACACATCGCGCACAGAGGCCTGATCTTCGAACAGCGCCGCCAGTTCGTCGAAATTCGCTGGCTGCCGGCAGCCGCCCGGTAGGATGCCGGCGAGTGCCGGACTGGGAAACAGGATGCGACCGTCCGCGTCGGCAACCAGCAGCGGCTCCGGCGACTCGTCGACCGCGGTGCGGAATTTCTCAAGCTGGTGCTGGGCGATGAGCAGGCGCACCGCCTGCGTCTGCATGATCACGTCGCGCAGCGAGGCGCCGATCGCGCGCGCCAGCGCCAGATCGGCGCGCGACCACGGTGCTGCGGTGCCACGCACGATTTCCGACCACGCCTCGAACGAGCGTCGTGGCGACAAGGTCAGCGGATCGTTGTTGACCATGGGCTTGGCGGGGTCGCCGGCCCAGGTCAGCTTGGCACGCTGCTCGCGGCGGAACCACATCAGCAGATTGCGGCCGCGCGTTGACAGATCGATCGCCAGCACGCCGCACACCACCGGCGTCAGGTAGGCCAGCGCCGGATTGGCGCGCTCGACCGAGACGCAGCTGAACAGCATCTGCTTCATCTCGCCGGACACCCAGCCGGCCAGCGCGCGCACTGCCTCGGTGGACGGCACCTCGCCGGCGGTCAGCAGTTCGCCGTCGTGCAACAGCGCGACACCGCTGGCGTCCATCGGCAGCAGCAAGGTACGCGCGTTGCGCATCAGCGCCGAACGCCAGTCGCCCTCGGTCAACGTCGCCTCGATCAGCCGCAGTTCCATGCGCCGCACCAGCACGTTGACCTGGGTGCGCACGTAGTTCTCGATCGCCGCGATGCGCGTTGACATCACCTCCGCCAGCACGTCAACGGCGGCGCGCTGCGCGTAATGGATGCGCCGCGGCGAGTAGTGGTGACAGGCGATCAGCCCCCACAGCCGCCCCTCGCGCACCAGCGACACCACCAGCGTGGCGGTCACGCCCATATTGCGCAGGTACTGGATGTGCAGCGGCGACATGCTGCGCAGGTGGCACATCGACATGTCCAGCTCTTCGCCGCTGTGCGGCAGCCGGCGCGGCTCGACGGCGACCGGCAGGTAACGCGCATCGACCAGCACGCGCACCCTGTTGCGCAGATAGAGGTCGCGCGCGCGCTGCGGAATGTCGGTTGCCGGGTAACGATGACCGAGCAGGGTGTCGAGCCGGTCGTCGCGCGCCTCGGCGACGATCTCGCCATGGCCGTCGGCGTCGAAGCGATACACCATCACGCGGTCGTAATGGGTCAGTTCGCGTATCGACTGCACCGCCGTGTCCGCCAGCGCATCGACGCTCATCGCCTCGCTGAAGCGTCGCACCGCCGTCGCCAGCAGGGCCTGCGCTGCGACATCCTCGGCCGGCGGCCCGGCGGTTTCGAGCTCGACGATCAGCGTGCCGGACTGCCCGCGATGCGCCATGCCCTCGAAATGTCGCAGCAGCCCGCCGTGGCCGGTGCTGCAGTGGAAGGGCGTCAGTTCGACTGCGGTCAGCGTCCGACCCAGTTCGCGCACACGCGCCGCAAGGTCGCCGCCGAGCGCCGGCAGCGGCGCCTCGACCACCTCGACGTGCGGCACGCCCAGCCACTGTTCGGTATTCAGGCTGGCCTGCAGCACCTGCAGGTCGGATTCACGCACGACCAGCAGCACGCCGTGCGGCTGTATCGAGCCGGCAAGGTGGATGAGCTCGCGCTCGCAGTTGGTCAGGTCGGCCTGACCGAAGGGCGGACTGTAGAGAGGTTCGTTCACTTTGCGTGACCGCTCAGTGCATCTGACCCCTGTCCCTCGCGCCGGGGCCACGCGGCTGCACTGCGCGGATGATGAGACCGATGGTGTTCGAGTCTCCGTTATGGATCAGCACGGCCGACAGTTCAACATCGACAGTGAGGCCCCGCTCGTTGCGCAGGCGCGTCGCCAGACGCAGCGTGCCGCTCTGCCGCACGGCGGCGAGCAGGCTAACCAGTCCATCGCTCTCGCCCGACAGCCATGCCGCCATCGAGCGGCCACGCAGCGAGGCCATGTTGACGCCCTGCACCAGCTCGACGAAAGCCGGGTTGGCGCTGAGCAGCACCCCCTGCTCGTCGGTGAAGGCGACCGCATCGGGTGTCAGGCGCACCAGTTCCGGCAGCATCGCATCGTCAACCGCCGGCGGCATCTGGCCGCCTTCCGGCCAGGCGCGCATCAACAGCAGCGTACTGCCTTCGTCGCGGAACAGCGATACCCACGCGTGGATGCGACCGCCCGACGCCAGATCGAGCATCGCGTCGCCCGGGCGCTCGGACACCCGCACCGTGCCCAGCAGTTCTTCCAGTGCGGGCAGCGAGGACGGCGCCAGCGCGTAGCCGGCCTGACGGCCAGGCATGTCCTGCACGGTGCCGCCGAACAGACGGCCGGCAGCGCGGTTGGCATCGACGATGCGCAAGGTGTCGGCGTCCACCACCAGCACGGCATCGGTGGCGATCTGGAACAGCAGGCGGTAGCGGGTTTCCGCCTGCCGCATGCGCCAGTAGTCGCGTTCCATCGACTGCTGGGCATCGACCAGCCGCTGCTGCATCGCTGAGACGGCGCGCAGGTCGCGTCCGACCACCAGCAGCGGACCGCCGTGGCCGAGGCGCACGGCGGTGTAGGCCACCGGCAGATCGCTGCCGGCCAGCGACGGGTGATTGATGTGGCGGGTGCGCGAAACGCCGGACTCGGCCGCCTCGCTGAGCAGATCCTCGACCTTGCGGCGGGTGTCCGGCGTCACCGTGTCTATCCACTGGCGGCCCAGCCATTCGCCCGCCGCGGCGCTGACCGGCTCGGTACCGCCCAGCGCGACGCTGCGGATGACGCCTTTTTCATCGATCACCAGCGCGATATCGCTGGCGACCGACACCAGCATGTCGGCCAACTCCGGGGCCACATCGGAGAAGGCGCTCAGGTCTCCTGGATCGTTCGGTAGCTTGTTCACGGCATGGGCCTGGTTAGCAGGACGGAGAGATACGGGACCGACCTGCTGCAAATTTCGGGCCCGGCCTGGACCGGGACATGCGCTGCCGCGTGGTTCGGAAAAGCCCGGTACGCGCAATTCAACGGAAGCACACCCGCTGACCACCGGACTGCCGACGGCGCAATCGCGACAACGCCTTCAATTATTTGAGTTTAACGCCTGCATGCTACGGCAAGTCGCCGGCTGGCACACGTGACTGGTGTCAAAAAGTAGGTTGCGTCAGCCGAAGGGTGCGTTCAGGCGGACGATGGACAGGTTCAGTGCCGCAGCGAAAGCCACCCACAACGCATACGGCAGCAACAGCGCGGCCGCGCGTGCGGACCATGGTCGCAGGCGGACCATCAGGAACACCACCGACAGCCACAGCAGCACGACTTCGGCCAACGCCCAGTCGGGACGGCGCAGATGGAAGAACAGCGCACTCCACAGCACGTTCAGGCCGCCATTGGCGGCGAACATCGCCAGCAGCTGGCGCCGCCCACGCGCGTCCGGCGCATGGCGCCAGCCGAGCACGCCGGCGGCGGCTGCCAGACCGAAGATGAGGGTCCAGGCCGGCCCGAAAGCCCAGTCCGGCGGCTGCCAGGAGGGTTTCACGAGCGCGCGGTACCAGTCGCTCAGATCGGTCATCGCGCCGCCCAGGCCGGCCACCGCAAGCGCGGCAAGTGCAGCGACGGCCACCGGCTTCCAGCGCGTGGCCGTCGGCGCCTTCATGGCGACACGATGCCGCAGAGGTGCGCGAGGTCCTTGAAAAAGATGCGCATATGCGCCAGCGGCCGCGCACGGACCAGTCGCTTGTGCATATAGGCCTGCCAGGTCAGTTGCTGGACGTCGGGATCGCGGCAGATGCTGACGAAGCGCTCGCGCCGCTTGTCGCTGGCGTACCAGAAGCGCTGCATGATGCCGAGCACCATGAACACCCGGCCGTGCGCCTTCATGAAGCGCTTGCGCGCCAGCCTTAGCGCGCGCGCATCGCCGGTGACCAGATAGGCGTCAACCGCCTCGGCCGCCAGCCGGCCGCCGCTCAGCGCGTAGTAGATGCCTTCGCCGGACGCCGGCGCGACGACGCCCGCCGCATCGCCGGCCAGCACGACGTCGCGTCCGTTGTCCCAGCGGCGCAGCGGGCGCATCGGAATCGGCGCGCCTTCCCGGCGAACGGTGCCGGCAGCACTCAGGCCGGCGCTGTCGCGCAGCGCGCTGACGCCGCCGCGTATCGAGAAGCCCTTGCGCGCCGAGCCGACGCCGACACTGACCGTGTCGCCGTGCGGGAACACCCATCCGTAGAAGTCTGGCGACAACCGGCCCTGGTAATAGACATCGCAGCGGCTGCCGTCGAAACCGGTCTGCGGCGCGCGCACGATCTCGTGGTAGGCGAACACGCAGGGCACCTGGTCGGCGCCCGGCACACACTGCCGGCCGACCGCCGACAGCGCACCGTCAGCGCCGATGATGGCGCGCGCGCGCACGCTGCGCTCGCCCTGCTCGCCGACCCGGTAATGCACGACGGCCGAGCCGGCACCGTCGCGGCTCACGCGCAGGAAACTGCCGGTGCGCCGGTGCGCACCAGCAAGTTCGGCGCGTTCGCGCAGGTATTCGTCGAACTGTTCGCGATCGACCATGCCGACGAAACCGCCGTCGATCGGCATGTCAACCTCACGCCCGCTGGGCGACACCATGCGCGCGGAGCGGGCACGGGCGACCAGCAGTTCGTCCGGAATGCGGAACTCCTCGATCGCCTTCGGCGGTATCGCGCCGCCGCAGGGCTTGATCCGACCGCCGCGATCGAGCATCAGCACCGCGTAGCCGCGTCGCGCCAGATCGGTCGCCGCGGTGGCCCCGGCAGGCCCGCCGCCGACCACCACCACATCGTAGCTTTCCATGATCAGGCCTCTCTTTCCACGCGCGGCATGAGCGGCAACGGCGCGGTCGGCGCAGACGCCGTGCCCGTCGCCGGCTGCAGGCCGGAAATCCGCGTCGCCATGACGGCCGACACGATGAACAGCAGCGCCTCGCCGCCGAACACCAGCGCATAGGCGATGCCCGGTTCGGCGATCAGGGCGCGCGTCAGATCGACCGCGACAGTGCCAGCGAAGCCGCCCAGCGCGAAGGCGATCGCCTGCGCCGCCCCCCACAGTCCCATGCGCACGCCTTCGCGACCGGCGCCGCCCTGGCCGGCCAGGCGCATCATCGACGCGATCGCCGCCACCGCGAAGGCGCCGTTGGATACGCCGAGCAGGAACACGGTTTCGCGCAAGGGCCAGCCCTGGCCGCCGAAGCCGGCGGCCGTGAGACCGAACAGCGCACAGGCCGACGCGATGCAACCGCCGATGATCCACAGCCGCAGCGAGCCGATCTGCCGGCCGCCAAATACGGTGCCGGTCAGCGCCACCAGCAGCATGCCGGCGAACACGCCGCCGTGCTGCAGGCCGGACAGCTGCGTTGACTGTCCCGGCGAATAGCCGAACACGGTGCCGGCAAAGGGTTCGAGTATCAGGTCCTGCGCGCTGTAGGCGAGCATGGACACGAAAACGAACAGTGTAAAAAGCCGCGCATGCGACTCGCCCCAGACCTGGGCAAGTGCAGCGCGGAATGGGGTGCACTGAAGAGGAGAGTGCGGCAGCCCCGTCGAAACCGTGTTCGCAGCGGTGCCGACGCCCTCGACGCCGCGCACGGCGAAGAGCGCCAGCATGAAGGCGCAGAACGAGGTGCCGGCAACGACCTGCAGCAGACGTTCGCCGGAGAAGGGGTCGAGCAGCTTGCCGGTGACGCCGGCGGTCAGCGCGAAGCCGAGGATCATCATCATCCAGACGATGGTGGCGGCCGCGGCACGACGGCCGTCGTCCACGCGCTTGGCGAGCAGCACCAGCAGCGAGGTGCCGGCGGCGCCGACACCGACGCCGATCAGCACGAAGGCAAGCACCGCCAGTGCGACACCGGCGACGAAATGATCGGCCATCAGCACGGTGGCGAGTGCGGCCAGCGTGCCGCCGGCGGCCAGTACCGCCATGCCGCCGATGATCCACGGCGTGCGCCGCCCACCCAGATCCGACCCGTGACCGAGGCGCGGGCGCAGCATCTGCACCGCGTAATGCAGCGCCACCAGAATGCCCGGCAGCATGGCCGGCAAGGCCAGTTCGACCACCATGACCCTGTTCAGCGTCAACGTGGTGAGCACGACGATGGCGCCAAGCGCGGTCTGCACCAGACCGAGGCGGAAGATGCCGAGCCAGCCGAGGGCGTTGTTCATGTCAGTCGCCTCCGAGCGCGCGCAGCGCAAAGGCGCTCACCAGCATGCCGAGCACGTAGAGCGTGATGCCGGTGCCGTTGTACCAGGGCGCTCGACCGCGCGGATCGTCGAGCAGGCGGGACATCAGCATCAGCTGCGCGCCGAGCAGCAGGCCCACCAGCGCGGCGTGCGCCGGCGCTCCCCAGTACGCGAGCAGCGCGACGACCACGACCTGCGGCACCGCCATCACCCAGCAGGCGACGCGGCCGGCGCGCGCAACGCCCAGTTGCACCGGCAGCGAAGCGATGCCCATGCGGCGGTCGCCATCGACCGACTTGAAATCGTTCAAGGTCATGATGCCGTGCGCGCCGGCACTGTACAGACCGGCCAGCAGCAGGCTGCGCAGGTCGGGCATGGCACCACCAGCCATCACGGCGGCTCCGGTGACCCAGGCCAGCCCCTCGTAACAGAGGGCGCAGGCGCTGTTGCCCCACCAGCCGTTGGCCTTCAGCCGCAGCGGCGGCGCGCTGTAGGCCCAGGCCAGCAGCAGGCCGACAGCGGCGGCGGCAAAGCCCCAGGGACCGAGCGCGGTCGCCACCGCGAGCGACAGCGCGGTCCAGATGACCGCGATATAGAGACCCCAGTGACCCGGCATGCGACCCGATGGAATCGGACGCTGCGGTTCGTTGATCGCATCGACGTGACGGTCGAACCAGTCGTTCACCGCCTGGCTGGTCGCACAGACCAGCGGCCCCGCCAGCAGCACGCCGAGCAGCACGACCTGCCAGCGCTCACCGGCCGGCAGGCCGGAGGCGACGACGCCACAACCGAAAGCCCACATCGGCGGAAACCAGGTGATGGGCTTGAGCAGTTCGGCAACGGCAGAGAGGGCAGGACGTGTCATGAGCTAACAGTAGGCTTGACGCACGAGAGCGTCAAGACAAACTTACACTCATTCAGTCCATTTTGATTGACACCCGGCGCAAGGTCGCCGACCGTGCGTCACGACAGCGCCGTGCGGACGCGGTCGGCGGGGCGCGGCCCGGCCGACCGACCCGCTCCGGATTACTCCTCGCCCGGCTCCTGCCCGCCCTCGTCGCCCTGATCGGGGTTGAGGTCGCCGATGCCATAGCGGCGCAGCTTCACGTACAGGCTCTGCCGGCTCAGGCCGAGCATTTCGGCCGCCGACGCGCGGTTGTCGTGCGTCATGTCGAGTGCCGCCTCAATGCACAGCTTCTCGATCAGATCGGTCGATTCGCGCACCAGATCCTTCAGCGACACGCGACCGACCAGGCCGGTCAGCTGCTCGACCGAACGCGGCATCTCGCGGCTGATCCGCGGTTCCGGTTCGATGCGGCGACTGACGCCGCGCACGGTGAAGCCGATGCACGGACGCTCACCGCGGTCCACCGCGACCGCCGACACCTCGACGTTGACATCCGAGCCGTGCTCGCCGCGCAGCACGGTCGAGAACAGACGGATCGAACCGTGCTGGCGCACGTTCACCATCAGCACCTTGAAATCGACGCCCGGACGGCCAAGCCAGCGTTCGAGCGACTGCGTGCGCGCCTGTTCGATGCTTGCCAGCTGGGCGAGATCGACGAAGGCCTGGTTGGCGGTCAGGATGACGCCGTCCTCGCCGGTCAGTACGAAAGCGTCCGGCACCATTTCGACCGCATCGACCACCGACATCCGCTCGCCCGATTCGGTGCCGGTGGCACCGACCTGCGACAGCCGCACCAGATACAGCGATGCGGCGTCCTGTCTGACCAGCGAGGCGGCCACCAGCCAGTCGCCCCCCCCCGGCCCGCGCACGCGCACGTCGTCGGAACGACCGTTGGCACGCACCGCCGCGAACAGTCCCTGCACCGCCTGATTGCCGGCGTCATCCAGCCCTTCGGGGAAGTTGCGCCCGACCACGCTGCGCGCATCCTCGCCCAGCATCCGGTTGGCGGCTGCATTCGCCTCGACGATGCGCTGGCTGACGGTATCGACCACCAACACCGCTTCAGACGTCATCTGGAACAGCAGGCGGTAGCGCGCCTCGAGCTGGCGCAGGCGGGCATAGTCGCGTTCGATCGACTGCTGCGCATCGACCAGCCGCTGCTGCAGCATGGAAAGCGCCGTCAGGTCGCGGCCGAGCGCGACGACCGTGCCGTCGTGTCCGATGCGCACGGTCGAATAGAGCAGCGGCAGATCGCTGCCGCCCTGCACCGGATGATTGACGTGCCGCGCACGGCGGCTTTCGCCGCTCGCGGCGTCCTGCAGCAGCGCCTCGACCTTGGGGCGGCTTTCAACCGTCACCACTTCGGTCACCGGCGCCCAAGCCAGCGCGCGCCGGCCTCGGGCAGCAACGCACCGTCGTTGAATGCAAGGTCGCGGATGACGCCCTTGTCGTCGAGCAACAGCGCAACGTCGGAGGCGGCGGCAATGAGTCGTGCAGCCGACTCGGCATCGACGCCATGTAGCAAACCCATCGGCGAATCAAAAGGCTTCACCGTCAACCTTCCCGCATCGGCGTCCATTTTCGCGATCTGATCGCGCCCCTGCTCCGAACCCAATCGATACCCTCCAGAAACTGATCACCCATGCGCAAATCGCACAGGCAGCAATGCTTCGGCCACATCGACCGCGGCGCTGGCGTCGCGCGCCGTCGCGTCGGCGCCGACCAGCGGCACCCACTCCGGCCGGCTGGCGAAGATCGGGCCGCCGACCATCACCACGATGTCGCGTTGCAGCGACACCCGGCGAGCCGCGGTGATCCATTCCGCCAGTTCGTCGAAGCGCGTTTCGCTACCGAGTGATACGCCCACCAGATCGAAGCGCTCGGCGCGCAGCAGGCGCAGCGCTTCGCCGCGCGGACCCGGTGTGTCGAGTCGCACGTCCCAGCGGCGCTGGCGGAAGAAGTCGGCCACCATGGACATGCCGAAGGTGTGCTGCTCCCCCGGCAAGGTGGCGAGCAGCACGCGGCGGCCTGTCTCGCCCGAATGCAGATCGCTGCGGAAACTCGGGCTGACGTCGTGCAGCACCTGCTGGATCCGCCACAGGCCGAGCGTGACCTGCGTGAAATCGCACAGATCGGCTTCCCACAGTTCGCCGAGCCGGCGCGCTGCCGGCGCCAGCAAGTCGAGACAGATGACCCGTGGCTCGACGCCGCGGGCGCGGATCGCCTGTACGCAGCTGCGTACGACGCCGGCATCCTGTGCCAGCACGAGGTTGGCGAATTCGTGGATTTCGCGCGCCGAGATGGTGGTTGCGCCCGCCCCGGCCGGCGGCAGATCGACCAGCTCACCGTGCGCCAGCATCAGCCGCGGAATGATCTCCGCTTCTATCGTCTGCGCCAGATCCCCCAGCCAGTCGGGGGCGGCAAATACGGGCGGTCCGATCGGCGGCCCACCGAAGTGGCTCACGCCGCCCTGCTCCTGCACGGACAAGCTCTCTACCGACACCTGCGCCCTGCGGGCGCCTCGCTGCGTCATCCCGGCCATCTTCCTGCCTCCTTGGGTCTTCTTGTCGTGCCCCGGCCGTGTCGGATGCGCCCCCGGTGGACGCCCCATGGATGCGGACGGGCTGTACGGCTGCTGCGGGTGGTGAACCCAGTGTCCGTGGTGGCACTGACGACGAGGGTGAGCAAGTCTCTGGGCAGGAAGGCGTGGGTTCGAAGATGTCTGCAGAACTGGACGCCAACAGTGTAGGAATAGAGCGCGCCACCCTGCACTGTCAAGTTAACTTGTCAATTTCGATGACGCGCCGGCCCGAATGGCCAGCTGGACCGCGCGCATTGTCATTCCGCTGATGTAATTCCGTCGTGACGTCAATTTACATTGACACTTTGTCCCCGGCCGTCTAGATTCGATTACGAGGACAGAGGAGACGCGACGATGCGCAACAGAGAGGCCTCACCGGCGACGCGGCACACACCGCTCTACACGCCGGAGGAACGCCGCCGGCGGGATGAGTCACCCTGGACCCTGGTTCAGGGGGTGCTGGCGCCGGTGCAGTTCATCGCCTTCGCGATCAGCCTCGTGCTCGTGCTGCGCTATCTGTGGTCCGGTGAGGGCCTGCAGGCGGCGACCTGGTCGGTGGTGATCAAGACCCTGCTGCTGTACGCCATCATGGTCACCGGCTCGATCTGGGAAAAGGCGGTTTTCGGCGTCTGGCTGTTCGCCCGCCCCTTCTTCTGGGAAGACGTATTCAGCTTCGCCGTACTGGCGCTGCACACCGCCTACCTGGTCGCGCTGGCGACCGGCACGCTGGACGCGACCGGCCTGATGTGGCTGGCGCTGGCCGCCTACTTCACCTACGTCATCAACGCCGGACAGTTCCTGCTCAAGCTGCGCGCCGCGCGGCTCGACACGGCGACTCCGGCGGCCCGCAACCACGGCGCGGTGGTGCAGGCATGAGCAATCTGCACGACATTCCGGTCGCCACCCGCAGCGGCTGCGACGAGCGGCCGGTGCTGCGCGAACGCGGCCAGCGCGAAGTGTTCTGCGGCCTCACCGGCATCGTGTGGCTGCACCGCAAGCTGCAGGACGCCTTCTTCCTGGTGGTCGGCTCGCGTACCTGCGCCCACCTGATCCAGTCCGCCGCCGGCGTCATGATCTTCGCCGAGCCGCGCTTCGGCACCGCCATCCTGACCGACCGCGACCTGGCCGGCATGGCCGACGCCAACGACGAACTCGACCGCCTGTGCGTCACGCTGCTCGAACGCCGGCCGGAAATCCGCACGCTGTTCCTGGTCGGCTCCTGCCCGTCGGAAGTGATCAAGCTCGACCTCGCTCGTGCCGCCGAACGACTCAACGCCCGGCTGCTGCCGCAGGTGCGCGTGCTGAACTATTCCGGGTCCGGCATCGAAACGACCTTCACCCAGGGCGAGGACGCCGCGCTGCGCACCTTCGTGCCGCTGATGCCGCACACCGACGCGCGCCAGCTGATGGTGGTGGGCTGCCTGCCGGACATCGTCGAGGACCAGTTCCGCCGCCAGTTCGAACAGCTGGGCATCGCCGACGTCGTGTTCCTGCCGGGCCGACGCGCGGCCGACGTGCCGGCGATCGGTCCGAACACCGACCTGCTGCCGGCCCAGCCCTTCAATGGCGACACCGTGCGCGCACTGGTCGCCCGCGGCGCCCGCCTGCTGCGCGCGCCCTACCCCTTCGGCGCCGAAGGCACGACCGCCTGGCTGCAAGCGGCCGCCCGCGCCTGGGGCGTAACCCAGGCCGCATTCGACGCGGTAACCGGCCCGGCACGTGCGCGCGCTGAAACGGCACTGGCACGGCAACGCCCGCTGCTGGCAGGGCGCAGCCTGTTCATGCTGCCCGACTCGCAGCTCGAACCTTCGCTCGCCCGCTTCCTGCACCGCGAGCTGGGCATGCGGCTGATCGAGGTCGGCACGCCCTTTCTCGACCGCCAGATGGTGAGCGAAGAACTGGCGCTGCTGCCCGACGACATCGTGCTCAGCGAAGGCCAGCACCTGGACCGCCAGCTCGACCGCGTGCGTGCCGCCCGCCCCGACCTCACGGTGTGCGGCCTCGGCCTGGCCAACCCGCTGGAAGCCGAAGGGCTGGCCACCAAGTGGTCGATAGAACTGGTGTTCTCGCCGATACACGGCTACGACCAGGCGGGCGACCTGGCCGAACTGTTCGCCCGCCCGTTCGCGCGCCGCGCACGGCTGGCCGTCTGAAGGGGCACGCGATGCAGCTCACGCTCTGGACCTACGAAGGACCGCCGCACATCGGTGCCATGCGCATCGCCACCTCGATGCGCGACCTGCACTACGTGCTGCACGCACCGCAGGGCGATACCTATGCCGACCTGCTGTTCACGATGATCGAACGGCAGGACCGCCGGCCGCCGGTCACCTACACCACCTTCCAAGCGCGCGACCTCGGTGGCAGCACCGCCGAGCTGGTGAAGGCGGCGGTCGCCGAAGCCTTCGAGCGCTTCCGCCCGGCCGCACTGCTGGTCGGTGATTCCTGCACCGCCGAACTGATTCAGGACCAGTCCGGCGCGCTGGCCGCCGGCATGCAGCTGCCGATACCCGTCGTGGCACTGGAACTGCCCGCCTACTCGAAGAAGGAAAACTGGGGCGCCGCCGAAACCTTCTACCACCTGGTGCGCGCCCTGCTCGCCGACCAGGTGCCCGCGCCCGGAAGCAAGCGCCCGCCGCGCGACCCGGCGCGTCGGCCGCGCGCCAACCTGCTCGGCCCGACCGTACTCGGCTTCCGCTGCCGCGACGACGTGACCGAAATCCGTCGTCTGCTCGACGCGCTCGGCATCGACGTGAATGTGGTGGCGCCGCTCGGCGCCTCGGTTGACGACCTGCGCCGCCTGCCGGATGCCGACTTCAACATCGACCTCTACCCGGAGGTGTCGCGCACGCTGACCGGCTGGCTGAACCGCAGCTTCGGCATGCCTGCGACGCGGGCCATTCCGATGGGCGTCGGCGCCACGCGCGACTTCATCGCCGAAGTCGCCGCGCTGGCCGGCGTCGATCCGGCTCCGCTGCTGGCCCGGGAAATGCCGGGCGCCGCCGGCCGCGGCAGCTCGGCCTCGCGCCAGCCCTGGTATGCGCGCTCGGTCAACTCGACCTATCTGACCGGCAAGCGGGTATTCATCTTCGCCGACGCCACGCACACGATCGCGGCCGCCCGCATCGCGACCGAAGAGATGGGTTTCACCGTGGTCGGCCTCGGCTGCTACGCCCGCGACTTCGCCCGCGACGTGCGCGAGGCGGCGGCGCGCTACGGCGTCGAGGCGCTGATCAGCGACGACTACCTCGAAGTCGAGAAGGCCATCGCCGCTGCCGCGCCCGAACTGGTGCTCGGCACGCAGATGGAGCGTCACATCGCGAAGCGGCTGGGCATCGCCTGCGCCGTCATATCGAGCCCGATCCACGTGCAGGACGTTCCGGCCCGCTACAGCCCGGTGTACGGCTTCGAAGGCGCCAACGTGCTGTTCGACAGCTGGGTGCATCCGCTGGTGATGGGGCTGGAAGAGCACCTGCTGCAGATGTTCCGCGACGACTTCGAATTCAACGACGCCGCCCCCGCCTCGCACCTGCCTGCCGTCGCCGCACAGACGATGGCGGTGGCCGAACTGGGCATGAGCGACGCGGACGACGGTCCGGCCTGGACCGCAGACGGCGAGCGCGAACTGAAGAAGATTCCGTTCTTCGTCCGCGGCAAGGCGCGCCGCAATACCGAAAGCTACGCCCGCAGCCGCGGACTGAGCACCATCACGGTGGAGACGCTCTACGATGCCAAAGCTCACTTCGCGCGCTGAGCCCTCGACCGCCGATGCCACGCCCATACGCGTGGTCATCGTCACGATGGACACCCACCTGGCCAGTGCCACCGAGCGCGCACGCAGCGCGCTGCGGCGCGAACTGCCCGGTCTGGAACTGGAGGTGCATGCCGCCTCGGAATGGAGCGACCGGCCGGAGGCACTGGCGCGCTGCGAGGCCGCCATCGCCAGCGCCGACATCGTGATCGCCACCATGCTGTTCATGGAAGACCACTTCCGCCCGGTGCTGCCGGCGCTGATCGCGCGCCGCGAGCACTGCGACGCCATGGTGTGCGCCATGTCGGCCGGCGAAGTCGCGCGGCTCACCCGCATCGGCCGCTTCGACATGAGCGCGCCGCCAAGCGGCCCGATGGCGCTGCTGAAGCGGCTGCGCGGCAACGCCGGCAAGGGCGGCAGCAGCTCCGGCGAACGGCAGATGCGCATGCTGCGCCGCCTGCCCAAGCTGCTGCGCTTCATACCCGGCACCGCACAGGACGTGCGCGCCTACTTCCTGACGCTGCAGTACTGGCTGGCCGGCTCGCAGGACAACGTCGCCAACATGGTGCGCTTCCTGATCGACCGCTACGCCGACGGCCCGCGCGCCCACCTGCGTGGCCGCATGAAACCGGGCGCGCCGTTCGACTACCCGGAAGTCGGCGTCTATCACCCGCGCATCGCCCAGCGCATCGCCGAACAGGTCGCCGCACTGCCGACCGCGCCGGAGGCGCGCGGCACGGTCGGCGTACTGCTGATGCGCTCCTACCTGCTGGCCGGCAACGCCGCCCACTACGACGGCGTGATCGCCGCACTCGAAGCGCGCGGCCTGTCGGTCATTCCCGCCTTCGCCACCGGCCTGGACGCGCGGCCGGCGGTCGAGCGCTTCTTCATCCGCGACGGCCGCGCCGTGGTCGATGCGGTGGTGTCGCTGACCGGCTTCTCGCTGGTCGGCGGCCCGGCCTACAACGACGCGAAAGCGGCCGAAGACCTGCTGGCGAAACTGGACGTGCCCTACCTGGCCGCCCACCCGGTGGAGTTCCAGACGCTGGAACAGTGGGGCGCCTCCGAACGCGGCCTGCTGCCGGTCGAGAACACCATCATGGTGGCCATTCCGGAACTCGACGGCGCCACCAGCCCGATGGTGTTCGGCGGCCGTTCGGCCGGTGCCGGCGGCACCTGCGAAGGCTGCGCGCGCCGCTGCAGCTTCCCGCCCAGCGAGGGCGGGCGCGACATGCACGTGTGCGCCGAGCGCGCCGACATGCTGTCCGACAAGGTGGCGCGGCTGATCGCGCTGCGCCGCGCCGAGCGCGCGCAACGCCGGGTCGCTGTCGTGCTGTTCAATTTCCCGCCCAATGGCGGCGCCGTCGGCACCGCCGCCCACCTGTCGGTGTTCGCCTCGCTCTACCGCACGCTGGGCGCGCTCAAGCGCGAGGGTTACCAGATCGACATGCCGGCCAGCGAGGCGGCGCTGCGCGACGCGCTGCTGACCGGCAATGCGGAGCGCTTCGGTGCGCCGGCCAATGTGCATCACCGGATACCGGCGGACGAACACGTGCGACGCGAAACCTGGCTCGGCGAGATCGAGGCGCACTGGGGTCCGGCGCCCGGTCGCGATCTGAGCGATGGTCGCCACCTGTTCGTGCTCGGCGCGCGCTTTGGCAACGTGTTCGTCGGCGTGCAGCCGTCCTTCGGTTACGAAGGCGATCCGATGCGTCTGCTGTTCGAACAGGGCTTCACGCCGACGCACGCTTTCTCCGCCTTCTACCGCTGGCTGCGCGAGGACTTCGCCGCCCATGCCGTGCTGCACTTCGGCACCCACGGCGCGCTCGAATTCATGCCGGGCAAACAGGCCGGCCTGTCCGGCGCCTGCTGGCCCGACCGCCTGATCGGCGCGCTGCCCAACCTCTACCTGTACGCCTCGAACAACCCGTCCGAGGGCGCGCTGGCCAAGCGCCGCTCCGGCGCCACGCTGATCAGCTACATGACGCCGCCGGTCACCCAGGCCGGTCTGTACGCCGGGTTGGCCGAACTGAAGGTATCGGTCGAGCGCTGGCGCGCACGCGAACCGGGCAGCGAGCGCGAAGCACCGGCACTGGCCGCGCTGATCCAGGCGCAGGCGGCCGCACTCGAACTGAGTGCGGCGACGCCGCCGTGGGCCGACAGCGAGGCCGCCATCGCGACGCTCGGCCTGCAGATGCATGAACTGGAGCGCACGCTCATCCCCTGCGGTCTGCATGTGGTGGGCGAAGCGCCGACAGAAACCGAACGCGCCGACCTGCTGCACGCGGTCGCCCAGGCCGGTCACGGCATCGAACTGCCGCGCGCGATGATTGCCGCCGTCATGCGCGGCGACAGCCCGGAGCGCATCCGCGCCGCTGGCGGCCTGGCCGATGACGACGGCACGCGCGCACTGATTGCCGAACTGACGAAGACGAACGGCCTGCTGGCCAAGGACCACGAAGTCGATGCACTGGTGCACGCGCTGGACGGCCGCTTCGTGCGCCCGGCCCCTGGCGGCGATCTGCTGCGCACGCCGGCGGTGCTGCCGACCGGCCGCAACCTGCACGGCTTCGACCCCTTCCGCATCCCGAGCGCCTTCGCCGTGATCGATGGCGCGAAACAGGCGGCGCGCCTGCTCGCCCGCCACACCGACGACGGTCACCCGTTCCCGGAATCGATCGCCATGGTGCTGTGGGGCACCGACAACCTGAAGAGCGAGGGCGGGCCGATCGCGCAGGCGCTGGCGCTGATGGGTGCGAAACCGCGCTTCGACAGCTACGGCCGCCTGGTCGGCGCGCAGCTGGTGCCGCTGGAAGAACTGGGCCGGCCGCGCGTTGACGTCGTGATCACGCTGTCCGGCATCTTCCGCGACCTGATGCCGCTGCAGATCCGCATGCTGGCCGAGGCCGCCTTCCTCGCCGCCAGCGCCGACGAGCCGCTGGCGCACAACTTCATCCGCAAGCACGCGCTGGCCTTCCAGGCCGCCAACGGCTGTGACCTCGAAACCGCCGCGCTGCGCGTGTTCGGCAATGCCGAAGGCGCCTACGGCTCGAACGTGAATCACCTGATCGAGAACAGCCGCTGGGACGACGAGGACGAACTGGCCGAAACCTATACCCGCCGTAAGGGCCACGCCTACGGCCGCAGCGGCCGGCCGGTCGCCCGCAGCGCACTGCTCGCCAGCGTGCTGGCCGACGTCGAACTGGCCTACCAGAACCTCGAATCGGTCGAACTGGGCGTGACCACGGTTGACACCTATTTCGACACGCTGGGCGGCATCTCCCGCGCGGTGCGCCGGGCCCGCGGCGCCGACGCTGCGATGGCGCCGGTCTATATCGGCGACCAGACCCTGGGCGAAGGATCGGTACGCACGCTGGACGAACAGGTGGCGCTGGAGACGCGCACCCGCATGCTGAACCCGAAGTGGTACGAGGGCATGCTGGCGCACGGCTACGAAGGCGTGCGCCAGATCGAGGCCCACATCACCAACACCATGGGCTGGTCGGCCACCACCGGTCAGGTGTCGCCCTGGGTGTACCAGCAGCTGACGCAGACCTTCGTGCTCGACGAAAAGATGCGTACCCGGCTGGCCGAACTGAATCCCACCGCCGCCGCCAAGCTCGCCAACCGGCTGATCGAGGCGCACGACCGACGTTACTGGCAGCCGGACGACAGCGTGCTCGCACGCCTGCGCGAGGCCGGCGACGAACTGGAAGACCGCCTCGAAGGCGTGTTCCAGCGGGCCAGCGCATGACGCACCTCATCCACCTTTCCAGGGCCGCACCGTGAATACAGTCACCACCACCCATGTCCCGCTGTCGTCGCTGACGACGCGCCGCGGCCCTTCGCATCCGGACGGCGAAGGCAGCGTGCAGGTGCACCAGGACCCGACGCTGCGCATCGGCACCGCCAAGGTGTTCGCCGTCTATGGCAAGGGCGGCATCGGCAAGAGCACGACGTCGTCGAATCTGTCGGTCGCCTTTTCCAAGCTCGGCAAACGCGTGCTGCAGATCGGCTGCGACCCCAAGCACGACTCGACCTTCACGCTGACCAAGTCGCTGGTGCCGACGGTGATCGACATTCTCGAAACCGTCGATTTCCACTCGGAAGAACTGCGGCCGGAGGACTTCGTGTTCCCCGGCTACAACGGCGTCATGTGCGTCGAAGCGGGCGGCCCGCCGGCCGGTACCGGCTGCGGTGGCTACGTGGTCGGACAGACGGTGAAGCTGCTGAAGGAACACCACCTGCTCGACGAAACCGACGTGGTCATCTTCGACGTGCTCGGCGACGTCGTGTGCGGCGGTTTCGCCGCACCGCTGCAGCACGCCGACCGCGCGCTGGTGGTGACCGCCAACGACTTCGATTCCATCTTCGCGATGAACCGCATCGTCGCCGCCATCCAGGCCAAGTCGAAGAACTACAAGGTGAGGCTGGGCGGCGTCATCGCCAACCGCAGCAATGCCACCGACCAGATCGACCGCTTCAACGAGCGGGTCGGCCTGAAGACGATGGCGCAGTTTCCCGATCTCGACGTGATCCGCCGCAGCCGGCTGAAGAAGGCCACGCTGTTCGAGATGGATCCGACGGTCGAGGTCGAGGCGGTGCAGCACGAATACCTGCGGCTGGCCGCTTCGCTGTGGGCCGGCACCGATCCGCTGGAATGCGCACCGATGAAGGACCGCGACATTTTCGACCTGCTGGGATTCGACTGATCATGGACAGCTCCTACCTCGAACGCCGTGGCGAGATCGCCACCTATTTCGACCGCACTGCGGTGGACGCCTGGAAGCGGCTCACCTCGGACGCGCCGGTCGGGCGCATCCGCGCCACGGTGCGCGCCGGCCGCGACCGCATGCGCGCCACGCTGCTCGACTGGCTGCCCGACGATCTGAACGGCTGCCGGCTGCTCGACGCCGGCTGCGGCACCGGCGCGCTGGCGGTCGAAGCGGCGCGGCGCGGTGCCCATGTAGTGGCGATCGATCTGTCGCCGACCCTGGTCGGGCTGGCGCGCGAGCGCATGCCGCAGGGCCTGGCCGGCCACATCGACTTCCGCTCCGGCGACATGCTGGACCCGGCGCTCGGCCAATTCGACCACGTGGTGGCGATGGATTCGCTGATCCACTACCGGCCGCGCGACGCCGTGCGCGTGCTGTCGGGGCTGGCCGCACGCACCGCCGCCTCCATCCTGTTCACCTTTCCGCCCAGCACGCGCGCACTCGATGCGATGCATTTCGTCGGCCGCTTCTTCCCGCGCGGCAACCGCGCGCCAGCGATCGAACCGGTACGCGAAGCGGTGCTCGGCCGGCTGATCGCCGAAGAACACGGCCTGCGCGCGATGGCGCCGCTGCGCAGCGAACGCGTGGCCAGCGGCTTCTACACCTCGCAGGCGATGGAACTGGTGCGCGCATGAACGCGCCGCGCAAAGGGCTCGGACTGCCCGCACTGAACGCCCGCGCCGCACGGCTGTGGACCGGTGTCGGCACGCGCTTCCTGCCCTTTGCCGACGCCGCCAGCGAGGCGCTGCCGCTCGGCCGCCTGCTGCGCCTGTCGCTGTTCCAGGTGTCGGTCGGCATGGCCACCGTGCTGCTGATCGGCACGCTGAACCGGGTCATGATCGTCGAGATGGGGATGGCCGCCTGGCTGGTGGCGGCGATGGTGGCGCTGCCGCTGCTGTTCTCGCCCTTCCGCGCCCTGCTCGGCTACCGCTCCGATACGCATCGCTCGGCGCTCGGCTGGCGCCGCGTGCCCTATCTCTGGATGGGCACGCTGGTGCAGTTCGGCGGCCTGGCCATCATGCCCTTCTCGCTCATCCTGCTGTCCGGCGATACGCGCGGCCCCGAATGGGTAGGTCAGGCCGGCGCCGCGCTGGCCTTCCTGATGGTGGGCGCCGGCATGCAGACGGTGCAGACCGCCGGCCTCGCACTCGCCACCGACCTCGCACCGCCCGCTACGCGGCCGCGCGTGGTGGCGCTGATGTATCTGATGCTGCTGGCCGGCATGGTGGGCAGCGGTGTCGTGTTCGGCCTGCTGCTGGCGGACTTCTCGCAGCTGCGGCTGATCCAGGTGATCCAGGGCTCGGCCATGGTGACGATGGCGCTGAACATTGCCGCGCTGTGGAAGCAGGAAGCGCGCGGCGCACGCAGCACCGACGCGCCGCGCCAGCCCTTCCGCACGATATGGCAGCAGTTCTCGACGCACGCGCGCGCCACCCGCTACCTGCTGGCGCTCGGTCTCGGCAGCGCCGCCTTCAGCATGCAGGACATCATTCTCGAACCGTATGGCGCCGAGGTACTGGGCATGGGCGTCGGCGCCACCACCGCACTGACCGCGCTGATGGCCTGCGGCGCGCTGGCCGCCTTCGCCTTCGCGGCGCGCACGCTGGCGCGCGGCGTCGATGCCTGCCGCGTCGCCGCCTTCGGCGCGCTGATCGGCATCGTCGCCTTCTCGACCGTGGTGTTCGCCGAGCCGCTGCAATCGACCGCGCTGTTCCGCGGCGGCGTCGGCCTGATCGGCTTCGGCGGCGGACTGTTTTCGGTCGGCATGCTGACCGCCGCGATGGGGCTGGACAGCGGCGGCATGAACGGGCTGGCGCTCGGCGCCTGGGGCGCGGTGCACGCCTGCAGCACCGGTCTGGCGATCGCCCTCGGCGGTGCGCTGCGCGACCTCATATCGACGCTGGCCGTCGCCGGCGCGCTCGGTCCGGCGCTCGCCTCGCCGGCCACCGGCTACAGCTTCGTCTATCACTGCGAAATCTATCTGCTGTTCGCCAGCCTGGTCGCACTCGGGCCGCTGGTGCGCAGCGCCCCGCGCGCACCGGTCCCGGCCAGCGCGAAGTTCGGACTGGCCGATTTCCCCGGCTGAACATCCATCACACAGGAGAATGACCATGGAAACCGGCGCCATCACCCAGTACTTCGACGTCGCACAGATCGTGCTGTACGTCTTCTGGATCTTCTTCGCGGGGCTGATCTACCACCTGCACCAGGAGAGCAAGCGCGAGGGCTATCCGCTGGAATCGGACCGCTCGGGCAACATCACGGTGCAGGGTTTTCCGCCTATCCCCGACCCGAAGACCTTCCGTCTGCAGGACGGTCGCACGGTCACCGTGCCCAATGACTTCAAGTCGCCGCAGACGCTGAAAGCCACGCCCAGCGGCAACTGGCCGGGCGCGCCGCTGGACCCGACCGGCAACCCGATGCTCGACGGCGTCGGCCCCGGCGCCTGGGCCGACCGCGCCGACCTGCCCGACCTCACCTTCGACGGCGCGCTGCGCATCGTGCCGCTGCGCGACGCCCCCGACTACGACGTCGCGCACCAGGACACCGATCCGCGCGGCCTGCCGGTGATCGGCGCCGATGGCGCGCAGGGCGGCGTGGTGCGCGACCTGTGGGTGGACCGCTCGGAAGCGATGTTCCGCTACCTCGAACTGGACGTACCGGCCGGCGGCGGTACGCGCCGCGTGCTGCTGCCGATGAACTTCTGCCGCGTCGGCGAACGTGCGGTCAAGGTGGCGTCCATCCTCGGCCACCAGTTCGCCAGCGTGCCGCAACCCAAGGCGACCGACCGCATCACGCTGCTGGAAGAGGAGAAGGTGATGGCCTACTACGGCGGCGGCACGCTGTACGCCGAAGCATCGCGCAAGGAACCCCTGCTGTGAGCGGCCTGCGCGCGGTCCGTCACGACGGCCACGAACACGAGTTCGAAGCCGCGCCCGGCCTGCCGGAACGGCTGCCGTCCCACGAGACCCTGCTCTGGCAGGGTGGCCCGGACTGGAAGCAACTGGCACGCGAGCGCTTCCACGTGCGCGCGCTGGCGCTCTACTTCGCCGTCATCCTCGCGCTGCGCGCCGGCTTCGTCATCGCCGACGGCGGCAGCGCAGGCGACGCCGCCAGTGCCGTGCTGATGCTGCTGCCGCTGGTGCTGGCCGCGCTCGGCATGATGACGCTGCTCGCCTGGCTGAGCGCGCGCACCACGGTCTATACGATCACCGACCGGCGCGTCGTCATGCGCGTCGGCATCGTGCTCAGCCTCACCTTCAACCTGCCGCTGCGCCGGATCGAATCGGCCGGGCTGAAGCTCACGCGCGACGGGCACGGCAACATTCCGCTGCTGCTGGCCGCGCCCGATCGCATCGCGCTGCTGCACCTGTGGCCGCACGCACGTCCGTGGCGGGCCGCCCGGCCGGAGCCGATGCTGTGCTGCATCGCCGACGCCGCCCGTGTCGCCGGCCTGCTGACCGAAGCCTGGCAGGCCGCGCGCAGCGACGCGCCGCAAATGGCGCCCGCTGCAGCCGCGCAGAAGGCCGATGCGCCCACGCCGCGTGCCCGCCGCACCGGTCGCGCACCACAACTCGCCACTCACTGAGGAAGGCAGCATGAGCGCACACACCGCACCCGCACTGCCACGCTGGCCACTGCTCGCCATCGGCCTGATGCTGGCCGGCGTGCTCGCCGCGGTCGCGCTGGTCCGCCTGTCCGGCACCTCGATCGCGACGCCGGACGCCGCTGCGGTCGCGGTGCGCGAACTGCGCTTCGAGGACAGGCCGGACGGCAGCATCGCCGTCATCGATGCGCGGACCGAAACGCAGATCGAATCCTTCGTCGGCGAACAGGGCTTCGTGCGCGGCACGCTGCGCGGTCTGGTGCGCGAACGCCGCCGCCAGCAGATCGGGCCGGAACAGCCGTTCGCACTGATCGCCCGCGCCGACGGCCGGCTCACGCTGGTCGATCGGAGCACGGCGCGCCGCGTTGACCTCGAATCCTTCGGGCCGGTGAACGCCGGCGCCTTCGGCCGGCTGCTCGACGCCGGCCGCCCCACCCTGCATGCATCGGGAGCACAGCCATGAGCACTGCCACACAGCCTGCGCCGCAGGTCGCCGTTTCCGCCGAAGCCACCGACAAGGCGCGCGTCAGCACCATGCTGAGCCCGCGCTTCTACACCACCGATTTCGCCGCGATGAACCGCCTCGACGTCGGACCGGTGCGCGCCGAGTGGGACGCGATGATGCTGGAGTACGAAGGCGACAACAATCACGATCACTTCCAGCGCAGCGCCGATTTCGGCGAACAGATCCGCGCACTGCCGCCGGCGCTGCACCAGGAGTTCATGGACTTCCTGATCAGCTCAATCACCTCCGAGTTCTCCGGCTGCGTGCTGTACAACGAGATCAAGAAGAACGTCAACAACCCGGACATCAAGGCACTGATGGCCTACATGGCACGCGATGAGGCGCGCCACGCCAACTTCCTGAACATGTCGCTGAAGGACTACGGACTGGGCGTCGATCTGGGCAGTCTGAAGCGCACCAAGCGCTACACCTTCTTCAAACCGAAATACATCTTCTACGCCACCTATCTGTCGGAGAAGATCGGCTACGCGCGCTACATCACCATCTACCGTCAGCTCGAACGTCACCCCGAACTGCGCTTCCATCCGATCTTTCGCTGGTTCGAGCGCTGGTGCAACGACGAATTCCGGCACGGCGAATCGTTCGCCCTCATCCTGCGCGCCCAGCCTCACCTGCTGCGCGGCGCCAATCTGCTGTGGGTGCGCTTCTTCCTGCTCGCGGTGTACGCCACGATGTACGTGCGCGACCACATGCGGCCGCAGCTGCACCAGGCCATGGGACTGGAAGCGGACAGCTACGACTACGCGGTATTCCGCATCACCTCGGACATCTCGAAACAGGTGTTCCCGCTGACGCTGGATACCGACAGCCCGTCCTTCCGCGCCGGCCTCGAACGGCTGTTCGCGCTGGCCCAGGCGAACGAGGCGGCGAAGCAGCAGGGCGGCATCACCGGTCTGCTCAAGCGCGGCGTCTGCGCGGTCGCCGCCTTCGGCACCTTCGCCCGTCTCTACCTGCACCCGGTCAAGCCGAACGCGGTGCCGGACGACGTGCGCATGTCGCCGGCCTGGTGAGCGCGATGGACGGCGCCCTGCCCGGCTGGGCGCTGCCCCTGCTTTACGCGCTGGCGCTGTGGTGGGCGGCGACCGGCGTCATCCTCTATCTGGACGGCCTGCCGCGACGCACCTTCCGCCTCAGCATGACGGTGGCCAGCGTGCTGGCGATCGCCGCGCTGGCCGGCCTGCAGCACAGCGCGCAGCTCGACAGCGCACTCGGCAGCTACTGCGGCTTCACCAGCGCGCTGGTGGTGTGGGGCTGGATGGAAATGAGCTTCCTGATGGGCTGGGTGACCGGTCCGCGCAAGCACGCCTGCGCCGCGGGTTGCGACGGCCTCGCGCATTTCCGGCACGCGACCGAAGCCATCATCCATCACGAGCTGGCCATCGCCGGCGGCGCGCTGCTGATCTGGCTGCTCACCCTGGACGCCGCCAACACCACCGCGCTGCACAGCTATCTGCTGCTCTGGGGCATGCGGCTGTCGGCCAAGCTGAACCTGCATTTCGGCGTGCGCAACTTCAGCGAGGAGTTCCTGCCGCCACACCTGCTCTATCTGAAGAGCTTCTTCCGCCGGCGCCGCATGAATGCGCTGTGGCCGCTGTCCATCGTCGCCGGCAGCGCGCTCACCGGCGAACTGATCGGCCACGCCGCCGCGGCCGTACCCGGCAGCGCCGACGCCGTAGCCCTTACCTTGCTCGCCACGATGGCCGGCCTGGCCGTGGTCGAGCACCTGTTCATGGTGCTGCCGCTGCCGTTCAACGCGATCTGGAACTGGGGACTGAAATCACGCGGTCGGGAAGAGGTGAAGCCGCTCTGAGCGTGGGAGCGACCTCTGGTCGCGATGCGGCGATTGCGGGCCGCGGGCTTGGATCAAGGCCGTTATCGCGAGCAAGCTCGCTCCCACAGGAAGCCGGGCTCCGATGACGCGTCGTGTTTTTGTGGGAGCGACCTCTGGTCGCGATTAGCCGATTGCGGACCGCAGGCTTCGATCCAGGCCGATGTCGGGGTCGGAAGACCCCTCCCTCAGAACCCCTGTCCCGACGCCGACCGCGCCAGCCGATCGACCGGCGCGCTGGGCCGGTCCGCCTAGCCGCCGATGCGTGCGAAGAACAGCCCGCGGTTGATGTCGCCGATGCTCACCATGCCGACCAGCTTGCCGTCGCGCGCGACCGGCATGCGGCGGAAGTTCTTGACGCCCATCCACGACGCCGCTTCGAGCACCGGCGTCTCCGGGGAAAGCACCAGCGGGTTGCGTGTCATCACCTGATCGACCCGCATCGTCAGCACGCGGTCATAGCCCTCCTCCATCGCGAGGAAGTCGCGCGTACCCACGTTATCGTGGATGTACTCGCCCAGCTTGGGATACATCGGCAGCATGATGTCGCGCACCGACACGATGCCGACGATGCGGGCATCCGGTTCGATCACCGGAATGGCTCCGCAGTGACGGCTGAGCATGTGGATGACGACGGATCTGACGCTGTCGCCGGGCGCGGCGCTGAGCACGCCGGACGACATGACTTCACTGACCTGCATGACTGTCTCCTCTGCGCGGAGTGCGGGAGGGGCCAGCCGACCCGGGCGCTGCGCGATCCGGGCGCACCGGGTGGCGCGCCCTGTCTGCGTGGTGTCCGGATCCGCTCCCGCAGAGGCGCTGTCTGGCCCAGCGCGGAGGAGAACTGCAGGAGCGGCCGAACGGGGTCAGGTCGGCGCACTGCGGCGCGCCGACCGTGGATCAGGGCTTCGCCGCCTCCGCCTCGGCGGCCGGTGCCGGGGTCTCGGCTGCTGCTGCGGCAGCGGGCGGCAGTGCGGCCTGTGCGCCGGGGGCGCTGAGCGCCACGTAGTCCTTCAGCATCGGCGTGCCGTAGAGCGGCTTGTAAGCACCCTGGTGGCAGGTCGCGCAGTTCAGCTTGGCGACGTCGCCGGTCGGCCCGAGCCGATGCGCCGGAAAGGTCGCGGTCAGCGGCACCATGTATTCGTTGTTCAGGTCGCGCGCCATCCGTATGCCGTGCCAGGCGGTCTGCCGCTGCGGCGTGCTTTCGGTCCATGGCGCGAAGGCGCGGCTGTTGTGGCAGTAGGTGCAGTTGACGCCGAGCGCATCCGACATGTGCATCATCAGTCCGTACGTACCCTCGGTATCGGCCAGCGAGCCAGGCGCCGCGGTCGGCAGCGCGGTCACCGCATTGACGCGGATTTCCTGCCCCTTCTGCAGATAGCGGGTGAAGGCGTCGTAGGGCAGCGAGGCGTAGGCGACCGCGGCGTCCGGCGTGTTCTGCTGCATCTTCGATCCGGCCATGCGCGTCGCGTGCTTCTGCGGCGGCGGCTGGAACCACACCTCGGCCGGCACCGGCATGCCGCGATGACAGGTGTAGCAGGTGACGCCGGTGTCGGCGACGTGCGGCTTCCAGTCGGCGTTGATGTGCTGCGTCATCTGGATCATCCGCCGCGCCACCACCTTGGTGTACATCGAGTCGTCGGCCATGTTCTCCAGCTTGTGGCAGTAGGCGCAGCCCTGTTCCGGCGAAACCCAGGCGGTCATCGCCACCATCAGCCGGGTGAACTCGGCGACGCTGACGTCGCCCAGCACCTTCACGTTCTGGAACACCTCGGACGCCTTCTGCCCTTCGCGCGGTGCCGCCGGTATCGGCTCCGGCACCACGTTCTTCTGCTGTTCGCCCTCGACGATGCGCGGGTTGTAGACCTGGACCATGCCGGTGCCGCGCACGCCGCGCTGCACCGTGTCGATCGGCGGTTTCTCGCAGGCGGCGAGCAGCAGCCCCGCCCCCAGCATGGCGACGACACGCAGTGTTGCCTTCAGGGTGTTCATGGCTGCACTCCTTGCACGGTGGCGGGATCGACGACGGTGCCGAACACCGCCGGATACATCGGTGCAACGTGATGCTTGACGGCCCACAGGTACCAGTTGTTGACCACCGTGCCGGTCAGCAGGATGCCGATGCCGCCGGTCAGCGGGCACAGCACGGCGAACCACCAGGCCCAGCGGTGGATGGATTCCATCGATGCGTTGAAGCCCATGGTCCAGCGCCAGAACAGTGCGGCGCGCTCCGATGCGGTTCCGCGATCGACGATCTGTTCGATCTCGCGCTCGCCGCCGAAGCGGCTGACCGCCAGGATGGTCGCGCCGTGCATCGCGAACAGCAGGGTCGAGCCGTAGAGGAAGGCGATCGACAGCATGTGGAAGGGGTTGTAGAACAGGTTGCCGTAACGGATCGAGAACGCGGCGGTCCAGTCCAGGTGCGGGAAGATGCCGAAGGGCACCGCCTCCGACCACGACCCCATCAGCACCGGGCGGATGAAGCCGAGCACCAGGTAGAGCCAGATCGCGGCCGCGAAGGCCCAGGCCACGTGGGTACCCATGCCGAGTGCCCGTGCCCTGCGGTACATGCGCACCCACCAGAGCAGGATGGAGGTGGTGAGGAAGAAGCCCGCCATCAGCCACCATCCGCCCTCGTTCAGTGGGGGTATCGACAGCCCGTAATGCGGCGCCGGTGGCTCCAGCGCGAGCCAGAACAGCTGGCGCACGAACTCGATCGGATCCCAGTTCACCGAGGCCATCATGTTGAGGCCGATGATCTCGAAGGCGATGAAGCCGCAGATCAGCGACGCCAGCCCGAACCAGCCGAGGTAGATGGGCCCGATCTGCGCGTCGCCGAGGCGACCGAACAGATGTACGTGGGTCGGTGTGCCGGTGCGTTCGCGGTCGTCACGACCGACCGAAACACCGGGGAAGGACGGTGCGTGCACCTGCACCTGCGTGAATAGATTCTGGTACTCGGCCATGATGGCACCCTCGCTTTCGTCTGTTATCGCCACACGGGAAGGTTGAGCCACCAGCTCCACCATTCCGGCCACCCGCGTGTCCAGAACGGACCGCTGATGACGATGCACACCGCGCTCCAGAAGCCGGCCGACAGCGCGAGGAAAAGACCCAGTCGATGCACGCCCAGCGTGCCGATCGAGTAGCCGATGGCGTCACGGAAGAAGGTGTTTTCGTGGTCCGGCGTCTTGACCACGCCATCACCCGGCGGATTGGTCGCCGACAGGATGAGCGCACCGTGCAACGACAGCGCCAGCGTGGTGGCGAAGAAGCAGCTCACCGCCAGCATGTGCGCCGGGTTGTAGTGGAAGTGCAGGTACTGATAGCCGGTGTTCGACACCCAGTCGAGGTGGCTCATGATGCCGTACGGAAAACCGTGCCCCCAGGCGCCGAGCAGCAGCGGCCGGAACACCACCAGCGTGACGTAGGCGAAGATGGCGACCGAGAACGCCACCGGCACGTGATAACCCATGCCGAGCTTGCGGCAGATCTCCACCTCGCGCAGCGCCCACGACACGAAGGCGCCGATGGCGCACACCGTGATCAGCTGCCACAGCCCGCCCTCCATCAGCGGTGCCATGCCCAGGCCGTACTTCAGGTCGGGTGGAGCGATGTTGATCTGCCAGAGATTCCAGGTGGTGCCCTGCGAGGCGCCCCAGATGATGAGCAGTGTGCCCAGCAGCGCGAAGAAGATGCTGGTGACACCGAAGAAACCGACGTAGAAGGGGCCGACCCAGAAGTCGAACAGGTCTCCGCCGAGCAGCGTCCCGCCACGGATGCGGTATTTTTTTTCGAAACTGAGCATGGACATGCCAACCCCCTTATCCGGAAGCGCGATGCCTCCGCGGTAGAGACGCGCTGCAGCGCTCATGCGAGGCCGGGCAGGCCCGGTCCCCGCACTCCTGCCGTCAGTGCATTTACTGCGTTGTCCGCATCGCGACCGGAGCCGGCATTGCGCTCTGGGCCGTTGCTGCGGGTTTCTTGCTCGGGCCTTCGATCCAGTTGAAGCGATCGGTGCTGAGCAGGATGAAATGGATCAGGAGCGCCAGCACCATGAGGAAGGTGAAGAGCGCGACCAGTGATCTGCGCGGATCGAAAAGCAACCAAATACGCCACATATCTGCGCTCCTATGCCTGGTAGATGTAAGGAATGACCGAGTAGGTCGCCGCCTTGACGCCTTCGATCAGCGACGCATAACCCTCGGAGCCCGGCAGCCAGGGGCGCCAGTTCCAGACGAGGATGTGAGCGACGATCGCGACGACCAGAAAGACGATGAAACTGGTCATGAAAATGGCGTGGAATTCCCGCGCCTCGGAATCTGTCAGTCCTGACAGGGATCCGCTTCTAGTGCCATCAGCCATACCGATTACCTCCTGACGGGCCTTTCGGCCATTGCCGCGCAACGCCCGCGCGGCGGGGACTTCCGGGGCTGACTGCGCCCCGCAAGAGGGTGGGCGGACGCGTGCTGCGCCCGCTCCGGACGGTGGCCAGACCGGTCCTCATGTCGTTTCCAGCGCACGCTGCACGCGCGCTGCAGTGATGCGTTGTTCGTCGGCGCCGCGCGCCGCTTCTTCCGCCTTGTCGCGCAGCCGCTTGGCGGCCGAGATGCGCACCAGGAAGGGCTGCTTGTCGAGGTACTGATCGAGCAGGCGCTGGGCGTCGTCGTCCCACGGCCGTGCGTCGGCACGGGCCAGCCGCGACGGTGTGGCGTCAACGCGATCCATGTCGCTGCCCAGCGGCAGGATGTGGAACAGCGCGTCGAACAGCGCGTTGCACACCTCCTGCACCAGATAGGTGGCGCCGGCGTAGCCCATGAAGGGCGTGCCGGTGTGGCGGCGGATGATGGCGCCGGGGAAGGAGGCGGGAATGTAGCTGCCGCGTGCGCCGCACTCGGCCATGTACATGCGCTCGTTGTAGCTGCCGAACATGACCAGCGGCGCCTTGTCGCGCACCAGCGCGCGCACCGCGTCGTTGTCGGTCTTGGCACCGGCGCGCCGCGACACCGCGAACGCACAGGGCAGACCCATGTCCTCTTCCAGGAAGTGGCGGATGCCGCGTGCGTAGGTGTCGTTGGCGACCACGGCGAAGCTGGCGGTACCGAAGAAATCCTGCGTCACCGAACGCCACAGATCCCACAGCGGCTTGATCGTCGTGTGCTTCTCGCGCTCGATGAAGGGCTCCGGATCGAGACCGGTCAGTTCGCCCAGCGCACGCAGGAAGCGGGTGGTCGAGTGCAGGCCTATCGGCGCTTGCAGATAGGGCCGCTCCAGCGTTTCGCACAGCAGCCGGCCGTACTCGCGGTACATGCAGATATTGACGTCGGCATCGACCAGTTTCGGCACGTCGGCCAGATGACTGCCGAGCGGGAAGCTGAGATTCACTTCGCAGCCGATGCCTTCGACCAGGCGACGGACTTCCGCCAGGTCGCTCGGCGTGTTGAAGCAGCCGTAGATCGGCCCGATGATGTTCACCCGCGGCTTCACGCCGTCGGCGCGCGGCTTGCGTTCCGGGATGCGCTTGGCGCCGTACTGCGTCCACAACCAGTTGATGGCGCGGTTGGCGCACTGCCACTGGTCCTCGTCTATCGTGCGCGGCAGGAAGCGCTGGATGTTGGTGCCTTCTGGCGTCACGCCGCCGCCTATCATTTCGGCGATCGACCCGGTCACCACCACCGCCGGCTGGTCCGGGTCCAGCACCTGGTGGGCGCGGCGCATGCTGCCTTCGGTGCCTTCGCGGCCGAGCTGTTCTTCGGCCAGACCGGTCACGACGATGGGCAGTTCGTGCGGCGGCAGGCCGTCGGTGTAGTGCAGCACCGAAGTGACCGGCAGGTTCTCGCAACCGACCGGACCGTCGATCACCACCTGCAGGCCCTTGATCGCGGTGAAGGTGTACACCGCACCCCAGTAGCCGCCTGCGCGGTCGTGGTCGAGGATCAGCATGTCGTCACCCGCTCGTGGCTGGATTGCTGTGTGCTCCGCTGTGTGCTCCGCTGGGTACTCCGCTGCGTACTCATATGGCCTCCTCGACGCTGCGCGCGCGGGCCAGCTTGGCCATCTTCGCGCGGTAGGCGGCGCGGTATTCCGGCCTGTCCTTCGGCACGTCCTGCCACACGCCGCCGGCGTGACCGCTGCCGACGCCGTCGAAGAATTCGCTCATCGTGTCGAAGCGCGCCTTGTTGCCGATGGCGCCATTGATCACCTGTGCCAGCGAGCCGGCACCGGCCGGCCCCATCAGCGGTCGTGCCGAAATCAGATTGGTGAAGTACAGCGCCGGGATGCGCGCCTCCTTCGCCGCCTGCACCACCGGTGTCGTACCGATCGCCAGGTCCGGACGGAATTCGCGCATCGCGGCGAGATCCTGTTCGAGCGAGGCGCGGTACTGCACATGCACGCCGTGCGCGCTCAGCCATTCGCGGTCGGCCGCGCTGTGCGGCGTCTGCGGGCAGGCGGTGCCGACATAGCGCAGGTCGGCGCCGCTCTCGACCAGCAGCCGCGCCACCAGCAGTTCCGAACCTTCGTAGCCGGACAGCGTGATGCGGCCCCTGATCGGGTTGGCGGCAAGCGCGCCGCGTATCGCCGGCAGGAAGCGGTTCTTCGCCGCGTCGATCTGCGCCTGACCGACGTTGGCCGCCTGGCCGACGGACTGCAGCCAGGCCTCGCTGCCGTCGTGACCGATCGGCGCGGAGCCGACGATGGGCCGACCCGCCGCTTCGAACTCGCGGAAGCTCGCGGTATAGAAAGGATGGATGGCACCGACCACCGCGCAGTCGAGCGCGGCGTACAGCTCGCGCCATTCGCGTGTCGGCACCACCGGGCCGGCGGCCAGTCCCATCGGTTCGAGCAGCGAGCCGATGATGACCGGATCGACCGGGAACATTTCGCCCACCAGCGCCACCGTCGGCCGGTCGGCCACACCGCTGCGCGGCGCCTGCACCGGCCCCTGCTCCGCCTCCTGGCGGGCGTAGCGCAGCATCGCGCCGGCCAGCACGTCCTTCGCCTCGGCGTGCGTCGGGACGCCGAAGCCCGGCACGTCGATGCCGATGATGCGTACGCCGTCGATCTCTTTCGGCAGCAGCTGCAGCGGCACGCCGCTGGCGGTCGGCACGCACAGATTGATGATGACGATGGCGTCGTACTGGGCCGGATCGGCCAGCTTGTACACCGCCTCGCGGATGTCCTCGAACAGCTTGCCGGTCACCAGCGTTTCGCTGTTGAAGGGCACGTAGCCGACGCTGCGGCGGGCGCCGTAGAAATGCGAAGTGAAGGTGAGGCCATAGACGCAGCAGGCGGAACCGGACAGCACGGTTGCGGTGCGGCGCATGCGCAGACCGACGCGCAGCGAACCGAAAGCCGGGCACATGCTCTGCGGCTGGTCGTGCGGGCCCTTCGGATAGTCGGCGGCGTAGCGGTCCAGCGTTTCGCTCTTGCCGGCGGCGCGCGCCGCGCCGTCCAGCTGTTCGCGCCCGGCGTGACAGCCGATGCCGTCGCCGTCGGCCGGCCGGCGCTGCGCCGACAGCGCGTCGGTGTTGATGACCTGTGTATGCGTTGTGTCGGTCATGGTGGCCACCTCAGACGGTGTCGTACACCACTTCGAGCGACGGCCGGATCACGTCTTCTCGACCCAGCATGTCGGCCACCGTGGCCGGCGTCATCACGTAGTCGCGACCGGTCACGTCGGCGGCGAACAGGCCGAGCAGACCGTCCTGGGTCATCGGCTTCGGCCGCACCGGTGGCGCCTCAGCCACATTGGTGGCCAGTTCCTCGAACAGCGGCGCCCATTGCGAACCAGGGCGGCCGATGATTTCGTAGCTGGCGCTCTTGCGCCGGATGTCGTCGTTGGCCGGGATGGTGGCCAGCACCGGAATGCCGGCCGCATCGGCGAACCGCGCCGCCTCGCCGGTGCCGTCGTCGCGGTTGATCACCACGCCCGCCACGCCGACATTGCCGCCCAGCTTGCGGAAATACTCGACCGCGCTGCACACGTTGTTGGCGACGTACAGGCTCTGCAGGTCGTTGCTGGCGACCACGATCACCTTCTGGCACATGTCGCGGGCGATCGGCAGGCCGAAGCCGCCGCACACCACGTCGCCGAGGAAATCGAGCAGCACGTAGTCGAAACCCCAGTCGTGGAAACCGAGCTTCTCCAGCGTTTCGAAGCCGTGGATGATGCCGCGCCCGCCGCAGCCGCGGCCGACCTCGGGGCCGCCCAACTCCATCGCGAACACGCCGTCGCGGATGAAGCAGACGTCGCCGATGCCCACGTCCTCGCCGGCCAGCTTCTTCTTCGAACTGGTTTCGATGATGGTCGGGCAGGCCTTGCCGCCGAACAGCAGCGAGGTGGTGTCGCTCTTCGGGTCGCAGCCGATCAGCAGCACCTTCTTGCCCTGCTGCGCCATCATGTAGCTCAGGTTGGCCAGCGTGAAACTCTTGCCGATGCCGCCCTTGCCGTAGATGGCGATGATCTGCGTCTGCTTGGTCACTTCGCCATCCGCGACGGGATCGGGATCGATCGCTGCCTCGGCGCGCAGCACCTTGGTCAGGTCGAACTTGATGGTGCTGACGGCGCCGCCGCCACAGGCTTCGGTCATGACAGCTGTCTCCAGTCGAGGATCATCTTCAGGCAGCCGGGGTCACCGAATGCCGTGCGGTAGGCGAGGTCGGCGCGGCTGGCCACCTCGCGATGCGTGATCAGGCCATCGAGCGACAGCCGGCCGTCGGCGGCCATGTCGCGCACGGTGGCCAGATCGGCGTCCTGCCACTGGGCGGCGACGCGCAGTCGCGCCTCGCGCATGAAGGCCGGTGCGAAATGGAAGGACAGTGCGTCCTCGTAGAAGCCGGCCAGCACGATTTCGCCCTGCGGTGCCAGCCGTGCGATCAGCGTGTCGAGCAGCGTCGCGTCGCCGCTGACGTCGCAGATGCAGCGGTAGTCGCGGCGGCTGTCCAGCGCGGCCGGGATGACCGCGTAGCCGGTGCTGCCGGCGGCGCGCATCGGATTCGTTTCCCACACCACCGGCTCGCCGCCGGCGGCCACGGTCAGCCGGGCGACCAGCCGGCCGAGCACGCCGTGACCGATGATGAGATCAGGCAGCCTGGCGCCGCCCATGACCGCGTGCTGTGCGGTGGCGGCCAGCGCCAGCAGGATGCCGCGTTCGGCCAGGGCTTCGTCTATCGGCAGCGCCCGCGCCGCCGGTACCACCAGCCGTGAGGCGGCTCCGCCGAACAGGCCGCGCACCTCGCCGAAACAGCGCGCACCCGGCACGAACACCCGCTCGCCGATGCGCAGACCGGCAGCACGCCCGGCGGCGCTGACGCGGCCCACCGATTCGTAACCCGGCACCAGCGGATAACCCATGCCCGGAAAGGGCGGCATGCGACCGGACCACAGCAGGCGTTCGGTGCCGGTGCTGATGCCGCTCCACTCGACATCGACGACGACGTCGGCGTCTCCTGCAGGCGCCAGATCCAGCCGTGTCACGACCAGCTGTTCCGGTTGCTGCAGCACTACGGCCATGCTGTCCATCGCGCCTCCTCGTTGAGGACGGTCGGCTGACGGTGTCAGCACGGCCTGTCGCATAAGTGTCATTCTATGTTTACCCTGACGTGTGTCAACGTTTAATTACACTTTCTGCTTCATCGTGTGTCAGCGGTCGTGGACGCGCCACCAGCACGCAGGTCTGCAGCGGAATCCGCGTCGGCAGACGGCCGATCTGGCAGAAGCCGGCGGCGCGCAGCATGTCGGTGAGCCGCGCCTCGCTGCGCGGGCGGCCCCGCCCCATCGCCATCAGGTAGAAGCCGAAATAGGCGTCGCCGACCGGCTCGGCACCGGCCACGCCGGACATCGGTTCGGCGATCAGCAGCGTGCCGTCGGGTGGCAGCAGCGCGCGGATGGCGCGCAGCAGCTGCATCACGTCGTCGTCGTCGTGGTCGTGCAGCACGCGCACCACCGACACCAGGTCGGCGCCGCGCGGCAAGGCGTCAGTCTGGAAGGCGCCGCCGAACACCTCGGCACGCGCCGTCAGGCCCGCCTCGGCAAAGCGCCGGCGCGCCTGATTCGCCACCGCCGGCAGGTCGAACAGCTGCAGCCGCAGGTCCGGCGCGCGACGCGCCGCAGCGCGCAGGAAGCTGCCGTCGCCGCCGCCGACATCGAGCAGGCAGCGGTGCATGGCGACCGGATAGGTATCGAGCACTTCGTCGGCCACCAGCGGCTGCGACGCCGCCATCAGCGCCGTGTAGTCGGCGATGCGGCCGTCGTCGAGCGCGGCGGCGTCGGCATTGCCGGCATAGGGCCAGTAGCCGGACAGCGCGGTGGCGCCGGACAGGCCGCGCAGCAGCGCCACCGGATCCTCGAAATCGCGATAGACGCGCCCGTGGTGCTCGACCATGTCGGCGATGCCCGGATTGGCCCGCACGGCCGCCCCCAGCATGCCCAGGCCGTAGCGGCCACCGGCACGGCGCGACGCCAGGCGCAACGCCACCGCCGCGTCCAGCAGTCGCTCGGCGGCGTCGCGGCTGAGCCCGGTGCGCAAAGCCACCTGCTGCGCGCTCTGCGCGCCGTCGGCCAGCAGCTCGAACAGTTTCAGCCGCACGCAGGCGAGCAGCACCTGCGAATAGACGAAGCCGGCGCACAGGTCGAACAGCGCACGCGCCTCGCGCCGCGCCTTGTGGCGCGTCAGCGGAAAGGCGGCCGCCCAGCGATGGAAACGCGGGCTGCTGAGCAAGCGCTCCGCCGCCTGGCGGATGCGCTCGACCAGACCTTCGCTCGCCGTCACCGCCGGCGGCCGGAATGTGTCGGGCAGGTCCATGGCGCGATCTTCAGGCGGCGCAGTCGGCGATCTCTGCCGGCAGGAAGCGCTGCGCTTCCATCGCGATCACCGCGCGCAGTCCGTCGGCACCGGAGCAGGCGGGCACCGCGTCCATGGCGTCGCTGACCAGTTGCTGCAGCCGTTTCACTGCGCCCGGTATGCCCAGTTCGCGAGCGGCGCTCGGCCGGCCCAGTGCGGCGTCGCGGCCGATCGGCTTGCCGATGCGCTCCTGCGTCGATGCCACGTCGAGGATGTCGTCGGCCACCTGGAAGGCTTCGCCCATGCAGTCGCCGAGCGCGCGCCACGGGCCGGGATCGGCCCCCGCCGCCGCCGCACCGGCCATGGTGGCCGCGGCAAACAGCGCGCCGGTCTTGGCCTGCTGGTACTGGCGCAGGTTCACGTCGGTTTCGCACTCGAGCGCCTGGCCGGCGACGATGCCCGACGGCACGCCGACACCGCGGCCGATGATGGACAGCAGCGGCAGCAGACGGTACGGCGCCTGGGCGCCGCCGCGCGCCATCGTCTGGAAGGCGAGCACGATCAGCGCGTCCCCGGTGAGCACGGCGATGCGCTCGCCGAAGGCGCTGTGCACCGAAGGCTTGCCCCGGCGCAGTGGCGCATCGTCGAAGCAGGGCAGATCGTCATGCACCAGCGACGCGCAGTGCAGCAGTTCGATTGCCGCGGCGGCGTGATCGGCGATCGACGTGTCGTCCTCGCCGCAGGCGCAGGCCGCAGCCAGACAGAGCCGCGGCCGGATGCGCGCGCCGCCCGGGAACACCGCGTGACGGATGGCCGCCGCCAGCAGTGGCGGGCAGCCGGGGCCGTCGGCATGCGACAGCGCAGCCACCAGCGATTGTTCGACCGCCATCCCCAGGGCCTGCTCGATGCGCTTCATTCCATCCATGGCCTGTTCCCCCGCATGTGTCGGCGCGCAGCTGCGTCCGACGAGTTATCGCGCCAACTGTCAATCTTGATTGTCAGGCGCTGGTGTAATGTAATGTAGACATGACAGGTCGTAACGTCAATGAAGGTTTACAGGAGCCGACATGAGCGGACAGGACGTGGTGGTGATCGGTGCCGGCGTGGCGGGCCTGGTGGCCGCGCTCGAACTGGCCCGCCGCGGCCTGGCGGTGACGCTGACCGAGCGCGCAGGCACGCCCGGCGGCAAGCTGCGCGAGGTGCACGTGGCCGGTCTGCGGCTCGACGCCGGCCCGACGGTGTTCACGCTGCGCGAGGTGTTCGAGGACATCTTCGACGCCGCCGGCAGCGACTTCGCCACCCACGTCGGCACGCGCAAGGTCGAGGTGCTGGCGCGCCACGCCTGGTCGGCCGACGAGCAGCTGGACCTGCACGCCGACGTCGAGCGCAGCGCCCAGGCCATCGGCGACTTCGCCGGCGCCGCCGAGGCGCGGCGCTTCGTCCGTTTCACGCGCGAGGCGCAGACCATCTACCGCACGCTCGACAGCAGCTTCATGCGCGCCCAGCGGCCGGGGCCGCTCGAACTGGCGCGGCGCGCCGGCGTCAACATCCTGCGCATCCGCCCCTTTGCAACGATGTGGCGGGCACTCTGCAGCCACTTCCGCGACCCGCGGCTGCGCCAGTTGTTCGGCCGCTACGCCACCTATTGCGGCTCGTCGCCCTTCGATGCACCGGCCACGCTGATGCTGGTGGCCCATGTCGAACAGCGCGGCGTCTGGCTGATCGAGGGCGGCATGTACCGGCTGGCCGAGGCGCTGGCCGCGCTGTGCGTGCGCCACGGCGTGCAGTTCCGCTACGGCGAGCACGTCAGCGAGATCACGCTGCAAGGCGATCACGTATCCGGCGTCCGGCTGGCCTCGGGCGAGTGGCTGGCGGCGCGCACCGTGGTTGCCAACGCCGACGTCGCCGCGCTGCCAGCGGGTCATTTCGGCGACGGCGTGCGCCGCGCGACGGCCGCGGTCGAGCCCGCCGCGCGCTCGCTGTCGGCGGTGACCTGGAATCTGGTCGCGGCGACCGAGGGCTTCCCGCTGCTGCGCCACAACGTGTTCTTCTCGACCGACTACCGCGCCGAATTCGACGACCTGCAGCGCCACGGCCGGCTGCCGCGCGCACCCACCGTCTATGTCTGCGCGCAGGATCGCGGCGACGCGCCGCCGTCGTCGCCGCTGCCGGCGGAACGCCTGCTCTGCCTGGTCAATGCGCCGGCCGATGGCGACCGCCGGCTGGCACGCCCCGGCGAGATCGAGCGCTGTGCCCACCTCGCCTTCCGCCAGATGGCGCACTGCGGCCTGCGCATCGAACGCCGCGCCAGTGCCTGCGTCACCACCACGCCGGAAGACTTCAACCGGATGTTTCCCGCGACCGGCGGCGCGCTTTACGGCGAGGCTTCGCACGGCTGGCGCGCTGCCTTCCGCCGCCCCGGCGCGCGCAGCCGCGTGCCCGGACTCTATCTGGCCGGCGGCAGCGCGCACCCCGGCCCCGGCCTGCCGATGGCCGCGCTGTCCGGCCGGCTGGCGGCCGACTGCATCCTGCACGACCGCTTGGAGGCCCGCTCATGAACGCACGCAACTTCGACGCCGACGTCGCGCCGGGCGGATACCGCTGGTGGTACGTCAACGCCACCAGCGATGACGGTCGCTACGGACTGACGGTGATCGCCTTCATCGGCAGCGTGTTCTCGCCGTATTACGCACTGGCCCGCCGCCGTCGCCCGGGTGCCGCCGACCCGCACGCGCACTGCGCGCTGAACGTCGCGCTGTATGGCGACAAGCGCCGCTGGACCATGACCGAGCGCGGCGCGTCGGCGCTGCAGCGCGACGCGCACAGCCTGCGCATCGGCCCGAGCCGGCTGCACTGGGAAGGCGCGGCACTCACCATCGACCTCGACGAGATCGGCGCGCCGCTGCCGATGCGCGTGCGCGGCAGCGTGCGTCTGCACGCGCCGACGCTGGTGCAGGACACCTTCGCGCTCGATGCCGACGGGCGCCACCTGTGGCTGCCGATCGCACCCTGCGCCCGGGTCGAGGTCAGGCTGAGCGAACCGGCGCTGCACTGGCATGGCGACGCCTATGCCGACAGCAATGCCGGCAGTCGCGCGCTGGAGGAGGACTTCACCCGCTGGCACTGGTCGCGCAGCAGCCTGCGTGGCGGCGACACCGCGGTGCTGTACGACGTAGAGCGACGCGACGGCACGCCGCATTCGCTGGCACTGCATTTCGACGCCGACGGCGGCTGCCGCAGCTTCGCCGCACCGGCGGCGCACGACCTGCCGGGCACGCGCTGGGGGATTGCCCGCGCGACGCGCAGCGAAGCCGGCACGACACCGCGGGCGCGCACGCTGGAAGACACGCCCTTCTATGCGCGCTCGCTGCTCGACACCCGGCTGCTCGGCGAGCCGGTGCACGGCGTGCACGAAAGTCTGGACCTCGAACGCTTCCGCAGCGGCTGGGTACAGATGCTGCTGCCCTTCCGCATGCCACGGCGAAGCGCATGGGCCGCCTGAGGAAGCCTGGTCAGCGCTCCGGCGCTTCGTCCTTGCGGTCGCCCTCGCGCTTCTGCAGACGGCGCACCGATACCAGCTGGTACACGGCGAACACCAGCACGCCGCCGAATATCAGCACCGCCTCGACAATGACCAGCGTAGTCGGACTCATTGCACGCCCTCCTGTATGGTTGCATCGACTGCACTGAACCTTCACAACTCCATGTCCGCAACCGAAAGCCTCGACTGGCTGCGCGACGGCGCCGACTGGCCCCATCGCGATGCGAGCCGTTTCGTCGATGCGGGCGGCGTGCGCTGGCACGTACAGATCGACGGCAGCGGCCCGCCGCTGCTCCTGCTGCACGGCAGTGGCGCGTTGACCCACTCCTGGCGCGACCTGCTGCCGCTGCTGGCGCGCGAACACACCGTCATTGCGCCCGATCTGCCGGGCCACGCCTTCAGTTCGACCCCGCCGGCCCACACGCTGTCGCTGCCCGGCATGGCGCGCGCCACGTCCGCGCTGATGCGCGCACTGCAGATCGCACCGGCGGCGGTGGCCGGGCACTCGGCCGGTGCGGCGATCGCACTGCGCATGCGGCTCGACGGCCTGCTGCCCGGCCGCCACCTGGTCAGCCTCAATGGCGCGCTGCTGCCGCTGCCCGGCCTGGCCGGCCTGCTGTTTCCGCCAGCCGCCCGCCTGCTGTCACTGACTCCCTTTGCCGCCGCCCTGTTCGCGCGCAGCGCGGCGCGCAGCGGGGCGGTCGAGCGGTTGATTGCCAGCACCGGTTCGCACATCGACGAACGCGGCATCGCGCTGTACGCGCGGCTGGTGCGCTGTCGCGCACACGTGGCCGGGGTGCTCGGCATGATGGCGAACTGGGACATCGCACCGCTGGCGCGCGATCTGCCGCGGCTCGACGCCGCGCTGACGCTGATCGCCGCGCGCGGCGACCGCACGGTGCCGGCCGACTGTTCGCGCCGGGTACAGCGCATGGTCACCGGCGCGCGCCTGATCGAGCTCGACGGGCTGGGGCATCTGGCGCACGAGGAAGCGCCACAGCGACTGGCCGCGCTGATCACCGAAGCGGTGCGGTAGGCCATTGGCGTCAGCCGCCCTGCGCGCGCGCCCGGTCCTGCCGCTCCAGCCGCTCGAACAGGTCGATCAGCCATTCCAGTCGCTGTCGCGGCGTGCGCGACGGCAGGCGGTCGAGCCGACCCTGCACAGCCAGCGGCAGCGGCGCCGCGGTGACCGCGTTGACCAGCATCGACACCTCCTCCAGTTCGGCGTAGCGCGCATCCGCCTGCTGCGCGGCCGCAGTCAGCGAGCCGGCCAGCAGCACGGTCTTACGCCAGGACGACACGACCGAGCGCTGCGACACCGAATCGTGGCCGTTGGCCACCACGCCGCGGCCGATGTCGCGATAAATGGCGCGTGCCGCGCGGATGCCCGGCCGGCAGGCCGGCGGCAGCTGTTCGATGCCGGCGGCAGCGCGCTCGTACAGCAGGTCGGCACAGCCGAGCAGGCGATCGAGCACCGGTACCAGCCGCGCATCGAACACCGGCTGCGCCAGCCAGGCGTCCGGATCGATGCCAGCCACGCGCAGCCAGCCGCGCGGCAGGTAAAGCCGGCCGCGCCGCGCGTCCTCGCCGATGTCGCGGGCGATATTGGTGAGCTGCATCGCCAGCCCGAGGTCGCAGGCGCGCGCCGCCTGTTCGCGGTCACGCACGCCCATCAGCATGGCCATCATGGCGCCGACCGTCGCCGCCACACGGGCGCAGTAGTCGTAGAGCTCGGACAGCGTTTCGTACTGCCGGCCGCGCGCGTCCCAGGCGAAGCCCTCGATCAGCGCATGCAGCAGTGCCGGCGGTATCGCGAACTGCACCACCACCCGCGACAGCATGCGATCGACCGGGTCGTTGCGCGGCCGGCCGGCACAGGCGGCGTTGACCCGCCGGCGCAAGGCATCGACGGTCGCTTCGTCGGCGGCGCTGTCATCGACCAGATCGTCGGCGATGCGGCAGAAGGCGTACAGCGCGCACGCCGGTTCGCGCACCGCACGCGGCAGCAGCAGCGAGGCGGCGAAGAAGGAGCGCGAGCCGTCGCGCAGCAAACGGCGGCAGGCGGCCATGTCCTGGGCGGCGTCGTGGTCAGACATGAGACGGATCCGGCACCAGCCGGTCGAGCACGCGCGCCGACGACAGCACGCCAGGCAGACCGGCGCCGGGGTGGGTGCCGGCGCCGACCAGATAGAGCCGCTCCAGCTCCTCGCTGCGGTTGTGCGGACGGAACCAGGCGCTCTGCGTCAGCACCGGCTCCAGCCCGAAGGCCGCGCCTTTCAGCGACAGCAGACGGTCGCGGAAATCGATCGGCGTGGTAACGCGCGAGGTGACGATGCGTTCGGCCAGCCCCGGCAGCAGGGTTTCCGACAGCCGGTCCTCGATCGCCTGGCGGTAGCGCTCCGCCACCACCGTCCAGTCGGTGCCGCTGTCCAGGTGGGGCACCGGCGACAGCACGTAGAAGGCGTCGCAGCTTGGCGGCGCCAGCGATGGATCGGTCGCCGTCGGTCGGTGCAGATAGAGGCTGAAATCGTCGGCCAGCACCTGCCGCTCGAAGATGTCGTGCAGCAGCGCCCGGTAGCGTGGACCGAGCAGTATCGTGTGGTGCGGCACCGCGTCGTAACGGCCGCGCGTGCCGAAGTACCAGACGAACAGGCTCATCGAATAGCGTGCGTCGTCGAGGCGACGGTCGGTCCAGCGCTTGCGCCGGATCGACGGCAACAGCTGCTTGTAGGTGTAGGCTGCGTCGGCGTTCGACACCACCACGTCGGCTGTAACCGTTTCGCCGTTGCGCAGCCGCACGCCCGTGGCGCGGCCGTTGTGCGCGGTGATCTCGACCACCTCGGCATCGCAGCGCACACGATTGCCCTGCCCCTCGATCAGCTTCACCAGGCCGCTGACCAGACTGCCGGTGCCGCCCATCGCGAAGTGCACGCCCCACTGCCGCTCCAGATGCGCGATCAGGCCGTAGATCGAGGTGACGGTGAACGGGTTGCCGCCGACGAACAGCGGATGAAAGCTGAGCACGAAGCGCAGCCGCTCGTCGCGCACATGGCTGGACACCAGGCTGTACAGGCTGCGGTAGCTCTGCAGCTTCACCATCGCCGGCAGCACGCGCGCCATGTCTATCCAGCTGTCGAAGGGCACGTGGCCCAGCTGTTCGAAACCGACGCGGAAGGTGGCCTCGCTGGCCAGCATGAAGCGCTCGTAACCGGCCACATCGTCCGGCGCCAGCCGCGCCACTTCGCGCCGCATCGCGTCGGGGTCGCCGGAACAGTCGAAGGTTTCGCCGTCGTCGAAGCGGATGCGGTAGAAGGGCGACAGCGGTCGCAGATCGACGTCGTCGGCCATCCGTCGGCCGCACAGCTGCCACAGTTCCTCGAACAGGAAGGGCGCGGTGACGATGGTCGGGCCGGCGTCGAAGGTGAAGCCGTCCTGCCGGTGTACATAGGCACGTCCGCCCGGCGCATCGAGCCGCTCGAGCACGGTGACGCGGTAGCCGCGTGCACCGAGCCGGACCGCCGCGGCCAGCCCGCCGAAGCCGCTGCCTATCACCACCGCGTGCGGTGCGCTGCGGCGCACGCCGGTGACGGCCGGCGGCAGATCGTTCATCGAAGTCATCGCCGCGTACCGGTCGTGTTCATCGGTTCTGGCCGGCGGACTGCGCACCCGCCTGCTTCACCAGCTGCGAAATGCCCTGTGCATCGGCGGCGGACAGTGGCGCGTACAGCGCGCCCATGCCGGCCGCCAGCGACTGCGCCGACGGATGCGGCCGCGGCGAGGTGTCGATGAACAGCGTGCGCAGCGCCGACGCGCGCACCCGCCGCGCCGCCGCATGCGCGTCCTGCTCGGCCTGGGCGCGACCGCCCTGGCCGTCGCGCGCGACATTGCCGCGGCCGTCGGTGAGCAGCACCAGCGTCGGCGTGTCGCCCTGCCGGCGCAGCGCGTCGGCCAGGCTCCAGCCGGCTTCGATGCCGGCCGCCAGCGGTGTGCCGCCGCCTCCGGGCAGTCCGGCCAGACTGCGCTTTGCGCGCACCAGCGAGCGGGTCGGCGGCAGCAGCAGTTCGGCGCGCGTGCCGCGGAAGGCGATCACCGCCACCCGGTCGCGCCGGACATAGCAGTCGGCCAGCAACAGTTCGACCGCACCCTTGGCTTCGCCCAGCCGGTGCAGCGCCAACGAGCCGGAGGCGTTGACGACGAAGATGGTGGTGGTCTGCGTGCGCTGCCGGTAGCGGACGACGCGGAAATCTTCCGGTCGCACCGCCACCTGCGTCACCGGCATGCCCTGACGCCGGCGCAACGCCTGCCACGGCGCCGCCGCACGCAGCGTATCGATGACGCTGAGCCGCAGCCCGCCACCTGGTCGCCCCTTGCGTACGCCGACCGGCCGGCCGCGCTGGCCGTTGCCGCGCAGCGCGCCTGAGCGCCCGGCGCTGCGCGCCCGCGGGAGGCGACCACCGGCCAGCCGGATGTGCGCCAGCAGGTCGGGACTGAGCACCGCGCGCACCGCTTCGAGCACACGGTCTTCGAGTGGCTGTTGCAGATCGGCGGGCCGCTCGTCCTTCTGCTCGTCCTTCTGCTCGTCCCTCTGCTCGCCGCCCGCATCGCCCGGCGGCGGCGCGGCCTCGGCGGGCGCGTTGTCGGGCGTCTGGTCGGGCGCGGCGGACTCGGGTGGCACATCGGCCGGCGCCTCGGCGGCACTCCCCGGACACTGCGTCGCGCGCGGCGCCAGCACCAGCTGGGCGGCCAGCGTCACGTCCGGCTCGCCGACCTGGTCGCGCCCGTCCAGCGCGGCCGCAGCGCGGGCGGCGCGCACTGCGAGCATGAAGGCGCGCAGCGAATCGACGCCGAAGGCCTGTGCCGCTGCACCGAGCGACTGGATCACCACCGGCGACACGCTGACCGTCGGCAGGCGCGCACGCGCAGCGGCGATGTGTCCGGCATCGAAGGGCAGTTGCGGGCAGTCGCCGGCACGCAGGCCTTCGAGTTCGACGATGCAGGCCAGGCGGTCGCACAAGGCGGCCGGCAGGTTCTCGTCGTCGCCCTGCGCCTCGTCCAGCGCGATGACACCGAACTCGGCCGCCTCGCGCGTCTCCAGCCCGTCGCGCAGCATGACCACGACGCCCTCGTCCATCACCGCGGTCAGCCGTGCCGCCGCGGCGGAACTGATGCGCTCGGCCATCGCCAGCAGCACGACGCCGCCGTGCGCCTCGACCAGCAGGCCGCGCTCGGCCACCGGTCGGCCGGCGCGCAGCGTGGCGGCGAGATCGAGCCCGCCGAGCAGACGGGCATCGGGTGCGTCGAGCGGAATGCGGCGCAGCGGCGTGCCGGGCGGCAGCAGCGCGCGCAGTTGCGCCAGCCAGGCGTCGCGCGCGGGACCGGCCTGGGCGCGCAGCCGCACACCGCCACATCCAGCCGGGTCGAGCGCACACAGCGCGGCCGGCAGCAGTGCGCGCAGCCAGCGCGCCATCGTGTCCTCAGTCTGCATTGGTACCCCGCTCATGCCGGCAGCAGCTCATCGACGGCGCGCGCCACGCGCACGCCGGAGCCGGATTCATCCAGTGGATCGCGGCGCAGCCGGTGGCGCAGCGCCGACGGCGCGATGCGCCGCAGGTGCGCGTCGCCGACCTCGTCGTCGCCGTCGTAGGCGGCCAGTGCGCGCGCCGCGCGCACCAGCGTCAGTTCGCCGCGCAGGCCGTCGGTGCCGAGCTGCATGCACAGCCGGGCCGCCTGTTCGAGCGCCGCATCCGGCACCCGCACCGTGGGTAGACGATCGCGCGCGCCGACGATGCGACGGCGCAGGCGGGCGTCGCGTCCGGCCCACTGCGCACAGAAGCCGGCGCGGTCACGCTCGAAGGCGTCGCGCCGTTTCACGACATCGACGCGGGTCGGCAGATCGGTCGGCGTGCTCACCTCGACCGACAGGCCGAAGCGGTCGAGCAGCTGCGGCCGCAGTTCGCCCTCTTCCGGGTTGCCGCTGCCGACGAGCACGAAGCGCGCGGGGTGACGCACGCTGAGGCCTTCGCGCTCGACCACGTTCTCGCCGGAAGCGGCCACGTCGATCAGCAGATCGACCAGGTGGTCCTCCAGCAGATTGACCTCGTCGACATAGAGAAAGCCGCGGTGGGCGCGCGCCAGCAGTCCGGGCTCGAAGGCCTTCTCGCCGCGGGTCAGTGCGCGCTCGAGATCGAGAGCGCCGACCACGCGGTCCTCGGTGGCGCCCAGCGGCAGATCGACCACCGGCACCGGCACCAGCCGCGCGCGTCGCGATGCGGCGGCGGCGGAACAGACCGGGCAGACCGAAGCCACTTCGTCCGGGTCGCACTGGTAGGCGCAGCCCTCGACCGCGCGCATCTTCGGCAGCAGCGCCGCCAGTGCGCGCACGGCGGTTGACTTGCCGGTGCCGCGGTCGCCGAACACCAGCACGCCGCCGATGGACGGATCGACCGCCGACAGCAGGATGGCCTGCTTCATTTCGTCCTGGCCGACGATGGCCGAAAACGGGAAGGCTTGCGACATGGCGCACCTCGCGCGGAAGTCGGGCGCCATGGAAGATCGATGGCACAGCCGATAGTGTCACTTTATGCTGACACTTCGGATGTGTTTACAGATTGACGCTATACGATGTGCCGCGCGTTCAGTTCTCGTCGCGCGGCCAGCGCGGTACGGACCAGCCGGTCATCAGCGCCAGCAGCCGCAGGCCGGCGATCAGCGCGACCGAGACGGCCAGCGACAGCAGCGGCGGCACCGCCAGTGCGTCCATGCCGAGGTAGAGCCAGGCACCGGCAAAGGCGCACAGGGCATAGGGCCGGTGGTCATGGAACACGTTCGGCACCTCGTTGCAGATGACGTCACGCATGACGCCGCCGAGCACGCCGGTGACGACGCCCATCATGACCGACACGAAGAGCGGCATGCCCATCTGGTGCGCCAGGCTGACGCCGGTGACCGAAAACAGACCGAGGCCCAGCGCGTCCGGAATCAGCATCGCGCGCTCGGTGACGATGTCGCGGTGCTTGTGCAGCCACGGAGCCGCCACCACGGTCAGCCCGAAAATGAGCCAGACATAGCCCTGGTGCTCGACCCAGAAGAAGGGCCGGCGGTCGAGCAGCACGTCGCGTACGGTGCCGCCGCCGAAGGCGGTGATGAAGGCCACGGCGAACACGCCGACCACGTCCATGCGGCGGCGCGCCGCTTCGATCAGACCGGACACGGCAAAGGCGAGCGTGGCGGCGAACTCGATTGCCGAAATGATCAGCTGGAATCTGGGCATGCGGCGATTGTAGGCGCCGCCGGCGGTTTCAGCCTTGCCGGGCCTCGAACACGTTGGCGCCGGCCGGTGTCACGAAGGATTCGAGAAAGCGGGTGCGCTGGAAGTCGGCGACGGTCGGCGGATGTGCGCGACAGGGCGCCTGCAGGAAGGGCGTATACATATAGATGGACATTTCGGGCGATTCGAAATGGACCCGGATCGACGGCGTGCGCGCAGCATCGAACTCCGGCGGCAGACCGATCTGCGCCACCAGCGTGTAGGCGATCAGCCTGTCCTTCCACGCCATCGCCACCAGCCTGTCGTGCAGTATTTCGTACTGCATGTAGTGCGGCAGCGCGTAGTTTGCGGGGTCGGACTCCAGCGGATGGACAAAACCGGCCGGACAGACGTAGCTGCCGAAGGGCCACACCGTGCCGAAGCGCCGCAGGCGTTCGCGCGCCTGCCGGTTGCTGCGGTCCAGCAGTTCAAGCAGTTCGAACTCGGCGAGCGGGGAATCGGGCTTGAACAGGGGAAGCGCCATGGTGAAACGGGGGCCGATGAAGATGACCGTTCCAGTCTATGCCGACGCCGCGCGCCGACATGCCCAACGCATCACGCTGATACAAATCGGCGCGAGCAGACGCCACATCGTTGTTTTGAACGGGGAAATTGCCTGATCGGGCTCAGGTATTCGGCTGATTGCCGCAGCGCTGGCGCGCTGCGTATAAGTCGGCCCAGTCCCCTCGCGTTTGCCCTGCCCGGAGCCGCCACCGTGAATGCGCACAGCCGACAACGCCAGCTTCGCCGCCTGCTCACACTGCGCGCCACCTTCTGCATCGGGCTGCTGACCGCAGCGCTGGCCGGCTGCCTGCTGTCCGGGCTGATGCTGCTGCATGCGCTGGAAGGCGCCTCGACCAGAACGGCTGCCGTGGCGCTGGCCGTGCTGCTGACCGTGGTCTGGGTCAGCGTGCGGCTTTCCCGCTGGCTCTGGGTGCCGACGCCGGACTGCGCGGGCATCGTGCTGCCGGACGCGCTGGCGCCCGGCTTCCGCCGGCGCATCGACCGCCTGTGCGCGCGGCTCGGTGCGCGCCGCATCGACCGCGTGCTGGCCACGCCGGAGGTGAACGCCGCCGTCGTGTGCCGCCCGGCTTTCGGTCTGTTCGGCCCGATGCGCACGACGCTGCTGCTGGGCATACCCCTGGCCCACTGCCTGACGCCGCAGCAACTGTCGGCGGTGCTGGCGCACGAACTGGCTCACCTGTCGGCGCAGCGCGGCCGCCGCGGCGCCTGGGCCGCCCATCTGCGCACCTGGTGGCTGCGCTGTTTCGACCGCATCGACGAGGACGACGGCCCGCTGGCGCGCGTCGCCCGCCGTGTGTTCGCGCGCACCGCACGGACCGATCTCGAACAGTCTGTACAGTTGTCGCGACTGGACGAATTCGAGGCCGACGCACTCGCTGCCCGCGCGGTCGGCGCGCCGGCGCTGGCCGGCGCGCTGATCGATCTGGCGATGAAGGACCGTTTCCTGACCGAGAACTACTGGACCAAGGTGATGGAACAGGCGCGCAGCAAACGCCGGCCGCGCATCCGCCCTTTCCGCGAAATGGGCCTCGGCATGCAGGTGGGCTTCGTGCGCGACGACGCGCTGGCCGATCTGGACCATCTGCTCGGCGCACGCGTCGATACCGCCGACTTCGACACCCACCCGGCGCTGGCCGAACGCCTGGCGGCGCTGGATATCGACCACGCCGACGGCCTGCCCGACGCGGCCGACAGCCCGAGCGCGGCCGAGCACTACTTCGCCGACCTGCTGCCGACGCTGTCGCTGGCCTTCGACCGCATGTGGTGGCTGGCCTCGTCGCGCGACTGGCGGCAGCAGTACCGCAGCGCGCGCGCCGATCGTCGCTGACTCAGCAGATTTCGCATCAACAGATCCTTTCCCACAGGCTGGTTTCGTCGCCCAGCCGTTCCAGTTCGGCGCCCTTGAAGTCACCGCGCGACACGATGCCGACGATCACGCCGTTGTTGACCACCGGCAGATGGCGGAAGCCGCGATCGTTCATCTCGCGCAGCGCGTCGATCGAGGTCTGGTCCGGCGCAATCGTGTGCGGATCCGGCGTCATCGCCTCGGCCAGCGTCATGGCCGGCGCGTGATGCCCTTCTGCCAGCATGCGCACCGCGTCACGGCCGGTGAAGATGCCGACCAGCTTCTGCTTGTCGTTGACCACCAGTACCGCTCCGGTCCCCTTCTCGTGCATCAGCCGGCAGGCATGACTGACCGTGTCCTTCCGCTGCAGCAACAGCGGTTCCCTGTTCTTGATGATGAAGGCGATGTAGCGCTTTTCCATGATGTCTCCTGAAATGCCCGGGGCGAGTCCCCTTTGAATCTAGCCGCCGGCCGGTCGGCCGTCTTGAGCAGGATCAGGCCGCAGCACATGGACTGTGCCGCCATGCCGACCGGAACAGCCGGCAGCGCGACAGGAGGCGGACCACGACAGGCTCTACACTGATGCCCCGTCAACCGGTTGCCTTCGCAATGCCCCGCTTCGCCCCGTCCCCGCGCACCACCGGCTATCTCGCCGCCGCTGGTACCGTCGCCATCTGGACCGGCTTCATCCTGGTATCCCGCTACGGCGGCAAGAGTCCGCTGACCGCCTGGGACACGCTGGCGCTGCGCCTGGGCACCGCCGCGCTGTTGCTGCTGCCCTTCGCCGGCAGTCTGCCGCGCGGCGCCTGGCGCAACGCACGGCTGTGGACACTGACCCTGCTCGGCGGCCTCATCTACGGCCTGTTCGTGTTCGCCGCCTTCAAGTACGCGCCAGCCGCGCACGGCGCCATCCTGCTACCCGGCATGCAGCCCTTCCTGGTCGCCGCGGCCGCCTGGTGGCTGCTCGGATCGCGGCCCGGCGCCGCCCGCATGGTCGGTCTCGCCGGCATCGCGCTGGGCATCGCCAGCGTCGCCGTGCACTACACGGCAGGCGGCCACCCCTGGACACACGACATGCTGCTTGGCGACCTGCTGCTGCTCGGCGGCTCGGCCGCCTGGGCGCTGTACAGCGTGCTGGCAAAGAAATGGAAACACGACGCGTGGACGCTCACCCGCTTCGTCGCGCTCGGTTCTACCGCGCTCTACCTGCCGGTCTATTTGCTGTGGCTGCCCAAGGCGCTCGACCAGGTGCCGACCGGCATGCTGGTGCTGCAGGGCCTCTACCAGGGCGCCGGCGTCACCATCGTGGCGATGATGCTGTTCCTGAAGGCGGTGCATGAGCTGGGCGCCGAGCGCACCGGCGCGCTGGTGGCGCTGGTTCCGGTGCTGGCCGGCGTCGCCGCGGCACCGCTGCTGGACGAGCCGCTGTCCGGCTGGCTGGTCGCCGGCCTGATCTGCGTGTCGGCGGGCGCCTTCGTCGCCGCGCGGCCCGGGCGGGTGGTGCCGCACTAAAAACGGCGCACCCGCAGGCGCGCCGTTTTTTGTCCGGACCGACGGTTCGCGTCAGAACGGGATGTCGTCGTCCATGCCACCGAAGCCGCCGGACGAGGACGGCGGTGCCGACTGCGGCGCCGGCGCCGGGCGGCTGGGCGCCTGACGCGGCGCGGACTGGCGTGGTGCCTGATCGAAATCGTCGCCACCGCTGTAACCACCACCGCCACCGCCGCCGTAGCTTTCACCGCCACCGCCACCGCCGGAACCCTGACGGCTGCCGAGCATCTGCATCTGCTCGGCGCGGATTTCGGTGGTGTAACGGTCCTGACCCTCCTTGTCCTGCCACTTGCGGGTGCGCAGGCTGCCCTCGACATAGACGGCCGAGCCCTTGCGCAGATACTGGCCGGCGATCTCGGCCAGGCGGCCGTAGAAGGACACGCGGTGCCACTCGGTCTGTTCCTTCTTCTCGCCGGTAGCCTTGTCCTTCCAGCTGTCGGTGGTCGCCACCGTGATGTTGCAGATCGCGTCGCCGTTCGGCGCGTAGCGGGTTTCCGGATCGCGGCCCAGGTTGCCGACGATGATGACCTTGTTTACTGAAGCCATGATTTCCCTCCCGCGAGATTCGTGTATTTCGTTTCTGACAGCGACGCTGCGCACCGGACGGGCGCTGCGCCATTATTCCATATGAATTTCAGGCAACGACCGGCGCATCGAGCAGCCGGCGTACGCCCTCTTCGTCCCACAGTTCCAGATTCACCTTCAGATACGCCATCCGGCGCTCCCGTTCGACGCTGGCTTCCCTGACGCCCGGCAGCTCCAGCAGCCGCTCGCGCAGCCACTCGATGTCAACATGATCGCCGATCGCGTACTCGCGCAGTGCAACCACCGGCGGCGGCTGCATGCTGCGCGCCCACAGCCACCAGGCGACGGCCAGCGCGAGACAGAAGCCGAACACGCCGGCGGCACCGAAACGCAGCGCGATCGCGCCGCCGATGGCACTGCCGGTGGCGGCACCGATGGACTGCGCGGTATTGAACACGCCAAGCGCCGCACCCTTGGCCGCTGGCGGCGCAATGCGCGACACCAGCGAGGGCAGCAGCGCCTCCAGCAGGTTGAAGGCGATGAAGAACACGAACAGCCCGCCAACCAGCACCCACATCAGATCGACCTGCGCCAGGAAGATGAATTGCGAGGCGATCAGCGTGACGATGGACGCGAGGAAAACCGACTTCACGCGCGCACGCTTCTCCGCCCAGACGATGGCCGGCACCATGACGACGAAACTGGCCAGCACGATGGGCAGGTAGAGCGTCCAGTGTTCAGCCACCGGCACACCCATCACCTCGACCAGCGCCAGCGGCACCATCAGGAACATGGCCATCTGCACCATGTGCACGGTGAACATGCCGAAATTGAGGCGCATCAGCTGACGGTCGGCAATCACCCGCGCAAACGGTGTCGGCTGCACCACCGGCGCGTGGTCGGGGTCGGGCACTACCTTGAGCAGCACCGGAATCGCGGTGAGCGCCAGCACGGCGATGAACAGGAACATGCCGTCCATGCCCACCCAGCCGTACATCGCCGGCGACAGCACCAGCGAACCGGCAAACACGAGGCCGATGGTCGAACCGATCATCGCCATCACCTTGGTGCGGTGCTGGTCGCGCACCAGATCGGCGGCGAGCGCGGTCACCGCGGCGGATATGGCGCCGGTACCCTGCAGGATGCGCGCCGCGATCATCCAGTGGATGTCCGGCGCCCACATCGCCATCAGGCTGCCCGCCGCGTACAGCAGCAGACCGACGACGATGACCGGCTTGCGACCAAAGCGGTCGGAGGCGATGCCGAACGGAATCTGCATGAAGGCCTGGGCCAGCCCGAACACGCCGAAGGCCAGCCCGGCCATGAAGATGTTGTCGCCGCCCGGCAGCGTCCGCGCGAACACCGAAAACACCGGCAGCACGAGGAACAGGCCGAGCATGCGCAAGGCGAGAATGAATGCGAGCGCCACGCCCGCACGCCATTCGGTGCGGGTCATGCGGTCTGAAATAGGGGAAGTCATGGCGGGACGGCGAAGGAACCGCCGAATTCTAGCAAAGCCGCGGCCACTGCCACGGCCTCTCCGTCACCGCCCCCGGTTTCAGCGGCACCAGGACGGCCGGCGGGGCTCAGGTCGCTCGGTCTGGCACTGCCAATGGACCGCGCCGCTGACGTCATCCAGCGAGGGCACGAAGGCCAGCGCGTCGTCCTGACCGCCGGGCCGGCCCAGCGGCGTCACGATCACCGTACCGCCTTCGCGCATGTCCACGCTTGCCACCGTCTGCAGCGCCTGTACCGCCGGCACGCGGTCGAGCGCGGACAACAGGGTGTTCGCCTGCTCCAGCGTGGCCGCCTCGGTCTGCAGGTGCTGCAGCAGCGTGCCGGCTGCCGCATCGACCTGTGCCAGACGGGCGCGCTTCACGTAGCCGTCGTACTGCGGAATGGCGATGGCGGCCAACACGCCGATGATCGCGACCAGCATGATCAGGCCGCCGCCGCCAATCCCGGGAAAGCGCGGCACGAACAGCGCCAGCAGCTTGGCGCGCAGACTGCGTCGCGGCACCCGCAGTTCGCGGCCGGACGACAGCGCGCGCAGCGCCAGCATGCGCTTGGACAGCCAGGGGTAGTCCGAAGTCAGCTCATTGAAAGACATCCAGAAGCCGCCGCTTTCAGCGCTCTGTCCGATGAAAGTGTCGCTGTTCAGCGTCATCCACCGTCGCGATCCACCCACCACGACCGCCAGCGCGCGTTCGGCATCCTCCGGCTTCGGGCACAGCGCAAGACCATAACGGTCGCAGGTGTATTCCTGGGCGCGGCGGTAGGCGGCACCGATCAAGGGCAGGAAGGCCGACGGCCAGAGAAAGACCGAACGCAGCAGCCCGGTGTGCTTGCGGTGGATGTGCGCCAGTTCGTGTCCGATGTAGAAATCGAGCGAATCCGGACGCTCCTCCAGCGCATCGACGATGGGCGAGAACAGCACGACGTAGTGGCGGCCCAGGAATTTCGCCGCCAGCGCGTTCAGGATGCCGTCGGACTGGATCAGGTAGCACTCGGGCAGTTCGCGTATGCCCAGCCGGTCGCAGGCGCTGACGATGCGCGCGTGCAGGTCCGGGAACTGGTCCGGTCCGATACGTGCCCCGTTGCCCTTCAGGTGGGTAATGAACCAGGAAAAGCCGAACAGGTAGAACAATCCGCCGAACAGCAGGTACACCAGCACCAGGCCGAAGGTGGCGACCAGGATGAGCACCCACAGCACTGCGGACAGCACGGCGTGAATTCGGAACAGCGTGTTCTCGCGCGGATAGGGCGCAACGGTCAGGATCTGCATGTCTGTTGTCATCGTTGTTGGAGGGAGACGGCGAGCGGCACGCTAATCAATACGCATGCGCGACGCAAGTGCGTGCAGCCCGACCTGTGCAGCCGCTCGCAATTCGACGGGAAATGGGGTCTCATACCCGGTTTGCCCTGCCCCCGGCCGGACCATGGACTGGATACGCATACGCGGTGCGCGCACCCACAATCTGAAGAACATCAACATCGACATTCCGCGCGACCGGCTGACGGTGATCACCGGGCTGTCCGGCTCGGGCAAGAGCTCGCTCGCCTTCGACACGCTGTACGCCGAAGGCCAGCGCCGCTACGTCGAGTCGCTGTCGGCCTACGCGCGCCAGTTCCTGCAGCTGATGGAAAAGCCGGACGTGGACCTGATCGAAGGCCTGTCGCCGGCGATCTCGATCGAACAGAAGGCGACCAGCCACAACCCGCGCTCCACCGTCGGCACGGTGACCGAAATCCACGACTACCTGCGCCTGCTGTTCGCCCGCGTGGGCACGCCGCACTGCCCGGAACACGGCGCACCGCTGGCCGCACAGAGCGTGTCGCAGATGGTCGATGCGGTGCTGGCGATGCCGGAAGAGAGCAAGGTGGCCATCCTTGCGCCGGTGGTAAGCGAGCGCAAGGGCGAACAGGTCGAGCTCATTTCCGACCTGCGCTCGCGCGGCTTCGTGCGCGTGCGGCTGGACGGCGTGCTGATGGACATCGACAAGCTGCCCAAGCTGGACAAGAACATCAAGCACTCGATCGACGTCGTCGTCAACCGCCTGAAGGTGCGCGCCGACGCCCGCCAGCGGCTGGCCGAATCGATCGAGACTGCGCTGCAGCAGGCCGAGGGCCGGGCGATCGCGCTGGACATGGACAGCGGCGCCGAACAGCTTTTCTCCGCCCGCTTCGCCTGCCCGGTGTGCGGCCACAGCGTGGCCGAGCTGGAGCCGCGCCTGTTCTCGTTCAACAACCCGGCCGGCGCCTGCACCAGCTGTGACGGTCTGGGCATGGTCACCTTCTTCGACCCGGCGCGCATCGTCGCCCACCCTCACCTGTCGCTCGCCTCCGGCGCGATCCGCGGCTGGGACCGGCGCAACCAGTTCTACTTCCAGCTGCTGTCCAGCCTCGCCACTTTCTACAAGTTCGACGTCGATACGCCGTGGGACCAGCTCGACGCGAAGCTGCAGGACATCGTGCTCAGCGGCTCGGGCCGCGACCGCATCCCCTTCCGCTACCTGTCGGAATCCGGCCGCACCACGGTGCGCGAGCACACCTTCGAAGGCGTGGTGCCCAATCTGGAGCGGCGCTACCGCGAAACCGATTCGGTCGTCGTGCGCGAAGAACTGGGCAAGTACCGCAACACCAAGGTGTGCCCGGACTGCCAGGGCACGCGCCTGCGCTCGGACGCGCGCCACGTGAAGGTCGGCGACCACACGCTGCCGCAGCTCGCCTCGCTGCCGCTGCGCGCCTGTCAGCAGGTGTTCGAAGGGCTGGAACTCGATGGCGCGCGTGCCGCCATCGCCGCCCGCATCATGCGCGAGATCGCCGCCCGCCTCGGCTTCCTGATCGATGTCGGCCTCGACTACCTGAGCCTGGACCGCTCGGCCGAAACCTTGTCCGGCGGCGAGGCGCAGCGCATCCGGCTGGCCAGCCAGATCGGCTCCGGCCTGACCGGCGTCATGTACGTGCTGGACGAGCCGTCGATCGGCCTGCACCAGCGCGACAACGCGCGCCTGCTCGGCACGCTGAACAAGCTGCGCGACCTCGGCAACACGGTGGTGGTGGTCGAGCACGACCAGGAAGCGATCGAAATGGCCGACCACGTGGTCAACATGGGCCCCGGCGCCGGCCAGCACGGCGGACAGGTGATCGCCCAAGGGCGGCCGGCCGACATCGAAGCTTCCGAGGACAGTCTGACCGGCGCCTACTTGTCCGGCCGCAAGCAGATCGAAGTACCGAAGAAGCGCACCCAGCCGACCGACGCCTGGCTGCACGTGCGCGGCGCCCGCGGCAACAACCTGCGCGGCGCCGACGCGTCGATTCCGCTCGGGCTGATCACCTGCGTGACCGGCGTGTCAGGCTCCGGCAAATCGACGCTGATCAACGACACGCTGTACACCGCGGCCGCCCACCACCTGTACGGCTCGGCCGCGCTGCCGGCGGCGCACGACGCGATCGAGGGGCTGGAACAGTTCGACAAGGTGATCAATGTCGACCAGTCGCCGATCGGCCGCACGCCGCGCTCCAACCCGGCCACCTACACCGGCCTGCTGACGCCGATACGCGAACTGTTCGCCGGCACGCCGGAGGCGCGCTCGCGCGGCTACGGCCCCGGCCGCTTCTCGTTCAACGTGAAGGGCGGCCGCTGCGAAGCCTGCCAGGGCGACGGTCTGGTGCGGGTCGAAATGCACTTCCTGCCGGACGTGTTCGTGCCCTGCGACGTGTGCAACGGCAAGCGCTACAACCGCGAAACGCTGGACATCCGCTACAAGGGCAAGACCATTCACGAAGTGCTGGGCATGACGGTGAACGAGGCACGCGGCTTCTTCGACGCGGTGCCCACCGTCGCCCGCAAGCTGGAAACGCTGGTCGAAGTCGGGCTGGGCTACATCGGCCTCGGCCAGAGTGCGACCACGCTGTCCGGCGGCGAGGCGCAGCGGGTGAAGCTGGCGCTGGAGCTGAGCAAACGCGACACCGGCCGCACGCTGTACATACTCGACGAGCCGACCACCGGTCTGCACTTCCACGACGTGGACATGCTGCTCGGCGTGCTCTACCGGCTGCGTGACGCCGGCAACACCATCGTCGTCATCGAGCACAACCTCGACGTGATCAAGACCGCCGACTGGATCATCGACCTCGGCCCGGAAGGCGGCGCGGGTGGCGGCGAAATCATCGCCACCGGCACGCCGGAGCAGGTGGCGGCGGAAGAGCGCTCGTACACAGGGCACTACCTTGCGCCACTGCTGAAGCCGCGCAAGGCGGCGGGGCGCAGGAAGTAGCGGCGAGCCAAGCTTTTGTGAGAGCGCGCTTGCTCGCGATTGCAGCCTGAATCGAAGACGGCGGTCCGCGATCGCCGCATCGCGACCAGAGGTCGCTCCCACAATAATGCGTGTCCGCACCATTATCGGAGCCGGGCTTCCTGTGGGAGCGAGCTTGCTCGCGATCTCGACCGCAAATCATGCGCATAGGCTCTGCGATATACATTTCGTTGAACTGAAATCTCAACGTCATGATCAATGCCCCCTCCTCGCACCGGCTTCGTCGTGGCCGGGTTTCGGAACCCGGGCGCGCCTATCTGGTGACGACGGTGACCCGAACGCGTGAACCGGTGTTCGAGAATCTGTGGTCAGCGAGAACTCTGATAGGCGTATTGATGGAGGCCGACCGCGTCGGAATGAGCCGAACCCTCGCGTTCGTCGTGATGCCTGACCACCTGCACTGGCTGCTCAGGCTCGACACAGCGGCCACGCTGCCGCAGGTCGTGCAGCGGGTGAAGTCGGTGAGTGCGCACAGGATCGGGCGAGCAATCTGGCAGTCCGGATTTCATGACCGCGGCGCTCGCGAAGGCGAGGACGTACGCGATCAAGCGCGCTACATCGTTGCAAACCCACTGCGTGCGGGTCTGGTTGAACGGGTCGGCGACTATCCGCATTGGGATGCAATCTGGATCTGAAGGGATTGCGATGGTCACAGGAAAGCGGTTGAGCCAATGCAGCATCGCGACCAGAGGTCGCTCCCACCAGAAGCACGCCCGCCTCGTCGTCGGAGCCCGGATTCCCGTGGGAGCGAGCTTGCTCGCGATTGCAGCCTGAATCGAAGCCGGCGATCCGCAAAGGCCGCATCGCGACCTGAGGTCGCTCCCGCAAACTCAGTCGATCAAGCCGAGCTGTCGCGCTGCGTGCATCAGTTCGATGTCGGTTGACACGCCGAGCTTCGATTTGATCTGGTAGTGGATGTTGAACACCGTCTTCACGCTGATGTGCAGCGTGTCGGCGATATCCTCGCGCGACTTCGCGGCGACCAGCATGCGCAGGATTTCGAATTCGCGCGCGCTCAGCGCGGCCAGCGGGTTCTTCGCCGCACTGCCCGAGCGGCGCAGCGCGGCCAGTTCGGTCTGCACGTCGGGGCTCAGCGTCTGCCGCCGGTGATACACCGCGCAGATGGCCTCGACCAGCAAGTCCGGCGACGAACTCTTGGTGACATAGCCGAGCGCGCCCGACTCCAGCGCCTTCTCGACGAAGGTGGCGTCGCGGTGCATGGTGAAGATGAGCACGCGCGCGTCGCGGTCGCGCTGCAGGATGTGCTGCAGCGTCTGGATGCCGCTGGCACCGGGCAGCGTGATGTCCATCACCACCACGTCCGGTGCCAGTTCGACGTAGCGCCGGTAGGCCTCCTCGCCCGAGCCGGCTTCGGCCGCGATGGTCAGCGGCGGATGCCGCTCGATCAGACGCCGGTAGCCCTCGCGCACCACCGCGTGGTCGTTGACCAGCAGCACGCTGATCGGTGTATCGGTCATGCCGGTGTTCCTCCGTCCGTCAGTTGCCAGGGCACGACGATATCGACCGCCAGTCCCTGCGGATCGCGCGCCGACAGCTGCACGCGGCCGCCGAGCGCGATCACCCTTTCTTTCACGCCGATCAGGCCGAAGCCGCCGGACTTGCCACGTGGCGCCGGCAGATCAGGCCCGCGCACGACGCCGTCGTCACTGACGCGCAGCCGGATGTCGTCACTCGCCGTGCGCCGCTCCAGTTGCACGTCAACCGTCGTCGCACCGGAATGTTTGGCCGCGTTGGTCAGACACTCCTGCACGATGCGATAGAGATTGATCGCGATGTCGTCCGGCACGTCGGCGAAGTCGCCGCTGACCTCCAGGCGGTAGCTGCAGCGGCCGCGCGCCTGGGCGTCCCACATGCGCACCAGCTTGTCGAGGCCGGCGATCAGCCCGTACTCGTCCAGTCCGACCGGCCGCAGCTGGCGCAGGATTCCGTGCAGCGATTCCATCATGCCGCTGACCGTGCGCAGCACCGTCCGGCCGCTGGCGCGCAGCGCCTCCGGCTGCGGCTCCGGCCGCCCCGCCTCGTTCACGACGCAGGCCGCCTCGGCGCTGATCGACGCCAGGCTCTGCCCGAACTCGTCGTGCAGTTCGCGCGCCAGCCGCCGGCGCTCGCCTTCCTGCACGGTGAGCAGCATCTGCGCCAGGCGCTGCTGCTCCTGCGTCTTCTGTTTCAGATTGCCGGCCATCGCGTTGAACACCGAGCCGATGCGGTCGAATTCGATCAGTTCGAAGGCCGGCAGACGTGCGTCCAGATCGCCACGTTCGAGCTTGCCGAGGCCGTCCAGCACCGCCGCCGCCGGACGCAGCGCGCGGCTGATGCTGAAGTAGATGAGCACGTTGAACGCCAGCAGCGCCAGCACCGCCCACATCAGCAGGCGCGTGATCTCGCTCCACACAGCCGCGCTCTCGCGGTCGGCATCGACGCGTATCAGCACCTCGCCCATCTTCAGGCCGGGCGCACGCCCGACGTCGAGGCCGACCCCGTAGGGCTGATACCACAGCACGCGCCGCCCCACCTTCACGCCCGGCGATTCGCCGCTGTCGGCGGCCGACTCGGCGCCACGGTCGATGCGCCGGTTCAATGTGTAGCGGATCAGTTCGCGGAACCACGCCGGCGCCTCGGCGGTCGCCTGCGGCGGCGGCGCCTGCTGGCAGCTGTTGGCCGACAGCGTGCCTTCGAGGTCGAAGTACTGCACGCACAGCCGGGTCACTTCCGAAAATTCGGCGAAGCGCGCGAGGTCCGGCTTGCCGATATTCAGTTCGAGCCCGCTCAGCTGGCGCGACATCTGGTCGGTGATCAGCCGCGACACGAGGTCGGCGTTGCGCACCGCCTCGGCCTGCAGCCGTGTCGTCGTGCGCCAGATCAGGCCGGCCGACGCAAGCACGCCGATGGCCACGGCGAGCAGCGTGATGCGCAGCATCAGCGTCAGTTTCAGGTTGGTGCCGCGCTTCATCGGCCGGATTCTAGCCGGCTGGCGCGCGGGCATCTTGCCCGCGGCAGCGAGGGCTACCGGCTGTGCCGGTCCTGTTTCGGCGTGACTGGATCTGTTCCGTGCGCGCGACGGGCTCTAGTGTGGCGACACGGTGCGCCCGCGCGCGCACGCCATCATCGCTGCTGGAGATCCGTCATGTCCTCGTCTCACGCCCCGTCCGTGCTGCGCATCGCCACCACCGTGTTCTGGAGCTTCTTCGGCGTGCGCAAGCGCAGCCGGCACGACGTCAACACGGTGACGCTGAAGCCGCTGCATCTGATCGCCGGCGCCGTGCTCGGCGCCGCGCTGTTCGTCGGCACGCTGCTGACCGCGGTGCATTTCATCACCCGCTGAGCGGGCGATCTTCGATCAGGCCTCTCCCTCGGGCAGCGCGAACAGGCGCTGTGCAATACGTGCGGCCGCCGCTTCGAGCCGCGCCCGACAGGCGGCGCGCCCCGCCTCGTCCAGCCAGGCGCTGATGAAGGTGGTGCCGATGCCCGCCACCGGGTAGCCGCCGGCGTCGCAGATCGGCACGCCCATGCCGCTGGTGCTGCGGTCCAGCACCATGCCGTCGAAGCAGCAGTAGCCGTGCGCCAGCGCGAACTCGACGGCGTCGCGATGGCGGGTTTCGTCGTAGCGCTCGACGCGGTGGAAGCGCGACAGATTGATGCGCATGAGCTCCCACACCTCGTCCGCCGGCAGTCGCGACATCATCGCGATGCAGCTCTGCGTGATGCCGAAGGCGGTACGCAGGCCGACGTCGCCGCGCCCGACCTGTATCTGCGAGCGCGTGTCATAGCGGCCAATGCACACGCTGTCGAGACCGCTGCGGATGTTCAGGAACACCACCTGGTCCAGTTCCTCGGCCAGCGCGCTCAGTTCGGTCGCCGCCGCGCGTTCAACCGGCTGGCGGCTGATCGCCGAATAGCCGAGCGCGGCCAGATCGCCTCCGAGGTTGAAGCGCAGCGTGACCGGGTCGCGCTCGACCCAGCCCATGTCGATCAGCATGTCGAGCACGCGGTGTATGGTCGGCCGAGGCAGACCGGTGCGCGCGACCAGTTCGGTCAGCAGGCTGCCGCGGCGCGAGCCGCGCGCGATCGTCGTCACCAGCAGCCGCGCGCGGTGCAGGCTGCCGGCCGGCGCCTCGTCCGCCTCGCCGCATTGCGCTGAAGATCGCCCCTTCATCGGCCCGTCTGCCTCCGCTCCGTCCGCCCGCAGGAACGGTGTCCGATATGCGGACACCTATGTCGCGCACGCTTATTGCCGCATGCAGATGCGAACACTAGCATCGACCTCACACAACAAAACCTCGAACAACCGGTTTGTCCGTTCATCGGACAGCTTTCTTGATTCAGGAGGAGACATGGCCACGCTCTACGGCGCGCAGCACCGCGCGCTGCAGGAAAAGTTCGACATGCGGCCGCTGGCCGACCGCGTGCAGCAATTCATCGTGCATCCGGACATCCAGCCCGAACATCAGGGCTTCATCGAGTCGCGCGACTTCTTCTTTCTCACCACGATCGACCATCGCGGCTACCCGACGGTGTCGCACAAGGGCGGCAGCCCCGGTTTCGTCAAGGTGGTCGATGGGACGACGCTGGCGTTCCCGAGCTTCGACGGCAACGGCATGTTCCTGTCGATGGGCAATATCGGCGCCAACCCGAAGATCGGCATGCTGTTCATCGACTTCGAAACGCCGCACCGCGTGCGCGTGCATGGCGACGCCACGGTGAGCCGCGACGATCCGCTGCTGCACGAGGGCCTGCCCGCCTTCCACGGCGCGGAATTCGTCGTGCGCGTGAAGCTGGCGGAAATCTTCATCAACTGCCCGCGCTACATCCACCGCTACCAGCGCGTCGCCGGTGCGCCGCACGTGCCGCAGCCCGGCTGCGAAACGCCGCCCGCGACCTGGAAGCGCATCGACGGGCTGCAGGACGTACTGCCCGCGCGCGACAGTCAGGTCGCCGAAGCGCAGGGCCTGCTGACGCCGGACGAATACGCCGAACTGGTGCAGCAGGGCCGCACCTGACGCCGCGGCTGCGGCCGCTCCCCTCCTCGCCGCCCGAACGCATGCAGCCCCACCGGGGCCGCAGGGGCGGCTGCACGCCCACGCCTCGAAAGGACATTGCCATGCACGCACTGAAGCCCTTCTCCGCCCTGGTCTGCGCCAACGTCATTCTGGCGGTAACGATGACCTTCACGATGCAGACCTTCCCGCTGCCGATGTGGCCGATGGTGATCGCCTGGGCCTGCTTCTTCCATCTCGGCGGCGGCGACCGGCCGCCGGCCGCACTGGCGGCTGTGCTGGCGCACGCAGTGTTCGGCGTGTTCGCCGGCTGGCTGGCGGCGCTGGCCATCCTGTTCAACCCGACCGCGCTGCCCGGCACTGTGTGGGTACCGCTGGTGGTCGGCGCCGCAGTCGGTGTCATGAGTCTGGCCTCCGGCTGGCCGCGGCTGGCGGTGCTGCCGGTGTGCGTCTATGGCTTCGCAGCGAACTGGGCCTACCTCGACGTGCCCGGTCGCTTCGACGCTACGGTGCTCACCGCGCTGCGTGCCGACAACGTGATCGTCGCGCTGCCGCTGGCGCTGCTGATCGGCTGCCTGTTCGGTTGGGCCAACGCGCGGCTGATCGCGCAGCTGAGCGCGCCCGACACGCGGACGCGCGGCGCCGGCTGAGCCCTCGTCCACGCACACAGGGCAACTTGCCCGTCGCCTCCTGCCTAGACTCCGGCGCTGTCGGTACATGGGCAGCGCCCCGCCTCAACGATCGATTCCGCATCAGGGAGACAGCATGAACAGGGAAGAACATCTGCAGGACTGGCGCGACGCCGCGCTGCGTGTCGAAACCGAAGTACGCAAGGCGGTGATCGGCCAGGACAGCGTGGTGCGACTGATCAACGTGGCGCTGTTCGCGCGCGGCCACGTACTGCTCGAAGGTGACGTCGGCGTCGGCAAGACCACCGTGCTGCGCGCCTTCGCCCGCGCCATCGGCGGCGACTTCGAACGCGTCGAAGGCACCGTCAACCTGATGCCGAACGACCTCGTCTATCACACCTATGTCGATGCCGAGGGCAAGCCGCGCATCGAACCCGGCCCGCTGCTGCGCCATGGCGAGCGTCTCACCACCTTCTTCTTCAACGAGATCAACCGCGCCCGCCCGCAGGTGCAGTCGCTGCTGCTGCGCGCGATGGCCGAGCGCACGGTGTCGGCCTTCAACCGCGAGTACAGCTTCCCGCACATGACGGTGTTCGCCGACCGCAACAAGGTCGAAAAGGAAGAAACCTTCGAGCTGGCTTCCGCCGCCCGCGACCGTTTCATGTTCGAACTGCGCATGGAAACGCCGCGCGATCCGACGGTGCGCCGCGCGCTGGTGTTCGACACCGCCTTCCACGACGTCAACGCACTGATCGACCAGGTCGCGCCGGGCATCCTCGACTGGCAGTCGCTGAATTCGATGGCGGCGGCGATCCAGCGCAGCGTGGTGGCGAGTGAAGCGCTCGAACGCTATGTGATGGACCTGTGGGATGCCAGCCAGAACCCGGCCGCGTTCGACGTACGCATCGACGGCGTCAACATGAAGAAGCTCATCCTCGCCGGCGCCAGCCCGCGCGGCATGAGCGCCATGCTGCGCGCCGCGCGCGTGGTTGCCTGGATGGCCGGCCGCACCCACCTGGTGCCGGACGACGTGCAGGCCATCCTGCCGTTGACGCTGGGCCACCGCGTGTTCTTCACCCCGGTGTATGAAATGCGTCGCGCGCAGATCGCCGACGCGCTGGTCGCGCAGATCATCGAGAAGGTCGCCACGCCGCGATGAGCGCCGCCGACGAGCTGCACGAATTTCACTACCGCTTGCCGCAGCGCGCGGCCGGCCAGCGCCCGGGTTCGCACCCGGGCAGCAGCCTGGGCGCCGGGCAGGAATTCGTGTCGCACATGAGTCTGTATGACCGGCCGGACCCGCGCCGGCTCGACCTGCGCGCCAGCGTGCGCAGCACCACCGGCGACTGGCTGGTGCGCGTCAATCGCCAGCGCGTCGGCGTCACCGTGCAGCTGCTGGTGGATGTGTCCGCCTCGATGGGCTTCGGCGCCCGCCGGCGCAAGATCGACGTCGCCGCCGACTTCGTCGAGTCGCTGGCGCGCAGCGCCTTCCGCGTCGGCGACGCGCTGGGCATGCTGGCTTTCGATCAGCGCGAACGCGCCGACCTGTGCGTACCGGCCACGCTGAGCCGCGGTCTGGGCAGCGTGATGGCCGACAGTCTGCGTCAATGCACGCCTGCGCCCGGCGGCATCGACGGGCTGGAAGACGCGCTGCAGCAGCTGATCGGCCGTGAGGCGCTGGTCTTCCTGGTCAGCGATTTCCACTGGCCGCTGGATCGGCTCGGCGCTGCACTCGATCTGCTGTCGCACGCCTTCGTCGTGCCGGTCATCGTGTGGGATCCGGCCGAAACCGAGCCACCGCCGCATGACGCCATCGCACCGCTGCGCGACGCCGAGAGCAGTGTCCGCCGCACGCTGTTCATGCGGCCCAAGCTGCGCACGCAGTGGCGCGACGCGGTGGCGGCGCGGCGCGCCGAGCTGGATGCCTTCTTCTCCGCGCGCGACCTGCGCCCCTTCTTCATCCACGGCGCCTTCGACGCCGAGGCGATGTCCGACTACTTCTTCGAGGCCACCGCATGACGCCCTTGATCCGAGCGTCCCTGATCGCCAGTCTGCTGCTCGCACAGGGCGCTGATGGTGCATTCGCACAGACCCCCGCCGCCGCTGCGCCGGACGCGCCGGCTGCAAGCACCGAGGGCAACGCTGCCCCGCAGGAAACGGCCGCCACCGAAACACCCGGGAACGGCGCCGACGCCGCTGCCACGCCTGCGCCGGAGACGACCGCCCCGCCAGCCGCCGCGGCACCACAGCCGCAGGGCGCACCCGCCCGCGTCGAACAGCCGCGCGCCTTCGGTCATACCCTGGGCGATGTGCTGACGCAGCGCGTGCTGCTCGCCATCGACGGCAAGCCGGTTGAACTCACCAAGCCGCCTACACCCGGCCGCGTCGGCGTCTGGCTGGAACGCCGGCCGACCCGCATTGAGCGCGACGCCGACGGACAGCGCTGGCTGGTGATCGAGCACCAGCTGATCAACGCGCCGCAGGCGCTGGTCGCGCTGACGCTGCCGGCGCTCGACCTGCAGACTTCGGGCGGCCTGCTCGGCGTCGCTGCCTGGCCCTTCAGCGCCGCACCGCTGACGCCACGCAACGCCTTCGGCGAGGGCGCACTGGACGCGCTGCAGCCGGACCGCGCCGCGCCCGCCGTTGACACCACGTCCATCCGCCGGCAGATCGCGCTGTGGGGCGGCCTGTGCATCGCCACGCTGCTGGCCTGGGGCGGATGGCTGGCCTGGCGCAGCTGGCGCGCCGGACGCAGCCAGCCCTTCGCCCGCGCGCTGCGCGAACTGAAGGGCCTGCGCAACCGCGGCGACGACGCCCCCGAAGCCTGGCAGGCGCTGCACCGCGCCTTCGACCGCACAGCCGGACGCAGCCTGCAGCCGGCTTCGCTGCCGCGCCTGTTCGAGCGCGCACCGCAGTACGCGCCGCTGCGCGCCGACATCGAACGCTTCTACGCGCAGTCGGCTGCGCTGTTCTTCGGCGCCGAGCGGCCCGCCGACGCGCTGCCGCTGCGCAGCTTCGCGCGTCGCCTGCGCGACATCGAAAAGCGGCACGAAGCATGATCTTCGGCGCCATCGACTTCGCCCAGCCCTGGGCGCTGCTGCTGCTGCCGCTGGCCGCATTGCCGCTGCTGCGCCGGCGCCGCGACACGCTGCTGTTCCCTACACTGGACTGGCTGCCGCGCGACCGCGCCGGCCGCGTCGCCGGTTTCGCCTGGCGCGCGCTGGCGGTGCTGGCGCTGGCCGGCATCGTCATCGCGCTGGCCGGCCCCGGCTCGCCCGAAACGACGGTGACGCGCACCGGCCGCGGTGCGGAAATCATGATCCTGATGGACCGCAGCCGCAGCATGGACGCCAAGATGAAGCCCAGCGACTGGCGCACCATCGATCCGCATTCGCTGCTCTACCAGGTGGACTCACGCGGCGAGCCGAAGTCGGCAGTGGCGCGCGACCTGCTGTCGAAATTCGTCGAGCAGCGGCCGGACGACCGCTTCGCGCTGATGTTCTTCAGCGCTGGACCGATGAACGTCGTGCCCTTCACCCAGCACGACGCCGTCGTGCAGGCTGGCATCACCGCAGGCGGGCTGGGGCGCGGTCTGTCCGACACCAACGTCGGCCGCGCACTGACCGCCGCCATCGACACCTTCACCGAGCGCGCCTACACCGGCAGCCGCATCATCCTGCTGGTGACCGACGGCGGCGCCCATCTCGACGAGCCGACGCGCAAGCGCATCCGCGAAGGCCTGCAAGCCAACCGCATCGCGCTGCACTGGCTCTATCTGCGCACGCTGAACGCCCCTGAACTCGACGCCGAAGCGAGCGCGCCACCGCCGGCCGCCGAGGGCGACGGCATGGAGGCCATCGAGGCACGCAACGCCTACTACGCGCAGGAGTCGATCGCCGAAGTGTCGCTGCACCGCTTCTTCCAGTCGCTGCCGGTGACCTATCGGCTGTACCAGGCGGACAGTCCGGAAGACTTGGCGAAGGCGGTGGCCGAAGTGGGCCGCCAACAGAACTTCCCGCTCGACTTCGAAGAGCGCGTGCCGCGGCAGGACCACAGCCGTCTCTTCTTCTCGCTGGCGGCGCTGTGCTGCGCGCTGCTGCTGGTCTATCGATCCCTTCTTCTGCGGAGCTGGCTGTGAAACGACGCACCGTCCATCTGATCTTCGGCGCCACCGCGCTGTTCACCGGCCTCGCCGCCGGCTGGCAGACATCGCAGCTGTGGCAGGCCGAACGCGTGAATGCGGCGATCGCTTCCGCCGGCAGCGTCAACGCCGATCTGCCGGAAGCGCAGTTCGCCCAGGCGCTGGCGCTGAGCCGCGGCACTGACAGCGAAGCCGCCACCCGCGCCTGGAAGGCGCTGATCGCCGGCGAACGCACCGACCTGCGCGAGGGCGCGCGCTACAACCTCGGCAACCTGCACCTGCGCGAGGCGCTGGCGCACGGCGAAGCCGACGTCGCCAATGCGCTGCCGCTGGTCGAGCTGGCCAAGCAGCGCTACCGCGACGCGCTGCGCGAGCGACCGGACGACTGGGAAGCGCGCTACAACCTCGAACGCGCGCTGTGGCTCGCGCCCGAGATCGAGCAGGCCGCGGCCGCCGAGGACGAAGGCCCGGAGCCACCGAGGGAACGTGTGGTGACGACGCTGCAGGGCGTGCGACTGGACCTTCCGTGAGGACGTGCGCATGAGAACACGCGTCTTCCTGCGCAACCTGCTCGCCAGCCTGCGTGAGCGCGACGCCGGCTCGCTGCTCGCCGCGTTCGCGCTGCTGGTGATCGCCGCCGTGCTGCCGCCGGTGAACCTGCCGCGCGACAGCTGGGACACCATCGTCGTGTTCGATCTGACGCAGAGCATGAATGTCGAGGACTACGAGCTGGACGGCGTGCCGGTCAGCCGCCTGACCTACGCCCGCGAATCGGCCAAGCGGGCGCTGCGCGAACTGCCCTGCGGCTCGCGCGTCGGCTGGGCCGGTTTCGCCGAGTACCGCACGCTGCTGCTGCTGGCGCCGATCGAGGTGTGCGCGCACTACAGCGACCTGATCGCCTCACTCGACCAGATCGACGGCCGCATGCGCTGGGGCAATTCGAGCGAGGTGGCGAAAGGCGTGTTCTGGTCGGTGCGTACCGCGAAGACGCTGGAGGAGGCCCCTGCCGTCGTCTTCGTCAGCGACGGCCAGGAGGCGCCGCCGCTGCGCGACGGCGACAAGCCGGGCTTCGACGACATCAAGCCGGGCGAGGTGCGCGGCTGGATCGTCGGCGCTGGCGGCGAGGCGGCACGGCCGATACCGAAGAGCGACGACGACGGCCGTCCGGTCGGCTACTGGCAGGCCGGCGAAGTGATACAGCGCGAACTGCGCACCGCCGACGGCCGCAAGGTACCCGGCACCGAGCACCTGTCGGCGCTGCGCGAAACCCATCTGCGCGACATCGCGCAGCAGGTCGGCTTCGACTACGCGACGCTGTCCGACACCGGCACGCTGGTTCGCGCCATGAAGCACGACGGCGCCGCGGTGTCGCGTCCGGTACCGACCGCACTGAACTGGCTGCCGGCGCTTCTTGCGCTGGTCGTGCTCGCGCTGCGCTTCCGCCCGGAGTCGCGCCGCTGAAAGCCCGGCGGGCCGACTGGCCTGCCGCGCAGCCTGTCAGCATCCGCTGACAGGCGCCTGCCTGTACGCCCATCTGGTCTACCCTTGCGCGGCGCTAGCATTCGCGGGCGCATCAAGGACACTTCATGGGTCACGCCACCGTGGCCGCATGCCTCCCTACAGCATCGGGTAACGGACATCGGCCGACGGCACGTAGCGTTCGCGACCCGCCCGCATGGAGCCGTTGACGATGAACTACGCACCTCCACCCGCGGCGCGCGACCTGCGCGTCAACCTCTTCCGCGGCGTCGCACTGATCTGCATGTTCTGGGACCACCTGCCCGGCAATCCGCTGGGCTACGCCACGCTGCGCAACTTCGGCCTCAGCGACGCCGCCGAACTGTTCGTGTTCCTCGCCGGCTATGGCGCCATGCTGGCCTACGGCCGCCGCTACGAGCGCGAAGGATTCTTCCCGGCGGCAGTGCACGTGCTGCGCCGCGCCTGGATCCTGTACGTCGCCCACGTGTTCCTGCTGGCACAGTTGATGGTGGTCGTGTTCGTCGCCAATGACAATGTCGAGACACGCGACTTCATCGCCGAGATGGGCCTGGGCTATTTCCTCGAACAGCCGCAGTCGGCGCTGCTGGCAGGCATCCTGATGCAGTTCAAGCCGGTGCTGATGGACCCGCTGCCGCTGTATGTCGTGCTGATGACGCTGATGGCCGGCCTGCTGCCGCTGCTGGTGCGCCGGCCGATGTGGGTGCTGCTGCCCTCCGGCCTGCTGTGGCTGCTGGAGAAGCAGACGGGGCTGAATCTGCCCGCCGCGCCGGAAGGCGTGTGGTTCTTCAATCCGCTGGCCTGGCAGTTCCTGTTCTTCATCGGCGCCTGCTGCGCACGACCGCGATCCCTTCTTCGCATGCGTCCGCTGGAGCGGCGCATCGGCCGCAACATCATGATGCCGGCGGCACTGGCCTTCCTCGCAGCCTCGCTGCTGCTCAGCCTGTCCTGGCGCTGGCCGGAGGTTCATGACGCGCTGATGCCGCAGTCCATCGCCACGCTGATCTATCCGATCAGCAAGACCGACCTCGACCTGCTGCGCGTCGCCCACTTCCTGGTGCTGGCCTGGGTGGCCACCACGTTGCTGCGCCCTGGGGCATGGCTGCACAGCGCGCCTGCATCGGCGCTGCGCTGCATGGGCCGTCATTCACTCGAAGTGTTCTGCGTCAGCGTGCTGCTGGCACCGCTGGCCGACGCGGTCGGTGCGCAGGCCGCGGACCATCCGGCGATACAGGTCGCCGCCGGCTTGCTCGGGGTGCTGCTGATGTGGGCGCTGGCTGCGTGGCTCGACGTCGTGCGCAGACCGCAACGTTCGCCCGCCCCGCACCATCGTGCGGATGGCGAATACGTCGGTGCCGTGGCGGCACCTATCCGCAAGGGCAGCTGAAGCGACCCGCCCAGTCGCCGCCAAGGCCGCTCACAAGGATCGCGCCCTGTTCGCCGCCAGAGCCTGGTTTTGTGGGAGCGAGCTTGCTCGCGATAGCGGCCTGAACCGAAGCCAGCGGCCCGCGAAGGCTGCATCGCGACCAGAGGTCGCTCCCACAAAAAGCACGCCCGCCCCATCGTCGGAGCCCGGTTTCCTGTGGGAGCGAGCTCGCTCGCGATAGCGGCCTGAACCGAAGCCAGCGGCCCGCGAAGGCTGCATCGCGACCAGAGGTCGCTCCCACAAAAAACACGCCCGCCCCATCGTCGGAGCCCGGTTTCCTGTGGGAGCGAGCTTGCTCGCGATAGCGACCTGAACCGAAGCCAGCGGCCCGCGAAGGCTGCATCGCGACCAGAGGTCGCTCCCACGAAAAGCACGCCCGACCCATCGTCGGAGCCTGATTTCCTGTGGGAGCGAGCTTGCTCGCGATAGCGGCCTGAACCGAAGCCAGCGGCCCGCGAAGGCAGCATCGCGACCAGAGGTCGCTCCCACAAAAAGCACGCCCGCCCCATCGTCGGAGCCTGGTTTCCTGTGGGAGCGAGCTTGCTCGCGATAGCGGCCTGAATCGAAGCCAGCGGCCCGCGAAGGCTGCATCGCGACCAGAGGTCGCTCCCACAAAAAGCACGCCCGCCGTCAGAACGCGCTCTTCACCGTGCCGCCATCGACACGCAGCGCCGCACCGGTGGTGGCGGAGGCGAGCGGGCTGCACAGATAGGTCACCATCGCCGCCACTTCCTCGGTCGTCGCGAAACGCTTGATCAGCGAGGTCGGGCGCACCTTCTCGAAGAACTCCTTCTCGAACTCGTCGAAGCTCTGGCCGCTGTCGCCGGCCAGCGCCTGCACGAAGTCCTCGACGCCGCGCGAGCGGGTCGGGCCGGGCAGTACGCTGTTCACGGTGATGCCGCTGCCCGCCACCGATTCGGCGATGCCGCGCGCGATGGCGATCTGCGCCGACTTGGTCATGCCGTAATGCACCATCTCGGCCGGAATCTGTACGCCGCTCTCACTCGATATGAACAGGATGCGCCCCCAGTTGCGGCGCTTCATGCCGGGCAGCACCAGTCGCGCCAGACGCGCGCCACTCAGCACATTCACCTCGAAGAAACGCAGCCAGTCCTCGTCCGGAATGTCCTCGAAGGCCTTGGGCTCGAAGATGCCGAGGTTGTTCACCAGGATGTCGATATCCGGGTGGGCATGCACCACCGCTTCGGCCGCCTGCGCCGTCGCCAGGTCACCGGCGAAGCCGATGGCGCCCGCGCCCAGTTTCGCGACCGCGGCATCGACCGCCGCCTGCGAACGACCGTTGACGATGACGCGCGCGCCTTCGCGCAGCAGCGCCTCGGCGATCGAATAGCCGATGCCGGCGGTGCTGCCGGACACCAGCGCGAGACGGTTGTTCAGTTGCAGATCCATGGTGTTCCTCACTATGAGAGCGGCGCCTGGCGGGCGCCTTCAAGACTCAAGGTTCAACGTTCAGGCAGGCTGGGCGGTGCCCGCTTTCCTTGTAGCTTGCAGCTTGCATCTGCCTTTACCCACGCGGCGCGAACATGATGATGGCCATGCCGGCCAGCGCGACCCCTACACCGGTGACATCCCACAGATGTGGACGTTCGCCATCGACCAACCAGAGCCACAGCACGGCGACGCAGACATAGACGCCGCCATAGGCCGCATAGACCCGCCCCGCCGCGGTCGGATGCAGGGTCAGCAGCCAGACGAAGGCGACCAGCGAGGCCGCGGCCGGCAGTAGCACCCAGGCCGGCGCACGGTCCTTCATCCACAGCCAGGGCAGATAGCAGCCGATGATTTCGGCGAGCGCGGTGGCGACGAACAGTGCGGTGGTCTGGAGCAGCGAAGACATGGGGGCGAAGCGGCAGGACGACAACGCGTCAGTGTGCCGCGATTCGCGCTTGGCGCGTAGCGTCGCTGTGCGGCACAGATCGTCGCGGGGCCTGTGCTAGCGTCAACGCCTCGTTTCCCGGTATCCGCCACATGCCCACCGCCCTGTCAGCCGTGCTGTGCGCCGCCCTGCTGCTGATGGTGAGCATGGGCGTGCGGCAGTCCACCGGTCTGTTCATATCGCCGATCAATACCAGCACCGGTCTGGGCGTGGTCACGCTCAGCTTCGCGCTGGCGATCGGCCAGTTCATGTGGGGCGCGATCCAGCCGGTGGCGGGTGCTGTGGCCGACCGCTACGGTCCGGGCCGCGTGCTGGCCGCCGGGCTGATCGTGCTGGCACTCGGCTGCGTGCTCACCACCTTCGTGGACAGCGCCTTCGGCATGACGATGACGCTGGGCGTGCTGGCCGCCGCCGGCTCCGGCGCCGGCAGCTTTTCGGTGCTGATCGGCGCCGCTTCGCGCCGGCTCGATTCGGCGCAGCGCGGTCAGGCCGCAGGCATCATTAACGCCGGCGGCTCGCTCGGCCAGTTCGTGTTCGCGCCGCTGGCGCAGAAGCTCATCGTCACCGTCGGCTGGATGGGTGCGATGTACGCGATGGCCGCGGCGGCGCTGGCCGCGCTGCCGCTGGCACGTGCGCTGCGCGCACGCGAGCCACATCCGCAGCACGCCGCCGGCACCGACGGCGGACTGCGTCGCGCGGTCGGCGACGCGATGCGCGACCGCAGCTATCTGCTGCTGCACGCCGGCTTCTTCACCTGCGGCTTCCACATTGCCTTCCTGATCACCCACCTGCCGGGCGAGGTCGGCCTGTGCGGCCTGCCGGCCGAAGTGGCGAGCGGCGCACTGGCGCTGATCGGGCTGGCCAACATCTTCGGCAGCCTGCTTGCCGGCTGGGCGGTCGGCCGCTGGCGCAGCAAGATGATCCTGTTCTGGATGTACGCCTCGCGCGCCGTGCTGGTGCTGATCTACCTCGCGTCGCCGCGCACCGAATGGACCTTCTACCTGTTCGCCATCGGGCTCGGCGTGACCTGGCTGGCCACCGTGCCGCCGACCGCGGGCGTCGTCGGCAAGCTGTTCGGCACCCGCTACCTCGCCACACTGTTCGGCCTGACGCTGCTGTCGCACCAGACCGGCGGCTTCTTCGGCGCCTGGCTGGGCGGGCTGGCGCTGGAACACACGGGGGACTACCAGTGGATGTGGTACGCCGACGCTGCACTGGCCGCCGCCGCCGCGCTGGTGAACCTGCCGATACGCGAGGCGCGGGTCGTGCGCGCCACCGCCGCAGCCACGTAGGCGCCCACCGATGGCGTTGCGCGCGCAGCGGCGCCACAATGCGGTGATCACAACAAGAGGAGACACCGCATGAGACTGCTCGGCGCACTTGGCATACTGGTACTCGGCCTGCTGGCCGCCTTCGTCATCGCCAACTGGCACGTGCTGGCCGCGCCAGTCGAAGTGTCGCTGCTGGTGGCAACGATCAACGCGCCCGCAGGCGTCATCCTGCTCGGCGGCACCGCACTGCTGCTCGTACTGCTCGGCGCCTACACGCTGAGCCTGCACACTTCCACCCTGCTCGAAGCCCGCCGCCACGCGAAGGAACTGCGCGAACAGCGCCTGCTGGCCGACCAGGCCGAAGCCTCGCGCTTCACCGAACTGAACGCCGCCATGCAGAAGGAATTCGCCGACCTCAGGGTCGAGCTGCAGAAGGTGTCGAACGAATCGTCAAACTCGCTTGCCGCCGCCATCGGCGAGGTCGAGGACAAGCTGGACCGGGCGCTGGGTACGACGACGGGGGCCAGTTCCACCGCCCTGCGTTAGGACAGCCCGGCCGGAGGCCTTCAATCGCGGATTTCCGGCTCCACCAGCAGGGTCAGCAACTGCAGCGACTGCTGCCAACCCAGGTAGCAGCCTTCGGCCGGTATCACGTCGGGAATGCCCTCCTGCACGATGTTCATGTTGACGCCGTAGGACACGGTTTTCAGCGTCACCGTCGTCTGCATGGTGCCCGGCAGGTTCGGATCGTCGAACACCGCCGTGTAGCGCAGCGTCTCGCCGGGTATCAGTTCCAGATACTCGCCGCCGAAGGAGTGGCTGTGACCGGTCGTCAGGTTGGTGAAGGACATCCGGTACCGGCCACCGACGCGCGGCTCCATCAGATGGACCTTGCCGGTATAGCCGTGCGGCGGCAGCCATTTGGCCCACGCGTCGGGATCAAGGAAGGCGCGATAGATGCGGTCGGCGGTCGAAGGGATGACGCGGTGAAGCCGGACAGTATTCGCAGGCATGGTTAACTCCGTTGCCGAGGACGACCCTCTGTTCGCACGACGAACGGAAGGCGCCGGTTTCGACAGGGCGCCATGCCCCGTCGCTGCCCCGTCATGCCGCGGTGACGATTGCGCTTGAAGGCACCTGATAGCGCAGTTCGGCGAAGCCGGTGCCCACCTGCCTGACCGACACGAGCACCAGCGGCGGGCTGGTGAGCTGGCGGGGAAACAGCGGCTTGCCCCGGCCCAGCGTGACTGACCCAACCTGCACGATGATCTCGTCCAGCAGCCCGGCGTCATGGAATTGCCCGGCCAGATCGCCTCCGCCGACGATCCAGATATTCCTGTCGCCCGCTGCCGCGTGCATGGCGCCGTGCACGGGTCGCACATCGCCCCGGACGAAGCGGATGTCGGCGCCGGGAACGGTCGGCAAGGGCCTGTTCGAAAACACCCATGTCGGCTGGCTGTAGGGCCAGGCCGCGCCCGTTTCCGCGGCCACCGTGTCCGCGTGACGCAGCATCCATTCGTAGGTAGACGACCCCATCGCCAGCGCACCGACCTCGGCGATGAAGGCCGGGTAGCTCGTGTCGCCGACGTCGCCCAGCGGAAACAGCCAGTCCAGCGAGTCGTCTTCGGTGGCGATGAAGCCGTCGAGGCTGGTGGCGGTGTAGTACTGGGTATTCATGAGCGATCCTCGGGGAAAGTGCGGATGAACGTTCCAGCGTGGGGCTGCCGGGCGGCGTCGGCCACGGACAGACATGTTCTCCGGTCTCACGTAACGAGATGACCTGCGACGTATAGAACGGCGAAGCCGCGGTACCGATCCGGTTGTCCGCTAGGCTACGCCCTCACGCAGATGCACGATATTGCCCTCCGGGTCGCAGACATTGCGAACCTGCATGCCGGGGCCAGGCCACACCGGCCCCCAGACCCGACCGCCACATTGCTCCGCAATGCGCTCCGCCGCCACCAGACTTTCCACCGTGAAGAAGGGCTTGATGGCCTGCTCCTCACGCGCCACCGGCGGCTCCTCAATGACGATGGAACGGCTGTACTGCTCGGGGATGGCGTGGATGATGAGCTGGACGTCAGGCGTCTGCAGGACTCTGTGTTCGTCGTCTGCATGCAGCACCCGGGCACTCAGGACCTGTTCGTAGAAGGCGGAAACGGACGACAGATTCTTCGCGTAGATGAGCACACCGGTTCGTGCGGGGCCGGACATCGGGATCTCCAGGTGACTTGAGTCTCCTCGCACCGACCTTCGCGCAAGGCCATTCGGACGACGGCTTATGCGGCGCCCTTCGACCGCGCCGGGCCTTTGGCCAGCTGCTCCGCCATGCGAGTTTGCCAACCGGGACCCGTTGCACGCCAGCGCTCGATGACCTCGGGCGGCAGGCGAAGGCTGATGAGTTGGCGAGGATTGGAAGACTTGGGACGACCGCCCTTGTTGACGACAGCGCGCGCCAACATTGCATCGGTCAGTTCGGGTAGTTCCTTGTACTCGTGCGGCTTGACCACATGGGCGTCAACACGCTTGAGATCAGAGCCCGAGGAACGGCGCGAGACGGGTTTGTTCACGATCGTTGGCCTTTCGCATGCTGAAGACGTGACGAGCTGAGCCACGCGGGGTATAGCCAATGACGACGACTCGACCATGCAAGAGGCCGTAGCAGACGATGCGACGTTCACCGTAGTCCTTACGGTCATCTACGACCTCGACCGTTGGAATTCACCGGACTGGCGCGGCTTGCCGCGACAGGTCCGGTGGAATGATAGGTTGAACCACAGTGCCCTCCAGTTCACAGAACCAGAACTGGCCGAACTTTTCCCAGTTAAAGGTGTACGAGCGAGCGAGTTCGATGCTTACAGGCTTGCCACCAATAGGTACGGTGAAGTGTCCCCCCTCGAACGTGTGGCCCTGAGATGTATCGTAGGTCCAGCACTTACCAAATTTCACGGTTGGATTCACAAAGCGTTCAAGGTCATTCATTACCAAGGCGACACCGCGAGAGGCGATGCCTTGGGTGACATACTGTTCCAATATCTGTAGATCCTCGTAGACATCTTTCATGAAAATGTCGTGGGCGCCACGAGTTCCCCCCGAAGCGGCTAGCTTGCGATAACACTTCATCTCAACGGCGATCTTGGTTACGCCGGCGGAGGATGTTCCGTGGACGAGGAGGTCAATATTGTTTGAGCCCGCGGCCATCCTGACGCCGGGCTCCAGTTCGAGCTCTGCGCTTTCGTCGGGGTATTGAACCGCAAGAGGTAAGAGCTGCTTCAGGACATAGGCGTACTGAAGCTGCATTGACGCTTCCTTGTTGATTGGGATGAGTGTGCTGCCGACCTTCCGGGCGAAGACTGCCCACGCAGCGGAAATGGCTGATCGGAGGCGGCTGTCAAACGATGTGTCGGTGATGAAGGGGGTCATTGTGCGTCTGCGGCCAAACGTCTGAATTGAACGGCCGAGCGCGGCTTCTTGCGCGAGGTCCGCCCGAATAATGGGTTCGGCATCATGGCGCTAGTTCTGTGCTTCCGGACCACATGTCGGCGTATATGCCAACGCGCTTGTCCTCTGGCAGATTGTCGGTCAGGATGGCCTTGAGCGCGCGCACAGCCTTATTGGCACGCTCCGCGTTTCCAAGCGTTATCTGGCGTTCGATCTGAGACTGCGGCGAATCAAAGAGCGCCTTGCCCAGAGCTACCTCCGGGAGATATTTTTCCTCTAAGATGAGTTCTGGCTTGGGATGAGCTATGTCGTTTCGGAAGCGCGCAAGCTGTGTAATCGCAGACCACGGCTCCTTTGTCGCCTCATACGTGAAGGCTAATTCTTTGGCCAGACTGTCAAGTTTCTCCAGGGGGCCGAGACCCTCGAAAACCGTCCAATCTGAAGCGACACGACTTCCAACGGCATTTGCCAGAGCCTCGATCGCCAGGGCTGAAAGAACCATCGAGGCGAGGCATTTATTGAACCGCCCCACTTCGCTTGCCTTTGCGTCTTCTATTTCACGCTCAGCGGCGTGCAAAAGCATGTGATGAGCAAAGAACTCGCGCTCTTGCGTCTTGCGGAACAGTTGCGGTGAATTCATGAGGCCGAACGACGCTGTAGAAAAACCCCATTCCGGGGCAAGCGGTTGCTTCCGACCTTTGCCACATCGAAATCGCTCATCGTCGTTTCAACCCTCCGATCTTCGCTTCATCGTCGTCCCCTGACGTCAGCCCCGACCGCTGCCCGGTGCGCTCGAACTGGCGTCAACCTCTCCCGCCAGCTTACCTAATTCGCGTATTCATGGTGCCCAAGCTTTTCGATGTTGTGCACCAGGCAGTAGAGCTTCCATTGCCCACGACCTTGCTGCGCCCGCGCAGCGTGAAGCGGTCGAGCCGCTTGTTGTGTCGCAGGTTGCCGAACACCGGTTCGACGGTGGCGAAGCGCGCGGCGATCATCTGCTTGCCCTGATCAGAGTCGATGCGCCGCTTCATCCGCTCGATAAGGGAAATGTTGCTACGTCCCCGATAAACCCCTGAGCACGCGTTCCCGGGGCCGCGGCGTCAACCTGTCAGCGCCGGTTCAGACAGATGGCATGGAGCGCACGCTCATTTCGCCAGCGCCCGCCGGAAATCCGGATCGTCGATCAATTTCGCCACCAGCGCCTTGTACAGCGCGCCATATTGGTTGATCGCCTCAGGTATCGCGATGGCACCGACGAAGGACGAACTCCAGCGCGCTTCGACATCCAGCGCGCGCTCATAGACCTGCTCACCGCCACGGGTGACCCTGAAGCGGGCGGCCAGTCGCGCGGTACCGGTTCCGATTGCCGCATCCACGCGACTTTCGATGAGTTCGCCCGCAATCACCGACGAGGACGCGGGGTCATAGAGGCCCGCCGCCGAGAGCTCGATCTCCAGCGTGTCCCGGAGCAGCCGGGCCCAACTGCCCTTGGCCGGTGCCAGGGTGTTCCCGCGAAGACCGGGAAGCGTCCGGTCGAGCGCCGGAACAAGGCCCGGCGCCAGCGCGAATGCGTCCACTGCGGCGGGCCTCAGGCCGGCGGTGCGCAGCTTTTCCAGCGTGGCCGGGCTCGCGCCGGTTGCATCGAGCTTAACGTTGGCACATCCGGTGAGCATCGCCCCCACGAGGCAGACCAGTGCGCCCCCCGACAGACGCCTCCTCATGGGAAGGCCGGGTCCTCGGCAATGTCGTTCAGGGTGCGGCTGACGATCTGGCGGATCATCGTCGTCACTGCCTCCTCAACCCCGGACATCTTCAATCCGCCGGGCGGTGGCGAAGTCGAGCCGACGGAGGTGTAGATCACATGCTTGCCGCTGCGCTCCAGCGCCTGAGCGTTATCGCGCGCCGGCACGTAGCGCATCGTGCATTCGTAACCATCGGCTACGGTCTGACCCGCAATGCCGAAGGTCAGGCCAGCCACGAAACCCTTGCGCGCGGCATCGTCACTCAAGGGAACATTGTTGACCGTCACCGAGAGCAGACCGCTGCCCGGCTCCGCCGCGTCGCTGACCTGAGAGAACAGGGTACTTGCGGCAATCTGATCGCGTACGCGCGTCTTCAGAAATTCGGTTGCCTGCGCATTGGGAACCCCCTTCGTACGGAACTCCCAGACGAGCTGCACCGGGCCCGGACTCTCCGGCTTCCTGTAGGCGGAACTGGGAATTTCAGGCGCATTGCCATCGACATAGAAGGCCGCACACCCACTCATCAGGAGCGTGAATACACACAGCAGGCAATAGCCCGCCACTCGTCTGAAACGGTTCATCCTGGCGCCACTCCCCTTGTTTGCAAACGGACCGCGCTCAGCACTGACGCACCGAGCGAAGGACATCACCCACGCCTGTCGCCAGTGCGGCTCATGGCCTGAAGGCGGCGCACTCCCGGATCGACGTCATGCCGTCCGAAGTGGGCGACGCATGGTAGCGCATGCGAAAATCCTTCGTCATGCGCCTCATGCATCTGGACGATTCCACGCCTCCGCATCGAATAACCGCAAGCGGAGCCGATCAGATGAAATGCGGCGCGGCACGGGCGGGCTTCACGCCGGCACGTGCACCGTGGCCTTGATGTGCTTCAGGTTCGTCACGATGGTGAAGCTCATCAGGACCAGCAGTGACCAGGCACTCCACTTGGTCACATGAACGGCCGCCCACGCGCCGAGCTGATGCGGATATGCCCACAGGCCGAAGAAGGTGCCGATGTTCTCGGCGAGCCAGATGAAGAACCCGATCAGCACCAGCGCCAGTGACAGCGGCATGCGGCGATCGACGCGGTGCGGCCGGAAGACCACCTGCGCCCGTGCGTACAGACCCAGCGCGGCAGCCGCCAGGTACCACCGGTAATCGCCGATGAAGTGGTGGGTGAAGAAGTTCAGGTACAGCGCCGTCGCCACCAGCCCGGCCATCCAGTATGGCGGGTGGTGCTCGACCCGCAGCTGCAGCAGCCGCCACGCCTGGATGATGTAGCTGCCCAACCGCCGCGTACATGAAGCCGGAAAACAGCGGAACGCCCAGAAGCTTCGTGTACGCGAAGTCCGGGTAGGACCACGAACGGATGCCGCTCGACGTCTTGAACACCTCGAGTGCGAAGCCAAGCAGATGGAACAGACAGATGGCCTTCAGTTCATCGACCGTCTCGCGACCGCTCCACAGCATCCACCCCTGAATCACCAGCGCGATCAGCAGCAGCACGTCGTAACGCGGCAGCCCCAGCACGCCAGTCCGCGGAACGCAGAAAACCGCGACAAAGAACAGCCCGGCAAACAGGCATGCCTGCGCCTCTTTCCATGTGAACTGCAGGAACTCGACGGATATCCCGGTGATCCGCGCTCGCGCATCCGTTGGGGGTGAGAATGAGGCTTCAGGCATCAGTGCGTGTTGACTGAGAGGTTAAATGGCATTCAGTCTCCGCAAAATCCGGGGCGGTTCAGAGGGGACCTGCAAGCGCAGCTTGCAGGCGGTCCACGTTGACCAAGAGGTTAAGCATAATCGCTCCGTGCGTCTCGAATGCCTTCTTCGATGTCTTTAAAGAACGCCTCTTGATCTTCCTCGACGCCTTGGTTGGGACAAGCGAGCTCGATCAATACATCCAACATTGACTCAAAGGCTTCAACGTTGCCTTCCAAAGGCGGAATTGCATGCTTGTGCGCAATATATCGAACAGCACGAACAATGATGTTGGGATCGCGCCCCTGACCGACAAGAAAATCTTCATGTTGGATTGCAGCGTTGAAATAGATCTCCACCGCAGCTTTCGCGAGAACCTCATCAACCGGATTGTCCCGCCAGCGGATTAAGCGCGCTACTTCGAGGCAAGCGGCGAGAAGGGCGTCGTTGTCGAGTGGCATGAGATGCCTAACGTTTGAAATGAACGGCCGGAGAACGGCGGAGCCGTTCGGAGATCCGCTCGATTGAAGGGTTGGGCGTCGCCGGAATACGCGAGAAGGGGCTGGGCGGGCGCCTCACTTCGGACCTTTACCTTCAGAAGTGAGAGACGACCTGAGCTCCTTGCGGGCGATGAACCAACACAAAGGTACTAGGACCACAAAGAAGGGCCAATGCCAGGGCAGCCAGGGCAGCAAGCCAGCATAGAGAAATAAGCAAAGAGCTCCCATTAACCATGTAGATGCAAAGACGAGAACGAAGCCCAAGGTAAGGCGGTTCTGAGGGTCAGTGTCCTGCACTGAGACTAGCAGTGCGTCTTCGGTTGCTAAACGCTCCTTCTCAACAACGTCAGCACCGCAGCGAATACACCGCAGCGCTGACTCAAGATTCTCTACGCCGCAATGAGAGCAGATCATGTTTTGATGCCGAACGCCCAGGTTAACCGGCGCCGGAGCGCGAAGCGCGTAGGGCACCAACACTGGCCATCAAAATCGCGAAGCGATGGCCAGTGTTGGCGTCCGCGTTGAACCGACAGTTAGGCTGGGGCGCGTAGGCATCGTTTGGCAAGTTCACTCCGACTGTGTTCGGTTCGAGTGTCCACGAACGTTGAACAAGCGTTATTCATGGCTGAGTATGCAATAAAGGTGATTCAGGGCTCTTTGGCCCTGGCCCCATCGCGTTAAGCATTGATATGTACGCATGTGCTTTGGTGCGAGAGAGGGGCCTATCAGTGACCGGTGACGAAATGGCTTGAAGGATGTTCCACATTGGCTCGTAGTAATCAGCGAGATCGTCGTTTTGCCACCCAAGGATGCATAGCTCTTCTTGAAAAAGGATCCATGAAGCCCACTCCTGCATCTCCTGTGCAGTTTTCTCGCCATCGAAGTACCGTTTGAGCATTGGAATCAAGTCTGGTGGGGCAATGTGCACCTCCCTTGATTTCGGATTAGCTGGAGGTTCGCTTGGCGGTTGAGCCTCTCCCCGTACTGCGGCAAGCAATTGTGCTGATCTATCCATTTGGGCTCCTTACGTCTACGGCGCGACTTTATCGATGATGAGGCCTAACGTGAGGTGGACGACACTTTCGTCCGATAAGATGGACGCTGTCCGGATAAGCAAATAAACCGGACACCGGATTTTCTTTTCATTTCAAAACCCTCCGTCTGCCTACCCGTTTACTCACGGTACGAAAAAACCCTGAAACCGGACTCGCCGCCAACCCGCGTCCGCGGCCTTCGGAATTCCATTCAGTTATGCACGGAACAGACAGTCGCGCGGTCGTGGCGGATACGCCCTACTTGAACGAAAAAACGTACCTCACATCCACCGCCTGTTCCGTGCCCGTGCTGCCGATCAGCGCAAGGTGGCGGGTGAGGTTCCAGGTGAGCTTGACGACGCTGGTGGCGCCGGCGACGCCTTGCTCGTAGGTGAGCAGCGCGTTCGATGACAGGCGCTTGCCGACGCTGACGACCTGGCCGCCGACGGTGGTCGTGTTGTTCGACGAGGTGACGACCTGGCTGCGCGGGCCGGTGGTCGTGCTGCTCTGGGTCAGCGCGATCTGGTCCAGGCCGAGGGCCTGCGCGAGCGAGCCGGTGATGCCTTCGCCTTCGCCGCCGAGCAGCGCGCTGGCGGCGGTGGCGAGCAGCGAGAGGTCGGAGCCGCCGGCGCGGTCCTGACCGCGGCCGAGTACGATCCATGACAGCTTTTCGCTGTCCGGCATGGCCGAGTCCGACACCAGCCGCACGCGCGGCTTCAGTACCGTGCCGCTGACTTCGACGCCGGCCTGCACCGGCAGGTTGGGCCGGATGGCGCGCACGTTCAGGCCGGGGTTGGACACCGAGCCCTGGAAGCTGATGACGCCGCGCTCGATCACCAGGTCCTGACCGTAGGCGCGATAGCGGCCGTTGACGGTGCGGATGTTGCCGGTGGCACGCAGGCCGCGCCCTTCGTCGCGCAGCGCCAGCTGGCCGGTCAGCCGCGTATCGAGCCCGCGACCCTTGAAATAGACGCGATCGCCGAGGTCAACGTCGATGGCCAGACCGAGCGGCGGGCCGGCGGCTTCTTCCGGCGTACGGCCCTTGATGACGACGTCGTCGCCGAGCGCGGGCGCCGACTGCTCCGGCACGGTGAACAGGCCGGCATCGGCCTTCAGCGCCAGCTGCAGCTTCATGCCCTCTTTCGCCGAACCGCGCACCGTGCCGTCGCCCGACAGCATGAGCCACTGTTCGCCGCCCTGCAGCGGCACGAAGCGGCGGATGGCGACCTCGATGTCGGCGCGCGTGGTGGCGATGTCAACCGTGCCGCGCGCCGACAGCCGGCCCGGTTCGCGCGTCAGGCCGGCGGCGCCGAGCCGCGCATCGGGCGGCGGGCGGCGGTTGTCGCTTTCGAAGCTGAGCGACTGCAGCGTCAGGTGATCGCCGTCGAACTGCGCGCGCAGTTCGCCGCGCTCCAGCTTGACGCCGGCATCGACCAGCGCGAACGCCAGCGCGTCGCCGTCGATGCGGCCCGACAGTTCCGGCGCGCGCAGCGTGCCGGCCAGCTTCACGTCGCCGCGCAATCGCCCGGCGGTGCTCATGTCGAGGCGCAGCGTGCGGCCTATCCAGGCGAGCGAGGGCACGTCCAGCGTCGCGCTGCCGCGGGTCGGCGCGTCGAGGTCGGGCTGCCACAGGCCGCCGTCGCGGCGCAGCGGCAGCGCCACCTCGGCGCGCGCTTCGCCGATGTCAGGCCCCGCCAGCACCGCCTTCGCCAGTGCTTCGCGGCCGGCGAAGGTCACGTCAACGCGCGCCGCCGACAGCGCCAGTTCGCTGCGCGTTTCGCCCGACACCACGACATTGCCCGCCTCGCGGAACAGCGACAGCGTGCCGTCAACGCGCTCGTCGCCGGCCAGCAGCGCGGCGATCGACCAGTCGGCACCGAGCTTCAGCGGCGCGCGTACGGCGATGCCGGCTGCGCGGTCGCGCCACACCAGGCGCAGCGGCACGCCGCGCGCGCGGCCGCGTGCGTCGAGCCGTTCCGGGGTCCAGCCGGTGTGCGCCAGCAGCAGTTCGCCACCGCCGGTCAGCGCGAAGCGCGCGTCGTCGAGCGTGGCCTGTTGCAGCGACGCGCTGAGCCGTGCGGGTGCGCTCAGCGTGGCACTCAGTTCGGAAGAGATGACCAGCGCCAGCCGGTCGATGCTGCCCGACCATGACGGACCATCGCCCAGCGCGCCGTGCGCGGCCAGCTTCAGCGACGGCTTGGCCGGCGCGTCACCCCGCTCGGTCGGCAGCGCGCCGGCAACGACATCGGCATCCAGCGTGTGTGCGCCGCGCGTGCCGGCGATGTTGACGCGCAACTGCTCGACCGGCACCGGTGCCTGCGGGCTGCGCAGGTCGGCGGCGTCGAGCGCGAGGCGCAGGCGGCCATCGGCGCCCGGTGCGAGTTCGGCGTCGATGTCGGCGCGCGCGACGCTGCCCAGTTCGCCCAGCGCCAGCGCGCGCGCCTGCAACTGCAGGCGACCGTGCGGCGCGGACACGCTGCCGGCGAGACGCCCGCTGCCGGACACCCGACCGGCCAGCGTCTGCCCGGTCAGGGTGCGCAGGGCCGCCAGATTGCGTGCATCGAGCGTCCAGTCCAGCGCGTCCTGCGCGCCGCCGAAGCCGCCCTGCGCGGCCAGGCTGTTGCCGGACCAGTCGAGCGCGACATCAACGTCGGACAGGCGCTGCCCCTGCAGGCGCAGCTTCGCGCGACCGGCCAGCGGCTCGCCAATCAGCGTGCTCGGTTCGATGTCCAGCGCGGCGCGCAGATCGATCTGCGGACCGAGACGGCCGGCGGCGTCGAAGCGGGCCGACAGCGAAGCGGCCGGCGCCTTCACGAAAGCCGACGGGTCGAATTTCTGCAGGCGCCCGTTGACCGTGAAGGCCAGCGTGTCATCGAGCTTGAGCGTGCCGCGCACGCCGGCCTGAGCACCGCGCGCGGACAGATCGGCCTGCGCCAGCGTGAGCAGCGCGTCGGCGACATGGCCGTTCGCCTTCAGCGCGAGGCGACTGGGGCCGCGGTCGTTCAGGTTGACGGCGAACTGCTGGCGCGCGCCCGAGGCCTGGATGTCGATGCGCCCGCCGAGTTTCGTGCGCACGCCCTGGGCGTGCAGCTGCGCGCTGTCGATGTCGCGCAGCGTCAGTGCGGCGGTGATCGGCAGGTCGCCGCTGCCGCGCCAGCCGGCCTCGCCGCTGACCTCGCCGCCCCCGGCCAGCGCGATGCGCAGATCGCGCAGATCGACGGCGGCCACGTCCGCCTCGATGCGCGCCGTCAGCGCGGTGACCGGTGCACGCCCCTGATCGATGCGCCCCGGTGCGGCGTTGGCCGCGCTGACGGTGCCAGTCAGCGCCAGCGCGTCGCCATCGCGCGGTGACAGGTCGGCGTGCACCGTCCATCGGCCGGACGGCGCAGACGGGTGCAGGCTGTGCGGATCGAATTCGTCGAGCGCCAGTTTCAGCGCCGCCAGCGGCTGCACGGCGAACGGCCGCACGCCGACGCGGGCGCTGCCCGACACGCCGTAACCACTGGCGCGCAGATCAATGTCGGCCGCCTCGGCCAGTGCGCCGCCCAGCGTCGCCTGCGCCGCGTAGTCGGCCGCCTTGAAATTCAGCTCGCCATTCAGCGCGAAGGGCGCGGCGCCGTCGAGCTGCAACCGGCCGTCGAGCGCACCCCAGGGCGTGCCGAGCGACAGCGCGTCCAGGCGGTGCGCGCGACCGTCCGAGTCGAGCTGCGCCTGCAGCGCTTCGAGCACCACCTTGTTGACCGTCGGTGTCGCGTAGTCGGCGAGCACCAGCCGCTTGATCTCGACCTGCGCCGAGAGCGACAGCGGCAGTTCGAGGCTGGCTGGCACCACTGGCGCCTCGTCGCTGGGCGAGTTGGCGATGCGCAATTCGTCAACCGACAGCCGCGCGATGTCGAGCCGGCCGCGCAGCAAGGCCGACGCGGTCCAGTCCAGCGCGACCGCGCGTGCGTCGATGCGCAGGCTGCCGTCGTCATGCACCAGCCGCGCCAGACGCGGCGCGTCAACCAGGCTGCCGCCGGCGACTTCGATCTGCAGCGCCGGCAGCGCCCACTGCGCCGCCGCCGCCACTGAGCGCAAGCCGCTCTGCGTCGCCAGCGCCCAGTACACAAGGAGCACGGGCAAGGCGAGCAGCGCGAGATCGGTGAAGGCCAGTCCAGTGCGACCGAGGCGGCTGCGGGCGCGCAGACTGCGGCGCTCGGACGAGGAATGATCGGTCGATGGATTCATGCTCAGAACGCGATGGCCAGCGAAAAATGCGGCCGCCACTGACGCTCGCGTTCGCCGTAGGCGAGGTCGAAGGCGATCGGGCCGGCCGGTGAGCGCCAGCGCACGCCAGCACCCGCGCCGAAGGCCGGCTTGAAGTCCTCGCGGGTGTCGGCGGCGTCGCCGGCGTCGATGAAGAAGGCGGCGCCCCAGGTGTCGGACGTCCAGTGCACGTACTCGACGCTGGCGACGCCCAGCGCGCGGCCGCCGACGATGGCGCTGCCCTGGCGCACGCCCAGTTCGAGGTAGTCATAGCCGCGCACGGTGGTCGAACCACCGGTGCGGAACAGGAAGTCCTGCGGCAGCGCTTCGGTCACACCGCCGGTCAGGCCGACCTCACCGCGCAGGATGAGCTGGTCGCGCTTGCCGACCGGGATGAACCACTGGCCTTTCAGATAGCCGCGCAGGAAGTTGGCGTCGGACAGCAGGCCTTTCACGCCGCCGCCGATCTGCGCGTTCAGCACCCAGCCCTCGCGCGGATTGAACAGGTCATCGACGCGGCGCCAGGTCCACGAAGTGTTCAGCGCCAGCGACTGCTGCGTGCTCTGCACGAAGCCGTCGATCTCGCGCTGTTCGCGCTGCAGGCTCAGCGAGTGGCGGATTTCGACGTCGCCCTTCACGCGCGCCCGCACGATGCCGGCGCCGACGCGGCGGGTGATCAGGTCCTGGATGTCGGCGTTCTCGGCCAGCACGCCGAAGCTGTCGCGGTAGCCGTCCTCGCGCGGCGGCAGCATGACGTCGGCAAAGGCGATCTGGCGCAGCTGTTCCAGCCGCACCGCGCTGTTGAGCAGCCAGGAGCGCTTGAACAGATTGTTGTCCGACCAGCCCACTTCGCCGCGATAGCCGGTGTTGCTGCTCAGACCGGCGCCAAAGGACAGGCGGCGCGAACTGGCTTCGGTCACGGCGACGCGCACCGGTGTGGCGTCGGCACGCGCCGGATCGACGTCGGCAAGGATCTGCACCGAACTGAAGTAGGGTGACGACAGCAGCGCGCGCTCGAAGGCGAGCACGGCATCGGTCGAGTACGGGTCGCCCGGCTTGATCGTGGAATAGCGGCGCACCAGATCGAGGTCGTGCAGCGCCAGCCCGGTCGCTTCGATGTCGCCGAAGCGGAAGGCGGGACCGCTGTCGACACGCACGCTGAGGTTGACCTTCGCGCTGTCGGGATCGACCTCGGCGCGGCTGTCGCCCAGCACGGCGGCCGCATAGTCGCGCGCGGTCAGGTCTTCGAGCAGCGTCTGCTTGGCGGCCGACCAGTCCGCCTGGCGGAAGGGCTGACCTTCGGCCAGGCGCCAGCCGGCACGCAGCGCGGCACGGCGGGCGGCGCGCTCGTCGCCGTCGCCGGCCAGATCGCCGTCGAACACAATGGATACCGAGGACACGCGCGTGCGCGCGCCCGGCTCGATGCGCAGCACCGGCGGATCGCCGGCGATGTCGAAGGTGGGGCTGAACCAGCCTTCGGTGGCGAGCAGTTCGGTCATTTCGCGGCGCACCCGACGCAGCGTGCGCCGCTCCGCACGCTCGCCGTCGAGTGGCTCGCGCAACTTCAGCGAGCGGGCGTGCGTGTTCAGCATGTCGAGCACCGGCTCGGGCAGCGCCGGCGCCTCGATGGTCAGGCGGCCGAGGTCGACCTCGGCCGGCGTCGCCTGCCCGTCAGGCGGATCGACCGCCTCGTCCGTCGCCTGCGCCGTTGCGCCGGCCAGCAGCGCAAGGCCGGCGCAGAGGATGAAACGGCGCAATCAGCTCGCGCTCAGCAGCTCGACCTCGAACACCAGCGTGGCGTTCGGCGGAATGACGCCACCGGCACCGCGGGCGCCGTAGCCCAGTTGCGGCGGAATCGTCAGCTTGCGCACGCCGCCTTCCTTCATGCCGGCCACGCCCTGGTCCCAGCCGCGGATGACCTGACCGCCGCCCAGATTGAAGCTGAAGGGCTGGCCGCGGTCCTTGCTCGAATCGAACTTGCGGCCGTTGGTGAGCCAGCCGGTGTAATGCACGCTGACGCGCTGGCCCGGCACCGCTTCGCGGCCGGAGCCTTCGGTGATGTCCTCGATCACCAGTTCGCCCGAATTGCGGATGACCGACAGCAGCTCGACCTCGAACACCAGCGTGGCATTCGGCGGAATGACGCCGCCGGCGCCGCGCTCGCCATAGCCCAGGTGCGGCGGGATGGTGAGCTTGCGCACGCCGCCTTCCTTCATGCCGGTGACGCCCTCGTCCCAGCCGCGGATGACCTGGCCGGCGCCCAGCTGGAAGCTGAACGGGTCGTTGCGGTCCTTGCTCGAATCGAACTTGCGTCCGTCGGTGAGCCAGCCGGTGTAGTGCACGCTGACCTCGTGACCCGATGCCGCTTCATGGCCGGTGCCCGGCGTGGTGTCCTCGATGACGAGGCCGCTTTCGGTGGTGCTTGAAGTCATTGTGTCCATCCCGCGAAGTTTGAAAAGAACGAAGTGTACTCAGCGCAGCTGGGTTTTGACGCGCCCGGCGAACAGTTTGCGCAACTTCGCGACCTTGGGCGCGACCACCGCCATGCAGTAGGGCTGCAGCGGATTGTGTTCGTAGTAGGCGACGTGGTGATCCTCGGCCGACCAGAACTGCACCGCGCCCTCGATCTGCGTCAGCACCGGTGCGGCATAGCTGCCGGCCGCCGTCAGGCGCTCGATGGCGGCGCGCACCGCCTGGCGCTGCGCGTCGTCATGGCAGAACACGACCGAGCGGTACTGGGTGCCGACGTCGTTGCCCTGACGGTTCTCGGTGGTCGGGTCGTGCAGCGCGAAGAACACGTCGAGCAGCGCATCGAAAGTCGTCAGCGAGGCGTCGAAGGTGACGCGCAGCACTTCAGCGTGCCCGGTCTGGCCGGTACAGACCTGGTCGTAGGTCGGGTTATCCACGTGGCCGCCGGCATAACCCGGCTCGACCCGCATCACCCCCTCGACCCGGTTGAACACGGCTTCGAGGCACCAGAAGCAACCTCCTCCAAGAATCGCGGTCTGCGTCGGCACGGCACTCATCGCTCCCCCCTGTTGTTGGTGTCCGGATCATGATCGACCGGGCACTTTCCACGAGGTTCATCCGATGAGACAGGTGCCTCGCGCTGCAGCATGCAGCCGGGACGCAAACCTTGTATCGTGCGTCGCGTTTCCCGTACCCATAAATCGAGCAGGAATCTTCGCTAATGCTCTCTCAGGAAGCCTTGCAGGACTGGCGTGGCCTCGCGCTGCGCGTGGAAGAGGAAGTGCGTCGCGCAGTGGTCGGGCAGGACGACACGCTCCGGTTGATCAACGTTGCGCTGTTCGCCCGCGGCCACGTACTGCTCGAGGGTGACGTCGGCGTCGGCAAGACCACCGTGCTGCGCGCCTTCGCCCGCGCTATCGGCGGCGACTTCGAGCGCGTCGAAGGCACGGTCAACCTGATGCCGAACGACCTCGTCTATCACACCTATGTAGACAGCGAGGGCAAGCCGCGCATCGAACCCGGCCCGCTGCTGCGTCACGGCGAGCGTCTCACCACCTTCTTCTTCAACGAAATCAACCGTGCCCGTCCGCAGGTGCAGTCGCTGCTGCTGCGCGCGATGGCCGAGCGCACGCTGTCCGCCTTCAACCGCGAATACAGCTTCCCGCACATGACGGTGTTCGCCGACCGCAACCGCGTCGAGAAGGAAGAAACCTTCGAGCTGGCTTCCGCCGCGCGCGACCGCTTCATGTTCGAACTGCGCATGCTGACGCCGTCGGACGACGACACCCGGCGCGCGCTGGTGTTCGATCCGCGCTTCCACGACACCGACGCGCTCATCGACACGGTGACGCCAGGCGTGGTCGACTGGATGCAGATGAACACCATCGGCGCCGCCATCCAGCGCGCCGTGACCGCCTCGGACGCGCTGCAGCGTTACGCGATGGACATCTGGGCGGCCACCAGCGACCCGGTGAAGTACGGCCTGCAGATTGAAGGCGTGGATATGTCGCGGCTGATCCTGGCCGGCGCCAGCCCGCGCGGCATGGGCATGCTGATGCGCGCCGCGCGCGTGGTCGCCTGGTTCAGCGGACGCGACTACCTGACGCCGGAAGACATCCGCGCCGTGCTGCCGTTGACGCTGGTGCATCGCGTCTTCTTCACCCCGGTGTACGAACTGCGCCGCGCCGAACTGGCCGATGCGCTGATCGCGCAGATGCTGGAGCGGGTCGCCACGCCCTGAGTCACACCGCCGCCATGAGTTTCCAGCGCGACTTTCACTACCGCATGCCGATGCGGGTCGGCGGCCAGCGCCCCGGCGCGCACCGCAGCTCGACCACCGGCAGCGGTCAGGAATTCATCGCCCACCAGACGCTGTTCGACCGGCCGGACCCGCGCCGCCTCGACCTGCGCGCCAGCATCCGCGACCCGGAGGGGCGCTGGCTGGTGCGGGTGAACCGTCAGCGCGCCGGCATTCCGGTCTATCTGCTGGCCGACGTGTCGGCGTCGATGGCCTTCGGCTCGGCGGCGAGCAAGATCCAGCGGATGTCGGAGTTCGCGCTGTCGCTCGGCGACTCGGTGTTCCGTACCGGCGACGCGCTGGGCATGCTGGCCTACGACAGCAGCGAGCGCACCGACCTGATGCTGGCGCCGATGCATTCGCGCGGCGCCGGCGTCATGATGGCCGAATCGCTGGCCCGCGCCCGCGCCGACCAGCCGTTGACCGCTGGCATCTTCCAGGCCTGTTCGCGCATCGCCGGCAAGCAGGCGCTGGTCTTCCTCGCTTCCGACTTCCACGCGCCACTGGAACAGACCTCGGCCGCACTCGACCTGCTGTCGCACGCCTACGTCGTGCCGATGGTGATCTGGGACGAGGTCGAGCCGAAGGCGCCGGAGGGCGAAGGCCTGCTCGCGCTGCGCGACATCGAAAGCGGCCGCCGACGCGGCCTGTGGCTGCGGCCGCAGATACGCCGTCGCTGGGAGGACGCCTTCGCCGAGCGGCGCGAGTCGCTGGAAACGCTGTTCTCGTCGCGCGGTGTACGCCCTTTCTACATGACCGGCCGCTTCGACGCGGACGCGCTGTCACGCTATTTCTTCGAGGCCGTCTGACATGCCTTCCTTCTGGAGACTGCGCCTGCTGAGCGCCTGTGCGGCGCTGGCCCTGGTCTGCTGTGGCGCGTCCCACGCGCAGGACACCACCCCGCCGGCGCCTGCCGCCGGTGCCGATGCTGCGGCTGCGCCAAGCACACCGCCGCAGCCCACCGGCTACGTCATTCCGCCGCCGCCGGACCCGGCTGCGGCCCCCGCCGAACCCGCCGCAGCGCCGGCCGAGCCGGCGACCGATGTGACAGCACCGCCGGCGCCGGTGATCTCGGCAGTCAATCCCGAGGTCGATCCGCTGCGCCCCTTCGGCTACGTCATCGGCGACATCGTGACCCAGCGGGTCGTGCTGGAATACGACGGCAAGCCGCTGGAACTTGCCAAGCTGCCGCCGCTGGAGCGCACCGGCAACTGGTTCGAGCGCCGCGATGCGCGTATCGAGCGCGACGCGGCGGGCCGCCGCTGGCTGGTGATGGACTACCAGATCATCAACGTGCCGGAAGAACTGCGCGCGATCGAACTGCCTGCGCTGGATATCGAAACCGCGGTGTCCGGTAGCCGCCTGCAGACCACGCCGATGCCGCTGACGGTGGCGCCGCTCACGCCCAATGTGGTGCTGGCGCGCGCCGGACTGGAAGAGATGCGCCCGGACGATCCGGCACCGCACATCGACACCGCGCCTTACGAGCGGGGGCTGCACGCCGCGCTGTACGCGGGCGCACTGCTGGTGGCGCTGTGGGCGGCACTGGCCTTGCTGCGCCAGTTCAACGCGCGGCGCCGTCTGCCGTTCTCACGCGCCCAGCGTGACATCGCGCGGCTCGATGCCGGTTCGATCGAGGTCTGGCGCCGGCTGCACCGCGCGCTCGACGACACCGCCGGCCAGGTGGTGCGCGACCACAACCTGCCGCTGCTGCTCGCCCGCGCGCCGTGGCTGGCCCCACTGGAGGCGGACCTGCGCCGCTTCTTCGAGGCTTCGCAGACCCGCTTCTTCGCCGACCGTGCGGTCAACGGCGTGGAGCCGCGCGCGCTGTGTGCGCAGGCGGCGAAACTGGAACGCAGCGCGCTGGCATGAACGATCTGGTCCTGAACCTGTGGCCCGGTGCGCTCGAACTGACCGCGCCGCTGTGGCTGCTCGCGCTGCCGCTGGCGCTGCTGCCGCTGTGGCCGCGGCGGCGCCATTCGCTCGACTACGGCTGCATAGACTGGCTACCGCGCGATGCGCTGGGTAATGCCGTACTGCGCGGCGGCCGGATCGCCGCTGCGCTCGCCATCGTGGCGGCGGTGCTCGGCCTGGCCGGACTGGCCCAGCCGGCAACCGAACAGCAGCGCACCGGCCGTGGCGCCGAGATCGTCATCGTGCTCGACCGCAGCCGCAGCATGGATGAACCGCTGCTGCCCAAGGGCCGGCAGCCGTCGATCGACACCACTGCGGAAGCCAAGGGCAAGGTGGCGCGCCGCCTGCTCGCGGAGTTCGCGGCACGGCGTCCCGAAGATCGCTACTCGCTGCTGCTGTTCAGCTCGTCGCCGATGCTGGTGGTGCCCTTCACGCAGCACGGCGACGTCGTGCAGGCCGGCATCGAGGCCGGCGGCATCGGCCGCGGTCTGTCGGAAACCGACATCGGTCGTGCCCTGCTGGCCGGCGCCGAACAGTTCGACCGCCGCGCCTATTCGGGCAGCCGCATCCTGCTGCTGGTGTCGGATGGCGCGGCGCAGATCGACGACGAGATGCGCGGCAAGATCCGCCGCGCCTTCGAACGCAACCGCGTCGCCGTCTACTGGGTGTTCATCCGCTCGGCGCTGAGCCTGGGCCTGAACGCGGACGAGAACGACGGCAACGTGCCGGAGGCGGCGTTGCACAAATTCCTGAAATCGACCGGCGTCCCGTACGAGGCGTTCGAAGCCGAGGACCCGGAGGCGGTCAAGCAGGCAGTGGCCGAGGTCGATCGCCAGCAGAACCTGCCGCTCGACTACGTCGAACGCATTCCGCGGCGCGATTTTTCGGGCTGGTGCTTCGCGCTGGCCCTGCTCGCCGGCGCGATCGCACTGGCCTGCCGCCTGATCACGCGGCCGGCATGGAAAGAGGAGTTGCAGTCATGAAGTTGCGCAGTGTCGCGTCCCTGCTCGCCGCGGGCATCGCCGTCAGCGTCGCGGTGGCGGCCTGGGAGGGCTACCGCCTGTCCAAGGCCCGCGATTTCAATCGTCTGGTCGATAGCGGCATCGATGCCGCGGCGACCCAGGACACCCCGCAGGCCGAGTTCGCGCGGGCGCTGTCGCTGGCGGCGCGCAACGACTACGAGGGTGCGGTGCGCGCCTACAAGGATCTGTCGCGCAGCACCGACGGCGAGTTGCTGCAGTCGGTGCTGTACAACCTCGGCAACCTGCATCTGCGCGAAGCACTGCAGTTCGGGCCCGAAAGCATAGGCAAGTCGCTGCCGCTGGCCGAGCTGGCGAAGTCGAGCTATCGCGAGCTGCTGCGTCTGAACCCGCAGCACTGGAACGCCAAGTACAACCTCGAACGGGCGCTGCGCCTGGCGCCCGAACGCGAAAGCGCGATCGAGGAAGGACCGCCGCTGCCGCAGAACAGCGAGCGGGCCGTGACGACGATGAAGGCCTTCACGCTGGGTCTGCCATGATCGCGACGACGCGACAGCTGCTGGCGCGTGCGCGCAGCCCGCAGGCGCGACCGCTGACGGTGGCGGTTCTGCTGTTCGGGCTCGCCGCCGTGCTGCCGCCGGTGTCGCTGCCGGGGCGCAGCTACACGCACATGGTGGTGCTGGACATCACGCAGAGCATGAACACGCGCGACTACGAGCTCGACGGCAAGCCGGTCAACCGACTGACCTACGCCAAGCACAGCCTGGCCGAGTCGCTGCGCGCCCTGCCCTGCGGCTCGCGCATCGGCTGGGGCGTGTTCTCCGAGTACCGGCTGCTGGCGCTGATGACGCCGGTCGAGGTGTGCAGCAACTATCACGAACTGCTGGCGACGCTGTCCAGCATAGACGGCCAGATGTCCTGGGCCGGCGCCAGCGAGGTGTCGAAAGGCCTGTTCTCGTCGATCCGTGCATTGAAGGATCTGGAGCAGAAGCCGTCGCTGGTGTTCGTGACCGACGGCCACGAGGCACCACCGCTGCATCCGAAGATACGCCCGTCCTTCGATGGCGAACCGGGCGCGGTGAAGGGGCTCATCGTCGGTACCGGCGGCAGCGCGCTGAGCCCGATCCCGAAATTCGACCCGGACGGCCGACCGCTCGGTTACTGGCGTGCCGACGAGGTATCGCAGACCGACACCGCGACGCGCGGGCGCACCGGTTCGAGCGCCAACGGCGAAGCGATGGTGGATGAGTCAGGCCAATCGGTGGCGCAGCAGGCGGTGGTCGCCGGCACCGAACATCTGTCCAGCCTGAAGTCGCCCCATCTGCGTGAGCTGGCGTCACAGACCGGCATGGCCTATCACACGCTGACCGACGCCGACGGGCTTGCAGCGGCGCTGACCGATCCCGAACTCGGTCGCACGCAGTCGGTGCCGACCCGCATTGGCTGGCTGCCGGCACTGCTCGGCGTGCTCAGCCTGGCCTGGGGTTTCCGCCCGGATCGTTTCCGCCGCTGAGCCAGCGCCCCGGCAGGCGCCTGCCGGCAGTCGTTGCATATCGCCACACCCCGGATTCCGGCCGGCACCCCGCTCGAATGACAGCGGCACACACGCCCCCGCCAAATCCTTGAATCCGGGATATATCCCCGTTTTGACCGTGAATTCATCCCGACATCGGGGCATCCAGGCTCTTGGTCGGGGGATTCCATCCCGTCGTTGCATTCTGCGATGTATAAGTCCATAACCCGTGAACAGAGAGTCACTTATGGGCTCCGGCGGGGGCCGCCGGTCCGGGCCGTTCAGGCGTGGGCCATTGGGAAAGCAACGAGGAGAAACACCCCATGTCCGTGAAGATGAAACAACTGCCCCTGTGGCTCGCCGCGCTCGCCGTTCCGGGCGCCGCGATGGCCAACGCCGATCTGGCGAAACTGATCAAGGATCCGAAGAACTGGGCCATGCAGGCCGGCAACTTCGAGAACCAGCGCTACAGCACGCTGAACCAGATCAACAAGAAGAACGTCAAGGATCTGAAGGTGGCGTGGACCTTCTCGACCGGCGTGCTGCGCGGTCACGAGGGCGGCCCGCTGGTGATCGGCGGCATGCTGTTCGTGCACTCGCCCTTCCCCAACAAGGTGTTCGCGATCGATCTGGAAACCCAGAAGATCGTCTGGAAGTACGAGCCCAAGCAGGATCCGTCGGTGATTCCGGTCATGTGCTGCGACACCGTTAACCGTGGCCTCGCCTACGCCGAAGGCAAGATCCTGCTGCAGCAGGCCGACACCGTGCTGGTCGCACTCGACGCCAAGACCGGTAAGAAGCTGTGGGACGTGAAGAACGGCGATCCGAAGATCGGCGAGACGAACACCCAGGCTCCGCACGTGTTCAAAGACAAGGTGATCACCGGCATTTCCGGCGGCGAGTTCGGCGTGCGCGGTCGTGTGACCGCCTACGATCTGAACACCGGCAAGATGGTGTGGAAGGGCTATTCGACCGGCCCCGACGCAGAAATGCTGATGGACCCGGAAAAGTCGATGACCTGGACCAACGGCAAGATGGCACCGGTGGGCAAGGATTCGTCGCTGAAGACCTGGCAGGGCGACCAGTGGAAGATCGGCGGCGGTTCGACCTGGGGCTGGTACTCGTACGACCCGCAGGAAAACCTGATGTATTACGGCACCGGCAACCCGTCAACGTGGAACCCGTCGCAGCGTCCGGGCGACAACAAGTGGTCGATGACCCTGTGGGCGCGTGACGTCGATACCGGCAAGGTGCGCTGGGTCTATCAGATGACCCCGCACGACGAGTGGGACTTCGACGGTGTGAACGAGGTCATCCTTGCCGACATCGACGTCAAGGGCAAGAAGCGCAAGGTTGCCGTCCACTTCGACCGCAACGGCTTCGCCTACACGCTGGACCGCGTGACCGGCGAACTGCTGGTGGCCGAGAAGTTCGACCCCAAGGTGAACTGGGCCACCCATGTAGACATGGTGACCGGCCGCCCGCAGGTGGTGGCCAAGTACTCGACCCGCCTGAACGGCGAGGACGTGAACAGCAAGGGCATCTGCCCGGCCGCGCTCGGCACGAAGGACCAGCAGCCGGCGTCGTTCAACCCGAAGAACGGCCTGTTCTATGTCCCGACCAACCACGTCTGCATGGACTACGAGCCGTTCCGCGTCGAATACACCGCGGGCCAGCCCTACGTCGGCGCGACGCTGTCGATGTACCCGGCCCCGGGCAGCCACGGCGGCATGGGCAACTTCATCACCTGGGACGCCGGCAAGGGCAAGATCGTCCAGTCCAAGCCGGAGAAGTTCTCGGTGTGGTCGGGCACCCTGGTCACGGCCGGCGGCATCGCCTGCTACGGCACGCTCGAGGGCTACCTCAAGTGCGTTGACGCCGACGACATCACGAAGGAACTGTACAAGTTCAAGACCCCGTCCGGCATCATCGGCAACGTGACGACCTGGGAATTCAAGGGCAAGCAGTACATCGGGATCCTGTCGGGTATCGGTGGCTGGGCCGGTATCGGTCTGGCAGCCGGCCTGGAGAAATCCACCGATGGTCTGGGCGCCGTGGGTGGCTACGCCGAACTGGCCAACTACACCGAGCTGGGCGGCGTCATGACGGTGTTCGCACTGCCCTGATCCACTGTCTGTCCTGGACAACCCGCCTCCCCCGGCGGGTCCCTGAACGGCACTTCGCGCAAGCGTGAAGTGCCGTTTTTTTCGTTCGGACTGCCTCATTTTTAAGCAACACCAAGTGTTCCGTTCCGGAACGTTCCGGCGTCACACAGTGTCGGCGGCGCTGTTGCGCGCTGCAACATCCAGCGATTTTTTCCATGTTGCAGCGCGCCACAAGCGAGGGCAATCATCCCGGCCAAACGCAGTTTTGACGCCGGGGAGCACTTTTTCTAATCTTCGTCAAGTTTAAAATTTTAAGATCTTGCGGGGAAAACTTCCCGCTGTTCAAAAATCGTGTGCTATATCTTCATTACCTCGACGCCCGGGGGCACTTATGGGCGTCGCAGGGCAACAGCGGCCGGAGCCTTCGACATGGGGTCCGGTCACATTTTGGTAGCAATGAGGAGGAGCCTATGTCTAGCAAGATGAAACAACTGCCCCTGTGGGTCGCCGCACTGGCCATCCCGGGCACTGCGCTCGCTAACGCTGACGTCGCCAAGCTGATCAAAGACCCGAAAAACTGGGCAATGCAAGCTGGCAACTTCGAGAACCAGCGTTACAGCACGCTGAACCAGATCAATAAGAGCAACGTCAAGAACATGAAGGTGGCCTGGACCTTCTCGACCGGCGTTCTGCGCGGTCACGAAGGCGGCCCGCTGGTGATCGGCGACACCCTGTTCGTGCACTCCCCCTTCCCCAACAAGGTTTTCGCAATCGATCTGGAAACCCAGAAGATCAAGTGGAAGTATGAGCCGAAGCAGGATCCGTCCGTGATCCCGGTGATGTGCTGCGACACGGTGAACCGTGGTCTCGCCTACGCCGAAGGCAAGGTGTTCCTGCAGCAGGCAGACACCATGCTGGTCGCGCTCGACGCCAAGACCGGCAAGAAGCTGTGGGAAGTCAAGAACGGCGACCCGAAGGTTGGCGGCACCAACACCAACGCCCCGCACGTGTTCAAGGATAAGGTCATCACCGGTATCTCCGGCGGTGAATTCGGTATCCGCGGCTACGTCGCTGCCTACGACATCAACACCGGCAAGCAGGTGTGGAAGGGCTACTCGACCGGCCCCGACGCAGAAATGCTGATGGATCCGGAAAAGACCATGACCTGGACCAACGGCAAGATGGCGCCGGTGGGCAAGGATTCGTCCCTGAAGACCTGGCAGGGCGACCAGTGGAAGATCGGTGGCGGCACGACCTGGGGCTGGTACTCGTACGACCCGCAAGAGAACCTGATGTACTACGGTTCGGGCAACCCCTCGACCTGGAACCCGTCGCAGCGTCCGGGCGACAACAAGTGGTCGATGACCCTGTGGGCGCGTGACGTCGATACCGGCAAGGCTCGCTGGGTTTACCAGATGACCCCGCACGACGAGTGGGACTTCGACGGCATCAACGAAGTCATCCTGGCTGACGTGGATGTGAAGGGCAAGAAGCGCAAGGTTGCGGTGCACTTCGACCGTAACGGCTTCGCCTACACGATGGACCGCGTGTCCGGCGAACTGCTGGTGGCCGAGAAGTACGATCCGAAGGTGAACTGGGCGACCCACGTCAACATGAACACCGGCCGTCCGCAAGTCGTGGCCAAGTACTCCACCCGTCAGAACGGTGAAGACGTGAACACGAAGGGCGTCTGCCCGGCCGCTCTGGGTACCAAGGACCAGCAACCCGCTGCGTTCAGCCCGAAGAATGGCCTGTTTTACGTGCCGACCAACCACGTCTGCATGGACTACGAGCCGTTCCGCGTTGAGTACACCGCTGGCCAGCCGTACGTCGGCGCCACCCTGTCGATGTTCCCGGCCCCGGGCAGCCACGGCGGCATGGGCAACTTCATCACCTGGGACGCTGGCAAGGGCAAGATCGTCCAGTCCAAGCCGGAGAAGTTCTCGGTGTGGTCGGGCGCCCTGGTCACGGCCGGTGGCATCGCCTGCTACGGCACGCTTGAGGGCTACCTCAAGTGCGTCGATGCTGACGACATCAACAAGGAACTGTTCAAGTTCAAGACGCCGTCCGGCATCATCGGCAACGTCAACACCTGGGAATACAAGGGCAAGCAGTACATCGGCATCCTGTCGGGTATTGGTGGCTGGGCCGGTATCGGTCTGGCAGCCGGTCTCGAGAAGCCGACCGATGGTCTGGGCGCCGTGGGTGGCTACGCCGAACTGGCGAGCTACACCGAACTGGGTGGCGTGATGACGGTGTTCGCACTGCCGTAATCTGGCACAGTACAAGGAGGGCGTCTGAGGCGCCCTCCCGTCTGACCCTGAACTGGCACCTCGCGGCAACGCAGGTGCCAGTTTTTTTGCCCGGATGGCACATGAACCGGGCGAACCGGCCTGCCGCCGCCGATCGCGAGTGCGCCCCGCGCATCGCGCGCGTGGAACAAATCACCGGAATTCACAAAACAAAATCCCCTCGGTCGATGTCAGACTGTCACCTTGAAGGATAGGCGTCAGCCACCCCTTCGATAAAAAAGACATCACGCCATATAGACACGGAGGAGAGACCCCAAGATGAAGTATCGACTGTCCGCTGCCATCGCCCTGGCTGCCGCCACCGCACTCGCCGCGCCGCTCGCTTCTGCCGAAACCGGCGACGACAAGGTGCTGCGCGTCTGCGCCGATCCGAACAACCTGCCCTTGTCGAACGACAAGGGCGAAGGTTACGAAAACAAGATTGCCGAGCTCCTCGCCAAGGATCTCGGCTACACCCTCGAATACGCCTTCTTCCCGCACCGCATGGGCTTCGTGCGCATGACGCTGCGCGCCAAGCACGAGAAGATTCCGGGCAAGTACAAATGCGACCTCATCGTCGGTGTCCCGGTCGGTTTCGACATGGGCGCCACGATCAAGCCCTACTACCGCTCGACCTACGCGATGGTGTTCAAGAAGGGGCGCGGTCTGGACGACGTGAAGGTGCCGGACGACCTGCTCAAGCTGCCGCCGGAAAAGCTGTCCAAGCTGAAGTTCGGCGTTTTCTCGCAGACGCCGCCGGTGGACTGGCTGCTGCGCAACAAGCTGTTCGACCAGGCCATCTCGTACCAGCGGCAGTCCGGCGATCCGGGTGCCTACCCGGGCGAGATCGTCGAGAAGGATCTGGTCGCCGACAAGCTGGACGTCGCGATGGCCTGGGGTCCTATCGCCGGCTACTTCGCGAAGAATTCCGGCGCGACTGACCTCGTCACCGTCGGCTTTCCGCCGGAGAACAACGTCAAGTTCGACTACGCGATCACGATGGCGGTGCGTTACGGCGAGAAGGACTGGAAGAACAAGATCGAGGAGTCCGTTCAGCGCAACCTGCCCGGTATCCAGGCCATCCTGACCTCCTACGGTGTGCCGCTGATCGACGAATCGCAGGCCAGCCACACCGCTGCGGATCGCTGAGACCCGGGTCGTGTCGATGTACTTCCGCCTGACCGCGACCCTGCTGCTCACCGCCTTGCCGTCGCTGGCCAGCGCGCTGGGCGAGCGGGACATCGCGGCGCTGATCAGCCTGCGTCCCAGCGTGCTGAAAGTGGAAGCGTCCGATGCCCGCGGCAACGTGGGTGTCGGCACCGGCGTGGCGGTGGCACCGGGCGTCATCGCCACCGCCTGTCACGTCACCGCCCGGGCAAGCACGCTGCGTGTGGTGTCCAACGGCGAGCGCATGCAGGTAAGCAGCCAGCGCGCGATGGTCGCGCGCGACCTGTGCCTGCTCGATGTGCCGGGCGCTGCACAGGTGCCACCGGTACCGCTGCGTGAAACGCCGCTCAAGCCGGGCGAGGAACTGGTGGCACTGGGCTACATCCTCGGCGCGGCGCCACGCGTCAGCAACGGCACGGTATTGCGGCTGCATGCACACGACGGTGCGCAGGTGATCCAGAGCACCACCCCGTTTACGTCGGGCGCCAGTGGCGGCGGCATGTTCGACCGCGACGGCCGCCTGGTAGGCCTGATGACGTTCAAGTTCCGCGCCGGCACCGACAATCAGTTTTCCGTACCGGTCGCCTGGATCGCCGAGGCGCTGAAGCTGCCGCCCGGCCCCGAGGTCGCACCGCTCGACGGACGTCCCTTCTGGGACGCCCCGGAGCCGGCACTGCCGCTCTTCCTGCAGACGCTGCGCCTCGAAGCGGAAGGGCGTTGGGCCGACCTCGAACGCCTCGCGCGCGACTGGATCGCCGGCGATCAGCAAAATGCCTCCGCTTGGCACGCGCTTGGCCGGGCACAGGTCGGGCGCGGCATCGACGCGACAGCCGCCTTTGCGCGCGCCGACGCACTCGAAAGCAACAACCCTGTTTTCATCAGCGACCTCGCACTGGCGCAGTACCGGACGAATGATCAGGCCGCCTTTGCCAGTGCGCGCGCCCGCCTCGAGCGCATCGCGCCGACCGCCGTCGAAGCCCTCGACGCGCGCGTCAACGCCTGCGCCGGCGGTGCGTCAACCACATGCTGAATTCACCCCCAGAACGGGCACAGACCCGGCAATCACGAGGAGTCACCATGAAGTTCCGCCCCACCCTTCCCGCCCTGCTGTTCGCACTGTTCGCATCGATCGGCATCGCTCACGCAGAGCCGAGCCAGGAAATCACCGAAGCCGAGAAGCAGTTGTTCATGAACGACCAGATGTCGGCAGTGAAGGCCCCGGCTACGCTCAGCTATTCGTTCAAGCGCAGCGGCAGCCAGGAGGCCGCATTCCAGGACACGGTCGAGGTGCGCGTCAGCGAGGAAAAAGGCGCCCGCAAGGTGAGCACCAGCTGTCTGAGCGGCGTTCGCAAGACCGAAATCCCGGAGATCGATGCCGCGCAGAGCAACCCGGCCCTGATGTGCTTCCTTGAGCGCGACATCCGTGAAATGGAACGGCTGACCGGCGGCAAGTCGAACTACTTCCGCAAGCGCATCCGTCTGGCACTGGCCGAAGGACCGAAGGCCACGCCGGTCAAGGTGAGCTTCGGCGGCAAGACGGTGGACGCGAAGGAATATCGCATCACGCCTTACCGCGACGATCCGAACAAGCAGAAATTTCCGAAGTACCTCGGCAAGACCTATATCTTCGTGCTGTCCGACGCCGTGCCCGGTGGCATCTACCGCGTGGACACCGTGGTGCCGGATGGCAACAACGTTCTGATCGAGGAAGACATGGTGCTGGCTGGCAGCAAGGGCTGAACCTGACTGGTGCCGCTCAGGCGTAACGCGGCACCGCCCCGAGCAGCTGGGCAAACCCGTCGGCCGGCAGCGGCTTCGAGAACAGGTAGCCCTGCATCAAGCCGCAGCGCCGGCTGCACAGGAAGTCTCGCTGTGCAGCCGTTTCCACCCCTTCGGCCACGACGCCCAGACCGAGCGCATTCGCCAGCGCCAGAATGGCCTCGACGATGGACGCGCTGCTGCCGTCTTCCGGCAGATCGCGGACGAAGCTGCGGTCGATCTTCAACAGGTCGATCGGGAACTGCTTCAGCGTAGACAGCGACGAGTACCCGGTACCGAAGTCGTCGATCGACAGCTTCAGACCGATCGCCTTCAACGCGCCCAGCGTCTTCATCGCCGCCTCGGGCTCCTGCATCACGGCACTCTCGGTCAGTTCGACGTGCAGATAGCTCGACGGCAGACCGGTCGATTCCAGCGCGTGCGCGATCGACGTGAGCAGCGAATCGGAGCGGAAATTGTGCGCCGACAGATTCACCGCGACCGGCACCACCGGCAAGCCGGCCTGACGCCATTCCGCCATCTGGCGGCAGGCGGTCAGTACCACCCATTCGCCGAGCGGCACGATGAGGCCGGTTTCCTCGGCCACCGGAATGAACTGCACCGGTGACACCATGCCGCGTTGCGGATGTTCCCAACGCAGCAGTGCCTCGGCCGACACGATGCGGCCGCTGCCGGCGTCAACCTGCGGCTGGTAATGCAGCGAGAACTGGCCGCTCTCCAGTGCGCGCGCGAGATCCTGCTCCAGCGAGAGCCGCTCGACCGCCTGCTGCTGCATCGCCTCGGTGAAGAATTCGTAGGTGTTGCGCCCGCGCTGCTTGGCCGCGTACATCGCCATGTCGGCGTGACGCAGCAGCGTCTCCGGATCGGCGCCGTTGTCCGGGAAGATGGCGATGCCGATCGACGCGGTCACCACCAGTTCGACATGGGCCACCTGCAGCGGCCGCCCCAGTTCGGCACAGATGCGCGCCGCCACGCGCGCGGCGTCCTCGGCGCGCGACAGGTCGGTCAGCAGCACCGTGAATTCGTCACCGCCCAGCCGCGCCACCACTTCCTCGTGCAGCGAATCGTCGTGCGCCACCAGATCGGCGGAGCGGATGGACGCGAGCAGCCGGCTCGCCACCTCGCGCAATATCTGGTCGCCCAGCGTGTGGCCGTAGCTGTCGTTGATGCGCTTCAGGCGATCGAGATCGAGGTAGAGCAGCGCGCAGCGCGAGCCGGTGCGCTGCGAACGCGCCAGCGTGTGGTCCAGCATTTCGCGGAACATCTGGCGATTGGCCAGACCGGTCAGGCTGTCGTGGTAGGCGAGGAAGCGGATGCGCCGCTGCGCCTGCTCGCGCTCGGTCACGTCCTGCGTGACGCCCTCGATGCGCACCACACGGCCGAACTCGTCGCGCACCGGCAGCGCCTGCTCGTACAGCGTCACCACGGTGCCCTCGTCGCGCTGCACGCGGAAACTCATCTGGTAGGCCTCGCCTTCGCGGGCGCGCTCCATCGCCTCGCGCAGATGCTGGCGGTCCGGGCTGAGCACGCGCGACAGCAGGCCGAAGGGCACCTCGTGCAGCGAACTGGGCGTGTCGCCCCACAGGTCGAGGCAGATCTTGCTGCGCTCGCAGCGATCCTCGTCGACATGCCACAGCCAGCCGCCCAGTCTGGCGACGCGCTGGGCAACCGCCAGCCGGCGCTCCGATGTTTCGAGGTCGGCGACGGTGTGGGCCGCACGCAGGGCGTAGCGCACGCGATAGACGAGCAGGGTCCAGTTCAGGGGCTTGGTGACGAAATCGGTGGCACCCAGCGAGTAGGCGCTGTCGATCGAGTGCGTGTCGTCCATGCCGGTGAGCATGATGATGGGCAGCGAGCGCCCGTGCGGCCGCTCGCGCATCTGTCGGCACACCTCGAAGCCATCGATGCCGCCCAGACTCACGTCGAGCAGCACCAGCGAAAACTCGTGGCGGTCGAACAGTTCGAGCGCCTGTTCGCCATCCGCGGCCTCCATCACCTCGAAACCCGAGGCGATCAGCGCCTCTGCCGCCATCAGGCGGACCATCACATCGTCATCGACCAGCAATATCACCGTCGGCTCCCGTCGAATCCGGCGCGCATGCAGCGCCCTGCGTCGTCATCAAATATTCCAGAGCGCTGCAAGTCTGCAGCAGAATCTGCTCGAATGTGCGCTGTGCCACATCGTCGAACTCGACGCGGCCGGTGCGCGCCGCATTCTCGATCTCGCGCGCCCTCTCATAGACCAGGCGCGCCCCGAGCGCGCCGCTCGAGCTCTTGAGCCGATGCGCCGCCGCCCGCAGCGCCGGCGCGTCGCCACTCGCCGCGGCCGCCTGCATCGCCGCCAGGCTGGACGACGACTCGCGACGGAACAACGCGGTCATGCGTGTCATCAGCCCCGAACCATTGCTGCGCATGCCGGGCACACTGAATAACTGTACTTCGTCGATCAGGGTCGCCGCCATCGCGCCGGCCATCGGCGTCGCATCGGCCACGCCCTCCTTGCGAACGTAGCGCTCCACCATCCTGTTCAGTTCGCGCAGCGGCAGCGGCTTGGGCAGATAATCGTTCATGCCGGCCTCGATACAGCGCTCGCGGTCGCCGCGCAAGGCGTTGGCCGTCAGCGCGACGATGGGCACCGGGGTGCGTCCGGCGTCCTGTTCGAATTCGCGGATACGCCGCGTCGCCTGGAAGCCGTCCATCACTGGCATCTGGCAATCCATCAGCACCAGATCGAACACCGCCTGCTCAACCGCTTCGCACGCCTCGACGCCGTTGTCCGCGGTGCTTACGCGGTAGCCAAGCTCGCGCAGCATCTCGACCGATATCTCGCGATTGACCGGATGGTCATCCACCAGCAGCACCGAAACCAACCGCGCATCCGGCGTACCGACCGATGGAGCGACATCGGCCAAAGCATGGCGCGGCGGCGTGTCGCCGCCCAGGACGGACTGCAGCTCACCGCGCAGCACCGGCTTGCGCAGCGTAGCCATCGGCGGTTCGACCACCTCGGGATCGGCGAAGCCCTGCACGCGGACGAATAGCGGCGGCGCGGCCAGGCGCTGCGCAAGCACGCCGGCCAGCGTGGGCGCATCGCCGTCCGGAAGCTTCTGCGCACACAGCACCGCGTCGAACGGCAGGCCGCAGAAGTACGCATGCATCAGTGCCGCCATGGCACCGTGCGCGTCGGTACAGCGCGCGTGCTCGACACTCAGTTCGTCGAGCATGGCTGCCAGCGTCTGCGCGGCCCGCGGCACCGGATCGACGACGAGCACGCGACGCACGGCGCTCGGCGGCAGCGGCGACGACGAACGCACGCCGGCGATGTCGAAGGGCAGCACGAACCAGAATCGCGTGCCGTAGCGCGGCACGCTGCAGAAGCCGATGGCCCCCTTCTGCAGCAGGATCAGTTCGCGCGTGATCGCCAGCCCGAGACCGGTGCCCCCGTACTGGCGGGTGGTCGAACTGTCGCCCTGCGAGAAGGCCTCGAAGATGCCCGCTTCGGCCACTGCCGGAATGCCGGCGCCGGTATCGATCACATCGACATGAAGCACGGCACGACCGGGTCGTGCCTGCTGATCGGCGCCGGTGGTCAACACATCGACCAGCACCTCACCGCTGGCGGTGAACTTCACCGCGTTCGACACCAGGTTCACCAGCACCTGACGCAGCCGGTGCGGATCGCCGATCAGCGCCCGCGGCAGCGCCGGATCGATGCGCAGCGACAGCTCGATGCCCCGTTCCCGTGCGCTGTCGGCGAACAGCATGACCACATCCTCGACCACCTGGCGCGGAAAGAACACGACCTTTTCCAGCGTCAACTTGCCCGCCTCGATCTTGGAGAAGTCGAGCACGTCGTTGATCACGCGCAGCAGCGATTCGGCCGAACCGGCAATACCTTCGACATAACGCCGCTGACGGTCGTCGAGCCGGGTGCGTTCGAGCAGACCGGCCATGCCGATGACACCGTTCATCGGCGTGCGGATTTCGTGGCTCATGTTGGCGAGGAAGCGGCTCTTCGCCTCGTTCGCCGCCTCCGCCTGTTCCTTCGCCACCCGCAGCTCGCTGGTCCGCGCCTCGACCTCGCTTTCCAGGCGGTCGCGATGGCCGCGCAGTTCGGCGTCGCGCAGCGCGATCTCGTGCAGCATTTCGTTGAAGCGATCGGTGAGCTGGCCGATCTCGTCATTGGCCAGACGCGGCACCGCCACGTCGTAGCGACGCTCATCGACCACCCGGCGCGCCGACGCGATCAATGCCTGTACCGGGTCGGTCACCCGCCGCTGCATGCCAGCCGACAGCCGGTAGGCGAGCAGGAAGGACAGCGCAGTGGCGATGCCATTGATCAGCATGGTGGTGGCAACCCGGCTCCACAGCGGCAGCAGATCGGCCTCCAGCACGATGACGCCCAGGCGCTGATCGTCATCGACCAGCGGCCGCGCGAACAGCAGGCGGGGCGACCACAGCGCACCGATCACCGTCATCTCTTCGATCTGCTGCCCCGGCAGCGGCGGCGGTGCGGACGGCGGAAATGCGGCGAAGGGCACGCCGTCGTTCAGCTGTATCCAGGCACGCGTCACTGCTGCCACGCTGGACACCGCGGACAGGGTGCCGCGCGCCGCATCGGGGTCGCTGAAGGCGAGTGCCGACGCACTGTTCGCACCGATGATGCGCGCGGTCGCGTCGAGCTGATCGACCAGCCGCTCGCGTTCGCCGAGCAGGCCGTTGAGCGAGGTGAACACGAAATTGATCACCAGGCCGGTCGCCAGCGACAGCAGCAGCACGCGGCGCAGCCGGGCGCGCAGCGGCAGGTCCGGCGGCTCGGCGAACAGGCGCGGCCTCTTCATCGGGGCCGTCCTCCGAGATTGCGCGCCAGTTTGAGCAACTGCGAGCTTGCCTTCAGATTGGCCCGTTGCAACGCCGCCTGATTGATGTCGAACTGCAGGCGGTCCCCGCTGCGCACGATGCCGATCATGCCGCCGCCATCGACGAAGCCTTCTGCATCGCTGACCGTGAGCACTGCCTGCGCCGGCACCTGCTTCAGCACGGCCACCACCCGTCGATCGCTGCTGTCGCTCAGCACCGCGATGTGGCAACGATCGACCTCCTCGGGCTGCACATGGCGTCTCACCTGGAAGGTGCGGCCGGCGACGGCCCGTCCGTGGAAGGCGCCCAGCGCGTCGCCGAGCGCGCTGGCATCGCCGATCACGCAGGCAACGATCTGTGCCAGCGTGCCGTCCTCAGCCGGCCACTCGATGTACTTGGCGAAGTTGAACACGAAGGCGGCCTTCAGCTGCTCCTCCGGCAGATGCGGTTGCGCCTGGCCGGCCAGCGCACACAGCAGTGCCCCGACGGCGCCGACCGAACGCAGGCAGCGCAGAGCCCGGGTGCGCACGCAGAGCGTCATGTCAGAAGGACCAGACCGCCTTCACATAGGCGCCGCGTTCAATCGCCAGTGAAGAGGATGGCAGCGTGTCCGCCGCGTAGTGCACGCGGCGCGCGTGCAGCAGGTTCTGTCCGACCAGCGACAGTTCGAGCCCGCTTCGCGGCGTCCACGCCAGACGCAGGTCGAGATCGGACAACGATGGAATACCCGCCGGTTCGACGCGACTGGTGTGGCGGAGCCAGGCATCGAACTTCAGTCGCGGCGTCAGGTTCCACAGCGAACGCAGCGACAGGCGGTGTCGCGCATCGGCTGAGTAGATGAAGAAATTGGTCAGCGGAATGTCGGCGCGAAAGGTGCGGTCCAGCGCCGTCGAGTCGGTGTAGGTGTAGGCGCCGTGCAGCGACCAGTCGGTGCCCGGGCGATAGTCCGCAGCCAGTTCGAGACCGTGCGCGCGACTGTCGTCGCTGGCGCGCACTTCGAACTCGGCCAGCAGGGTCGGGGCCGGCAGCGCGACCACGCCGTTGAACACATTGACGTACTCGGCCTGATGGCGGTAACGCGTCGCGAACGCGGCCACATCCACGGTCAGCGGGCCGCTGCGGTAGCGGTAACCCAGCTCCAGCGAGGTGGCAGTTTCGCTGCGCATGTCGCGGCCCCCGCCGGCGCTGCGGATGCGGAAGCCGCCGGCCAGCGGCGGCTGCGGGAAGGGGCCAAGGTCGGCGTTGAAATCGCGCAGCGCACGCGACGGCTGGCGCGTGGTGCGCGACGCCGCCGCCCAGACGCTGTGCGGGCCATCCGGCGTGAATATCAGGCGTGCGGTCGGCTGCACTTCCGGTTTGTCGAGATTGCTCTCCTCGACGCGGGCGCCGAGCACCAGGTGCAGACGCTCCGGCAGCAGCGTGATGTCGTCCTGCACGAATACGCTGGTCCAGGTGGTGCTACGGCTCGGCGGTCGGATGAAACCGCCGATCAGCTGCACGTTCAGTTCGTCCGAGGTATGGCGGTAGCTGGCGCCCCAGATCACGTCATGACGACCGCCACGCGGCTCGCGTCGCTGGAAGTCAATGTCCAGCGTATTCCGCGCGTCGTCGATCGGACCGGCCGCATTGTCCACGGCAAAGCTCGAATGCGCGTACGACGCCTGCAGCGAGTAGTCGGCACCGCTGTCGGCGATGCCGGCGTAACGCATCAGCAGATGGTTTTCCTGCGTATCGAGACGGCCGGGTATCGGCGCACCGCCGAAGGTATAGCGCGTCAGATCGAGTTCCTCGCCGTGCCGCGTGCTGCTCGCCCCGGCCTGCAGCGTGAAGGTGTGGCCGCCACCGAGCCGGCTTTCCCAGAGCACGCCGCCGGCGGTGTTGCGTCCGTCGTCGTAGCCGGCCGCGCCATCCGGCCGGTCGCTGGCGTCGCTCAGGCGGCGCTTGGCCCAGATGCGTCCGCTGTGGCTGTCGCCGACGCTGAAACCGTGGCGCACGGCAAGCCAGCCGCGCTGCTCGGTGCCCGCCGCGGCACTGACCAGCGTGCCCTGCGTGTCCTGCGCGCGGCGGGTGATGATGTTGATCACGCCATTCATCGCATTGCTGCCCCACAGCGCGCCCCCCGGTCCACGCACCACTTCGATGCGTTCGACGTCCTCCAGCATCAGTTCGCGGTCTTCCCAGACGGTGCCGGAGAACAGCGGCGTGTAGACGCTGCGGCCGTTGACCAGCACCTGCAGCTTGTCGGCGAAGCGGCTGTTGGCACCGCGCAGCGAAATCGCCCAGCTACCGGAGGAAATGCGCCCGACCTGCACGCCCGGCGCCATCTGCAGCGCCTCAGGCACCGATGCCGCGCCGGAGCGCTCGATATCCTCGCGGGAGATGACGAACACTGCGGCCGGCGTGCTGTGCAGTGACTGCGGCTTGCGGGCGGCGGTGGTGACCTTGATCTGCAGCAGATCTTCCAGCGCGAGCCCGGCCAGGTCGGCGCTCTCGTCATCCGCGGCCGCCACCGACGACGCGCAGCAGAGTGCCAGCGCGCAGGCGCGCACGCGCAGGGAATCAACTCGCGTCGGACGATGTCTTTTCATGGCTCGGGCTTCTGTTTGCGGCCCCGTCTCCGGACGCGGCTTTTTTCTTCATCTGCTTTCGGCATGGAAATGCCCAACTTGAGTGAGCGGCGCGCAGAGCGGGCTAGAATCCCCATTGAAATCCGCGCGCGACCGCCGCACGTGTTAACCCGTACCGAACCGTCCGCACACCATGACCACGAATCCATTGCTCGATTTTTCCGCCCTGCCCCGCTTCGATGCGGTGCAGCCCGAACACGTCGCACCGGCCATCGGCGAGTTGCTCAAGCGCTATCAGGCACTGATCGACGACCTGACTGCGCGCGCCGAGCCCCCCACCTGGGACAGCTTCGCGGCGCCGATCACCGACATGGGCGAACAGGTGAACCGCGCCTGGGGCATCGTCGGCCACCTGCACGGCGTCAATGACGTGCCGGCGTGGCGCGAGGCCTACAACGCGACACTGCCCGACATCACCCGCTTCTACAGCGCGCTCGGCCAGAACCTCGCGCTGTTCGCCAAGTACAAGGCGCTGCGCGAATCGCCCGAATACGCGACGCTGTCGCCGGCGCGCAAGCGCATCCTCGACAACGAGGTGCGCGATTTCCGCCTGTCCGGCGCCGAGCTGGCCGAAGATCAAAAGCCGCGCTTCAAGGAAATCCAGGAAGAACTGGCCGCGCTGTCGGCGAAGTTCAGCGAGAACCTGCTCGACGCGACCAATGCCTTCGCCGAGTACGTGACCGACGAAGCGCTGCTGGCCGGCCTGCCGGACGACAGCATCGAGGCGGCGCGCGAAGCCGCCCAGCGCGACGAGCGCGATGGCTGGAAGTTCACGCTGCACATGCCGTCCTACCTGCCGGTCATGCAGTACGCCGACAACCGCGAACTGCGCGCCCGCATGTACCGCGCCTACGCCACCCGCGCCTCCGAGTTCGGCGAAGCGGAGCGCGACAATACGCCGCTGATCGCGCGCATCCTGGCGCTGCGCGCCGAAGAATCGAGAATGCTGGGCTTCGCCAGCTTCGCCGAACTGTCGCTGGTGCCGAAGATGGCCGACACGCCGGAACAGGTGATGGACTTCCTGCGCGACCTCGCCGGCCGCGCCCGTCCGCACGCGCAGCGTGACCTGGATGAGTTGCGCGCCTTCGCCCGCAACGAATTCGGTCTCGACGAACTGCAGCCCTGGGACATGACCTGGGTATCGGAAAAACTGCGCGTTCAGCGCTACGACTTCTCGGAGCAGGAGGTGAAGCAGTACTTCCCGGAGCACAAGGTGCTGGAAGGTCTGTTCCGCGTAGTCGAGGGGCTCTACGGCGTCACCATCAAGCCGGACACCGCGCCGGTGTGGCACCCGGACGTGCGCTTCTTCCGCATCGAGCGTGCCGGCGGTGAACTGGTCGGCCAGTTCTACCTCGACCTCTATGCACGCGACACCAAGCGCGGCGGCGCCTGGATGGACGAGGCGATCACCCGTCGCACGGTCAGCGGCGGCGTGCAGACGCCGGTCGCCTACCTGAACTGCAACTTCCCGTCGCCGGTCGGTGGCAAGCCCGCCACCTTCACTCATGACGACGTGATCACGCTGTTCCACGAAAGCGGCCACGGACTGCACCACCTGCTCACCCGCGTCGATGATCTCCCGGTATCCGGCATCCACGGCGTCGAGTGGGACGCGGTCGAACTGCCCAGCCAGTTCATGGAGAACTTCTGCTGGGAATGGGACGTGCTGTCCGGCATGACCGCCCACGTCAACAGCGGCAAGCCCTTGCCGCGCGCGCTGTACGACAAGATGACCGCCGCCAAGAACTTCCAGAGCGGCATGCAGACGCTGCGCCAGATCGAGTTCTCGCTGTTCGACCTGCGCCTGCACCACGACTTCGTGCCCGGCGGCGACAAGACCCTGCTGCAGCTGCTCGGCGAAGTGCGCGACGAGGTGGCCGTGGTGCGCCCGCCCGAGTGGAACCGTTTCGCCAACAGCTTCAGCCACATCTTCGCCGGCGGCTATGCGGCCGGCTACTACAGCTACAAGTGGGCCGAAGTGCTGTCGGCCGACGCCTTCGAAGCTTTCGAGGAAGCGCGCAGCGTCGCCGGCACCGTGCTCGACACCGCCACCGGCCGCCGCTTCTGGGACGAAATCCTCGCCGTCGGCGGTTCGCGCCCGGCGCTGGAATCGTTCAAGGCCTTCCGCGGCCGCGAACCCAAACCCGACGCGCTGCTGCGTCACAGCGGCATGGTGGCTGCTGCCTGAGGAGACGATGATGACGCTGCGCAGACTGATCTGCGTGACCATCGCCGGCGCCGTGTGCGCCGCGCCGGTCCTCGCCCAGACCTACAAGTGGAAGGACGCCCAGGGCCGCACCCACTACTCGGACACCCCGCCGCCGGCTGACGCGCGTGCGGCGACCGAGAAGAAGCTGCAGCCCAGCGTGGTCGAACAGGGACCGAGCTATGCCGAACGCGAGGCGATGAAGAATGCGCCGGTCACCGTCTGGCTCGGCAACGAGTGCGACAAGCTGTGCGAGTCGGCGCAGGCGCTGCTGAAGAACCGCGGCATCGCCTACAGCGAACAGCGCATCACCACCGAAGAGCAGAAGCAGGCCTTCGCCACGCGCTTCAAGGTGAGGGAGGCCCGCGTACCGGCCATCGCGGCCGGTGCCGACCAGCTGATGGGCTTCAGCGCCGACGCCTGGACCCGCCTGCTCGACCGCGCCGGCTACCCGCCAAAGGGTAGCGCCAAGCCGCAGGCACCGAAGCCGGCCGCCGCCGCGCCCGAAGCACCGGAGGGTGCTGCCGCCGAGGGCAACGGCCAGACCGCGGAGCCGCCCGCGCCGCGCTGAAGGCGCCGCCGACGCAACTGTTCAGTGCCCGGCGCAGATGGGACAATGCGACGCCCTTGCGGGGCCTCGCCCGCTCACCGTCTGCCCGCGACACCGATACCGATGAAGATTGCCTGCTGGAACGTCAATTCGCTGAAAGTCCGCCTGCCCCACCTGACCGACTGGCTCGCCGCCGAGCAGCCGGACGTGGTGTGCCTGCAGGAAACCAAGACCGAAGACGCCAACTACCCGCGCGCCGAACTCGAGGCGGCCGGTTACCACAGCGCGATCAGCGGCCAGAAGACCTATAACGGTGTGGCCATCCTGTCTAAGCAGCCGGCCGAGGACGTGCAGATCGGCATCCCCGGCTTCGCCGACGAACAGAAGCGCGTCATCGCCGCCACGGTCGATGGCGTGCGCATCGTGTGCACCTATTTCCCGAACGGCCAGGCGGTCGGCTCGGAAAAGTTCGAATACAAGATGCGCTGGCTGGTCGCGCTGACCGACTGGCTGCGCGACGAACTCACCCGTCACCCGCAGCTGGCGCTGCTCGGCGACTACAACATCGCGCCCGAGCCGCGCGACGCCCACCCGGACTGGAAGGATGACATCCACGTGTCGCCGCCGGAACGCGCCGCCTTCGCCGGCCTGGTCGCACTCGGTCTGACCGACGCCTTCCGGCTGTTCGACCAGCCGGAGAAGACCTGGTCCTGGTGGGACTACCGCGCCGGTGCCTTCCGCCGCAACTTCGGCCTGCGCATCGACCACATCCTGCTGTCGGCGCCGCTGGCCGCGCGCTGCACTGCCTGCGTCGTTGAACAAGGCACCGCGCAAGCTGGAGCGGCCGTCCGATCACGCACCGGTCATCGCCACGCTGTCATGAACGGACACACCGACGCACTCACCGCGATCTATCCGCTGCTCGCCGGTCTGTCGCCCGAAGCGCGCGGGTTGATCGAGAAGGAAGGCCGCGCGATGGAGGTCCCGGCCGGCACCCGCATCTTCGACGAGCACCAGCCCTGCGGCGGTTTTCCCTTCGTGCTCGAAGGCCAGGTGAAGGTGGCGAAATCATCGGCCAACGGCCGCGAGCTGCCGCTGTACCGCGTGCATGCCGGCGAAACCTGCGTCATATCGAGCGCCTGCCTGCTCGGCCACATCGACTACAACGCCCACGCGGTGGCCGAAACACCGGCCCGGCTGCTGGTGCTGCCGACTTCGCTGTTCGATCGCCTGCTGTCGGAGCCCGCCTTCCGGCAGTTCGTGTTCAGCCTGTTCGCCGAACGCGTGGCCGAGCTGATGCAACTGGTCGAAGCCATCGCCTTCCAGCGCCTCGACCAGCGTCTGGCCGCGCTGCTGCTCGGCCATGGTCAGACCCTGCACACGACGCACCAGCAACTGGCCGACGAACTGGGCAGCGTGCGCGAAATCGTCAGCCGCCTGCTGAAGAGCTTCGCCGAACAGGGCCTGGTCGCGCTCGGCCGCAATCAGATCGACATCCTCGACCCGGCCGGCCTGCGCGCGCTGGCCGCCGAGCGCAAATAGGACGGCACCGCACATGAACAGCATCGCTCTGCCCGACGTGGAGGGCGGCCTGTTCGACGCCCACCTGCACATCATCGCCCCCGGTTTTCCGCTGATCCCGAACCAGGGCTATACGCCGGATTTCTTCACCGTCAACGACTACCTCGCCCGCGCAAAACCGCTGGGCATCACCGGCGGCGCCGTCGTATCCGGCAGCTTCCAGGGCTTCGACCAGACCTACCTGCTAGCCGCCCTCGCCCGCCTCGGCCCCGGCTTTGTCGGCGTGACGCAACTGCCGGCCGGCACGCCAGACGATGTCATCCTCACCCTCGACTCAAAGGGCGTGCGCGCCGTGCGCTTCAACCTGCAGCGCGGCGGCTCGGAAGACGTGTCCCAGCTCGAACGCATGGCGCTGCGCGTGCATGAACTGTGCGGCTGGCACGTCGAACTCTACGTCGCCAACCGCCACCTCGCCGGCCTGCGCGCCCTGCTCGCACGCCTGCCGAACGTGTCCATCGATCACCTCGGACTCACCGCCGACGGCTTCGACGATCTGCTGTGGCTGGTCGAGCGCGGCGTCAAGGTGAAAGCGACGGGTTTCGGGCGGTGTGACTTCGACGTTGCTGAGGCGCTGCGCCGGATTAATGCCGCAAACCCGGAGGCGTTGATGTTCGGGACGGATCTGCCATGTACGCGGGCGCCGAGGGTGTTTGAGGAATCGGATATCGCGGTAACGAAGCTAGCTGTTCGGACGTCGGGGGTATTCAGGCGGAACGCGATTTGTTTCTACGCCAACGCTTGAACAGGTCCGGTGAACCTCCGCGCAAGCCCGGGGCGGCTTACTTCTCGCAAATCGCTCAAACCGAGAGTCGCTCACAAACCGACGTCAGCCACTCCCTGTATGTCAGTGCATCAGCACGAGGCTCGTAGTAGCAGCCCAGCCTCAAAGCCGTTACGCGCAGTTCGTCCTCGCTTTTTGTATCGAGCAGCAACTGTCTGATCTCTTTAACCGCCATCGAGACCTCGCCACTAGGCCATTCGCCCAGATAACACTCGATCGCTGCTATAGCGGTGTCGTGGTCTGACTTCCAGTCTTGGTGAAAGTAGCCCGCGAGAAGATCCTTCAGGTGTCGATACTCTTCACTCATGGATAGGAAAGCCCGTGTGAATGCGGTAGCCGTTTGGCATGGACGCATCGCGTCTAACAATTAATCTAATCTTGTTTGTATCCATAGCTTGATCCATGCCTCTGCTTACTGTGATTCCGACAGGATACGGCAGTGTGTACTCGACTATTACCTGAGGCTTTGACCCCGCCAGCCACGCATGGATCTCCCCCTGCCGGGCATCCAGCGCTAGAGAGATGCTTTGTTCTGCAGTTGCTCGATCGTAGAAGGACGAAGAACCAGAGATGTGAGGCTCATCAGCCAAGCGCTTCTTCAAAGCTTGTTCCGATTGGGCTACATGCTTCAGCAGCAGGTGGCCACCAGCATTCTCATGGGCTTGTAGGCCACCACCTGGAACAACCCGACTCAACGCAGGTGTATCCATCGCCGCATCGAATGCATTATCTAGCCTGCCAGCTGATCTGATTCGAGACAGAGTTTGGGTCGTTCCGCGAATCGTCACGACGCCGATGCCCAGCGCTGTGATAAGCCCGTCGGCGACTAACGAAGCTCTTGCCTGCTGCGCCTCATCGACGCGCCCCTCCGCCTCTAGCGCAGCCGCCTCTTCGAGACGCGTCTTGATACCTTGCTCCAAACTATCAACTGGCGACTGAATAAGCTCACCGGCCTGGACGGCTATTTGTGCCAAGGTGTCCCGAGCAGCCCGATCATAGGGTGCTCGCGCCAACAGGATGCCAAGTTGAAGCGTTCCAGCGAGCCCTGATACGACAGACTGGGCAGCACCGTTCGCGACGTTGTACGCGAGCGCATTAGTGATTCGGATGCGGTACATCGTTTCCTGGGACCGAATGCTGGCGAGCTCCCGATCCGCGACCGAGCCCGGCTCCACGTTCTGACCTTGGTAGCTCGCAACTGCGCGCGCGAGATCGATATACGCTGCCTGGCATGCAGTGCTCGATGGTGCCGAGCAGGCCGATGACAGGGCTTCATCGCGGCTGCGATCGAGCGTTCCCAGCCGCTGCATTTCCGCGCGGTCGGCGTCCGTGCAGCGGCTGGCGATCATGCACCTCTGCCTGAGCCGTTCCAGCGCCTGTGATTCAGCGTGGGTCAGATAGTTGAACAGCGTGACGTTCTGCGCCGCCAATGCGCCCGACACCGCATTCCCGCCCATGCCTTCGGCGGCGGCTCCGCCGGCCATCATGCTGAGGGCGGTCAGAAGTGCGTCGCCGCCCGGGCTGCCGCTCAGTCCCAGGCTGGCATCGATCGGCCGTTCGACCAGTACTGCGGTCATCGCACCGATGGCAGCCGCCATCGGGTCGCCGCCGCGCGCGGCTTCGGCGAGCGCGCCCAGTGCGCCATGCGCGAGCAGGTGGCCGACGCTGCCGTGCTCGCCGAACACGCCGTCGCCGATCAGGCCTGCACCCAGGGCTGAGGCCTGATTGACGGCCGAGTAGAGCAGCGCGGCTTCGAAGCTGCTGCCGGTCACCTCGCCGATCAGACCAGAGGTCAGCGCGCGGGCGGCGTAGCGCTGCAGGGGATCGTTGAAGGTCGTTCCGGTCCATTGTGCCGATCCGGCACTGAGGCCGGCAGCCAGGCCGCTGTTCAGCGCGTTGCCGATATCGAGGCGACCGCTGGCCACCATCTGGCCAACCGACGACGAAATCGTCTGCGTCACGAAGGCGCTGGCCATGGTGTTGCCGAAACCGGCCGCCCCCGCCGAGGAGGCCGCAGCGAAGGCGGAACCGGGTGAGGCGAAACTGCCGATGAAGGTGGACACGTCCATGCCTATCATCGAGGCGACCAGGAAGCTGGTCGCCAGCCCCATCACGTCGCTGAAGCCGAAGTCCTTCTCGAAGCGGTAGTGCAGGTCGTCGCGCGCCACATCACGTACGAAGCGACTGCCCAGTTCGTCGGCCAGTTGGGCCTCGAAAGCCGCGCTGCGCTGCACGGTGTCTTCCGCGCCGTCGCCGAGCAGTCGGAACTCGCCCGACAGCGACTGGATGCGGTCAACGTCGAGCGCCCACTGCGCAGCCTGCATGAAGCCGCCGGCCTGCACCTGGCTGCCTTCGACGATCAGCGTGCCGCCATCGACCTTGAATTCTTCGTAGTAATAGGCCGAGCGCTTGCGGTTCAGCAGTTCGTCGGCGGTGATCGACAGTGTTCCGTCCGACAGCACGAAGCCGGTGTTGTTGACGGTGTTGCCGACGATGACGATGCCGACGTCGGCATCGAGCAGCCCGCCCGGAATCACCGCAAGCTGAGATTGCCAGTCCTCCGGCAGATAGATCCACGGACGCAGTGCGCCATCGCGCTCGACGTACCAGAGGATGGGCGACTTCAGCAGCGTCTGCTGCGCCTCGCCGAGCGCCGACCCCATCGGAATGCCGTGCTCGACGGCGAACGCAAAGCCGTTCGCCGCCAGCAGCGTGCGCTGCTGGGCCTCGGGCGATTGCCCGGTGAGCGGATCCCAGCTCAGCCCGGGCAGTATCCAGCCACGGTGCGTGGTCGCGAGCAGCGCGTTGCGCAGCGCTGCCGCCTCTTCCTCGGGCGTCAGCGCGAACGGCGCACTGCTGGCGAGGTCCGCCGGCAGCAGGCGCATCAGCGCAGCACCGCTGTAGTCGCCCGGTGGCACCGCAAGACCACCGTGGGTGCCGTAGGCCGCTACGTCGATGGCGGCCGGCGGTAGCGACAGCTCGGCGGTCCGGTGGTAGTAGTCCGCGACCACGTCAAAACCGTTGCGGATGTGGTCGGCGCGCACTGCGATGCTGCCGGCGTGGATGCTGCCCGTATTGACGAAGGAGGACAGCGCCGCCGGAACGTTGCCCAGGCTGCCCGGCCCCTGGTCGATCAGCCGGGCGAGCGAAGCCAGCAAGAGGGCTGAGCCGTCCGCCGACGGCACCGGGACAGGCGACGGAGGCGTGCCGCCACCCGGTGTTCCGCCAGCGCCGCCATCCGGAGGCTGGCCGACAGAAAAGTCCGCCCCCGCCTGGATGATGCCCGGCAGCACGCCAAGCTCGACGCTGCCGGATGCGCTGCGCATCCAGTCGATGGGATCGAGACAGACGTCGGTGCTGGCGTCGCCACAGCTGCCGTGGTCGCCGAACTGGGTGTCCGGATCGATCAGCGAATAGCGGGATGACCAGGTCGCGCCGTAGCGCTTGTCTTCGTTCAGGAAGTCGGGTGCGGTGATGTCGATGCGCCTGCCAGCGAGCACGCGCGCACCGCGATTGACGAAACGCTGCGTGCTGACCGTCAGGTCGCGCCCGGCCACCATGGTCGCCGGCGCCGCCGGCTGTTCGATATCGGCGCTGCAGACGCCGGCGTACTCGGTCCGGCAGCCGTCGAAGTACTCGTAGGCCACCTCGACGCGACGGCTGTCAACCCGTGTTTCGTTGCTGACCTCTTTCGCCACGATGGTCAGATCACGGCCCGCTTCGATCACCGAAGCATTGGCGAAGCGCGCGTCGAGCAGCACCCGAAGATCCCGGCCGGCCGCCAGCGTGTCGCGATTGACATAGTCGTCGATGCCGGACCCGCTGGGGGTTGCCGTGCCCGCGAGCAGTTGCTTGCGCAGCGTGTCGTGGTCGCTCAGGATGTCCGGCGCGTCGAGCAGGTAAAGATCGCTCGCCGCGCGGAACAGCCGTCCGCTCACCTGTGGCGGCTCATGTTCATCAGGCACCGGCGCGAACAAGAAGAGGTCGCGCCCGGCCGATGCGTTACCGGACGCAGCGGATTGCTGCGGCTCCTGCCACAGGAAAAGATCGCGCGCCGCGACCAGCGTGCCGCCCTCGTTGTCAGCCGCGTTCACGAACAGATCGAGTCCGGCCGACATCGTGCCGGCGTTGAGCATCCGCACCGGCGCCCGCTCGTCATCAATCGCGCGACTGGAATGAGCGCCTGTCAGATGACGGCGATGATCGGGCACACGAACCGTTGCGGCGGCTGCGTTCATCGTGCCGGCCGAGCGGATGACGCCCGTGTTCAGGCCCATGCCGAGACCGGACATCGACAGCGCACCACCGGCCTCGATGCGCCCGGCGTTGCGCAGCGCCGTCCAGCCGTCCGAGTTGTCGCCGACGAAGCCCAGAACGATGTCGCCACTCGCGCTCAGGCTGGCAGCCGCGGAGAGATCGAGACCGGTGCCGACAAAGTGCAGATGGCGGCCTGCCTCGACCGACGCGGACAGCGCGGAGTCCATGGCGCCGATGTTGTAGAACTCGACGTCGCGCCCGGCGTTCACCGCGCCGTCGAGAAGGACGGTCTGGCGCGACGCGATCAGGATGTCGGCGGCAGCGAGCAGCGGCGCGGAGGTGCGCACGCCGATGTTCTCGCCCATCGCGATCAGCTGGATGCTGCCGGCGCTGACGGTCTGACCGATGTCGATGGCGATGAAGTGGTCGCCGCCCTGCGGATACGCTGCGAGGTCGTCCGGCACCAGCGACATGCTGTCGACCACGGCCCGGCCGGCGAACAGCTTTGCGTCGCCAGTCGTGCGCAGCTCGCCGCGCGTGCGCACGGTCTGCGCGATCAGGTCGATGCGCGCCGCCAGTGCGGCCAGTCCGCTGGTGCCGATGTCGATGCGGCCACCAGTCACGTCGAAGCGCAGAGCCTCGTTGGCCCAGAAAGGACGACCGGTCGTCAGCTGTACGTGCGGCGTGCCGATGAAGCCACAGCCGTCGCAGGTGATGCCGTTCGGATTGGCGATCACCAGACGCGCCGCTTGCCCGGCCACTTCGATCTGTCCCAGCAGCGCGCTCGGACGGTTGCCGGTCACCTCGTTGAGGATCAGGCTAGCCGCCACCCCGCCGAGGTTCTTGTTGGCCGGCAACGCACCGGCCAGCGCCGACGTCGCGCCAGTCGGTGCATTGTTCAGCACCAGGCCACGCGCCGGCACATCGAAGGCAGACCAGCGGTTGTGCGAGGTACCGCGCGCGTCGGCGGCCACGATATCGACGACCGATACGCCGCCGACCGACCCGACGCGGGCCTGCTGATGCGCAGCGGCGGTCACGTCCGGCGTCAGGTCGGCACGCACCGGCAGCGAAGCCACCAACATGACAACGGACATCCATGCCGACAGGCGGCGACGGATCGAACGCATGCGGACCTCCTGTCTCACGGTCGCGAGCCCATGGCTTCGTGGACGATTTCCTCACCCAGTGCGCGCGCCTGCGCCAGCACCGATTCGCGCAGGAAGAGCGCACGCAGCGTTTCGCGCACGCTTTCGAACGACGGCCGCTGCGTATCGCGCACCGCTTCGAGCAGCACGAGGGCCCAGCTGTCGGTCAGCGCCAGTGGCTCGCTCACCTGACCCGGCGTGAGCCGAGGCAGCACATGGGCAATCTCCAGCGGCAGACCGTTTGTCCGACCGTGCGTCGGTGGCAGGACAAAGCCGACCCAGCCCAGTTCGCCGCCACGGGCGGCCGACGGCACCCGGGACAGTTCACCGGCAAGCTGCGCGAACGGAACGCCGGCTTTCGCACGCTTGTGCGCAGACGTCACGGCCGCAGCGTCGTCGCTCTGCAGCAGCCTGATGCGGTACTCCTGCGGTCCCGTCCTCCCGATCAGGTCGCGATAACGCGCCCGCAGCGCCTGTTCGCTCGGTTCGACGGGCCGGATGCGGCTGCCGACGTAGGCGTCGATCGCCGCCTGCCTCCGGTCGGGGTCGGAAGCGCCGGTGCCATCATCGAAACCGGCTGCCAGCGCGCGCCGCCACAGCAGGTCGTGCGCAAGGGTCTGCGTCGCGGCGGCCGCGGCCGTGCGTTGGTCCGGCGGACTGGCGGCGGACACTGCTACCGCGAATGCCAGCAGCGTCGCGCAGATCGAGGTTCGAACTGGGGTCATCGTGTGCTCCGTGCGCGTCCGTCAGATGGCATAGCCAAGGGCAAAGCGGAAGGTCCAGCCACTGTCGGGAAGCGTTTCGGGGCGGCGCAGTGGTGTGCTGATGACGGCTTCCCACACGAAGTCCGGTGTGCTACCACGCACACCGGCTCCGACGCCCGCGAGTGTCATGCGCGGCCCGTCGATCAGCCGCGTCGCCCCCTGATCGAAATGGACGAACGGCGCGCCCACATGCGTTTCGCGGCCGAAAGCGGTCGGGAAGCGCACTTCGCAGCGCAGCAGGTAGCCGGTATCGCCGGCCACTGCCGCCTCGTCGAAGCCGCGCACCGTGTTCAATCCTCCGAGCAGCAACTGTTCTGCGCCGGGCAGGCTGACGCCGGTGCGCTGTACCGTCAGTTGCGACGCGAATTCGACGCGCCCGTCGTCGTCCCGCGCCACGGCCGCAGCGGCCAGCGACCACTTGGCAAACTGGTAGTGGGTGTGACTGGCCGGCAGTCGCTCTGCATCGACCTCGGCGCCGAAGGACCGCAGCCCGACCGACAGCGAAGGTTCTACGAAGTACTGGGCCTGGCCGAAGCGCCCGGTATGGCTCCAGGCAAGGCGCGCCACGGTGCTGCGCCGGGTGTCGAGTTCGATCGGTCCGAGCGTGCGTGCAATGCGCGTGCGCTGGACGCTCAGATCGAGCGCATCGCGTCGCTCTGCGTCGAGCGCGAGCACCCGGTTCCAGCCGATGACGGCAGTCCGTGCCGAGCTGTCGAGAGACAGCCCGGCAATCGTGCTGTCCGAACGGGATCCGGACAGCGTCGCCGACCAGGTGTTGAAGCCATCGGGCACCGACAGCGAGGCCAGCAGGACCTCACTGTGAGCGCTGCGCAGATGCATGAGCTGGATGTCCTCGAACAGTCCGAGGCGATTGCCGAAACGCAGGCCGACGCGGGCGCGGCCGGTTCCGGCCGACCGCGTACCCAGGTTGTCGGCGCCGATGGAGACCAAGGTGCTCTGTCCGGGCTGCAGCGCGAGGTCGATCACGCTTCCGCCGTCCTGCGCTCCGGGCAGCACACGCACCTGAGCCTGCACCATGCGCAGCCGGTTGATCTGCTGTACGCCCTGTTCGAGCGCTTCCTGCGTCAATACGTCACCGGCCGCCAGCGGAAAGGCACGGGTGACTGCCGACGGCGGGGCGTCGTTCGAGCGGATCGCCTCGACACGGCCGGGCACCACCTCGATACGGAGCAGGCTTCGCGCGGGGTCGAGGGTGACCAGACGGGACCGGCTGGTGATCCAGCCGGCCTCGACCAGCCGGGCGTCCAGGCGGCGAAGCAGCAGCGCGATGCGGCGTACGCCGAGCGGCACGGCGGAGAACTCGTCGGTGAGCGAAGCCAGCGCATGCGCCGGCAGCAGGCCTGCGGCGTCGATCTCTATCGATGGCCGTTCGATTACGACACCGTCCTCGGCGACCGAATCGGGCCGCACGTTCAGCGCCGGAGCGGGTGCGTCTGCAGGTGGCAGTGCGTCGCGCTCCAGTCGCGAGCGCTCCGCAGCCTGCCGCTGTTCGTCGAGCAGGCGCTCGGCCGGCTCGCGCGCCTGCACCGGGAACGTGCCGAACAGAGCAAGGGCGCAGCAGACGATGCGGTGGGCGAGCGACATGTCCGGCGGCGACCTCGTTCACGACGATCGCGCAACTATCCCAATGTCATTTTCTAATGTCAACAACCCTATACGGGCAACCGCCGGGGCCGTGCGCACGCTGTGTAACCTGGGTCACTGAAGGCGGACGGCTCCGCGCGGACCATGGCGTCACACCTTACTTACTCGGGAGAACGATCATGAAAAGCAATGTGGGCGGCATCGACAAGATCCTGCGCATCGTTGTCGGCGCCGCGTTGATCGCGCTGGCCGCCATGGGCCAGATCGGCGTCTGGGGCTATATCGGCGTGGTACCGCTGCTGACCGGGCTGTTCAATTTCTGCCCGGTCTATCCCTTGCTGGGCATCAGCACCTGCGGCATCCGCAAGGACGCCTGAGGATCTCAGCGGCGCTCGGCGCAGTGGTTGGCGATACGCACGTAGTCGGCCACTTCGAGGGTTTCGCCGCGGCGTGACGGATCGATGCCGAGCGCGTCCCAGTCCGCCGTATCGAGGTGCTCGCGCAGGGTATTGCGCAGCGTCTTGCGGCGCTGGCCGAAGGCGGCCTTGACAATGGCCGACATCAGCAGCGGATCGCGTGCGGTCAGCTGGTCGGCCGGGCGCGGGCGCAGATGCACGATGGCCGACATCACCTTTGGCGCCGGCCGGAACGCGCCCGGCGGCACGTCGAACAGGTGGGCGCATTCGAAACGGTACTGCAGCATGACCGACAGCCGGCCGTACTCGTCGGTGTCAGGCGCGGCGACGATGCGATCCACCACCTCCTTCTGCAGCATGAAGGTCATGTCGCGCACATGCTCGGCGTGCTCGGCGAGGTGGAACAGCAACGGGCTGGAAATGTTGTACGGCAGGTTGCCGATCACCCGCACGTCGTCACCCAGCGCGCCGAAATCGAATTTCAGCGCGTCGGTCTCGTGTATTTCCAGCTTGGGCGCAAGGTCGCCTTCGCGCAGTCGCTGCGCGAGGTCGCGGTCGATCTCCACCACGTGCAGGCGATCGATCCGCTCGGTCACCGGCCGCGTCATCGCGCCAAGGCCGGGGCCGATCTCCACCATCACCTGACCGGGCCTCGGATCGATGGCCGCGACGATCTTGCGGATGATGTTGCCATCGACCAGGAAGTTCTGGCCGAAGCGCTTGCGGGCCCGGTGCTGTTCCATCAGTGCCGGCTCATCGCAATGGCGGCATCCACCGCCTCGATCAGACTGCCAGGGTCGGCGCGGCCGCTGCCGGCCAGGTCGAGCGCGGTCCCGTGATCGACCGAGGTACGGACGATGGGCAGCCCCAGCGTGATGTTGATGCCGTGACCGAAGGTGGCGTACTTCAGCACCGGCAGGCCCTGGTCGTGGAACATCGCCAGCACCGCGTCGGCGCCATCGAGGTGGCGCGGCACGAACAAGGTGTCGGCGGGCAGCGGGCCTTCGAGGTCCAGCCCCTCGGCGCGCAGCGCGTCGAGTACCGGCGCAATCACGTCGATCTCCTCGCGCCCCATGTGACCGCCCTCGCCGGCATGCGGATTCAGGCCGGCGACGACGATGTGGGGACGGGCGATGCCGAAGCGGGTGCGCAGGTCGGCATCGAGGATGCGCAGCGTCTGCGTCAGCGATTCACGGGTAATGGCGGCCGGCACGGCCGCCAGCGGCAGGTGCGTGGTGGCCAGCGCAACGCGCAGCCAGGGGCCGTCGGCATTCGCGCCGGTGCGGCCGGCCAGCATCATGACGACGCGCGGCGTGCCGGTGCTGTCGGCCAGGTATTCGGTATGTCCGGAAAAAGGGACGCCGGCGTCGTTGATGACGCCCTTGTGCAGCGGTGCCGTGACCATGGCGGCGAACTCGCTGCTGACGCAGCCGTCGCGCGCGCGGTCGAGCAGCGACAGTACGTAGCGGGCGTTGGCGACGTCGAGTCGCCCGGCGACCGACGGCACGGCCAGCGGCAGGTGCAGCACTTCGAGCGCACCGTCGTCGGCGTCGCTTGCCGGGTCATACGCGCGCAGTCGCACCTGCAGGCCGGCCGCCCGCGCGCGCTCGGCGATCAGGCCGGCGTCGCCGAGCACCACCAGTCGGGCGGCGAAGCGTCGGCCGCTCAGGGCCGCGCACAGTTCGGGCCCGACCCCGGCCGGTTCGCCGCTGGTGACTGCGATGCGGGGCCGGTTCACCGCGGTCTCATCGCTCGTCGTTCAGACGGATTTCGACGTAAGCGCGATCGCGCAGCTGACGCACCCAGTCCTGATAGACCTCTTCCGCCTTGCGCTCGCGCAGCGCGAGGCGGGCGGCGGCACGCTGACGTTCGGTCGATACGTCCTCCACCCGGCGCTCGACCACCTGGATCAGATGCCAGCCGAAAGGCGACTGCACCGGTTCGCTCGTCTTGCCCGGTTCAAGCGCGTTCATCACCTTCTCGAACTCGGGCACCGTGTCGCCCGGGTAGAGCCAGCCGAGATCGCCCCCCTTGGCGGCCGACAGATCCTGCGAGTTGGAACGTGCCAGTTCCTCGAAATCGCCACCGTTGTCCAGGCGCTCCTTGATGCTGATCAGGCGGCGACGCGCCTCGGCGTCATTCACCACTTCCGAGGTCTTGATCAGGATATGGCGGGCGCGCGTCTGACTGACGCGTGCATCGCTGGCGCCGGCACCGCCGCGCTTCTCGACCAGCTTCATGATGTGAAAGCCGGCCGGGCTGCGCATCACCTCGCTCACCTGCCCCGGTTTCAGATTGGGCAGCATGTCGGCGAACAGCTGCGGCAGGCGGTCGAGCGGACGCCAGCCCAGGCTGCCGCCGGACAGTGCATCCGGCGCATCCGAGTAGGACGCCGCGACACGGGCGAAATCCTCGCCCTTGGCCAGCTGTTCCATCGCCGCGTCGGCGCGCGCCTTCAGACGCATCAGCGTTTCCGGGCTGGCGCCTTCCGGCACGCGCAGCAGGATGTGCGACACATTGAATTCCTCGCGCTGGTCGGCCTTGCGCTCCGGGTTGGCGAGATAGTTGTCGATTTCGCCCTCGGTCACCACGACGCGGCTCTCGACCTCGCGGTCACGCAGACGGCTGAGGATGATTTCCTTGCGGATGTCCTCGCGGAAGCGCGGCCACGGGATGCCGTCGCGCTCGACCGCCGAGCGCAGCTGCGTCGCGTTCATGTTGTTGCTCTCGGCGATGCGTCCGAGCGCCGCTTCGAGCATGCGGTCGTCGATGCGCATCTGCGTCTCCTCCGCGTGCTGCAGCTGCACCTTCTCGTAGATCATCCGCTCCAGCACCTGCCGCTCGAAGTCCTCGCGCGGTGGCGGCGTCACGTTGCGTCCACGCAGCTGGGCAATCGCCTGTTCGGTGCGCGAGCGCAGTTCGAACAGGGTGATCGCGTCGCTATTGACGACGGCAACGATGCGGTTGACCTCGACCACGTCAGAAGGCCCTGTCTGCCCGTTCGGCTGCGCCTGCGCGATTGACATCCCGGAGAAGGTCAGCGCGGTGATCAGCGCGACGGAAATGACTTTGTTCAACATGAGTGAGGTCCGTCAGAAATCTTCGCCGAAAATCGGGTCGGCAATACTCTGGTTGATCTGGCCATAGCCCGGGATGCTTCGCTTGAGTGCATCCAGGGGATTCGAGCCGATACGCGAGAAGTCATTCAGTTCGAGCTGGAAGAACAGCGCAGTGCGCGATCGCTGGACATTCGTCGCGATTCGTTGGAATACAAAACGTCCAACCCAGCAGCCACCGTTGTATTCCAGCCCGGCAAGCCCTTCGACCAGCCGTCGCTCGGCGATCGAATAGTTGTGGCGGGCAACGGCGTACCAGCGATTGGTCAACGGCCACTGCACGGACAGGTCGATATCCCGGACATCAGCCGCATTGGTCGTCGAGCGACGGAAGCGGTATGAGGTGTTCAGCACTTGGGCTGCGCGCGGATTCCATCGCGCGGTGATGCTGTAGCGCTCAGTCTGCGAAAGGTCGGTGTTGTACTGAAGTGCTGCATCGATCCACGTCTTCGGCAACAACTCGCCTGACACGGCTCCCAGCGTACTGGCGATACTGCCGGTGCGCACCTGTCCGCCGGGAAGTATGACGTTCTGGTCTGCGAAATAGATGCGCTGCCCCAACGCTACGCGCGCACGCTCCGCACCGGTCTGCGGATCGATGAAACGCGAGATCGCAGCGGCCGTGAGCTGATTGCTGTCGGAGATGCGGTCCTGACCGACGAATACGTTTTCCGAGAAGATCTGCGCGAAATTGAAGTCCGCAAGCGCGCTGTCGAACACCGGGAACTGTGACTGGTTCCGGTACGGCGCGAGTACGTAGTACAGACGCGGTTCCAGCGTCTGCACGAAACCCTGCCCGAACAGGTCGGAATCGCGCTCGAACACCGTACTGGCATCGAGACTGAAGATAGGCACCGACCGCGAGAGCGACGTCGGTAGCGCGGCGTTGTCTGTCCCACGCTGCAGATCGTAGTTGCTCATGTGGACGCCCACCTTGGGCGTGATCGTCATGAACGACGTCTGCATCGGCATCGCCAGTTGCGGATACAGCACCGCGCGACGCCCCTGGTCCCGCCGTGGATCGTCGATGCGGAAATCGGTGTAGCTGCTATTCATCCTGAACACGAGGCCGGCCGGAAGGTCGGCCCTGTAGGCGTTCAGCACGAATAAAGGTACCTTCGAGTAGATCGGCGAAAGATTCGCCAAGGCCTGATATTCGGTCGCACTGCCGGTCAATGACCACCAGTCGCCCGAGTACGACAACGTTCCCTCACGCGCCAGATAGCCGATCGAAGTGATGGCCAGACGATTGCCCAGGTCGGTGTAGTAGTCGCGATCGGACACCGCATTGATGTTCACCGAACCGCTCCACCGCTCACCGAAACGCTGCATGTGCTGGATGCTCAACGCGTGGCGGTCACGATCGAGGATGCGATCACTGAACAGATAGTCGAGCCGCATCATGCCGCGGTAGTTCTCGTCCAGATAGCGGAACTCGTTACTGAGCATGAGACCCCGCGTTCCGAGCACCCGCGGCGCAATGGTCGCGTCCATGTTGGGCGCGATATTCCAGTAGTACGGCACCAGAAGGTCGATACCCGTACGGTTGGTGGTCCCGAAGGTCGGCGTCAGGAAACCTGACTTGCGGCGGTTGTTCAGCGAGAAATCCAGCCAGGGCGAATACAGCACGGGCACGCCCTTGAACACGATCTTGCCGTTGCGGCCCTCGCCCTCTTCCGACTCGAAGTCGAGATTGAGCGTATCGACCTGCGCATACCAGTCCGCGTTCTCCGGTCCGCAGGTCGAGTACGTCGCGTTCTCCATGCGGACACGGTTCTCCCCGCGGAACTCCATCAGGTCCGCCTCACCCCGACCCGTGGTCGTCCGCAGATCTTCGCCTGTCTGCAGATTGCGTCGCAGGGTGTAGCGCGGCTTGTCGAACACGCCCTCGCTGCGCGTCAACTGGTAACGCAGTGACGGGCCCTCGACCACGTCCTCGCCGCGTACCAAGCGCACATTGCCCTGCGCCCGCAGTTCGTCTGTCGGCGGCTCATAGACGATGGAATCGGCGGTCAGCGAAGTGGTCGCGCGGCGCAGTTCGGCAGCGCCTTCGGCGCGCATCACGGCATCGGTGGTGCCATCCAGCTGATCGGCGGCGATCAGCGTCGCGCGCGACTCGGGGTGACGCTCGACGTACTCCGACAGCGTGATCGCCCCCTTGAGCATGCGTGTCTCGTCGTCCTCCGGCACCTGCGGCGGCAGCGCGCCGGTGACGTTCGCGTCCTGCGCAGCCGGTGCACCGGCGATGACGGTCTCGCCGGTCTGACCCGCCGGCAAACGCCGACGCGCCACCGGTGGCGTGCCCATCAGCGATCTATCGACCTTGAGCGGCGGCATGTTGCGCGCCGTCGTCACGTTGCGGTAGGGCGGTGCCTCGTCGAGCGCGGCCTGCGCCGTCGGCGGTACAGCGCGCGCGCCCGGTGGCGCCTTGACCAGCGAACGGTTGACCTTCAGCGGAGGCAGGTTGCGGGCATTCGACGCCGTCGCCGGCGCGACAGGCGCAGCGGCCGGGGCAGCCTGCCTGACGGACGCCGGCGTGGCTTTCAGCGCCGGAGCTGGAACTGGAGCCGGGGCCGGCGCCGCTTCGACGGCAGCCGGCGCCTCTGCGGCCGGCTGTCCCGGCGTCGCCACCGGAAACACTTCCACGCCCGGTGCAGCCGCCGGCGTCTCGGCCGGCGCAGCAGCACCGCCGGTCGCGGCCGGCTGCTTCGGCGCAGCGGCCGGCTTGGCGGCGCCCGTCTTGGCCGGCCGCTGTGACGGCGGCACCAGGGACGGATCGACCTTCAGCGAAGGAAGTGCGTCGGCCGCCTGCGCGCCGCAGGCCATCCAGGCCAGATAGAGAATGACGGAACGCCTGAGCACGAATGAGAGGGCTGGAAGCGGGCTGATCGCAGGTTGAACTCCGGCTTTCGCGCCCGGGCGACGGATCGCCGGCTTGCACGCAGCCGCGTTATAGAATCGCGCATCTTATCAAACGCGACCCGGTTGCCGGCCAGCGATGGCAACAATTTGCAGATCGCGACGCCGGCCCGCCGGTCAGCCGCCCCGGACCCATCGACCATGACCCAAGACCCGCGCCTCGACGCGCTCACTGCCTGGCTGCAGGCGCAGTTTCCCGGCCAGACGCTCGACATCCGCCCGGCCTCGGCCGACGCCAGCTTCCGCCGCTACTTCCGCGTCACGCTGGCCGACAGCAGCACCCACATCGCGATGGACGCGCCACCGCCGCGGGAAGACTGCCGCCCCTTCGTCGCCGTGCAGGCGCTGTTCGAGGCAGCCGGCGCCCATGTGCCGGCGCTGCGCGCGCAGAACGTCGAACAGGGTTTCCTGCTGCTGTCCGACCTCGGCAGCACCACCTATCTTGATGTGCTCGACGCCGAAAACGCCCCGGCGCTCTATTTCGACGCCACCACCGCGCTGATCGCCATGCAGAAAGCCAGCCGGCCCGGCGTGTTGCCCGAGTACGACCGCGACCGCCTGCTGGCGGAGATGGAACTGTTCCCGGTGTGGTACGTCGGGCGCCATCTGAAGGCCGAACTGTCGGAGGCCGAGACGACCGCGCTGTACGAGGTGTTCGACCGCATCCTCGACGTGAATCTGGCCGAGCCGCAGGTGTTCGTGCATCGCGACTACCACAGCCGCAACCTGATGGTGACGATGCCCAACCCCGGCGTGCTCGACTTCCAGGACGCCGTCTACGGCCCGATCAGCTATGACCTGGTCAGCCTGTTCAAGGACGCCTACATCGCCTGGGACGAGGAGCAGACGCTGGACTGGCTCATCCGCTACTGGCAGGACGCAAAGCGCGCCGGCCTGCCGGTGCGCGAGGACTTCGCCGACTTCCACCGCGACTACGAGTTCATGGGCGCACAGCGCCACCTGAAAGTGCTCGGCATCTTCGCCCGCCTGTACCACCGCGACGGCAAGGACGGCTACCTGAAAGACATGCCGCGCGTGATGAAGCATCTGCTTGCCACTGCCAGCCGCTACCGCGATCTTGCGCCGCTGGCCAGGCTGCTCAACCGTCTTGAAGGCATCACGCCGCAGGCCGGCTACACCTTCTGATGAAAGCGATGATCCTCGCCGCCGGCCGCGGCGAGCGCATGCGCCCGCTGACCGACCACCTGCCCAAGCCGCTGCTCGAAGTCGGCGGCCGGCCGCTCATCGTCTGGCATATCGACGCACTGCGGGCGGCCGGCATCACCGACCTTGTGATCAACCACGCCCACCTCGGCCACAAGCTGGTCGAGGCGCTCGGCGACGGAAGTGCGCTCGGCGTCCGCATCGCCTGGTCGGCGGAACCTGCGGGCGCACTGGAAACCGCGGGCGGCATCGCGCACGCGCGCCAGCTGCTCGGCGACGCTCCGTTTGTCGTGGTCAATGGCGACATCTGGTGCGACGCCGACTTCGCGGCCCTCGCGCGGGCCGCATCGGTGCTGCACACCGACGGCGACCTCGCCCACCTGCTGCTGGTGCCCAACCCGCCACACAATCCGGGCGGCGACTTCGTATTGCGTAACGACCGCGTATACGACGAGAACGACGGCCGGCTCACCTTCTCCGGTATCGGCGCCTATCACCCCTCGCTGTTCGACGGCCTCGATCCGGACGCGCCGGCAAAGCTCGCGCCGCTGCTGCGGGCGGCGATGCGCGAAGGCCGCGTCGGCGGCGCGCTGCACCGCGGCCACTGGCACGACGTCGGCACGCCGCAGCGGCTGGCGGAGGTCGATGCGCTGGCGGCACGCTGATCCGGTTCAGCCACTCAAGGGCAGATGCAGTTCGATGCGCGTTCCGCCGCCTTCTGCATCGCGCAGTTCGATGTCGCCCCCCAGCCGCTCCACCACCTCGCGCACGATGGCCAGTCCGAGCCCGGTGCCACTGCCGGCTGAGCCGGGAATGCGGAAATAGGGTTCAAACACGCGCTCGCGCATCTCGGGCGGGATGCCGGGGCCGGCGTCGCTGACGGTCAGGTGCGCGCGATCGCCGTCGCGCGCCAGGTGCACGCTTATCACCGTGCCCGTTGGCGCGTAACGCTGCGCGTTGTCGATCAGATTGCCCACCATGCTGGACAGGCCGGTCGCATCCGCAGTCAGCACCAGCGGATCGGCACAGCTTTCCAGCGACAGTAGGTGCCCGCTCGCCGCACACGAGGGCTGGCGCTGCGCCACTGCGTCCTGCACCACGTCGCGCAGCGATATGGGCGCGTCGTGCGTGGCACGGCCGGCGCGACTGTGCGCCAGCATCTGTTCGGCCAGATGCACTGTGCGCGCGACGCCTTCGAGCAGGCTGTCGAGCGACTTGTCGCGCTGTAGCGCGTCTTCCGCGCGGCGGGCGTTCTGCGCGTGGATGCGCAGCGCGGCCAGCGGCGTGCGCAGTTCGTGCGCGGCGGAATCGATGAAGCGCCGCTCGCGTTCCAGCGTGTTGCGCACCCGCGCGAACAGCGCGTTCAGCGCACCCAGCACCGGCATCATTTCGCGCGGCACGCGCGACAGCGTAAGAGGCTGGTCGTCCTGCGGGCGGCGGGCCGCGATGCGCTCGGTCATTTCGGACAGCGGGGCCAGACCGTAGCCGATCAGTAGCGCGTTGAGCAGCAGCACGACCACCAGTCCGACCAGCAGCGGCGCGCCGGTGGCCCAGCCCAGCTTGGCCGTCAGTTCGGCGCGCGCGTCGGTGCGCTCGCCCACCTGTACCCACACCTCTCCGGCCCGCAGCACGAACACGCGCCACATGCCGTCGTCGAGGTCGTGGTCGCTGAAACCGGGCTTCATCGGTGCAAACGGTTTCTCCGGTGCCGACGACGAGCGCGCCAGCAGGCGATGAGCGGCGCCGCCGAAATCGACGCTCCACACCTGATAGGCGATATGCGTCTCGTACTCGTGTCCGAGCGGCGTTTCGACATCGTGATGACCGAACAGCCACTCCTGCAGTATCCACAGCAGTGCGAAACCCGGCTTTCCGGCCAGTTCGGCGTCATGCTCGTGCGCCATGTCGGCCAGCGGCCCCGGCAGTGACATGACCAGCGGGGCATTGATGGTGGCGTGCTCGACCTGTTGCGCGAGCAGACTTTCGAGCACACGTGCCGAGGTGGCCAGACGCGCATCGAACAGTTCATCCGCCTCATCCTGTCCGGCCATCACCGCCAGCACCGCGGTGGTGCCGATCACGCACAGAAGGATGATGGCGCTGCCGGCCAGCAGCAGCGCGCGTATCGACATGCCGCGGAACGGCCGCATCACTTGCCCTGCCGCGTCGCTGGCAGCGGGTCGATCACGTAGCCGACACCGCGCACGGTGCGTATCAGTTCGGGGTGGAATTTCTTGCGCAGATTGTGGATGTGCACGTCCAGCGCATTGCTTTCGAGGTCACTGTCCCAGCCGTAGATGTTCTCCACCAGCTGCTGCCGGCTCAGCACGTGGCCGATGTTCTCCAGCAGGCGGCGCAGCACCATGAACTCGCGCCGCTGCAGGTTGACCGGCCGGTCGTCGATGCTCACCGTCAGCCCGGCGGTATCCAGCGTGATGTTGCCGTAGCGGATCAGGTTTACCACGGTGCCACGGGTGCGCCGTTCGAGCACCCGCAGCCGGGCCAGCAGTTCGTCGAGGTCGAAGGGCTTGGTCAGATAGTCGTCGGCGCCAGCGTCCAGCCCGCCGATGCGCTGCGCCGTCGTATCACGGGCGCTGAGCACCAGCACCGGCGTCGTGACGCCGGCCTCGCGCGCGCGCCGCAGCACGTCCATGCCGTCAAGCCGCGGCAGGCCGAGGTCGAGCACCGCCATGTCAACGCCGCCGCCGCGCAACGCGGCCAGCGCCTGCGCGCCGTCGCGCACCCACTCGACCGTGTAGCGCGCACGTTCGAGCGCATCACGGATACCGGCACCCAGCAACTCGTCGTCTTCAACCAGCAGAACCTTCATCGGTCTGGACACGCCGTAACGGAAAGCCGTCATTGTCGCTCCAGGCGAACGTTCGTGCAGTACATCGACTTACTTCAGCTTCTCGCGCACCTTGACCAACAGCGCCTCGATCTCCTTGCGCCGCCCTTCGTCGGCCAGCGGACGGTTCGGGCGGGCCGGCGCCTGCAGCGCCGCTTCGAGCGAGGCGCGCGCCTTCTCGTACTCGCCGTTGCGGTACAGGAAGTCGCCCATGAAGTAGTTGCTGTCGATGCCCTTCGGATTGATGGCCAGGGCCTTGGTCAGCAGTTCGCGCGCCTTGTCCTTGTCGCCGAAACCGATCGGCCAGCCCGGCACCTGGTAATAGAGCGAGCCGAGGCTGGTGTAGGCCGATCCGTCGAGCGCGTTCGGGTTCTTGGCCAACGCTTTTTCCAGCGCCGAGCGCGCATCCTTGACCAGCGACAACGCCCCCAGCCCGCCCTTCGCGCCGGCGTGGCTGGCGACGATGATGCCGTACCAGATGTCCGCTTCGGCGCGGTCCGGATGTTCGGCGCGCACCGCCGCCGCTTCCTTGCTCAGCGCCTCGAAAGCCTGTTCCTGCTTGTCGGCCGGTTGCCGGTACTTGATCTGTTCCCACTCGGTCTGCAGCTTGGCGACCGACTCGTCCACCCCGGCGAAGGCCGGTGCAATGACCAGTGCTGCGAACAACGCGCACGAGGCGCGAAAGAATGCGTTCACGATTTGACTCCCTGTTGTGCGTGACGACGGATGACGGACAGCTGCTTCGCCAGGCTGGAATCGACCAGCGAAGGCAGCAGGCGGTTGATGCGGACGAACAGCTTTTCGGGCCACCCCAGATGGCGCTCGGCGCGTGCACCGTCGAGCAGCTTCAGCAGCTCGACGGCGACGTCTTCCGGAGCGTCGCTGGCAACGCCAAGCTCGGCATTCAGTGCCACCTGGGCCGGGCTGTTCAGCGCGGTACGGGTGGCGCGCGGCGCCAGATAGCGCAGCTGCACGCGGCTGCCGGCCAGTTCGCGGCGCAGCGCTTCGGTGAAGCCGCGCAGTGCGAACTTGCTGGCGCAGTACGCGACGCTGCCCGGGTGGCCGATGTCACCGAGGATGGAGCCGACGTTGACCACCTGCGCCCGCGCCTGACGGTGCAGCGCAGGCAGCAACGCGTGCGTCAGCAGCATCGGCGCGACGACATTGGTGTGCACGATGCGTTCGATCTGCGCGTCCGACTGGTCCTCGAACCAGGCCAGCTCGCTGACACCGGCATTGTTGATGAGCAGGTCAGGCCCGCCCGGCAGCGCCTCGGCAGCGATCACCACGGCGGCGCGTCCGGCGGCCGTGCCGAGGTCGGCGACAACGCTACGCACCTGCGTGCCGGGTGTGCGACGCACCAGATCGTCGGCCAGCGCAGCCAGCTTCACCGGGTCGCGACCGACCAGCAGCAGCGCGGCAGCGCGCGGCGCCAGCGCGTGCGCCATCGCACTGCCGATGCCGCCGGCCGCGCCGGTCAGCACGATCTTCAATCCGGTGGTCATGCCGCGCACGCCTCGTCGCAGGCGGGCAACGCGCGGAAGATGTCGCCGTAAAGACGGAACATGACACGCGCGACGTGAATGACCGCCTGCCGGTCGTCCTCGTCGTCGAGGCCATCCATCAGCGTGGCGAAGAAGCGCACGTGGTCCTGGTCCAGGCTGCCGTGCGAGTTCAGGTAGGTGAAGGCGGCCGGCGGCAGGTGCAGCGTCTGCGCGATGCGCTCTGCGGCGGTGGTCGCGATCTGCACGCTCGTGCCTTCGAGCACGTGCACCATGCCGAAGAAGCCGACCGGATTCTTACGCGCGATGCAGTCGTAGGCGTAGGACACCATCAGTTCGGTCTCGATGGCGGGTTCGGACATGCGCGCCGCTTCGCGGTCGCCGCCGCAGGCGACGATGTCGTCGAGTATCCATTCCTCGTGGCCGATTTCCTCGTCGATGTACTCGGCCACGGCGCGGCGCAGCGACTCATGCTTCGCCGGCAGTCGGGCGCCGCAGGCCATCAGCAGCGGCACCGTGTGGCGCACGTGGTGGAAGGCTTCGCCGAGGAAGGCGCGGTACTGGCGCAGCGTGACGCGGCCCGCCAGCGCGTCCTGGATGATGGGTGCGCTCAGCAGGTGGGCGCGTTCGGCAGCGGTTTCGTGTTGCAGGCGTTCATGAAAGGACATGTCGGTTCTCTCCGCGGGCTTCCCCGCATTCGTACAGATCGGCGATGCGTTCGCCGTAGCAGGACCACACCGCATCACGGCGCACGCGGCCGTTGTCGGTCGCCAGACCGTTGGCGGGGGAAAGGGGGAATCGGCGCGCAGGTACACGCCGATGCGTGCGTAGTCGGGCAGGCGCGCATTGGCGGCAGCGACTGCGGCATCGAGCGCCGCGTCCGGCAGATCGCCGCGCGGCACGATGACGGCGGCAAGCGTCGGCCGCGCCTCGCCGAAGACGACCACCTGCGCCACCGCGGGCGAGGCGAGCAACTCGGCTTCCGGCCACTCGGGCGACACGTTGCGGCCGAAGCTGGTGATGATCTGGTGCTTGAGCCGGCCGGTCACGTGCAGCCGCCCGGCCGGGTCCAGGTGGCCGATGTCGCCGGTTGGCAGAGGTCCGTCCGGCAGCGCCGGCGCACCGAGATAGCCGGGCAACCGCGGGCCATCGACCAGGATCTCGCCGCGCGCCGACAGTGCGACACGCAGATGCGGCAATACTCGCCCGACGGCACCCGGCGGATCCGATGGCAGATTGAGCGCCACCACCGACCCCGCTTCTGACAGCCCGTAGCCCTCGCAGGCCGGAATGCCGAGTGCGCGCGCCCGCGCGATCAGGTCGGGCGACACGCGCGCGCCACCAACCGCCACCAGCTTCAGCCCGCGCGGTAATGGCAGCCCGGCATCGACCGCCGCCACCAGCGCGGTAAGCATCTGCGGCAGCAGGATGAGGCTGTCGGGCTGCCAGCGTTCGAGCGCCGCCAGCGCCGCACGCACGTCGAAACGGCTGGAGCCGCTGAGGCCGACCTCGGCCAGCGGCGGCACGACGCACTGCGCGCCGGCCAGCCAGGCCGCATCGGCGCCAGCGACGTTCTCCAGCAGCACGGCCAGCGGCAGCATGCAAAGGTGGCGACGGATGCCGAGCTCACGCGCGATATCGGCCACCGACCGGCTGACCGCCGACAGCTGCTCCGCGCTCAGGCATACGCCTTTTGGTTCACCGGTGGTACCCGAGGTGAAGGTGATCTTGGCTGTCCCCGACGGCAGCGTTACCGCCGACGCGTCACTGCGGCAGAAGAGTGACAGCGCGGCGGGTCGGGCCGGCGCAACACATCCGGCGCCGAGCACGGCGGCGCGTGCCGCGTCGTCGGTCAGCAGCAGGCGCACACCGGCCGCGTCGAGCGCGTGCCGGCACTGATCGTCGGTGAAGAAGGTGGGCAGCGGCAGCAGCACGCGCCCGGCCAGGCGTACCGCGCGGTCGGCAATCAGCCAGTCCGGCCCGTTGTCGGCGAGCAGCGCGACGACTTCGCCGTCGTGCGCACTCAGTTCGCGCGCCAGTGCGTTGACGCGCGCGGCCACAGCGTCAGCGTCGAGCACGCCATCGCAGCCAGCGAGTGAAAGCGACTGCTGTTCGCCGCTCATGCCGCCTGCTCACCCACGGTGTGCAGGCCGCTGACGATGCGGCCGACCATGACGGTCGGGCTGTTGCGGTAATAGCTGCCCCAGCCCTCTTCGCCGTCGTGCAGCCGCGCCGGATCGGCCGGCGCCACCGGGAAGATGGGAATGCCGAGGCGGACAAAGGAATTGGCCAGTGCGCGTGTGGCGGTGAACACCACGTAGTCGAGTCCGCGCGCGTACAGGTGGCGGGTGGCCAGCGCGATCAGCCGCCGCCCCATGCCGGCCGACGTCGCCGCCATATTGCCGACCTCGGCCAGCGCCGCACGCGCAACCGGCTCGCGCAGCACCGCCGACAGCGCCTGTTCAAGCGGCAGGTCGAGATACTGTTCGACGAACACATGCGGTCTTGCCACCGGCAGCGAATAGCCGAGCGCCGCCTGCCACTGGCCGTCGGCACCGCGTACACCGAGCAGGGTGTCGGCGAAATGCCGGATCACCGCGCCGTAGCTGCGGAAGAAGCAGCCGGCGATGAAACGTTCGAGCGAGGCCCGCGCCGGGTGGCCGTGGCCGACCACTTCCAGAACGGGTTCGCCCTCTTCGTCCGGCATACGCAGCCCGATCACGCAGGCGCGCAGCGAAGCGGCGCCTCCGGAACGGGCCTGCAGCGGGGTCAGTGCAATCAGCGCGGCGGTGTGCGGCATCGCTTGCCTCCTTTTCGATGGAGGCATGCTCGGGGCTGAAGATTAACCGGCCCTTAACTGTCCTGGCCGGCCTGCAACAGAACGTTTCCGGCGCCGGAAGCCCTAAACTCACGTCCTGAACGAAAGCCGGAACCCGACATGCATCCCTATTCCGAACGCCGCGCCCGCCTGATCGAACGCATGGGATCGGGCGTGGCCGTCATTGCCACCGCCCCCGAACGCGCACGCAACCGCGACACCCACTACGGCTACCGCCACGACAGTTATTTCTACTACCTGACGGGTTTTGCCGAACCGGAGGCCGTACTGGTGCTGATCGCCGGCGACAGTCCGCGCAGCATCCTGTTCTGCCGCGAGAAGAACGAGGAAAGGGAAATCTGGGACGGCTGGCGCCATGGCCCGGACGCCGCGCGCGAGAAATTCGGCTTCGACGAAGCCCATGTGTATGCCGAACTGGACGCGACGCTGCCCGAGCTGCTGGCCAACCAGCCGCGCCTGCACTACGTGATCGGCGAGGACGCAGCGTGGGACCAGCGCATGATGGCGGCGCTGAACGCGGTGCGCGCGCAGGTGCGTGCCGGCCGTCAGGCGCCGTCCGAACTGCTGGACATCCGCCAGCCGCTGGACGACATGCGGCTGATCAAGGACCTGCACGAACAGGCGCTGATGCGCCGCGCCGCCGACATTTCCGCCCGCGCCCACCGGCGGGCGATGCAGGCCACCCGCCCGGGCGCGATGGAATACGAAATCGAGGCAGAAATCCTGCACGAATTCCGCCGCAGCGGTTCGGAAGCGCCGGCCTACGGTTCCATCGTCGCCGGCGGCGCCAATGCCTGCGTGCTGCACTACGTGTCGAACGACGCCGAACTGCACGGCGGCGATTTACTGCTTATCGACGCCGGCTGCGAACTGGGCGGCTACGCCTCGGACATCACCCGCACCTGGCCGGTCAGCGGCCGCTTCAACGCCGCACAGCGCGACGTCTACCAGCTGGTGCTGGATGCACAGACCGCCGCCTTCGCCGAAGTGAAGCCGGGCGCGCGCTTCATCGACTACCACGACGCCGCGGTCAAGGTGCTGGCGCAGGGCATGCTGGACCTCGGCTTGCTCAAGGGTTCGCTCGACGAAGTGATCGACAAGGGCGACTACCGCCGCTTCTACATGCACCGCACCGGCCACTGGCTGGGCATGGACGTGCATGACGCGGGCGAGTACCGCCCGCGCGGCGGCGGCCCGAACGAATGGCGCACGCTCGAAGCGGGCATGGTGCTGACGGTCGAGCCTGGCTGCTACATCCGCCCGGCCGACGACGTACCCGAGGCCTTCTGGAACGTCGGCATCCGCATCGAGGACGACGTCATCGTCACCGCCGACGGCTGCGACATCTACACCGCCGCCGCGCCCAAGACCATCGCCGACATCGAAGCCGTGATGGCCGAGGCGCGCGGATGAGCGAGGTCGTCGTCGCACCGCCGCTCGATGCCTTCATCGTCGGCGCCGGCCCGGTCGGGCTGGCCGCCGGCTGCGCCTTGCGCGCCGCCGGTCTGCAGGTACTTGTCGCTGATGCCGGCCCGGCCGAGCGCGCGCTGGAAGACACGCGGGTGATCGCGCTGTCGGCCGGCTCGCGCGACATCCTGCGCACGCTGCAGGCCTGGCCGGCCGCCGACGCGACGCCGATCGGCACCATCCACATTTCGCAGCGCGGTCATTTCGGCCGCACCGAACTGCGCGCCGCCGACTACGGCCTCGACGCGCTGGGCCACGTCGCCCGCGCCGGCACCGTGGTGCGTGCCTTGCGCAACCGCGCGCAGGCGCTCGGGCTCGATGTGCGGCACGCGCTCGCCGTCACCGGCGCACGCGAGGACAGCGACTTCGTGCAGGTTGACACCGCCGCCGGCACCTTCCGCACCCGCGTGCTGATCTGGTGCGAAGGCCGCATCGCCGACGACGAGGCGCTGGCGCGCAGCCGCGACTACGGCCAGCACGCGGTGATCGCGCTGGCGACGCCGGTGCGTCCGCACGGTCACGTCGCCTACGAGCGCTTCACGCCGGACGGTCCGGTCGCGCTGCTGCCCTGCGGCCGCGACTACGCCGTCGTATTCACCTGTGCGGCGGCCGAAGCCACCGCACTGCGCGACGAACCGGATGCGCAGTTCCTGGCCCGCCTGTCCGACGCGCTCGGCGGCCGCGTGCAGTTCTCCACACTGGGCCCGCGCAGCGCCTGGCCGCTGACGCTGCGCATGCGCGCCGACGTCGTACGCGGACATCAGGTCTGGCTGGGCAATGCCGCCCAGACGCTGCATCCGGTGGCCGGCCAGGGGCTGAATCTCGCGCTGCGCGACGTCGGCCAGCTGGCCGAGTGCCTGCTGCCGGTGCTGGCACGCGGTGAGGGCGATATTGCCGACGTGCTCGAACGCTACGGCCGGCTGCGCCGCACCGATCGCGCAGCGACTGGCGGTTTCACCGACGCGCTGGTGCGCATCTTCGGCATCGGAGCCGGCCATCCGCTGCTCGGCCCGCTCGCCGGTCACGCCCGCGGTGCCGCGCTCGCCCTGCTCGACGCCTGTCCGCCGGCGCGTCAGTTCATCGGCCGGCGCATGATGTTCGGCGCGCGCGGCTGGTAGCGCCCGCGAGGCGGTCGCAGTTCCTCGCGGCGGCCGCGACCTGCCTCTAGAATCCGCGCACACCCCACGCCCGACGGCCGCGCATGCTGTTCAATTCCTACGCCTTCCTATTCGCCTTCCTGCCCGTCGCGCTGGCGGGCTATTTCCTGCTCGGACGGCGTTCGATCACGCTGGCGGCCGGCTGGCTGGCGCTGGCGTCGCTGTTCTTCTACGGCTGGTGGGACGCGCGCTACCTGCCGCTGCTGATCGGCTCCATCCTGTTCAACTACCTGACCGGCCGCGCCATCGCAACGCGCGCCGGCACGCCGGCCGCCGGCCGCCTGCTGGCACTGGGCATCACCGCCGACCTCGCGCTGCTGGTCGGCTACAAGTACAGCGCGCTGTTCATCGACACCGCCAACCGGATGGCCGACCTGGGCCTGCCGGTGCCCGACATCGTGCTGCCGCTGGGCATTTCCTTCTTCACCTTCACGCAGATCGCCTTCTTGGTCGATGCATGGGCCGGCAAGGTGCATGAGACGCGGCTGGTCAGCTACACGTTGTTCGTCACCTATTTCCCGCACCTGATCGCCGGGCCGGTGCTGCATCACGGCGAAATGATGCCGCAGTTCGAAAAGGCCCGGAATTTCCGCCCGCATCTGAACAACTTCCTGATCGGCGGCAGCATTTTCGTGTTCGGTCTGGCGAAGAAGGTGCTGCTCGCCGACAACCTGGCGCCGCTCGCCGGCGCGGTATTCGACCGCACCAGCGACCCCGGTCTGCTGGTCGCCTGGGGCGGCGTGCTGGCCTATACCTTCCAGCTCTACTTCGATTTCTCCGGCTACTCGGACATGGCCATCGGCCTGTCGCGGCTGTTCGGCGTCAAGCTGCCACTGAACTTCGACTCGCCCTACAAGGCAGCCACCATTTCCGACTTCTGGCGGCGCTGGCACATGACCCTGTCGCGCTTCCTGCGCGACTACCTCTACATCCCGCTCGGCGGCAACAAGCACGGGCCGCTGCGCCGCTACGGCAACCTGATGGTGACCATGCTGCTCGGCGGCCTGTGGCACGGCGCCGGCTGGAACTTCCTGCTGTGGGGCGGCCTGCACGGCGCCTATCTGTGCATCCAGCACGCCTGGTCGTCGATGTTCCGGCTGCCGCGACCGCTTGCCGTGCTGCTCACCTTCGTCGCGGTGGTGGTCGCCTGGGTGTTCTTCCGCGCCACCAGCCTGCCGGTCGCATTCGATCTGCTGGCGGGCATGGCAGGCGTACATGGCGTCGGCCTGCCGGAGGCGATCGGCCTGCGCCTCGGCCCGCTGGCGCCCGTGCTGCAGCGCCTCGGTGTCGAGTTCTATGGCGGCGGCGGGGAGCAGTTCGTCACCACCTGGATCTGGGTGACGGTCGCGGCCATCATCGCCTTCGCCTGCCCGAACACGCAACAGATCCACGCGCGTCTCAGACCGGCGATCGAGCGCGTGCGGCCGCTGCGCGGCGGTCTGCACTTCTCGCTGCGCCCGCGCTGGGCGATCGGACTGGGCCTGGCCAGCACGCTGTGCGTGCTGGCGCTGTCGCGGCCGTCCGAATTCCTCTACTTCCAGTTCTGACCATGACGCCGCGCCGCCGCTTCGCCCGCCTGTGGATGGTCACGTTGTCGCTGTCGCTGGCAGTGGTCGCACTGTTCAACGTCGTCATCGACCCGTGGGGACTCCACGGGCTGGTGCGCATCGACGGTGTGAACGCGGTCAAGATCCGTCCCGAGCGGGCGATCGGCGAACTGAAACTGGCACGCGCGCTGCGCCACCGGCCGGACGCGCTCGTCCTCGGCAACTCGCGCGCCGACATCGGCCTCGACCCGACGCACGGCACACTCGCCGCACTGGCGCAGCGCCCCTTCAATCTGGCGGAGCCGGGCGCCGCGCTGACGGCGCAGGTGCATCAGGTCGAAGCATTGCTGGCGGCCGGACATCGCCCACGTCTGCTGCTGGTCGGGCTGGAACTGTTCGATCTGCTGAACGCCGAACCGCTGCGCCGCCCCCACTGGCGGTCACGCGATGACCTGTGGGCGCAGCAGCGCGCGACGCGATTGCAGAGCGTGATCACCTTGTCAGCGCTCGGCGACAGTCTGCTCACGCTGCGCGCGCAGCGCGACCCTCACGCGGCCACGCTGCGCGACGACGGCTTCAACCCGCTGCGCGACTACGACGGCATGGCGGCGCGAGAGGGCTATGCGCCGCTGTTCCGTCAGCGCGCCACCGAGAACGCCCGTCGCATCGGTGCTCACCGCTGGCCGTCGCGGCTCGATACGACCGCCGACTTCATCGCACTGCGCCGCCTGCTCGAACTGGCCGACCAGCACGACATCCGCGTCGAGTGCTTTACCTACCCCTACCACGCGCACATCCTGGGCACGCTGCACCGGGCAGGCCTGATGGACGAAGTCGCCGCATGGAAACAGGCGCTGGCCGACACGGTTCATGCCGCCGCTGCGCAGGGTGCGAGCGTCAGGCTGTGGGATTTCGTCGCCGTCACGCCTGAAACGGCCGAAGCGGTGCCGTCGCAGGGTGACCGGCGCAGCGTCACGCGCTGGTACTGGGAGGGCGGGCACTTCAAGGCGGCGCTCGGGCATCGCATGCTGGAACGGATGCTGGGGACCCGCAGCGAGGAGGGCTTTGGCCGCGAACTGAGGCCCGAGGCGGTTGCCGACGACACGCTGGCACGCGACGTCAACGCGCTGCTGGCGACCCGCCCCGATCTGGTGGCCGACCTGGACCGCGCCCTCGCGACCGCCGGTCTGGACTGACATCCCCGGATACGCCCCACCGTCGGCGGGCTTCGCTGCAGATTTTCTCTGCGCCGCCGCATCGGGGTAGAATCGCGCCCCTGCCCGTCCGTATACCGTCCCCACCCACCATGCAGTTCGTCGGCTTCAACCTGCGGAACAACCTTTTCGTCGCGCCCATGGCCGGCGTGACCGATCGACCCTTCCGCCAGCTGTGCAAGAAGCTGGGCGCCGGACTGGCGGTTTCGGAAATGGTCACGTCCAATTCCCTGCTCTACGGCAGCGCGAAGACGCAGCGCCGCGCGAACCACGACGGCGAGGTGGCACCGATTTCGGTACAGATCGCCGGCGCCGACCCAAAAATGATGGCCGACGCCGCCCGCCACAACGTGGACCGCGGCGCGCAGATCATCGACATCAATATGGGCTGTCCGGCGAAGAAGATCTGCAACGTGATGGCCGGATCGGCGCTGATGCAGGACGAGCCGCTGGTCGAGCGCATCCTCGAAGCCGTGGTCAAGGCAGTGCCGGACACCCCGGTCACGCTGAAGATGCGCACCGGCTGGAACCGCGACAACAAGAATGCACCGATGCTGGCGCGCGTGGCCGAGCAGTGCGGCATCCGCGCGCTGGCCATCCACGGCCGCACGCGCGCCGACCAGTACACCGGCCACGCCGAGTACGACACCATCCGCGCGGTAAAGGCGGCGGTGAACATTCCGGTGATCGCCAACGGCGACATCACGACGCCGCAGAAAGCACGCGAGGTGCTGACCATCAGCGGCGCCGACGGCGTCATGGTCGGCCGCGCCGCCCAGGGCCGGCCGTGGATCTTCCGCGAGATCGAACATTTCCTCGCCACCGGCGAACTGCTGGCGCCGCCCGAAGTGTCGGAAATCCATCGCGTGTGCCGCGAGCACATCGAAGACCTGTACGGCTTCTACGGCACAGAGAGCGGCGTGCGTATCGCCCGCAAGCACATATCCTGGTACACCAAGGGCCTGGTCGGCTCCGCCGCCTTCCGCCACGCGATGAACCAGCTCGAAGGCACGACCGCCCAGCTGGCGGCCATCGACGAATTCTTCGGCCGCATGGCGGCCGACAACGACAGGCTCGCCTACGAGCCGGAATCCACCGAAGACGACACGCAGGTACTGGCCGCCTGAGCGCCTGAACACGGCGCAGCATCGGGACGGACCATCAGGGAGACGCCGCCATGAGCGGACGCAGTGACATTGCCGAGTGCGTGAGGCACTCGCTGGAACGTTATTTCCGCGATCTGGATGGCGAAGCGCCGAGCGACATCTATGACATGGTGCTACGCCAGATGGAGCGCCCCATGCTCGAGGTGGTGATGCGCGAAGCCGAAGGCAACCAGACGCGCGCTGCCGACATGCTCGGCATGAACCGCAACACGCTGCGGCGCAAGCTCACCGACCACGGCATGATCTGAGCGGCGCCCCGGCCCCGCCCCACCGAATTCCTCAACCTCCCACTGGAACGGCGCATGAAAGTACAGCGTGCATTGATCAGCGTATCCGACAAAACCGGCATCGTTGAATTCGCCACCGCCCTGACCGGGCTTGGCATCGAACTGCTGTCCACCGGCGGCACCGCATCGCTTCTGGCCAATGCCGGCCTGAAGGTGACCGAGGTGGCCGACCACACCGGCTTCCCGGAAATGCTGGATGGCCGCGTCAAGACGCTGCACCCGCGCATCCACGGCGGCCTGCTCGCCCGGCGCGAGGTCGAGGCGCACATGCAGGCGCTGGCGGAACACGACATTCCGACCATCGATCTGCTGGTGGTGAACCTGTACCCGTTCGAGGCGACGGTGGCCAAGGCCGGCTGCACGCTGGAAGACGCGATCGAGAACATCGACATCGGCGGCCCGGCCATGGTGCGTTCGGCCGCCAAGAACTGGCGCGGCGTCGGCGTGCTGACCGATGCGTCGCAGTACGCCGGCGTGCTGGACGAACTGCGCGCGAATGGCGCGCTGTCCGACGCCACCCGCTTCGCGCTGTCGGTCGCCGCCTTCAACCGCATTTCGAACTACGACGCGGCGATCAGCGACTACCTGTCGGCGCTGAACGCCGACGGCTCGCGCAGCGAGTTCCCGGCGCAGTCCAACGGCCGCTTCGTCAAGATCCAGGATCTGCGCTACGGCGAGAACCCGCACCAGCGCGCCGCTTTCTACCGCGACCTCTATCCGGCGCCGGGTTCACTGGTGAGCGCGAAACAGCTGCAGGGCAAGGAGCTGTCGTACAACAACATCGCCGACGGCGACGCTGCGTGGGAATGCGTCAAGAGCTTCGACAGCGGCGCCTGCGTCATCGTCAAGCACGCCAACCCCTGCGGCGTGGCGCTCGGTGCGACCCCGCTGGAGGCCTACCGCAAGGCCTTCGCCACCGACCCGACCTCGGCCTTCGGCGGCATCATCGCCTTCAACACGCCGGTCGATGCGGCCACCGCCGAAGCGGTCAGCGGCCAGTTCGTCGAAGTGCTGATGGCGCCCGCCTTCACCGCCGACGCGCTGAAGCTGCTGGCGGCCAAGGCCAATGTGCGCGTGCTGCAGATTCCGCTCGACGGCGTCGACCCCAAGGGTGCGACCGCCTGGACGCGCGGGCGCAACGCGCACGACGTGAAGCGGGTCGGTTCCGGCCTGCTGATCCAGACCGCGGACGAGCCGGAATCGCTGGACGGCCGCCTCAAGGTGGTGACCCAGCGCGCGCCGACCGCACAGGAAATGACCGACCTCACCTTCGCCTGGCGCGTCGCCATGTATGTGAAGTCGAACGCCATCGTCTATTGTCGCGACGGCGCGACAGTCGGTGTCGGCGCCGGCCAGATGAGCCGCGTTGATTCGACGCGTATTGCGCGAATCAAGGCAGAGAACGCCGGTCTGACCATTGCCGGTTCGGTGGTGGCGTCGGACGCCTTCTTCCCCTTCCGCGACGGTGTGGACGTGCTGGCCGAAGCCGGTGCGAAAGCCATCATCCAGCCGGGCGGCAGCATGCGCGACGAAGAAGTGATCGCCGCCGCCGACGAGCACGGTCTGGCCATGGTGTTTACCGGCACCCGCCACTTCCGTCACTGAGCCGTATCCGCGCACGATTGAAGAAGGACGCATCATGAAACTGCTGGTCATCGGTTCGGGCGGGCGCGAACACGCCATCGCCTGGAAGCTCGCGCAGAGTCCGCGTGTGCACAAGGTTTACGTGGCGCCGGGCAATGCCGGCACCGCGCTGGAACCGAATATCGAAAACCTGCCGATCACCGATTTCGCCGAACTGATCAGCTTCGTCGAGAACGAGAACATCGCTTTCACCGTGGTCGGTCCGGAAGCACCGCTGGCCGCGGGCGTAGTCGATTGCTTCCGCGTGCGTGGCCTGAAGATCTTCGGCCCCACCCGCAAGGCGGCCCAGCTCGAGAGCTCGAAGGACTTCGCCAAGCAGTTCATGGTGAAGAACAACATCCCGACCGCGCATTACCAGACCTTCACCGACGCCGCCGCTGCGCGTGCCTATGTTGACGAGAAGGGCGCGCCCATCGTGATCAAGGCCGACGGCCTGGCGGCCGGCAAGGGCGTCGTGGTCGCGATGACGCTGACCGAAGCGCACGCCGCCATCGGCACCATGCTGCCGGGCGACGACGGCGGCAAGTCGCGCGTCGTGATCGAGGAATTCCTGCAAGGCGAGGAAGCCAGCTTCATCGTCATGTGCGACGGCATGAGCGCGCTGCCTCTGGCCACCAGCCAGGACCACAAACGCCTGCTTGATGGCGACGCCGGCCCCAACACCGGCGGCATGGGCGCCTATTCGCCGGCGCCGGTGGTGACGCCGGAAATCCACGCCCGCGTGATGCGCGAAGTGATCCAGCCGGTGCTGACCGGCATGGCGCTCGACGGCCTCCCCTTCACCGGCTTCCTGTACGCCGGCCTGATGATTTCGCCGGACGGCGACATCAAGGTGCTGGAATTCAACTGTCGCATGGGCGACCCGGAAACCCAGCCCATCATGATGCGACTGAAGACCGACCTGGTCAACCTGATGGAAGCCGCGCTCGACTACAAGCTGTCGGAAGCCAGTACCGACTGGGACCGCCGCGTCGCACTCGGCATCGTCATGGCAGCCGCCGGCTATCCGGACGCGCCGCGCAAGGGCGACGTGATCAACGGCCTGCCGGCCGCGACGGCGGAAGGCCACGTGTTCCACGCCGGCACCACCGAGCGTGACGGCAAGGTGGTCACCAACGGCGGCCGCGTGCTCTGCGTGACCGCGCTCGGCGACACCGTGAAGCAGGCGCAGCGCGCCGCCTACGCGCTGTGCGATCAGATCCAGTTCGACGGCGCTCAGTTCCGCCGCGACATCGGCCACCGGGCGGTGCGGCGATGAGCACGCGGGCGGAAGTGGTCCGCGCCTGGCTGCTCGATCTGCAGGACCGCATCATCGCCGGCCTGGAAACGGCGGACGGCTCGCCCTTCCTGACCGACGGCTGGGTGCGTGGCCCGGAAGAACGGCTGCAGGGTGACGGCCGCACGCGGTTGATCGAGGAAGGCAAGCTGTTCGAGCGCGGAGGCTGCAATTTCTCGCACGTGCGCGGCGACACCTTGCCGCCGTCGGCGTCGGCCAACCGCCCGGATCTCGCTGGAGCGTCGTTCGAGGCGATGGGCGTGTCGCTGGTGCTGCATCCGCGCAACCCCTACGTGCCGACCGTGCACCTGAACGTGCGCTTCTTCACCGCGCAACCGAAGAGCGGCGACGCGGTGTGGTGGTTCGGCGGCGGCATGGATCTGACGCCGTACTACGGCGTCGAAGAGGATGCAGCCCACTTCCACCGTAGCTGCCGCGACGCGCTGGCGCCTTTCGGCACCGACACCTGGGCGCGCTACAAGAAGTGGTGCGACGATTATTTCTACCTGAAGCACCGCAAGGAAGCGCGCGGCATCGGCGGCGTGTTCTTCGACGATCTGGGTGCCGACGGCGAAGTGAGCTTCGACCACGCCTATGGGCTGACGCAGGCGGTCGGCAACGCCTTCCTCGACGCTTACCTGCCCATCGTCGAACGCCGCCGCGACACGCCCTACGGTGAGCGCGAACGCGATTTCCAGGCTTACCGGCGCGGCCGCTACGTCGAATTCAACCTGGTGTTCGACCGCGGCACGCTGTTCGGCCTGCAGTCTGGCGGGCGCACCGAATCCATCCTGATGTCGATGCCGCCGGTGGTGAAATGGCGCTACGACTGGCACCCCGCCGACGGCTCGCCGGAAGCGAAGCTCTACACCGATTTCCTCCCGCCGCGGGACTGGGTATAGCAGACGTTCGCGAAGCCTTGCTTCGCGCCTGCGGAGCCGGTCGCTCGTCAGTCCTGCGCGAGCTCAGCCCGAGAGCCAAAAAAACGGGCACCTCAAGGGTGCCCGAACCGGGACTGCAGGAAGAACCTTTGGCTTGCCCGCCGGCCTTCAGGCTTGTGGCCCTCGACCGGCGAACCCGCTCAAACTCAGAAGCGATAACCGATACCGACCGAGTACAGCATCGGGTCGATGCCCAGCTTGGTCACCTTGGCGCCGCCAGCGCCCTTGATGAAGATGTCGGTGTCGATCGCGACGTACTTGACGTCGAAGTTCAGGAACCACTTCGGCGCGATCTGCACGTCGGCGCCCACCTGTGCCGCCCAGCCGAAGCTGCTGCGGTCGATGCGCAGCGGCACGCTGCCGCCGAGAACGGTGCCGGCATCCAGATCGACGCTGGAGAAGCGCGTGTAGTTCAGGCCAAGACCGGCGTAGGGGCGAATCTGACCTTCCGGATTGAAGTGGTACTGCAGCGTCAGCGTCGGCGGCAGGTGCTTGACCGAACCGATGCCCACACCGCCCAGTTCCACGTCATGCTTCTGCGGATAGGTCAGGATCAGCTCGGCTGCGATGTTCTTGGTAAAGAAGTAGGTGATGTCGATTTCCGGGAACACCTTGTTCTCGGCTTCGACATCGATCGGCAGGCCCAGACCACCCGAATTGTCGTTATCGGGGTTCATGTACAGCGCACGTGCGCGCACCATCCAGTTGCCTTCGTCAGCCGCGTTGGCCACGCCTGCCACGGCAGCCAGTGCTGCCACACCCACCCACTTGATCGCCTTCATTTTTACGTGCTCCAGAGGATTTAAACCGCATTCAGTGACGGCAGTATCCTCAAGAGCCGAAAACCCCACGTTGACCAAGGTCAATCGGCGGTGAAGTCTCCACGGCGGAGCTTTTCGATACGTTGTGCGCTATCCGGATGGCTTGAAAGCCACCCTGCAGACGTGTCATTGTCGCGCGCGCCATGCGCGCGGGCGAGACGTTCGAGCATGTCGGCCAGCAGCGCCGGTGAGCGACCCTGACCGCGCAGCGCGCGCGCAGCGTAGGCGTCGGCTTCCAGTTCCATGTCCCGCGAGTAGCCCGACTGCAGCAGCACGGTCGGCGCCATCGCCAGCAGGCTGCTCACGTCACCGGCATACCAGGTCATGAACAGCGCGACGGCCGACCCCTGCAGCACCATGCGCATGCCATGCATGCGTTCGACGTGCCCGAGTTCGTGCATCAGTACCGCCAGCACCTGTTCGTCATCGTCGGCCAGCGCGACCAGTTGGTCAGTGACGATGAGCGAGCCGTCGGGCAGCGCAAATGCGTTGGCACCGACCGACCCGCCCGAGCGGAACAACAGCGTGTGCGGCAGCGCGCTGCGCGCTGCGAGCGCCGAGCGCAACTGCTGCTGGCGCGCCTCGTCGAGCTTGCTCGGTGCCAGCAGGCGGTCGTCCAGCAGTTCGAGCGCCTCCTGTGACATGGCCGCCACCACCGCCTGCGGCACGTGCGGCGCCGCCATGCCGGCCGCCCAGGGCAAGCCGTAGCGCGCGCCCAGCCAGACGATGAGGACGAGCGCTGCGACGGCACCGAGCACGACGCGTGCATCGAAGGCCCAGCGCACCGTCGCACGGTCGCGATGACCGCTGGCGTCGAGCAGCAGCGCCAGCGCGGCGTGATCCCGCACCTCGACATGCGCGCCGTCGGCGAAGGTGATCAGCCGCGGCGCCGACCCCATGGGCTCGGACAGGCGCAGCGTCAACAGCGGCTCGCGGCGTATGACGCCTTCAGCCTGCACCTGCAGCGCGTCACCGTCGAGCACGATGGTCGCCGCATGCGCCCGCGCGCTGACACCATCGAAATACAGGGCCGCCACCGCTGACGGCATGTCAGAGCGCGATGTTGACATCGAACAGATCGGCCGCCTCCTCACCGGTCGCCGCCACGTCCTGCGACTGACCGGCGACGAAGTCGTCGAGCGGACCGGCGCTGATCATCGTGACGCTCTCGATCCGGTAGCGCGCGAGGCGTATCGCGGCGAAGGGCATGAACAGACCGAAGGTGCACACGATGGCGATCAGGTTGGTCAGCGTGATCGCGTACAGCGTGCGGGCACGGGCACGCGACTCGAAGCGATGCGGGCCGAGTCGCGTGTTGTTCCACACCACATTCTGCAGGCGTGCAAGCAGATAGGGCTGGACCAGCATGAGCACGGCCAGCCAGCCGAGAAACAGAAGTATCGGCAGCATGGACATGCTTTCCGGCCCGCCGCCACTCAGCGCGAGGAGACCCACCATCATTGCCCCCATTACCAGCAGGCCTGCCAGAAGGAGCAGGAAGAGGACGCCATACATCCTGTAGAAGGCGGACACCGGCACATCCAGACGAAAACGCGTGGCGCCGAAGCGTGTGTTGTCGAGCTGATAGCGCTTCATGCGCTGGTGCCACATCGGCGCCAGCAGGTAGAGCGTGACGACAGACAGCAGCGGCCACATCAGGAAGACCGAGTAAGCGCCCCTCTCGTCGCCGTCGAAGGCGAAACGCAGGCCACGCCAGCTGGTATTGCGGGCGCGGAACTTCAGCGAGCGCATGAGCAGCATCGGCATCACGGCCGCCAGCACGATGGCGACCGCAATGCCGAGGTAGAGCGAGAACTCGAATGACAGGTTGTAGGCGACCAGCAGGATGACGCCGATCACCCGTCCCTTCAGGATGGCGCGCGGATCACCGTGGTAGTCGAAGGCCGCACCGCCCAGCGCGGTATGACGATGGAAGTACTGCAGCCGCCTGACCTTGGCCCAGGCGGAGTAGATGCCCAGCGTGACGATGCTGAGCAGCAGGTTCACGATCCAGATGCCGAAGTATTCGGCCCCGCGGCCGGAGAACACGAGCGCCTCCGCATGCGGCGCGCCGGACGGCCCGAAGGGGTCGGCAGGCGGCTGCGCCGCGACGTCACTTTCGAAGGGATTGTTCATGTCTCGCCCGCGCCGATGATCACGCGCGGATCATGACATACGCACAGCAGCGAGGTTCACTTCATCAGCGCCGCCGCGCGGAAATGTGCCCGTGCATCGTCAGGTCGCTCCAGGTGTTCGGCCAGCAGCGCCAGCTCGACATGGACGATGCGCGACGGCTGCACCGCCAGCGCGGCTTCGAGATAGCTCTGCGCCTTGCCCCACAGCTGCTGTGTGCGGCACAGGCGGCCGAGTGCAAGCAGCAGTTCGGCGTCGTCCGGATGGTCGCGCAGCCAGGCCTCTGCCCGGGCGATGCGCGCCAGCGCGTCGCCGCCGTCGGAGTGCGCGTACAGCGTCATCAGCGACGATTCCCAGCCGCGTTCGATCTGCGCCTCGATCAGCTTGCGCGCCTGCGCGAACTGGCCGGCCGCGACCAGCGCCTCGCACATCGCGCGTACGACCTGCGCGTCCTCGCGCTCGACCGACGGCAGGCTCTTCCAGTAGGCATCCAGTTCCGCCGGATCGATGTCGTGCAGCGCCCCCATATGCGCCTGGCGACGTACCGGCGCCGCCTGTTCCGGCGTCAGTGCACGGTGCTTCTGCAGCAGACGCACCACACGCAGCAGGCCGCCCCAATCGCCGAGGCCACGGCGGGCGCGCATCGCCAGCCGCAGTGCGGCGACGTGGCGCTGACCGCCGGACTGCAGCACGTCGATGCGCTCCAGCGCGTCACCGTATTCGCGGCGGTCGGTCAGGATGTCGGCTTCGGTCATCAGGCGCGCGGTGCGCAGATCATCGAAGCGCTCGGCCTGGCGCAGCCACTCGTCGGCCTGCACCTGTTCGCGCATCGCGTGTGCCGCGCGGGCGCCGATCAGCGCCGCCAGCCCGGGCGATTCGCCGCCCTCGACCGCCACCCGCGCGCTGCGCTGCGCGTGGCCGTAGCGGCCCTCGAAGTAGAGCCGTGCCGCGTCGCGCAGCGCGGTCACCGCACGATGACGGCGCTGACGGGCGCGATAGCGCGCGGCGCGCGCCGGCATGCGCATCAGGCCGTCGATGAAGTGGAACAGGCTGTACAGCAGCGCGACACCGAGCAGCAGCGTGACGATGAACAGGTTCAGCGACAGTTCGACGCGCCACGGCGACCACTGGATCAGCACGAAGCCGTCGTTGTGGCGGGCGGCGATGACCAGACCGACGGCCAGTGCACACAGGCCGAGCAGCCACAGCAGCAGGCGCACCATCAGCGCTTCTCCTCGCGCGTGACAGTCGGGCGCTGACGCTGCGCCTTCAGCTGCGCCAGCGCACTCATCGATTCATTCAGCCCCGGCAATGCCTCGCCCGGATCGACTGCCGCCAGCTGGCGCAGCGTGACCAGCGCGTTTTCGGTCTGGCGGGCGCGGGTGTCGTAGTAGCGCTCGATCCACTCACGCGCCAGCCGGATGTCCTCGCGCCAGACGGCACCGTTGCGCTGAAGCAGCGCAACGCGCGCGTTGATCAGCCGCAGCTTCAGGTTCTCGCGCAGGAAGAAGCTGTGCTCCGGCGACAGCAGCGCCGGGTCGGGGCGGTCCAGACGTTCGATGCGCACCAGCTGGCGCACCTCCTCCCACACCGCCCGCGCCAGCCGTTCGGCCTGCGTCGGCGCCGCCGCCTTGTCGTCACGGGGCGCTGCTGTTGACGCACCCCGGGCCGGCGAGCGCTCGAAGGCGAGCGGCAGCCCGTCGACGACCGCCAGCAGGGTGTCGATGCGCAGTGCCTGGCCGGACAGATCGGCCATCGGCGCGCGGCGCAGTCGCTCCATGTCGTTCGCCATGGCACGGCGCAGCGGCAGGTAGCGGCCGGTATCGACGCGCGCCAGCCGCGCTTCGGCGCCGGACAGCGCACTGAGCGCGAGCTTGGCGTCGCCGGCCAACTGCAGCTGCTGCTGGCCCAGCACCAGCGCGTGCTCGACCTCGGCCAGCACGCGTTCGTCGTAACTGCGCACCAGGTCGTCGGCCAGATACTCATAGGCGTCGATGCGTGCCCGCAGTTCGGCGAGCTGCACTTCCTGACTGCTCAGCCGCGTGCCGTAGCCCGCGATGCCAGCGGCCTCCTGTTCGGTCGCGCGGGTGGCCTGCGCCGCCTGTTCGCCGACCACCTCGACCCGCCGATGCAGTTCCGACTCCAGCGCACGCATGCGCTGCAGCATCAGGAAGCTCGCCACGCCGAGCGCGACCAGCAACAGCAGCGACAGGCCCAGCGCCCACAGTGGAACGACGCCCTCGCGCTTCGACGACGCCGGCTGGGAGGCGACTGCGCCGACAGGGGTGACAGGGGTATTCGGGGGTGTCTGCTCGCTCATGTCGTCAGTGAAGGTCGCGCGACGGCGACGAAAAGTAATCGGTCAGACCGGCCATCAGGCCGGCATCGGCGGGATCGGTTTCGATCACGCGGGCGAAGCCCTGTTCGCGTGCCTGCTCGGCAATGCGCGCGTGTGGCGCGAACAGCGGCAGCGCGCGCAGCGCGTCGGCGCAGTCCAGGCCGGGCAGCGCCAGCAGATTGCGCAGCGACTCCGACGAGGTGATGGTCAGCGCGTGCAGCGCGTCGCTTCGTACGGCCTCGCACAGTGGCGCGCCATCGCGCGGCGGCACGCGCCGGTAGCAGGTGATGTGTTCGACCGTCGCGCCGCGCGCGCGCAGCGTGTCGCCGAGCAGTTCGCGCCCGCCGTCGCCGCGGAAGATGAGCACCCGGCGCCCGGCCAGCGCGGCAGCCGACAGTTCGGGCAGCGCCAGCAGCGCCTCGGAATCGTAGCGGCCGTGCTGCGGCACGATCACGCGGGCGATGCCGCGCGCACGCAGCGCCTGCGCCGACTGCTCGCCCACCGTGGCGGCCGGCAGTGCAGCCGGCCAGGCACGCCGCGGCAGGATCAGGTCGAGTGCATGGTTGACCGCGTTGGCACTGACGAACACCGCAAGTGCCGCATCGTCCAGCGTCGCCGCGGCCGCTGTCACCGCTGCGGTATCAGCCAGCGGCTCGATGTCGATCAGCGGAAATTCGAGCGGATGGCCGCCGGCCGCGCGTATCGCGTCGCTGAGCGCAGCCGCCTGCGCACGCGGGCGGCTGACCAGCACGCCGCGTCCGCTCAGCGCGCCGCGCGGATTCATCGTCCGGCCAGATCGTCGAGGATGGCCTGTGCGCCGTCCGCCAGCAGGGCCTCGACACAGACGGCAGCCAGTTCATCCGGCTGCGCGATATTGCCGCGCGCCTCGGCCATCGCGATGCGCGAGCCATCGGGCATCGCGACGCGCGCGCGCAGCCACAGCGCGCCACCGTCGAGCACGCAGTAGGCCGCCAGCGGCACTTCGCAGGATCCGGCCAGCGCACGCGACACCGAACGTTCGGCGCGGACGCAGGCTTCGCTGGTGCCGCACACCAGCGGCGCCAGCCAGGCCGCCACTTCCGGCCGCGACGACAGCGCCTCGATGCCGAGCGCGCCCTGACCGGCTGCCGGCAGCGACAGTTCGACCGGCAGCAGCGAGCGGATGCGATCACCCAGACCGAGCCGCTTGAGGCCAGCCGCGGCGAGGATGATCGCGTCGTACTGGCCCTCGTCGAGCTTGCGCAGGCGGGTATCCAGATTGCCGCGCAGGCTGCTCACCGCGAGATAGGGGAAGTTCGCTCGCAGTTGCGACTCGCGCCGCAGGCTGGAGGTGCCGACCACGGCACCCGGCGGCAGTTCGTCGAGACTGGCGTAGCGCGACGACACGAAGGCGTCCTGCGGCACTTCGCGCTCCAGCGTGGCGACCAGCGCGAACTCGTCAGCCAGCGTCATCGGGACGTCCTTCATCGAATGCACGGCCAGGTCGGCGCGGCCTTCGAGCAAGGCGGTTTCCAGTTCCTTGACGAACAGCCCCTTGCCGCCGACCTTGGCCAGCGGCCGGTCAAGAATCTGGTCGCCGCGCGTGGTCATGCCGAGGATGTTGACGGTCGTACCCGGGTACAGCGATGACAGTCTGTCACGCACGTGTTCCGCCTGCCACATGGCGAGCCGCGACTCGCGCGATGCGATCACGATGCGCCCGGGCTTCGGGTAAGCTTGGGTTTCCTGCTGCGGTACCGACTGCGCGCGATCCGCCGCAATGAGGTCCGCCGGGCCGGCCGGATGATCCATATGGAAAATAGGCGTGTGGTGATCAGTTAGGTGAACACACCGCGCGCCAGCGTGAGCGAGTGCCTACAGGCAGCGCGCGAATCGGCCCGAATTCTAGCAGCCCCGGATGGAACATCGCATCGCCTCGGCCAGAGCAGGCCGGCGGCGCGCATGAATCAGACACTCATTCAGGACCCTCTTCGAGGAAGGATTGCCAGTGAATCAACAGGCCCAGACGCCGGTTGCGGTGCACGATCGCGCCACGCACGACAAAGACCAGCCGCTGTTCGACGACATCCGCCTGCTCGGCCGCATGCTGGGCGACGTGGTGCGCGAGCAGGAAGGCAGCCGCATGTTCGAACTGATCGAGAACGTTCGCCAGCTGTGCGTGCGCTTCCGCCGCAACGACGACCTCGACGCGCGCGCCGAACTGGCCAAGCTGCTGAATGGCCTGTCGGACGACGACACCATCATCGTTGTACGCGCCTTCAGCTATTTCCTGCATCTGGCCAACATCGCCGAGGACCAGCACCATATCCGCCGCGCCCGCGCCCATGCCATCGCTGGTGACCCGCCGCGCCCGGGCACGCTGGCCAACGCGCTCGCCAAGGCGCTCGATGCCCAGATCCCGGCCGAGGAAATCCTCGCCTTCTTCCGCGACGGCCTGGTGGTGCCGGTGCTGACCGCGCATCCGACCGAGGTGCAGCGCAAGAGCATCCTCAGCCAGGAAATGAAGATCGCCCGCCTCATCGACGAGCGCGACCGCATGCGGCTGACGCCGGAAGAGCTGGAAGAGCGCGACGAGGCGGTACGCCGCACCATCACCTCGCTGTGGCAGACGCGCATGCTGCGGCGCACCCGGCTGTCGGTGGCCGACGAGGTGATCAACGGCCTGTCGTTCTACGACTACACCTTCCTGCGCGAACTGCCGCGCGTCTACAACGCGGTCGAGGACCAGCTCGAAGCGGCCTTTCCCGAACACAAGCGCGAAATCGGCAGCTTCCTGCGCATGGGCTCGTGGATAGGCGGCGACCGCGACGGCAATCCTTTCGTCACCGCCGACGTGCTGCGCGCGACGCTACGCGTGCAGTCGTCCAAGGCTCTGGATTACTACCTGACCCAGGTGCACATCCTGGACACCGACCTGTCGCCGACCACGCTGCTGAACAACGTCAGCGACGAACTGCGCGTGCTGGCCGCCACCGCACCCGACAAGTCGCCGCACCGCGAGGACGAGCTATACCGCCGCGCGCTGGCCGGCATCTACGCCCGCCTGGCGGTCACCGCTCGCACGCTGGACCAGCATGAGGCGCTGTGGAAGGCGGTCGGCGACGCCGACCCCTACACGGATGCCGCCGAATTCGTGCGCGACCTCGACGTGATCCACGATTCGCTGGTCAGCCACAAGTCGGCGCTGATCGCGCGCGGCCGGCTGCGCCGCCTGCGCCACGCCGCGCGCGTGTTCGGCTTCCATCTGGCGGCACTCGATCTGCGTCAGAACTCGGATGTGCACGAGCGGGTGATCGCCGAACTGTTGGCCAACGCCCACGTCTGCAACAACTACCTCGAACTGCGCGAGGAACAGCGCATCGAGGTGCTGATCAACGAACTGGGCACACCGCGCCCGCTGACCGCGCCCTTCATGCAGTTCTCGGCCGAAACCGAGGGCGAGCTGGCGATCGCGCGCACGGCCGCCGAAATGCACAAGCTGTACGGCGAAGCGGCGCTGCCGAACTACATCATTTCGAAGACCGACGGCGTGTCCGACATGCTGGAAGTCGCGCTCATCCTGAAGGAAGTCGGCCTGCTCAACGTGCACGAGCGGCAGGCGGCGATGAACATCATCCCGCTGTTCGAAACCATCGGTGACCTGCGCAACGCACCGCGCATCATGGACCGGCTCTTTACGATTCCGATCTGGCGCGTGCTGCTGGATGCCCGGGCCCTCACGCAGGAAGTGATGCTGGGCTATTCCGATTCGAACAAGGACGGCGGTTTCCTCACCTCCGGCTGGGAGCTGTACAAGGCGGAAACCAAGCTGGTGCAGGTGTTCAAGCGCCACGGCGTGCGGCTGCGCCTGTTCCATGGCCGCGGCGGTTCGGTCGGCCGCGGCGGCGGCCCCAGCTTCCAGGCCATCCTGGCACAGCCGGGCGGCGCGGTGCAGGGGCAGATCCGCATCACCGAACAGGGCGAAGTGATCGCCTCCAAGTACTCCAATCCGGACGTCGGTCAACGCAACCTCGAAGTGCTGGCCGCGGCCACCTTCGAAGCGACGCTGCTGGGCAAGCGCGAAGCCGCCGCACCGCCCGAATTCACCGACGCGATGGAAGAGCTGTCGGGCTACGCCTTCAAGGCCTACCGCAATCTGGTCTATGAAACGCCGGGCTTCGAGAAGTATTTCTGGGAATCGACCGTCATCACCGAAATCGCCGAGCTGAACATCGGCTCGCGCCCGGCTTCGCGCAAGAAGGGGCAGAAGATCGAGGACCTGCGCGCCATCCCGTGGGTGTTCTCGTGGTCGCAGTGCCGACTCATGCTGCCCGGCTGGTTCGGCTTCGGTTCGGCGGTGAACGAGTACCGCGCCCAGCACGCCGACGGTATGGCGCGGCTGCAGGCCATGGTGGACCAGTGGCCCTTCTTCGCCACCCTCATTTCCAATATGGACATGGTGCTGTCGAAAACCGACATCGCGATTGCCAGCCGCTATGCCGAACTGGTCGAGGACGAGGCGCTGCGCACCGCCATCTTCACGCGCATCCGCGCCGAGTGGCAGGCCACGCTGGACGCGGTACGCCAGATCACCGGCGCGCAGGAACTGCTGTTGACCAACCCGCTGCTCGCGCGCTCGATCCGCAACCGCTTCCCCTACATCGAGCCGCTGAACCACCTGCAGGTCGAACTGCTGCGCCGCTTCCGCGCCGGCAACCGCCACGAACGCACCCGCCGGTCCATCCACCTGACCATCAACGGCGTCGCAGCCGCACTGCGGAATAGTGGGTGATGAGGTGAGGGTTTCGCCGAGCACTGCTCGGCGCTCACCGAATGGGTCGGCCATGCAGGGCCGACTTCCGTAGTTTCTGTTCCGGCGAGCACTGCTCGCCGCCCATCGAACCGTTTTGCCATGCAGGGCAAACCGTGGGTAGAGCGGGGGTTTCGCGAAGCACTGCTTCGCGCCCGCGGAACCGGACGGCTGTGCAAAGCCGTCCGTGGGTGAAGCAGGGGTTTCGCGAAGCATTGCTTCGCGCCTGCGGAACCGGTCGGCCATGCAGGGCCGTCCGTGGTTGATGAGGTGAGGCTTTCGCCGAGCACTGCTCGGCGCTTACCGAATGAGTCGGAGCTTGCCTTCCGTCCTCAGCCCCGTTCCGTCCCCCGGATGTCGGCAAACTCCGCCCTAACCTGCGCCCACTGCCGCCGGCTCACTGGCAGGCGTTCGTCCAGCCCCTTCAGCACGACCGCCCAGTGTCCCTCGGCGCCGTCGCGCACGTGCTCGAAGCCGATTACCGCGTCGCGCGCCACCAGACAGTTGCGGTGGATGCGCACGAAGCGCCGGGCGAATTCCTGCTCCAGTGCGGCCAGCGCCTCCTCAAGCAGGTATTCGCGAGCGGCGGTGCGCGCGGTCACGTATTTCAGCTCGGCGCGCAGATAGAGGATGTCGGCCACCGGCAACAGCAGGATGCGGCCGCGTTCGCTGCACGACAGCTGGGTGCGCCCGGCAGCTGACGGCTGCGCCCGCCGCTCGGGTACCCGGCGCAGCGCGTCGAGCAGCCGGTTCGCGCGCACCGGCTTCATCAGGTAATCGACCGCCTGCAGTTCGAAGGCACGCACGGCGTACTGGTCGTAGGCGGTGCAGAACACCAGTACCGGCGGCTGCGGAAGTACGGCCAGGCGCGCCGCCAGTTCGACACCGTCCATGCCCGGCATGCGGATGTTGACCAGCGCGACATCGGCCCTGTCCTCGGCCGGCAGCGCTGCCAGACGATCGAGCGCCTCCTGCCCGTTCGCCGCCTCTCCGACCACCCGGTTCGGCAGTTCGGCCTCGATGTCGGACAGCAGCGCGCGCAGACGCAGGCGGGCCGGGGCTTCGTCGTCGGCGATGAACACGCGCAGCATGCTCAGCCCCCCACCCGGTACGGAAAGCGGATGCGCACGCGGTATAGCCCGTCCTGCTCGCCCGCCTCCAGTTGCGCTTCAAGATCGAAGAACAGCATCAGCCGCTCGCGGATATTGTCCAGCGCCATCCGGTTTCCGCTGCCATGACCGGTAGCACCGTCGCGCGACGGCGCCGGATTGTCGATCTCGACCACCACGTCGCCACCGGCCCGCTGCACGCTCACCCTGACCTCGCCGTTGCCGGCCAGCGGCTCGACGCCGTGATACACCGCGTTCTCCAGCAGCGGCTGCAGCATCAGCGGCGGTACCCGTGCGTCGGCCGGGCAGCCGTCGGTCTGCCAGCGCACGCTCAGTCGCTCGCCCAGGCGCAGCGTCTCCAGTGCGATGTACTGGCGACACAGCGCCAGCTCGTCACCCAACGTGACCAGATCGCGGTTCTCGCGCATCAGCACGCGGAACAGGTCGGACAGTTCCTCCAGCGCGCGCTCGGCCCGGCGCGGGTCCTCGCGCATGATGCCGAGCACCGCATTCAGGCTGTTGAACAGGAAGTGCGGCCGGATGCGCGCCGACAGCGCCATCAGCCGCGCCTGAGCGATGGCCGGGCCGAGCGCGCGCTCCTGCACGGTGAAATAGGTCATCGCGGCAGCGGCCGCCAGCAGCGCCCACATCGCCTCGCGCACCGGCCAGGACGGTACCGAGTTGACGTCCCAGCCGCCGAGCGCGGTCGTCGCGAGCACGCTGCCGAGCGCGGCCAGCCCGGTCAGCGCCCAGCCGCTGCGCGCGCGGAGCCTGGCGAACAACGGCGCCATCAGATAGAGCAGCAGCAGCGACAGAATCAGCGCCGGCTCGACCCGTGCCGCCATTTCCGCCGCATCGAGCGGCAGCGCGTCCCAGCTGCGGTTGCGCGCCAGCAGTGCCAGCGCAGCCAGCGCGTTGACCAGCAGCACGGTGCGCAGCATCACGCCGAGATTGCGCCAGTCGGGTGCGCGCGCCGGCCTCACGTCAGCCCCTGCGCCGGGCGCACGCCGGCCGGCGCGTCGGGCTTTGCGCCCCGCTGGCCTATAATTGACGGTTTCCCGCAGCGTGCCGAACTTCTTTCCATCATGAGCGCATCTTCGCAGTCCGAGCCGACCAAGGCGTGGTCGGGCCGTTTTTCCGAGCCCGTGTCCGATCTGGTGAAGCGTTATACCGCTTCGGTGTTCTTCGACCAACGCATGTGGCGGCAGGACATCCGCGGCTCGCTGGCCCATGCCGCCATGCTGGCAAAGCAGGGCATCATCGCGCAAGCCGATCTCGACGCCATCCGCTCGGGCATGGCACAGATCACGCAGGAAATCGAAGCCGGCCAGTTCGACTGGAATCTCGACGACGAGGACGTGCACCTCAATATAGAGAAGCGCCTGACCGCACTGGTCGGCGACGCCGGCAAGCGCCTGCACACCGGCCGCAGCCGCAACGACCAGGTGGCGACCGACATCCGGCTGTGGCTGCGCGACGCGATCGACACCATTCTCGCGCTGATCGCCGACTTCCAGCGCGCCGTGCTCGACCTGGCCGAACACCACGCCGCCACGCCGCTGCCTGGCTTCACCCACCTGCAGGTGGCGCAGCCGGTCACCTTCGGCCACCACCTGATGGCCTATTTCGAAATGCTGCGGCGTGACGCCGAGCGCTTCGCCGACTGCCGCAAGCGCACCAACCGGCTGCCGCTCGGCTCCGCCGCGCTGGCTGGCACCACCTTCCCGATCGACCGCGAATTCGTCGCCGCCGAACTGGGTTTCGACGAAGTGTGCTTCAACTCGCTGGACGCGGTGTCCGACCGCGACTTCGCGATCGAATTCTGCGCCGCCAGCAGCCTGCTGATGACCCACCTGTCGCGCCTGTCGGAAGAGCTCATCCTGTGGATGAGCCCGCGCGTCGGTTTCATCGACCTGGCGGACCGCTTCTGCACCGGCTCGTCCATCATGCCGCAGAAGAAGAACCCGGACGTGCCGGAACTGGTACGCGGCAAGACCGGCCGCGTGAATGGCAGCCTGGTGGCGCTGCTGACGCTGATGAAGGGCCAGCCGCTGGCCTACAACAAGGACAACCAGGAAGACAAGGAACCGCTGTTCGACACCGCCGACACGGTGATCGACACGCTGCGCATCTACGCTGACATGATGGGCAGCACGACGGCCGCCGACGGCAGCAGGGTGTTCAACGTGCGGGTCAAGGCCGAGGCGATGAAGAACGCGCTGCGCCAGGGCTACGCCACCGCCACCGATCTGGCCGACTGGCTGGTCAAGCGCGGCCTGCCCTTCCGCGACGCGCACGAGGCAGTCGCCCGCGCAGTGCGTCTGGCCGAACAGAAGGGCTGCGACGTGTCCGACCTCACGCTGGACGAGCTCAAGTCCTTCTCGCCGCTGGTCGATGAATCGGTGTTCGCGGTTCTGACGGTCGAAGGTTCGCTGTCCGCCCGCAACCACATCGGCGGCACCGCACCGGAGCAGGTGCGCGCCGCCATCGGCCGCGCTCGCGCGCGGCTGGCGACCGGCTAAACGGGAGAAACCGCTTGAAACCGACAGGCATCACACGCACCGGAGCGACCGCGCGACGCCTGTCACCGGCCCCACGCTGACATGGACCTGCTCGGCAAGTACCGCATCCTGCGCCTGCTCGGCGAAGGCGCCACGTCCAAGGTGTTCCTCGCGCACGACCCTTTCGGCCGGCGCGACGTGGCGATCAAGATCGTTGCCCGCGGCGACGACACTGGCGCCAGCGGCAGCAAGTCCGAGCGCTATCAGCGCAAGTTCTTCGTCGCCGAGGCCTCGCTGGCGGGCAAGCTCACGCACCCGCACATCGTGCAGATCTACGACGCGGTCGCCGACGCCGACCCGGCCTACATCGTGATGGAGTATGTACCGGGCGGCACGCTGGAGCCGTATATCTCGGCCGACCGGTTGCTGCCGGTCGGCGACGTGCTGGAAATCATCTTCAAGTGCACGCGCGCGCTCGACTTCGCCTGGCGGCTGGGCGTCATCCACCGCGACCTGAAGCCGGCCAACATCATGCGCGTCGAGGACGGCGCAGCGGTCGGCGGCACCAATGTGAAGGTGTCGGACTTCGGCGCCGCGATGTCGGTATCGGCCACCGAAACCCAGGTGTCGGGCGTCGGCTCGCCGGCCTACATGAGTCCGCAGCAGATCAAGGAACACCCGCTCAATCACCAGACCGACATCTTTTCGCTCGGCGTGGTGATGTACCAGCTGCTGACAGGCCAGCTGCCTTTCCAGGGCAGCAATAACTTCAGCATGATGTACCAGATCACCCACGCCGATCCGGTGCCGCCGTCGGCACTGCGGCCGGAGTTGCCGCCTGTGCTGGACGGCATCGTGATGCGCGCGCTGCAGAAATCGCTGGACGACCGCTACCCGAGCTGGGACGCCTTCTCGTTCGACCTCGCCGAAGCTTTCCGCACCGAGGCGCAGCGCGACCACGGCAACCGCATCGCCGACAGCGAGAAATTCAACTCGCTGCGCCGGCTCGCCTTCTTCCGCGATTTTTCCGACGTCGAACTGTGGGAGGTGGTGCGTCTGGGCGAATGGCACCGCGTGGCCGGCGGCCAGATGCTGCTGCGCGAGGGCGACCCGGGCGACGGTTTCTTCATCATCGCGGAAGGCGACGTGAAGGTGACCAAGGGACGCAAGCTGCTCAACGTGCTGTCGGCCGGCGAATGCGTCGGCGAGATGGCCTGGCTGACGCCGGAGCGCGGCACCCGCGGCGCCGACGTGTCCACGCTGTCCGAGGCGGTGGTGATCCACCTCGCCAACGCCGCACTCGAACACGCGTCGGAAGCGTGCCGCCACCGCTTCGACCGCGCCTTCCTGCGCATCCTGGTCGAGCGGCTGTCGCTGGCCAACCAGCGCCTGACCGGTGTCTGAGCGGATGCAGACACCCGCGCCGCCGACCCCGCCCGACGCCCCCGCACCCGGCGGTTCGCTGGGCCGCTACCAGCTCAGGCGCATCATCGGCCGCGGCAGCACCAGCACAGTCTGGCTGGCCTGGGATCCGCAGACGCAACGCGAGGTGGCGATCAAGTGCATCGACCCCGACGTGCTGAACGACCACGCGCGCGGCAGACTGCACCGCAATCTGCTGATCAACGAAGCTTCGCTCGCCGACAAGCTGCAGCATCCGCACATCGTCGCCATCCACGACGCCGTGGTGACCGGCGATCAGGCCTATATCGTGATGGAGTACGTCGCCGGCGGCACGCTGGAGGCGCATGTGCAGCGCCCGGGTCTGCTGCCGGTGGAGCGCATCGTCGAACTGATGTTCAAGTGCACGCGCGCACTCGACTACGCCTGCCAGCTGGGCATCACGCATCGCGACATCAAGCCGGCCAACATCCTGCTCACCCGCGACGGCGAACTGAAGCTGACCGATTTCGGCGCGGCGCTGTTTACCGCCAATGAGCGCACGCAGGTCGAGGGCGTCGGCTCGCCGGCCTACATGAGCCCGCAGCAGGTGCGCGAGATGCCGCTGAACCACCAGACGGACATCTATTCGCTGGGCGTCGTGCTCTATCAGCTGCTGGCCGGTGAGCTGCCCTTCCAGGCGAGCAACAAGTACAGCCTCGTGTATCAGATCATCCACGTCGAGCCGCCTCCGCCGTCGGTGCACCGTCCGGGCCTGCCCCCCGCACTGGACGCCGTCGTGGCGCGCGCGATGCAGAAGGACATCGCGCTGCGCTACACGACCTGGGCCGAGTTCACGCACGACCTCGCACAGGCCTTCCGCAACCGCCGGCTCAAGCCGCGCGAGGACGAATCGGGCGCCGCCGAGCACTTCCGGTTGCTGCGCACGCTGGCTTTCTTCAATGACTTCAGCGACGTCGAACTGTGGGAGGTCGCTCACTTCGCACGCCAGGAGCGCGTCGCCGCCGGCACGTTGCTGATGAAGGACGGCGAACAGGGCGACCGCCTCTACGTGCTGGTCGAAGGCGAGCTGGCGGTGTGCAAATCGGGTCGCACGCTGAACATCCTGACCAGCGGCGAATGCTGCGGCGAAATGTCGGTGATCGCCCGTCGCGACCGCAAGCTGCGCGCCAACGACGTACAGGCGAACACCGACAGTCTGCTGTTCGCGATCGACGGCGAACGCATCCGCCGCGCCTCCGAAACCTGCCGCATGCGCTTCTACGAAGCCTTCCTGCAGGTGCTGGCGGCGCGACTGTCGTCGGCCAACATCCGTCTGGCCGACAGCTGGGGCGGCGGCGAATGAATGCGCTCGCGACACAGATTGCCGCTGCACTGGGCGTGGGCTGCACGAGTACTGTCGAACTGACACCCGGTCGCACTCGCCGCGCACTGAGGATCGACACTGGCGACGCTCCCCTTTTCGTCAAGCTGCTGCCAGCCGACCGGGCGGAAGTGTTCGCAGCGGAGATGGAAGGACTGGCGCTGCTGCAGGATACCGGCTGCTTCCGGCTACCGGCCGCACGCGGCAGCGGCACCGCCGGCGACGTCGCCTGGCTGGCGCTCGAATGGCTGGACCTGAAACCGGTGTCCACCGATGAGGACGGGCGCGCTTTCGGCAAGGCGTTGGCAGCGCTACATAACGTCCGTGGTGAGCTGTATGGTCTGCCACGCGACAACTGGCTCGGCGACAGCCGTCAGGAGAACGGCACGTCTACGACCTGGCCACTCTTCTATGCGCAGAAGCGCCTGCGGCCGCAACTCGAACAACTGATCGCCGAAGGCATGCGCGGCGAACTGATACGCAACCTGCAGGGCATCGTCGAACGCGTACCGGCTCTCTTCCTCGAATACCGCCCGGCGGCCTCGCTGCTCCATGGCGACCTGTGGCACGGCAATACCGGCATGGTCGATGGTCAGCCTGCCGTGTTCGATCCGGCCGTGCATTACGGCGATCGCGAGGCGGACTACGCGATGACGGAACTGTTCGGGGGCTTCCCGATCTCCATGTACGCCGCCTATCAGAAGAGTGCTCCTCTGGACGCTGGCGCTGCATCGCGGCGCGGCCTTTACCGGCTGTATCACCTGCTGAACCATACTTTGCTGTTCGGCAGTGCCTACCTGCGGGAAACCGAACGCACCGCAGCACGACTGCTGTCCGAACTGCGCTGAAAGCGCCCTGGCGCGGCATCTGACGCAGCGCACCCCGGCTCCTGCGTTTTTATGAACGTACGTTCACATCTCATTGTTTAGGCGAAGAAATAATCCGGAAAAGTTTTTGTGTGCAGTGCAACAAAAACATGTTGACATCACGTTGACCCGCCCTATAATCGTGTTCATGGTGCAGCGCAATACGAACCCTTGGGGTAAGTAGTGAGTCGCACGATTTAGGTGACCTCGTGGGTGTTCCCGGTTTTACCGCCCGGTCGTGGTCGCTCTTTCAACTAAATGTACGGAGATAACCACCATGGCCTTCACCCCTGAACATTTCGCCGCCGCCAACAAGAACGGCATCGAGGCCCTGCTGACCCTGGCCAACACCGCCTTTGCCAGCACCGAGCGCCTCGCCGCTCTGAACCTGAACACCGCCCGTTCGCTGCTGGAAGACAGCGTCGCGAACGCCAAGACCCTGATGGGCGCCAAGGACGTGCAAGAGATCGTGTCGCTGCAGAGCGGCCTGGTCCAGCCGGCGATCGAGAAGGTTGTTGCCTACTCGCGCAGCGTCTATGAAATCGTTTCGCAAACCCAGGAAGAGCTGAGCAAGGTTGTCGAAGCTCAGGTCGGTGAAGTCAACAAGGCTGTCACCTCGACCCTGGATCAGGCTGCCAAGCAAGCCCCGGCCGGTTCCGATGTCGCCGTCGCCGCTGTCAAGTCGGCCATCGCCGCCGCCAACAGCGCCTACGACAGCATGGCCAAGGCTGCCAAGCAAGCCGTCGAAATGGCTGAAGCCAACGTGAACGCCGCCACCTCGGCGACCGTGCGTGCCGTCGGCGCCGCCAGCACGACCGCGAAGAAGAAGGCCGCTGCCTAAGTCTTCAAGAGCAGTCTGAAAAGAGCCCCGCCTTGTGCGGGGCTCTTTTCGTTTACGCGACTGCAGCGGGTTTCAGTCCGGAGTCATCACAAAACCACTCACGTCGCCCGCCACATTAACGCCGTAGCCCGCGATCTGACCTCTATCGTTGATCGCTCGCGCCAGCGCCAGGCGACGCCAGCCCGCCCGTCGTACCTCCTGCAGGTCCTCGAGCACCGTCAGCCTCTCGGTGCCGAGGTCATAGAGCACCGCACGCCCGCCCTGTACGCCGACCACCTGCCCGCGATTGTTGATGTCGTAGGGCTCGAACGGAATCTCGATCGTCGTGCCCTGCACCTCTCCCGGTCCGGCCGGCGTCCACACGAAACCCCGTCCGTCGAAAACGCCGACGACCTGTCGCTGGTCGTTGATGCCGCGTGCCTCGCCGCTCGTGCTGGCCGGCGCCGACAACTCTCCGACCGGATGCGCACGTCCGGTCGCCGGATTCCATAACCAGGGCGGATGTGGCGTGACGTACGCATGGCCGGCAATCCAGCCCAGCGGTCCGATGGCGCGCGCCACGCCCGAGCCACAGAGATCGGACGGCAAAGGCGTGATGCTACGTAAGGGCTGCGAACTGTCGTACCGCCAGGTGAAAGCAATGTTGACCACGAATGAACGACCCACTTCTTCGCGGAAACCACCGACAACGTCACCGGCCTGATTCACCGCGAGCAGTTCGCTGCTGAGCACGCGCCGGCCGGGGAACTGGACAGCCTCGACCTCGCCGCCGGACCACACGGCTGCGATCTTCCGGCCGCCGCCGCTCGTCTGGCAGTGTCCGACGACGAGACCCAGGTCATTGATGCCGGCGGCAGCGCATGCGGCCGTGCCCGCAGGCCGCGGCAGCGGCGTCAGACCGACTCCGCGCCGCCAGACGAAAGCGCGATTGCCATCGGCATCGCTGCCGTACCCGACTACATCCCCACCTTCGTTGATGGCGTAGGCCTCGCTTAAGTGCGGCCCACCGGGCAGGTCACCAAGGTCGTCGATCTGCCAGCACCCGGCCAGCGCAGCTGCAAGCGTGAGCACTACACAGGCACGCGCCGCCGACACGCAATTCATCGAACACTCTCCACACGAAAATTCCGCGCGAATAGTGAATCGTCGTATCGACGATGTCGATCGGATCTGCTCCCCGGCCGTGACAGGCGTCTTGATCAGGGGTCCGACAGCCCGCCTGGCGCCGGTCAGAGCGGGTCTGCGTTGACCTCCAGGCCGCGCTGGATCACCTCGGCACGCAGGGCTGCCAGCGCCAGGGCGACCTTGTCCGGATCGCCCTTGGCTCCCAGTTCGATGTGCGGCCGCGCCCGCTTCGCATTGCCGAAGCTGGGCAGGCTGAACACGGTGACACCGTAGTCGCGCTCGATCGCCTGCATCAGGTCAAGCAGCCGGCTCTCGTGCGCATCGAACACGAAGAAGGACGCCTCCGTCCAGTTGCGGGTGTGATGCAGGTGCCGGTACTTCGTGTCGAGCACCCACTGCATCATCGGCCAGGCCATTTCCGGAAAGCCCGGCACGAAGTGATGATCGCCACAGCTGAAGCCGGGAATACGATTGAACGGATTGGGAATGATGTCGCACCCTGCCGGAAACTCGCCGAGACGCAGACGGTTTTCGGTCACCTCGGCGCCGAAGCGTGCGCGGATCTCGACCTCGGCCGCCGGATGCAGCACGCAGTTGACACCCAGCGCCGCCGCCGCCGACTGCCTCGTGTGGTCGTCCGGCGTGACACCGATGCCGCCACAGGAGAACACGATGTCGGTCGTCGCCATCGAACGACGGAAAGCGTCGATCAGACGCGGCCGTTCGTCGCCCAGATAGCTCACCCAGGACAGCTGCAGGCCGCGCTCGGCGAGCAGTTCGCGCACTTTGGCAAAGTGTCCGTCCTGACGGCGGCCGGACAGGATTTCATCGCCGATGATGTAGAGGCCGATGGCCATGATCGCAACTCCTGTTCAGCGCTCTACGCGCTGAATGTCGTGATGAAAGGAAAAACTGAGGCGTGATCGAAGTCCGTGATTCAGAGCCCGAGCTCGGACCACATCGCATCGACCCGCCTCTTCACGTCGGCATCCATCTCTATCGTGCGCCCCCACTCGCGGCTGGTTTCGCCCGGCCACTTGTTGGTCGCATCCAGCCCCATCTTCGACCCGAGGCCGGCCACCGGGCTGGCGAAATCAAGGTAGTCGATCGGCGTGTTGTTGACGATGACGGTATCGCGCTTCGCGTCCATGCGCGTGGTCATCGCCCAGATCACTTCCTGCCAGCTGCGGATGTCGATGTCCTCGTCCACGACGATGATGGTCTTCGTGTACATGAACTGCCGCAGGAAACTCCATACGCCGAACATGACCCGCTTGGCGTGCCCCGGATACTGCTTGCGCATCGACACCACCGCCAGCCGGTAGGAACACCCTTCCGGCGGCAGGTAGAAATCGGTGATTTCCGGAAACTGCTTCTGCAGCAGCGGCACGAACACCTCGTTCAGCGCCACGCCCAGCATGGCGGGTTCGTCCGGCGGCTTGCCGGTATAGGTCGAGTGGTAGATCGGATTGCGGCGCAGGGTCATGCGCGTGATCGTCAACACCGGAAACTCGGCCACTTCGTTGTAGTAACCGGTGTGGTCACCGAACGGCCCTTCCGGCGCGTGCTCATAGCCGGACGGGTGGTTCGCGTCCGGCCGCAGTTCGCCTTCGAGCACGATTTCGGCGCTGGCCGGCACGTCGAGATCGTTGCCGATGCACTTCACCAGTTCGGTGCGGCTGCCACGCAGCAGGCCGGCGAACTGGTACTCGGACAGCGTGTCCGGCACCGGCGTCACCGCGCCCAGTATCGTCGCCGGATCGCAGCCCAGCACCACCGACACCGGGAAGGGCGTGCCGGGGAATCTGCGCGCGTGGTCGCGAAAATCGAGCGCTCCGCCGCGGTGGGCCAGCCAGCGCATGATCACCTTGTCCTGCGCGATCACCTGCTGGCGGTAGATGCCGAGGTTTTGCCGCTTCTTGTCCGGTCCGCGCGTCACCACCAGCCCCCAGGTGATCAACGGTGCCGCATCGCCCGGCCAGCAGTGCTGTACCGGCAGACGCGCCAGATCGACCTGACTGCCTTCCCACACGACGTCCTGACAGGGTGCCGACGACACCTTCTTGGGCGCCATCGAGAACACCTGCTTCAGCATCGGCAGCTTGTCCCACGCATCTTTCAGGCCCTTGGGTGGCTCCGGCTCCTTCAGCATGGACAGCGTGCGACCGATGTCGCGCAGCGCTTCCGCCCACTTGTCGCCGCTGACGCCCATACCAAGCGCCACGCGGCCCGGTGTGCCAAACAGGTTCCCGAGTACCGGCATGCTGTGACCGGTCGGCTGCTCAAACAGCACCGCAGGCCCCTGCGCGCGCAGCACGCGGTCGCAGATCTCGGTCATTTCCAGATGCGGCGACACCGGGCGCGCGACGCGCTTCAGTTCGCCCATCCGTTCGAGCTGCGCGATGAAGTCGCGCAAATCCGTGTATTTCATGTCGTGTTACGGCTCCAGTGCTTCGCGCCTTGCTGAGTCCTGCACAACGCGCGGCCGATGGTAAGCGATAGTGAAGGCCGCCGCACCCCGCACGCGGCGACAGACCGCGCTGCACCGCAGGCGTTCCGATACAGCTGTCGCAACCCTTGCTGACGACCCGCTGTCAGAATGCGCGACCGTCCCGCCCACCTGCACGACATGCTCGCCTGGTACGCTGACCACTTCGTCCTGCCGCTGCCCGAAACCCATCGCTTTCCGATGGACAAGTACCGCCGGCTGCGCGAACGCGTCGCGGCGGAACTACCGGGCGTCACGCTGAGCGAGCCGCCGGCCGCGACCGACGCCGAACTGTGTCGCGCCCACGACGCCGGCTACGTTGACCGCGCCAGCCGCGGCGAACTGAGCGTGAACGAAATCCGCATGATCGGTTTTCCGTGGTCGGCGCAGATGATAGAGCGCTCGCGCCGCTCCGCCGGCGCCACCATGGCCGCCTGTCGCAGCGCGTTGCGCGACGGCGTGTCGGTCAATCTGGCCGGCGGCACCCACCACGCCAAGCGCGCCAGCGGCGCCGGCTATTGCGTGTTCAACGACTCGGCGGTGGCCGCCCGCATGCTGCAGGCCGAATGCCGCATCGAACGCGTGGCCATCATCGACCTCGACGTGCACCAGGGTGACGGCACCGCCGAAATCCTCGGACGGGCGGACGACGTATTCACGCTGTCGCTGCACGGCGATCGCAACTTCCCCTTCCGCAAGGAACGCAGCCACCTCGACGTCGCACTGCCCGACGGCTGCGGCGACGACGCCTACCTGGCCGCACTCGACGACGCACTGGCGAGGATGAGCGCGCGCTTCGACCCGCAGTTCGTCCTCTTCCTCGCCGGCGCCGATCCATTCGAAGGCGACCGCCTCGGTCGGCTCAAGCTCACCAAGCCGGGCTTGGCCGCACGCGACGCCCGGGTATTCGACTACTGCCGTCGGCACGACCTGCCGCTGGCGGTGGCGATGGCCGGCGGCTACGCCGAGGAAATCGCCGACATCGTCGATATCCACTTCGCCACCGTCGCCGCCGCGCTACGCCACGCCACGACGCGCTGACGTAGCGGTTGACGCAAGCCTGCCGTGTTCTGGTAGATTCCGCCCCGTATATGCTTCATGCATACCCTTGGATTCCACCAACCGGGAGGTCAGACCGTCCGATGAACACCCGACACCTGGGCACAGCCCTCGCCCTTGGCGCAGTGCTCGGCGGTTGCGCCGCGCCGCACAGCGAAACACCGCTCGCCACCAACTTCCCGACCACGAAACAGCCCAAGGTACAGGCGGCCGGCCACTGGTCGGTCATCGCCCGTGACGTCGCGGCGCAGATCGCGCGCGACCTGAAGGACGAACGCCCGCTGTTCGTACGCGAAAGCAGCGCGCGCACCCACTTCAATCTCGCTTTCGAGAAGCAGCTCATCTCGGCTTTGATCGAACAGGGGCGCACCGTCAATCGCACGCCGCAGGGCGCGCTGGTGCTCGAGTTCGACACCCGCACACTGCGCTTCTCGGCCGATCGCCCGCAGTACAAACACAGCGGCACGGCAACCATGCTGGCGGCCGGTCTGTGGGGTCTCGCCGTGGCCGACGCCAGTGCGGCAGGCGTGGCGACCGCAGGCGTCGTCGGCGCGGATGCCTACGGCTGGTTCCGCTCCGAATTCGCATCGGGTGCGACGCCGCAGGCGGAAATCATCATCACTGCGCAGGTCAGCGACGAGCAGCGCTTCCTCGCCCACCGCACGCATGTCTATTACGTCGCCGACGGCGACCGCGCGCTCTACGACGCCGGGAGCGGCACGCACACCATCCGCCTGAATGGAGACCAGTGAGATGCGTTCCTCTGTCCTCGCGCTGCTGTGTGCCGGCCTGCTGCCGCTGGCCGCCTGCACCTCCTCGGTCAAGCCGGATCCCACTTACGAACAGGCGGCCAGCGACCGCTTCGTGCCCGCCAACTACAAGGCGGCCGATGCGCTGCTCGGACAGATCGACAATTCGATCGGCAGCGGCAATCCGCTCATCATCGCCACCGTGGTGAACATCGACGCGCTGGACCAGTCATCCACGCTCGGCCGGCTGGTGTCGGAACACGTATCGTCGCGCTTCTCGCGCGCCGGTTACCACATGGTGGAAATGAAATTCCGCGACAACGTCTATGTGCGCCAGCACCAGGGCGAAATGATGCTCACCCGCGAGATCAAGGATCTCGCTCGCTCGCACCAGGCGCGCGCCGTCATTGTCGGCACCTATGGCGCCGCGGAAGACATGGTGTTCATCAATCTGAAGGTGATCGACCCGGCCACCAATGTCGCGCTGGCCGCGCACGACTACGTGCTGCCGCGTGACGCCGCAATGAAGTCGCTGCTGCGCAGCACGCGCTGACGGTAGCCGCCGTCGCACGGGTTCAGTCCGTGCGGCGGCTGCGCAGCCATTTGAGACCGAGCGGCCACAGCATGCGCTGCATGTCGGAGTGGAAGGGCGCAAAGTGGCCGATACGGTTCAGGCCAAAGCGGGCCGGCAGGAACTGCACCTGGCGCGTGCGCGCCTGCGTGAACCAGCCGAGCAGCCGTTCCATCGCCGCCGGCGTCGCGTAGGGGTCGTCGGCCGAGGCGCAGGCCAGTACTTCGCCGCGGTAGCCCGCAAAGGCTGCGCGCGCCGCGTCGCCGTCCGGGGCGCCGCCGGCGCCGGGCAGCCAGCGGTAAAGCCGGTCGAAATCCGGCCACAGCCGCAGCCCCCATTCGAGCGCGACACCGCGCGGCAGGTCCTCCAGCCAGCCCAGACGCTTGCCAGGGAAATAGCCCATCACCAGTGCGAGCGCTGGCATCAGCAGATGCCAGCGCAACAGGTAGCCGACACGCTGGCGCGGCGCATAGTCGGGCCAGTACGCGTACTGCGAGCCGACCAGCAGCAGTCGGGCGAGCCGCGCATTCGACGGCGCCGACCCGAGGCAGAAGCCCCCGATGCTGTGGCCGACGCCGACCAGCGTGCGCCCCGGGAAGCGGGCGGCCAGCGCACGGATCGCCGCGTCGGTGTCGAGCGCGCCCCAGTCGTTCTTGGTTGCGCGCAGTCCGCGCAGGCTGCCGTAACGGCTGTCGCCGATGCCGCGGTAGTCGAAGGTCATGGCCGGCAGCCCATGTGCGGACAGCCAGGCGGCGAAGCGTCCGTAGTAGCGCGCCGCCACTCCGGTGGCGCAGCAGATGATGACCGCCGGTCGCCTGCCGTCATCCAGTAGCGGTCGCCACAGGCGACCACGCAGCCGGTAGCCGTCGGCCGCGGCGAACTCGATGTCCTCCGGCGCGCGCGGCTCGTGTCCGATCACAGTCCGCTCAGGCGCAGGAAGTAGACGAGGTCCATCTCCGGCGCCGGCTGGCCCAGGCGCGTGGCGACCGCCGACATCTGGCCGCGGTGGTGGGTCGCGTGATTGAACACATGCAGCAGCGTGCCGGCCCACGGCGTGTCACAGGGCTGAGCGGCCATGCTGGCGTAGCGCAGCCGACCCCCGAAGGTAGCCTCGTCGGCCCCCTCGACCAGTTCGATCCAGCGCTCGGCCTGCGCACGCACCCGTTGCCGCAGCGTCGCGCGATCGGACTCGACCTCGTCGGCGAGCGAGGCGGCCGCGTACGGCCGGCCGGTGAAGCGGCCGTACCAGATCAGGTCGGCCAGCAGCAGATGATTGAGGGTGCCGTGCAGGCTCTTGAAGAACAGCCCGTGATCGGCACGCCAGTCGGCGTCGCTGACCGCCTCGAGCGACGCGAACAGGCGGTCGAAGGCCCAGCCGTGGTAACGGGCCATGGTGAGGCTGTGCGCCTTGATCATTTCAGGTCCTGAATCAATGCAGGCGTTTCGCCTGCGCGCGAAACCCGTCCTCGAAGCGCCCCCCGAGCACCGACGGCAGGTCCGAGCGCCCGAGACCGAGGTCGCGCAGTTCGAGATCGTTCATCGCCTGCAATTCTGCACGCGCTCGCCGCTGCCGGCGTACCTCGCGCAGCCGGCGGGCCATATCACTGAGCCAGGCGTGCGCGGACATGACGCAACTCCTGTGTTTCGCCGGCATAGCCCCATGAATCCGCCGCCAGGTCGCTGACCACGATGTAGCTGGCCGGATGCAGCGGGCCGACCAGTTCGTCCAGCGACTGCCAGACGGCAGAAAGATAGTTCGCCTTCTCCGGCTTCGTGTTGGTGCCGGCGGTAACGCGGACCTCCAGATGGAAGGCGGTCAGCGCGCCGCCGACCGCCTCCGCGCCGACCGACCAGTGTTCGCTGTGGCCGATGGACAACGCGGTCAGTTCGCGCTTCTTGCCAAGTATCTCGGCCGTTAGATCGGTCACCGCGCGGATCACGGCGAGGCGGGTTTCGGCGTCGAGCGGGCGGGACAGTTGCAGCGTGATCATCGGCATGGCGGGACTCCTTCACGGGATGACCGGATCATGCCGTCGGCAACTGTGACGGTCGATGCACAGGAATCTGTTTTTGGACCGACACAATTGATAGTCAAGCGGATCTGTACCGGCAACAGTATGCGCGAACTGTACCGGTTGACAGAAAATGCCGTGCAGTACAGTATCAGCCGCCACCGCGAGAGGACGCCGCATGAACCGCTACGAACAACTCGCCGACCGGCTGCGCTCCGACATCCGCGCCGGTCTTTACCCACCGGGCCAGCGCCTGCCGTCCGTGCGGCGCATCGCGCTGCAGCAGGGCCTGAGTATCGCCACCTGCATTTCCGCCTACCGCAAGCTCGAAGCGCAGGGCTGGCTGGAGGCGCGGCCGCAGTCCGGCTTCTACGCGCGCACGCCGGAAGCGCTGCCGCCGCGCGCCTGCCAGACCTGCGATGACGAATCGCCGGGCGAAGTGACGATGTCGGAACGCGTGGCCCAAGTCATGCGCGCCTCGCACCGCGACGATCTGCTGGTGTTCAGCACCGCCATCCCGCACGCCGACTTCCTGCCGGTGAAGGACATCCGCGCGAGCCTCGGCCGCGCATTGCGCGCCGACGACGCGGGCAGCGCGCGTTACGGAGAATTCATCGGCGAAGAAGCGCTGCGCGTGCAGATCGCCCGCCGCGCGGTCGATTCCGGCTGCCAGATCCACCCCGACGACATCGTCATCACCACCGGCTGCCAGGAAGCGCTGACGCTGGCGCTGCGCGCGACCACGCAGCCGGGCGATGTGGTCGCCATCGAGTCGCCCGCCTTCTTCGGCACGCTGCAGCTGATCGAATCGCTGGGCCTGAAGGCGCTCGAAATTCCGACCGATGCACAGACCGGTCTCAGCCCGGACGCGCTCGAACTGGCGCTGGAGAAGTGGCCGGTCAAGGCCTGCCTCGCCTGCACCAGCTTCAGCAACCCGAGCGGCGCGCTGATGCCAGACGCGCACAAGCGGCGCATCGTGCAGATGCTGTCCAGTCGCGGCATCGCGCTGATCGAGGACGACATCTACGGCGAGCTGGCACACGACGGCGAACGCCCGCGCGTGGCCAAGGCCTGGGACCGCACTGGCCACGTGCTGCTGTGTTCGTCCTTCTCCAAGACACTCGCGCCCGGCCTGCGCATCGGCTGGATTGTCGCCGGGCGCTGGCGGCGCGAGGTCGAGCGCCTCAAGTACGGCAGCACCATGGCGACCGCGCTGCTGCCGCAGCGCGCACTCGCCGACTACCTCGCGAGTGGCCGGCCGGAGCGGCACATGGCGCGCATCCGCCGGCAGTACGCCGAACAGATGGAGAGGATGCAGACGGCGATCGCGCGTCATTTCCCGCCCGGCACACGCTGCACGCGGCCGGCCGGCGGCTTCATCCTGTGGGTGGAACTGCCGGAGCACATCGACGCGCTGGCGCTGCAGTCGCGGGCGCTGGCGGCCGGCATCAGCATCGCGCCCGGCCCGCTGTTCTCGCCGCAGGGCAAGTACCGCAACTGCATCCGCCTGATGTGCGCCGTGCGCTGGGACGCTCGCGTCGATACCGCTCTCGCCAGTCTGGGTTCGCTCGCCAGCCGATAGTCCGACCGGACCATCCTCACCGGCCAAACGGCCTATGACTGCGCACGCCGAACGTTAACGGAAGATTAACTGGCAGGACATCGTCGCCCGACAGACTTTCCGCGTCTCAACCCAGACCGGAGAGTCCCATGTCTATTCGTTCCACCCTTGCGGCCGCCCTGCTGGCCGGCCTGATGTCGGCCGGCGCCCAAGCGGCCGCTCCGGCCATCAGCGGCCAGTTCGGCAGCGGCAGCACGGCCGGCACCGTCGCCGCCGAAAGCTATTCCTTCATCGGCGGCGCCGAAAACTGGTCCTTCTGGACCTTCAAGGCCGACTTCATGAGCGAAGTGTCGATCACCGTCACCCCGACGGACCCGGCGCTCGACGTCATTTTCGGCATCTGGTACGGCGTCGAGAGCGATACCGCCAACTACTTCGACATCAGCAGCGCCTCGGCGACCACGATGTTCGTCACCGGCGCCGATGGCACGCCGTCCAACCCCCTCGCAGGCGCCGGTGAAGCGGCCAGCGCGAACTTCTTCAACGACTACGGCAACGGCCTGTTCGTGCTCGCCATCGCCGACTTCAGCGACAACGTCGGCGCCGGTCAGCTCGGCTACACCATCACCGCCACCGTGCCGGAGCCCGAGACCTACGCCCTGCTGCTGGCCGGCCTCGGCCTGATCGGCGCGGCCGCCCGCCGCCGCGCCTGACGCACCTGCCCCCTGCATACTGAAAACGGAGAGACAACAATGAACCATCAAGACGACCTGATCGACGTCCTGCGCGACTTCAGCAAGACCGACGCCTCCAAGGACATGGACCCGCACTGGACCTACGGGCGCCGCGGCTTCCTGAAGAGCGGCGTCGCTGCCGCCGCCACCGTGGCGATGCCCTTCAGCATCCTCGGTTCGAAGAAGGCGCACGCCGTGCAGCTGCCTTTCAGCCCGGACTACGGCCCGCTCGCTCCGGTCGCCGACGAAGTGACCGGCCTGCCGCTGCTGCAGCTGCCGGAAGGCTTCAAGTACTGGTCCTACGGCTGGACCGGCGACGTGATGACCGACGGCATCGCCACTCCGGGTGCGCACGACGGCATGGCCGTGGTCGCCGCCGACGCGAACAAGATCGTGCTGGTGCGTAACCACGAACAGGGCAGCCGCACCGCCGGTTCGTACGCCAACCCGAAGATCACCTACGACCCGCTGTGCAACGGCGGCACGACCAACCTCGTATTCTCGCCGCGCACCAAGCAGTGGGTCGGCGCGTACGCGTCGATCTCCGGCACCATCCGCAACTGCGCTGGCGGCCCGACCCCGTGGAACTCGTGGATCACCTGTGAAGAAACGTCGGACGGCCCGCACAACGGCGCCTCCAAGCAGCACGGCTACTGCTTCGACGTGCCGGCCACCGGCGTCGCCAAGCCCGTTCCGCTGGTCAACATGGGCTGTTTCAGTCATGAAGCCGTTGCCGTCGATCCGGTCACCGGCATCATCTACGAAACCGAAGACAGCACGCCGTCCGGCTTCTACCGCTTCATCCCGAACGTCATCGGTCGTCCGGAAATGGGCGGCAAGCTGCAGATGATGAAGCTGAAGACGGCCAACAACGCCACCCGCACCATCAACGGTGTCAGCTACGGCTACTACAACACCGGCGTGGCACAGGCTCCGGGCACCACCTTCGACGTCGAGTGGGTAAACATCGACGAGCCGAACAAGCCCTTCATCACGGGTACGTCCTACGGTGGCGTGGTCGCCCAGGGCATCATGCAGGGAGCGTCGAGCATCGTGCGCGGCGAAGGCGTGTGGTACGGCAACGGCGTGATCTACGTGTGTTCGACCAGCGGCGGTGCCGCCGGCAAGGGCCAGATCTTCGCCTACGATCCGCGTCGCGAAACCTTCACGCTGGTCTACGAATCGTCCGGCGCCGACGTCTGCGACAACCCGGACAACATCGCCTGGAGCCCGCGCGGCAGCCTGATCCTGTGCGAAGACGGCGGCAACTCGGTATCGCGCTGCCACGGCCTGACCACTGACGGCACCGTGTTCCCGTTCATCGCCAACAACGCCGACTTCCGCACCGGCGCCATCGGCACCTACACCCGTCCGTCCGGCCGCTCCTTCAGCAGCAACTCGATGGGTTCCGAGTTCTGCGGCGCGACCTTCCACAACGAGTGGCTGTTCGTGAACACCCAGTCGCCGGGCATCACCTACGCAATCACCGGCCCGTGGGATAACGGCGCACTGTAATCGCACGCCTGCAGTCCGCAGTTCCGGGCCGGCGCACCAGCGCCGGCCCTTTCCGATTCGAGAGGCTTCCCATGTTGAGCAAATCCCTGATCGCGGCTGCGCTGTTCGCGGCCGCACCGGCGTTCGCCGCGACCTATACCTTCCAGCAGGGCGCCGGCGGCTACGACGGCACGATGGACGTGACGCTGTACAGCAGCGACCCCGATGCAAGCAGCGGCTACGAGCAGGAAGTGAGCATCGACGCGTCGGACAACGGTTCGCCGAACCACGTACTGCTGCGCTTCGACAACCTGTTCGGCAGCGCCGCCAACCAGATCAAGACCGGCGAAACCGTGGTGTCGGCCACGCTGACGCTGCAGATCACCAGCGCCGGCAGCGGCATCCGCTTCTACGACATGCTGAGCGACTGGAACTCCGCATCCGCCACCTGGAACACGATGGGCGACGGCATCCAGACCGACGGTCTCGAAGCCGCCATGCTGCCCTTCCTGACCATCGGTGCCGACAACGGCGATGCCAACATCGAATCCGGCACCCTGGTGCTGGATTTCACCGACGCGCTGCGCCGCATGCAGGACGGCGACGTGCCGGGCTACGGCTGGGCGCTGCTGCCCTTCATGCCAAATGGCACCAACGGTATCGACTTCTACAGCGCCGAAGGCTTCATGGTCAGCGATCGCCCGCTGCTGACGGTCGAAGTCGCGCCGGTGCCGGAACCCGAAACCTACGCGCTGCTGCTGGCCGGCCTGGGCCTGATCGGTCTGCGCGCCCGTCGCCGCGGCTGAAACGTACCGAACGGACGTAACGAGAACGCGGGGCTCCAGGGCCCCGCGTTTTCATTTCAGGGCGCCGATGCCGCGCAGGAAGTCATCGACCCGCCGCGTGTAGTCGCCGGGCAGACCCAGTTGTTCGTTGATGTCGCCGTGCGACAGATCGACCGGCAGCTCGTCGATGCGGCCGCCGGTTTCGCGCACCCGCTGCGCAAACACCTTCACCTGGTCGCAGGCCTGACGGCGGCGGCTTGAGCACACCGCCAGCCACGGCGCGGTCGGCCCGCCAAGCTGGTACAGCGGCGAGGTCGCACGCCAGAAGGCGGGATCCTTGCCGAAAGCGTCGTCGAACAGGCCGGCGTGGCGTTCCTTCATCAGGCGTTCGACGTCGAGCGCGCCACTGTCGAGCAGCACGCTGCCCAGCCAACGGCGTTCGCCCTGTGGCGCGGCGGCCAGCAAGGCCACCAGATGCGCACCGGCCGAATGCCCCATCAGCACGAAGCGCAACGGATCGCCGCCCCAGGAGGGCGCCAGCGATTGCGCCCTGGCCAGCGCGGCCGCCACGTCGTCGCGCTGTGTGAGCACGTCGGCGTCGGGCAGCATGCGGTAATTGACCGACACGACGATCACGCCTGCCGGCAGCCAGTGCGCAAGCTTGTTGCCGATCAGCCGGCCGTGCGCTTTGTCGCCGCGACGCCAGCCACCGCCATGCACGAGGAAGAGCACCGGTGCGTCGCGGGCGCCGTCGGGGATGTAGACGTCCATGCGCTGGTCGGCATGCTCGCCATAAGCGATATTGCGTTGCGCGCGACTGCCGGCGGGCAGGCGGATCTCGGCTCCGCTGTCGGCGCGCCGCTCAGCCAGACGCTCGCGCAGCGGCCCCGCCTGCGCCTCGAAGATGCATAGCAATGCAGCCGCCGCAAGACCCACCGCGCTCAGCCTCTTCATGTCGCTCTCCTGTTGCCGGGCCGGACGCGCCCCGCTCAGGTAGACGCAGGTCGGTGGCCCGCCTTACGCCGCCGCGTCAACGCAAGGCGTAGTCGGCGACGATGCCGGCGAACACCGCGGCGCCCAGCCAGTTGTTGTGCAGGAAAGCGCGGAAACAGCGCGCGCGGTCGCGGCCGCGGATCAGCGTCCAGTGATAGCCGGCGATGCCGGCGGCAACGACCAGACCGACGTAGTAGGGCCAGTGCAGCCCTTCGAGCCGGCCGTAGAGCGCGAGCAAAGCCAGCGTGATCGCGTAGCAGACCATCACCGCCGCGACGTCGAAGCGGCCGAAGGTGATGGCCGAGGTGCGGATGCCGATCTTCAGGTCGTCGTCGCGATCGACCATCGCGTACTCGGTGTCGTAGGCGACCGCCCAGAACACGTTCGCGGCCAGCAGCAGCCAGGCTTCCATCGGCACCGTGTACAGCTGCGCTGCATAGGCCATCGGAATGCCGAAGCCGAAGGCAATGCCGAGATAGGCCTGCGGAATAGCGAAGAAGCGCTTGGTGAAGGGGTAGCTGGCGGCCAGGAATAGCGCGGCGAAGGACAGCAGGATGACCAGCCGGTGCAACGGCAGGATGAGGATGAAGGCGAACAGCGCCAGCGCAGCGGCCAGCAGCAGCGCCTCACGCGTGCCGACCTCGCCGGTCGCCAGCGGGCGGTTCTTCGTGCGCTCGACGTGGCCGTCGAAATTGCGGTCGGCGTAGTCGTTGATGACGCAGCCGGCGCTGCGCATCAGCACCGTGCCGAGCATGAATATCCAGACGATGAAGGCGGACGGCTTGCCGCCGCCGGCCACCCACAGCGCCCACAGCGTGGGCCAGGCGAGCAGCAGGATGCCGATCGGCTTGTCCAGCCGCATCAGGCGTTCCCAGGCATTCAGGCGGGCAAGCAGGTTCATGGCACGAGTTCCGAAATGGCCGGCAGGAAGACTTCGGTCACCAGCAGCGGCCGGCCTCTGCGTACGAACAGCGAACGGCGCGCCCACAGCGGGCCGCTCACCGCAATGCCTTCGGCCAGTACGCGCCGGTACAGCGGGTGGCGGGCGTCGAGCCGGCGTGCCGCCAGCGGCGAGCGGGCGATGCGCGCGTCGGCGAACAGCAGCGCACCGAGCGGCCGCGAGCCGACGCCGGCGAACATGTGCCAGACGCCGCGCACGTCACGCATGTTGACCACGCTGTGCGCGAACACCACCGGCACGCCGTCGGCGTGCAGCAGCACCTCGCGCGACAGCGCCTGCGCCCGGCCGCTGCCGAGCAGACAGGCCTCGTCGGCCGCCAGCGCGGCACGGCCGGTACGCAGCGGCTGCACCGCGAAGTGCCGGCAGCGCGCCCTGATGCGTGAGGTCAGCGAATGAGGATCGGTCAGCCAGCCGCGCAGTGCCGCCGGCATGAATAGCGCCGGCGAACGCCACGCGTCGCCGGCTCGATGAAAGGACATTTATTGCGACGCAGTCTTCAGGCCCGGCCTGCATGATAGCCGCGGCAGGCTGCGCCGGCGCGTCAGGCGATCTGCAGCGGGCCGTGGTCGTCGCAGTGATCGCCGTGCGGATGGTGCAGATGACCGTTGACCAGGTAATCGACGTGGTCGCCGTGCGGCACCGCTTCGTGGCCGCAGCCGGGCCCATGCACATGACCGGCGCCATGGCCGGCACAGTGATGCTGCGGTGTGCAGCCGTCCGGGTTGGCGGCGCTGACGGCGATCACGTGCTCGTCGACATGGTCGCCATGCACGTGGTGCAGATGGCCGTCATGCAGGAAATCGACGTGGCCTTCGTGGCGCACCGCGGTATGACCGCATTGCGGGCCGTGCTGGTGGTCGTGATGGGCGTGCTGGGTGCAACGGGTCATCGGCGCGCTCCGGTCGGTGGGTGCATCCGCACTATAGACAGGAAATGACGCCTCGGCCGCCTCGGGCGTCACACCTTGCGGTCGTCCTTGCCGGCCGCCGGTGTGTCGTCGATGGTCTGCGCACGGTCGTCGTCCATCAGCATGCGATGGGCCGGGCCTTCGAGATCGTCGAACTGGCCGCTGCGCGCCGACCAGATGAACACAGCGCCGATGCCCAGCGCGATCAGTACCGACATCGGCACCAGCAACCACAGGATGTCCATCAGTTCCGCTCCTTTGCTCGCCGCTGCAGACGCAATGCGTTGAGCACCACCATCAGCGAACTGAGCGACATGCCGATGCCGGCCATCCACGGCGTGATCCAGCCCAGCATCGCCGGCGGGATGGCCAGCAGATTGTAGGCAAAGGCCCAGCGCAGGTTCTGCCGCACGATGGCCAGGGTGGCCTGGGCGGTGTCGAGCCCGCGCGTGAGCGCGTCGAAACGTTCGGACAGCAGCACCAGATCGCCCTGCGCGCGCGCCAGCTCGGTGCCGCCGCCCATCGCCACCGACACCTGGGCCTGCGCCAGCACCGGTGCGTCATTGACACCGTCACCCAGCATGGCGACGACGGCACCGCGCTGCTGCAACGCTTCTATATAGGCGCGCTTGCCCTCAGGCGTCATCCGCGCGTGTGCGTCGGCGATGCCCAGTTCCTGCGCCAGCGCCTCGACCGGTGCGTGTGCGTCGCCCGACAGCAGGCTGACCGCGATGCCGCGCTCGCGCAGGTGCGCCAGCAATTCGGGTGCCCCGGATCGCACGGCATCGCTGAGATCGAAGCGCGCCAGCAGACCGCGTTCGTCACCCAGCCATACCGGCGTCGCGATGCCCGACGGCGAGTCCGGAAGCGGCGCCCCGGACAGCGCGCAGACGTAGTCCGCGCTGCCCAGCCGCAGGCGACGGCCGGCGATGACGCCCTGCACGCCCTGCCCGGTCACCGCCGACAGCTCGTTGACGGTCGGGCGCACCTGCTCACCGGCCGCCGCGCGCAGCGCACGCGCGATCGGGTGAGTGGACGGCCCTTCCAGCGCCGCGGCCAGCGCGGTGGCCTGTATGGCGTCGATGTCGCCCGTCAGTTCGACCGTCTGCAAGGCCATGGCGCCGGTGGTGAGGGTGCCGGTCTTGTCGAACACGACGTGGGTGACGCGCGCCAGCGTTTCGATCGCGTGTGCGCGGGTCACCAGCAGACCGCTGCGCGACAGCACGCCGGTGCCGACGGTCAGCGCGGCCGGTGTGGCCAGCGACAGCGCGCACGGGCAACTGACGACCAGCACCGCGACGAAGACGGACAGCGCCTGCGATGGGTTCAGCCAGAGCCAGACTCCGGCGGTCAGCACGGCCAGCACGATGAGCGCCTTGACGAAATGAACGGCGATGCGATCGGCGAACTGCACCACCTCGGGCCGGCTGGCCGAAGCACGGCCGATCAACCGGCGGATCGCCGCCAGCCGCGTTGCCTCGCCGACCTGCTCCACCGCCAGCACCACCGGCGAGCCGATGTTTACGCTGCCGCCGACCACGCGGTCGCCGGGGCCGCGGCCCTGCGGCTTCGACTCGCCGGTGAGCAGGCTTTCATCGACCTCGCTGCGGCCATCGACCAGACGGCCGTCGGCCGGAAACACCTCGCCGGCGGCGACCAGGACGTGGTCGCCCGCCAGCAGTCGCGCCACCGGCACCGCCTCGGTCGCCGTTCCCGGCCACGCGGTGAAACGGTGCGCCAGCGCCGGCATCACGCGCGCCAGTTCCTCGACGCCGCGCACCGCACGCTGGCGCGCCAGCATTTCGAGATAGCGCCCACCCAGCAGCAGGAATACGAACATGGTGACCGAATCGAAATACACCTCGCCCGAATGCGTCACCGTGGCCCACAGACTGGCGATGAAGGCGGCACCGATGCCGAGCGCGACCGGCAGGTCCATGCCGACGCGCTTCGCCGCCAGGTCGCGCAGCGCGCGCGAGAAGAAGGGGGCGGCCGAGTAGCACACGACGGGGGCCGTCAGCACCAGACTGGCCCAGCGCATCAGCGCGGCGATGCTGCCCGGCAGTTCGGCGTCACCGGCGGTGTATTCCGGCCACGCGTACATCATCACCTGCATCATGCCGAGCCCGGCCACCGCCAGGCGCCACAGCGCGTCGCGTCGCTCGCTGCGGGCGACCGACTCGGCGTGTGCGCGATCGTTCGGCCACGCTTCGTAGCCGATCTCGGTCACCGCCCGCAGGATGGCCGACAGCTGAATCCGGACCGGGTCCCACACCACACGCGCACGGCGCGTCGCGTAGTTGATCTCGAGCACCAGCACGCCGGGCAGGCGACCGACGTGCTGTTCGTTCAGCCACACGCAGGCCGCACAGCGTATGCCCTCGATGATGAGCAGCGCCTCGCGGGCGTCGGCGCAGTCCGCGTGGGCGACCGTGCGGACGAAATCGGCCTGCACTTCCGGCAGGTCGTATACCGACAGGTCGCGCGCACCGCCGTCGGGTGCCGTTTCGGGCAAGGCGTCGCGGTGGGCGTAGAAAGCCTCCAGACCACCGCCGGAGATGGCTTCGGCGACCGCCGCACAGCCGGCGCAGCACATCGGCCTGTCCTCACCGGCGACGCGGACGCGGTAACGCACCGGGCCATCGACCGGCAGCCCGCAGTGATAGCAGGCCGTCGTCGCGGCGGCGGCATCCGGACTCAGGTTCAGCGGTGATTCCGGCGCGTTCATCACGGGGACAGGGTTCGAATCATGGGCTCACATTCTAGGCGGCTGCGCACCGGCCGCCCATGACGTGAGTCAAGCGCGCGCCGGCACGCCATTTCAGAGTTTTCACGCGGAGCAACCGGACGAAAGCTTGACCTGGAACATTGCGAAGGTGCTTACCTTGGACTACGTCTAAAACTTCAGGTGGCGACGCCGGCCGCCTGCTTACGGTCACTTTTTTCCTGCCTTCGCCCTGACGAGGAAGACCACGGATGAAAAGAGAAGCGTTCGAACCACCGGCTGCCGCACCCGCGCCGGCCCCTTCGCCCCGCCTGCGGCTGCTGTCCGGGCTGCTGGCCGACGCCGGCATCACACTCGACGGCGAAGCGCCCTGCGACCTGCGGATGCGCAATCCGCGCCTGCCCGAGCGCGTGTTCGCCTACGGCAGCCTCGGTCTGGGCGAAGCCTATATGGATGGCGACTGGGACGCGGGCCGGCTCGACGAATTCTTCGCCCGCCTGCTGCGCGCCCGGCTGGATACGCGGGTCAAGCCGGCATCGCTGCTGATGCACGCCTTCAGCGCCCGCCTGCTGAACCGGCAGACGCCGCGTCGCGCCTGGCAGGTCGGCGAACGCCACTACGACCTCGGCAACGATTTCTACGCGGCGATGCTGGACCCGCGCATGACCTACACCTGCGGCTACTGGCAGGACGCCGCCGACCTCGCGTCGGCGCAGGAGGCCAAGCTCGAACTGATCTGCCGCAAGCTGGACCTGCGCCCCGGCATGCACCTGCTGGACATCGGTTGCGGCTGGGGCAGCCTGCTCGGCTACGCCGCCGAGCACCACGGCGTGCGCGGCACCGGCGTCACCGTATCGCGCGAACAGGCTGAGTGGGCACAGCAACGCTACGCGGGACTGCCGGTCGAGTTCCGGCTGCAGGACTACCGCGAACTCAACGGCAGCGAAACCTTCGACCGCGTAGCCAGCGTCGGCATGTTCGAGCACGTCGGCCGGCGCAACTTCCGCACTTTCATGCAGGTGGTGCGGCGCGCACTGGCGCCTGACGGGCTGGCGCTGCTGCATACGATAGGCAAGAACACGCGGCGCGGCGTCACGGACCCCTGGATAGACCGCTACATCTTCCCCAACGGCGAACTGCCGTCGATCGGCCAGATCGGCGACGCCGTCGATGATGTATTCGTGGTGGAGGACCTGCACAACTTCGGCGCCGACTACGACCGCACGCTGATGGCCTGGCACGCGAACTTCGAAGCCGCCTGGCCGCAGTTCGCCGAGCGCCTCGGCGAACGCTTCCACCGCATGTGGCGCTACTACCTGCTGTCCTGCGCCGGCGCTTTCCGCGCGCGCGACATCCAGCTGTGGCAGTGGGTGCTGTCGCCGAGAGGCGTGGCAGGCGGCTACCGCGGCGTGCGCTGAATGCCGCCGGCCGCTTACAGCGACGCCAGCCGCGACTTGGCCATCGGCGGATTCTTCGCCAGATAGCGGCGGATGCCGCGCAGGATGGCGTCGGCCAGCTTGTCCTGGTAGGCGTCGTCGGTCAGCCGCTTCTCTTCTTCCGGGTTGGAAATGAAGGCGGTCTCGACCAGGATGGACGGAATGTCCGGCGCCTTCAGCACGGCGAAGCCGGCCTGCTCGACATGCGGCTTGTGCAGCGTGTTCACGCCGCCCAGTTCGCCCAGCACGGCGCGGCCCAGCTTCATCGAATCGTTCATCGTCGCCGTCTGCGACAGGTCGAGCAGCGTGCGCGCGAGATAGGGGTCCTTGACGTCGAGATTGACGCCGCCGATCAGGTCGGCCGAGTTCTCGCGCTGCGCCAGCCAGCGCGCGGCCGAACTGGTGGCGCCACGGTCGGACAGCACGAACACCGAACTGCCGCGCGCATCGGGCCGCACGAAGGCGTCAGCGTGGATGGACACGAACAGGTCGGCGCGCACGCGGCGCGCCTTGGCGACGCGAGTGCCCAGCGGCACGAAGAAATCGGCGTCGCGCGTCAGTACGGCGCGCATCGTCGGGTCGGCGTCTATCTTTTTCTGCAGGCGCTGTGCCACTTCCAGCGTCACGTTCTTCTCGTAGCTGCCGCCACGGCCAACCGCACCGGGGTCTTCACCGCCATGGCCGGGGTCGAGCACGATGGTGACGAGGCGACTCACGTTGACCTCCGTCTTCTTGCTGCCCGCATCGCGCGACGCGGTCTGATTCGCCGGTTCGGGTGCCGGCTCGGCCGCCTGCGACTGTGCAGGCGCGTCGGGCTGGTCGGGTGCGACGTCGCCCTGGTACTGGATGTCGCCCTGACGCGCGAGCTGCATCAGCGGGTCGATGGGCTGCGACGGATAGATGTCCATCACCAGCCGGTGACCGTACTGACCGACCGGCGCCAGCGTGAATACCTGCGGCTTCACCTCGGTCTTCAGCTCCATCACAAGCCGCACCACGCCCGGCTTGTTGCGGCCGGCGCGGATGAGCTTGATGTAGGGATCGGTATCGGAAATCTTGCCCGGCAGGCTGCCGAGCACGTTGTTCAGCTCCACGCCCTCGATGTCGATCACCAGGCGTTCCGGGTTCTGCACTGTGAAGTGCGCGAACTTCAACGCGTCGCGGGATTCCAGCGTGATGCGGGTATATTCCAGCGACGGCCAGACGCGGACGGCCAGCAGCGAGGTGGCGGCAGCGCGCCCGACCGGGCTCACCGACAGCAGCAGCGCAGCGCCGGAAAACCCGAGAAAATCGCGCCGGCTCAGGTCGCGGGCGGAAGTCCTTCCGCGGCGACGGACAAACGGCTTAAACATGCCCGACCTCCTTCGCTGCCGGCGGACAGCCGCGCACGGCGCGCTTCGCCGACCACGGCGAGCGCGATGCGCAGATCGGGCTGCGGCAGATGCGCGCCCGCCTTGTCCGGCCATTCGACCAGACAGACGCCCGCGCTTTCGCCGGTTTGCCCGAAGTATTCGTCCAGACCTGCTTCGATGAATTCATCCGGATGCGTGAAGCGATAAAAATCAAAGTGATACAACGGGAAGTTTAAGCTAGAAATAGCATACGATTCAAGCAAAGTGAAGGTCGGACTTTTTACCTTTCCCGTATGGCCCAGCGCCCTGAGCAGCCCACGCACCAGCGTGGTCTTGCCGGCGCCCAGGTCGCCGTCCAGAAACACGCACAGGCCGGGCGCCAGCGCGCGCGCCAGTTGCGCGCCCAGCGCCTCGGTGGCGGCGGTGTCGGCGAGGTCCATCGTCAGGGTCGAATCATTCATGGCGGTCTGCGCAAAATCGGATCGGCCGCCATTATCCGCCCGGGTGAGCGCGCGATGAGCGGCACCCTGCCCTGCAGCCCGGAAGAGCTGGTCGCGCACATCCGCGGCTGGGGGCGCGAACTGGGTTTCGCGTCGGTCGGTATCTCCGGCATCGATCTGGGCGAGGCGGAAACCCGGCTGCTCGACTGGCTGGCCGCCGGCCGCCACGGCGAACTGGACTACATGGCGCGCCACGGCGCGATGCGGGCACGCCCCGCCGAACTGGTGCCGGGCACGCTGTCGGTCATCAGCGCACGCATGCCGTACTGGCCGGACAACGCGGCGGACGCGCAGGCGGTGCTGGACGACAGCGACCTCGGCTATGTGTCGCGCTACGCGCTGGGCCGCGATTATCACAAGGTGTTGCGCAACCGGCTGCAGAAGCTGGCGGAACGGATCGAGAGCGTGGTCGGCCCGTTCGGCCACCGTGCATTTACCGATTCGGCGCCGGTGCTGGAAGTCGAGATCGCCCGCCGCGCCGCACTCGGCTGGCGAGGCAAGCACACGCTGCTGATCCACCGCGACGCCGGCTCGATGTTCTTCCTCGGCGAACTGTTCACCACGCTGCCGCTGCCACCCGACGCGCCGCAGCCCGACCACTGCGGCACCTGTACCCGCTGCATCGACGTCTGCCCGACCGGCGCCATCGTCGCGCCCTACCAGCTGGACGCGCGGCTATGCGTGTCCTACTTGACGATAGAACTGGACGGCCCGATTCCCGAGCCGCTACGCCCGGCGATCGGCAACCGCATCTACGGCTGCGACGACTGCCAGCTGGTGTGCCCGTGGAACCGCCACGCGGTCAAGGCCGTCGAGCCGGACTTCGCGGTGCGCAACGGTCTGGACCGCGCTTCGCTGGGTGAGCTGTTCGCCTGGTCGGAGGACGAATTCAACCGCCGCCTCGAAGGCAGCGCGATCCGCCGCATCGGCCATGAGCGCTGGCTGCGCAATATCGCGGTCGCCCTCGGCAACGCGCCGTCCTCCGCCGCCCATATCGCCGCGCTGCAGGCGCGTGCCGACCACGCATCACCGGTCGTGCGCGAACACGTCGCCTGGGCGCTGGCCCGCCAACATTCTCCGGACACGCCGACATGACCGACCGCCTGAACGACCTCGAAGCCCGCATCGCGCTGATGGACGACATGCTGGACGCGCTGAACCGCACCGTGTTCGAGCAGCAGCGCGCCATCGAATCGCTGCAATTGCAGCTCAAGCACGTCTATGCGCAGGTGCAGGGCATGCAACCGGCCGAGCGCGCCGACGCGCAGCAGGACATTCCGCCGCACTACTGAGTCCCTCTGCTACTGCGTCCCGGACAGCGCGGTCAGCGTCCACCGCTGCACCGCCCACGCGAGCAGATCCTCACGCCCCGAGGCCACGACGTCGGTTGGCGGCGGGTGGCGCAGAAAGGCGAGTCCCTCCGCCAGGTCGGTCAGCGCGTCGGCCGGTTCCAGCGCCGGCGCACGTGTCTGCTTGGACAGCTTTTCGCCGTTCGCGTCGAGCACCACCGGCACGTGTGCATAGCGCGGCTGCGGCAGGCCGAGCGCGCGCTGCACCAGGATCTGCCGCGGCGTCGAGGTGAGCAGATCGGCACCGCGCACGATATCGGTCACGCCCTGGTCGGCATCGTCCACCACCACCGCCAGCTGATAGGCGCAGTAGCCGTCGGCACGCCACAGCACGAAATCGCCGGAATCCGCCGCCACATCGACCGCGATGCGACCGAGTACGCGGTCGTCGAACGCAACCTCGCCCGCGGGCACGCGCAAGCGCCAGGCGCGTGGCGCGATGCCGGCGCGATCGCGGCAGGTGCCGGGGTAACGCCGTGCGCCATCAGAGGCCAGCGGCTGCGACTCCAGATCGCGGCGGGTACAGACACAGCCGTAGGCCTGACCGCGGGCGACCAGAGCGTCGAGCGCGGCGCGGTACAGCGCGGTACGCCGGCTCTGCCACACCACCTCGCCGTCCCAGTGCAGACCCAGCGCGTCGAGCTGGCGCAGGATGGTGTCGGCAGCCTCGGGCGAACAGCGCGGCTCGTCCACGTCCTCGATGCGCAACAGCCAGCCGCCGCCGGCCGCGCGCGCATCCAGCCAGCTGGCCAGCGCCGCCACCAGCGAACCCTTGTGCAGCGGGCCGGTCGGACTGGGAGCAAAACGGCCGACATACGGGCGACGCTCGGCTACCATGCCGGCTCGCCCCCGAGCGATTCACACCCAAGGACCCCCATGGCCACCATCGAACTTACCGAAGACAGCTTCAACAGCACGGTCGAAAACAACCCTTTCGTCATCATCGATTTCTGGGCACCCTGGTGCGGCCCCTGCCGCAATTTTGCCCCGGTCTACGAAGCGGCGTCGGAAAAGTATCCGGACATCGTGTTCGCCAAGGTGAATACCGAAGAGGAACAGGGCATCGCCGCCGCCTTCGGCATCCGCTCGATTCCGACCCTGATGGTGTTCCGCGACCAGATCGTGCTGTACGGACAGCCGGGCGCGCTGCCCGCCGGTCAGTTCGAACAACTGATCGAACAAGCCAAGGCGCTGGACATGGACAAGGTGCGCGCCGAAGTGGCCGCCCAGCAGAGCGACGGCGCGACGTCCTGATCGCCGCGGGTGGCCGGCGGATCCGCCGGGTCAGCGATAGCCTTCTTCGGCCAGCACGCGGCGCACCACCGGCCGCTCGCGCATGCGCCGGTAGAAGGCGAGACAGCGTGACGGCAACGGCAGGCCGATGCGGTCGGCCCAGAAGGTGACGTAGAACAGCGCGGCGTCGGCGACCGTCAGGTCGTCGCCGAACAGCCGGCCGTCGTCGTCAATGCGCGCATCGATCAGTGTGAAGGCCTCCGCCACCAGGACCCGGCCCTGCGCCCTGACCGCCTCCAGCCACTGCGCCTTCGCCACGTCGTCCACGCCCGCCGACAGGTAACGCTCGGGCGTGAAGATGCGGGTGTAGCCAGCGCCATGCACGGTGCCCACGACATAAGTCATCAGATCGACGGCGCGCGCGGCGTCGAATGGCGACGCCGGCAGCAGCCGTGCGCGCGGGAACTGCCAGGCCAGCCACAGCGCGATGGACTGGAATTCGGTCAGCGCCGGCTCTTCGTCGATCTGCAGCACCGGAATCGTGCCCTTGGGGTTGATCGCCAGATATTCCGGGCGACGGTGATCGCCGGCAGGCAGGTTCACGACGTAAGCCTCGAACGGCAGCTCCAGATGTTCGAGCAGGATGTGGATGCCGGTCGAGCACGAGCCCGGCGTCATGTGGAAGCGCAATCGCATGGTCGGCCTCTGTCGGTGTGTGGCCGGCGCGCACCGCGCGCCGCATCTCTCCCGCACCGGAAAAGCAAGATGCGTGCAGCGCATGCACGGATCTTGCTGAGCGTCCCGCATCCGCCGGCCAGCGCGGATGCATGAGTCCGCTCGCCGGCCCGAATGTGGGCTTTGGCGTACGCGGCTGTCCTCATTGTCGCGTTCGCGCCGGCCGCACCTGCCGCCCGCGAAGGACATCCGATGAGCACCGACACCGCACTCGCACCGCGCAACCGACTGGCCGGTGAAACGTCCCCTTACCTGCAGCAGCACGCCGGCGATCCGGTGCACTGGTATCCGTGGGGCGAGACCGCCTTCGCCGAAGCGCGCCGGCTCGATCGCCCCATCCTGCTGTCGGTCGGCTACGCCTCCTGCCACTGGTGCCATGTGATGGCGCGCGAGTCCTTTGCCGATCCGGCCACGGCTGCCGCGGTGAATGAGGGCTTCATCGCCATCAAGGTGGACCGCGAGGAGCGACCGGACATCGACGGCCTCTACCAGCAGGCGCTGCAACGGCTGCGTCGCGGCAACGGCGGCTGGCCGCTCACCGTCTTCCTGTCGCCGCAGGGCGTGCCCTTCTACGGCGGCACCTATTTCCCGCGCGAAGCGTCCGGTGGGCAGAGTGCGCTGCGCGACGTCCTGGCGTCGGTCAGCACCGTATGGACCGAAAGGCGCGCCGATCTGGCGCGCCAGGACGAAGCGCTGATTGCGGCGCTCAGCGCCGCCTTGCCGCAGCCCACCGGCGCACCGCTGGACCCATCGGTGCAGGAGGAGGCGATACAGCAGCTGGCGGTCGCCTTCGACGCCCGGCACGGCGGCTTCGGCGGCGCGCCGAAGTTTCCGCATCCGACCGACCTCGACTTCCTGCTGCAGCTGGACAGCGACATCGGCACACCGTCGCCGCGCACGATGGCGCTGGAATCATTGCGTCACATCGCCGAAGGCGGTCTGTTCGACCAGCTTGGCGGCGGCTTCTTCCGCTACAGCGTCGATCCGGCCTGGCACATCCCGCACTTCGAAAAGATGCTGTGCGACAGCGCGATGCTGCTGCCGCTCTACGCCAATGCCTGGCGGGCGAGCGGCGAAGCGCTGTTCCGGCGCACCGCCGAGCTCACCGTGGACTGGGCATTGCGTGAAATGCGCAGCGACGACGGACTGTTCTGCAGCGCGCAGGCCGCGGACGACGCCGCGGGTCGGGAAGGCGGCGTCTATGTGTGGGAGAACGCGGCACTACGTGAAGTGCTCTCGCCGGTCGAATGGGATCTGTGCGCCGCGCACTGGGGTCTGATCGACCCGCCCGGCTTCGAAGGAAAGTCCTGGCATCTGCGCGTCGCACGCAGCGCCGAAAAGCTGGCCGACACCCTCGATCAACCGCTGGCGGCGGTGCAGGCGGTGATCGACGGCGCCCGGGGCCGCCTGCTGAACAGACGCGACGACCGTGAGCGCGCTGCGCGCGACAGCAAGACACCGACCGCCTGGAACGCGCTCATGGTGAAAGCGCTCGCGCATGCCGGCGCCGTATTCGGCCGCAGCGACTGGCTGGATGCCGCGCGCACGACCTTCGACGCGCTGCGCGCGGCACGCTGGCGCGACGACGTGGGCGGCGCCGACCGCCTGCAGTCGCTGCCCGGCATCGACGGCTTTCTCGACGACCACGCCTTCCTGCTGGACGCGGCACTGACGCTGCACGATGCCGCGCCGCACGACGGCGACCTCGTCTTCGCCACACAGTTGGCCGAGGTGATGCTGCTGCGTTTCGAAGACGACGACAAGGGCGGTTTCTTCTTCACCGCCCACGATACGCTGCCGCTGTTCCACCGCAGCAAACCCGCGCTCGACGCCGCCACGCCCGGTGGCAACGGCGTCGCCGCGCTGGCCTTGATCAGGCTGGCACGACGTACCGGCACCGCGCGCTACGTGAACGCGGCCGAACGCTGCGTGTGCCTGTTCGCCGCCACCGTGCGGGCCGACCCGGCCAGCCATACCCGGCTGCTCATGGCCGCGCGCTGGCTGGACGAGGGGCGTTGAGCGACGGCGCGGGCGCGTCGCTCACGCCCCCTGCTGCCGGCGGTAACGGATGCGCATGATGGGCACCCAGTTGCCGGTGGCGTCCTCCATGTGCGAAGACAGCGTGCGTTCGTCCGGACCTACGACCTCTATCGTGTCACGGTAGCGCGCGGTGCCGCTGCCCGAGAAGGCCGGCCCTTCGCTGTACAGGGACAGTACGCGGCCGGCTGCGTCCAGTTCGCCTTCGTACTGCCACAGCGTCGTCATCATCGACCCTGCCCAGTTGCCGACGAAGCGGCCTCCGTTTCCGCGTGCGGGGTCGAAACCCAGGGTCATCAGGGTGCAGGCCGCGCTGCCGTCCGGCATGTCACCGCGCCCCTCGAACAGCACCCACAGATCGCCGAGCGCGCGCACGGTTTCGCAGCCGCTCCAGCACGCGTCGTCCGGCCCTCCGTCGGCCACCGGTTCGCTCTTTCCGCGCCACTCACCCTCGAACTGCTTCAGCCATCGATGCTGATCCTGCGCTTCGATCTTCATCATGTGCTCGCCCTCCATCCTGTCGTGACGCCTTTCCCGATGACCGGCGTATACGAAGTAGACGAAGCGGAGCGGGAAGATTCGACAGCGGACGAAAAAAAGCCCCGGCGACCACGGGTCGCCAGGGCTTTGCCAGAACGGAAGTGTGCTCAGACGTTGAACAGGAAGTTCAGCACGTCGCCGTCCTTGACTACGTATTCCTTGCCTTCGGCGCGCATCTTGCCGGCTTCCTTCGCGCCCTGCTCGCCCTTGAAGGCGATGAAGTCGTCGAAGGCGATGGTCTGGGCGCGGATGAAGCCGCGCTCGAAGTCGGTGTGAATGACGCCAGCAGCCTGCGGCGCCCTGTCGCCCTTGTGGATGGTCCAGGCGCGCACTTCCTTCACACCGGCAGTGAAGTAGGTCTGCAGGCCCAGCAGGTCGTAGCCGGCGCGGATGAGGCGGTTCAGGCCCGGCTCTTCGAGGCCGAGGTCGGCCAGGAAAGCCTTCTTGTCTTCGTCGTCGAGGTCGGCCAGTTCGGCTTCGATCTTCGCGCACACAGCCACCACGGGCGCACCTTCCTTCGCCGCGAACTCACGCAGACGATCGAGGTAGGGGTTGTTGTCAAAACCGTCTTCGAGCACGTTGCCGACATACATGGCGGGCTTGATCGTCAGCAGGCACATCGGTTTGACGATGGCCTTGTCGTCGTCCGACAGGTTCAGCGTGCGCGCCGGCTTGCCTTCGTTCAGGTGCGGCAGCAGCTTTTCCAGCACGGCAACCAGCTTGGCCGCGTCCTTGTCGCCGGCGCGCGCCTTCTTGGTGTCGCGCGCGATGGTGCGCTCGACGGCGGCGAGGTCGGCCAGCGCCAGTTCGGTCACGATGGTTTCGATGTCGGCGATCGGGTCGACACGGCCATTGACGTGCACCACGTTCTCGTCGTCGAAGCAGCGCACGACGTTAACGATGGCGTCGGTTTCGCGGATGTTGGCAAGAAACTGGTTGCCGAGGCCTTCGCCCTTGCTGGCACCGGCGACCAGACCGGCGATGTTGACGAATTCGACGATGGCCGGCTGTATCTTCTGCGGCTTCACGATTTCGGAAAGCTGCGCCAGGCGCGGGTCCGGCACCTCGACGATGCCGACGTTGGGCTCGATCGTGCAGAACGGGTAGTTCTCGGCGGCGATGCCGGCCTTGGTGAGCGCATTGAAAAGCGTGGACTTGCCGACGTTGGGCAGGCCGACGATGCCGCATTTGAGGCTCATGTCTGGATTCCTTGATTAGGCACTCTTGGGCGCCTTGCCGGCGCCGGGCTTCGCATTGAGCAGGGTGGACACGCGCGTCCAGTCGCCGGCGGCGATCATCGGCCAGGCGTCGAGCGCACGCTCGATGGCGGCGTCGATATCACGCTGTTCCTCGATGCGCGGGCGGTGCAGTACATAGTCGGCCACTTCCGATCCCGGTGCCAGTTGGCGCGGATGGCCGATGCCGATGCGCAACCGCCAGTAGTCGTGCGTGGCCAGATGGGCACTGATGTCCTTCAGTCCGTTGTGACCGCCGAGGCCACCGCCGAATTTCAGGCGTAGTTCGCCCGGCTGGATGTCGAGCTCATCGTGCACCACCAGTATTTCAGCCGGTGCGATGCGGAAGAAGCGGGCGAGCGCGCCGACCGACTGGCCGGAGCGGTTCATGAAGGTCTGCGGCAGCAATATCGTGATGCCGTCGGCACGCGACGAACCGGTGAAGCCGCTGAATCGCGCTTCACGGTTGAGCGTAACGCCCAGCTTGCGTGCCAGCCCCTCACAAAACCAAAACCCGGCGTTGTGCCGGGTTTCGGAATAGTCCGGACCGGGGTTGCCCAGTCCGACGACGAGCCGGGGCACGGCCTTGGAACCGTTCCCGGACATCGCCTGTGCTTACTTCTCTTCGCCGCCTTCGGCCGCGGCTTCGTCAGCCTTGGCGCCGCGCGGCAGCGTCAGCGTGACGATCACCGGGTCGGCGCCGTGGGTCAGCGCTTCAACGCCGGCCGGCAGCTTGATCTGCGACACGTGGATGGACTGGCCGACCGACAGACCGGACAGGTCAACTTCGATGAATTCCGGCAGCTGGCTCGGCAGGCACTGCACGTCCAGTTCGTTCATCACGTGCGACACGATGCCACCCTGCAGCTTGACGCCCGGGGCTGCGTCGGCATTGACGAAGTGGAACGGCACCTTGGTGTGCAGCTTGTGCGTGGCATCGACGCGCTGGAAGTGACGTGCAGCACCTGCAGCTTGTAGGCGTGCATCTGGGTGTCGCGCAGCAGCACCGTTTCCTTCGTGCCTTCGACGTTCAGCGTCAGCACGGACGCATGGAAAGCTTCCTTGCGCAGGGCGTGAAAGATTTCGTTGTGGTCGAGCGTGATCGGCGTGGCGGGCTTGTCGCCGCCGTAGATGATGGCCGGGACCTGGTCGGCGCGACGCAGGCGGCGGCTCGCTCCGGTGCCCTGCGCATCGCGCTTCTTGACGTTCATTTCGATGGACATGATGACTCCTGGTGGATGAAGGGTCGCCCGCGACCAGGCGACCCGGGGTGTCCCGCTTCAATTACTCCATGAAGAGGGACGAAACGGATTCCTCGTTGCTGATGCGCAGCAGGGTTTCGGCCAGCAGTTCGGCGATGGACACGACACGGATGCGGCCGCAGGCCTGGGCGGCCGGCGACAGCGGGATGGTGTCGGTCACGACCAGCTGGTCGAGATCGGAATTCTGGATGCGATTGACGGCCTCGCCGGACAGCACGGCGTGGGTACAGTAGGCGAGCACGCGGGCGGCGCCGTGTTCCTTCAGCGCCTGCGCCGCCTTGCACAGCGTGCCGGCGGTGTTGACCATGTCGTCCATGATGACGCAGGTGCGGCCGGTAACGTCGCCGATGATGTTCATCACTTCCGACACGTTCGCCTTCGGGCGACGCTTGTCGATGATGGCCAGGTCACATTCGAGGCGCTTGGCGAACGCACGCGCGCGCACCACGCCGCCGACGTCGGGCGAAACGGCCATCAGGTTCGGATATTCCTGCTTCCAGATGTCACCGAGCAGGATGGGCGTGGCGTAGATGTTGTCGACCGGGATGTCGAAGAAGCCTTGGATCTGGTCGGCGTGGAGGTCCACCGTCAGCAGGCGCTGCACGCCCACGGCCTGCAGCATGTTGGCCACCACCTTGGCGGTGATCGGCACGCGCGCGCTGCGCGGGCGGCGATCCTGGCGGGCATAGCCGAAATAGGGCATCGCCGCGGTAATGCGGCCGGCCGAAGCGCGCTTCAGCGCATCGACCAGGATGACCAGTTCCATCAGGCTGTCGTTGGTCGGCGCACAGGTCGATTGCAGCACGAACACGTCCTTGCCGCGGACGTTCTCGAGGATTTCGACGTTGACTTCGCCGTCGGAGAAACGGCCCACCTGCGCGCGGCCGAGCGACATGTTGAGCCGCTTGGCAACGTCCGCCGCCAGTTTGGGGTTGGCGTTGCCGGTAAAGATCATCAGGCTGTCGTAAGCCATGCTGCCTCGCGAAACTCGGTGATTGCTGAATTGAAACCGGGAGAACCGGTCCTGCTCTTTCCAGGCGGATGACCGGTTTCAACCCGTCGGCATGCCTGCTGCCCTGAAAACACATCGGGCAGGCCCGCACTCCCTGCGGGCCCGCCCGATCAAATTTGGCTGAGGAGGAAGGATTCGAACCTTCGAATGCCGGAATCAAAATCCGGTGCCTTGACCAACTTGGCGACTCCCCAAACTCTGCATCGACCGCGTCGCGCTCTTGCGCCCCACGGTGTCAAACCATTGCAGTCATCCGGTACAGCGGGTGCTCGTCCAGCCCCTGTGCAACGAATCCCTGCCAGCCCGCCGGCCACGATGCCGACGACGCCTTCATCAAATCCTGTGCTGCCGGCAGATCGGCGCATTGTACAAACACGCACGCGCCCGAACCGCTCATTCTCACCGCGCCGCGCCCGGCCAGTGCCGCCAGCATGTCGATGGCCTGTCTGACTTCCGGGTACAGCCTCGCTGCGACCGGCTCAAGATCGTTGCGCCCGAAAAGCGCCGCCGAATCGGCCGCTGCAGCAAAGTCCGCTATTGTGCAAGCTTCGGTATTTCGTGTCAATTCCGGGTCGGCAAAAATCCGTGGCGTCGGTACCGACACGCCCGGCGCCACCACCAGATAGGCCGCCGGCGGCAATTCGAGCGGCTGCAGCACCTCGCCGACGCCTTCGGCAAACGCGGCACGACCGAACACGAACACCGGCACGTCGGCGCCCAGCTGCAACCCCAGCGCCTGCAGCCGCGCGCGCGGCAGATCCAGTTCCCACAGTCGGTTCAACGCGAGCAGCACGGTCGCAGCGTCGGAACTGCCGCCGCCAACGCCACCGCCCATCGGCAGACGCTTGTCCAGTTCGATGTTGACGCCACGCCCGCAGCCCGTCTCCGCCTGCAGCAGGCGGGCGGCACGCACACACAGGTCGTCGGCCTCGGGCACGCCGGGCAGTGGGTTGACGCGCCTCACCTCGCCGTCGTCTCGCGGCGAGAAGCGCAGGCGGTCACCGAAATCGACGAAGCGGAAGGCGGTCTGCAGCAGGTGGTAGCCATCCGGGCGGCGGCCGGTCACGTGCAGGAACAGATTGATCTTGGCCGGTGCGTCGAGCCAGACCTGCCAGTTGATACGCGCAGTCACGGCAACGGGTACCAGGCGTCGATGCGCAGACGGAAGCTGTGTTCGCCGTCGCTGGCGTCGATCTGCCGCGGCAGCGCGTCCGGGCCGTCGCCGTCGTATTCGGTGAATTCGACGCGCCAGGACTGTTCGGTCAGCACGGCGACACGCCCGGCGGCGTCACGCGACCGCACGTCGGCGCTGCCCGGCCGGCCGGTCACCCAGTAGGCGGCCCGCGACAGCGGCAGTTCGGCGCCGAACACCGCACGCGACAGTTCGTCGAGCGTCGCCGCCTCGGTAACGCGCTGGCGCTCGTCGATCAGGCGCACGCCTTGCGGGTCGCGCACCAGCTGCGCCAGCACCTTGCCGAGCGGTCCGTTGATCTGCAGTTCGTCGCGGTCCTTCGCGTGCTGCCAGTCCAGCGCCGCCGAGGCGGTCTGTTCGGGCCCTTTGACAACGAAGCGTCCGCTCAGCGAAAAGGCGGGATTGGCCGCGTCACGCGCACGCTCGCGCAGCGCGAGCACCTGCGGATCTTCGACAGCCGGCGGCGGCAGCGCGGCACAACCGGCCAGCGCCAGCGCGCCGGCACACAGCAGCACCCGCATCACGGAATGTAGCGCTTGATGGTCGATTCCAGCGCGGCGTTGTCCGGGTGCTGCGCAGCAACCGTGCGCCACAGCTTCTCGGCGTCCTCGCGACGACCCAGCAGCCACTGCACTTCGCCGAGGTGAGCGGCGATTTCCGGATCGGGGCGGATCGCGAAGGCGCGCTCGAGATAGGTCAAGGCACCGTTCAGATCGCCGCGCCGGAACAGCACCCAACCCATGCTGTCGAGAATGAAGGGATCATCCGGCGCCAGTTCGAGCCCCTTGGCGATCAGCGCCTGCGCCTCGTCGAGGCGGATGTTGCGATCGGCGAGCGAATAGCCGAGCGCATTGTAGGCATGGGCATGATCCGGTTTCACCTCGATCACCCGGCGCAGCCGCTGTTCGGCGACCTCGATGCGGTTCTGCCGCTCGGCGATCATCGCCGTCTCATACAGCAGTTCCGCATTGTCCGGCTGCGCCACCAGCGCCTCTTCGAGCACGGCGTAACCTTCTTCGACCCGGTTCGCATCGCGCAGCAGCTGGAATTCCATCAGCGCCGAACGTGCCTTGTCACCGCCCGGCCGTGCGGCCAGATCGCGCAGGTGAGCGCGCGCTTCGTCGAGCCGCCCGGTGCGGCTGAGCAGCAGCACGTAACGCCCCTGCGCGCCGAGGTAGTGATCGCCCTGCCCGACCTGGCGATACCAGTCGAGCGCTTCGTCCGGCTGCTTCAGCTCCTCGGCCAGCTGCCCGAGATAGAGCTTGATCAGGTTCATGTCCTGATAGCGCAGCGTCAGCAGCCGCTTGAAATAGGTCTGCGCACCGGCGTAGTCCTGCATCTGCATCGCCAGCACCCCGACCGCGAACACGACGTCCGGATTGTTCGGCGCACCGCCGAGGATGTTCTCGAACTGCTTGCGCGCCTCCGGGAAATTGCGTTCGGCCACCAGCGAACGTGCATATTGCAGCCGCACGTCGCGTGCCTGTGGATACTTCTTCAGGTAGTCGCCCATCAGCCGGGTCGCGGCGTGCGGATCGCTTTCGGCTGTGGCCTGCGCCTTCAGCAGCAGACCGGGCTCCCATTCCGGGCGCATGTCGTGCGCCTTTGTCGCATCGGCCAGCGCACGCTTCGGCTCGCGCGCCTGCATCGCGGCCTGCGAGCGCGCGAACCACGCTTCCGGGTACTGCAGATAGGGCTCGGTCAGGCGATCGACCATGGCCAGCACCTCGACCTTGTCCGACAGACGCCCCAGCACACGGTTGAGCCGCAGCAGGCTCTCGCCGATCTGGTTGCCCTCCTGCGCGAGCAGGCTGGCGAGTTGCGGCTCGAGTTCCTGCGGCCGGTTCGCATTGACCAGCAGGCCGGTCAGCATCTGCCGCGCCTGTACCGACTCGGGATCGAGTTCCAGCCAGAGCTGGGTGGCCTGCAGCGCGATGTCGTTCTGCCGGCTGAAGGCCGATATTTCGGCCGCGCGTTTGGCGATGCGCGGGTCGCGGGTGGACTGCGCCAGATCCATATAGGCGGACGCCGACAGACCCAGTTCGCCGCGCTGTGCCGCCACCTCGCCGAGCAGCAGCTGGTAGGTGATCTGGCGCGTCAGTTCGATTTCGGGCAGCTGCGGTGCGCGTGGCGGCGCGGCCTCTGCCGGAGCCTCGGTCGGCGCAGCCGCCACTGGCGGCCGCTTGGCGGTCTGCGCGCAGGCGCCGAGCACGAGAGGAAGAAGGACAGCGAGCAGGAGGGGTCGGGTCGTCATGGGCATGATCGCCAGTGGCCAGGGTGATTTCGCAACGGACTGAAGCGCTTACGGCCTTTGAGTGTGACGGCTAGAATTCGTTGCAGCGCCCCCGGCGCACCGCCCTATGCGGCGCCAATGCCGGAAACGGCTCCGATCTTATTCCAAAACACGTCCCCGCCGCCGTGCCGCGGCTCACCTTTCCGATGCCCGAACTGCCCGAAGTCGAAGTGACACGCCGTGGCATTGCCGCGCCCTTGACCGGTCGCGTGGCGACCGCGGTCACCCTCCGCAATGCGCGACTGCGCTGGCCGGTACCCGCCGACCTGCCCGCCACGCTGCCCGGCCAGACGCTGCGCGACATCGACCGGCGTGCCAAATACCTGCTGCTGCGCTTCGACCGCGGCACGCTCATCCTGCACCTCGGCATGTCCGGCAGTCTGCGCGTGCTCGACCGCGACGTGCCGGCGGGCACGCACGACCATGTCAACATCGTCTTCGGTGACCGCGTGTTGCGGCTGCGCGACCCACGCCGCTTCGGCGCCGTGCTGTGGCACGAGGGTGCCGACGCCACCCACCCGCTGCTCGCCGGCCTCGGTCCCGAACCGCTCGGCGAGGACTTCAGCGCCGCCGGGCTGCACGCCGCACTGACGCGGCGGCAGTGCGCAATCAAGCTGGCCATCATGGACAGCGCGGTGGTGGTCGGCGTCGGCAACATCTACGCCTCGGAAAGCCTGTTCCGCGCGCGCCTGCGCCCGGGCATGGCGGCCCGGCGCCTGACCCGGCCGCAGTGCGCGCGCCTGTACGACGAAATCCGCGCCACGCTGCGCGACGCGCTCGATGCCGGTGGCAGCACGCTGCGCGACTTCATGCATGCCGACGGCGAACCCGGCTATTTCCAGCAGTCCTATTTCGTCTACGGACGGGATGGCCAGCCCTGCCGCGTATGCGGCACGACGGTGCGCAACCGCCGGATGGGCGGACGTTCGACCTTCTTCTGCCCGACCTGCCAGCGATAGCGCGCAGCGCCTGTGCTAGATTGACATTTGCGTGGAGGAGACGGCGATGGGCATGCAGGAGGAATTGTCGGCATATGGCGCCTGGCGTACGCGGGTCGAACAGACCATCGTGCGTCTGCGCGGCTGGCTGTTCGAAAGCAACCTGAACGACAGCCACAACGATCTGTGCATCGAACAGCTGCTGCAGAAGCTGCGCGACGACCGCCTGGTCGTGGCCTTCGTCGCCGAGTTCTCGCGCGGCAAGTCCGAACTGATCAATGCCGTCTTCTTCGGCGACCAGGGCGCGCGCGTGCTGCCGTCCAGCTCGGGCCGCACCACGATGTGCCCGACCGAACTGATGTACGACGGGTCTCGCCCGGCCTGCATAGACTTGCTGCCGATCGACACCCGGCGTGGCACCACCACGGTGTCCGACCTGAAATCACAGCCCGGCGCCTGGAAGCGCATCGAACTCGACACCACCTCGACGGTGGCCATGCAGCAGGCGCTGGGCCGGGTCAGCGAACAGCGCAAGGTGGCCATCGGCGAAGCCGAGGCACTGGGCTTCCGCATCGATCTGAGCGGCGAGAACGGCCTGCAGCCCGATTCGCAGGGCATGGTCGAGGTGCCGGCGTGGCGCCACGCCATCATCAATCTGCCGCACCCGCTGCTGCGCCAGGGGCTGGTCATCCTCGACACGCCGGGTCTGAACGCGATTGGCGCCGAACCCGAACTGACGTTGTCGCTGCTGCCGTCGGCGCACGCCGTGCTGTTCGTGCTGGGCATGGACACCGGTGTCACGCAGAGCGACCTCGGCGTCTGGAAGACGCACGTGACCGCGGCCGGTGGATCGCGTCAGGGCCGTATCGCCGTGCTGAACAAGATGGACAGTCTGTGGGACGGCCTGCGCTCCGAAACCCAGATCGAATCGGAAATCGCCCGCCAGATCGCCTCCTGCGCAGCCACGCTGGACATCCCGGAGTCGCGCGTGTTTCCGGTATCGGCGCAGAAGGGGCTGCTTGCGCGCATCCAGCATGACGGCGCGCTGCTTGCGCGCAGCCGTCTGCCGCAGCTCGAACGCGCACTGGTCGAGGATCTGCTGCCGGCCAAGCGCGACATCGTCGGCGCCGCCGTCACAAGGACGCACGCGAGCTGATCGCCCGCACGCGCGAGGTGCTGGCAGGCCGCCGGCGCAGCATCGACGACCAGCTGGCCGAATTTTCCGACCTGCGCGGCAAGAACCGTGGCGTCATCCAGTACATGCTGAAGCGGGTGCGGGCGGAAAAGGAGGAGTTCGAACGCGGCCTCGAACGCTTCTATGCCACGCGCAACGTGTTCTCGTCGCAGACCAACGTGCTGTTCGCCCACCTCGGCATGGACGCGCTGCGCGCGCGCACCAACCACACGCGCGAACAGATGGAGGCGGCCAACTTCTCGCTGCAGCTGCGCGACGCGATGAACGCCTTCTTCGACGACGTGCGCGACAGCCTGACCCGCTCGGCCGCCAGCGTGGATGAAATCTTCCGCATGATGGAAGCGATGTACCAGCGCTTCTCGACCGAGCACGACCTGCGTCTGGGCGTGCCGGTGCCGTTCTCGGTCCATCGTTACGAAAAGGACATCACCCGGCTCGAAAAGGCCTTCCACCAGCAGTTCAATACCTGGCTGAACATGCTCACCACCGAAAAGCGCCAGCTGACGCAGCGCTTCTTCGAAACCGTCGCCGTGCAGGTGCGCAAGCACATGGAAGTGGTGAACCGCGACGTCGAGCACTGGCTGCGCGCCATCATGGCGCCGCTCGAGAACCAGGTGCGCGAACACCAGAAGCAGCTGAAGCGCCGGCTCGAAAGCGTGAAGCGCATCCACGAGGCGACCGACACGCTGGAAGAGCGGATCGAGGAACTGCGCCAGAACGGCGCGGCGATCGATCAGCAGCTGGAGGAACTGGCGCGTCTCGAAAGCGCGCTCGACTCGGCGCTCAAGGCACCGGTACTGCGGGTCATCTCGGCCGCGGCGGCCTGAGCACGCCGGGGCCGGCGAGCGTCAGGCCTTGGCGGTGAGGTGGTTGTACTTCTCCAGCAGCTGTTCGCGGGTCTCCTTGTGGTTCGGATCCAGCGGAATACAGTTGACCGGGCAGACCTGCTGGCACTGCGGCTCGTCGAAATGGCCGACGCACTCGGTGCACTTGGACGGATCGATCACATAGATTTCCGGTCCCTGCGAAATCGCCCCGTTCGGGCATTCCGGCTCGCACACATCGCAGTTGATGCATTCGTCGGTGATTATCAAAGACACTTCATTTGCCTCCACGCATTGCTTCAACCTTGTCGCTTATCCGCGCCAGCACCGACGGCTGCACGAACTTGCTGACGTCACCGCCCAGCGAGGCGATTTCCCGGACCATCGTGGCCGAGATGAACATGTATTGATCGGCTGGCGTCAGGAACACTGTTTCGACGTCCGGACGCAGCGCCCGGTTCATGCCGGCCATCTGAAATTCATACTCGAAGTCGGACACCGCGCGCAGGCCACGCACGATGATCCGCGCCTTGCACTCGCTCAGGAAGTCCATCAGCAGGCAGGAAAACCCGCGCACCTCGACGTTAGGATAGGCCGCGAGTATTTCGCGCGCCATGTTGACCCGTTCTTCGGTGTTGAAGAACGGCCGTTTGGAACGGCTTTCGGCGACGCCGACGATGACGCGGTCGAACATCGCCGCTGCGCGCCGCACAAGGTCCTCGTGGCCGCGCGTGATCGGGTCGAAAGTGCCCGGATAGACCGCAATGGTGCCGTTCATGATCGTTCCAGCAGCTGGTAATGGACTTGCCCCGCCCGCCCCTCGCGCGTCGCCCGGTAATCGCCGAGCGCCGGCACCGGCTGTTCGGCCTCGCAGTAGATCACCGCGTCGTCGGTCAGCAGGTGCGGCAGATGCGGTACCACGCGATCGAGCAGACCCTTGCCGTAGGGCGGGTCGAGAAAGAGTACATCGAAGCGCTGCGGTGGCTGGGCGGCGAATTCTAGCGCATCGCCCCTGACCAGCCTGACCTGTGGTGCGGGCAGCAGTTCGACCGCTTCGCGCAGCTTGCCGAATGCGCCGGCATCGCGCTCGACCAGCGTGACCGAGGCGGCGCCGCGGGACGCGGCCTCGAATCCGAGCACGCCGGTGCCGGCAAAGAGATCGAGGCAATGCAGCCCGTTCAGGTCCTGGCCCAGCCAGTTGAACAGGCGCTCGCGCACCGAATCCGGAGTGGGGCGCAGCCCCGGCACCGCCGCCACCGGAAGGAGGCGGCTGCGCCACTGGCCGCCGATGATGCGTATGCGGGACATGGCCGCGATTCTACCTGCGCGCCCGCTTGCACTTGTGGCGGCTTGTTTCGTGGTGCCGGGCGCCGCCGGCAGTGACCAACCCTCAGTCGCCGGCGACGATCACCCGCACCATGTGGTCGGCGGACAGGCGGCGCTGGAAGGCCTCCTTCACCTGTGCCGCCGTCACCGCCTCGACCCGCTCCTGGAATTTGCTGAGCCAGTCGAGCGGCAGGCCGTAGAAACCGATGGTCGCAAGGCTGTCGAGCAGCTTGCGGTTGCTGTCCAGGCGCAACGAGAAGCCATCGACCAGATTGCGCTTGGCCGCCTTCAGCTCGTCACGGTCGGACCGTTGGCGATGAAGGACGCCAGCGTTTCATCGACCACCTTCAGCGCATCCGCCGCCTGTGCGCGCTGCGTCTGCAGACCGATCTGGAACGGGCCGGGCTGGCGCTGCGGGCTGAAGTAGCTGTAGACGCTGTAGGCGTAACCGCGCTTTTCGCGCACCTCCTTGGTCAGCCGCGATACGAAGCCGCCGCCGCCGAGGATGTAGTTGCCGACCTGCAGCGGAAAGAAGTCCGGGTCGCCGCGGCGGGTCACCGGCTGGCCGACGAAGATGTGGCTCTGGTTGGCCGGATGCGCTATGCGCTCGGTCGAGGCCTTGGGCATCGTCACCTCGGCGATCGGCGGCAGCGGTTCGCCGGCCGGCAGGTCGCCGGTCAGTTGCAGCGCGATCGCTTCCGCTTGTTCGCGCGTCACGTCGCCGACGATGGACACCACCGCCCGCGAGGCGACGTAATGGCGGCGGTAGTGCGCCAGCACATCGTCGCGGGTGATCGCGGCAATCGATTCGACGGTGGCGCTGCGGCCGTAGGGGTGGTCGCCGTAGAGCGCTTTCGCGAAACGCTTGGCGCCGATCTGGTCCGGCTTGGTGTCGGCTTCGCGCAGGCTGGCGATGGCACGCGCCTTCTCGCGTTCGAGCACGGCGGCCGGGAATTCGGGTGCGGTCAGCACGGTGCGCATCAGCGCCAGCGCGCCCTCGCGCTCGCGCGCACTGGCCAACGTGCGCAGCGACAGGCCGGCGCGGTCGTTGTCGGCAGAGCCGGACAGGCGCGCACCCAGATCGCTCAGCTTTTCGGCCAGCGCGTCCTCGTCCAGGCCACCGGCACCGGAGTCGAGCAGACCATGGGTCATGCCGGCGAGGCCACTGCGACCCTCGGGGTCACGCGCCGAGCCGGCGTCGAAATCGACCTGCACGTCGAGTATCGGCAGCACGTGGCTTTCGACGAAATAGACGCGTGCGCCGTTGGCGGCGGTCCAGTGCTGGATATCGACATTGGCCAGCGCCGGCGTTGCGAACGCCAGCAGGCTGACTGCGCGCAGCAGTGCGCTGCGGAAGAATCGGATCATCGGAATCACCTGCAGGGAATCGTTGTGCGTACGCATCAGTGGCGCAGACCGGCCGGCTTGGCGCGGGGCTTCGCTTCGGGGTCGAGCGGCTGCGGATCGAGCACGGCGACGGTCAGCGTGTCGTCGCCGAAATACTTGCGCGCGACCGCCTGCACTTCGTCGGCGGTGACCGAACGCAGCTTTTCCAGCATGCGGTCGGCGTCCTGCCAGCGGTAGCCGGACGCTTCCAGCCGGCCGATCTCCATCGCCTGCACATAGGTGGAATCGAGCTTGTAGATCTGCGAAGCGACGGTCAGCGTCTTGATGCGCTCGAGTTCGGCGGCCGACACGCCTTCGTCGGCGATGCGCTTCACTTCTGCCCGCAGCGCCGTCTCCAGTTCCGCCACCGTGTGCCCCTTGGCGGGCGTCCCGCCGAGCATGAAGGTGACCTCGCCGCGCGCGGTCGAGTCGTAATAGGCACCCACCTCGACGGCGATCTGACTGCTGCGCACCAGCGCGCGCGGCAGGCGCGACGCCGCGTGGCCGTCGAGAATGCCGGCCAGCACCTCCAGCGCATAGGGCTCGCGATCGTTCTCGACGTCGCTCAGCTTCGGCACCTTCCACGCCATCGCCAGTTGCGGCAGTTCGGCCGGCGCCTTGACGGTAATGCGGCGCTCGCCGGTCTGCGGTGGTTCGGCGGTCACCTTGCGCACCGGTTGCGCAACCGGCTTCATGTGTCCGTAGTGCTTCTTCACCAGCTCGAACACCTTCTTGTGGTCGGCGTCGCCGACCACCACCACGTAGGCATTGTTCGGCGCGTACCAGAGCCGGTACCAGTCACGCGCGTCGTCCGGACGCATGTTCTCCAGATCGTTCATCCAGCCGATGACCGGGCGGCGATAGGGGTGGGCGATGAAGGCGCTGGCCATCAGCTGTTCGTGCATCTGCGACTGCGGCTGGTCGTCAGTGCGCAGCCGACGCTCTTCCATCACCACTTTCAGCTCACGCGCGAACTCGTCGTCACCGATGACCAGATTGCGCATGCGGTCGGCTTCCAGCTCGATCATCTTCGGCAGTGCCGCCGCCGGCACGCGCTGGAAATAGGCGGTGTAGTCGTGGCTGGTGAAGGCGTTGTCGTTGCCGCCGGCACGGGCGACGATGTCGTTGAACTCGCCCGGCTTCAGTTTCTTCGTGCCCTTGAACATCATGTGTTCGAGCAGGTGGGCGATGCCGGTGGTGCCGTCCTTCTCGTCCATCGCACCGACGCGGTACCACACCATGTGCATCGCCACCGGCGCCCGTCGGTCTTCCTTGACGATGACGCGCAGGCCGTTGCTCAAGGTGGTTTCGAAGGGGTTGGCGCGGGCCGGTGACGCCACTGCAAGCGTCAGGGCCAGTGCGCCACACAGTACGATGCCATTGGAAAAACGGCGCAAATCCATCTGATACACTCTCCGCCAAAGTACGCGTTCCGGGCCAAACCCTTGATCGCGCCTGTATTTTCAAGCCGTGCGGCTGTCTGCACGGTGCTTCACTGACCGTCCCCCACATGTTTGGTTTCTTCAAGAAGGACAAGCCGGCCGCACCCGAAGCGGTCGCGCAGCCGGAAACTGCGCCGACTGCGGTCGCGCAGGATAGCGCGCCCGAGGCGGCCGCGCCGAAACTGTCCTGGGCGCAGCGCCTGCGCGCCGGGCTGTCGAAGACCCGCGCGCAACTCGGCGGCCAGCTCAGCGCGCTGTTTTCGCGCACCAAGGTCGACGACGAACTGCTGGAAGAGCTGGAAACCCTGCTCATTACCTCCGACGTCGGCCTGGACGCCACCACCCACCTGCTGGACGTGCTGCGCGAGCGGGTGCGCCGCGAGCGCATCGAAGACCCGGCCAGGCTGCGCGACGTGCTGAAGGAAGAGCTGACGAAGCTGATCGCGCCGCTGGAAAAGCCGCTCGATCTCGACGCGCACAAGCCCTTCATCATCATGATCGCGGGCGTGAATGGCGCCGGGAAGACCACCTCGATCGGCAAGCTGGCCAAGCATTTCCAGGCCCAGGGCAAGAGCGTACTGCTGGCTGCCGGCGACACTTTCCGCGCCGCCGCGCGCGAACAGCTGGAGACCTGGGGCGCGCGCAATAACGTGGCGGTGATCGCCCAGGATTCGGGTGACCCTGCCGCCGTAGTGTTCGACGCGGTCAATGCCGCCCGCGCCCGCAATATCGATGTCGTGCTGGCCGATACCGCCGGCCGGCTGCCCACCCAGCTGCATCTGATGGACGAGATCGCCAAGGTGAAGCGGGTGATCGCCAAGGCCGACCCGACCGGCCCGCACGAAGTGCTGCTGGTGCTGGACGGCAATATCGGCCAGAACGCACTGGCCCAGGTAAAGGCCTTCGACGCCACCATCGGTGTTACCGGCCTGGTCATGACCAAGCTGGACGGCACCGCGCGCGGCGGCGTCATCGCCGCCATCGCCAAGCAACACGCGCCGTCGCGCCCGATCGCGCTGCGCTACATCGGCGTCGGCGAAGGCGTGGACGACCTGCAGCCCTTCCGCGCCGGCGAATTCGTCAACGCGCTGTTCGACACTCCGCAAGGCGCCTGATCGACGCATGATCCGCTTCGAACAGGTCACCAAGCGTTACCCCGGCGGCCACACCGCACTCGAACGCGTTGACATCGACATCGCACGCGGCGAAATGGTGGTGGTGACCGGCCACTCCGGCGCCGGCAAGAGCACGCTGCTCAAGCTGCTGGCGGTGCTCGAACGCCCGACCGAAGGCCAGGTGCTGGTCGGCGGCGAAAACGTGTCGGCGCTCAAGCGCGCCGCCCTGCCCTACTGGCGGCGCTCGATCGGGTTGATCATGCAGGACCAGCGCCTGCTGTTCGACCGCAGCGCCTTCGACAACGTGATGCTGCCGCTGGCCATCAGCAGTCACCCGCCGCGCGAAGCGGCGAAGCGGGTCAGCGCCGCGCTCGAGCGCGTGGGCCTGGCCGGCCGCGACAAGGCGATGCCGGTTGAACTGTCCGGCGGCGAACAGCAGCGCCTCACCATCGCCCGCGCCATCGTGAACCGGCCGCAGATCCTGCTCGCCGACGAACCGACCGCCCATCTCGACGACGCCTACGCGCGCGACATCGCCGACCTGTTCCGCTCCTTCAACGAGGCGGGCGTGACCGTGCTGCTGACCACGCACGACGGCGGACTGTTCGAACGCTACGCACCGCGCCGGCTATCGCTGGCGCACGGGAAGCTGCAATGAACTGGCTGCGTCTGCAGATGCGCGCAGGGCTGCGCGCCGCCCGACAGATGGTCCGCCAGCCCTTCAACACGCTGCTGGCCGCCCTCGTGGTCGGCATCGCCGCAGCACTGCCGGCCACCGGCTACATGCTGCTCGGAAATCTGCAGCGGCTGGCGGGCAATGTCAGCGCAGCGCCGGAGATATCGGTGTTCATGCAGCCGGGCGCGAGCGCCGACGTGGTGAAAGACAGCGAGAAGAAGATCCGCGCCCTTGCCAGGGAGGGCCGCGTAGAACTGATTTCGCGCGACGCGGCGCTGAAGCGCTTCCGCGACAACGATGCGCTGGCGGAAATCCTCGACGCGCTGCCGGACAACCCCTTCGCCGACGCCTTCGTCGTGCGGCTGAAGGACGCCGACGCCGAGCGGCTCGAAGCGCTGCGCGCCGATCTGGCGAAGCTGCCCGAGGTCGAACACGTACAGCTCGATTCCGACTGGGCCAAGCGGCTGGACGCGCTGATCGCGCTCGGCCGGCAGGCACTCACCATGCTGGCCGGCGTGCTCGGCCTGGGTCTGGTCGCGGTGACCTTCAACACGATACGGCTGCAGTTGCTCACCCAGCGCGACGAGATCGAAGTGAGCCGCCTGCTCGGCGCCACCGACGCCTGGATACGTCGCCCCTTCCACTGGTTCGGCGCACTGCAGGGCCTGCTGGGCGGCGCGCTGGCTGGCCTTCTGACGCTGGTCGCCACGCGCATGCTGGCGCAGCCGATGAGCGAACTGGCTGGCCTCTACAGTCTGGAATTCGTGCTGCGTCCGCTGGCCGTGCTCGACTGGGCGGTGCTGCTGGCCCTCTGCGCACTGCTCGGCTGGCTGGGTGCCAGCGCCTCGGTGCGCCGCCACCTGTCGCGCATCGCCTGAGCCGATGCGCCTGCTGCTCGCTGCGCTGCTGACCCTGCTGTCGCCGCTCGCGCTGGCGGTGCTGCCGGTGCCGGTACTGCAGGCACTGCGCGCGGCCGACATCCCGCCGTCGGCGATATCGGTGGTGGTGCAGTCGGTCGAGGGCGGCTCGGCACGGATCAGCCACCGCGCGAAGCAGCCGATGAATCCGGCGTCGGTGATGAAGCTGGTCACCACCTACGCCGCGCTCGACACGCTGGGCCCGGCCTACAGCTGGCGCACCGAACTGCTGGCCACGGTGGCGCCGCGCGACGGCGTGCTCGACGGCGATCTCTACATCCGCGGCAGCGGCGACCCGGCGTTGTCGATGGAACAGTTCTGGCTGCTGCTGCGCGAATTGCGCAGCCGCGGCATCCGTGACATCCGCGGCGACGTGGTGACCGATCGCAGCCGCTACGCCACGCTCGCACACGACCCGGGCGCCTTCGATAACGAACCGCTGGCGCCCTACAACGTCGGCCCGGACGCGCTGCTGCTGGCACACAACGCACTGCGTGTCCGGTTGCAGCCCACCGACGGTGGCGCGCCCGCGCTGTGGTCGGAACCGCCGCTGGACGGCGTGCAGATCGACAACCGGGTCCAGCTGGTGGCGGGCGACTGCGGCGACTGGAAGGACGCGCTGTTCGCCGCCGTCCAGCCAGCCGGCAACGGGGCACTGAGCTTGCAGATCAGCGGCCGCTACGCGCGCGACTGTGGCGAGCGCATCTGGAACGTCGCACCGCTGCCGCACGCCGACTTCTTCGCTCGCGCGCTGCGCGCGATGTGGGCGGAACTGGGCGGGCACATCAGCGGCCGGGTGCGCGAAGGGGTAGCGCCGATCAACGCGGCGGTGCTCGGCGGCATCGATTCGCCGCCGCTGGCCGAAGTGATCCGCGACATCAACAAGTACAGCAACAACGTAATGGCGCGCCAGCTCTTCCTCGCGCTGTCTCCGTCCGGTGCGCCGGCGGACACGACCGGCGCGGCCGCCGGCGTACGTGCCTGGGCGGCGCAGCGCAACCTGCCGCTGCCCAGCCTGGTGATGGACAACGGCTCCGGTCTGTCACGGGTGGAGCGCCTGTCGGCCTACGACCTGGCCGCGCTGCTGCGCCGCGCCTGGACCAGCCCGGTCATGCCCGAATTCGTATCGTCGATGCCGGTGCTGGCGGTCGACGGAACCCTTCGCCGGCGGCTGAAGACATCTCCGCTGGCCGGCCAGGCACACCTGAAGACCGGTTCGCTGGCCGACACGCGATCCATTGCCGGCTATGTGCTGGACCGCAACGGTCAGCGCGTGCTGATGGTCGCCTGGCTCAACCACCCGAACGCGAAACGCGCTCAGCCGGTGCTGGAGGCGCTGCTCGAATGGGTGTGGAACGGCAATCCGCAGCCCTTGCCGGCAACGGACTGAAGCGACCTTCGAGCAGCGACCCTGTGCGCGGAAGCGGACAGTCCCCGCGTCCGCGCACGACGGGCGTCGATCAGAGGCCCTCCAGCTCCTTCTTCAGTTCGCCCGACTGGAACATCTCTTTCATGATGTCGCAGCCGCCGATGAATTCGCCGCGGATGTAGAGCTGCGGGATGGTCGGCCAGTTGGCGTAGTCCTTGATGCCCTGACGGATTTCAGCGTCTTCCAACACGTTAACCGTGTGCAGGTTCTGCACGCCGAGGTGCTTCAGGATCTGGATGGCGGTGGCGGAAAAGCCGCACTGCGGGAACTGCGGCGTGCCCTTCATGTACAGCACGACCGGGTTGCCGGTGACGGTTTCCTTGATGCGTTCCTGGGCACTCATGTCTCTTTCCTTTGCGGATGTTTGAAAGTCAGCTGTCTGACCGCGCCTGCGCACGGACAGTGTGTAGGGACGCAGACGGGGCGAATACGCCCCATCCACGTCGGATCATTCCGGGGCCAACCGTCCTCCGCTGACCCGTTCGATGCCGGCAATATCGCGCCACGACGCGACGTCGGCAAGCCCGGCGCAACGCATCAGCGCGCGCACTGCCGGTGCCTGATCGTAACCGTGTTCGCACAGCAGCCATCCGCCGTTGACCAGGTGCTGCGGCGCCTGCCGGCACAGCGTGCGCAAGGCATCCAGCCCGTCCTCACCGCTGGCCAGCGCCGCCGGCGGTTCGAAACGCAGGTCGCCCTGCGCCAGATGCGGATCGTCGGCCCGAATATACGGCGGATTGGACACGATGCAATCGAAGCTTTCGCCGGCGACAGCTTCCAGCCAGTTTGAGGCGACGAAGCGGACTTCAAGTCCGAGCCGTTGCGCGTTGCCACGGGCGATCGCCAGCGCCGCATCCGAGCGGTCGAGCGCCGTCAGCTGCGCATGCGGACATTGCGCCTTGATCGCCAGCGCGATGGCACCGGAACCGGTGCCGGCGTCGAGCACGCGCGGCGACGGCAGATCGCCGATGCGCGCCAGCGCCAGTTCGACCAGCCCCTCGGTTTCCGGCCGTGGAATCAGCACGCCGGGCGCGACCACCAGATCCATCCCGAAAAATTCACGCCGGCCGACCAGATAGGCCACCGGCTCGCCGGCCGCGCGCCGTTCGAGCAGGGCATCGAGTGCGACCAGCGTGGCCCCGTCCAGCGCGTCGCGCCCGCGCGCGATCAGTCCGGCGCGGTCGCAGCTCAGCGTGTGCGCGGCCAGCACCTGCGCGTCGCGACTGTCGATGCGGGTGCGCGCGGCGCGCAGCCAGTCGTCGAGCGTCATGAGCGGACGCCGGTCAGGCGCCTTCCTCCGCCAGCTGCGCGAGCTGCTCTGCCTGGTGCTCGTGCGCCAGCGCGTCCATCAGTTCGCTCAGGTCGCCGTCCATGATGGCGTCCAGCTTGTACAGCGTCAGGTTGATGCGGTGATCGGTCATCCGGCCCTGCGGGAAATTGTAGGTGCGGATGCGCTCCGAGCGGTCGCCGCTGCCCACGAGGCTCTTGCGGGTCGAGGCGATCTGGCTGTCGCGCGCGCGCACCTGCGCGTCGCGGATGCGCGCCGCCAGCACCGACATCGCCTGCGCCTTGTTGCGGTGCTGACTGCGGTCATCCTGACACTCGACCACGATGCCGGTCGGAATGTGCGTGATGCGCACCGCCGAATCGGTCTTGTTGATGTGCTGACCGCCCGCGCCGGAGGCGCGGAAGGTGTCGATGCGCAGATCGGCCGGATTGATGTCGATCTCGGCCACCTCGTTGACCTCGGCCATCACCGCGACCGTGCACGCCGAGGTGTGGATGCGGCCCTGGGTTTCGGTCACCGGCACCCGCTGCACGCGGTGGCCGCCTGACTCGAACTTGAGCCGCTGATAGACGCCGTCACCGCTCACCCGGGCGATGATTTCGCGGTAGCCGCCGAGGTCGGATTCGCTCGCCGACACCACCTCGACCTTCCAGCGATTGCGCTCGGCGTAGCGCGAGTACATGCGGAACAGATCGGCGGCGAACAGCGCCGATTCGTCGCCGCCGGTGCCGGCGCGGATTTCAAGGAACACGTTGCGACCGTCGTCCGGATCCTTCGGCAGCAGCGCGCGCTGCAACTCGCCTTCGAGTCGCTGCATGTCGGCGGCCGACTGCTCGATTTCGAGCTGGGCCAGTTCCTTCATGTCGGCGTCGGCCAGCAGGCCGCGCGCGGCCTCAGCGTCGTCGCGCGCCCGGCACCAGGCCTGGTAGAGCGCGATGACCGGTGTCAGTTCGGCGTGTTCGCGCGTGAGCTTGCGGTAATGATCGATGTCGGCCGTCACGCCGGGGTCGGCCAGCGCCGCGTCGAGATCGGCGAGTCGGGTTGACAGCTGTTCGAGTTTTTCGGCGATGCGCGGCTTCATGCGGAGGAATTCGAGGAGAAGAACCCGCGCCGGACGAGCCGGCACGGCGGACGGACAGGCGCGCCGCTAGGCGTCGCGGTCGTGCTGCGGGAACAGGCGCTGCACCAGGCCTTCGATCTGCTCGCGCGCCTCAGGCGGTGCTTCGTTGAGCAAGCGCGTCGGACCGTGCAGCAGCTTGTTGGTCAGATTGCGCGACAGCGTGTCGAGCACGCGGTCCGGCGCTTCGCCACGGGCGATGGCGCGCAGCGCGCGCTCGAGTTCGGCGGCGCGCATTTCCTCGGCGTGACCGCGCAACGCGCGAATGGCCGGCACCGCCTCGCGCGCCTGCACCCACTGCAGGAAGTTGGCGACCCGCGCGTCGATGATGGCCTGCGCCTCGACCACCGCCGCCTGCCGCGATTCGAGGCCGGAATCGACGATCTGCGCCAGATCGTCAACGGTATAGAGAAATACGTCGCCCAGCTTGTCGACTTCCGCTTCGATGTCGCGCGGCACGGCGAGATCGACCATCACCATTGGCCGGTGGCGGCGCTGCTTCAGCGCCCGCTCGACCATGCCCAGACCGATGATGGGCAGCGGACTGGCCGTACAGGACAGCACGATGTCGAAGTCGGCCAGGCGCTCACCCAGTTCGTCGAGGCGGATCGCACCGACCTTGAGGTCGCTGCGCGCGAAACGCTCGGCCAGCACCTGCGCCCGGTCGAGCGTGCGGTTGGCGATCACCATGTCGCGCGGCGTACAGCCGGCGAAGTGCGCCGCACAGAGCTCCATCATTTCGCCGGCGCCGACACAGAGCACGCGCTGGCCGGAAATGCTGCCGAAAATACGCTCCGACAGGTGTACCGCCGCCGCCGCCATCGACACGATGTTGGCGCCGATCGCGGTGGTCGAACGCACTTCCTTGGCAACGGCGAAGCTGCGCTGGAACAGTGTATGCAGCAACGCACCCAGCGTGCCTGCGCCCTCGGCGAGACGCACCGCCTGCTTCATCTGGCCGAGGATCTGCGGCTCGCCCAGCACCATCGAGTCAAGGCCGCTGGCCACGCGGAACACGTGGCGCACCGCCTGCTGGTGCTCCAACCTGTATATATAGGGGGCGATCTCGGACGGGCCGATGCGGTGGTACTCGGCCATCCAGTCCAGTGCGCTGTCGGGGTCGTTGGTCGCGCAGTACAGCTCGGTGCGATTGCAGGTGGACAGGATGGCCGCCTCCTGCACCGGTCGTACGCGCGTCAGCTGGCCGAGCGCGTCGGGCAGGGCTTCCGGCAGGAAGGTCATGCGTTCGCGCACGGCAAGCGGGGCCGTGTGGTGGTTGAGACCGAGCGCAAACAGGGACATGGACGGGCGTTGGGGCAACAGGTTCGGCAGGATTGATCGGCAGAATAAGCCGAAAGTGCCGCGAATTATAGCAGCCGCGGTTTTCGCCCCCGTGCCGCCTCAGCGCACGGTGGCGAGCAGGGCCGACAGATGGCTGGCCGGTATCGCGTAACTGATGCCGCTGGGCTGCGACAGCACGCTTTCCTTGCCCGCCTTGACCAGCACCATGTTGATCACGCCGATCACTTCACCGCTGTCCGGATCGAACAGCGGACTGCCACTGTTGCCAGGGTAGGCGGTGGCATCGAGCTGGAACACGGTGAAGGTGCCCCGCGCCAGGCGGTTGCGGTTGGCCGCGTTGAGCTGGCTCACGTTATCGACCGGAATCACCATCGGGGTGATGGCCGACACGATACCGCGATGGGTCACCGGGGTGAAACCCAGCACGCTGCCGATCGGGAAACCGGTGAAGGCCACCGACTGGCCCTCACGCACGTTGGACGAGTCGCCGAGCTTCAGCGCCGGCAACGCGGCGCCCTGGATCTTCAGGATCGCCAGATCATTCTCCGTGCTCGAGGCGACGATACGCGCCTCGCGCAGTTGCTGACGGCCGTCACGCTGGCGATCACCGCCAGCGTTTCGAAACGGTCGGCGTCGAGCGGCACGCTGGCCACGTGCGCATTGGTCGCGACCAGCGTGCCATCACCGATGACGAAGCCGCTGCCCTTCAGTTCGAAGCTGGGCGCGCGCGATCGCATATTGGTGCCAACGATGACGATGGACGGTTTGATGCGCACGATGGTGTCGCTCAACGCGGCACGCGCCAGCAGCGGCGACGACAGCAACGCTGCGCAGACGAGGCGGCGCCGACGATCGTACGGTGTGCGCTCAGCCACGACGGGACACGAGCGTGCGCAGCACCGGCGACGGCGTGGTCACGTTCTGGTCGTAGCGATGCTCGGTCTTGCGGAACAGGGTCTGGATGCGCTTCACGTATTCGCGCGTCTCACGGTAGGGCGGTACGCCCTTGTAGCGGTCCACTGCCCCCTCGCCGGCGTTGTAGCCGGCCGTCGCCAGCACCACGTCGCCCTCGAAATAGGCGAGCAGCCAGCGCAGGTAGGCCATGCCGCCGCGGATGTTCTGCACCGGATCGAAGGTATCGCGGACGTTGAAACGCTGCGCGGTTTCCGGAATCAGTTGCATCAGGCCCTGCGCGTTCTTCGGCGAGCGCGCCTTGGGATTGAAATTCGACTCGGTGCCGATCACGGCCAGCACCAGTTGCGGGTCGATGTCGAAATGCGGCGCCAGTTCGCGCACGATCTCGATCACGCGCTTGCGATCGGCAGTGGTACCGAAGGCCGCCTCCAGATCGGGATCGATGTCGGCGGTCATCACCGGTTCGGGCTCCGGCGGATCCTGCATGCACAGCGGCAGTTCACGCGTCGGCGCACCGGTGAAGCGCAGCATGCGCTGCGCGTGTTCGTGGCCTTGCCGGGCCGCCAGATCGAAGAAGGTCGCGGCCAGCGCATCGTCGCGCTCGACACCGCGGCCGTTGGCGTACATCCAGGCCAGATTGAACTGCGCCTCGGCGTCACCGAGCTTGGCCGCCTGGCAGTAGAGCGCCGCTGCGCGGGCGGTGTCGCGCCGCACGCCTTCGCCGTGCTCGAACGATCGCGCCTCGGCGAGCAGACTGCGCGCGGCCGCTTCAGGCTCGAGCGCCAGCACCGGCGCGCTGGCGCAGCAGGCAACCATCAACAGGGCGAGTCGTACAGGCTTCATCGTCAGGCAAGCGTCGCCGGCGCAAAACGCGCCACATACCAGTTCATCGCCTCGGCCAGACCGCGCGACACGTCGTGTGTCGGCGCGTAGCCGAGCAGCGTTTGCGCGCGGGTAATATCTGCCAGCGAGTGGCGTACGTCACCTGCACGGAAGTCGCGATAGTGCGCCTGGGCGCCGGCGATGTCCGGGAATCGTTTCACGAGTTCGTCACGCATCGCTGCAAACAATTGATTCAGCGAGGTCTGACGGTGGGCGGCGACGTTGTAGACGGTGTTCACCGCGTCGGCACGCTCGGTCAGACCGGCCAGCAGATTGGCCTGCACCGCGTTGTTGACGTAACAGAAATCGCGGCTGGTTTCGCCATCGCCGTTGATCTGCACCGTATCGCCGAGCAGCAGCGCGCGCGCCCAGCGCGGAATCACCGCGGCGTAGGCGCCTTCCGGGTCCTGGCGCGCGCCGAACACGTTGAAGTAGCGCAGGCCGACACAGGACAGGCCGTAACAGCGACCGAACACGTCGGCGTATAGCTCGTTGATGTACTTGGTCACCGCGTAGGGCGACAGCGGCTTGCCGATCACGTCCTCGACCTTGGGCAGGTTGGGCGAATCGCCGTAGGTCGAACTCGAGGCGGCATAGACGAAGCGACCGACGCCGGCGTCGCGCGCGGCGACCAGCATGTTCAGGAAGCCGTTTACGTTCGAATCGTGCGAGGTGATCGGATCGGCCAGAGAACGGGGCACCGAGCCGAGCGCCGCCTGGTGCAGCACCACGTTGACGCCGCTGCACACCCGGGCGCAGGTCGCCAGATCGCGGATGTCGCCCTCGACGAAGTCAAGGCGCGCGGCGGCCTGCGACGGCAGGCCGCCCAGCACCTCGTCGAGGTTGCGCTGATGGCCGGTCGAGAAGTTGTCCAGCGCGACCACGTTGTGGCCGGCGTGCAGCAGCACTTCGACCAGATGCGAACCGATGAAGCCGGCGGCACCGGTCACCAGCCAGCGGCGCGGGCGCGCGGCCAGCGCAGCAGACAGGGACTCGGGCAGGGTTGCAGGCAGTGTCACGTGGGTCTCACAGACGCCAGACGCCGACGCCCTGCGCTTCCAGCGCGGCCGCGTCGAACTGGTACTTGATGTCGGCCAGCACGCCGCCGGCCTTCAGCTTGCCGACGTAGTCGGACAGCGGACGGGCGGCGAACTCCTTGTGCGACACGGCAGCCACGATAGCCTCGACCTTGGGAATGTCGTCCCAGTCAGTCAGCGACACGCCGTATTCATGCTCGGCTTCCTTCGACTCGGCCACCGGGTCATGCACGATGACCTCGACGCCGTAGCTCTGCAGTTCGCGGATCACGTCGATCACGCGCGAATTGCGCAGGTCGGGACAGTTCTCCTTGAAGGTGAGGCCAAGCACCAGCGCCTTCGCGCCCTTGACCGAGGCGCCGCTCTGGATGAGCTTCTTCACCGTCTGCTCGGCGACATACTTGCCCATGCCGTCGTTGATGCGACGACCGGCCAGGATGACCTGCGGGTGATAGCCCAGCATGTCCGCCTTGTGGGTGAGGTAGTACGGATCGACGCCGATGCAGTGGCCGCCGACCAGGCCCGGACGGAAGGGCAGGAAGTTCCACTTGGTGCCCGCCGCCTTCAGCACCTCTTCGGTATCGATGCCGATCTTGCCGAAGATGATGGCCAGTTCGTTCACGAAGGCGATGTTCAGGTCGCGCTGCGTGTTCTCGATCACCTTGGCCGCTTCCGCCACCTTGATGCTGGACGCTTCATAGACGCCGGCGGTGATGACCGCCTTGTACAGGTCGGACACCTTCTTCAGCGTATCCGGCGTGTCGCCCGACACCACCTTCAGGATCTTGGTGACCGTGCGCTCCTTGTCACCCGGGTTGATGCGTTCCGGCGAGTAGCCGACGTTGAAGTCCTGCAGCCACTTCATGCCGGAGAACTTCTCGATCACCGGAATGCACACCTCTTCGGTGGCGCCCGGATAGACGGTCGATTCGAACACGACGATGGCGCCGCGCTTCATGTGCTTGCCGCAGGTTTCCGAAGCGCCGACCAGCGGCGAGAAATCCGGCTGGTGCGCGTCATCGACCGGCGTCGGCACGGCAACGATGATGTAGTCGGCTTCGGCCAGCGCTGCACCGTCAGTGGTCACCGTCAGCTGGGTGGCGGCGCGCAGGTCCTCGCTGCTCACCTCGCCGGTCGGATCGACGAATTCGCGGTAGGCGGCCACCTTGGCGGCCGACATGTCCACACCGATGGTCGGCATCTTCTTGCCGAATTCGACAGCCAGGGGCAGGCCGACGTAGCCGAGGCCGATCACAGCAACTTTGGTCATGGTTTTCTATCCGGATTCAGTTCAAAGAGTTTTCATCAGATCGGCCACCTCGGCGGCACGTTCGTACTTGCTGCCCAGCGCAACCAGCGGCTCCAGCTCCTTGCGCGCGTCGCCCTTGCGCCCGGCGCCGGCAAGCCCCCGCGCCAGATTCAGGCGCAGATCGTTGGCGAACGGCGCCGCCGCGACCGCCTGACGCATCATCTGCAGACCCCGATCAGCGTCGCCGGCGGCGAGCAGAATGCCGCCGTAGGTGTCGAGCACGGCGGGGTTGCGCGGTGCCAGTGCGTAGGCCTTTTCCGCATAGCTGCGGGCCCGCGCATCCTTCTGCTGGGCGGCGATCCAGGCCAGGTTGTTCAGTGCGATCACATTGTTCGCCGAGCGCGCGAGCGCCGCTTCGTAACGTGTCCGCGCCTCGTCGAGCGACTTGCGGACCAGGGCGACATCGCCCAGGTAGAGCAGCACCTCGACGTCCTTCGGATTGTCCTTGAGCCAGCCATCGACCAGCGCGCGCGCGTCGGCCGCCTTGTCATCCCGCTCAAGGGCCGCGTGCAGGCGGGTGACGTTGGTGGCCGTGCGCTCGCGGCTCAAGGCCTCGCGATACGCCTTGATTGCCTGATCCGCCTTCGACGAGGACATCATCAGCTCGCCTTCCATCACGTAACCCAGCGCCGCCTTGGGCCGCTGACGCTGGACGTCGCGCGCCACGCGGAGCGCCTCGTCAACCGCGTTCCGGCTGCGGTGGATGGTGATCAGCATGTTCTGCGCCTCGACCGTTTCCGGCTGCAGCGCCAGCACCTTGCGCAGTGTCTGGATCGCCTCGGCGTCCCGCTTCGCGGCAACCTGGGTAGCCGCCAGATTCAGTTGAGCGCGAACCGAGGTCGGGTCGCGCTCAACCAGCTTGGTACGCGTAGCCACCGATGCTTCCAGTTCGCCGGCACGTGCCTGCGCCAACGCCAGCGCGTCAAGCACGCGCGGTTCGTCCGGCAGTGCGTTGAGCGCCTCGTTTGCGGCCGCCAGCGCCTTGCCGCGGTCGCCCGAAAGCTGGTGCAGCTCGATCAGCGCAAGCCGCGGATTCACCTGCTTCGGATCGGCGTCGATGGCCTGCCGCAGCAGCTTGAGCGACTCCGGCGAGCCGTCCGGCGTGCGTGCCTTGAGACCGGCGAGCGCCATCAGCGCGTCGGCGTTCTTCGGCGACTTGGCGACGAACTGCTGCAGCACCGCTTCCGCGTCGGCGATCTTGTCCTCGGTCACGTACATGCGGGCGAGGTTGTTGGCCGCGCTGAAATACGCGGGATCGAGTTCAAGCGCACGCTTGAACTCGGCGCGCGCGCGGTCGGGGTCGTTCTTCAGCAGATAGGCGGTGCCACGCAGATTGATGCTCATGGGGTCGATCTGGCGCTTCTTTTCCAGCGCATCGATCGCCGCCAGCGCGCGGTCGGCGTCGCGGTTGCGCAGATGCGCAACGATCAGCACGATATCCGGCCGACCGCTCGCCGCATCCAGCCTGACCGCCTCTTCCAGCGCCGCGATACCCCCCTCGCGATCGCCGGCCGCCAGTCGGCTCAAGCCCAGCCGCGATTGCGCGTCGGCGTCTTCGGTCTGCTTCTTCGCGGCGATCTCGAACGCCGCCTCGGCGCCCTTGGCGTCGCCACCCGTCAGATAGACCTGACCGGCGAGCGCCTGCACTTCCGGATTCCCGGGGCTGGACTTGAGCAGCGGAGCCAGCGCCTGTCTCGCCTTGTCCAGCCGGCCGGTCCTCAGATAGGCGCCGACCAGCACCTTGCGGATGAACAGCGAGTCACCGCCGTGCGCGATCACCTTTTCGGCGTGCTGTTCGGCCAGTGCATAGGATTGCAGCTCGAATTCGGTCAGCGCGGCCAGTCCGAGCGCCGGCACGTAGTTCGGCGCGACAGCGAGCGTCTTGTTCAGACGGTCCCGCGCCTCGACGAACTTGCGCTCCTTCACCAGCAGCAGGCCGTCGAGATAGTTGGCTTCCGGCGCCTTGGGCGACACCTTGCGCAGCGCCGCCAGCTCCTTGCGCGCTTCTTCGATCTTACCTTCGTTCGCCAGCGCCGACACGACGACAAAGCGCGCCGTGACGTTGCTCGGCTTGACCTCGTAGACCTTGCGATAGGACGCCATCGACTGCTCGAACTGCCCCTGCGCCGATCTCATCTCGGCATCGAGGAACCAGGCCTCGGCACTCTTCGGATCTGCAGCCAGCACCTTGTCGAGCAGCGCGTGGGCACTGGCGAATTCACGCTGCGTACCGAGCAGGCGCGCCTTGCCCAGTGCGGCATAGAGATGGTTGGGGTTGACCGAGAGCACCTCGTCGAAAGCCACTTTCGCGCCGTCCTTGTTGCCCACCGCGAGCTGCGCATGACCGATCGCGGCCCGGAGGTCGGCGCTGGCGGCCGGCGTCACAGCTTGGTCGTGCCCAGACGTTCGATCGCCTGCTTGCTCTCGCCGGCCTCGACCATGGCGCGCGCCAGCAGGGGGGCCACCTCTTCCGCCGGATGCCCGGCATCGAGCGCACGGGTCAGTTCCTTGACCGCCGACGGCGCATCGCCGGTCAGCATGTGGAGGCGTCCCAACTCGTAGCGGGCGGCGGCGTTCGAAGGATCCTTTTGCAGCAGGTTCTTCAGCTGGATCGCCGTCGTCTGCAGATCATTACGCTCGAACGCCGAACGCGCCTCCGCCAGCAACGCCTCGGGCGGCTTGCTGCGGTCGCACGCAGCCAGCGCCGATGCGCAGAGGAGTACGGCGAGCAGTCGGCTGACTCGCGGAAGGGTCGGGAATGTGGGGTTCAAGAGCGATGCTCCAGGTCGGTTTCAGCGCAGGCCGAAACGATTCATCAGGTCGTAAAGGGTCGGCCGGCTCACGCCGAGCATTTCGGCGGCCTTGACCATATTGCCGTCAACGCGCGCCAGCACGCTGACGACGGCCTTGCGCTCGGCTTCCTCGCGGATCTGGCGCAGATTGAAGAAGCTGCCGTTCTCTTCCGCCGGCTTCAGGCCCAGGTCGGGCACCATGATCTGGTTGCCGTCGGCCATGATGGTGGCGCGCTTGATGCAGTTCTCCAGCTCACGCACATTGCCCGGCCACTTGTGCGCCTCGATCGCCGCCACCGCCTCGCGCGACAGCGACATCGAACTGCGCCCCTGCTCACCGGCGAAGCGCTTGACGAAGGAATGCGCCAGCAGCGCGGCATCGCCCTCGCGTTCGCGCAGCGGCGGAATGGTGACGACGATTTCCGCCAGGCGGTAATACAGATCCTCGCGGAAACGGCTTTCGCCGATCAGCGTCTGCAGGTTCTGGTGGGTGGCGCACACCACGCGCACGTCGATCGGAATCTCGTCGCGGCCGCCCAGCCGCTCGATCACCCGTTCCTGCAGGAAACGCAGCAGCTTGGCCTGCAGCGGGCCCGGCAGGTCGCCGATCTCGTCGAGGAAAAGCGTGCCCTTGTTGGCCACTTCGATCTTGCCCGGCGTCTGCTTGGTGGCGCCGGTGAAGGCGCCCTTCTCGTAGCCGAACAACTCGCTTTCGAGCAGGTTGTCGGGGATGGCCGCGCAGTTGATCGCGACGAATCGTTCGCCGGCACGCTCCGAACGGTCGTGCAGCGTCTTCGCCAGCACCTCCTTGCCGGTGCCGCTCTCGCCCAGCAGCAGCACGGTGGCGCGCGTCGCCGACACCTTCTCGATGGTGCGCAGCACGCGCAGCATATTCGCGTCGCGTGTGATGAAGCGGCCTTCGACACCGAGGTTCTGATTGGCCAGGCGTGTGTTCTCGGCCTGCAGATCGTGCAGGCGGAAGGCGCGCTCGATCAGCAGCGCCAGCAGTTCGGGTTCGAAGGGCTTGGCGTAGAAGTCGTAGGCGCCCATGCCGATCGCGCGCAAGGCGTTGGCGCGATCGTTCTGTCCGGTCAGCACGATCACCTTGGACTGCGGTGCCAGCGCCATGATCTCGCCGAGCAGGGCCATGCCTTCGGTCACATCGTCCGGCGCCGGCGGCAGACCCAGGTCCATCGTGATGACCGCCGGTTCGTGGCGCCGTATCTGCGCCAGCGCCGATTCGCGGTCACTGGCAAGCACCACTTCGTAATCGTCGAAGCTCCAGCGCATCTGCTTCTGCAGCGCAGGATCGTCCTCGACGATCAACAGCGTACGACCCTTGTCAGCCATGTCACTCCCGGTCAGGCGACGGCCACCGCGGCCGTCTGCTGAGGAAACACGAGCCGGAACAGGCTGCCCCGCCCCGGCTCGCTGATTACTTCAATGCGTTCACCCAGATCCTGGATGTAGCGGAAACTTTCATAGGCGCCGATGCCCATGCCGTTCGCCTTGGTGGACTGGAACGGCTTGAACAGGCGCTCGCGCACGAACTCTTCGGTCATGCCGCAGCCGTTGTCCTCGACCTCGACCACGACGCCTTCCTGTCCGCTGCGCGCCCTGATGCTGACTTTACCGTTTTGCGGCGTGGCATCCAGTGCATTCTGCACAAGATGCCCAACAACCCGCTCTATCCGGTCTTCATGAGCACGGATCACCAGTCCGCTCTCGACTTCGAGCGCCAGCGCACAGCCACTGCGCGCGCGCGACCGGTGCAGCCTTTCGAGCAGCGGCGTCAGCGACACCGGCGCCGCCTGCTCGATCGGCTGGGTGCCGGAACGCAGCTGCAGCAGCATGCTGTTCATGCGGCCGACCGCATGTTCGATGGTCTCCAGCATGTCCTGCTGGAATTCCGGGTTGTCGCGATGCTTCTGTGCGTTGCGCAGCAGCAGCGTGAGCTGGGCAATGAGGTTCTTCAGGTCGTGTACGACGAAGGCGCTCATCTTCGAGAAGGCTTCGAACTTCTTCGCCTCGATCAACGCTTCCATCGCCTGCGTCTGGTTCAGCACGCCAGCCACCTGGCGGCCGGCCGTTTTCAGCAGATCGCGCACCTCCCAGTTCAGGTTGACCAGGGCGCGCGGGCGGCACAGCACGACGAAGCCGAGCGGCATGTCCTCGCTGCCGAGCGGGCAGATGAGCCAGGCCTCGGGGATCTGCGCCACCCATTCCGGCAGGCGCATATGACCGTACACGCCGGGGCGCGAGCGATGCTCCTCGATATTGACCACCCACATGCGACCGAGCAGCAGCGCGATCAACGGACTGTCGGCCGGCTCGCGCGCGTCGATGGCCGGCAGGTTGAGTCGTGCCGCTGGCGCGTACACGCCCTGCTCGTTGCGCAGCCACAGCATGCCGCCCGGGCTTTCGACCAGATCGGCCATCACCCGTATCGACGCTTCGCGCAGGGTGTTGACGTTGGAGGCGCTGTACAGCGTGTCGGCCAGCTTCAACCACTCCGCCCGGTAGTCGTAGCGCAAGCTGAAGAAGTGCTTGTTCACGAACACGCGCAGCCAGGCGCGCACGCTGCCCGAGGCGATAGACGCCACCAGCCCGAGCGCACCGGCGGCCAAAACCACGGTCTGCAGTGCCGCGCCCCACTCGCCACCAAAGAAGCGGACGTAGTAGCCGGCCAACGCGATGATGAGCAGCGCCGCGCCGGTGATCACCAGCGCCGAGGTATGGAATACCGCTTCGCGCGACACATTGAGCCGGATCGACCACTCGCGGATGCGCGCCGACGACGCCGCGAACAGCGGGATGGCGATGGCGTGCACCAGACCGCGCACCGCCCACAGGGTCGGGTCCAGCTCGCGGAACATCAGCGCTTCGGAGAAGAAATACAGGTCGAACACCAGCGTGAAGCCCAGACCCAGCGTCATCGGCTTGACGCCCCAGCGCCACTGCTGCGGCGTGTTGCGGTAGAACTGCTCGGTCATCACCGCGCCCAGCAGGCTCAACCCCAGGCCGCATCCCATCAGCCAGACCAGCACGCCCGCGTCACGCGGCAGCACCCAGGACAGCGCGGCATAAGCCAGCGCGCAGGGCAGGACCGTGATCAGGGCCAGCCGTATCAGCCAGGAAGGTTTGCGTACCAGATCGCTCAGCGGCTGGCGCCCGTCCGGGTTGACGACGCAGGCGGCGAGGAAGAACAGGAAGAGCAGGTAGTGCAGGGCATCGGCCGCGTGCGCGAGCGTCCACCAGAGCGGATGGGGGCGCCAGACGAATCCGGTCATGGCGGCACACCACAGCGCGCCGCCCACCATGCACCAGCCGAGCAGGCGGGCGCGCGGCGACCGGCTGGCGCTCATGAAGAGCTGCAGGCAGAAGGCGGCGAATCCGAGCGCGGCCGCAGCGTATGCGTAAAGCGCAAAGGCAGCGGGAAGGGAATCCATCAGGACGCGGCGTCAGAAGTGTTGCAATGAACCGCATTGTGCCCGTGACCCGCCAGGCGCGCAGCGCGCGGCCGGCCGGACACAGGGGCGACGATCAGCGGGCGCCGTCGCCGGTCAGCACGACACGCACGGTCTGCAGCAGCACCAGGATGTCGAGGAAGAGGGTGTGGTTCTTCACGTAGTAGAGGTCGTACTGCTGCAGCTTCTGCACCGCGTCGTTGACCGAAGCGCCGTAGCTGTAGCGCACCTGGGCCCAGCCGGTGATGCCCGGCTTGACGCTGTGACGGGCGGCGTAGAACGGGATCTGGTCGGTCAGCTGATCGACGAAGAAAGGACGCTCCGGGCGCGGGCCGACGAAACTCATGTCGCCATGCAGCACGTTGAAGATCTGCGGCAGTTCGTCGATGCGGGTCTTGCGGATGAAATGGCCGACGCGGGTGATGCGGTCGTCGTTGCTGCCAGCCCAGCGCGGCTTGCCGTCGGCTTCGGCGTCCAGACGCATGCTGCGGAACTTGAGCACCTTGAACGTACGGCCGCCCTGTCCGACCCGCTCCTGGCGGTAGATGACCGGGAAGCCGGATTCGATCGCGATGGCGATGGCCGCCAGCAGCATGATGGGCGCAGTCACGACCAGCAGCACGCTGGCGGCGACGATGTCGAACACGCGCTTGACCGCGCTGCGGGCAAAGCCCTGGCGGAAGCCGTCGCCGTAGATGAGCCAGCTGGCACGCAGCGTGTCCAGACGGACCTGGCCGCGCATGCGCTCGAAGAAGCTCGACAGGTCATTCACCGTGACGCCCGCCAGCTTGCAGTCCAGCAGTTCGCGCAGCGGCAGCACGCCACCGCGGCGCTCACGCACTGCCACGACGATTTCGTTGGCGCGGTGATCGCGGGCCAATTGCATGACACAGCTGCCTTCCGGCATCACCAGCGTGGCCGGCACTTCGATCGCCTCTTCAGCACCGACCGGCACGAAACCGACGATGGTGTGGGTGGCGCTGGCCGAGGTCGATACGCTGGCCCAGACGGAAGCCGCTTCGGCGCCGGTACCGACGACCAGGATGCGCCGCGTGAACATGCCGGCGCCGTCGGCCTGCAGGAACGACGCCGCGCGCAGCAGCAGGATGCCGCCGAAACCCATGCACAGCGACACATCGAGTGCCGGCATCGCGACGCTGCCCTGCGGCAGCAGGCGGAACACCATGTAGGCAACCGGCAGGCCGAGCAGGAAGGCGAACAGCACGCGGCCGACCAGTTCGGACAGGTTGCGCGGCTGTTCCCGCTGGTACAGGCCCAGCGCGCTCATCAGCAGCGTCATCAGGATGGCGAAAACCGAAGCCGGCAACAGCGCGGGCAACAGCGATTCCATGCTGGCGGGCGCGCTGATCCAGGCGGCGCCGAAACCGGCGATCAACAGCACGATCGCCTCGGCGATAAGTCTCATGAGCGTGACGGAAGGTACGTAGTGACTGAACAGTCTGACCACAATCAACCCCTTTTCGGCCGCCCGGACGATGCTTCGGAGCAGCCGCAAATATTGTCCCGACGCGGGGGCGCCGGCTTGTTGAGCGCGAACGATATGGGCTGAACCGGGGATCACGCGTGAATCTGGTCACAAGAGGCCGCGGCGCACCAGGGCGGTGATAACTAACGCACGTTGCGACGCCGTTTCAGGGCTACCGGCGCGGCCGGGAGACACAAATTTCCACAATGGAAAAGCGCATTCCGGCGCCCGGCGGCGGCTTCAGACCGTCAGCGCGACCGCAAACACCGTCAGGACACAGAGCAACAGCAGGACCTTGCGCCGGCGCCCCGTGGTGAGCAGACGCGACGGCAAGGCCCGGAGCCGGGCCGGCAGGCCATGATCGAGCAGCGCCGATCCACCGGTCGCGTAGGCGTCGGCCAGCGCCTCGACCGACACGAAACACAGCGTCGGGTAGCGCTTTCTGGCCTCGGCAACCAGGCTGTCGATCGCCGCCAGACTGTCCTGGTGCCGGGCCTGCCGACCGACGAAGTTCGAGCGGTGCGTTTCCAGCAGCAGCGGGCGTCGCTGCGCCCACTTGCGCGCCAGCGCCTCCAGCCCGCGGTCGGCACGGTGGCCGCGCACCGGTTCGTAATAATCGTCGCGCACCAGCGCCGTCAGCCCGGAAGCACAGCGCTGGCCGTTCCGGTAGAGCCGGCCGCTATCGACCGGCAGGCCGTCGGCGCCGCGCCGCTCGTAGCGCTCGCCCGGCGTGACCAGTGCGCACACGCCGGCCGCCGCCCAGGCGGCCTCCACCGCATCGTTCCAGACGAAGGTTGGCGGCACGGCCACCGCAGGCATCACGCCGAAGATGCGGGCGAAAGTCGATACCTCGGCCGTCGCGCGACTGACGATGTCGGTCCTTTCGAGCGCCTGCGACGGCAGGCTGGAGGCGTCGGTCCAGCGGCTCTGCAAGGGCGACGGCAGGTCTTCAGTGGCCGGGAAGGGCTGGCGTCGCCACGCCTGCAGCGCCGGATCCTGCGCGCAGGCCTTGTCCAGCACTGCAGGGTGATAGTGCTGCATGCCGTGCAGTTGCAGCGAGAACACCCCGCGCGCCACGCCGGCGCGCATTTCCGCCAGCACGGGCGCCAGCCGGACGTCGTCCAGTGCGACGCAGGCTTCGGCCTCGTCCGGCCGGGCGTCGTCCGGGCCGGCCAGGATGACGCCCAGGGTCATCACCGGGTGACGGCCCTGCGCATCGGCATGCGCCGACAGCACGCGCGCGATGTCGCGCAGCGCATCGGCCTGTTCCAGCGGGCCGTAACCCCAGTCGTCGCCCTCGAACACCATGACCGGGTGGCGCAGACAGGGCTCGGCCCAGGCGCGCGCAAGATCGCGCCTGACGCAGTAAAGCGCCACCGCCCACAGCAGCAATGCCCCGCAAAGCCCGTACATCGTCCCCTCCTCCGGGTGCGCACTTTCGCACAGACCGGCCGCCGACTCGCGTTCCGGCCCGCCGCCGATCGTGACTGATGGCACTTCCGGCAGCGACAAGCCGCCGCCACCCCCTATCGGCCGCCGGTGCCGGTCCGGATAATCGCCGCGCACGTCCTCCGTCAGCCAGCCCCCTCGCCTCCATCCATGCCCTTCGAAGCGCGCCACACCCGGAACGTCCTCGCGGCATGCGTCGTCTATACCGCGCTGATCCTGTGGGGCAGCCTCTACCCGTTCACCGGCTGGCGACCGACCGCCGACGCGCTGGCCTTTCTCGGCGTGTGGAACACGAAGGCGCTGTCGGCGCCCGATCTGGTCGTCAATGCCCTCATATACATACCGCTGGGCATCGGGCTGCGCTGGCTCACGCGAAGCTGGCCGGCATTGCTGTCGATCGCGCTGGCGACGGCGTTCGCCGCCGCCCTCAGTTTCGGGGTCGAAGCTGCGCAGGCGCATCTGCCGCAGCGGGTGCCCTCGCTGGCCGACTTCATCCTGAACACCGCCGGCGGGCTGGTCGGTGCCACGATCGCCGCACTGCTGACGCCGCGCTGGCGCCTGGTTGCCCGCCTGCAGGCCTGGCGCGCGCGCAGCTTCCAGCCGACGCGCGACGCCGATCTGGCCCTCGCGGCCATTGCCGGCTGGGCCCTGTCGCAGCTGTCGCCCTTCGTGCCTTCGCTCGACCTCGGCACCCTGCGCAACGGCCTCGCACCGCTGGCAGCCACACTGGGCGATCCGGCCAGCTTCGATTTCGCGCGCATGGCTGGCTACGCGCTGGCACTGTTCGCCCTCGCGCTGCTGGCGCGCGACGCCCGCCAGCGCACGGCGTCGCTGACGCGCTTTCTGTGGCTGTTCGTGCTGGCAGTGCTGCTGCTCAAGGTGGCGGTGATCAGTCGCCAGCTGTCGGCCGAAGCACTGGCCGGCGCGGCGGCCGGCCTGCTGTTCGGGCTGGCACTGCCGCGCCGTCTCAAACCGGCGCGCCCGGCGCTGGCGGCGCTGGCCATGGTGCTGGCGCTGTCCATCGTCGAACTGACACCTGAGCCCGGCGCCCTGCGGCAACTGAACTGGACGCCCTTCGTCGCCCACCTGAACAATCCGATGCAGGGGCTGAGTGTGCTGATCGACACCTTCTGGCCCTATGTCGCACTGGCGGCGGCGCTGCACCGACTGTCCGGCGCCGGACGCGGCGCCGCCGCAGGCATCGTGCTCAGCTGCGGCGGCCTTGCCTTCGGTCTGGAATGGATGCAGCAGTACGTGCCCGGCCGCACGCCCGACATCACCACGGTTGCGATGGCGCTGGCCGGCGCCGTGCTGACGGTCCGCCATCTGGCGCCGGCAGCCGGTGAGGCGCCGCGGCCGCGCTCGCCGGTGCGCCCGCGACTGGCGTTCACGCTGGTCGCTGCACTGCTGCTGAGCAGCGCCAGCGCGGTGTGGTCGCTCGCACGCACGCCGCCACCGACTGTGCTGGCCTCGGCGCGCAGCAAGCCGACGCTGCCGCTGCCGGAAGAGCTGCAACTGCCCACGCTGCCCGGTTTCCGCCACGCGCATCCGCGCCTGCCCTACCCGTCAGCGGGCGATATCGCCCGCCTGCGCGCCGACAATCCGGACTACATCGCTCAGCTCGTCAGGCGCGCCAAGGGCGGCAGCGGCGATCTGAGCGCAGCCATCGAGGCGGCGGTGCTGGCGCCGGAAACGCAGGATGTGCGCGTCATCGTCGAGCGCGTCGTCCGCATGAAGCCCAACTGGCGCGGCCACGCGCAGACCAAGCCGATCGCCCAGGTCTACGACTGGCTGCACGACCGCGTGCCGCCGGAGCTGATGCCGAAGCTGAAGGACAAGGTAATCGAGGCCTGCAATCACCAGATCCGCGTCATCCGGATGGAGGCGCTGTCGCCGTACAACGTCTATCTGTACAACGCGCCCTTCCAGGCGCTGATGGCGTGCGCGCTGTCCATCCACGGCGACGATCCGCGCGCCGCGCCGGTGATGGCCTTCACCTACGACTACTGGATCAACCGCGTGCTGCCGGTGTGGCGGCAGATCGGCGGGCGCAACGGCGGCTGGCACGAAGGCAACGAATACGTCGGCATCGGCATCGGCCAGGCCATCTATCAGCTGCCGGCCATGTGGCGATCGGCCACCGGCGAGGACCTGTTCCGGCAGGAGCCGGCGCTGCGCGGCTTCCTCGACTTCCTGGTCATGCGCCAGCTGCCGGACGGCAGCAGCGTCAAGATCGGCGACGGCCGTTTCGGCCGCCGAGCGGTGGACGACGCACTGGCGCTGGCGCTCGAATACCGCCACGCGGCCGCCTACACGCTGTACGGCAAGCCCGACGGCAAGCCGGCTCCGACCTCCTGGCCCTGGGGTCCGCTCACCGACGCCACGCTGTACTCGCCCGCCGCGGTGCAGGCGCAGCCGCTCACCCATTACGCCGACGGCCTCGGCTGGCTGCTCGTCCGCAGCAACTGGCGCGACGACGCCACCCACCTGAGCTTCAAGGCGGGCGACAACTACTGGTCGCACAGCCATCTCGACCAGGGCAGCTTCACGCTGTACAAGGGCGCGCCGCTGGCCCTGGACAGCGGCTGCTACTGCGGCTACGGCACCGACCACCATCTGAACTACCACTACCAGACCATCGCCCACAACACGCTGACGGTGACCGATCCAGCCGACACGTTGCCGATGCCGGCGCGCCAGAACAAGAAGCCGCGCACCATCGCCAACGACGGCGGCCAACGCCGTGTCGGTTCCGGCTGGGACCTGCACGCCGCGCCGATGGATATCGAGGACTGGCGCAGCAAGTACGACGACTTCCACACCGGCCGCATGGTGCGCGTGGTCGAGCAGGACGACCTGCTGATCGCGCTGGCCGACATCACCGCCGCCTACACCAGCGCGCAGACCGGCGCCCACAGCTTCCACCACCGCACGCGGCGGGTCGAGCGTGCCTGGCGCATCTTCGTCTATGACCGCGCGGCCGACATGCTGGTCGTGCAGGACACGCTGGAAGCGACGCGCGCCGAGTTCGCCAAGCGCTGGCTGCTGCACAGCGCCGAGGCGCCACGCATCGACGGCCGGCGCTTCGTGATCGAACGCGCGCCGGTGATGCAGGTCGCCGGCCTGCCGCGGCTGGAGGGCGAGGTGCTCTACCCGCGCGACGCGCGCATCGTGCCGATCGGCGGCAAGGGCTTCGAGTTCTTCGTCGACGGCCGCAACTTCGACGAGAACGGCACGCTGGCCGCCAATATCGCGCGCGGCCCGGCCGATCTCGATCCGGGCGCCTGGCGACTGGAGATTTCGCCCGCCGCGCCGGCGCTGGAAGACCGCTTCCTGGTCGTGCTGCGCCCGGGCCTGGGCACGCTGCCGCCGATGGACGCCCAGGTGACCGAACAGCCGGACGGCATCGTCGCCGACATCGCGTTGCCCGGCCGCCGCCTGGCGCTGCGTTATCCGCACGACCGGCTGGCGGTCGAAGCGACCGTCACACTGGCCGACGGCAGCCGCCGCACACTCACCGTCGAGGGCGAAGGCACGCGCGCGCCGGCCGCCGGATGGATAGATCAACTTCGCGCCTGGGTATCCCGATGAACAGAGGATGGACGGCCGCGCTCGGTCCGGCGGCTTGGATTGCACTGGCCCTGCTGGCCTGCTTCGAACTGGCGCTGCACAGCGACGCGGTACTGCAACGCTACCGCGCCGTGTTCGCGGTCGGTCGCGCCACCGACAAGATCGATTTTGTCGAACACGCCCGGCCATCGCTGCTGGTGCTCGGCAACAGCCGCGCCGACAATGGCATCGCGCCCGACGCCCTGCTCGCCGCGGCCGGATCGCCGAGCGGCGTGCGCGCCTTCAACCTGGGCATGCCGGGTGCCAACGCACTGGTGCTGCACGGCGTGGCCGACCGCCTGCTCGAAGCCGGCGCCCGCCCCAGTGACGTACTGATCACGCTGGACGAAACGCTGTTCCAGCACGAGGACTCGCTCGGCTACTACGGCTTTCTCGCCGAGCGCGACGCGCTGCTCGACGGCGGCTTCCATGCCGAACTGTTCGGATCGCTGCTGCGCACCTGGTATTACAGCGGCAATCTGCGGCAACTGCGCGAACCGGACAAACTGCTGCGCTTCGCCGAGGCGACGGTCGGCGAAGTGGAACCGGTGGGCGGCGGCGCCGCGCAGAACATGGGTTACCGCGCCGGCTTCAAGGGCCGCTTCCAGAACCGCGAACAGCTGATGGCGCAGGAGGCCGGCACGCGTGCGCCACCCGATCCGCGCATGGTCGATGCGATGCACAGGCTGGTCGATCGCCTGGTCAAGGCAGGCGTGCGCGTACACCTGATCGCCACGCCGCTGTTCGGCCGCGAATCGGCCTTCGGCCCCGGCGCCGCAGCCGGCCCCTACGCCGGCGTCACACCGGCGCTGGAAGCGCTCGGCGCGCGCTGGCTCCGGGTCGATGTACCAGCACTCGAACCCGACCACTTCGCCGACCCCGGTCACCTGAACGACGGCGGCGCCCGCCTGTACAGCGCCGCACTGGGCGCAGCTTGGCGCAAGGACACCGCACGATGATCTTCAGCCAGCCCGTCTTCTTCGTCTTTCTCGCCGCACTGCTGGCGATCTACGGCCTGTGCCGCACGCAGCCGCAGCGCGCGGTCGTGCTGCTGGCCGGCAGCCTCATCTTCTACGCCTCGTGGAAACCGGCCTACCTGATCCTGCTGGTGCTGTCGGTCAGCATCAACTACCTGTTCTACAGCGCGCTGTCTCGCACGCGCAGCAAGCGCACGCTGGTGGTCGCGTTGGTGCTCAATCTGGCGCTGCTCGGCGGCATCAAGTACCTGGGCATGCTTATCGACACGGCGATCGCCGTCGCCGCCTTCGCCGGCCACACCGACACCGGCCTCGACAGCCACTGGACGCATTGGGCGCTGCCGCTGGGCATCAGCTTCTATACCTTCCACATGCTGTCGGTGATGATCGACGTCTATCGCGGCGAGTGGACCACGCGCATTTCCTTCCGCTCGTGGTGGCTGTACATCAGCTTCTTCCCGCACATGGTGGCCGGCCCCATCCTCCGTGCGTCGGAACTGGTCGAGCAGTTGGAGCGCCTCGGGCCGCTGCAGGCGCGCGATCTGAAGGTGGGCGCGCTCATCTTCATGGGCGGGCTGATCAAGAAGATACTGTTCGCCGACAACTTCGCCGGTCTGGCCGACGAGCTGTGGGCCGATCCGTCGCGGCTGGACACCGCCACCGCCTGGCTGGCGGTGACCGCCTTCGCGCTGCAGATCTACTTCGACTTCTCGGGCTACAGCGAAATGGCGATCGGTCTGGCGCGCGGCTTCGGCGTCAACCTGCCGCGCAATTTCCGCTACCCCTACATCAGCCGCAGCCCACAGGAGTTCTGGCAGCGCTGGCACATTACGCTGTCGCGCTGGCTGCGCGATTACCTCTATGTGTCGCTCGGCGGCAACCGCGCCGGCTACGCGCGCACGCTGGCCAATCTGATGATCACCATGGTGCTCGGCGGCCTGTGGCACGGCGCCGCCTGGACCTTCGTCATCTGGGGTTTCCTGCACGGCACCTGGCTGGTGGCGCACCGCGTCGTCCAGCCCTGGCTGCCAAAGCCGCAGTCCGCCAGCGGGCGCTCCGCCTACGCCGTGCTCGCCTGGGGCTGCAGCATGGTTGTCGTCTGGCTCACCTGGGTGTTCTTCCGCGCCGGCACCACGACGCAGGCGCTCGACATGTGCGCCCGCATGGCCGGGCTGGCCGGCAGCGACGCCAGTCCACCGGTGGTGCGCAGTTATGTGTGGCTGCTGACCCTGCTCACCTGCGTGCTGGTGCTGCTCGAATCACGCATCGTCAGCGCCTGCGCCAGCGGCCTCGAACGCTGGTCGCGGGTGACCCCGCTGCTGCGCGGTGGCGTCTATGCGGCCGCGATACTGTGTGTGGTAATTTTCGGCGGCAGCACGCAGCGTTTCATCTATTTCGACTTCTGATCCGTGAGCGACATCCAGCGCTACCCCGATTCCCCGCGCAGCGAAATGCAGCGCTTCGTGCCCGCATGCGCGCGCCGGCTGCTCGACGTCGGCTGCCATACCGGTGCCTTCGGCCACGCGCTGAAACAGGTGCGTGACATCGAGGTATGGGGCATCGAGCCGGCCGCCGACGCCGCCGCGCTGGCAGCAACCCGGCTCGACCACGTGCTCGCCGAGCCGATGGCGGCAGGCTGCGCGCTGCCCGACGGCCACTTCGACGCCATCGTGTTCAACGACGTGCTCGAGCACATGGAAGCGCCGTGGCACACGCTCGAACTGGCGCAGCGCTGGCTGGCGCCGGCCGGCGTCGTCATCATTTCGCTGCCCAATCTGCTGCACGTCAACAACGTCGAGCACATGCTGTTCGAGCGAGATTTCCGCTACGAAGGCCGCGGCGTGCGCGACCGCACCCACCTGCGCTTCTTCACCCGCAAGAGCGCGCTGCGCATGATCGAGGACTGCGGCTACCGGGTGGATACCGTCGAGGGCATCAACGAGTCATGGTGGTCGCCGTCACCGCTGCGCCGCCTCGCATTCCGCCTGTTCGATCGCTGGCTGGCCGAATTCAAGCCGCAGCAATTCGCCTTCGTGGCGCGACCTCAACGCTGAGTCGCCATGGCTGCGCCGTCGATCAGCGTCGTCATGCCGGTGTTCAACGGCGCAGCACATCTGGCCGAAGCCCTCGATTCGGTGCTCGTGCAGCGTCTGCCCGCGGCGCGCGTCGTCGTCGTCGATGACGGCTCGACCGATGGCAGCGCTGCGCTGCTGCAGCGCTACGGCGACCGGATCACGCTCGTGTCGCAGACCAATCACGGCCAGGCGCACGCACGTCGCACGGGCGCCGACGCTGCTGGCGGCGAACTGATTGCCTTCATCGACCAGGACGACGTGTGGGACGTCAACAAGCTGGCGCGCCAGGTCAACCTGATGCAGCGCTTTCCGGACGCCGGTGCCACCTACTGCGATCACCGGCGCATCGACGCTGACGGCAAGCTGCTGGCCGCCACCGGTTCGGGCTACGGTCTGCGCGGCAGCGGCCGCATCCTCGACGCGCTGCTGCACGGCAACTTCATTCTCAGTGCCTCGCTGGTGATGGTCCGCCGCAGCGCCTACGAGGCGGCCGGCGGCTTCCTGCCACAGCGCGGCTTCTGGGCCGACGACTACAGCCTGTGGCTGCGCACGGCCGCGCACGCCCCCTTCCTCTATCAGGCGGAAACGCTGGTGAGTTACCGCCAGCACGCCAACAACACCTCGGGCGACCGCTACGAGCAGGCGCGCGGCGACATCCAGGCGCTGCGGGAACTGTGCGCCCATCTGCGCGCAGCAGACATGTCCAGGGCACTGCCGGCGGCCCGGCGTGCCCTGCGCGACGCCTACATCGGCACCGCGATGCTGGCGCGACAGCGTGGCGAGTGGCGGCAGGCGCTGCGCCATCGCGTCGCGGCCTGGCGGACATGAGCGCAATCTCAGACAACGCCGCGCCGCGCGTGTCGGTGGTGATACCGACGTACAACCGGCCCGCACTGCTGCGCGAGGCGCTGGCCTCGATCGCCGCACAGACCTGTACCGACTGGGAAGTGGTGGTGGTCAACGACGGCTCGACGCCGCCGATCGATGCCGCTGCGCTGGAAGCCGTCGTCAACGGGCGGCTGCGCCTGGTCCGCCACGATCAGCCGCGCGGCGTCGCCGCTGCGCGCAACAGCGGCTTCGCCGCCGCCCGCGGAGAACTGATCGCCCAGCTCGACGACGACGACAGGCTGGCGCCGGAAGCCCTGTCCGCCGCCACACAGGCGCTGCGTGACGCCGACGTGGCCTTCATCGGCGTAGACGCGTTCGGCGACGAGGCAGAAGACGTCAATCTGCGACAGCGGAGCGCGACACGACGAACGCTGCGCCTCGCGAACGCCCGCGCCGGAGACGAATGCGTCATCACGTTCGATGGTCGCTTGTTTGCGGCGCTGCTGCTCGGCGTGCCGGCTGCATTCCAGCATCCGGTTTTCCGGCGCAACGTCCTGGATGCGGTCAGCCCGATGGGCAACGACCACTGGCCCGAATCGGCCTGGGCGCTTGAGGCGGCGGCACGTGGGCTGCGCTGCGTGCTGGTCGATCGGCCGCTCTACCAGTGGCGGCGTGACGGTCAGAGCTATTTCTCACAGGCCGCGCTGGCCAGCCGCATGCACGAGCACGACGTGGAAATGAAACGCGCGCTGTTCGAGCGGCTGCAGCCGTTGCTGCAAGCCGAACATCGCCGACTGCTCGGGCGCGCGCTGGGCAATGCCCTGTTCGACCGCTGCTGGGCGACGCAAGGTGCCGCGCCCGGATTCTGGCGAGACTTCATCCGATCGCTGCGCCTGGCACCGCGGGCAGGCCACCTGGCGCTGCTGCTCAGGCGGCTGCGCGCCGACTGAGGAGGCTTACTCGGCCGCTGCGGGCGCTGGCTCAGCCGCGGGCGCCGTCGTCGCGCCCGGCTCCGATGCGGGCGCCGACTCGGCGGCCGGCGCCGCTTCCGGAGCCGCGGCGCCCTCTGCAGCCGGCGGCGCTTCCGCCGGCTTGGGCTTGGGAACGGGCACCACCTCGATCGCCGCCGGCTTGATTCCGGCGGCACGCATCTCGGCGATGCGCAGGTCTATCTTCTTGTTCTCGCCGCAGTACTCACTCGCCTGCATGAGCACCGACAGCGCATCCGACTTCTTGCCCGCCTGGTAGTACATGTCGCTCATCGCGACCCAGGCGTTGACCAGCTTGGGATTGAGCTTGAGCGCCTCGTAGAACTTCTGCCGTGCAATGTCGTACTCCCCGCGGAGCTGGTGGCCGCGGCCAAGATTCACGTAGGCGTCCGGTCGCAGATAGAAGGTTCTTTCCGTGCTGTCGATGATGTAGTTGAAGTTGCCGACCACGGCATTGGCCATGAACTCGCGCTGCTGCTTGTTGTTCAGATTGGCGTAAGCCAGATTCAGCGCCTTCAGCCCGAAACAGAAGTGGTGGATGTGCAGGTAGTTCTTGGGGCCCAGTCGCTGCGTCCAGTAATCCACAAGTTCCTTCGGCTCGCGTTCGATACGCGCGCGACAGAACGGTGGATACAACGCGAAGTCCTGATCCGTCCAGTTGGTCGTCTCGTTCCGGCGCGCCGCGACGTCTGCCGAGAAGACGAACAGCGGAAGCATCCAGACAAGGTAGCGCCAGCGAGGGAAGCTTGGGGATCGCGGGATCGACGAAAGCATGCAAGGTCTCTCCGGTAGGTCACAAGGTCGAACAGTAGACCACGCGAAGCGTGGCGCGAACAGCGACGCAGCTAACGCTTGGCTTCAGACCGGCAACGCTGGCCTGCGTCACGGCGTGACAGGGTGTGCAAGGCATCGGCCCCGTCTGATGCGATACTTTCGCGCTCACTCCCGCCGCAGAGGCGGACCTTCCGGAACCTGCCCCTTCATTCGCCCGCATGGCCGCCAGTCACAGCTTCAGACACAGCGTCGGTTGGCTCTTCCTGGGCAACACCAGCATCCAGATACTCACCTTCGCCTTCGGCATCGTGCTGGCGCGCCTGCTCGCGCCGGCCGAATTCGGCATGCTGGTGACGATACAGGTGTTCACCGGCCTGGCCGGCTTCGTCTCCGGCGGCGGCATGGGTCAGGCGCTGGTGCGCGCCAAGGAGGCCACGAAGCACGACTACGACGTGGTGTTCACGCTGCAGCTGCTGATCGGCATCGCCATCTACGCGGTGTTCTTCTGCGCCGCACCCTGGTTCGCCCGCTGGTACGACACGCCACTTTACGAGCAGCTGCTGCGCGTGTCGGCACTCACCTTCATCACGCGCCCGCTGGTCAATCTGCCGAACAGCATCCTGCATCGGGAAATGCGCTTCAAGGCACAGACCGTCGCCCGCGTCATCACGCTGTTCGTAGCCAGCGGCACCAGCATCGGGCTGGCCTTTGCCGGCTGGAGCGTCTGGAGTCTGGTGCTCGGCGGCATGGCGGGATCGATCGCCAATGCCACTGCCCTGGCATTCATTGCGCGCTGGCGGCCTGGCCTGAGCTTCGAGTTCGCACGCGGGCGAGAACTGGCGCGCTACGGTTTTCTGGTGTCGGTGAACGACATCGTCGTGTATCTGCGCAACCAGGCGTCGAACTTCGTGCTCGGCCGCACGCTCGGCATGAGCGCGGTCGGTCTGTTCAACAAGTCCGACAGCCTGGTGCGCATGCCCAACATGTTCATCGTCGGCTCGGTCTATCAGGTGCTGTTCCGCGCCCTGGCGCGGGAGCAGCACGACGACGCGAAGTCGCGTCACATGTTCCTGCACAGCATCCGGCTGGTCGCCGTGTACGCGGCGCCGTTCTATGTGCTGCTGCACCTGCTGGCGGCGCCGATGATGAACGTGCTGTACGGCGCGCGCTGGATCGAAGCCGCCGGGCCGCTGTCGCTGCTGGCCATCGCCAGCCCCTTCCTGATGATCGCCAACCTGTGCGGGGCGGTACTGGCCGCACGCAACTGGCTGCACCGCGAACTGAAGGTGCAGATCGCGCTGCTGCTGCTGACCGGCGGCGCCACGCTGGCTGGCCTCGAGTACGGACTGAACGGCGTCGCGGCGGCGCTGATCGCGGTCGCCGTCTATAACGCCACGCATATGTACTGGCTGGCCTCGCGCTGCCTCGACACGCGCTGGCGCGAACTGTTCGGCGCGCTGATGCCGGCGCTGCTGCTGGCCGTCCTGATGGTCGCCGTCGCACTGCCGCTCGAGCACTACGCGCGCAATCTGCCGGAGCTGCTGCACCTGATCGTCGTCGGCGGCTGCAGCGCGGCCGTCTACGGGCTGTGTTTCCTCTTCCTGCCGATCGGAGCGCTGGCCGGCGAGCGGCAGAAATGGAAGGCGAAGATCCCCTTCCTGCGTGCGGAGCCGCGCAAATGAGCGATCCGGTCTCGCGCCTGCTTCTGCGCCGGGCCGGTGGGCACGGCCCCGTCATGCTGATGTACCACTCGGTGGCCGCGGGAAGCGGCCGGCCGGACTGGCCGTGGGCGGTGTCCATGCAGCAGTTCCGCGCGCAGATGGACATCCTTGCGGCCGGTGGCTGGGCGACTCCGACCATGGGCGAACTGCTGGTCGATCCATCGCGCTGGCAGGGCCGGGTCGCGGTTATCACCTTCGACGACGGCTACGCCGACAATCTGGCCGCCTTCGATCTGCTGCGCGAACGGCAGATGCGGGCCACCTGCTTCATCGTGACCGGCTCGATCGGTGAAGCGCCCCGCTGGGGCGCCAAAAACCGGCCACCGCTGACGCTGCTTGACCGCGCGCAATTGCGTGCCCTCGCGGAATCGGGCATCGAGATCGGCTCGCACACGGTGAATCACCTCCGCCTGCCCGCGCTCGAGGACGGCGCACTGGCCAGCGAGCTGCGCGATTCGCGCGTTGTGCTGGAAGACATCACCGGTAAGCCGGTGCGCAGCTTCGCCTACCCCTACGGCGCCTGGGACGCGCGCTGCGCTGCCGCCGTGCGCGACGCAGGCTATGCTGGCGCCTGCACCACGCGCACCGGCTGGGCGCTGCGCGACGGCGATCTCTACGGCCTGCGCCGCCTGACGCTGTACAACACGGACGGCGCCGGCAGCTTCATGCGCAAGCTGGCCGCCGGCACCAACGACGTGGGCTGGCCGGCGACACTGCGCCGGCTTCTGCACGGAAGGGGCTGAGCCGGAATGCTGTTCAACTCGTGGGAATTCCTGCTTGTTTTCCTGCCGTTGAGCTTCTCCGGTTTCTTCCTGCTTGCACGCGCAAACCGCCGCATCGCCGCGGGCTGGCTGTTCATCGCCTCGCTCGCCTTCTACGGCTGGTGGGAACCGATACACGTCCTGCTGCTGCTCGCCTCGATCGCCTTCAATTTCACGGTCGGTTCGGCCATCTCCTCGGCGCATGCGGCCGGCGCGATGGCACGCGCAAAGCGTCTGCTGTGGCTGGGCATCGTCGCCGACCTGGCGCTGCTGGGCTGGTTCAAGTACGCGAACTTCGTCGTGAACAGCGCGAACGCGGTCGGCGACTTCGGCTGGCAGCTCGAACACATCGTGCTGCCGCTCGGCGTGTCCTTCTTCACCTTCACCCAGATCGCCTTCCTGGTCAACGCCTTCCGCGGCGAAGTGAAGGAACGCAACCCGATTCACTACGGCCTGTTCGTGACCTGGTTCCCGCACCTGATCGCCGGGCCGGTGCTGCATCACAAGGAAATGATGCCGCAGTTCGCCGCCGCGGCGACCTACCGCTTCAGCTGGGAGAACGTCGCCGTCGGCGGCACGATGTTCATCATTGGGCTGTTCAAGAAGGTGGTGCTGGCTGACGGCATCGCGGCATACGTGGCGCCGGTTTTTTCGGCCGCAGGCAATGGCGTGCAGCCCGGCATCGTCGAAGCCTGGTGCGGTGCTCTGGCCTACACGCTGCAGCTCTACTTCGACTTTTCCGGCTACTCGGACATGGCGATCGGCCTGTCGCGCATGTTCGGCGTACGCCTGCCACTGAACTTCGATTCGCCCTACAAGGCGGCCAACATGATCGAGTTCTGGCGGCGCTGGCACATGACCTTGTCGCGCTTCCTGCGCGATTACCTGTACTTCGCACTGGGCGGCAACCGGCGCGGCCCGCTGCGCCGCTACATCAACCTGCTGCTCACCATGGTGCTGGGCGGTCTGTGGCATGGCGCCGGCTGGACCTTCGTCGTCTGGGGTGCGCTGCACGGGGCCTATCTGTGCATGAACCACGGCTGGCGCACGCTGCGTGCGCGCATCCTTGCTCGCCCGGCCGGCAGCGCCGAACGCCTCGCCGGCGCGGCGCTCACCTTCGTCGCCGTCGTGCTGGCCTGGGTGTTCTTCCGCGCCAGCGACTTCGACGCTGCCTGGCGAATGATCGACGCGATGCGCGGCCAGGCCGCATTGCAGGTGCCGGCCAACTGGCCGCTGGCCTGGCAGCTCACCGCCGCGCTGAAGGCGGCCGGTCTGAGCGTGACACAGGGTGTGCCGGTCACCGCCTTCGACCCGTCCGGTCATGCGCCCTTCTGGATCGCCGGCCTGCTTGCCATCGTCTGGCTGGCACCGAGTTCGCAGCAGATCATGGCTCGCTTCGAGCCCGCGCTCGAACGCGCACAGGCGGCGAGGCTGGCCTGGCGACCGACCCGGCTGACGGCGATCTGCGCGGGCTGCGCCTTCGGTTTCGCGCTGCTGCACCTGAATCGCGTCAGCGAGTTTCTGTACTTCCAGTTCTGACGCACATGAGCCGACCGCAGATCTCCTTCCGCCGCTACATGGCCCTGACGGCACTCAGCGCGGCGGCGGTCTGCGCCCTCGCCTTCGCCATCAATGCGGCGGTCGATCCGCTGTGGCATTTCAGCGGCAACCGCTTCAGCGGCGTCAATCCGCACTTCAACGAGCGCCTGTCCAAGATCAACCTGCTGCGGCGCCGGATGGCCGTTTACGACTGCGTGATCTTCGGCAGTTCGCGCGGCACGCTGATGCCGGGTGACGCCTTCGCGCCGCACCGCTGCTTCAACCTGTCCTTCGCCAGCGGACAGATCGAGGAATTCGTCGCCTACGCCGACTACCTGCACCACCTCGGCATGCGACCGAAACTGGTGGTTGTTGGCGTCGATGGCTTCAACTTCCTGCGCGAAGGGCGCGATCCGCCGTCGATTCCGGACTTCGTCCGTGAGTTGCACCCGCCGCCCGGCGTGCTGGCGGACTACCTGTCGGCCGGCAGCCTTGCGCTGTCCTGGCAGGCGCTGACCCAGCCCGGCACGCCGCGCTATTACGACCGCAACTTCGACTGTGTCATCCGCGCTGACGCCCCCGCCTTCGACCCGGCGCGCTTCCGCAGCGCGGAAGGCCTGCAGCGCAGCGACGCCCGGCGTCGCCCGTCGATTCCGTTCGACAGCGCCAACGCGCGCCTGTACGGCGAACTGGCGAGCCGCTTTCCCGGCGCCCGCATGCTTGCCTACGTGCCGCCGGTCAGTGCCTGGCGCATCGACGAAATGGAGCGCCACGGCCTGCTGGACGGCTATCTCGACGCGCTGTACGCGACCGCCCGGCACTTCCCGCGCCTGATCGACTTCTCGCTGCCCGGCGAGCAGACGGCGCGAACCGACAACACCTACGACGGTTCGCACTACGCGGTGGCGGTGAACCGCGACATGGCCGCACAACTGATGTCGGAGGGGGCGCCCACCTGGGGCGTCAACGTCACCGCCGCGGGCCGTGACGTATACCAGAGCCGTTATCGGCAAGCGCTGCTAGCATTCCGGGACGCTCAAGAGTTTCGCGCATCCGCCCACCTACCGTGACCGCCGCCGTCCGACCGTCCTTCGCCCCTTTCGCAACCCTGACGCCTCCAGTCCTGCGGAGCAACGCGGCGTGACGCCTGCCATCTCCATCGTCATGCCGTGCTACAACGGCGCCAGCCACCTCGCGCAGAGCGTGGCCAGCGTGCAGGCGCAGACGCGCGGTGACTGGGAACTGATCATCGTCAACGACGGCTCGCGCGACGACTCCTGGCAGTTGATGCAGGCGCTGGCCGCCGCCGACCCGCGCATCGTGCCTCTGCAGCAGGCAAACGCTGGCGCCGCCGCGGCGCGCAATACCGGGCTCGCGCAGGCGCGCGGCCGTCTGCTGGCCTTTCTCGATTCCGACGACACCTGGCGCCCGGAATTTCTCGAACGCATGTCGGCCGCGCTGGCCGGCCGCGAGGATGAAGCGCTCGCCTACTGCGGCTGGCAGAACATCGGCGTCGGCCGCGAGGGCAGCCAGCCCTTCGTGCCGCCCGAATACGAAACACCGGACAAGATCGAGAAACTGCTCGGCGGCTGCCGCTGGCCCATCCACGGCGCCATGCTCGGCATGGCGGCGATACGCCGCCACGGCGCCTTCGACACCGCGCTCAGTTCGTGCATGGATTACGACCTGTGGCTGCGGCTGGGCAGCGTAATGCCTCTGGTCCGTGTGCCCGAGGTGCTGGCCTTCTACCACTTCCACGACGGCGAGCAGATCACCAAGAACCGCTCGCGCATCGCCTTCAACCACCTGCGTGCGCAGCAAAAATTTCTCGCCGCGCACCCGGACATCGCGCAGCAGCTTGGCCGGAGCCGTGTTCGCGCACTGACCAGCGGCGAGCTGCTGCACCGCGGCTACGTCAGTTACTGGAAGGGCGACACGGAGACTGCCCGCTCATTGTTCCGGGCCGTCATGGCCAGCGGCTACGGCCGCCCGAAGGACTGGCTCTACATGCTGCCCGCACTGCTGCCGCTGCCTTTGCATCGCGCGCTGCTGCGCGTCATGCGCGGCGACCGGGCGGGCAAACAACAGGGATGACCGCATGATCAGCTTCGCCTTCTGCACATACAACCGCGCCGATCGCCTCGATGCGCTGGTCGCCGCGATGCGCGCCCAGCAGGCAGACGTTCCGTTCGAAATCCTGGTGGTGAACAACAACAGCAGCGACGACACGCTGGCCGTACTGGAGAAGCTGGCCGCCCAGCCCGGTGCGCCCTTGCGCTACGTGACCGAATCGACGCAGGGCATCGTGCCCGCGCGCAACCGCGCACTGGCCGAAGCGATGGACAGCAACATCCTGATCTTCATGGACGACGACGAACTGCCGCATCCGGGCCTGGTCGCTGCGGCTCACCATGCGATCGCCGTGGAAGGTGCGCAGTGCGCTGGCGGCCGCGTCGAAGTGAGTTTCGCGCCGGGGCAGCGTCCGCACTGGCTGGAGGACGACCTGCTCGGCTTTCTGGCAGAAGTGAACCATGGCCCGGACGCGTTCTGGATCAAGGACGATACGACACCGGTGTGGACCGCCAACGTTGCCTACGACATGCGCATTTTCCGTGACGACCCGACGCTGCGCTTCGACAAGCGCTTCGACCGGATCGGCAACGTGATCGGTGGCGGCTCGGACGCCATCATGTTCCGCGCCCTGCTCGAACGTAAGCTCAGGCTGCGCTACCGGCCGGACATGGTGGTTGACCATTTCGTCGAAACCTGGCGCCTGAAGCGCAGCTATTTCGTGCGCCTTCACTACCGTGGTGGCCTTCGTTTCGGCGAGCACCGGATGCCGCGTGCCGAGCGCGAGCTGCTCGGCGTGCCGCCCTTCCTCGTGCGTCAGCTGGTGTCGCATACCGGCCAATGGCTGAAGATGATGCTGACCGGTCAGCGCGGCACGCTGCGCCAGGGCATGAACGTGGCCCACACCTTCGGCGCGCTGCGCGGTTACCGCCGGCGCGGCCGCAGCGCGACGACGGCGCCGGGCGCGGTCGCCTGACCTGCCCGCCATTGCAATGCACACGCTGACGGTACTGATCTGCACCCACGACAGGCGTGAACTGCTGTCGCGGGCTCTGGCGTCGCTCGATGCCTGCCGCCTCCCGGCGAACTGGGACGTGCGCATACGCGTCATGGCCAACGCCTGTTCCGATGACACCCTGGACTGGCTGGCAAAGCGTTAACACGGCATCCCGCTGGACTTCGACCACGAGCCCCGCCCGGGAAAGTCGAATGCACTGAACCGCGCACTGCCCGGCATCACCACCGATTGCGTCACCTTCGTCGACGACGACCACCGGGTCACGCCGGGTATATCGAAGCCGTCTGCGCCGCCTTCGACCGCCACCCGGAAGCGGACCTGCTGTGCGGCCGCATCCTGCCCGACTGGGATGGCAGCGAGCCGGACTGGGCGCGCGACACCGGTCCCTACCGGGTCTATCCGCTGCCGGTTCCGCGCTTCGATCTCGGCGACGACTGTATCGAAGTCCCCACCGGCAAGGCGATTCCCGGCGGCGGCAATCTCGCCGTACGCAGCGTCTGGCTCGCACGCATCGGCAGCTTCTCGACCGAACTGGGCCCGCAGGGGCACAACCTCGGCGGCGCCGAGGACATCGAATGGGTCAAGCGCGGCCTCGCTCTCGGCGCACGCCTGATCTACGCACCCGACATGGTGCAGTATCACTTCGTCGATGGCGCACGGCTGCGCACCGGCTACGTCGTGCGCAAGGCTTTCATCCGCTCGTCCTCGGTCGCCCAGGTCGATGGCGTGCGCCCGGCCGCCTACATGGTGCGCAAGGCCCTCGGCTATTTCGGCTCGGCCGCCACGTCACTGACGGCCAACCGCCGCCGCCATTACCTCGTGCGCCTGGCCGCCTCGCTTGGCGAGCTGCACGGCGCACTGAAGAATCGCTGAACGGACCTCGATGCTGAACAAACTGGCCAAGCTGCGCGATCCGGACATCGTCGCCAAGAACATCGTCGAACTGCAGCGTGACGCGCGCGGCCTGTGGTGGGATCTGACCCGCCCGACGCCGCAGCCGCCGGTCTTCCTGGTCGGCTGTTCGCGTTCCGGCACCACGGTCACCTTCGAAACCATCGGCGCGTCGAAACAGCTGGTGAACCTCGGTTTCGAAATCCCGCAGTTCTGGAACGAGCTGTACGGTCCGCTCAACAACCGCTGGCATTCGGAAGCCGCCGGCGCCGAACACGCGAAGCCGGAACACCGCGACGCCGCGCTGCGCTTCTTCTACCGCCGGCTCGGCGGCGGCCGCGTGCTCGACAAGACCTGCATCAACGTGATGCGCGTCGGCTACCTGCACGCGCTGTTCCCGGAGGCGAAGTTCGTCTTCATCCAGCGCGACGGCCGCGACAACATCAGTTCGATGATCGACGGCTGGCGCCTGGGCCGCACCGACGGTGACTTCCATCTGTCGCAGTTCCTCGGCGACTTCCCGGAGCCGGTGGCGATCAACGGCGGCGAGTACACCGACTGGGCCTTCTTCCTCGCGCCCGGCTGGCAAGCCTACAACCACGCGTCGATCGAGGAGGTGTGCGCCTTCCAGTGGATCAGCGCGAACCAGCTGGCGCTCGACGCCGCCGCCGCACTGCCGGCCGACCGCTGGATACACCTGCGCTACGAGGACCTGTTCGAGCGGCCGGTCAACATGTTCCGCGACGTCTATGCGCGGCTCGACCTCGACTTCACGCCGGACATCGAACAGCGCTGCCGCACGCTGGACCAGCGCCCGACCAGCATCGTCAAGGGCAAGCCGGCCAAGGCGAAGTGGAGACAGCAGAACCCGGAACTGATCGAGCGCATCCTCGACCGCATCGCGCCGATGCAGACCCGTCTCGGCTACGACACCGGCGCATGAGCGGCCCGCGCGTCAGCGTCGTCGTCCCCGCGTACAACGCGGCCTGGTGTGTCGCCCGCGCCATCGACTCGGTGCTGGCGCAGACCGCTCCTGACTTCGAACTGATCGTCGTCAACGACGGCTCGACCGACGACACCGCCACGGTGCTGGCCAGCTACGGTGATCGCATCCGCGTCGTGACACAGCAGAACGCCGGGCTGTCCGCCGCGCGCAACGCCGGCATCGCCGCCGCGACCGGCGACTGGGTGGCCTTTCTCGACGCCGACGACTGGTGGCTGCCGGGCAAGCTCGCCGCGCAGCTGGACCTGGTCAACGCGCAGACCGACATCGGTTTCTGCTCGACCGCGGCGCTGATCGTCGATCCCGAGGGCAGGCAGGTCGGCACCTGGGAAGACAGCGGCGCGCACGGCGCCATCCTGCGCGACATCTTCGCCACCAACGCCACCGTCGCCGGCAGCGGCTCCGCCGTGATGGCGCAGCGCACGCTGTTCGCGCGGACCGGAGGTTTCGACACCGCCTTGCGCAGTCTCGAAGACATCGACATGTGGATGCGTCTCGCTGCCATCACCCGTTTCGGCTGCGTGCGTGAGGCGCAGGTGTGCATCCTGCGTGCACCGGGCAGCATGAGCCGCAATCGCGAGGTGATGCGCAGCAGCGCGCTGCAGGTGATGAACAAGAACCGGGATCTGCTGCCGTCCCCTGACCGTGGCGCGTTCTGGCGCACCGCGATGGCCGGCGTGCTGGCCGACTACGCCAAGTGGCGCTACCGCGACGGTGAGCGCGCGGCCGCGCTGCGCGATCTCGCGCAGGCCTTCGCGCTGGCGCCGCTGGCGCGCGGCCGCCTCATCCTGTCATTGGCGCTGGCCATGCTGACCGGCCGCCCGGTCTGACGCAGCGATGCTGAGCGTCGTCATCCCGGCGCACAACGCGGCCCGCTGGATCGCCGACGCGGTCGTCAGCGTGCAGTCCCAGCCGCTCTCGCCGGCACCGGACATCGTCGTCGTCGCCAACCACTGCAGCGACGACACCGCGGACATCGCCCGCGCGACCGGCGCGCGCGTCATCGACAGCCCGGCGCCCGGCCCCGCCGCCGCGCGCAATGCCGGCGTCGCTGCGGGCCGCGGCGAATTCATCGCCTTCCTCGACGCCGACGATCTGTGGCCGGCCGACAGTCTGCCGGCGCGGCTCGCGCTGCTGGAGGCGACGCCCGACGCGGCGATGGTGTTCGGCGACTGCCGCCAGTTCGACGACGCTGGCGACGGCACGACTCGGCCGCACGCATGGACGCTGTTCGAGCAAGGCGATCTGGACGCCACCTTCTTCGGCGATGCGGCGCGGGTGATCGATCCGCTCGAAAAGCTGCTCGACGCCGACTTCGTCACCACCGGCAGCGTCGTGATGCGGCGCCACGCCTTCGAAGCACTTGGCGGTTTCGACAGCTCGCTCGTGCTGGTCGAGGATCTCGACCTGTGGCTGCGCTGTGCCGCGCGTTTCCCGCTGCTGTGGCATCCGGGCCTGGCGCTGCTGCGCCGCCGTCATGACAGCAATCTGTCGCGCGACACCTCGGCGATGCAGCGCGCCTACATCGACGTGCTTGGCCGCCTCGCGCAGTGGCCCCAGGCGCAGCACCTTGCGGCGCGCATCGACGCGCTGCGCCGGCGCGAACTGCGCTCGCTGGCGCGTCAATCCCTGTCTGCCGGTCACCCGCTGACCGCGCTGCGTCAGTGGCTCCGAGCGGTATCGACATGAACGCGACGGCGCACGGACATTTCGATCCGCGCAACGGCCACCTGACGCTGTCGCCGGGATGGTTCCGGCCGCCAGCGGCAGCGGCTGATCTGCATCTCGCCGGCGAGCTGTTCTGCGGCGAAACGCTGAACGACCCGCTGCGTGACGGCGTCGCGCCGGACGCCGATGGCCGCTACGCGCTGGCCGCCTGCGACAGCGCACAACACCGCCTGCTGCTGGCGCGCGACCCGGCTGGCTCGGTGTCGCTGTTCTGGCACCGCGACGCGCAGGGCTGCCTGCATTTCGCCACCGGTCTCGACACCCTGCTCGCGCAGTTGCCGAGCCGGCCCGGCATCTCGGCACGCGGGCTCGACGAATTCCTGCGCTTCCTCGACATCGCTGCACCGAACACCATCCATGACGGCGTCTACGCGCTCGAAGCCGGCGCCGCCCTGCTGTTCGACAGAGGCGGCGTGCGTGCGCTGCCGCATGCGGCAGCGCCGCCCTTGCCGACGGACTATCGTGCCGCCTGCGACGAAGTCCATGACCGCCTGCTGGCCGCCATCGCGCGCCGCCTGGACGGCGCGCACGCGCCGTCCGCCTTCCTCAGCGGCGGCGTCGATTCGGCCCTGCTGTGTGCGCTGGCGAAACACGGCGGTCACGCGATCGAAGCGTGGTCGGTCGGCTTCGACGACGCGGCACTGGACGAATCCGCCACCGCCGCGCGCATCGCCGCCCACCTCGGCCTGCGTCACCATGTGCTGCGCCCCGATCTCGACGCGCTCGAAGCCGTGTTCGAGCGGGCGCACGCGCATGCCGAACAGCCCTACTGCGACCCCGCCGGCATGCCGACGCGGCTGCTGTACGAAGCGTGCGTGCAGCAGTCCGACCGCGCGCTCGACGGCACCGGTGCCGAGGCGCTGGCCGGCCTGATGCCGGCGCGCTGGCGGCGCATCGCCCATGATCACGTGGCTCGCGTCCCGGCGCCGCTGCGCCGCGCCATCGCCGGCACCTTGCAGGCACTGCCGCTGATCGGCGGCTACGCGCGAATGTTCCGCTTCGACGTGGCGCAGGACCTGTTCATCCGCTGGAACGGCTTCAACGCCACCGACATCGCCCGCCTGACCGGCCGCGCAGCCGATCTGTCCGGCACCCGCTTCTATCGTGAGCACGCGGCGCTGGCCGGCCGTTCGCATCTGAAGCGCCTGTCGGTGCTGCAGGGCGAGGCGCAGCCGGACGACCGCATCCGTCAGGCCGCGCTGGCGACCGGCTTGCGCATCGAGCACCCTTTTGGCGCCGCCGACGTCAGCCGCCTGCTGCAGGCGATGCCGGAAGCGTGGTGCTGGCAGGCCGGACGCGAGAAGCGCCTGCTGCGCGACCTGCTGGCGCGGCACGTACCCGAAGCGATCTGGGATACACCGAAGCGCGGCTTCAATATCGACCTCGTCGCGCTGTTGCGCGTCCACGACCATCGCCTGGTGCGACGCCATCTCGGCGACGCTGCCGCCATCGAGCGTAGCGGTCTCGATCCGGCGGAAGTGGTCCGCTGGCGCGATCGCTTCATCGCCGGAGACACGCGCGCTGCCCACCGCGTATGGGGGCTGATCAACCTCGCGGCGTGGCGGGCGAGGCACGACAGCTGACCCGGCGAACACCCTGCAGTGCGGCATCTTCCCTCGTCGCAGGGGCGCAGGCTCGGCTACAGTAGGCGCCCATTACGCACCCGACCGCCTCCGGCCCGCATGAGCCTGCACAGCGCATCGAGCACACCGTCCCAGCAGGACCTCACGCCCGCCAGTCTGGCTGCGGCGCGGCCGCTGCGCGTGCTCATGTACTCGACCTATTTCCCGCCCGAGTTCAGTGGCGCTGCGCAGCAGGCGCTGATGCTGGCGCGACAGTTGCGGAGGCTCGGCCATCATGTCGAATTCGTGACGGTGCGCTGGCGCGATCTGCCCGAGCACGACACGGTGGATGGCTTTCCGGTCACGCGTCTTTACGCCGGACGCGGTGCCAAGCATCGCGAACTGCGGCTGTGGGCCAATCTGTGCGCCTATGTCTGGCGGCGCCGTCACGACTTCGACGTGCTGCACAGCCATGGCGCCTATTACACGAACGCCATCGTCGGGCCGCTGGCACGCGCCGCCGGTCTGAAGTCCATCGTCAAGGCCAGCCTGGCCAACGACGACCTGCACGACATCGGCCGCACGCTGAGCGGTCGGCTGCACCGTGCGCTGCTACGGCAGGTTGACGCCTGCGTCGCGATCAGCCGCGATCTGGTGCGCGAGTTCAACGACTGCGGACTGCCGGCCGAACGCATCCACTATCTGCCGAATGGTGTCGATACCGCGCTCTTTCACCCCGCCGACGCCGACGCCCGCGCGGCGCTGCGCAGCGAACTCGGACTGCCGGCCGACGTGCCGGTGGCGCTGTACGCCGGTGTAATGGACGCGCGCAAGAATATCGAATGGCTGGCCACACAGTGGGTGCACCAGGACGCCTTCGGTACCGGCGCCCTGCTGGTCGCCGTCGGCCCGCAGAGTCGCGAGGACCCGAACGGCGAACTGATCGCCCGTCTGAACGCACTCGGCAGGCAGGCGCCCCAGCGTTTCATGCTGCGGCCGCGCAGTGCCGACGTCGAGCGCTATCTGCGCGCAGCCGACCTGCTGGTGCTGCCCTCGCACCGCGAAGGCCTGCCCAACGTGGTGCTGGAAGCGATGGCCAGCGGTCTGCCCTGCGTCGCGGCCGACGTCAGCGGCACCCGCGATCTGGTGCAGCATGGCCGCACCGGCTATACGTATTCGCCGGACGATCCGCAGGCGCTGGCACTGGCCGTGTGCAGCGGCCTGTCACCGGCCGGACGCGCGCTGGGCGAGAACGGCCGGCGCATCGCCGAGGAGCAGTTCTCGCTGCACAGCGTCGCACAGGGATACAGCCGGCTGTACGACCGCCTGGTTGGAGGACAACGATGAAGACGTACCGCGCAAGGGGCACCAGCGAGTGCGTCCGCACTGAAAAGGAAGAACGATGAGCAAGATATGCGGCTGGCTTGACGGCCCGAATCCGCCCAATGCACGACTCGACGATCGCACCGGGCTGATCGGCAGCATGGCCGAGCGGCTGGGCGGCCTGTCCGAGGCGGGCGTGCAGTTCCGTCTCGGTGGCCGCGCCGCGGTGGCGGTACGCGCCCGCCCCGGCGATACGGAAGTGTGCAAGGACGGCGACCTGCTGCTGGCACTGGCCGGCAAGCCGTCTTGGGCGGACGCCGACCTGGCCGCGCGCGCCGCACACACCGGCATGGCGCAGTCGCTGCTGCAGGCCTGGCGCGAGCGCGGCCCGGCATTGCTCGAATCGCTGCACGGACGCTTCTCGATTGCCCTGGTCAACGGCGCGAAGCACGAGGCGCTGCTCGCCATCGATCGCGTCGGCGCGCAGGAACTGTGCTACGCGCTGCGCGGCAGTACGCTGGTGTTCGGCGCGACCACCGACGCGGTGACCGCGCACCCGGCGGTGCGCCCGGCGATCGATCCGCAGTCGCTGTACGACTACCTCTACTGCCACATGGTGCCGGCACCGGCCACCATCTACCGCGACGTATTCAAGCTGCTGCCGGCGCAATACGTGCATCTGCGCGACGGCGCACTGCGCACCGGCTTCTACTGGAGCATGCCCTACGCCGACGATACGCCCGACGACTATGCCCGCTACGCGGCGCAGTTCCGCGAGCTGCTCGAATCGTCGGTGCGTGACGCGACCACCCGCGACAGCGTCGGCGCCTTCCTCAGCGGCGGCACCGACAGCTCGACCGTCGCCGGCATGATGGCCCGTGTGACCGGTCGCGGTCCCGACACCTATTCCATCGGCTTCGACGCAGACGGCTTCGACGAAATGGAGTTCGCGCGCATCGCCGCCGGTCATTTCGGCTGCACCGCCCACGAGTACTACGTCACCCCGGCCGATGTGGCCGAAGCGATCCCGAAGATCGCAGCCATCTACGACGAACCCTTCGGCAACGCCTCGGCGGTGCCGACCTACTTCTGCGCCCGCATGGCGCGCGCCGACGGCCGCACGCTGATGCTGGCCGGCGACGGCGGCGACGAGATCTTCGGCGGCAACGCGCGCTATGCCGATCAGGAAGTGTTCGAGCGCTACGGCCGTGTGCCGGCGCCGCTGCGCGCGCTGCTGAATGGCGTGCTCGGCCATCTGCCCGATGCACTGGCGGTCGGCGTGCTGCGCAAGGGCCGAAACTACGTGCAGCGCGCGAGCATTCCGCTGCCGGACCGGATGGAGGTGTTCAATCACGTCGAACGCGAGGGCGCGTCGCGCATCCTGCCCGAGCGGCTGCTGCGCGGCATCGACCCGGACCACCCGCGCGCGATCGCGCGCGAGGTGTACGGCCGCACACGGTCGCAGGCCATGGTCAACCGCATGATGCATCTGGACCTGAAGCAGACGCTGGCCGACAGCGACCTGCGCAAGGTGTCGCGCATGTGCGAACTGGCCGACATCGAGGTGCATTACCCGCTGCTCGACGAGCGGCTGATGGACTTCTCGGCCATGCTGCCGGCCGACTACAAGGTGCGCGATGGCCAGCTGCGCTGGTTCTTCAAGGACGCGCTGAAGGACTTCCTGCCGCAGGCGACGATCACCAAGTCCAAGCACGGCTTCGGCCTGCCCTTCGGTCTGTGGATGCAGCAGGACCCGCAGCTCAGCCGCATGGCGCACGAGGCGCTGGACGCGCTGGCGCAGCGCGGCGTCGTGCAGCCCGCATTCGTCAAGCATCTGCTGGAGCGCCACCGCAGCGAACACGCCTCCTACTATGGCGTGATGATCTGGGTGCTGATGATGCTCGAACACTGGCTGGCCGCGCATCCGAATGCGCGACTGGACGGGTGAGGCGATGAACACGCCCGACGCCCGATTCCTGGTCATCACCGAACTGTTCCAGCCCACCAAGGGCGGGACGGCGGTGTGGTTCGACGAGGTGTACCGCCGCATGGGCGGCGCCGGCACGCACATCCTGACCGCCGACGTGCCGGGTGCCGAAGAGCACGACCGCGCCAGCCCGAACACCATCCATCGTCTCGGGCTCAAGCGCTATCCCTGGCTGCGTCCGGAATCGCTGCCGGTCTATCTCGAATTCTTCGTGAAGACGCTGAGCGTGGGCTGGCGCCACCCGGTGACCCAGATCCACGCCGGCCGCGTGCTGCCCGAAGGCCTGGTTGCCGTGCGCGCCGGCCGGTTGCTGCGCCTGCCCGTGGTCATCTACGCGCACGGCGAGGAAATCACGACCTGGCGCCAGCCGCGCCGGGTCAAGGCGATGCGCGAGGCGTATTGCGGCGCACAGCTCGTAATCGCCAACAGCGAGTTCACGCGCGGCCTGCTGCTCGACATGGGCGTGCAGCCGGAACGTGTGGTCATCATCAATCCGGGCGTGGACACCGAACGCTTCCGCCCGGGGCTGGATGGCTCAAAGCTGCGCGCCTCGCTCGGCCTGAAGCCGGAGGCCAAGCTCATCCTGTCGGTCGGCCGGCTGTCGCGGCGCAAGGGTTTCGACTACGTGATGCAGTCGGTGCCGGAACTGGTGCGCCGCGGGCTGGACGTGCACCACGCGGTGATCGGCAAGGGCGAGGACGCCGAGTACCTGGCCGGCATCCGTGCCGCGTCGGAAATGCCGGAGCGCATCCACCTGCTCGGCGGCGTCAGCGCCGACGATCTGCCGCTGTGGTATGCGGCCAGCGATCTGTTCGCGATGCCCAACCGCGACATCGGCGCCGACACCGAAGGTTTCGGCATGGTCTATATCGAGGCGGCAGCCTGCGGCCGTACCTCGCTGACCGGCATGGCCGGCGGCACCGGCTCGGCCGTGCTCGACGGCGAAACCGGACTGCGTTGCGACGGCAATTCACTGCCCGCGGTGACCGAAGCGCTGTTCACGCTGCTCGATCCGACGACCGGCTTCGGCGCGGCCTGCGCCGCCCGTGCGGAAACGCGGGCACATCGGGATTTCTCGTGGGCGGCGGTGATGCGGCAGACGGTCGAGCATACGCACGACCTTAAACGCTGATACTGCGACGCAGATACTGCAACGCTGATCAGTTCGCCTGTTGCCAGAAGCGCCCGACGGTCAGGTCCCATTCGTCCGGGCGGAAGCGCATGCGGCCGCCCAAGGGCGTGAAGGTCATTTCGCCGAAATAGACCTGTCCGTGCACGTTGTACAGATCGACGCGGACGAAATCGAAGCCCTCGGACAGACGGGCGCCGACTTCGAGCAGCCGGTCGAGATTGGCCGGACGCGGCATGTCGAAATCCTTCTGGTTGTCGCGGTAGCGGAAGGGCAGCAATGTCCAGTCGCGATCGTAGAAGGCGTTGATGCCGTGCCGGCAGTCGTTGACCTGCACGAGCTGCGGCACGCCGTCGAAACACCACAGCTTGTAGTCCAGGGGGCCGTTCTCCTGGCCGTCGTCGAGATAGGCCTCAATCACGACGCGGGGCTTGATTTTCGCGTAGTGATATTCGTGGTCGATCCAGTAGTAGTCCTTGCCCAGCCACTCCGTCAGCCGCGCGACGATCTCGTCGCGGTCGAATGCGCCGTCGATCAGGATGTTGCCGCCGGAGCCATTGTTCGTCTTGATGACGCACTTCGGCGGCAGTCGGTCGAAAGGAATGCGCCGGGGGTCGGTGCCCGACCAGATCAGATCGACCAGATGCGCTTCGCCAACCTTCTCGCGCACATAGTCGCGCACCGCGTACTTGTCGCTGAGGCGCGAGTAAAGTGCATTGCCACGCCTGTTCACGACGAGCATTCGCTGCAGCACCTTTTCGGTGAAGCGCTCGACGTGCGCCGGGTCGAATGGACGACTGTGCACTTTCTGATAGCGCTTCATCAGCTGCGCTTCGCCGATCGCGCGTCTGTTCAGACGTCGGCGCAGGGTGCGCCAAGCCTCCTTCAAATCCATACCAGGTCTCCCGTTCTCACCCCGGAGCGCCGGTTTGGGCCGGTTGCGGTCTGGGCTTCCAGGGCCACAGTCGTGGAATGCGGCCGCCCGCGAACAGACCGGCCGGCCGCGCGCGAGCCCAGTCGGCGTCCGGCAGGCCCTCGATACGCCGCCGGATCAGCCAGGTCGTGGCGACGACGATCACGATGAGCGTGTAGTAGTAATCGAAATAGGCCAGGCCGAGGAAGAGGCCCGCAGTCGCATAGGCGATGAGGCTCACCTGCACCATCCGCATCATGTCCGCCACCCATGCGATGTCGGGCATCTTGCGCGCCCGGCGGGCGCTCCAGCCTGCGCTGAGCCATGTGCACAGGCCGAGGGCGAAGAACAGGCCGAGCCCGATGTATCCGTGTTCGCCGAGCACTTCGAACACGACGCTGTGCACATCGCGCACGTTTGTCGGATCGGGCGCGTACATCGCGAACACCTGACGCTTCCAGCATTCGAAACCGCCGCCGAAGATGCGGTCATTCGCCATGTTGAAGCTGGTCCACCAGGCATTGACGCGCCCCTGTGCGGACTTGTCCTCCTCGTGCGTCTCGATGGTACTCATGCGGTCGTACCAGGACTGCGGCATGAAGTTGGCGATCGCGTAGCCGGTCAGTGCGAGCAGGATGGCGGTTTGTATCTTCTTTCGACTGTTCAGCCAGATGAAGACGGTCATCGATGCCATGCCCAGCATTGCGCCACGCGATTGCGTGCCGATCGCGGCAAAGGCCGTCAGCACCACCCAGGTGGTCAGGAAGGCCTTGAGCAAGGGATTGGACGCACGAGAGCGCATGAAGTAGAGCAGCGGAACGGTCATTGCCAGCGCCAGACCGATCTCGTTATTGCCCCCGATGAAGGTGCCGGGCGGTCCCTGTACGCGAAACACGCCGCCGCGCAGGATGGTGAAGATGCCGCCCTTGAAACCGTAGAAGCCGATCGACGCCGCCGACACCCAGAGCAAGGCCTCGATACGGTCGAAACTGCGCATGATCATCAGGGCCACGAAAATCATCAGCTGGATCTTCAGCACCTTGTCCAGCTGGATCTGCGCGTCCGCGGGGTAGATCGCCTGTGTCGTCGTGATGCACATCCAGATCACGAACAGCGCAAGGATGATGCTCTCGCGCGTCCAGATGATCTTCTTGATCTCCTTCGAGAACAGCAGCGCGACCAGCGTGGTCAGCGCCACGATCATCGCGAACGGAAAGCTCAGCGAAAATCCGTAGGCCAGCCGGTGCGGGTTCATCAGGCTGAGCCAGGTGAACACCAGGATGCCTATCCAGGGCGTACGCAGGATGAAGGGCAACATGCCGAATACGGCGATGGTGACGACGATGTCACGCACGGCGCGTCACCTCGATCATGCAGCCACCTTGCTGACGACGTAGCGGAACTTGCCCGAGCCTTCGGCCGCGATCTGCGCGACGTGCTCGACCACCACCTCGACCGATTCGCCGAGCCGCGCCTTCATGCCGGCGCGGATGCGCGCATCGCCGTCGGACGGAAAGCCGGGCTCGGTCATCACCTTGACCCGGGTGAGATCCAGGCTTTCCTGCTCGATGCGGAAGCCGGCCACGCCGGGCATGTCGCGCACGATGTAGATCAGCGCCAGGCCGTGCATCACCGTGCCATCCCGGGCGACGATGAAATCGGTGCTGCGGCCCTGCACTTCCTTCAGCACCGGCAGCGTGCGACCGCAGGCGCAGGGCACGTCGTCCGGCGCCGCCAGCACGCCGACGTCGCCGGTGCGGTAGCGCACGAAGGGGAAGTCACGGGTGGCCAGATGGGTGACGACAATCTCGCCGGACTCTCCCGGCGGCAGCACGCGACCTTCGCGATCGACGATCTCGACGATCACGTCCTCGGCGGTGATGTGCAGCGAGCCAGACGGGCACTGGTGCGCGATGAAACCGGCGTCGCGCCCGCCATAGCCGTTGGCCACCGGTGCACCGAAGCTCTGTTCGATCAGCGTGCGCTGGTGGTCGTACAGACGTTCGGACGTGACGAACACCACCTTGATGCCGAGGTCGTCCATGCGCACGCCCTGCCGCTGCGCATGGCGGGCGATGTGGGCGAACGCCGACGGGTAGCCGAACAGCATTTTCGGCCGCAGCGCACGGATTTCGTCGATGAAACCGTCCACCTTCGTGTCGGACATTTCGAAAGCCGGCAGCAGCCGGGTGCGCATCAGGCGATCACGCAGCAGACGCACGCGGTCCTGCGCGCCCAGTTCGATCGGGCTGCCCCACAGCACGATTTCCGGGTCACCGATATCGACGCCCCACCAGCGGGTGGCCCGCCACTTGGCGGCAACGTCACGACTGACGCGTTCGAGGCCGATGTAGAAGATGAGCGGCACGCCGCTCGACCCGCCGGTGTTGAAGCGCGCCAGCCCGCGTGCATCATCCGCCTTCAATGCGTCGGTGTGGGCGCGGATCAGCGGCTTGTCGAGGAAGGGCAGCTGCTGCAGGTCGGTCAGGCTGGAGACTGCAGCCGGATCGAAGCCGATACGTGCGAACAGATCGCGGTAGTAAGGAACGTGTGCCGCCGCATGCGTCAGCAGCGCGCGCAGCCGCTGCACGCGCAGCACCTCAAGCCGCTCGCGCGGCCACCACTGGCTGTCCTCCATCGCACGGCGGTCGGCCACCGTGCTGTGCTTCTTCAGCCGCTCCTGCAACGGAAAGACAAGGCCGGATACCAGACGGGTACGCAGATCAGGCATGCGTCCCCCGCACGGCGGCGAAGCGTGCCATCAGTTCGTCGCACAGCTGCGCAACCGCCGGTTCGACCGGCGGCGGCGCCTTCTTGCTGATCGAACTGGCGAACACCTTGCGCGTGATGAAGGGCGTGAACGGCAGGTCGATGAAGCGGAAGGCGGCTTCGCACTCCTCGACCGGATGCGTCACCAGCGACTCGTAGGACAGCAGCTTCACCCGCGGATTGCGGTCCAGCTTCATCTGGAAGAACAGCAGGTTACGGAAATACCAGATCAGCGCGGCGGCGGTCGCCTCGTTCATGTCCGGACGCCACAACTCGCGCACGAGACGCAGCGTGTCATCGGACATGCCGCCGGCGAACCACTCGCCATCGGCCTTGCCGCGCACGATGCGGTCGATCTGCTGTGAGAAGCGGCCGAAGGACACCAGGGCCGAGTTCACCGCATCACGGTACTCGCGCACGATCCACAGCGCCTTCGACGGCTGGAACTCGCTCATCAGCGCCGGCAGGCGGTCGAGTTCGCACAGGCACTTGATGACGAAGTGCGGCGCACGCGACTGTTCCACCAGCCGGCGGATCACCGGCAGCTCGCGCATCATGTAGTTGTCGAAGGCGCGCGGGTCGCGCTCGTGATAGACGTCGGTCAGCATGCTGCGCTCGATCAGGTCCATCAGCATATTGGTGCCCGAACGCTGCATGCCGGCGACAAACACGTGACGGCGCGCGCCGGCGGCACGCGGCAGGCGCTGCACGCACCACTTGGACGCGAGCAAGGTCCGGTACTCGATCTGCTCGCGCACATGCGCCCATTTCGATGCTTCAGCCAACTCGTCTGACTCCTTCGTTGGTGGCGGCGACCGCTCCGCTGCGGCCCAGCGCCCTGAACGCGGTGACCAGTGCGGCCACGCGTCCATCCCATTCATTGTCCCGCGCGTAGGCCAGGATGGCATCCCGGTCCCAGTCGCGTGCGAGCGCGGCGGACAGCGCGGTCTGCAGCGCGGCGGCGTCGCCGAAGGGTACGACGGTACCCAGTTCGTCGCGGCAGACGACTTCGCGATTGCCGCCGACATCGGTCGTCACGACCGGCAGCCGGCAGGCCATCGCTTCGAGAAACACATTGGCCCAGCCCTCATTGCGCGTCGCCAGTACGAACACATCGGCCGCCGACAGCGGCTGCTTGAGCGCCTCCGGCGGCAGGGTGCCGAGAAAGCGCACGCAGTCCTCCAGCCCGCGTTCGCGCACCTGTTGCCTGAGCTGCGGCCCCCAATCGCCTTCGGCGCTGGCGCCGCCGATGATCAGGAACAGGAGCTTCGGCACTTCGCGGCGCAACGCCGGCAGCAGTTCGATCACGCGATGAAAGCCCTTGCGCTCGGTCAGGCCCCCGACGCTGATCAGCACCGTGGCGTCGGCCGGAATGCCGAGCGCGCGCCGCGCCTCGGCGCGGTTGACCGGATGGAACTTGCGCGTATCGACGCCATTGCCCACCACCTGCAGCTTGTCGCGGGCGATGCCCAGACCGGCGGCGATGTCGGCCAGCGAGGACGACACCGAGAACACGCGGTCAGCGCGCTCGAGGGCGGCATGCAGGCGTTCGCGCAGGCCTGGCGTGCGTGCGTGGCGGGTTTCGGTGCCGCGCAGCGTGATCGTGAACGGCACGTGCAACCAGCGCGCCAGCAAGCTGGCCGCATAGCCGTCGGGATAGCCGAAGTGGGCGTCGAGCACGTCCAGACGCCCCTCACGCTTCAGGCGTGCCAGCGTACCGCGCGCGCCCAGCGCCAGCAGCACGCCGTCGAGATTCTTGAACAGTCCGGGCACCGACAGGAAGCGCGGATGCAGCACTGTCACGCCCTGCTGCACCTCGACGCGCGGCACGTCCGGCCGGAAGTGCGGCCGGATCAAACGCAGCAGCGACTGGAACGGAAACCAGGGCACCGGCGCGACCACGGTCAGCGGCAGTTCGGCGCCGACACGGAACATGCGCTCGCGGATGAACACGCCGGCCTGCGGCTGCGCACAGTTCGGGAACAGCGTCGAGAACGCGACGATGTGTGGCCCGGCCTGGGTCATGCAGCGGCCTGGCCGAGCAGCGAACCGTAGACGTCGCGATAGCGCGCGACCGAATTCGTCCAGTTGCGCTCGGTTTCGACATAGCGCCGCCCGGCTTCGCGCAGCTGCGGCCAGCGGTCCTGCATGGCCAGCAGCCGCAACACGCTGCGCGCCAGATCGTCGGCGTCGCCGGCACGGAACAGCACGCCGGTCTCGCCGTCGCGGATCAGTTCCTTGTGGCCGCCGACGTCGGAGGCGACCAGCAGCAGCCCCTGCGCCATCGCCTCCAGCGGCTTGAGCGGTGTGACCAGGTCGGTCAGGCGCATCGAGTGGCGCGGATAGACCAGCACGTTGACCAGACTGTAGTAGCGCTGCACCTGCGCGTGCGGCACGCGGCCGGTGAATTTCACGTGGTCCTGCAGACCGAGTTCCTGCGTCAGCTTCTTCAGGTTCTCTTCCTGCGGTCCGCCGCCGGTCAGCAGCAGCGCGACGTCCGGTGCCTTCTGCAGGATGGCGGGCAGTGCGCGCAGCAGCAGGTCCAGCCCCTCGTAGGCGTAGAAGGACCCGATGAAGCCGAGCACGCGCTTGCCGGTCAGACCGAGCTCGGCGCGCAGCCCGTCATCACCCGGCACGCCAAAGGCGAAGTTGTCGATATCCACCGCGTTCGGGATGACGGTGATCTTCCACTCCGGCACGCCGCGCGCGACCAGGTCGCGGCGCAGGCCCTCGCAGATGGTCGTCACCGCATCGACCGTATGCACCGCGCGCGTTTCCATCGCGCGCGTTGCCCGGTAGCGCAGGCTGCCTTCGGTGGTGGTGCCATGATCGACCGCGGCGTCCTCCCAGAAGGCACGGATTTCGTAGACGACGGGGATGTCGAGCCGGCGCCCGACCAGCAGCGCCGGGAAGGCATTCAGCACCGGCGAGTGCGCATGGATCACGTCCGGCTTCAGTTCGGTCGCCACCTCGAGCAGGCGCTTTTCCAGCGCGCGCATCTGTGCGCGCTCGCGCAGCACCGGCACGCGGTCCATCGGGCCCGGTGTCCACGGCGTGCGGTGGAAGGTGAGGCCATCGACCTCTTCGACCAGCGGGCCGGGCGCGGTGTGCTTGACGCTGGTGACGTGATGGGTGTCCCAGCCCAGCTTGCGCTGTTCGCGCAGGATGGCGGCAGTGCGGAAGGTGTAGCCGCTGTGCAGCGGAATCGAGTGGTCCAGTACGTGCAGGATGCGCATCGGTATCGGTGTCTCTTTCAGGCGGCGGCGCGGATGGCCGACGCTTCCTGGTTGCGCAGGAAGGCGTCGAACATGAGCAGGGTCCACAGCGACGCGCTGTAGTCGCGCAGGCCGGACTGGTGCGCGTTGACCAGATGTTCGAGATAGGGGCGGTTGAACCAGCCGGTGTCGGCCAGGCGACTGCCGAGTACGGCGTCGCGCACACGCTGTTTCAGCGGGCCGCGGAACCAGCGTGCCAGCGGCACCGAAAAGCCCATTTTCGGCCGGTACATGATGTCGTGCGGCAGGTGCGGTTCGAGCGATTTCTTCAGCAGGTACTTGCCTTCCTGCCCGCGTATCTTCAGCGTAGCGGGCAGCGTGGCCAGCCATTCGACCAGCGGGTGGTCCATCAGCGGTTCGCGCACTTCCAGCGAGTGCGCCATGCTGGCGCGGTCCACCTTGGTGTTGATGTCGCCGACCAGATAGGTGTTCAGGTCGAGGTACTGCACCAGCGACAGCGGTTCGTCCGAGGTATGGCGCGCAGCGTGACGGTGGAACACCTCGACCGCGTTGTAGCCGCCGAGCGCAGCCTTCATCCGCGGGCTGAACAGCTGCGCGCGCATCGGGTCGCGCAGAATGGACACCGAGTGGAAATAGGCTTCCACCGAGGTGCGCGCCAGCGATTCGAAGGTGCTCTTGGCGCGGAACACACGCGGCGCCCAGTCCGCCTTCGGGTAGATCTGGCCCAGTGTGCCGAACAGCGGCTTGCGCACGCCCAGCGGCAGTCGCGAACGCAGACGCTCTTCCATCAGGTGCATGCGGTAGCGGCGGTAGCCGCCGAAGCTTTCGTCGCCGCCGTCGCCTGACAGCGCCACGGTCACGTGCTTGCGCGCCAGCTGGCACACACGGTAGGTCGGCAGCGCCGAGCTGTCGGCGTAGGGCTCGTCGTACAGCCAGGCCAGCGTATCGATCAGGTCGAAATCGTCGGAGGCCACCATTTCGACGCGGTGGTTGGTGCGGTAGCGGTCGGCCACCTGCTGGGCGAACTTCGATTCGTCGAAAGCCGGATCATCGAAGGCGATGGCACAGGTATTCACCGGCGACTCGGAGGACTGCGCCATCATCGCCACCACGGCCGACGAATCGACACCACCGGACAGGAAGGCGCCCAGCGGCACTTCGGAAATCATGCGCAGGCTGACCGATTCGCGCAGCCGGCGGATCAGCTCCTCTTCAGCCTGCACTTCGTCGATCGCCTCGACATGGCCGAAGTTGACGTCCCAGTAGCGGCGCGGCGCCGGCGGTGTTTCACCGCGGCGGATGCGCAGGCTGTGCGCCGGCTCCAGCTTGAAAGCATGCCGGTAGATGGTGCGCGGGTCGGCGACGTAGCCAAGCGCGAAATATTCTTCGACCGCCAGCGGATCGAGATCAAGGTTCAGGCCGCCGTGCGCGGTCAGCGCCTTCAGTTCCGAACCGAAGATGAGCTGGCCGTCGGGCAGCAGCGAATAGAACAGTGGCTTCACGCCGAGGCGGTCGCGCGCCAGGAAAAGCACGTCCTGATTGCGATCGAAAAGGGCGAACGCGAACATGCCGCGGAAACGCTCGACGCAGGCTTCGCCCCACTGCTCCCAGGCGTGCACGATCACTTCGGTATCGCTGCGCGTGCGGAAGGTGTGACCGAGCGCGGTCAGTTCCGGAATCAGCGACTGGAAGTTGTAGATCTCGCCGTTGAACACGACGATGACCGAACCGTCCTCGTTGGCCAGCGGCTGCTGGCCGCTCGCCACGTCGATGATGGACAGCCGGCGGTGACCGAGACCGACGCCGGGCTCGAGGTGCAGATCGCCCTCGTCCGGACCGCGGTGATGCTGCGCCTCGTTCATCCGGTGCAGCACGTCGCGACCTACATCACGCCGGTTGCGCGTGTCGAAAATGCCAACGAAACCGCACATGCGGGAAATCCTGTCAGGTAGTGGAGCCGTCCGGGCGACCTTGCTTCGCGGACAACGCAAGATAGGCGTCGCGATACGCGGCAACCATGGCTTCGATGCTAAAGGAGGCCTCGATTTTCTGCCGTGATGCACTTCCGTGCGCATCCCGCAGCGCCGCATCGGATGCGTATTCCTGCACGCAGGCCGACAGCGCCGCGACATCGCCGGGCACGAACAGCCGACCGTTGATGCCGTCGTCCACCAGTTCCGGCGTGCCGCCGACGGCGGTGGACACGATGGGCAGACCGCAGGCCATCGCCTCGAGGATGGTGTTGGAAATGCCTTCGCCCAGCGAGGGCAGCACGAACAGGTCAAAGGCCTGCATCAGTTGGGGAATGTCCTTGCGCTCGCCGGTGAGCCAGGCGCGATCGGCCAGACCGGCTTCATCCAGCAGCGCCTGACAGCCGGCGCGTTCGCCGCCGTCGCCGACGATGACCAGGCGCAGGCGCTCGCCACCCGGCCGCCGCGCGGCGTCGATGAAGGCGCGCACCAGGGTCGGGTAATCCTTCACACCAACCATGCGACCGACACTTCCGATCACGAAGGCGTCGCCACGGAAGGACTCCGGCAGCACGCTGCGACTCGCGTCGGTCCGCGGCGTGAAGCGCTGCTTGTCCACGCCGTTGTAGATCTGCGTGACGCGCGCCGCGTTGACGCCGATGGCGTCGCGCAGCCAGCTCTGCAGGTCGCGGCTGACCGTCAGATAGCGGTGGACGAAAGGACGCACCAGCCGGCGCAACCGGTTGTAGCGCGCGTTGCTGCCGTCGAGGTCGAACACGTCGCGCCCGTGCTCGCCGTGGATGCGCACCGGCACGCCGGCCAGCCAGCCGATCAGCACCGCTTCCAGCGCCGACAGATTGCGCGTGTGCAGGATGTCGGGACGCAGCGCGCGCAGCATCCTCCACAGCCGCAGGTAGTGCGCCGGGTCCTTGCCCGGCGCCTTCTTCACGTCGTGGAAGGTGACCCGGCCGTCGCGGATGCGCTCGACGAAGTGCGAGTGGCCCTGCAGACAGACCACGTGGTGCTCGAAGTCACCGGGCGGAAAGTTGTTGAACAGGTTCACCATCCCGTTCTCCATGCCGCCGGTGCCGAAGTGATGCACCACGTGAACGACGCGCTTCACGGCGCGGTCGCCTTGCCCAGATGCGGCTCGATCACGGCGGCGAATGCGGCCAGCCGCGCGCGCGCCGCCGGATCCTCACCCTGCTGCGGCGTCCACAGCACCACGGCGTAGCCGCTGTCCTCGCCGTCCAGCAACAGCGATCGGGCGAACATGAGCTTGGCGCGCACGCTGCTGACGGTGGGCTCACCGCCGACGACGAACCAGTCGTGAATCAGCAGGCGCAGCGCGGTCGAGCGCAGGCGCGTCTCCCGCACCGGATGCGCCGGCGTATCGACCACGCGCTCGCCGACGTTGGACCACACGTCGTGCTCCTGCCGGATCATGAAGTTGCGCGAATTGATCAGTTCGGCGTCCTGTCGCTGGCGGCCGTACCAGGCCAGATGAACGGCCACGACCTCGTCGCCGCGGCGGTACTGCACAGTGCGCTCGCGGTCCGGGTTCTGGAAGGTGGGCCGCCAGTCGGTCAGCGCCGGTCCGGCATCGAGCGCCCAGCCGTCGCCGGGTTCGGCCGGCAGTGCCAGTTGCGGCGATGCCGGCAGTTCGCGCTGCGCCAGTTGCGCCGCATAGAGCGGCGGCAGCAGCAACACGAGCGCCGCCGAAGCCGCCGTCAGCGCGGTGCGCAGCATCGGGACCGGCCGCAACGCGATCGAGCCGGCGCCGGGCGCGACATCGTCGGCTTCCTTCTCCTGCCAGAACGAACCGACCCAGAACAGCAGCAGCATGATGACGCCGAAGAACACCCAGCCGTAGATGATGTGGTTGACACCGGTCGCCAGCTTCATGTCCGAGTAGTGCGCGAGCAGCACGATCATCAGCGCGCGGAAGCCATTGGCGACGATGGGCACGACGAAGGATGCGACGATGAAGGCGGCACGGCGCCACAGCGTGCGATAGCTCAGGTAAGCGAACAGGGCACCGACGGTCAGCGACGCGATCAGGTAACGGAGCCCGCTGCAGGCCTCGATCACCGACCAGCTGCCAGACGGCAGTTCGAAGAAAGTGCCTTCACGATAGACCGGGAAGCCAAGCAGTTGCAGCGACGCGACGGTGAAGTCGGCCGTGTAGTTCATCAGCGGCACCATCAGGCCCTCGCCCATCGGCACGCCGAGGAAGAGAAAGGCCAGCGGGTAGGCGATGACCCAGGCGACGCGCCAGCCGAGCACGGCGACGACCAGCGACGGAATGCTGGCGACGAAGGCCAGTTGGCGCACCACCTGCACGCCGGCGACGTCGGCCACCAGCCATCCGGCCAGCGATGCGGCCAGCGCGGCCAGCCCCCACGCGCTGGGCTGCGGCACGTGCGCCGCCAGCGCCGCCCGCTTGCGCCACACCAGCCAGAGGAAGATGGGCGGCACGATGAGGCCGTGCGCGAAGGTTTCCGATCGCCACCAGATTTCCGCCATCGAAGCTGCGGTGCCCCAGTAGAGCCACAGCAGCAATGCGAACAGCAGCAGGAATACCGGCCCGGCCGTCCGCCAGGACGCAGCACTGCGTCCGGTATCAGCCGCGGGCATGGAGGACGTCGGGTTGTACATCGGGCGAGCTTCCGTGTGGGATTGAACGCGCCGGAGCCGGCGCATCGAGCCAGGCATCGAGCGCGGCCAGCGCGCTGTCCCAGCGATAGACGTTCTCGATCCGGGCGCGCGCGGCGAGACCGGTCGCCTGCGCGTAAGTGGGGTCGAACAATGCCAGCACGCGCTCGGCGTAGCTGGCCGCGTCGGCGGCGAGGAAATCGCGCCCCGGCTGTGCGTCGAGGCTGGCCGACAGCGTATGCCATACGACCACCGGCCGGGCCATCGCCATCGCTTCCAGCACCTTGTTCTGGATGCCGCGTGCGACGCGCAGCGGCGCCACCGCGCAGGCGGCGTGCGCGACCCAGGGGCGCACATCGTCCACCCGACCGGTCACCGTGACGAAGCCGGTCTTCTCCAGTTCGCGCACGGCCGGCGCCGGATTCATGCCGACGACGAAGAAATGCGCGGCCGGTTCGACGGCGTGGATGCGCGGCATCACCTCGTTGGCGAACCAGCAGGCGGCGTCGATATTGGGCCAGTAATCCATCGCACCGGTGAACACGACCGGCTTCACGCCCGAGGCATAGGGGTTCGCGCCGGCGTTCGCCGGGTTGAAGAAGTTGACATCGACGCCATTGGGCAGCGCCTCGACGCGCCCCTTCAGCGTGGGCGCCAGCGATTCGAACAGCGCCACCTCGGCGGGCGTGACCAGCAGGCTGCGGTCGGCGGCGGCGACCACGCCCGCTTCGAAATCGAGCAGCGTGCGCGCTTCGCGCCGGTACAGCCAGGACATGGGCCAGCGGTGACGTGGCGCGTACTCGGACCACTTGGCCGAATCGACATCGACCAGATCGACGATACGGTGCACCTGCGGGTGGCGGTCGAGGTACTGCGCCATGGTCGAGCAGAACACGACGGCCTTCGTGATGCCGTGACGAGCGATGGTGTCATCGACCCAGCGCTGCATCGCTGCCGACCGGTAGTAGACGACGCTGAGCGCCTCGCCAGTCGCCAGCGCGCGCAGCGACAGCAGCTTGCGGCTGCGCGGGGCGATGGTTTCGGTATGCAACTGCACGCACATCGCCGACAGTTCGGGCAGGTGCGGCAGGTCGGCCGGGTCGTCGACGAAGGTACCGACATGCAGGGCGTGGCGGCGCGCCAGATGCTTCAGCAGATGGAAGGAGCGGATCTTGTCGCCCTTGTTGGGCGGAAAGGGCAGACGATGGGCGAGGAAGAGCAGCGGCTCCACGCCGGTCAGCCCAGATTGCGGACGATGAAGGGCCCGATCGTGTTCGCGAAGCTGCGCGGCATGCGGCGCCACACTTCGATCATCAGCTTGTACTTCGGGTTCGACGGGTTGTTGCGCGGCAGGCTGTCGCGCTTGTACAGGCAATACTCGTAATGCAGCGGCGTCGGTTCGAAGCCCCAGTTCTTCTTGAACGAGTAGGAACCGGTGCCCTGCTTGCTGCGGCCATAGTCGAACACGCGGATGCCGCGTTCGCAGGCGTGGCGCATCAGTTCCCAGTACTTGAAGTCGTTCGCCGCGAGGTCGCGCGCCGCCACCGCGTCGCCCGCGTAGTAAGGCAGGATTTCGTCGCGGAAATAGAAGCTCATCACGCTGCTGAGCAGCGCGCCGTCCGGACCTTCGACCGTCATGACCGAACAGCGCTCGCCGAAGGTGCGACGCAGCGTGTCGAAGTAGCGGCGCGACATCGCCGGCGTGCCGTGGCGATGCACGTTGTCCGAATACAGTTCGAAGAAGCGGCTGTTGTCGGCATCGAACACCGCCTTCAGGCCGTTGTTGATGCCCTTGCGCACCATCGCGCGCTGCTTGCGCGGGATGGCTTTCATGTTCTCCTCGACGTCCGGCGAAATCTGCTTGCGGAAGGTGACGTACAGGTCTTCGGTCGGCCAGTCGGTGTGGCGCGCGTTCACATTGCGGAATTCGAGGTGGTTGACACCGAGCGACTGCGCGATGCGCTGCGCTTCGGCTTCGAGCGCCAGCGCCGCCTCGTCGTCATCGGCCGCCACACCGCCATACACACCGAAGGGCAGCGACACGAGGGAATGGCCGAACAGCCGGCTCTTCACCTGGGCCAGCGGCAGCGCGCCGCAGATGCGGCCACCGCGCTCGGCCAGCAGGTAGTGCGTGGCGTGGCCGAACACGTCGCGCATGATGTCGCGCCACTCGAACAGGTGAAAGAAGCTCGCCGCCGGGCAGGCTTCGACGAAGGCATTCCAGTTCGCGCGATCGGCGTCGGCCGGGGCGCGCACAGTGACTGCAGTCATGAACTCCGCCTCAGGCCGCACGGGCGATCTCCGGAAACACCTCGTCCATCCGGCCCCAGCGAAAATCGCGCATCAGGCGGGCAAGACGGCCCTCGGTGCGGTGCAGGTTGATGTAGTGGCGGAAGCGCGACTTGGCGTCCACGCCCTGCACGCGCGGCTGGTCGGCGTCGATTTCCCACGGATGGCAGTAGAACATCGCAGGCCGGCCGTCGCGCTTGTTCACCTGGCTCAGCAGCCAGCGCGAGGTGGCGTAGGGCAGCAGGCGGAAGTAGCCGCCGCCGCCTGCCGGCAGGTTGCGGCTGCCCATGCGCACGGTGGTGACCGGCACTTCCATCAGACCGTCGCGCGACGCGAACGGGAAGCGCGGCGCGTCCGGCATGCCGTAGTGGTCGTGCTTGACCGGGTAGATGCTGGAACTGTAGCGGTAGCCGGCCTGCGCGACGCAGTCGAGCGCCCACGGATTGGTTTGACCGATCGAGAAGCTGGGCGCGCGGTAGCCGCGCACCTCGACACCGGTAATGTCTTCCAGCACCTTCTTGGCACGCGTGATGTCGTCGAGGAATTCAGCCGGCGATTGTTCGGTCGCACGCAGGTGAGCGGTGCCATGGCTGGCGACCTCGTGCCCGGCGGCGGCGATGCGCCTGACCATGTCCGGATGGCGCTCGGCGATCCAGCCCAGCGTGAAGAAGGTCGCCTGGTTGCCGCTGTCAGCCAGCAGCGCAAGGATGCGCTCGACATTGCGCTCGACCCGGCACTCGATCGAATCCCAGCGGCTGCGCTCGATGTAGGGCGCCAGCGCCGACACCTGGAAGTAATCCTCGACGTTGACGGTGAAAGCGTTGCGGATATCGGCCCGGGCGCTCATGTCAGTGCGTGCTCCGCTGCAGCAGCCAGTCGTGCAGGTCAGCGGCGATGCGCTGGGCGGCATTGCCGTCCCAGTACTCGGGCACGCGGCCGCGCTTGCCGCCGGTGGCGAGAATGTCGTCCAGGCTGCGCACGAAAAGCGCCTCATCGGCGCCGATGACGGTGTTCGTGCCCTGCTCCACCGTGATCGGTCGCTCGGTGTTCTCGCGCAAGGTCAGGCAGGGCACCGACAGCGCCGTCGTCTCTTCCTGCAGGCCGCCGGAATCGGTGATCATGACGGTCGCGCCACTCATCAGGCCGAGCATTTCGAGATAGCCCAGCGGCGGCAGCAGCGCGATGCGTGGGTTGTCGAGCAGCGCCCCGAGGCCGAATTTCTCCAGGTTGCCACGGGTGCGCGGATGGATCGCGAACAGCAGCGGCAGCCGCGCGGCCGCCTGCGTCAGCATTGCGGCGAGGCGCTTCAGCTGCTCAGGGTCGTCCACATTGCTCGGACGGTGCAGCGTCACGACGCCGTAGCGGCCGTCCGCAATCAGCGCCGGGTCGATATCGTGCTCGGCCAACGTTTTCGCTGGCGGCACCGCCAGCGAGCGGCTGGACAGCAGCGAATCGATCATCACGTTGCCGGCGAAATGCACCCATGAGGCGTTGACGCCTTCGCCGGTCAGATTGCCGAGCGCGCTGCGCTCGGTCGTGTAAAGACGGTCGGAAATGCGATCGACCAGGATGCGGTTGATCTCCTCCGGCATCGCACGGTCGCCGCTGCGCAGACCGGCTTCGACATGGATCACCGGCACGTGCTTCTTCACCGCCACCAGCGCGCAGGCCAGCGTCGAATTGACGTCGCCCACGACCAGCACGCAGGACGGCTTGAGTTCATCGACCAGCGGTTCGAAGCGCTTCATGATCTCGGCGGTCTGCACCGCGTGCGTGCCGGAGCCGACTTCGAGATTGTGGTGCGGTGTCGGCAGACGAAGCCCGCTGAACAGGCGCTCGTTCATCGCGTGATCGTAGTGCTGGCCGGTATGCACCAGCACCCACGGTATCGTCGGCACGTGCTCGTCGAAGGCGCGCAGGATGGGCGCCATCTTCATGTAGTTCGGCCGTGCGCCGACGACGCACAGTACCGGGGCGATCACCTGGGCAGCGCTCATTCCGCCTCCTTGTCCGCCTGCTCGGTCGAGCGCTCGGCGATTTCATACAGCAGGGCCAGTGTCTGTTCGAGCGTACGCTCCATCCGTGACAGGCGTTCTTCGAGATTGCCCGCCTGATGCGCGTTCACATAGTCGCGCACCCGCTGCGCCGAGTCGGCGTCGAGCCGGAACTGCGACATGTCGAGATCGAACAGCGCCGGCGAACCGCGCAGCCCGGCGCCATTGAAAGCAGCGTGCGCCGCCGTGTCGGACGGCATCGGGCCGTCCGGTCGCTTGGCCATGGCGGCAGCGGCGGCGGCGTCACCCGCCTCGTCCTTGATTTCGCTGACCACGCCCGCCACGTCCTGCGCCGTGAAGGCGGTTGCTCCGCCGAGGAATCCGGCCAGCATCAGGCGGTCGCACAGCGTATTGATGCGTCGCGGCACGCCCTCGGTCGCCTTGAAGATGGCTTCGTGCGCCCCCGCCTGGAAGGCGGGGGACCCGCGCCAGCCGACGTGCTTCAGGCGGTGCTCGATATAGGCCTCGGTTTCGGCCGCGTCCATCGGCCCGAGGTGGTAGGACGCGATCACCCGCTGACGCAGCTGCTCCATGTGCGGGCTCTGCATCGTTTCGCGAAACTCGGGTTGACCGACCAGGAAGCTCTGCAGCAGCGCGTGCTCGCCGAGCTGGAAGTTCGACAGCATGCGCAGTTCCTCGACCGCGCGTGGCGTCAGGTTCTGCGCCTCGTCGACGATGAGCAGTGCGCGCTTGCCGGCAGCGGTCAGCGACAGCAGGAACATTTCGATCGACAGCAGCAGGTCGGCCTTCTTCAACTGCTTGTTCGGCAGGCCGAAGGCGGCAGCCACGAGACGCAGCGTGTCCTCGGCGTCGAGGTGGGTGCTGACCAGCTGGGCCGCCACCACCTTCTTCGAATCGAGCTTCTGCAGCAGGCTGCGCACCAGCGTGGTCTTGCCAGCGCCGATCTCGCCAGTGATGACGATGAAACCTTCGCTCTGGTGCAGACCGTACTCGAGGTAGGCAAGCGCGCGCCGGTGGCCCTTGCTGCCGAAGAAGAAGGACGGATCGGGATTGAGCTGGAAAGGCTTGCCGGAAAGACCGTAGAAGGACTCGTACATGGATCTCGATCGTTGGGTACCCGCCCCTCAGGGCGTCGGTGGCGCTGCACGGTTCGGCAGCATGCGCATCACGGCGCCCGCGTCAGAAGAAGCGCGTACTCACCGTGGCGATCAGTGCATTTTCGTCTACATCGCCGGCGGCGACTGTGCCACGCATCATGCGCAGACCAATGGAGCCGCTGGTGTAGGCCCCAAGCGCTGTGGAATATGTCGCATTGAAGATGTTGCGCTCGGTTGTCGTGCGCGAGTTCACACGGCCGCTGGTGTCGAAGGAATTCAGCGAAAAGTTCAGCGAACTGACCGGCGAGAGCCGGTGCGACAGACCGATGGTCCAGCCCTTCTGGACGATGACCGCGGCCTCGGCGAAATCGCCGGTGAGGGAGCCGCCGCCAGAGCCGATTCCGCTGTCGTTGGTCAACTGGTACATCGTGAACGACAACGTGTTGCGGGCGCCGTTATGCACCACACCGACCGACCAGCGCGAGCGCCGGTATTCGCGGTCGGTCAGGAGGGGCGAATCGAGCGAACCGTAGCCTGGAATGCGCCCGGCCAGCGCGTCCGCGCGGATCGCGTCGCGCCGCTCTTCCGGATCGGCGATGCTCGCGTAGGGCTCGACGAAGGCCAGCGTCTCGTAGAGATCTTCCAGGCCCGAACCTTCGAGCAAGGTGTCGATCCGGCTCACGATGTTGCGCGTATAGGCCGCGTTGAAAGCGGTCCTGGGCAGACGATGCGACAGCTTGTAATTGGCGGTACTGCCGTAGGGCCGCTCGTCGTAATCGAGCGACAGTGCCGTGCGCTGCGACGGGCGCCAGTCCACGCCGCCGCCATAGGTGGCACCGTCCCGGCGATTGCCTATCGTTGACTTTTCGAAGCCGTAACGGCCGGTCAGTTCGATCTGGACATCCGGCTTGTAGATCAACGAACCGACGATGCTCTCGCGTTCGCTGTTGTTGGCATTGTCCGAATCGGTCACGCGCGAGCTGAGAACGCCCTTCCAGCTCAACGTCGCCGGAGCGCCCTGCAGCGTCCCCGAGAACGTACGGCTCGTCAGCGCGCCCTCGCGGCGCGACGATTCACTGCGCGCGATGGTGTAGCTGGACTTCCATGTCGCGATGTCGCCCAGCCGGACGGTACCGCGCATCGACGGCGACAGCGAGAACACCCGCGTCTCCGTCGAATCGCCCAGCGTGTTGTTCAGCAGGTTGGGCTGGGCATTGAACACCGATCGCCGCCGCTGCGTCTGACTGGCTTTGGCGTCGAGGAAGAACAAGTCGTTGACGATCTCGAACGACCCGTTCGCGCTCATATTGTTCGCGATGCGAGACGGAAACGTATCGTCAGCGTAATACATCAGCCGCGGCGAATAATTGGCATTGAGCTTCAACCGCGGGCTGCTGCGGCGCAGATCGACGGTTGGCGTGACTTCGGTCAGCACGTCGCTCGACGGCGCGACCGGCGAGAAGTTGATGTTGTCTGACACGATCATCTGCACCGACGCGCTGGTCGACAGGCGCCAGCCTTCGGCGTGAGCCGAACCGAAACCGCTGGCAATGCCCAGAATGGCCAGGGAGATCGGGCGAAGCATCGGTCGTCCTGTCCTCATTCAACCCGCCTTGGCCGTGTCGCGATAACCGGTTTCGGAGCCATAGCCGTAACCGTAACCGTAGTAACCGTAATAGCCGTCGGTACGGGCATAGCGCGCCTTGTTCAGCACCAGCATCTTGACCGGGCAGCCCTGTACCTTGGCCAGCGCCTGCTTCACCATCGCGTGCGTGGTGCGCCCGGCCTCGACCACCATCACCAGCTGGCCCATCGACTGCGCAAGCACCGGCGCCTCGGTCGTCACCATCAGCGGCGGCGAGTCGAAAATGATGATCCGGTCGGGATAGCGATGCGCCAGTTCGACCAGCAGCGAACGCATCGCACCGCTGGCCAGCAGTTCGGTGGCGTTCTTGTGCGGCATGCCGGCCGGCAGCAGCGTGAGTTTCTCGACGTTGGTACGGAGCAGGACGTCGGGCAGACCGACATCCTCGTCGAGCAGCACGTCCATCAGGCCCTTGGCCGGCGGCAGGCCGAGCAGGTTAAGGATGGAGGGGCGCGCCACGTCGGCATCGACCAGCAGGACACGGTTGTCCAGTTCCATCGCGATGCTCATCGCGAGGTTGATCGAATTGAAGCTCTTACCCTCACCCGGCACCGAACTGGTCACCATGATGAGGTTGCCGTTATCGACCGGCGCCGCGCCTTTGCCGTGGGCGTTGGCCAGAATGGGGCGCTTGATCACGCGGAATTCTTCGGCGATCTGTGAACGCGGTGCCGACGGCACGACCAGACCCATCCCGTCGAGCCGCGCCAGGTCGAGTTCGACGTAGCGGGATGAATCAATGGTGGCTCCGCCCGCCACCGGCACCGGCGCGGCGGCTTCGCCCGCCGGCGGCACCGCGGCGACAGGTACCGCCGCAGGCGCCGGCGCGGGAGCAGGCGCAGCCGCCGGCGGCGCCTCGGGCGCTGCAGCCGGTTCCTCGCCGATATCGACGCCCGCCCGCTTCAGATGGGCCATTCGTTCGATTGCTTGTTCGATGATGCTCATGATCTATCCTCAGGCGCTGCGCATCACGAGCGACACGAAAGCCAGCATCGCCACATAGGCGGCCACCAGCCCGCCAAGACCGCCGAAGAACACGACGCTGCGGCGACGCTCGTAACGCTTGCGCTCGTTCGCGAGCAGCATGGACACCGAACCCAGCACCGGTACGCCGGCCACTTCGGCCAGCATCCGACCGTCGTGGAATACCGGTCGCAGTTGTGATACGGCGAACGATGCCGCACCACCGACGACGATGGCCGCTGCCAGCACCACGGTCAGCAGGATGAGTCGGTTGGGCGCCGCCGGCTTGGGATCGACACGCGGCGGCTCGATCAGGCGGAATTCCGCCACGCCGGTCGCGTCCATCTCTTCCGAAATCGAGGCCGATTCGCGGCGCGACACCAGATTGTTGTAATTGGTCCGATGCACCTCGTAGTCGCGGTTGAGCTGGCTGAACTCCGCCTCCAGCTCCGGCACCAGTCGCGACGACTGCTTCAATGCGTCGAGACGCGTCTGATACTCCCCGACGCGCGCGCTCAGCGACGCGACCGAGGCCTCGGCCGATGCCAGTGCGACCTTGATCTGCTGATAGACCGGATTGGGCATCTGCGCGCCGCCGGCCACCGGCTTCGCCTCGGGCTTGGGCTCCGCCGGCTTGCCTCCCGCCTCCTTGGCCGCTTCGGCCGCGTGCTTCTCGATGATCTGCTTGCGCTCTTCCTCGAGGTTACGTATCCGTGCTCGCAGCTGGAGAATGTCCGGGTGCTTGTCGGTGTAGCGCTGCAGCAAGCCTTCGACCTCGTTCTTCATGCCGGAGATGCGCATGTCGATCTCGGCGGTTGACGGGCCACCCGGGCCGGACGGCGCGAAGGTCATCGCCGAGCTGTCGGCACTGATGGTCGGCTCCTCGCCCAGCAACTGGCGCTTCAGCGCGTCGCGCGAATTGGTCGCCTCGCGCAGGTCGAGCTGCGCCTGGTTGAGCTGAGCCTGCACCTCGCCAAGGCTGCCGAAGTAGTCCTTCTGCCCACCGCCCGGTCGTTCGAGGTTCTTGAGCTTGAACTCCTTCAGCCGGTTTTCCGCCTCCAGAAGCTTGGCCTCGTAGGCCTTGATCTGCTCCTCGATGAACTTGCGCGCCTGATCCGCATCCTGTCGCTTGCTGCCGAGGCCCGATTCGACGAACAGCGTCACCATGGCCTGCACCACCTTCTGAGCCCGCGCCGGCTTCTGATCGCGATAGGAAACGATGTAGAGGTTGTCGCGGCCGGAACTGGTGAGCTTCACGCTGGCGATCAGATCGTCGATCAGCTTTTCGCGCTCGGTCTTGGTCTTGGCCTCGAGATCGAGGTCAGCCATGCGGATCAGCTTCTCGATGTTCGGCCGGCTGATCAGCGTGCGGCTCAGCATGTTGATCTGCTGGTCGAGATTGGGCTGAACGGCCAGGCCGGACATCAGAGGACGCAGAATGGACTGGGTGTTGACATAGATCTTCGCCGACGCCTGGTACTGGTCCGGCAGCACGAGCACCACGCCCATGCCGATGATGCCGACCACCCAGGCGACCAGCAGACCTATCCAGCGATAGCCCCACGCCGACCTGAGATAGCCAGAAAACTGGCGCAGAAAATCATCCACAGCTACACGATCCTTCCGGCGGACGCCTCATGACTGAGCTGCTCAGAACCAGCTCTGCGGAATGATGAGAATGTCGCCCGGCTTGACGTTGACATTGGCCGTCACGTCGCCGCGACGGACCAGATCCTTGAGGCGCACGTTGTACTGCTTGTCGCCCTCGGAGGTGCGCAGGATGGTGGCCGCGTTGCCATCGGCGAATTCGGTGATGCCGCCAACCGCGATCATCACGTCGAGCAGCGTCATCTTCTGCTTGTAGGCCAGCGCCTGCGGCTTTGCCGCCTCGCCGATCACGCGGATCTGCTCGCTGTAGGGACCGATGCCGCCGGCCACGATGACCGTCACGATGGGGTCACGGATGTACTTCGACAACACCTGCTCGATCTCGCGCGCAAGCGTCGTGGGGTCGCGGCCGGCAGCCGGCAGATCCTCAAACAGGGTGCCGGTGATCTTGCCGTCCGGGCGGATGGTGACCGTGGACGAGATTTCGGGGTTGCGCCAGACGACGATGTTCACCGAGTCACCGGGACCCAGGATGTAGTTGTAGTCGTCGCTGTAAGCCTGGGTCGGCGCGGCCGGATAGGGCGACGACGAGCAGGCCGTGAAGGCAAGCGGCACGAGCAGCAGCGCAAGCACGCGCAGTGCGGACATCAGACGGTCAGAACTCAACATTGCATCCTCCACAGGACAGCAGCCAGACAAGCCGCGAATCATAGCCAACGCATCCGGACGCGCGCTCTAATGCGTCACGACCGGTCAGATGTTGTACCGCAACGCATCGACGATGGGCGTGCGCGAAACCTTGCGTGCCGGCAGCAAGGCCGCCACCACGGTCGCGCCCAATCCCACCGTGAAGGCCAGCAGCACGGTTTCGGGCAGCACACGTATCGACGCCGTGTACCCCACATTCGAGTTCGGCGGCGGCGGCATCGGAATGCCCACCTCGCTGATCGCCAGCGCAACGAGCACCCCCACCACCACGCCGATCGCCGCACCGGTCAGACCGAGCAGGGCATTTTCGGCGAGCACGAGCCGGAATACGTATCCTCGCGAATTTCCGAGCGCCATCAGCGTTCCGAATTCACCGACGCGCTCGAAGACACTCATGTTTACAGTATTGAAGACGCTCAGCAGCACCATGATCAGCACGATCCATTGCAGCACGCCGAACTGGGTACGGTAGAGCTCCACGGTCTTCGAATAGAAATCCGAAAGCTGTACCCAGTCGCGGATGTCGAACCCCAGCGACGCCAGCTTGGGTACCAGCAGATCCTTCACCCGCCAGGTGTCCGCCGTCCGGTGCAGCAGCAACACGATGGCGTTGGAGCCGTCACGCGCAACCAGATTTCGAGCCGCCGCGATGGGAATCCTTACGGCACGGGCGTCGAAATCTTTCGAAAAGCTCTGGAAAACCCCGACCACCGCAAATTCCGTCGTGTTCAATGCGCCGTCGGCCGTGTTCATGATGAGCGTGACGGTATCGCCCGGCGCCAGTGCCAGGGCCTTGGCGACGCCATCGCCGATCAGGATGCCGCCGGTGTCACTGTCGCGCAGCGCCCGGCCGGCGGTGATCCGGACGAAGGTGCCGAGCCGGTTTTCCTTGTCCGGCTCCACGCCCTCACCCATGACCGCCCAGTCCGCCTTGCCGTTGTTCAGCAGGCCGGTGAAATTGACGCGCTGCAGCACCGCATCCGCCTCCGGCATGCGGGCGGCAAACTCAGCGACCTTGTCGGCGTCGTCGATCATGAACTTCTCGGGCGAACGCGCACCCTGCTCGTAGAAGCCGCTGCGGAAGACCTGCACGTGACCGAGCTGGCTGTGAATGGTCGCTTCGCCCAGCTGCGTCAGCACATCGGCGACGAAGCCGCCACTCAGGATCAGTCCTGCCACACCGAAAATGATGGCGGCCAGCGTCATCGCGGTCCGCGATTTCTGCCGGAGGATGTTGCGAAGTGCGAGCTTGAACATGGCGGTCAGCGACTTTGCCGCAGTGCGTTGACGATATTCATGCGCGACGCTCGCCAGGCAGGGTAAAGGCTGGACACGAAGGCACTGACCACGGCAATCGCCAGTGCCTTGGCGACGATGCCGAAAGTCAGCCGGATCTCGCCGTCAAACCCCTGCTCCATGCCGGGCGGCGGCGGCAGCGGAATGCCGACCGCCGAGATCGCCAGCGCCAGCGCACAGCCGATGACCACCCCGAGCCCGCCGCCGACCAGACCGAGCATTACGCCCTCCGACATGAAGATGCGCCGTATGCGCGCCCGCGTCAGGCCCAGCGCCATGCAGGTACCGATCTCGCTGACGCGCTCCATCACGCTCATTGACAGCGTGTTGGAAATGCTGAGCACGATGATCATCAGGATGATGAACTGCACGACGTTGACCTGGCTGGCAAACAGATCGCGCGTCTTGTTGTAGAAGTCGGACAGGCGATACCAAGGCACCAGTTCGAAGTTCGCGGCCGGCAGCACCTTGCCCAGTTCGGCCAGCTTGGCGTCGGTCTTGTCCGTGTCGTCGAGCAGCACCAGCCATTGCTGCGCGCCATTCACCCGCACCAGTTGCTGCGCCAGCGCCAGCGGCATGCGCAACGCCGAATCATCGTATTCCTTGCTGACGGAGATGAAGATGCCGACGACCGGCGCCTCGACTGCATTGACGTTGCCGGCGGCGGTCGTCGTCATCAGCACCACGGTGTCGCCGACGGTGACGCCCAGATTGGCTGCCAGCCCCCGCCCCATGATCATTTCATTGACGCCGTCGGGCGAAAGGTTGCGCCCGCGCGATATCGTGACCGAACTCGACAGCACCGCCTCCGCCTTTGCCGAGACGCCCTGGCCGAGGAAGGCCAGCGTGTTGTCGCCCTTGCTGGCGAGGCCGTTGAAGCTGAGACGCGGCGCCACGACCTTGACGCCCGCACCCTGCTCGACCTTGCGCTGCGCCGCGTCCTCTCCGTCGATCACGAATCCGAAGGGATCGGAGGTGCCCCGTTCCACATACCCGGGTCGCACCACCTGGACGTGGCCCAGTTGCGACTTGATGGTGGATTCGCGCATTCCCTCCATCAACCACTCGATGAACCCGGCCGACAGGATCATCGCAATCACACCGAAGCTCACCGCGCCGATGGCAATCAGCGTGCGTCGCCCCTGGCGGAGCACGCTGCGCATCGCAAGCCAAAGGTCGAGCAGCCAAAACTTCATGCGAATTCAAGACTTCAGATGCTAAGGTATTGCCAGCATAACAGTTTTTACCTCACCATCCGATGTCCCGGAAGCATGCCCCGCAGCCAACGGACATACAAGGCGACGCCATGAGCTCTGCTTTCAATTACGACGAGGCCTTCAGCCGCAACCTCGGCTGGTTCACCGAGGCCGAACAGGCCCGACTTCGGCGCAGCACAGTCGCCATCGCCGGCCTCGGTGGTGTCGGCGGCGCGCATCTGCTGACGCTGGCCCGGCTCGGCATCGGACGATTCCGCATTGCCGATTTCGACACCTTCGGTGTACACAATTTCAACCGGCAGGTCGGGGCCATGATGAGCACGGTCGATCGGCCCAAGATCGAGGTGCTGGCCGAACAGGCGCGCGACATCAATCCGCAGGCGGACATAACCAGCTTCCCGGAAGGCGTGTCACCGGAGCAGCCGGACGCCTTCCTGCAAGGCTGCGATGTCTATGTAGACGGCCTCGATTTCTTCGCCTTCTCCGCTCGCAAGGCCACCTTCGCAGCCTGCCATCGCCTGGGCATCCCGGCGGTGACGGCAGCTCCGCTCGGGATGGGCACCGGATTGCTCGTGTTCTCGCCGCGCGGCATGAGTTTCGAGGACTACTTCCAACTGGAGGGCCACGACGAGACCGAACAGGCGCTGAGATTCCTGGTCGGCCTGGCCCCCGCCGGACTGCATCGCCCCTATCTGGTCGAGCCCTGGCGCATCGACCTCGCGGCGCGCAAAGGCCCGTCAACGATGATCGGGTGCAATCTGTGCGCCGGCGTCGCCGCGGCGGAAACGGTCAAGCTTCTGCTCGGCCGCGGCGAAGTCCGCGCGGCACCGTGGGCGTTGCAGTTCGACGCGTACCGCAACCGGATGGTGCGCACCTGGCGCCCGGGTGGAAACCGGCACCCGCTGCAGCGGCTCATTCTTGCACTCGGTCGGCGCCAGTTGCTGAAACAGATCAACGCCCGCTGAACACGCAGCTCACCGGAGAAACGAATGCGCACCGTAGACAAGATCCTCGACCTCGCGCGCTGGGCGCCAAGCGGCGACAACACCCAGATCTGGCGTTTCGAGGTGCTCGCCGACGATCACGTGCGGGTGCATGGTTTCGACACCCGACACTGGTGCGTCTATGACCTCGAAGGGCACGCCAGCCAGATCGCCGTCGGCGCGATGCTGGAAACATTGTCCATTGCAGCAACAGCCCACGGCCTTCGCGCCGATATCGCTCGCCGGCCGGATACGCCGGACACGCATCTGCAGTTCGACATCCGGCTGGTCGCCGACCCGTCAGTCGCACCCGACCCGCTGCTCCCGTGCATCACGACGCGCTCCGTGCAGCGCCGTGCAATGGGCAGCAGACCGCTGACAGAAGAGGAGCGGCAGGCGCTCGAAGCTGCGGTGTTTCCTTACCGCATCGTCTGGTTCGGAGCGTTCCGGGATCGCCTGCGCATCGCCAAGCTGAATTTCGACAGCGCGCAGATCCGCCTGACCATTCCGGAAGCCTTCCAGACCCATAGCCGCGTGATCGAGTGGGGCGCGCGTTTCAGCGAGGACCGCATCCCCGAGGCAGCCGTCGGCGTCAACCCGCTCACCGGCAAGCTGATGCGTTTCGTCATGGCAAGCTGGAGCCGCGTCGAATTCTTTAACAGGTGGCTCCTCGGCACTTTCGCACCGCGGCTGCAACTCGACCTGATTCCGGGCGTCGCGTGCTCTGCTCACGCCTTCATGATCGCGCCAACGCGCCCCGACCACATCGACGATCACGTCGCAACCGGCCGCGCCATGCAGCGACTCTGGCTGACGGTAGAAAAGCTGGGGCTCCAGTCACAGCCTGAGATGACGCCGCTCATCTTCAACCAGTACGCACGGGCCGGACAGCGATTCACGCAGAACGGCGACGCACTCGCCCGCGCCGACGATCTGGCACAAAGACTGGGCAGCCTGCTGCCGGGAGAGGACATAGGACGAGCGGTCTGGGCGTGCCGCATCGGTCGCAGCCGGAACATCCCCGGCCGCTCACTGCGTCTGCCCCTCGAAAGACTGCAGAACCACGAAGAGTCTTGAAACCAGAATGTCGGTGAACTTTACACGCGGCGACATAGCGCGTCCGCCAACCGCCGCAGCCACCCGAGACACAGATTTTTCTTGTTTATATTCAATAAACTAAAACACGTGAAGAAAACTGGCCCGCCGATTGCTTATAGCCAACCGTGGTTCTCCCAAGCCAACAAACGGAGTCAATGAAATGATCAAGTTCAAGCAAATTGCAGTTGCAGTGGCACTGGCAGGCACTTTCGCTGCCGCGCACGCTGCCCCGGTTTCGATCACCACGCCGAATGGCGTCGTGAGCGGCATCACCGCCTTCGACTGGGCGCCGTCCCCGGTTCTGGCGCAAGGCGGCAACCAAGCCTTCGTCAACTTCATCAACAACCCCGCAGGTGGCACCGTCGAAGGTCTGAACGGTGGCAAGGGCTACGGTTTCAACGTGTTCTCGCAAGGCCGTCTGGCCGTGCTGCAGGGTGGTACCGGTGCCGCCAGCAGCCTGTACAACGGTTCGGGCTCGACTGCCAACAAGTACGAAATCACCTTCGAACTGGCTTACCAGGAAGTCGTGACGACCGCCGTGTCCGTGCCGGGCGCCAACATCGCCGTGTTCGACTTCGCCAAGGTCCAGACCAACAACTACTTCCGCGTCTATGTGAAGGATCTGGATTCCGACGCCGCTGCCAACTACGCGGCCGGCACCGGCTTCAACACCGGCACGCTGGTGTTCGACGGCACGATCGCTCCGGGCAGTGCAGGTTCGGTGTCGAACTTCAACGCGAACACCGGCGCCCTGGGCACGGTCGGCAGCGATGGTCAGCCGCTCAACGGCACTTCGCCGCTGTCGGGCACCCCGTCGGTGACGGGTTCGGGCGCAACGCCTGAGTTCGACCTGCTGACCGTTCTGCCGAACTTCATCGACACGGATTTCTGGAATGAAGAGCTGATCTCCTTCCTGGTGACCAACATCAGCCAGAACCTGCCGTTCCAGTCGGTTGATCCGTCGGCCATCATCGCCGGTCAAGTGCCGAACATCGGCGCGGTGAACGGTGGCACGGTCTGCGGCCCGACGGGTTGCGTTGCAGCCGGCCCGGACATCATCTTCCAGACCGACTTCAACGGTCCGGTGCAGGGCATCCCCGAGCCGGGCACGCTGGCTCTGGCCGGTCTGGCACTCGGTGGTCTGGCTCTGGCCCGCCGCCGCAAGGCCTGATTCAGGTAGTCGAAGCAGCATGAAAAACGGGAGCGAAAGCTCCCGTTTTTCTTTTGTGCGTTCGAAAGCGTAGGTTCCGAACACGTTATTGCCCGGCCAGCCCTCTCTATGCCGATGCAACCAGCCCGTTCAGAATCGAGCGGGTATTGAAACTGGCGAAGTCCTGCTGGACCGCCTCGGCAGCACGCCTGAAGTCCGCAGCTTCATCTCCGATCATGCGCCTGAGTGCTGTCCGCAGCTGTTCGTAGCTCACGTTGCCCGCACGCAATGAAATCCCCGCCCCGGCATCGACTACACGCGACATGGTGAGGAACTGATCCATGTTCGAACACAAACCGATGACCGGCGTGCCGGTTGACAAGGCCTGATAGACCGTCGCACTTCCGCCATTGCAGATGACGAAATCGGCGCGCGCGGCGGCTTCCAGCCCCGGCAGATAGTCGGCAACGAAGCAGTGCGGTCCGGGCGAAGCCACGTCCGAGCGCCCCGCCGTCGCCGTCATTGCATTGACCTGCGCATCGGCCAGCGCGCGAAATACCTCTGGCAGCAGATCGACCCGTCCGGTGGAACCCAACGTGACGTAGGCAAGAGGCCCGGACGGCATCGAGGCCCACCAGTCCGGCAACGGCATCGAGGGCGACCAGATGATGGGCCCGATGAAATGATGGTTGGAAGGACAGTCCGGACGCACCGGCACCAGGCTCGGCGTGTCGGCGTACAGCGTCAGATCACCGTCGGTGTAGGCATGGCGCACATCGGGAAAGCCGCTCAGGCCATGCTTTTTGCGTACCGCGTTGAGCGGCCCTGCGTGTAGACGGAAGGCGAGCGGCTGCGCCAGCCGGAAGATCGGCTCTGCCAGCGTGGGCCCGAGCACCCGGGTCAGGGTGATGTCCGGCAAGGGGAACCGTGAATGCGCCGACCACGGACTCCAGTGCGCGTTGCACAGCGCGAAGTATGGGATGCCGACAAGCCGCGCAGAAACGCTCAGCGACAGACGGAAATCGCCGATCACCACGTCGGGACGTTCGCGCTGCAGCAACGCGATGTCGGCCTCGACATAGCGCTCGAGCTCGGCACGGGTGTACAGCGGCGCACCGGCCGCAAGGCGATCGAGAAAAAGCTTGGCCGGAATGCTCTCCAGCCCGAGCCGGCGAAGATCCGTTCCGCGGAAGCACAGATCGAAGGCCGGCGCGGACGCGACCGACACCTCATGATGCGCCGCCAGGCCCGATGCCAGCACGACCGGCCGGGCGACATGCGCGAGAGATACTGCCTCCGCCACGAACAAAACGCGGCGGCAGGTTGACATCAGGCGCCCCCTGCGCGACCGAACAGGCCGAAGCGCGTCAGTTCGGCGACGGTCTGCTGATAGCGATCCTCCGAGGGCTGCCCGCCCGCCCAAGCGGCGAATTCGGCCATACCCCGGTCTAGCGAACACGCCGGCTCAAAACCGAGCACTGCGCGCGAGTGCGCCAGATCGGCAACGCATCCGAAGATGTCGCCGACACGGAATTCCCCTTTGTCCTCCATCGTCACCGGTTTGCCCACCGCTCGCGCCAGCGCGTTGGCGATGTCGGCGATCGTGCTCGCCTCGCCGGCGCCGACATTGAAGACGGAGCCCGGCGCCACGTCGGCAACCAGCGCACGCATGTTCGCCGCAACGACGTCGGACACATGCACGAAATCGCGGACAGGCAAGCCGCCCTCGTACACCGAGATCGGCTGACCGGCGCAGATGCGCGAATAGAAGATCGATACCACGCCGGTGTAGGGATTCTTCAGCGACTGACGCGAGCCGAAAACGTTGAAGTAACGCAGCACGACCGCAGGAATACCGAAGGTGTTCGCCGCGTAGCGAACGTAATCCTCCTGATGCTTCTTGGTGATCGCATAGACCGAGAACGGCTCGGACACCTTGTCTTCCGGCGTCGGCACCGCGTCGAGATCACCGCCGCAAACCGGGCAGGGCATCGCGAACTTGCCGGCCTGCAGGCGTTCTCGCGAGCGAGCGCCCGGAAACTGGGCGCCATGCTCACGGCAGACATAGGCTCCCTCGCCGTAGATCGCACGCGACGATGACAGCACCAGCCGCTTTAGCACATAACCACCCTTGACGACGCCTTCGATCAGGGTGGTCGTGCCCAGACCATTGACCCGCGCGTAATGGGTCATGTCGTACATGCTCTGGCCGACGCCAGTCAGCGCAGCGAAGTGGTAGACCGCGTCGATGCCGTCCAGCGCGCGCGCGACGTCGTCGGCATTGCAGACGTCACCGACCTGCAGCTCCACCTCGGGCGCGAGATAGGCCGGCCGCTGGCGGCTTTCGCCATGAATCTGCGGGTCAAGAATGTCCAGCGCACGCACGCTGTGGCCGGCGGCCAGCAGCGCGTCCGCCGTATGTGAGCCGATGAAGCCGGCACCGCCCGTGATCAGCACTCGCATGTGGCACCTCCGCCCGAATCAGAAGGAGTAGCGCAGCTCGCCGTAGTAGCGGTCCGAGTTGCCGAAACGCCCGAAATAGCCATTTGAATTGCCGCCGAACAGATCCGCACCGAACTGCGCGCGCCAGTTCGACTGCACGCGCCAGATCAGCTTGGGGCGGAACATGTAGTCGTTGCGTACCAGCGACTGCACCCACAGCAGCTCGCCCTCGAGCCGCTCGTCGAACTTGTGGTTGTACAGCACCGCCATGCCGTTCTCGCGCCGGTTCGCCAGCAGGTCGGGCGCCTTGTCCATGTGGGCACGCTCGAAGTACTGGAGATTGAGCCGCGACTCGGACATGAAGGGAATGTCGATGCCGATCGCGTAATCGACCATGTCCTGACGGACCAGTCCGTCGGGCCGCGCCGACAGCGGCGACACCGGAAGGTAGCGATCGTAAGTCAGCACTGCTTCGGCCTTCAGCAGGAAGCTGCCGAAATCCTTGGTCAGCGTTGCACCATACTGATGAATCCAGTCGTGTCGCGGCGTGTAGACCACCGCGGTCGGGGTGACGAATCGACGACTGAAGGTCGGATTCACATCCAGGCTGCGGTAGTAGAAGGCGGCCAGATCCCAGCCCTGTACCAGCGTACCGACTCGCAGGCCGTAATTCGAGTTGCTGAGCTTGCGGTCCGGCCGGACCTGCGCGTCGTAGGTCGCGCTGATGCCCGACAGGTCAGGTTGCGTCAGGTAGAAATCGCCGCCAAAGCGGCCGATGTTGTTGACGCTCACGTAGGGCACCCAGATCAGCTCGGCGCGCCAGTCGTTCTTGAAGTACTCGGCGCGTGCCGCCCACTGCGGGATGCGCTGCTGGTCGAATTCCTGCGTGAAGAATTCGCGCATGTCGCGCGCCGACACGACGTCGGCGAAGAACAGGCCGACCATTTCGCCCCACACGATGTGCTGGCGACCGAGGCGCAGTTCGACATCGCCCACCGGCATGTCGAGATAAACCTCGCGCCATGCGAACTCGCTGCGTCGGTCGTCGCGTACGGCTGCCGGGTAGAAGTCGCTCTCCCAACCGTAGGCGAAGTCGTAATCGACGCGGCCCACGGCTTTCCACTTGATGCCCTGACCGAAACTGCCGCTGCGGCCGAGCTCGTTGCGCCAGCGCGCCTTCGACCAGTGGCTGTTACCAGCCACCGTGCGCGCCAGTTCGAACTGGCTGAAGCCGCGCCAGCCCGACATAGACGAGCCCTGTTCATCGGCCTTCGGTTTGCCCTGCGCATCACCGGCGGCTTCGGGCGCCGGTTCGACGAACAGGTCGTCGAGCGCGTCGGCCGCCGGCGCGGCCCGGGCGCCGAGCAGCAGTGCCAGCGTCAGCGCCGCCAAGGGCAGGCGGCGCAAGGCGGAAAGTGAATCGAAGTGCGTCATGAAGCAGCCTGCAGAGTGGCGGATTTTGGAGGTTTGACGTAGGACCATTCGCCCGGTGATTTCTGTACGCCGAGCGCGGTCAGTTCGCCGTCCTCGATGCGCACAAGGCGGTCGGCCATCGACATCACGCGCTTGTCGTGCGTCGAGAAGATGAAGGTGGTTTTCATCGTGCGGTTGATCTCGCGCATCAGCTCGAGTATCGAATCGCCGGTCTTGCGGTCGAGGTTGGCGGTCGGTTCGTCGGCCAGCACGATGGCCGGCTGTACCGCCAGCGCGCGGGCGATCGCCACACGCTGACGCTGTCCACCTGACAGCTGGTTCGGTCGATGATGCATCTTCGGACCAAGGCCGACGATGTCGAGAAAGTACTTCACCCGCTTCGCCCGCTCGTCCTTGCTGACCTCGGGCAACTGCAGCAGCGGATACTCGACGTTCTCGTAAGCCGACAGGACCGGCAGCAGATTGAAGGTCTGGAAGATGAAACCGATGGTGCGCGCGCGCAGACTGGCCAGTTGGTCCGGCGTCTGCCCCGACACGTCCTGACCGTTGATCAGGATCTGCCCCGAAGTCGGTGTATCGATGCAACCGATCAGGTTCAGCAGGGTTGACTTGCCACTGCCGGAGGGCCCGGCAATGGCAATGAACACGCCGTCCTCGATATCCAGCGTGATATTCTTCAACGCATTGACCTGCTGTCCGCCGAGCATGTAGCTGCGGCTCACATTCCGGATCTGGACGACGTTGTTCATCAGGAAGCCCGGTTCAGAAGACGGGTCATGCGCCCGGTGCTGGAGACAAAAAAATGAATGTTCCGAACACCTCGCTCGGCATGCGCGAAGCCACCACCACCGGCCCATCGTCGCACCGGCGCAAGACGTTCGCGCGGATCCTTGCAACTGTTGCAGCTCTTGCGGCACCGTTCTGCATCGCGCCGTCCGCCTTTGCCCAAGATGCCGCGAGTATACTTGAAAAGGCCGACACCATCCGCTTCCCACGGGAGCCCTTCCAGGTCGAGGTCAGCGTCACCTCGACCACGTCCAGCGGCGAAGAATTCCGCAAGTACCGCATTCTGTCCAAGGGTAACGAGAACACCATCGTGCAGACGGTCGAGCCGGCTTCCGAGCGCGGCCAGATCCTGCTGATGAAGGCGCGCGACCTGTGGGTGTTCCTACCCACCGTGTCGCAACCGGTGCGGCTGTCGCTGGCGCAGCGCCTGACCGGCCAGGTCGCCAACGGTGACCTGGCGCGCGCCAATTTCTCTGGCGACTACACCCCGAAGCTGCTGCGTACCGAAAAAGTGGACGGCAACGATCATCACGTACTCGAACTGACGGCGGTCGATCGCGGCGTCACCTACTCGCGCGTGCTGCTCTGGGTGCGCACATCGAATAACGCGCCGCACAAGGCCGAGTTCTACTCCCTGTCAGACAAGCTGCTGAAAACCTGTGTCTATGATGAATACAAGACGCTGGGCGGCAAACTCCGCCCGACCCGTCTGGTCATGCAGGACGCACTGAAACAGGGCGAGCAATCGACGCTCGAGTACGCATCGATGCAATTGCGCGACATACCCGACAAGGTGTTCGACAAGGAATACCTGAAGAAACTACAGTAAGGTCAGCAGGCCACGCACGCGGGATGCACCCGCGGCGTCATACACGGTCGGACAACATCATGTTTCTGCTTGAAGTCGGAAACCTCAAGGAAAACTTCGCCAAGTACTTCGCGGTGGAAGCCGCGGTCGATGAGGCGATGAAGCACGAGGTCTATCGCGTCCGGCACGAGGTGTATTGCCAGGAACTTGGCTACGAAGCCACCAACCCCGACCATGAGGAAACCGACGGTTTCGACGCGCACGCGCTGCAGATCGCGTTGCGCGCGCAGACAAGCGGTCGCATCGTTGGCTGTGTGCGGCTGGTGCAGCCGGATCCGGACGACCTCGCGAAACCGCTCCCTTTCGAACACCTGTGCGAGACGGCAATCGACCGGAGCATCATCGACCCGGTTCGCATCGACCGTCGGCGCATGGTGGAGATCTCACGCCTCGCGGTGCTGTCGGATTACCGCAAACGTAAGGGCGACAGCGGCGGTCCGATCGCCATTTCGGAAGAGGACATGGGAACGCGGGATCAGCCCCGCTTCCCCTACATTCCGGTCGGTCTTTACCTCGGCCTGCTTGCCGCTGCGGAGTTGCACGACGTCGAACATCTTTTCACGCTGACCGAGGCGCGACTCGCCCGCCATCTGACAGCGCTGGGCTTCCGCATCCACCTGATCGGCCAGGCGGTGGAGCACCGCGGAAAGCGCGTGCCGTCGGTCATCTACCGCAAGGAACTGATGGCACATCTGCCGCCGTTCATGCAGCCGCTGTACGACCAGTTGCTCGAGGAGATGCGAGGGAAGTACTTTGCGCGGAACGCCGCGTGAGCGGGTGACGGGTTTGGAGGGAGAAAAACAAAAAGGGCCGCGAGGCCCTTTTTGTTTGCGCGCAGAGTACGCGCCTTGAATTCTGGTGGCCAAGGGCGGAATCGAACCACCGACACGCGGATTTTCAATCCGCTGCTCTACCAACTGAGCTACTTGGCCAAAGAGCCAGCGATATTAGTATCTGATCGCGTTTCTGTCAAAGGTTTTGCGTCGATCATTGCGCGCGCAGCATCGTTTCGGCCACCAGCGATATCTTGGCGATGATGAGCACCAGTTCGACCAGCAACAAGCCGAGGAAGGCGACGAAAGGGAGGTGGCGGTCAGGCACGAAGCGCGGCGTGATGAAACGGAACAGACGGAAAACGCGCGCACCGACCTGATTGAATGCGCCGTAGATCAGATTGCCGTGACGACGGCTGCCTGCGAGCAGGTAAAGCGCCGCCTGACCGAACAGCGTCAGAAGCACGATTTCGTTGAGCCCCTTGAGGACGACGACCGCGCGCAGCCCGATATCCAGCGTGTCCATGCCCGCCCTCAGACAGGCCACGGCAGCGCCGCGGCCTCGTTCGGTACCTGCTCCACCACGCGCGGAAAGGACACGCGCACGATCAGTCCGCCATTGCCGGGCGCATCGAGCAGTTCGACCTCGGCGCGGTGCAGTTCCGCGATTTCGCGCACGATGGGCAGGCCAAGTCCGGAGCCTTCGACCTGGGTGCCGAGCACACGATAGAAGCGCTCGAACACGCGCTGCCTGTCCTCGACCGGAATGCCGGGCCCGGTATCCTCGATTTCCAGGATGGCGCGGATGTCCGCTTTCAAGCGCACGGTCACGATGCCGCCGTAGGACGTGTACTTGATCGCGTTGTCGATCAGGTTCTTGAACATTTCGCCGAGTAGCACCGGATTGGCATCGACATGCAGCGCGACGTGCGCCCGTTCGAAGCCGAGGTCGATATGACGCCTGCGCGCCGCCGGCACCCAGTCTGCGATCAGCGATTCGAGCAGCGCGTTCAGTTCCACCCGCTCGATCGCATGCACCTTCTCCGTGCTCGCTTCGGCGCGCGCCAGCGCGAGGAGCTGATTGATCAGGTGCCCCGCGCCGGTGGCGCTGACCAGTATCTGCTCCATGCAGGCACGGATCTGTGCCGGATCGTTCTCGAGCAGCGCCAGTTCGGCCTGACTCTTGAGCCCGGTCAGCGGCGTGCGCATCTGGTGCGCGGCGTCGGCGATGAAGCGCTGCTGTGCGGCGAGGTTCAGTTCGAGCCGCAACATCATGTCGTTCAGCGCATTGATCAGCGGGCGCAGTTCTTCCGGTACGCGACGCACGTCGATCGGTGACAGATCGGTCGGCCGCCGCTTCTCGATCACCGCCTGCAGCCGCTTCAATGGCCACAGCCCGCGGCCGAGGCCGAAATAGACCAGCACGACGGCGATCGGAATGATGACGAACTGCGGCAGCAGCACACCGGACAGGATGCGCGAGGTCAGTGCCTCGCGCTTGTTCAGCGTCTCGGCCACCTGCACCGTTACGTAGGAACCGGGAATGGTGGTGACCGGCTGGAACATGTAGGCGATCCGCACGTCCTCGTTGTTTACGCGGCCGCCACGGAAATAGAGCTCACCCGGCTTCCAAGTCTTGTCGTCCGGCACATCCGGCACTTCGCTGTCACCGGCCAGCAGTTCGCCGGCACCGCCGAGCACCTGGTAGTAGATGATGTCCTCGCCGTCGATGTGGAACAGGTCGCGCATCTGCGGCGGCTTGACGAAGATGGCGCCGACCGGCGTGAAGCGCACCTGCCGGCTCAGCTCGTAGACGCTGTCTCCGAGCACTTTGTCATAGGGGGCATGCGCGATGTCGTCCGCCACGTTGTGGATGATGGCGATACTGATCGGCCACACGAACATCAACGGCGCGAGCATCCAGTCGAGGATTTCGCCGAACAGCGAGTTGTACTCGCCGGTCTTTTCGCTGGACTTGGGGCGGCGAGTCTTCAGCTTTTCACGCGACGGCATCCGGTCTTTCCAGGCAGTAGCCCAGGCCGCGCAGGGTCACGATGCGCAGGCCGCTGTGCTCGATCTTCTTGCGCAGCCGATGCACATAGACTTCGATCGCGTTATTGCTCACTTCTTCGCCCCAGCCGCACAGATGGTTGACCAGCTGTTCCTTGTTGACCAGCCGGCCGGCGCGCAGCAGAAGCACCTCCAGCAATGCAGTCTCGCGCGCCGACAGTTCGATCGCCTGGCCATTGACGCTGGCCACGTGGTCGGTCTGATCGTAGGCGAGGCTGCCGATCTCGATGCGGGTGGGCATGCCGGTGCCGCGCCGTGTCAGCGCACGCACGCGCGCCTCCAGCTCGGGCAATGCGAAAGGTTTGCACATGTAGTCATCGGCGCCGGCATCGAGCCCGCGCACGCGGTCGTCGATGCCGTCCTGCGCGGTCAGTATCAGCACCGGTGTCGTGCACTTGCGCGCGCGCATGCGCTTGATCACCTCGATGCCGGACAGCTTGGGCAGACCGATGTCGATGATGGCCAGATCGAAGCCCTGTCCATGCAGCGCCGCGTCGGCCTCACCACCGGTGGCCACGCTGTCCACCGCGTAACCGGCGCGCCGCAGCGCGCGAACCACGGCATCGGAAATGACCGGATCGTCCTCGGCAAGCAGGATATGCATAGCAAATCAGCCTTGCGGCCGCCTCCTCCATGAACGTCTTCTGCGTTCGCATTCGGGTTTGGGGTTTGAATAACCCCACCGGACATCAGTGTAAGGGAGATGTAAGCGCTCAAGAATAGTCTGCGCAGCGCTGTTCTTCTTTTGGTCCTCGGGGGCAAACCGGTCAGTCCGGCACGCCCCGGGGAGCACCCTTCCCCTGCACGGGGTGCTCCCCACCCATTTTTCGGGCATCCGTCCGAATCCGTTCCCCCAATCTCGATCGTTCTCGTTGCGCCGTCGCACATGGGTCGCGACTGCAGCCCGTGAACGAAAAAAAGCCCGCACCGAAGTGCGGGCTTTCCGTGGTCTGACAGACCGGGCCCGGTCGCCTCACGGCGACCGGAGCGGACATTACATGTCCATGCCCATGCCGCCCATGCCACCCATGCCGCCCGGCATGCCGCCGGCAGCCGGCTTGTCTTCGGCCAGCTCGGCCACCATGCAGTCGGTGGTGAGCATCAGCGAAGCAACCGAAGCGGCGTTCTGCAGTGCAGTGCGGGTAACCTTGGTCGGGTCCAGCACGCCCATTTCGACCATGTCGCCGTACTCGCCCGAGGCGGCGTTGTAGCCGAAATTGCCCTTGCCTTCCTTCACCTTGGCCACGACCACGCTCGGCTCGTCGCCCGCGTTGGCGACGATCTGGCGCAGCGGCTCTTCGGCAGCGCGCATGATCAGCTTGATGCCCGCGTCTTGGTCGGCGTTGTCGCCGCGCAGGTCACCGAGGTTCTGCAGCGCGCGCACCAAGGCGACGCCGCCGCCGGCCACGATGCCTTCTTCAACGGCAGCGCGGGTAGCGTGCAGCGCGTCTTCAACGCGTGCCTTCTTTTCCTTCATTTCGACTTCGGTCGCTGCACCGACCTTGATCAGCGCAACACCGCCGGCCAGCTTGGCCTTGCGTTCCTGCAGCTTTTCACGGTCGTAGTCCGACGTGGCGGCCTCGATCTGGGTGTTGATGTTGGCAACGCGTGCGGTGATCGCGTCTTCGGTGCCGGCGCCGTCGATGATGGTCGTTTCTTCCTTGCCCACTTCGATGCGCTTGGCCTGGCCGAGGTCCTGCAGCGTAGCCTTTTCCAGCGACAGGCCGACTTCCTCGGCGATCACGGTGCCGCCGGTCAGGATGGCGATGTCTTCCAGCATGGCCTTACGACGGTCGCCAAAGCCCGGGGCCTTGACGGCAACGGTCTTCAGGATGCCGCGGATGTTGTTCACCACCAGGGTGGCCAGCGCTTCGCCTTCGATGTCTTCGGCGATGATCAGCAGCGGACGACCGGCCTTGGCAACCTGTTCCAGCACCGGCAGCAGATCACGGATGTTGCTGATCTTCTTGTCGTGCAGCAGCACGAAGGGGCTGTCCAGAACGGCGATCTGGCGATCCGGGTTGTTGATGAAGTAGGGCGACAGGTAGCCGCGGTCGAACTGCATGCCTTCGACCACTTCCAGCTCGTCATTCAGCGACTTGCCGTCTTCGACGGTGATGACGCCTTCCTTGCCGACCTTGTCCATCGCTTCGGCGATGCGGGCACCGACCGAGGTGTCCGAATTGGCGGAAATCGAGCCGACCTGGGCGATTTCCTTGCTGGTCGAGCAGGGCTTCGAAATCTTCTTCAGCTCGCCGATGATGCCGGTCACGGCCTTGTCGATGCCGCGCTTCAGATCCATCGGGTTCATGCCGGCAGCCACGTACTTCATGCCTTCGCGCACGATGGCCTGGGCCAGCACGGTGGCGGTGGTGGTGCCGTCACCGGCGACGTCCGAGGTCTTGGAAGCGACTTCCTTGACCATCTGGGCGCCCATGTTCTCGAACTTGTCCTTCAGTTCGATTTCCTTGGCGACCGACACGCCATCCTTGGTCACGGTCGGGGCGCCGAAGGAGCGCTCCAGCACCACGTTGCGGCCCTTCGGGCCCAGGGTCACCTTGACTGCATTGGCCAGCACATTGACGCCGGCAACCATGCGTTCACGGGCGGAATCACCAAAACGTACCTCTTTTGCGGGCATATCTAACTCCTTGAGTATTCAGAAATTCAGAGCAAAGGAGGCGATCAGGCCTCGACCACGCCCATGATGTCTTCTTCACGCATGACGAGGAATTCCTCGCCATCGACCTTGACCGACTGACCGGAATACTTGCCGAACAGCACGCGGTCGCCAGCCTTGACGGCCATCGGGCGAACCTTGCCGTCGTCGAGGATCTTGCCGGCGCCGACGGCGATGACCTCGCCCTGATCCGGCTTTTCAGCGGCTGCGTCGGGAATCACGATGCCCGAAGCGGTCTTGCGCTCTTCTTCCAGACGCTTGACCAGCACGCGGTCGTGCAACGGACGGATTTTCATGCAATGACTCCTTGAGATTGAAGGCGCGAACCCAGTCGCGACGTTTGACGATATTCGGGGCGATGCGACACAGCGCATCGCTGTGTTAGCACTCACTGCCAACGAGTGCTAATAGTAGTGGCGGGATGTTTCGATTTCAAGAGCGCGCGAACAATGACCGGCCGGATCAGCCGTCGGCCGTCTGCACCTGTTCGCTGACCAGGCGGTTGCGGCCGGCGCGCTTCGCCTCGTAAAGCATGGCGTCGGCGAGACGGACGGCAGCGTCCTCGTCCTCGTGATCGGGCTGTGCCATCGCAAGGCCTATGCTCATCGTGACGACGCCGACCGCAGCAGTGGGGGACGCTTCAACTGCTCGCCGGATCTTCTCGCCGACGCGACATGCGTCGTCCAGGGACGTGGCGGGCAGCAGCAGCAGAAACTCCTCGCCGCCGAAACGGGCGACGAAATCGCTCTCGCGCAGCGCCGCCTTGAGCACCGCAGCGACGTGGCGCAGCACCGCGTCGCCTGCCGGATGGCCATGACCATCGTTGATGCGCTTGAAGTGATCGATATCCGCCACCAGCACCGCATAGCTCTTGCGCGACCGCCGCATGCGGACGAATTCGTCGCGCAGGCGTTCGTTCGCCGCCAGCCGGTTGGGCAGACCGGTGAGCGCATCGCGCCGCGCCTGATCGCGCAGTTCGTCGTTCAGGCGCGCCAGTTCGGCAGTGCGCTCAATCACCTTGTGTTCGAGGTCGCGGTTGCTCGCCTCCAGCGCCTCGCGCCGCTGTATCAGGGTTGCCGCCATGCCGCGCAACGCGTTGACCAGATGGCGCAGTTCGACCGATCCGGCGCCCACTTCGAGCGTGACACCCTCGTCGCCCCTCTCGATCCGGCGCGCCAGCGTCGCCAGCCGCTCCAGCGGCTGGCTCAGTCGCGACGCCACCACCCACGACAGCAACAGCAGGATGGCCACCGCGAGCAGCGCAAACCCCAGCACCACCTTGCGCAGCGCCACCACGTCTTCCATCACGCGGTCGAGCGGTTGGCGGATGACGACCTGCCAGCCCAGCGGACTGGTCTGGATGATCTCGCGCACTGGCGCCATCGAGGTTACGTAGGCGGTGGTGCCCGACCAGTTGTCGATGAAGAAGCCCGCCTGCGTCGGGCGACCGCTCGGGTGCGGCACGACGAGTTGACTGTCCTCCGGATAGATCACGTCGCCCTGCCCGTTGACGATGAGAATGTCCATGCCCACGCGCTCGGCGTTGCTCGGCCGCAGCACCCGCAGTACGGAGCCTGCCCAGTCCCAATGCACATGGGCGGCCAGTACGCCGCGCACCTGACCATCCTCACCGGACACCGGCACCGCGATGTCGATGAAGCGCATCGGGCCGGCTCCCTTCTTCGGCAGCAACTTGGCCAGCAACAGGGCCTCGTGCAGATCGCCGACGAAAACCCCGTCGAGCCCGCCGGCAAACCACGGTCTCTGCGCCACGTTCTGCCCGAGCAGCAGATCGTGCGTGGCCGCCTGCACCACGCCGTCGAGATCGGCAACGCCGATCCACGAATACTGCGGATAGGAGTTCTGCAGCCGCTCCAGGCTGCCGCGGAAGGCGCTGTCATCCAGCGGTTCGCGACGGAACAGTCGGGTGTCGGACAGCAGTTCGACCTCGCGACGGCGCTCGTTCAGGCTTTCGGCCAGCACCGCGGACATTGCGGTCGCCAGTTCGTGTATCGCGTGGCCGCGCTCGTTCAGCAACTGCTCCGCATAGACGTGATTGATGTACAGATAGGCCGGTAAACCCACGATCAGCGCCAGGCCGCCACACAGCAGCGCAAGGCGGTTACGGAAACTGCCGGGCATCAACGTCATCGGACTCGCTGTCTCGTACGTGCGGGAACCGGAACGATACGCCAAGCGGCACACTTGCCCAAATGCGCGCGGCGACGGCCGACTCGCAATACACTCCGGGCACACGTGAACATCGCACCGGACCAGGACCCCGACGGAGCCCTCCCCATGACCACCCATCTCGAATCGCTGAAGCAGCATTCCATCGTCGTCGCCGACACCGGCGACGTCGAATCCATCGCCCGCCTGAAGCCGCAGGACGCCACCACCAACCCTTCGCTGTTGCTGAAGTCCGCGCAGGACGCGCGCTACCGGCCGCTGCTCGATGCGGCGCTGGCACAGGCGAGGGCGGCCGGTGAAGACCTGCACGGCGCGATCGACCGGCTGTTCGTCGCCTTCGGCTGCGAAATCCTGAAGCACGTGCCCGGCCGGGTGTCAACCGAAGTCGATCCGCGCCTCAGCTTCGATACGGAAGCCAGCATCGCCAAGGCGCGCCACCTGATCGCGCTGTACGAGGCGGCCGGCATTTCGCGCAGCCGCGTGCTGATCAAGCTCGCCAGCACCTGGGAAGGCATACGCGCAGCGGAAAAGCTGGAACGCGACGGCATCCACTGCAACCTCACGCTGCTGTTCGGCATGGCCCAAGCCATCGCCTGCGCCGACGCCGGCGTCACGCTGATCTCACCCTTCGTCGGCCGCATCTACGACTGGTACTGCGCGCAGCAGAAGGTGGCCGACATTCCGCTGGAGCAGGATCCGGGCGTCGCTTCGGTCACCCGCATCTACCACTACTACAAACAGCACGGCTACCACACCGAGGTGATGGGCGCGAGTTTCCGCAAGGTGGGTCAGGTCGAGGCGCTGGCCGGCTGCGACCTGCTCACCATCGCCCCCGACCTGCTGGACCAGATGGCCGCCCTGCCGGGCGAACTGGAGCGCCGACTCGACCCGACGCGCACGACACCGGCCGAACGCGTCGTACTCGACGAGAAGGCCTACCGCTGGCTGCACAACGGGGACGCGATGGCGGTCGAGAAGCTGTCGGACGGCATCCGCCGCTTCGACGTCGATGCGCGCAAGCTCGACGCCTTCGTTGCCGGCCTGATGCAATGAGCGAGCAGCCGCCGGCCGACGAGCCGGACACGCCTTGCGTCGCCATCTGCAGCACGCTGTTCGACGAGGTGTGCCGCGGCTGCGGCCGCACCGTCATGGAAGTGGCGAACTGGGTGTTCATGACGGCGGACGAGAAACGCGCGGTGTGGACGCGGATACGCGCCGAGGGCTATCCCCGGCGCGACATCCAGGGCCTGACTGACCGGCCGGAGCGCCGATAGCAGCCGCTCAGGTGTGCACGTTCAGAAAGGCCTCGTTCAGCTTGCGGTCGTGATAGAAGATGGCGCGTCCGAGGTCTTCCACCTTCCAGGTAATGACCGGCTTGTCCGGGTAATGGATGTAGCCGCCAGCGAACACCTCGTTGCGGTTGCCCGACGGATCGAAGAAGTAGATCGTCGCTCCACGCGTGATGCCGTGCCGCGTCGGCCCGATGTCCAGCGACACGTCCTTGCGCGAAATGATGTCCGCCGCACGCAGCACGTCATTCCACGTATCGAGGGTGAAGGAGCAGTGGTGGAAGCGTCCCTTCTCCGGGTTGCGGATGAAGGCGATGTCGTGTGGCTTGGTCGAGCAGGTCAGGAAGGCACCGACCAGTACGTCGCCGGCCATCACCTGTTCCGCCATCTTGAAGCCCAGTACCTCGATGAACAGCTTGACGGTGCCATCGACGTCGTCGCCGTACAGCAGGCAATGATCGAAGCGGGTCGGCTGCATGCCGATCAGGCCATCGGGCCACGGGTGCGGGTTCACATCCGGCAGCCCGTTGCCCACCTTGTCCTTGGCTGAGAACAGCTCGATCGCGTGGCCGGTCGGCACCGTGAAGCGGAAGCGGCGGCCGGTGTGCAGATGTTCGCCGGCCGCGATCCACTGCAGTTCGGTGGCGAGGCGGCTGCCCTCGATTTCGGCGGCCAGCCTGTCCAGCGTCGCCTCGCTGTTGACACGAAAGCCCATATAGTCCATGCCCGGCGCATCGGCCTCGCGCAGCACCACGCTATGGTGGTCGTGTTCGTCCCAGGCCTTGAAATAGACGCGGCCCTGGGCGTCGCGCCCGGTTTCGATCAGGCCCAGCACTTCTCCGTAATGTCTTACCGCCGCATCCAGGTCGGTCACGCGTAGCGCGACATGACCCGGGCGCAGCACGCCGGTCATCGGCATATCTCCATCCTCCATCCGTTTGTCGTGGCCCGGCTCGTGACCGGGCTCCCGTCCAGTGCAATCGCCGTACCAGTCGGCCGATCAATCGCAAGCCACTGTTCCTTCGAAGATTCATAAAAAATCTCGACATTTTTCAGCCGTGCTTTCATGATTTGGCGAAACCGGACGGGCGGCCGATGCCGCATTTCCGGCAGCTGCCTTACCGAACGGATTCCGTCATGCCCCGCACACCGCACGGCCCGCTGACCGCCATCACCGACGCCATCGACGACCGCACGCTGGCAAAGAACGTCCATTTCGCGCCGGACAGTGGCCACATCCTGCTGTTCGGCCAGCGCATGCTGCTGATGCACGGTGCGTCATTGGCCACGCTGCGCCACGAACTGGTCGAGCGGCTCGGACTGGACCGCACCCGCGAGCTGTTCACCCGCATCGGTTACCAGCAGGGCGTGGACGACGCGCGCTGCCTGCGCGAAGCCGAGGGCGGCGACCTGACGCGCACGCTGGCGCTCGGTCCGCGGCTGCGCGAGATCGAAGGTTTTGTGCGCAATCAGGCGGTGGATCGCATGCAGTTCAACACCGACAGCGGCGAGTTCTGGGGCGATTACTACTGGCAGTCCTCGTGGGAAGCGGAGGCGCATCTGCAGCACTTCGGCGTCAGTGGTTCGCCCGCCTGCTGGATGATGACCGGCTATGCCAGCGGCTTCACGACGACAATGATGGGGCGCCCCATCCTGTGGCGCGAGCTGGAATGCGTGGCCATGGGCCACGCGCGTTGCCGCGTGATCGGCCGGCCGCTGGAGGAGTGCGAGGACAGCGCCGACGACCTGAGCTTCCTGCGCATCGAGGACTTCGTGTCGGCGCCGCGTGGCCGACGGGCACCGGGCGAGACCGTCGCCGCGGCGGGCCTGCCCGATCTGGTCGGTGCCTCGGCCGGCTTCAACGCCGTCGCTCACCTGATACGCCGCGTCGCGCCGACTGACGCCACCGTGCTGCTGCTGGGCGAAAGCGGCGTCGGCAAGGAACGCTTCTCGAAAACCCTGCACGCCATCGGCCCGCGCGCGAAAGAGCCTTTCATCGGCGTGAACTGCGCCGCCATTCCGGCCGAGCTGGTGGAGGCCGAACTGTTCGGCGTCGAACGCGGCGCCTTCACCGGCGCGCATGCGTCGCGGCCGGGCAAGTTCGAGCGCGCACACGGCGGCACCCTCTTCCTCGACGAAATCAGCAGCCTGCCGATGCCGGCCCAGGGCAAGCTGCTGCGCGCGCTGCAGGAAGGCGAGGTCGAGCGGGTCGGCGACACCCGCGTGCGGCCAGTCGATGTGCGCATCGTCGCCGCTGCCAACCGCGACCTGCGCGCCGAAGTGGCGGCCGGGCGCTTCCGCGAAGACCTGTTCTTCCGCCTCAACGTGTTCCCGATCGAGATTCCGCCGCTGCGCGAGCGGCGCGAGGACATTCCGCTGATGCTCAACGTGTTCGTCGAGCGCTACGCGAAACGCTTCGGCAAGCGCATCGCCGGCCTCACGCAGCGCGCCGCGGAAGCGCTGTGGGCCTACGACTGGCCAGGCAATGTGCGCGAACTGGAGAACATCGTCGAGCGCGCAGTCATCCTCGCAGACGACGGCGGCAATCTGGACGTGCAGCATCTCTTTTCGGGTGGCGAGCGACTGACCCAGCCGATGTTCAACCTGTCGGCCGGCGGCCGGCTCACGCGCACCGCCGAGACCACGACGCCACCATCCGACGCGCCGTCAGACGGTGTGGATGCGCACATCGCGTCACTGGTCAACGCCGGCCTGCGCTTCGACGAACTGGAACAGCGCCTGCTCGACCACGCGATGACGCGCACCGGCGGCAACCTGTCAGCCGCCGCCCGCCTGCTCGGCTTGAGGCGGGGGCAGTTCGAGTACCGGGCGAAGAAGCGGGAGACAGGGCCCGCCTGATGCCACGCCGACGTTCGAGCGGTCCGCTCGTATGGAAGCGGCCTTGGCCGCGACACGGCGGTTGCAGGCCGCAGGCTTCGATGCAGGCTGCTGTCGGGGTCAGAAGACCCCTCCCACAGAACCCCGGCTCCGACCACGGATCAGGCGTGCACCCGAGGGGAGCGGCCTCGGCCGCGACAGGGCTGTCGCGAACCGTGCCTTCGTTTCAAGGGCTGCCGTCGCCAGCAAGCATGCCGCCGTCGGACAGTGGCGGGGCGCCAACCCCCTCCACCCGATACCCCGCCGCCTGCCAGCCCTCGATGCCGCCGCGCAGCGGACGGGCGTGGCGCAGACCCGCCGCGTGCAGCTTCAACGCGGCGCGCACCGCCGACACGTCGTTCGGGCAGGCGCAATAGGTCACCAGCACGCCGTCCTTCGGCAGGCGGTGAGCGTGCGCGTCGATCTGTTCCAGCGTGATGCTCAGCGCGCCGGGAATGCGCACCGGCTCGGCATCGACGATGAGGCCCGAGCGCACATCGACCACCGTGACCGGGTCGCCACGGTCCAGCATGGCCAGCAACTCGTCGGGCGCCAGCCGCTCCGACTGCAGCTGGCGCAGCGCACGACGACGCTCCAGCCAGCGCCAGCCGATATAGAGCGCCAGCAGCACGCCGACCAGCGCCGCCGCATAGACACCCAGTTCGGCCAGCGCGTCGAGCACCGCCTCGATCTGCGTCGCGAACAGCAGGCCGATCGTCAGCGCGGCGCCGGCCCATAGCACCGCACCCAGCGTGTTGAACAGCATGAAGGCGGACGGCCGCATCCCCAGCGCGCCAGCCAGCGGCGGCGCAATCGTTGACAGCCCGGGCACGAACTTGGCGATCACCAGCGTGGCGATGCCGTAGCGGGTGAAGGTGGATTCGCTCTGCCGCACGCAGGTATCGGGCGACAACGAAATGCGACACAGCAAGCGCAGCACGCGGTGACCCTGCAGCCGGCCGGCAAGGTACCAGGCGACATCGCCGAGCGAAGACGCGGCCACCGCCACCAGCAATGCAAACACGCCGTACAGGGGCTCGTCGGCCACCCGCGCGCCGGCCAGCATCACCAGCGGCATCGCCGGTATCGGCAGGCCCAGCTGTTCCGCCAGCACCACCAGGAAAATCAGCCACAGCCCATACTGGGCCAGCAATTCGGTCACGCTCTTCTCCGCAATGAATTTCGGCCGCCACGATGACACGGAATCGTGACGACCGAAAAGCCGTTCCGGTCAGATGAGGGCGATCGCTGGCGATTTCCAGCGCGTGGCCGCGTGGTACCCCGCTTCAGCCGACTGCGCGCAGCGCGCCGTTGCGCTCGGCGTCGATCAGCTTCGTCAGCAACTTGCGCACGCGCACCGCGGCGATGTCATTGCTCATCAGCACCGGGTTCAGAGAGAAGAAATCGGTCGTGCCCATTTCGTCCTGCGTCGCCTGGATGACCGGGCCGTCCTCGTTCTCGAAGGCGGCGTGCATGGCACGTATCTTCATCGCGTTGTATTCGGCGTTCTCCACGTCGTGATTGCGCCGGGTGGCGAAGTAGTAGTGCGTCTTCGTCGCCGACTCGGGCGTGCAGGTATGCAGGTCGTACTGGCCGGTGCAGTGATCGAGATCCAGCGGCCCGTCGCCCTGGATGGCGCCGACCGACAGCTGGATGTTGGCAGGTGGCGTCCAGGTGATGTCGAAGAAATGCCGGGCCGGTGCGGCCGGGTCAGGCAGGAAGTTCGCGAAGATGAGCATGGCCGGCGTCTGCGACCACTGCCAGCGCGCATTCACGCTGTCCGCGCCCTCCTTCACCGCCGGCACCAGCGGTGACAGCTGGCCGCGGGTGCTGATGATTTCGCTGTGCACATGGTCGATGTGACTCAGGTCCATCACGTTGTCGATGATGAGCTCATAGTTCACGTCCATGCGCATATAGGTATGCGCCAGCGCGTTTGGATGCCCCTCGTCCAGCGGTCCGAAGTCCGGCAGCCGGGTCGGGTCGGCCAGCGCCGCGTCGCCCATCCAGATCCACACGAAGCCGTACTTCTCCAGCAGCGGAAAGCTGCGCACCTTCGCCGCCTTCGGGATCAGGCCGTTGCCGTGCGGGTTGTGCGTGCAGGCGCCGCTGCAGTCGAAGCGCAGCGCATGGTAGGCGCACACCACGTCGTCGCCGATGCGCTTACCCAGGTGCAGCGGCGCGAAGCGGTGCGGACAGCGGTCGTGCAGCGCGACCGGCGCGCCATCGGCCTTGCGGTACATGAGCACCGAGGTGTCGAGTATCCGGCGGTGGAACAGGCCCTCCGCCGGCACCTCGCTCGACAGCGCGGCGACGTACCAGCAGTCCTTGAGGAACTCGACCTTCTTCTCCAGTGCCTTCGTTTCCATCTTGTTGTCTCCTCCGTCTTGTCGTGATGCGCCCGGTGGACACCGGGCGCCTGGATGCGCCTGCGGCCGCCGATCAGAGATCGAGCACCAGCACGGCGGATTTCGAGCGCGAACAGCAGGGCGTGAAGCAGTCGTTCGCCGCCCGCTCGGCGTCGCTGAAATACATGTCGCGGTGATCCGGTTGGCCGGCCAGCACCCGCGTCACGCAGGTGCCGCAGATGCCCTGTTCGCAGGACAGCGGCACCTCGACGTCGTGCGCGGCCAGTGCCGCCGCCACCGTCTGCCCGACGGCCACCGGCACGACGCGACCGCTGCGTGCGAGCTGCACGACAAAGGCCTGATCGCCGCTACCCGCGCCGTCGGTCGCGGCGAAGGACTCGGCGTGGATGTTCGCGTCGGCCCAGCCGGCCGCACGGGCGCTGCCGATCACGTGGTCCATGAAGCCCTTCGGCCCGCAGACGTAGAGATGGGTGTCGGTCGAAGGTGCGGCCAGCACGGTAGCGGCGTCCAGCTTCTGCCGCGGGTCGCCGTCGTCGAAATGCAGGCGTACGCGGTCGGCCCAGGGCGCGTCGCGCAGCCGGTCGAGGAAGGCAGCGCGCGCCGGCGTGCGGGCGCAGTAGTGCAAGGTGAAGTCGGAGCGGCCGTGCGCCAGCTGCTGCGCCATCGCCAGCATGGGCGTGATGCCGATGCCACCTGCGAACAGCAGCGAACGGCGCGCCGGCACCAGCGCGAACAGGTTGCGCGGTGCGCCGATGCGGATGCGCATGCCGGCGCGCAGATCGCCGTGCGCGCTGCGCGAGCCGCCGCGGCCGCTCGCCTCGCGCAGCACCCCGAGCTCGTACTGTCGTGACTGCGCCGGATCGCCGAGCAGCGAGTACTGGCGCACCAGGCCGTTCGGCAGTTCGACGTCGATGTGGGCACCGGCCGCGAAGGCCGGCAACGGGGTGCCGGCCGGCGATTCGAGCACGATGTGGACGATGTCGTCGGCGACGCGCGCGTGGCGGGTGACGACGACCGGGATGTCGGGCGCGCTCATGCCTCGGCGCCTTCGGTCTGGGCAGGCGACGGGCGCGCGCCGTTCGGACAATGCTGCATTCTTCCTCCGGATGTTCTTGTGTTGCACGGGTTCAGCGCCGCGCAGACTCCGGATTTGCAACGAGCATGCCAAGGGCGCGCATGTACGCACACCACTGATTCGAAAGGATTTGTTCAGAACGGACGTTGTTCGCCTGAACCGCCCTGCCCCGACTTCCGGATATCGGAAATCCGGAGTTCGTCAAATGCGGAAACGACTTCACGAGCGCGTCGGCGTGCGCAGGCGAAGGCGAAAAAAAGCCCCGGCACGGGGGCCGTGTCGGGGCGTGTCCCGGCGGACCGGGAACGAGGAGTACCGCTCACATCATCTTTGGCCTCACGCGGACACGCGTGAGGGGGCGGGCATCAGTTGCCGCCGCGCATGTTCTGCACCTGGAACAGGTTGGCCGGGCTCAGCTTGGGATCGACCTTGCCCTTGAACTGGCCGGTCGTGCAGTGCTTGGCCTGCACGTCCACCATCGAGAAGGAATCGTCGAGCGCAACACCGGTGCCCTTGTTGATCGGCAGGTGGAAGTCCGGGTGCGCCTTGCCGATGGTCCAGCTCTTCCACAGTTCGCCCTTGCGGTCATACACCAGCGTGCGCGAGGCGCCATAGACCTGGGCGTCGAAATGCATGATGCGCTTGCCGACCGGATGGTTGCTGTTGACCGGCACCGCCTCGACGATGTGTACCTTGCGCAACTGCCAGGTGATGTCGGGGAAGCACTCGCCCTGACCGGTGAAGCTCACGTACTTGTAGCCGTCCTCTTCCTTGAATTCGTCCGACAGCTTCATGTCGTTGTGCTTGTAGTAGGGCATCAGCAGGTTCTTCGTACCGACGAACTTCCACTGCATGTCGGACACGCGGCTTTCATAGCCCTCGAAGTCCTCGATCATCAGGTCGGAGCCGAGGAAGGAATCGGTCACCTGCCCTGCCGCCAGCCGGCGCACGCGGCGCTGGAAGCCGAGGTAGAGGTAGGCATCGTCGAACTTGGTGTCGTCTTCGTACTTCTGGATCAGCAACTGCGTGTTCTTCAGATCCTGCGGCTCCAGCACCTGGGCGTAGATGGCGCGGTAGAGGTTGGCTGCGTTCGGCGTCACTTCGGGTGTCGGCGCGTGGTCGGTACGGTGTTTAAAGTTCAGGAAGAAGAAGTTGAACTTCAGCGTCCGCTCGAGCTGGCCGGTCGTCATGTTGCGGTACTTCCAGTAGAACGGGTGGATGGCGGCGTTGTCGCCCCAGTTCGCGCCGTACTTGAAGTTCCACGCCACCTTCTCGCCGGCGCGCGGGTCGGAAGTGCTCGGCTCTTCCGGGAAGGGACGGCCACCGGCAAAGCCTTCGATTTCGCCCGTCTTGGCGCCCAGCTTGGTCTTGTTCAGGTTCTTGCGGGTGGCCTCGACATAGCCCTTGGGGTTCGGAAAGCTCAGCGTCTCGCCGACCTTGATCTGGTACCAGCCGTTCTTGATCACCATGTACATGCCGGCGTCCAGCGCGTCCTTGAACTGGTTGACGTTGTCCTTGTTGATGGTCATGCCGGCACTGAGGCCGGGGAAGGTCGGAAAGCCCTTCTTGTACGGCTCGAAAGCGCTTTCGACATCGGCTTCGCTGGCGGCGAAGGCCTGGGTGCACAGTCCGGCTGCGAGCAGGCCGGCGGCGAGTAGCTTGTTCATTGCGTGCGTCTCCTGTGAAGCCGGGGCGCGCGCCCCGGCACTGCGGTGGATGGTCAGAACTTGTAGCGGAGGGTTGCGTAGATTTCGTCTTCGGCCCAGGCGGCGCCGATCGGGCCGGCGCGGAAGCGGCCCAGCGGTTCGAGGCCGGCCAGCCCACGCGAGAAGGCCTGGGTCGGATCACCGCCGTAGTTACCCGAGGTGAAGGGCGGCCAAGGGTTGCAGGCGCGGCAGTCGTCGTACTTGTAGCGATCGTTGTCGCTGCCGAGCTTCACGTTGGCGCCGATGGCGAACTTCAGGTTGTCGCTGAGCAGCCATTCGACCTGCGGCGCGGCCACCGTGGCCTGCGCGCGGAAGTCGTGCGCGAAGATGATCTGCGGGCTCAGGCGGTCGTTCTTCAGGAAGGCCTTGATCAGCAGTGTGCCGATCACGTTGTCCTCCCAGTCCGGTATGCCGATGCGGCCGCCCATCGGACCGCGTTCGTCATCGTGGTTGAAGATGTGCTGGTAGAACAGCTGACCGGAAATGAGCGTGGTGCGGCGCGGGTTGATGAAGGGGATGAAGGTCGGCCGGTTGACACCGATGACGGCACGGAACACATTGTTCTTCGAGTACAGCTCCGGCTTGGAGGTGTTGGCGAACTCCTCACCGTCGGTCAGTGCTGCCTCGACGCGTACCGCCGCGTTGGCCGCTTCCCACTCGAAGTCCATCGAACCGCCGATCAGGTTCACGCGCGGGAAGTGCATGTCGAACGAGATCAGGTAGGGCCAGGAATCACGGAACTCGCCGGTGAAACCGTTGGTGCCACGACGCGCACCGCGCAGGCTGGGCAGCTGCGAGCGGTAGGTCAGCGCATTCAACGAGAAGGACAGGCCACCCTGCGTCACGCCTTCGTACTTCACACCCAGTTGCGTGTTCTTCAACTTCCAGCCCGGCAGATGCACGTCGGCCAGACCGATCTGGCCCGGGCCGAAGTCGGTCGCCAGATAGGAACCGGGCACGCCGGGCAGGTTGGCGAAATTGGCCACCGTGCCACCGTTGTCCCACAGGTTCTTCATGCCACGGAAGAAGCAGCCGGCGTCGAGGATGACATTGGCGGTGCCGCACTGGCCGAGGTTGTTGGCACGGAACTGGTCGAAGTTCCACACCACCTGCAGATTGCGCTCCTGCATGGTTTCGCTGCCGCCCATGCGGTACTCGGCCTGCACCATCCACATCGGGATGCGGATGTCTTCCAGCTCGTCGTAGATGTTGTTGCGCGAGTAGTCGACCGGGTTGATCACGTCGAGCACGCGGAACAGATCGGTGCGGCCCCACACTACCTGCTGCTTGCCTATCTTCAGGAAGATGGCGCGCTGCTCGTCGAGCGCGAAGGTCTTCTTCACATAGGCTTCGCGGATGAAATCCAGCCGCGAGTTGAACTCGGGCGATTCCAGTTCCGAACGCTTCTTGTCGCCGTATCCGCCGAAGTCGGTACAGCCGCGGCTGTCGTAGTCGCACGGACGCACCGGCACGCCGAAGGCAACGCCGCCCTCGACGTCGTGCCAGCGGTCGCCGAGCACACGCAGACCGTCGTTCGGGTTGCGGTTCAGATCGAAGCCGAGGAAGGGCGTGTCGATCAATCCGTTGTCGCCAACTACGCCCTGACCGTGCGGCGTCGAGCGCGTGCCGCCGAAGGCACCGGCCGGATCGGTGGTGTCCAGATTGATGGCCCCGCCGGCCTCCTTGCCGTACTGGTCGTCGTTGATGCGATAGACGCCGTCGAAGGTGCCGCGCAGCACGCCGTGGAACTCCCAGCCATTGCCGAGCGCCTTGTCGGCCTCGACCTGCAGCGTGTTGCGGAACTTGGACAGACCCACCGTGCGGTCGGTGTTGTCCTTGCCGCGGAAGCGGGTGTCGTTCTCGTAATAGACGTTGACCTTCCACTTGTCCTGGCTGCTGCCCAGGTCGGGCAGGTTGTCCTGCGCGATCGCGTTCAGTGCGGCGAGTGCGCACAGTACCCCTCCCAGCCCGACACGGGCCGCGAGGTGGCTCCTCTTCTTGTATGTGTCCACCTTGTCCTCCTCCTGTTTGTCCTGCTATCGCACTGCTGACTCTCTCTGTCTTGACCGGGCGGACGGACACCCGCCCGGCGGGTTGAAGCTTTCGGTCAGGCCGCCGCGCGGGCGACCTCGCGCGGGGCGTCGTCCTCTTCCAGCACGCCGTCTTCGGCGTAGTGGGTGGCCACCACGAAGTGCGGGCGGAACACCACGCACCAGGCCGGCACGATGAGCATCGCGGCCAGCGCATTGACGACCAGCATGAAAGACAGCAGGACCGCGGCATCCGACTGGAAGCGCAGGTCGGACATGAAGATCCACATGACGACGCCGGCGATCAGCGTCGCGGCGGTGAAGGACACGGCGTAGCCGGTGGTGGCGACCGCATTGACGACGGCGCGGTGGATGTTGCGGGTGACCGCCATTTCCTCGCGGATGCGGTCCATGAAGTACACCGCGTAGTCGATGCCGACGCCAACGCCGACCGCGATCACCGGCACCGTGTTCACGCTGATGCCGATGTTGGCCCAGCCCATGTAGGCGTAGGTCATGACGGTGGCGAACAGCATGGGCAGCACCATCAGCCAGCCGGCGTGCAGCGACTGGTAATAGGCCATCACCAGGAAGAAGGCCAGCAGCATGACCGCCGGAATGATGATCATGTGATCGGTGTGCAGCGCCTGGTTGGCCGCCGCGGTGACGCCGATGATGCCGCCGCCCAGTTCTATCTTCAGGCCCGGCACCTCGGCCTCGATGCGCGCCTTGCCCTCCTCCGCAAGCGCGACCACCCGGTTGATCGTTTCCGCCTGGTGGTCCTTGTAGAAGAACACCATGTTGGCTTCGTTCTCGTCCGGGCTGATGTACTCCTTCAGCGCACCCGGAATCGGGCTGGACGCCATGTAGGCGAACATCAGGCCGCCCACCTCGTCGGCGTTATCCGGGATCTGCGCCCAGCGCGGATCGTCGTTGTGGGTGAGCTGGTTCACCACGCGCACCACGCCCGGCAGCGCACGTGCGCCGCCCAGCGTCGGATCGGACAGCATGTGCGCCTGGAAGCGCTCGATCGCGTGCATCACCTCGGGTCGCTTGATGCCACCCTTCTCTTCGGTGCGGGCGACGATGTGCAGCTCTTCCGAGCCCGGGAACAGCGTGTTGATGGCCGCCGTCAACACGTTGTAGTCGTGGTCGCGGTTCAGCAGCGGGCTGCCCGGCTCGGACTCGCCGAGCTGCACCTTGGCCACGTACCAGCTGCCGACCACCACGCAGGCAAGCGAGGCGAACAGGATGGCGCGCGCGCCGCCGTCGGTACCGCCGGTACGCGCCATCGCGTTGCCGAGGAAGTTGCGCACGCCCTCGTTGGCGTTCTCCATCGTCTTCGGCTGCGGCAGCACGGTCAGCGCCAGCGGCACCATGAAGTGCACCGTGAAGATGACCGAGAAGCCCCAGAAGCCGGCGGCCAGGCCGAGCTTGTAGTTGAACGGCGCGGCACCGAGCACCAGCACGGCAATGCCCACCGCATCGACGATGATGGCCAGCGAGCCCGGGCGGAACAGCGCATCGAGCGCGTTGCGCGCCGCCTGCCTGCCGTTCTTCACGATGGCCAGTTCTTCGTAGTAGCGCACCACCAGCTGTACGCCGTGCGAGGTGGCGCGGGCGGCGATCAGGAACGGAATCGGCAGCGACAGCGGTTCGAGGTTGATGCCGGCCAGCGCCATGAAACCGAGGCCCCAGATCGACGACAGCGCGATGCCCAGCAGCGGCAGCGCGATGCCGTACAGGCGGCGGAAGTAGACGATGAGCAGCGTCGCCAGCAGCGCCAGCGTCCACGCGAGGATCTGCACGATCTGGTCGAGGTAGGTATAGACCCAGCCGGTCAGCACCGGATTGCCGGTCACGTGCACCTTGTGGCCTTCGCGCGCCAGCGTGTCGCGCACGGTCTGCAGCGCGGCGAAGGTTTCGACGTAGTCGAGTTCGCTCTCGTTGAGCTGCGCCTTGATCAGCGCCGCCTTGAAGTCTGGCGACACCATCAGGCCATAGAGGTTGGGATTGGCGATCACGTCGCGCTGCATCTGCGCGAGTTCGTCCGCCGAGTAGGTCTTTGCCGGGTCGTAGTAGGGCTGCGACACGAAGCTGCCCTCGGGCGACAGGAACACCTTGCGCGCGGTGCGGTGGGTCAGCGAGGACACCAGGTTATGGTTCACGCTGGGCAGGTTGTCCACGCCCTGCGTCGCCTCATGCACCAGTTTCAGCGTGTCGTTGTTGAAGATCGTGCCCTGCTCGACCTCGATCGCCATCACGATCATGTTGGCGCCGCCGAAGTTCTCCTTGATGCGGTTGTAGGTCTGGATGTAGCTGTGCTCCTGCGGCAGCAGGTCGGAGAAGTCGGAATAGATGCGCAGCTTGGGCAGCGCGGCGGCGAAGGCCAGCGTGACCAGGAAGATCAGGCTGAGCACGATCTTCGGATTGGCGAAGATCCACTCTTCGGCCTTGTGCAGCATGTGGGTGATGGACTTGCGGATCGGGGCGATCATTTCGCTGCTCCGGGTTTGGATGAGCCACCGTCGGCGATGGCACGCAGCAGGCCACCCGGCCCGCCGATCAGAAGGGTGTTGTTCGCGGCAACCGAGGTGCCGGCGGCGAGCGGCACCGGTCGGGCGTCCGGGTAGGCCACGGCCACCCATTCCTCGCCCTGCAGACGCACCACCGCGCCACCGGCACCGACCGCGTGCGGTGCGCCGGCATGCATGAAGATGCGATACAGCGGTGCGCCGGCCCGATTCAGCTGCGGCGTCCAGGTCAGGCCGCCGTCGGTGGTGTGTACGACCTGCCCGGCCAGCCCGCTGACCCAGCCTTCACTGGCCGACACGAACAGCGCCGCGTAGGGATAGAACTCCTCGGGCAGCGCGCCGCGCTTGGCCCAGGTCGCGCCGCCGTCGGTGGTGACCACGACGGTGCCGAATTCGCCGGTGGCAAAGCCGTTCAGCTCATCGACCATCTGCACCGTGGTGATCTGCAGGTCTTCCTGCAGGTCGGTCTTCTGCCAGCTCTTGCCCAGGTCGTCGCTGCGCACGATGAGCGCGCCGCTGCCCGCGACCCACCAGCGGCCCTGACGGTCGCAATGCACGGCCAGCGCGGTGTGCGGTGCCTCCAGTGGCTGGGCGGTCCAGGCGGACAGCTGGGCATCGGCCGTCCACACCTTCCGGTAGAAATCGATGGCAATGAAGCGACCGTCCGGGCACACGTCCATGCCGGTGATCGACGACGGCCCGGCGATGGGCTGTCGATTCCAGCTGCGGCCGCCGTCCGAAGACACCAGCACCGCACCGCTGCGGGTGCCGGCAGCGACCTTGTCGCCGTGCGCGGCCAGCGCCTGGATGGCGTCGTAGCGCTGCACCGGCTTCTGCGCCTCGGCGCGCGCGGCCGACAGGTCGGGCGCCTGGGTGCAGCCGGTTGCGAGCGAGGTGAGCGCGGCACAGACGGCCAGCGCCCTGAATCCGTGATGGTTCATGTATTTCTCCTCCTTGCCCGGCTCTGCGGCCGGGTCGTCGATGGGCTACGTCGTGGGGCGGTGCGCGGCTAGCGCCCGAGGTCCTTGGCGCTGACGCCGCCGATGCCCCAATGCGAACTGGGTACCTCGACGATCATCACGCGCACCGCTTCACGCGGTGCGCCGACCGCCTCGACCAGCGCCTGCGTCACCTTCTCGATGACGGCGCGCTTCTGGTCCTCGGTCCGGCCTTCGATCAGGTTGATCTGTGCGAATGGCATGTGTCGTTTCTCCTGGAAGGCGAAGGGCGGTCAGACGAAGCGGACGCTGGTCGAACCGAGCGACTGGATGCGCAGACTCACGCTGTCGCCGGCTGCCACCGCGACCGCCTCGGTGATGCCGCCGGACAGGATGAGCGTGCCGGCCGGGATCTCTTCGCCACGGCGGCCCAGCATGTTGGCCAGCATGGCGATGGCCGCCGCCGGGTGACCGAGCACCGCGGCACCGGCGCCGAGCGCCACCGGCTGCCCGTTCTTTTCCAGCACCACGCCCAGCGTGCGCAGGTCCAGGCCCTCGACCGGCGTCGCGGTACCGCCGACCACGAAGCGCGACGACGAGCAGTTGTCGGCGACCACGCTCTTCAGGTCGAACTTGAAATCGCGGTAGCGCGAATCGATGATTTCGATCGCCGGAACGACGAAGTCGGTGGCGGCGAGCACGGCGGCGATGTGGCAGCCCGGGCCCTTCAGCGGTGCCTTGGTGACGAAAGCGATTTCCGGCTCGACCTTGGGGTGGATGAGCTTCGTCGTATCGATGTCGCCGCCGTCGGCGACTGCGAAGTCATCGACCAGGAAGCCGAATACCGGGTCTTCGACGCCCATCTGCTTCATCTTGGCGCGCGAGGTAAGTCCGGCCTTCAGGCCGACGATGCGCGCGCCGCGCGCCAGCTTGCGGGCGCGGATCGCGTCCTGCACCGCGTAGGCGTCCTCCCAGTCCATGTCCGGGTGGTCGTCGGTGATCTTGGTGGTGTCGCGCGCTTCCAGCTCGCAGTTTTCGAGGCGCTCGGCGAGCAGCGCGATGGTGATGCGGTCGAGGTTCATCGCTCAGACCCCCGCCACAGCAGCGGCGCGCTCGCGCGCCATCGTGATCGCAGTGTCCTCGATCATGTCCTCCTGCCCGCCCACCATGCCGCGGCGGCCCAGTTCCATCAGGATGTCGCGCGGCGCGATGCCGTACTTGGCGCCGGCGCGCTTGGCGAACAGCAGGAAGGAGGAATAGACGCCGGCGTAGCCCAGCGTCAGCGAGTCGCGGTCGATGCGCACCAGGTGCTCCATCATCGGCAGCACCAGGTCTTCGGCCACGTCCATGATGCGGTACAGATCGACACCGGTTTCGATGCCCATGCGGTTGGCCACCGCGACGAACACTTCCAGCGGCGTGTTGCCGGCACCGGCGCCCAGACCGTTGGTCGAGCCGTCGATGCGGGTGGCGCCGGCTTCGATTGCAGCCAGCGAGTTCGACACGCCCATCGACATGTTGTGGTGGCCGTGGAAACCGATCTCGGTTTCCGGGCGCAAGGCCTGGCGCACCGCGGTGACGCGCGCCGTCACGTCGTCCGGCAGCATGTAGCCGGCGGAGTCGGTCACATAGACGCAGTTGGCGCCGTAGCTTTCCATCAGCTTCGCCTGCGCGACGAGTCTGTCCGGCTCGATCATGTGGGCCATCATCAGGAAGCCCACGGTGTCCATCTCCAGCTTGCGCGCCAGACCGACGTGCTGTTCAGACACGTCGGCTTCGGTGCAGTGGGTGGCCACGCGTATCGTGTGCACGCCCAGTTCGTGCGCCATGCGCAGGTGGTTGACGGTGCCGATGCCGGGCAGCAGCAGCGCCGACACCTTGGTGTTCTTCATCGCCGGGATGACGGTGGAGAGGTACTCCTCGTCGCTGTGCAGCGGGAAGCCGTAATTCACCGATGCGCCACCGAGGCCGTCGCCGTGCGTCACCTCGATCAGCGGCATGCCCGCCTCGTCGAGGCCGCGCGCCACCGCCAGCATCTGGTCCAGCGTGATCTGGTGGCGCTTCGGATGCATGCCGTCGCGCAGCGTGTTGTCGTGCAGCGTGACCTTCTTGCCCTTGAGATTCATGGTCGTGTCCTTTGCGCTCAAGCGGGGATGGGCTCGAGCGAAAGCGAGCCGTTGAGGATTTCTTCGGCGAACATCTCGGCCGTGCGCGCGGCGGCGGCGGTCATGATGTCGAGATTGCCGGCGTACTTCGGCAGGTAGTCGCCGAGGCCGGCGACTTCCATGAAGATGGACACGCGGTGGGTGTCCATGTCGATCACCGGGCCATTGACCAGGCGGTAACCCGGCACATAGGCCTGCACCTGGCGGATCATGTCGTGCACCGACTCCTCGATCTCGGCCGCGCGCGGCGCCGATTCGGTGATGCAGTGGATGGTGTCGCGCATGATCAGCGGCGGCTCGGCCGGGTTGATCACGATGATGGCCTTGCCCCTCGCGGCACCGCCGACGCGCTCGATGGCGCCGGACGTGGTGCGGGTGAATTCGTCGATGTTCTTGCGCGTGCCCGGACCGACCGAGCGACTGGACACGGTGGCGACGATCTCTCCGTAGCTCACCTTCTGCACACGCGACACCGCCGCCACCATCGGGATCGTCGCCTGGCCACCGCAGGTGACCATGTTCACGTTCATTTCGCGCTTGCCGACATGTTCCTTCAGGTTCACCGGCGGCACGCAGAAGGGGCCGATGGCGGCCGGCGTCAGATCGATCATCATCACGCCCAGCGCATTGAGCTTGCGCGAGTTCTCGGCATGCACGTAGGCGCTGGTGGCGTCGAAGGCGATCTGTATGCCGTCCGCCTTGACGTGCGGCAGCAGGCCGTCCACGCCATCGCTGGTGGTCTTGATGCCCATGTCACGGGCGCGCGCCAGGCCTTCCGACGCCGGGTCGATGCCGACCATCCAGACCGGTTCCAGCACCGGGCTGCGCTTGAGCTTGTACAGCAGGTCGGTGCCGATATTGCCCGGCCCGATCAATGCACACTTAATCTTGTTCATGCGGGGATGTCCTCGTCTCCGGCGGCGTGCTTGCCGGCCGTCCAGCCGGTGTTCGCGAGCACGCTGCCGGCGGTTTGAAGGGGCTCGGACTCAAGCGTCGTTGCCAGGGAATCGTTCCAGCGATTGAAGAAGCCGAACAGCGCGATCACACCGAGCAGCTCGACGATCTGGCCCTCGTTCCAGTGCGCACGCAGGCGGGCGAACAGTTCGTCCGTCACGTCGTTCGGCTGGCTGGCGGCAGCCAGCGCGAAATCGAGCGCCACGCGTTCGGCATCCGAAAAAAGCGGGCTGGTCCGGTAGTCGGCGATGGCCGCCATCTTTTCTTCGGCCACGCCGTGGCGCAGCGCGCTGGTGGCGGTGTGCGCACGGCAGTACAGGCAGCCGGCCGCCATGCTGGCGACGTGACCGACCAGGCGCTTGAAGCCCAGATCGACCTCGCCCGCCGGGTCATACACCCCACGGCTCAGCGCGATCAGGCCCTTGGCCAGCGCCGGCCGGTAGGCCATCGTGCGCAGACTGTTCGGCACGAAGCCGAGCGTGCGCTCGAAGAAGGCGAAGTCGGCCGCCATGTCCGGCGTGGACTCGATCGAGAGGGGTGCGATGCGTGCCATGGCGTCAGACCTAGACGAAACGCACCGAGCAGCCGCCGAGGCCACCGATGGCGATGCGCAGGCTGTCGCCCGCCTTGACCGGAATAAGGGCAGCGAGCGATCCGGACAGGATCACTTCGCCCGCCTTGAGCGGAATGCCGAGCCGGCCCAGCGTGTTCGCCAGCCACACCACGGCGTTGACCGGATGGCCGAGCGCGGCGGCACCGGCGCCGGTGCCGACGATGTCTCCATTCAGTTCCAGCACCATGCCGCACAGGCCGAGGTCGAGATTGCGCGGCGACACCGCGCGGTCGCCGAGCACGAACACGCCGCACGACGCGTTGTCGGCCACCGTGTCCTGGATGCGGATCTTCCATTCGTGGATGCGCGAATCGACGATTTCGAAGCAGGGCATCACGCACTCGGTGGCACGCAGCACGTCGGCGCCAGTGACGCCGGGGCCCATGATGTCGTGCTTGAGGATGAAGGCGATCTCGCCTTCGGCGCGCGGCTGGATCAGCGAGTTGGCGGCGATCGACTCGCCCTCGTTGTAGATCATGCCGTCGAGCAGGTAGCCGAAGTCCGGCTGGTGCACGTTCAGCATGTTCTGCACCACCTTCGAGGTGACACCGATCTTCTTGCCGACGATGCGCTCGCCAGCGTCCAGCCGGCGCGAAATCATGCGCTGCTGGATGTGGTAGGCGTCCTCGATCGTGATGTCCGGCTCGCGGCTGGTCAGCGGCGCCACGGTTTCGCGGGTGGTGAGCGCGGCGTACAGCTCGTCGCCATAGCGCTGGATCTTGTCGGCTTGCATCATGTCCGTGACCCGTTCAATTGGATTCGTTTAGAAAGTCGCCGACCAGACGCGCGAAGCGCGCGGCGTGCTCGATCTGCGTCCAGTGGCCGCACTTGCCGTACACGTGCAGCTGCGCGTTCGGTATCCACTGCGCCAGCGTGAGCGAGGTGTCGAGCGGGATGACCTGGTCCTCGCGGCCGTGGATCACCAGCGTTTCGTGCGGCAGCGCCTTGATGTCCTCGACATTGCTGGCCATGGCATCGACCCAGCGCTGGCGCGGCGCCGGAAACATGGACGCGAAAGACTCCTGGAAGCCCGGGCGGATGGTGGCTTCGTAGCGCAGCTTGGCCAGATCGTCATTCACCAGCGAACGGTCGTAGGCGAACAGGTCGAGCAGGCCACGCATGGTTTCGATCGACGGCGTGTAGCCCCATACCGCGTCGAGCGCCGGCGTGATGTCGAAGCGCACGCCGACGCTGCCCATCAGCACCAGGCGGCGGATGCGGTGCGGGTGACGGATGGCGACCTGCAGCGCCAGACCGCCGCCGAAGCTGTTGCCGACCAGATCGGCGCGTTCGATGCCGAGTGCATCCAGCATGCCGACGGCCTGGGCGACCCAGGTATCCATGTCGTAGCGGAGGTCCGGGCGGCGCTCGGTGTAGCCGAAACCGGCCATGTCCGGCGCGATCACGCGGGCGCGTTCGGCAAGCTGCGGCATGACCAGCCGCCAGTTCGCCCAGGCGCTGACGCCGGGGCCGGAGCCGTGCAGCATGAGCACCGGAAAGCCGCTGCCCAGGTCGTGATAGTTGGTGGTGATGCCGGCGGCGACGATGCTGCGGGCGATTTCCGGATTCAGCGGTGCGTTCATGTCGGCGGTCCTCACAGCTTCACGCACACGTTCTTCAGCTCGGTGTAGAACTCGAGCGAATGCACGCCGCCTTCGCGGCCGATGCCCGATTGCTTGGCGCCGCCGAAAGGCGTGCGCAGGTCACGCAGGAACCAGGAGTTCACCCACACCAGACCGGTGTCGAGCGCGGCCGCGACGCGGTGGCCGCGCGTGATGTCGGACGTCCATACAGACGCGGCGAGGCCGTAGTTCGTGTCGTTGGCCATGCGGATCGCGTCCTCTTCACGGTCGAAGGGCGCGATGTGGCAACACGGGCCGAAGATTTCCTCGCGCACGACGGCGGCGGTCTCCGGTAATCCGGTCCAGATCGTGGGTTGCACCCAGGCGCCGTTGGCCAGTTCGCCCGGCATGTCCGGTACGCCTCCGCCAGTGACAACGGTGGCGCCCTCTTCCACCGCGCGGCGGTAGTAGGCCAGCACCTTCTGCTTGTGCTCGGCCGAGATCAGCGGGCCCATGCCGGTGGCTTCGTCCTCCGGCCGGCCCATGACCAGCGCCTCGGCGCCCTGCTTCAACGCTGCGACGAAGCGCTCGAACAGCGGGCGCTCGACATAGACGCGCTCGGTGCCGAGGCAGACCTGACCGCAGTTGGCGAAGGCCGAACGCAGCGTGCCGGCGATGGCGGCGTCGAAGTCGCAGTCGGCGAACACGATGGCCGGGTTCTTGCCACCCATTTCCAGCGACACCGGCCGCGCGCCGCCGGCGGCCGCCTTCATGATGGCTTCGCCGGTGCGCGTCTCGCCGGTGAAGGTGATGGCATTGACGCCCGGGTGGGTGGTCAGGAATTCGCCGGCCGAATCCGGCCCGAAACCGTGCACCACGTTGTAGACGCCGGCAGGCATGCCGACCGCGTTCATCACTTCACCGAGCAGCGCCGCGGTCTGCGGCGTCTCTTCCGACGGCTTCACCACCACGGTGTTGCCGCAGGCCAGTGCAGGGCCGACCTTCCAGGTCATCAGCAGCAGCGGCAGGTTCCACGGACACACCACGCCGACCACGCCGACCGGCTTGCGCAGCGCGTAGTTGATCGCGCCGCGGCCGTCCGGCGTCGCCATTTCGAAGAACTCGCCCGGCACGTTCTTGACCACGTCGGCGAAGATCTTGAAGTTGGCCGCACCGCGCGGAATGTCGAGGTGGCTGGCGAGGCTGACCGGCTTGCCGGTGTCGGCCACTTCGGCGGCGACGAAGTCGTCGAAGCGGCGGTTGATTTCATTGGCGACCGCGTACAGCAGTTCGGTGCGTTCGGTCACCGTCATGCGGCCCCACGGTCCTTCGAGCGCGGCACGCGCTGCGGCGACCGCGGCATTGACCTCGTCGCGCCCGGCTTCGCTGACCGAGGCGATGACGCGGTTGTCCAGCGGCGAGCGCTTGTCGAAGCGGCGGCCTTCGCGGCCGGCGACGAACTCACCGTTGATGAAGTGGCTGATCTGTTTCATCGATCTCTTTCTTGTTGGAGCGGCGCGTCAGCGCGCCGAGGTCAAGCCGAGCGCTGCGAGCGCGGCGCGGGCGCAGTCCTCGTCCTGCGCCTCGGAGCCACCGGAAATGCCGATGCCGCCAATGCGCTCGCCGGCCACCACCAGCGGCAGGCCGCCGCCGAACATGACCATGCGCGGGCGCAGCGGCAGCCCCTGGCGGACCGCGTCGGAATGGGAGGAGAGGGCGGCCGCCCAGTCGCCGGTCGGCAGGCCGAAGCTGGCGGCGGTATAGGCCTTGTCGATCGCGATATCGACCGAGTGCAGCGGGGCGCCCGGCATGCGCAGGAAGGACACCAGCTGACCGGCGCGATCGACCACCGCTGCATTGACGCAGGCGCCGACGGACGCCGCGTGCGCCACCGCCGCGCTGACCGCCGCCGATGCCGCCTCCCAGCTCACTGTCGATTGCCGTGCTGCCACGTCCATGTCGTCTCCTCCGCCGGGCCGCTGTATCGCGACCTCTCACTCATCGATATTCGATGGACTTAACGATATAAAACGATTATCTCGACGTCAACGTTTTTTCTCGAGATTTTTGGCTTTTCACGGAGAAAGTTCGGAACTAGAATGGCGACATGCCCGCCCAACCCGCGTGGGCATTCAGGGAAACATCAAATGGATCAGCTGATTACCGGCGACTTCCAGGTCAACGGCGACGCCTACGAGCCGAAGACACTGGTCGATGGCGCCTACCGGCAGTTGCGGCGCGACATCATCGAAGGCCGCCACGCCCCGGGCGCGAAGCTTCGGGTCGAGCACCTGAAGGACGAGTACGAGGTGGGCGCCGGCACGCTGCGCGAGGCGCTGGCGCTGCTGGTGAGCGACTCGCTGGTGGTCGCTCAGGGCCAGCGCGGCTTCCGCGTGGCGCCCATATCGCTGGCCGACCTCGAGGACATCACGCGCACGCGGGTGATGCTGGAAAGCGAGGCGCTGCGGCAGAGCATTGCCCACGGCGACGAGGCGTGGGAAGGCAATCTGGTGAGTGCGTTCCACCTGCTGACCCGGGCCGAGGAAAAGCTCGCCGGCGACCTGGACGGCAGCGTGAACGAGTGGGAAGAGCGTAACCGCGTGTTCCACGAAACGCTGATCGGCGCCTGCGGCTCGCGCTGGATCCGCCACTTCCTGGCCATCCTGTACCGGCAGTCGGAACGCTACCGCCGCATATCGGTGCTGAACCGGCCGGTGCCGCAGGACGTGCACGAAGAACACGAACAGATCTTCAAGGCGGCCATCGCGCGCGACGCCGACGAAGCCAGCCGCCTGCTGTCCGGCCACATCTGGCGGGCCTTTCACACGGTGTCCGCAGTCCCGGAGTTCGCGCAGGAATCGGCAAGCCGCAAGGTGGCGAACGGGCGCTGACGGCGGGCGTAGCCGGACCTCGACCGCCCCGTCGCGGCCAAGGCCGTTCCCACAAGAAGCACTCCTTGTCGGCGGCACGAGCAAGCCTCCCGTGGGAGCGAGCTTGCTCGCGATCTCGGCGGCGATCGAAGCACGCGGCGTGCAGCGGCCCTGTCGCGAGCAAGCTCGCTCCCACAGGGTCACGCCTCGTCAGCCCTTTTTCGCCGCCTCCTGCTTCAGCGCCTCGACGCTGCGCACCATCTTGCCGACCACCTTGAGCCGCAGGTCGCTGGTCGGATAGATACGGCAGGCAAGCACGCACTGGCGGCGCTCGTCCTCCTCGCTGACTGCACTGCGGCTCATGACGCCAGCGGTGTAGGTGCCGGACAGCACCTCCACCTTGCACACGCCGCAGCCGCCCTGGCGGCAGCCGACCGGGATGCCGCGGCCGCCGAGCGCCTCCATGCCGCGCAGCGCGTTCTGCGTTTCCGCACACAGATATTCGCGGCCGATGCCGTCGAGCACGATGCTGTACGAACGCCCCATGGTCAGATCTTCCTGAACAGCGGGCTGCGCACCTGCTGCGCATCGGCGGCCGAGAAGAACTTCTCGGTGAAGATGTCGCGCTCGAACAGCCGGCCCTGCATCAGCGCGTTGATGCAGGCGTCGATCATGACCGGCGGTCCGCACAGATAGGCCTGGTGGCCGCGGAAGTCCTCACGGAAGCGCGCGAGCGCCGCCTCGTGCGCGTAGCCGCGGAAGCCGGCCCAGTCGCTGCCCGCCGCCTCGTCGGACAGCGCCGGCACATAGCTGAAGTTCGCGTGTGCCGCAGCCAGTGCGACGAAGTCGTCGTGGTAGTACAGCTCGGCGCGATTGCGCGCGCCGTACACGAGCGTGATCGGCTGGGCGTAGCCCCTGGCCAGCAGGTCGAGAATCATCGACCGCGGGCTGGACAGCCCGGAGCCGCCGGCCATGAAGATGAGCGGCCTGGCGGCCGACTCGCGCACGAAGAAGCGGCCGTAGGGGCCGGACAGCTTCACCCGATCGCCCGCCTGCAGCGACTCGTGTATCCAGGTGGTGCCGCGGCCGCCGGGCACGATACGGATGTTCAGTTCAACCTCGTCGCCGGTGGTCGGCGGATTGGCGAGCGAGAACGCGCGCGACATGCCCGGCTCGGCGCCGATGTCCAGATTGATGTACTGGCCGGCCTGAAAATCGAGCGGCCGGTCGAGCCGGATGAACAGGCCCTTGATCGTCGGCGTCAGCTGTTCGATGCGGCTCACCGTACCGTGGAAATCCTCGACCGGAATGTTGCGCGCGTCCGGTTCCTCGTCGATGTCCGCCTCGATGGTGACGTCGCTCTGCAGCCGCGCGCAGCAGGCCAGGGTCTTGCCCTCCTCGCGCTCGAAGTCCATCAGCGCGAAATCGGACGCCTCGCCGTGGTCCACCTCGCCGTCGGTCACCTGCACCTTGCAGGTGGCGCACAGGCCGTGACAGCAGGCGTGCGGCAGCCAGATGCCCGCCCGCAGGCAGGCATCCAGCACCGTCTGGTCGTCCTCGACCTCCAGCGTCTGGCCGAGCGGTTCTATGGTCAGCGCGTAAGCCATCAGCTGCACGACCCCTTTATGCCGGTCAGGCCCGGCGTGCGGAAGCGGATGGCGTCCTTGTGGCCGATGCCGTTCTCCGCCAGCGTGCGGTTGAAGTGCGGCGTCCACGGCTCTCCTGACTTCATCCACTCGACCTTCGACCAGTCGATCCTGGCCCAGTCCGGGTGGTAGCCGTAGGCGCCGGGCAGCACCTTCTCGACGATGTCGCCGAAGCGCATGGTCGGCGGGAAGGGGAAGGCCAGCGGTGCGGCGAACATCAGATGATCATCCCAGCCGATATAGACGAGCTGGTTGCCGTGGAAGTTGTCGACCACGTCGCGCGGCACGCCGACGTAGTCCTTCACTGCAGCGACTTGCATGTCGTCGTCCCCCTCAGTCGTTGCGCTTGGCCATGCCGCGCCATGCTTCGAAGTTGCGATGGTCCTCCGAACCTTCGAACTCGCCGTTGTCGTGACCGACGTTGAGCCGGTAGTACTCCAGCACCGCGGCCAGCGGATCGAAGCCGGGCGCGGTCGGATCGGCGCCCTCGGGAAAGCAGTTGCCCTGGTAGATCTGGTGCACCGGCAGCCAGGCCTGTACGTACTTCTCCGGCTCGTGGTCGAAGATGTGCTGGCAGTGGTCGGAGCAGAAGTGGTACTTGTTGCCCTTGTAGCTGCGCTCGCGGTAGCAGATCTTCGTCGGGTCGCCGGGCTCGGTGAACAGCATCGGAATCTGGCAGGTCTGGCACAGCATGGGCAGCGTCTTGTTGTAGAAGCGATTGCCCTTTTCCTGCTGTTCGCGCCAGAACTCGAAGCGCGGCCGGTAGTACTTGTCGAAGGTGTCCGGGTACTTCTGCGACAGCCACTGCATTTCGTCTTCGGTCGGCATCCAGGTGTGGAAGTCGGTGGCGCCGCCGTAGTTGTAGAAGGTGGCCCACACCTGGTGCGACAGGTGATCCTTCTCCTGGCGGATCTGTTCGGCGCAGGCCGGCATCTTGATGCCGTAGCGCGCGAGGTCCTTGAATAGCGCGCCGCCGTTCTCCTCGAAATAGATCTCCCAGGCTTCCTTCCAGCTCATGACGCGCTTGGGCAGCATGTAGTCCATCATCATCGCGACGATGGACAGCAGGCGCACGCCGCGCCAGCACCACTTGTCTATCCAGCGCTGCACGATGGGCAGGTTGGCCGGGTCCTGTTCGAGGATGAACTTGATGCACTCCAGTCCCAGCGTCATGTGACGCGCCTCATCGGACTGCGCCGAGAAGCCGAAGGTCATGGTGCCCATGTCGCCGTTGTAGGCCGCACCCGACACGAAGGGCACGAACAGCAGATTGGTCAGCACGTACTCGAAGGAGAAGCCGACCGACACGATGAATTCGAACGGGCCGGCGGTGATCGCGTCGTCGAAGAAGCTCTTCGGCACCGACAGGTACCAGACGCGGTCGAACATGTGCGGCGCGTCGTGGAAGCCGTTGTAGTACTTGTTGTAATTCGACAGCGAGTGGATCTGCGTCTGCGCGTGGCGCATTTCGTCGATCGCCTGCATCTGGCAGGCCACGCGCGCACCGGCGCCGGGGAAGGCGCGACCGACGTGGGCGAAGCCGCGATGGGCCATGTATTCCAGTGGCGTCACCGCGGTCAGGAAGATCTTGATCGCGTTCAGGTAGCGCGCGTCGGTCACGCCGAGGTGGCCGTTGCTCTGGCTGTAGGCGTCGATGATGGCGTAGAGCTTGCGTTCCTTCTCCGCCTGATACTTCCAGTAGGCGTCCATGGTCAGCCGGAAGGGGTCTTCCCACTTGTCCCAGTCATGGATCTTGATGCCTTCGTAGTCGGCGTACGGATACACCTTCTCCTTGGTCTGATAGGTGGTGTCCCACGCCAGATCACGGGTCATCAGCGTGTAGCGTTCCTTCAGGCCCAGCTTCTTCTTCGGTACCTGCATGTCCATCTGTGTTTCTCCTCAATGACAGATCCGGGTTCTCCCTCGGCGCGTGCGCCGGGATCAGTTGTCCATCAGTTGTCCCAGTGCAGCGTGAACTCGTCGTCGCTCTCGTCGATATGGCCGGACAGCGATATCAGGTGCGTGTGCAGTTCCTGCAGGTCGAAGTCGCGGCCGATCAGTTCGGAGACCGACGCGCGCTTCACCGTCAGGTGACCTTCGGCGTCGATCTTGATCATCGCCGGCGACTCGACCGGCACCGCGTGCGGGTTGTCGGCCAGAATGGATTCGATGATCGGGCGCGTGTCGTCGTTGGTCTGCAGCGCGATGAATACCTTGGACATGGCGCGACCTCAGGCCGGCACGCCGCACTTGGCGACGCGGGCGGCGAACTGCGTGGCGAGATCGTCGAGCGCCGCGCCGGCACGCTCGCCGAGCGCGCGTTGCGCCAGCGGCATCACGGCTTCCAGTGCGCGCGCCTGCCAGGCGCTGACCCAGCCGCGCACCAGCGCTGCGTTGTCGGGCGACTCGGCGCAGGCGGTCTTGATCTGCGCATCGACCCACTTCGCGGCTTCGGCGTACCACTCGGTCATGAACTGCGTCAGCATGGCGACCGCGGTGCCGCCGCGCAGCGACAGTTCGTCCTCGACCAGGGTCTTGTAAAACAGCGGATACACGAGGCCGTCGAGCACCAGATTCTGCGCGACGAACAGCTCGAACCAGTCCTGTACCACCAGGCAGTCCTCGACGTAGCGGCGCAGACCCTGCCAGTCGGCGGCGTACAGCCAGTGCTCCTTCGCGGTGGCCAGCGAGGCGGTGTCGCCGAGCAGCAGGCCGATGCGTGTCAGGTACTGCGCGATCGCCAGATTGTCCATCGCGTGGAACATGCAGGGCTGGGTGATCGTCGTGCCATAGCCGTAGGCGCAGATGGACGAGTTGTTCATGTTGGCACCCCAGGCGACGTGGCGCAGCGGCAGCAGCAGGTCGAGTGCCAGCTGGCGAACGTCATCGGGCAACAAGGCGCCAAGGTTGCGCGACTCGACGAAGTCGAAGTTCGATTCGGCCGTGTCCTGCTGACGTGCTCGCGCCAGCGTCCAGGCGCCGTAGTAGTACTGGCGCGGATCCTTGAACGCGTACCAGTCTTTCATCTTCAATTGCGTGCGCGTGACGTCGAAGATGTCGCGGTCCGGGTCCCAGGTCGGGCGATAGTGGAAATTGGCGGTCGGCTGCACGTCAAAGCTGCCTTCCTGGTAGCGCGACGCCGGCTTGTCGCCGAAGCGCCGTGCGATGTGGCCATAGGTCTGGCGCACCGGTTTGATTGATACGGTACGCAGGTCGATCTGCATGCCTGTCTCCTCTGATGTGTTCTTGTGCCGTCGAACCCGCGCTCAGCGCGGGCCGCCGTTCAGTACGTCGTTGAGCCGGGCCGACACCGGCGACGCCGGTTCAGTACCGGCGGCGTCGAGCACGACCACGCCCTGCGCCGCGCAGAACTCCTCGAAGGCGGCGCGCGTGAGCATCATTTCGGCGAACAGTTCGGGCTCGCCGAGCGCGAAATCGAACTCGACGAAGCCGTCGTCGCGCTCGCCAGTGACGCGCACGTACTTGCGGAAGGGGTCGAATGCCAACGCCATGACGCTCGCCTCAGGTGTACACATTGAGGAAGGCGTCGTTGAGCTTGCGGTCGTGATAGAAGATCGCGCGCCCGAGGTCTTCGGTGGTCCAGGTAATAACCGGCTTGTCCGGGTAGTAGATGTAGCCGCCGGAGAACACCTCGTTGCGGTTGCCCGACGGATCGAAGAAGTAGATCGTCGCGCCGCGCGTGATGCCGTGCCGGGTGGGGCCGATGTCCAGCGACACGTCCTTGCGCGAAATGATGTCCGCCGCCCGCAGCACGTCATTCCAGGTATCCAGGATGAAGGAGCAGTGGTGGAACTTGCCTTTCTCCGGATTGCGGATGAAGGCGATGTCGTGCGGCTTGGTCGAGCAGGTCAGGAACACGCCCACCATCACGTCGCCTCCCATCACCTGCTCGGCGATGGTGAAGCCCAGCACCTCGGTGAACAGCTTCACCGTGCCATCCACGTCGTCGCCATACAGCAGGCAGTGGTCGAAGCGGGTCGGCTGCATGCCCACCAGACCGTCCGGCCACGGATCAGGATTCAGGTCAGGCAGGCCGTTGCCCACCTTGTCCTTGGTCGCGAACAGCTCGATCGCGTGGCCGGTCGGCGTCGTGAAGCGGAAGCGTCGCCCGGTGTGCAGGTGTTCGCCCGCCGGCACCCACTGCAGGTCGGTGGCCAGGCGGCTGCCTTCGATGTCCGCCGCCAGACGGTCCAGCGTCGCCTCGCTGTCCACACGGAAGCCCATGTAGTCCATGCCTGGCGCATCCGCCTTGCGCAGCACCACGCTGTGGTGATCGTGTTCATCCCAGGCCTTGAAGTACACGCGACCTTGCGCGTCCCGCCCGGTCTCTATCAGGCCCAGTACCTGTCCGTAGTGTTTCACCGCCGCTTCCAGATCCGTCACCCTCAGGGCGACATGACCCGGGCGCAGCACGCCGGTCATTGCCATCGCTTTCCTCCTCCTTTTTGTGGTGCGTGCTGCGGCGCATCAACACCTCGGAAGAAACGGAAGCAAGAGCGCTCTCGCCGAAGTACCGGATGCAGCCGTCAGCCGCACCCTCTCCTATCCAAGAAGCGTGCCATACTCGATAATCGATAAAAATCTCGATATTTGGCGGTTTTAGGTGGCCAGGAGTACAGTCGCCGCGTCCGCCGGTTGATGAGTTGGTGAAGCGCCCGAAGAGGTGTTCACCAACTGGTGAACGATTCGACCGGAAGAAGACCGGCCACGCCATGCAGCCGGGATCGCGCACGCGGTCCCTGCAGAAGACGGCGGCCGAACCGCTGTGCAGCGCAACATGAAGCACCGGTCTGGAGGAGGCACGGGCAATGAGTACGTTCAAGTACCCGCACAACAGCGATCTGCGTCAACTGGTCAGGTTCTCGGCCGACGACGGACTGATCTGGCTGGCGGAAAATCGCATGCTGCTGATGCATTGCGCCGCGATGTCGGCGCTGCGCACGCAGCTCATCAAGTCGGTCGGGCCGGAATCGGCGCGCCGCATCCTGACCCGCATGGGTTACGAATCCGGCATGCGCGACGCCGAACTGGCGCGCACGATACGGCCGGACCAGAACCCGATCGAATCCTTCTTCGTCGGCCCGCAGCTGCACATGCTGGAGGGCAGCGTGCAGGTGACGCCGGTGCACATCCATATCGACGTGCGCAGCGGCGAGTTCGACGGCGAGTTCCTGTGGGAACACTCGTGGGAAGCGGAATTCCACCTGCGCGAATTCGGTCAGGCCGCCGACCCGGTGTGCTGGATGCAGATCGGCTACGCCTCGGGCTACACCTCGGCCTTCATGGGCCGCATGGTGCTGTTCAAGGAAACCGAATGCGCCTGTTGCGGCGCCAACAACTGCCGCATCATCGGCAAGCCGGTCGAGGAATGGGAGGACGGCGAGCAGTACGCCCGCTACTTCGAGCCGGAGAGCCGCATCGCCCACCTTCCAGCAGCCGCCTGGACCGGCGTCGCCCAGCGCGACGACACGATCGACGCGCCCACCCCACCCGACCTGATCGGCAATTCAGCCAGCTTCCGTCGCGCCTATGAACTGATGCTGCGCGCCGCCGGCACCACGGTGACCGTACTGCTGCTCGGCGAGACCGGCGTCGGCAAGGAACGCTTCGCCCGTGTGCTGCACCAGATGAGTCCGCGCAAGGACGCGCCCTTCGTCGCCGTCAATTGCGCAGCCATTCCGCACGACCTGATCGAATCGGAACTGTTCGGTGTCGAGAAGGGCGCCTTTACTGGCGCCCACGCCTCGCGCGCCGGCAAGTTCGAGCGTGCCGAGGGCGGCACCCTCTTCCTCGACGAGATCGGCGAAATGCCGCTGGCCGCCCAGGCCAAGCTGCTGCGCGCGCTGCAGGAGGGCGAGATCGAGCGCCTCGGCGACGAGCGCACGCGCAAGGTGAACGTGCGCGTGGTCGCCGCCACCAACGTCGATCTGGCGCAGGCGGTGAAGGAAGGCCGCTTCCGCCCCGACCTCTATTACCGCGTGCACGTCTACCCCATCCACATCCCGCCGCTGCGCGAGCGGCTGGCCGACCTGCGCCAGCTGGTCGATTCGCTGGTCGCCAAGTTCAACCGCCAGCACGGCAAGCACGTGCAGGGCGTGTCGGACAAGGGCTTCCAGTCCCTGCACGCTCACCACTGGCCGGGCAATGTGCGCGAGCTGGAAAACGTGATCGAGCGCGGCGTCGTGCTGGCGCCGCAGCAGGGCTGGATCGAGGCGCACCACCTCTTCCTGTCGCTGGAAGCGGTGCTGGCGCGCGAATCCGGCATTTCCGCCTGCGGCAAGCTGGAAGAAGGCTGCGGCGACGCGGTGCGCGAGCAGCTGGTCGAGCAGATCCTGCGCACCGGCATTCCGCTGGAGGAACTCGAACAGCAGTTGATGAAGGCCTGCGTCGATCAGGAGGGCGGCAACATCGCGCGCGCCGCGCGCCGGCTCGGCATGTCGCGGCCCAAACTCAGTTACCGGCTGCAGCGCACCGAGGGCGAAGCCGAAGCGGCTGATTCATAGCGCGTGCTCAGAGCAGCTGGAAAGCCAGGATGGCGACGATGGTCGGCGGCAGCGCAGTCACGAACAGGCCGAGCGGATTGATCGCCTCGTCGTCGAAATGGCCGCGCAGGATGGCGAACCCGGCCGGATTGGGCGCGTTGGCGATCACCGTCAACCCACCGCCGGTCACCGCACCGGCCACCAGCGAGTACTTGAAGGCCTCGTCTGTGCCCTCCACCAGCGAACCCAGGTAGGTCAGTGCCGCGTTGTCGGTGATCGCGGTCAGCGCAGTGGCGCCGAAGTAAAGCGCCGTGCTGTCCATGCCGGTGAGCGCGGCCTGCAGCCACCCCTGCTGCAGCGCCCCCAGCGTGACCAGGCCGGCGAGGAAAAAGCCCACCATCAGGCCCTCGCGCAACATCAGCCGGTCGTGGTAATGCCGGTAGGCCTCGGCCACACCGAGGAAGAGCAGGAACAGTCCGACGAACACCACCGGATGGTGCGCGAAGTAAACGATGCCGGCGAGAAACAGCACGTGCAGCAGCATCAGTGAGCGCGGCACGGTGCGGTCGCTGCTGCGCGTATCCACGTGCAGCGACTTCAGCTCGCGCGCGAACAGCAGCGTTGCCACGCCGGCGTTGACGAACACGGCGATCGCCGACTTCCAGCCGAAGTGGCCGAGCATGTACCCCATGTCCCAGTTCCACTTGCCGGCCACCATCAGCACCGGCGGCGCGGCGAAATGGGTGAGCGTGCCGCCGATCGACACGTTCACGAACAGCGCGCCCAGGGTGACGTACTTCAGCCGGTGCGAAATCTTCCTGCTGTAGACGTTGTCGCGCAGCATCAGCGCCGCCAGCGTCATCGCAGCCGGCTCGGTGATGAAGGAGCCGAGCAGCGGAAGCACGGACAGGCAGACGAAATGGAAGGCGACGCTGTCGGCCGCCGGAATGTAGCGCGCCAGCATGCGTGCGCCCGCCTTGCACAGTTCCAGTACCGGCCGGCTGGCTGCCACCACCATGATGACGAACACGAAGGCCGGCTCGGTGTAGTCGAGCGCTTCCAGATAGCCGGCTGCGCTGCCGGCACCACCGGTGAGCGCCATGAAGGCCAGCAGCACGAAAGCCCAGAAGCCGAACACCACTTCGACCTCGCCGAGCAGATGCCAGATGCCGGCATGACCGGGCTGCAGATGTGCGAGGTGCTCGAAATACCGGGTCAGGAAGGTGTGTGCAACGGCCACCGCGAACAGCGCAGTGCCGACCGCTTGGAGCGTGCCCGGAGTCATCGGGAATCCTTGCTTTGTCGGGGTTGGAATGAAGGCGGGCGTACGCGTCGTGCGTTGACGCCGGCAGCTGCCCTCGTCGGGGTGCTCATGCGATGGTGTGCCGCAGCAGCTTGAGGCACTCGACGGTCGATGCCAGATCGGCGGCGACATAGTCGTCGTCGGTGCGCAGCAGCGGGTCGGCGCCGAGATCGAGCAGCAGCGCAAGCATCGCGTGCCTGCCGCTGGAGGCGCAGTACATCAGCGCGGTGGCACCGGTGTCGTTGCGGTTGTCGAGGTCGATGCCGGCGCCGGCCAGCGCACGCACGATGTCGGCGTCGCCGCCGACACAGGCCAGCCACAGCGCGTTGTTGCCGTCGGCATTGCGGCAGCCGACGTCGGCGCCGGCCGCCAGCAGTTCGTCCACCCGTGCCGCCTCGCCGTCGAGCGCGGCGCGCATCAGCGGTGTCAGTCCGTGCGCGATCGCGCCATCGAGATTGCGCGGATCGAAGCCATTCGATTCGATCAGCGCGCGCAGCGCCGGTGACGCGTCCGGCGGCAGCGCGCAACCGTCGCGGCCGACCGCCAGCCGGTCCAGTGCGTTCGCCAACGGTGCGTGGCCACCATCGACGCTGTACACCTCGGGGTAGCGGAAGTCGCTGAAGCGCTCGGCCCAGCTCTGGCTGGCATTGCCGTGGTAACAGTAGATGAGCACCGGCGTGGGTCGCGCCACCGTCTGCAGCACCTCGCCGAACACCGCATCGCTGAGGTGGCGTGCGCCGTCGATGTGGGTACGTTCGAAACTGGCGCGATCGCGCGTATCGAACAGCGCCAGCGCCGGCAGGCGGCCGCTGCGGTGGCGGGCGATCAGATCGGCCGCCTGGGCGGCGGAAATGCGGCGGTAGGTCGTGCTCACTGTTCAGCCCTCCAGCCGACGCGCCGACGTCCTGACGGACCTCATGCGGCCATCGGCTCCTGTTCGGCGCCGGCGTAGGCAGGCGTGGTTTCGATGCGCGCGTCGTTGACGGCGCGGCCCATCGTGAAGTGATAGATCGTGCGGAAGCGCTCGTCTTCGAGGCCGAGCAGCTCGTGCACCGCGTCGTCGAAGAAGCAGCCGATGCCGGTGCCGCGCAGACCCAGCGCTTCGGCTTCGGTATAGAGCTGCTGGCCGATCAGGCCGGCCTGACGGTGCAGCGCGCGGTAGGCCGCCGGCGATGCATCGAGCGCGGCATCGAACTCGCACAGCATGCCGAGTGCGAAGCAGGAGGTGGACGCGATGTCCTGGTGGCAGTGCAGGCTGCGCGCCAGCCGCGCCAGCGCCGGCGGCGCCATCGTGGCGAGCAGGCGCAGGTCGCTGCGCAGCCCGTTGACGGGCGTCAGCGGATACAGTGCAGCGAGCAGCGGCAGCACCCCGCCCCCGGCCGGACCGCGTGGCAACAGATAGACGCCGGGCGCGAGGCCGTTGACCCGGTGCACGAACAGCAGCAGATCGATGCGGCGGTCGTCGGGCAATGCGTCCCACGGCGCGGCGCGACAGGGCTGCAGCCGTTGCAGCAGGCCGTCGAAGTCGTCGCGCGCCATCAGGTGACGACCGTCGAAGCGTCGCGCGCTGCGCCGGCCGAGCAGCACATGACCGACCGAGCGGCCGCAGGGCGCGGCCACCTCACGCGTCGGCGCCGGCAGTTCGCCACGCGGCAAGGCATCGCGCGTCGCGTCGGCGACCTCGTCGATCGCCGGCCAGCGGTACATCGGATGCGCGTCTATTGTGCTCGCCCGCCCGTGCCAGCGCTCCACCGTGCGCACCGGCAAAGGTCCGGGCACGTGGCCGACGCCCACACCGAACAGCAGTTCCGCCTCTTCCACCTCGGTCGCCTGCTCGCGTCGCGCCGGAAAATCCGGCAGACGATCGAGCCCCAGCGCTGCCGCCAGCAGGTTGACGCGAACCGGCTGCACGGCGAGCGACCAGCCGAGCACGGCCGCCGCATTGCGCAGTGCGGCCGTCGCGTGACCGACATCGAGCTGGCAGTAGCGGAAGGCGCGCTCGCCGTACTTCCACGCCTCGCGCCACATGACGGAACTGAGCGCGAGGTGCAGGCCGGGCGCACCACCCGGCTCGAAGGCGGCGCGCAGTTCCAGCGCGTGCACTTCGGGCAGGTAGTGCCAGAGGCCGTCGTCCAGCCCCGGCACGCCGACCGCGAACAGCCAGCCCTCGACCGGGTGCAGATTGCCGCTCGACGGATTGGCGCGCACCGCCCAGCGGTCGGGGCCGGTGGACTTCCAGGCGGTCAGGCCCAGTGCCAGATGCAGCAGCGCCCCCAGCGCGGACAGCGTGCAGGGCAAGGGCGGCAGACCGGTGTCGAGCATGCGCCAGTCCAGACGCAAGCGCGCAGCGACCGGGCTGTCATCGTCGGTGGCCAGCGGCAACGCCACCCGCGGCGCGCCCTCGTAGTGACGGAAGGGCGACGGCTGCGCGTCCCAGTCCAGCGTTTCCGGGCCGGCGGCGTAGGCCGCGTAGCGGTGGATGGTGCGACGGTGGTAGTCACGCACGCGGCTGCGTGCGCTCACGTCTTCATTCGTCATCGTCGTCGGCGGCGCCATTGCGCCGCGGCACCGTTTCCGGGTCGCAGATGATGGGGCGATAGATTTCGACGCGGTCGCCCGGGCGCAGCGCGGCGTCCTTCTTCACCACCTTGCCGAACACGCCCACCTTGGCCTTGTCGATGTCGATGTCGGGGCAGCGCTCCAGGATTCCGGAACGCGCGATGCCATCGGCCACCGTGCAGCCGTCCGGCACCTCCACCTGCATCCACACGCGGTCGGTCGGCCCGACCCACGCCACGCCTATCTTCATCGCGTCGTCCTCATCGAGTCCTCACTGCGCCGCAGCTGCCGGCAAGGCGGCCGGCTGGCGCGATTCCGACCAGTGCTGCAGGCGGCGCCGCGCCGCGATCAGCAGCCCCAGCACGAGGAAGCCGCCGGGCGGCAGGATCATGAACAGCGCCCCGGCGTCCGCCACCTTCGTTTCGAGAAAGGCGAACTGCGGACCGAGCAGCAGCGATGCACCGGCGAACAGCGTGCCGGCACCGGTCACCTCGCGCACCGCGCCCATCAGCGTCAGCGCCAGCGTGAAGCCCAGCCCGGTGGCCAGCCCATCGACCGCCGAAAGCGCGACCGCGTGGCGCGACGCAAAGGCCTCGGCCCGCCCGAGCACGGCGCAATTCACGACGATGAGCGCGATGAAGATGCCGAGCACCTTGTACAGGTCGTGGAACCACGCGTTCAGGCACAGATCGACCAGCGTCACCATGCCGGCGATGAGCACGATGAATACCGGGATGCGGACCTCGTCGCTGACCCAGTGCCGCAGCGACGAGATGAGCGCGTTCGACATCAGCAGCACGGCGGTCGTCGCCAGCCCCATGCCGAGTCCGTTGGTGGCGCTGCTGGTCACCGCCATGGTCGGGCACAGCCCCAGCATCTGACCGAGCACCGCATTGTTGTCCCATACGCCGTCACGCATGACGGCCTTCACGTCCGGGCTGTCGCTCATCACTGTCCTCCTCCGGCGGGCGCCGCGTCACCGATCAGCTCGGCACGGTGTGCGGCGAAGAATTCGAGGCCCTTCCTGACCGTGCCGACCACCGCACGCGGCGTGATGGTCGCCCCGGCGAACTGGTCGAACACGCCACCGTCCTTCTTCACCGCCCAGCGGGCGGGCTCCGGCTGCTGCAGCGACTTGCCGTCGAAGGACCGTATCCAGTCGTTGCGGGCGACCTCGATCTTGTCGCCCAGGCCCGGCGTCTCGGTATGCTTGGTCACCCGCACGCCGACCACGCGGCCGGCGAGGTTGACCGCCATCAGCAGCACGATGCGCCCGCCGTAGCCGTTGCCCGACGTTTCGTACAGCACCGCCTGCAGTGCGCCGCCCTTGCGCGCCCGATGCACGGTCAGCGGAGCGCCGTCGGGGCCGGTCAGCTGCAGCGTGTCGGTCAGCAGATTGTTGTCCGCGTAGCCGGCGGGCAAGATCTGCTCAAGCTGCTGTCGGGTGTCGTCTGCGGCCGCCTGTTCGATGCGCTCGGCGGTCGCGCTGTGACTGAACGCGAGCACCGCGGTGGTCACCAGCATCACCACACCGAGCGACAGGCCGGGAAACCACACGGCATCGGGTATGCGTCGTTCGCTCATCGCGGCAGCTCCTGCACGCGTCGCGCGGGTAGCGACTTGCCACGGATGCTGCGGCCGAATATGCGCGGCCTCGCCCACAGATCGAGTACCGGGGTCACCGCATTCATCAGCAGCACGGCGAAACCCACGCCCTCGGGATAGCCGCCCCAGGTCCGGATCAGCCAGGTCAGCAGGCCGGCGCCGAGCGCGAATATCCACTGCCCGAACGGTGCGCTGGGCGAGGTGACATAGTCGGTCGCGATGAAGAAGGCGCCGAGCATCGCGCCCCCCGACAGCAGGTGGGCCAGCGGCGGCAGATAGTGGTCGGGGGCCACGCCGTGCGCGATTGCCGCCGGCAGGCAAAGGCCAACCAGGAAGCCGAGCGGTATGCGCAGGCCGATCACGCGTTTGGCCACCAGGAACAGTCCGCCCAGCAGCACCCACAGCGACGCCGTCTCACCCAGGCTGCCGGCGCGTTCGCCCGATGCGCCCTGAGCGGTGGCGAAGCCGGACATCGCCTCGGCCAGCACGGTGCCGCGACCCAGCTCCGTCTTCACGTTGCCGAGCAGCGAAGCGCTGGTGAAAGCGTCCGGCACACCTCCCGACAGGCCGATGTTCACCGCCTGCGCCAGATCTGTGCCCTGGCTCAGCATCTGCGGATTGACCCACTGCGTCATCAGCACCGGGAAGGACACCAGCAGCACGGTGCGCCCGACCATGGCCGGGTTGAACACATTGCAGCCGAGACCGCCGAACACCTGCTTGGCGATCACGATGGCGATGACGCCGCCCAGCGCGCCCAGCCACCAGGGCGCCCACGGCGGCATCGACAACGCAAGCAGCCACCCGGTCAGCGCCGCCGAGCCGTCAAACAGCACCGGCATGACGCGCCGCCCGGCCCAGCGCAGGCACATCGCCTCCGACAGCACGCAGGAGAGCACGGTCACCGTCCACAGGCAGAAGGCCGGCCAGCCGAACTGCCAGAAGCCGACCAGCGTGGCCGGCAGCAGCGCCAGCATGACCAGACCCATGATCTGGCCGCTGGTACGCGAAGCCACCGCATGCGGTGACGCGTGTATCGGGGTGCTCATGCCGTGGTCTCCTTGCGGGCCGCCTCGGCGGCGGCCGCCGCGCGCTCGGCCTTGCGCCGGGCGTGTGCCTCGGCCTTCTCGCGCGCCTCCTGCTCGACGCGGGCAGCGCGCGCCTCGGTCAGTTCGCGCACCCGGTCAAGCTTGCGGCCCTCGCGTTCGCGCGCCCACAGCTCGCCCTTGCCGTGGTTGAAGTACTGCACCAGCGGAATGCGCGACGGGCATACGAAACCGCAGGCACCACAGGTGAGGCAGTCGCCCAGGCCGATGTCCTCGGCGCGGCCCAGCTCGTTGGCCTGGATGAGCGCCGCCATGTCCAGCGGCATCAGCCCGACCGGACAGGCACTCACACAGCTGCCGCAGCGTATGCAGGCGCTCGGCTCGCGCTCGCCGACTTCGGCGGCGGTCAGCGCCAGCGCGCCGCTCGAGCCCTTGACCACTGGCGTGTCGATGTCCGGCACGCCGACGCCCATCATCGGACCGCCGACCACCACACGCGCCGGTACTCCACGCAGACCGCCGCAGCGTTCGAACAGCCAGGACAGCGGCGTACCCAGACGCACGCGCAGATTGCGCGGCGCCGTCACCGCACCGCCGGCCACGGTGACCACGCGTTCAGTCAGCGGCTCGCCGTGGCGCAGCGCGCGCTGTACCGCGTAAGCGGTGCCGACGTTGTGCACCACGATGCCGACATCGGCTGCGCGACCGTCAGCCGGCGCCTCGATGCCGGTCAGCGTCTGGATGAGCTGGCGGTCAGCGCCCATCGGGTAGCGGCTGGGAATGCGCACCACCGACACCTCGGGAAAGGGGTGCGCAGCCACCTTCATTGCCGCAACCGCCTCCGGCTTGTTGTCCTCGATGCCCACCAGCACGCGCTGCGCGCCGGTCGATCGCATGATCAGGCGTGCGCCCTCGATGATGTCGGCCGCGCATTCCTGCATCAGCCGGTCGTCGCAGGACAGATAGGGCTCGCATTCGCTGCCGTTCAGGATGACGGTGTCGATCTGGCTGCGCCGTCCCAGCTCCAGCTTGACCGCCGACGGAAAACTGGCGCCGCCCAGACCAACGATGCCCGCGGCGGCAACGCGGCGCGTGATCTCGTCCGGCGCCAGCGTGATCGGATAGGGCTCGGCGTGTCGCTCCGTCCATTGATCCAGTCCGTCCGGATGCAGCGTGATCGCCGGCCCACCCAGACCGGCCGGATGCGCCATCGTGGCTTCGCCGATGGCGGCGATGACGCCGGAGGTCGGTGCATGCAGCGGCGCTGAAATGCGCCCCCCGGCTTCTGCGATCAGCTGGCCGCGCAAAACGGTGTCGCCAATCTTCACCACCGGCCGGGCCGGAGCACCGGAGTGCTGCGACAGCGGGATCACCAGCGCCGGCGGCAGTCCGGCGTTGACGATGTCCAGTGTCGCCGCGGGAAACTTGTGGCTGTCAGGATGTACGCCCCAGCGCTGGAGCAGTCAACGTATCGGCGGAATGACGATGTGTGCCATGGCTCAGGCCGCCAGCGCCGGTTTCGGCATGATCCAGGTGCCGGCCGTCAGCGGCAGCGGCTGCATCGTGATGGCGCCGGTCGGGCACTTTTCGGCGCACTGGTTGCAGCCGGTGCAGGCGTCCTCGAACACGCCGTGCAACTGCTTCATCGCGCCGATGATGGCGTCCGACGGACACAGCCGGTAGCACTTGGTACAGCCTATGCACAGCGCGTCCTCGATCACCGCGATCAAGGGCACGTCGTTGACCTCGTCGGCGTCGAGCGCGATGCCCAGATGCTCGGCAATCGCCAGCGCCACCACCTTGCCGCCGGGCGGGCAGCAGGTGGGCGACGCGGTGCCGGCGACGATGGCCTCCGCCGCACCGGCACAGCCGGGAAAGCCACACTGACCGCAGTTGGCGGCCGGCAGCATGTCCTCGACTTCCTTCACCCGGCTGTCGCCTTCGACGGCAAAGCGTCGCGCCGCCACACCGAGCACGATCCCGAGCCCGGAGCCGATCGCGGTCAGACTCATGACCGCGGTAATCATCTGTTCCATCGTGCAACCTCCCATTCCGTGCAACGCGTGCGTGAAGCCGCAGCAAACAGGGGCGTGCCACCGGCCGAGGTGGCCGCGCACGAGCGGCCGTGCGCGAACCCATGGAGCGTGCGGACCATCAGTGCCCTCCCGCCGGCACCAGGCCGGTGAATCCCATGAAGGCCAGCGCCAGCAGGCTGGCCGTGATGAAGGCAACCGGCGGGCCGGCGAACGTTTCCGGCACGCGCATCAGCGCCAGTCGTTCGCGCAGGCCGGCGAACAGGATCATCACCAGCGTGAAGCCGGCACCCGAGCCGAAGCCGCCGAGCACGCTCATGCCGAGGCCATGACCGGCCTGGGCGTTCAGCAACGGAATGCCGAGCACCGCGCAGTTGGTGGTGATCAGCGGCAGGTAGATGCCGAGCACGCGATGCAGGTCGGGCAAGGTCTTGTGCATGGCCATTTCGACGAACTGCACGACGGCGGCGATGACCACGATGTAGGCGAGGATGCGCAGATAGCCGAGCCCGAAAGGCAGCAGCAAGGCGTGTTCGAGCGCCCAGGCGGCCATCGCCGACAGCGTCATCACGAAGGTGGTGGCCAGACCCATGCCGAAGGCGCTGTCGATCTTCTTCGACACGCCCATGAAGGGGCACAGCCCGAGAAAGCGGACCAGCACCACGTTGTTGACCAGCACCAGGCCGATCAGGGTCATCAGTACATCGCGCATAGCGACCTCCTGACCAGCCTCAATGCATGCGCTGTGCCAGATGACGCCATCACGGCCGCGTCCGGCCCCTCGTGGCGAGCGCGTGCTGTTGTGATCGCACGCGACCCGCCCCCGCGCGTACACGTGCGCACGCATGCGCACACGGCGACCGCGTCGGCAACGCGACAAACTCGACAGGCGCTGTCGCGACAGCCGGACATGCGCCTGTCGAAAATCCACAAGTGGTTGATCCAGATCAATTTTCAAAACCGGCCCGCAACTTGCTGAGAGGGATGCAACCCCCTCATGCAGGAGACGCCGACATGAATCGCCCGATCTATCTGGACTACGCCGCCACCACCCCGGTCAACCCGCGCGTGGTGGGCAAGATGCTGCCCTGGCTGTTCGACAACTTCGGCAACCCGGCCAGCCGCTCGCACGCCTACGGCTGGGCCGCCGAAGAAGCGGTCGAACTGGCGCGCGAACAGGTGGCCGCACTGGTCGGCGCAGACCCGCGCGAAATCGTCTGGACCTCGGGGGCCACCGAGTCGAACAACCTGGCCATCAAGGGCGCGATGCAGTTCCACGCCGGCCGCGGCAAGCATGTCGTCACCGTGAAAACCGAGCACAAGTCGGTGCTCGACACGGTGCGTGAACTGGAACGCAGCGGCTGCGAAGTGACGCTGCTCGACGTGCAGGAGAACGGCCTGATCGACATCGAGGCCTTCCGCGCCGCGCTGCGGCCCGACACCGTGCTGGCCTCGGTCATGTTCGTGAACAACGAAACCGGCGTCATCCAGGACGTGGCGGCGCTGGGTGCGATCTGCCGCGACAAGGGCGTGCTGTTTCACGTCGATGGCGCGCAGGCGACCGGCAAGGTGGCCTTCGATCTGGACGAGCTGCCGATCGACATGATGTCGCTGTCGGCGCACAAGACCTACGGCCCGAAAGGCATCGGCGCGCTTTACGTGTGCCGCAAGCCGCGCGTGCGCATCGAGGCGCTGATCCACGGCGGCGGCCACGAGCGCGGCATGCGCTCGGGCACGCTGCCGACGCACCAGATCGTCGGCATGGGCGAGGCCTACTGGCTCACGCGCGAGAACATGGGCGCCGAGAACGAACGCATCCGCATGCTGCGCGACCGCCTGCTGAGCGGGCTGAGCGCGCTCGACCAGGTGTTCGTCAATGGCGACATGGAACGTCGTGTCCCGCACAACCTGAACATCAGCTTCAACTTCGTCGAAGGCGAATCGCTGCTGATGGGCATGAAGGACATCGCGGTGTCGTCCGGTTCGGCCTGTACCTCGGCCAGCCTGGAACCGTCCTACGTGCTGCGTGCGATGGGCCGCAGCGACGAACTGGCGCACAGCTCCATCCGCTTCTCGATCGGCCGCTTCACCACGCAGCAGGAGGTGGATTCGGCGATCGAACAGGTGTCAACCGCGGTGCGCAAGCTACGCGAGCTGTCGCCGCTGTGGGACATGCACAGCGCCGGCATCGACCTGTCAACAGTGCAGTGGGCATCTCACTGAGGGCCTCGCACTGAGAGCCTCGCACTGAACACCTTCCTCCACAACGACTGAACGGAGAACAACCATGGCATACAGCGACAAGGTGCTGGATCACTACGACAACCCGCGCAACGTCGGTTCCTACTCGGCCGACGAGGAAGGCATCGGCACCGGCATGGTCGGCGCGCCGGCCTGCGGCGACGTGATGCGGCTGCAGATCAAGGTTGGCGCCGACGGCGTCATCGAGGACGCCAAGTTCAAGACCTACGGCTGCGGCTCGGCCATCGCGTCGAGCTCGCTGGTGACCGAATGGGTCAAGGGCAAGACGCTGGACGAAGCACTGGCGATCAAGAACACCGAGATCGCTGAAGAGCTGGCGCTGCCGCCGGTGAAGATCCACTGCTCCATCCTCGCCGAGGACGCGATCAAGGCCGCCGTGGCCGACTACCGCACCCGGCAGACCGCCCCCGACACCGTCGAAGCCGCCTGAAAGGACACGCCATGAGTTCGCTTGCCGAAAGTTCCGTCGCCCCGGCCACCACACTGCCCCTGCCGTCGCCGATCAAGTTCTGCGAAGCCGCGGCCGCCAAGGTCGCCGACCTGATCGCCGAAGAGGGCAACCCGGCGCTGAAGCTGCGCGTCTATGTCACCGGCGGCGGCTGTTCCGGCTTCCAGTACGGTTTCGCCTTCGAGGAGGCGGTGAACGAGGACGACACGCCCATCGTCACCGACGGCGTCACGCTGCTGGTCAACCCGATGAGCATGCAGTACCTGATGGGCGCCGAGATCGACTTCGAGGATGGCCTGGAAGGTTCGCGCTTCGTCATCCGCAACCCGAACGCGACCTCGTCCTGCGGCTGCGGCAGCTCCTTCTCGATGTGAGGTGACGGACATGACCATCACGCTCAGTGAAGCGGCCGCGCGCCACGTGCAGAAAAGTCTGGTCAAGCGGGGTCAGGGCGTCGGCCTGCGTCTCGCGGTCAAGACCAGCGGCTGTTCGGGCCTCGCCTACGCAATCGAGTTCGCCGACGCGCTGCAGCCCGAGGACATCCAGTTCGCCAGCCACGGCGTGACCCTGCTGGTCAACCCGAAAAGCCTGCCCTTCCTCGACGGCACCGAACTCGACTTCGTACGCGAAGGCCTGAACGAAGGCTTCAAGTTCAACAATCCCAACGTGAAGTCGGCCTGCGGCTGCGGCGAAAGCTTCGGCGTCTGACGCCGGTCCACGAATCAATCGGAGCACGCCGACATGGCCCTGCTGCAGATCGCCGAACCGGGCATGAGCGCCGCACCGCACCAGCACAGGCTGGCCGTGGGCATAGACCTGGGCACCACGAATTCGCTGGTCGCGACCGTCGCCAGCGGCCTCACCCGCGTGCTGCCGGACGACGACGGCCGCATGCTGCTGCCATCGGTGGTGCGCTACACCGAAGACGCCGTCGTCGTCGGCCACGCTGCGCAGTCGGCGCAGACCGAAGACCCGCGCAACACCATCGTGTCGGTCAAGCGCTTCATGGGTCGCTCGCTGGCCGACGTCAACGCGTCCGCCACGCCCTATGCGCTGGTCAACACGCCGGGCATGCTGAGTCTGGACACGCGCGCCGGCGTGCGCTCGCCGGTCGAAGTGTCGGCCGAGATACTGCGCACCTTGCGCGACCGCGCGGAAGCTTCGCTCGGCGGCGATCTGGTCGGCGCCGTCATCACCGTGCCGGCCTATTTCGACGACGCGCAGCGCCAGGCCACCAAGGACGCGGCGCGTCTGGCCGGCCTGAACGTGCTGCGCCTGCTCAACGAACCTACCGCAGCCGCCATCGCCTACGGTCTGGACCGTGCGGCACACGGCACCTTCGCCATCTACGACCTCGGCGGCGGCACCTTCGACATCTCCGTGCTGAAGCTGTCACAGGGCATGTTCGAAGTGCTGTCAACCGCAGGTGACGCCGCCCTTGGCGGCGACGATTTCGACCACCGGATCGCCGACTGGCTGCGGCAGCAACTGGCACTCGCAGCGCCTTCCCCCGGCGAGACGCGCATGATGCTGGCGCGGGCGCGTAGCGCCAAGGAGGCGCTGTCGAGTGCCCCGGTCACCAAGATCGCATTCACGCTGGACGACGGCCGCAGCGTTTCCTTCGACCTGTCGCGCGAACAGTTCGAACTGCTCACCGGCGACCTGGTGTCGCGCAGCATGGCGCCGGTGCGCCGCGCACTGCGTGACGCCGGCGTCGCCGCCGACGAGGTCAACGGCGTGGTGATGGTGGGCGGCTCGACGCGGATGCCGCAGGTGCGCGCCGCGGTGCGCAAGCTGTTCGGCCAGGAGCCGCTGACCGACCTCGACCCCGATCAGGTGGTGGCCATCGGCGCCGCAATACAGGCCGACGTGCTGGCCGGCAACAAGCCCGCCGGCGAAGAGAGCTGGCTGCTGCTCGACGTATGCCCGCTGTCGCTCGGTCTGGAAACCATGGGTGGCCTGGTCGAGAAGGTGATTCCGCGCAACTCGACGATACCGGCGGCACGCGCGCAGGAATTCACGACCTACAAGGACGGGCAGACCGCGATGGCCATCCACGTCGTGCAGGGCGAACGCGAACTGGTGAGCGACTGCCGCTCGCTGGCGCGCTTCGAACTGCGTGGCATTCCGCCCATGGTGGCCGGTGCGGCACGCATCCGCATCACCTTCCAGATCGACGCCGACGGGCTGCTGTCGGTGTCGGCACGCGAACAGACCAGCGGCGTCGAATCGCACATCGAGGTGAAGCCGTCATACGGTCTCAGCGACGCGCAGATCGCCGACATGCTGATCGACGCCTACGGCAAGGCCGACAGCGACATGGCGGCACGCATGCTGCGCGAGGCCCAGGTCGAAGCGCGCCGCCTGGTCAACGCCACCGAGGCGGCGCTGGCCGAAGACGGTCACGCGCTGCTGACGCACGACCAGTTCGTCGCCATCCAGGCGGCGATGTACGCGCTGGCCGAAGCGCTCGAAGCCGGCGACGACAGCACCAAGCTCAAGCTGCTGAGCGAAGCGCTGAACGCCGCCACCACCGAGTTCGCCGGCCTGCGCATGAACGCCGGCATCCGGCGCGCGCTGTCGGGCACCCGCGTGTCGGAGCTGCAGCCGTGAGCACGCTGACCGTACTGCCACATCCGCAGCTGTGCCCGGACGGCGCCCGCATCGAGGTCGCCGCCGGCACCTCGATCTGCGACGCGCTGCTGACGCACGACATCGCGATCGAACACGCCTGCGAGAAGGTCGCCGCCTGCTCGACCTGCCACGTCTATGTGCGGGCCGGCGCCGCCTCGCTCAATGAAGCGGACGACGACGAGGAAGACCAGCTCGACGACGCCTGGGGCGTACAGCCCGCGTCCCGCCTCGCCTGCTGCGCCCGCCTCGGCAACGCCGACGTGACGGTCGAACTGCCGCTGCACACGCGCAACCTCGCCCGCGAGTAAGCAGCCCCCTGCCAGCAAGGGTTCTGTGGGAGGGGTCTTCTGACCCCGACAGCAGCCTGGATCGAAGCCGGCGAACCGCAACGGCCGCATCGCGGCCACGGCCGCTCCCACAGGAGGTGCGCCGATCTTCGGCCCGAGCACGGTCCGAGGTTCTGTGGGAGGGGTCTTCTGACCCCGACGGCGGCCTGGATCAAAGCCGGCGAACCGCAACGGCCGCATCGCGGCCAAGGCCGCTCCCACAAAAAGCATGCCCTGTCGGCGGCACGGACAAGACTCCTGTGGGAGCGAGCTTGCTCGCGATAGCGGCCTGTATCGGCACCCAAGGCACGGCACCTGTTGCAAACGAAACATTCACGACAGCCTCGCCACCGCGAACGGACATGTCGCATCAGCGACATCGCGACGCGCCCAGAACTTCACTCAACATCAATCACTTACGACAAGCGCACTCCGTGGCACAGCGCTTGCTGAATGTTCTGCAGGAGGTCTGACGACATGGCAGCCGCATTCATCATCAACGACACCACGCTGCGCGACGGCGAGCAGACGGCGGGCGTGGCGTTCACCGCTGACGAGAAGTGCGCGATCGCGGACGCACTCGATCAGGCCGGCGTACCGGAGATGGAGATCGGCATCCCGGCCATGGGCACGGCCGAGATCGACGTGATCGAGCGCATCGCGATGCTGGGCCTGAACGCGCGACTGATGGTGTGGGCGCGCATGACGGACAGCGACCTCAAGGCCGCCCTGCGCTGCCCGGTGGACATCGTGCACATGTCGCTGCCGGTGTCGGACCTGCAGATCGCGGGCAAGCTGCGGCGCAATCGCGACTGGGTGATCGAGCAGATCCGTCCGCACGTCGAGCGCGCACTCGACGCCGGTGTCGAAGTGAGCGTCGGCATGGAAGACGCGTCGCGCGGCGACATCGACTTCCTGTGCCGCGTTGCCGAAGAAGCGCAGACGGCCGGCGCTCGCCGCGTCCGCATCGCCGACACGCTGGGCATCCTCGATCCCTTCGGCACCTATGTGCTGGTGTCGCAGCTGCGCCGCGCGGTCAACCTCGAAATCGAGATGCACGCGCACAACGACCTCGGCCTGGCCACCGCCAACACGCTGGCCGCCTTCCGCGCCGGCGCGACGCACGCCAACACGACAGTGAATGGCCTCGGCGAGCGCGCCGGCAACGCACCGCTGGAAGAGGTGGTGATGGCGCTGCGCCACATCCACGGCATCGACAGCGGCGTCTTGTCGCAGTCGCTGCTGCCGATCTCGCGCCTGGTCGAACGCGCATCCGGCCGTGCCATCGCCGCCAACAAGAGCATCGTCGGCGACGCCGTGTTCACGCACGAATCGGGCATCCACGTCGATGGCCTGATCAAGAATCCGCGCAACTACCAGAGCTTCGACCCGGCCGAACTGGGCCGCGCCCACCGTCTGGTGCTGGGCAAGCATTCGGGCTCGCACGCCGTGCTGGAAGCCTGTGCGCGGCTCGGGCTGTATCCGTCCGACGTGGAGGTCGCGCACATCATCGAGCGCATCCGCGCCTACGCCACGGCCAACAAGCAGTCGCCGGACGCCACCCAGCTGAAGGCCTTCTATCTCGAAGCAGCGCAGCCGCTGCCGGAGGCGTCATGAGCGGCGAGCAGGGCACGGCGGGCGCGTTGTCGCCAGCGGCAACAGTCGTACCCGGGCTGTTCGCGATGCTGCGCGAGGACGTGAACTGCGTGTTCGACCGCGATCCGGCGGCGCGCAACAAGCTCGAACTGCTCACCATCTATCCGGGCATACAGGCGCTGGTGGCACACCGCTTCGCGCACGCGATGTGGCAGCGCGGCCTGCGCTACCTGCCCCGCCTGCTGTCCTTCCTGTCGCGCCTGCTCACCAATGTCAACATCCACCCGGGCGCACGCATCGGCCGCCGCTTCTTCATCGACCACGGCGCCTGCGTCGTGATCGGCGAAACGGCGGAGATCGGTGACGACGTGACGCTGTACCACGGCGTCACGCTGGGCGGCACGACCTGGAATCCAGGCAAGCGCCACCCGACGCTGAGCGACGGCGTGGTGGTCGGTGCCGGCGCCAAGATACTGGGGCCGATCACCGTCGGCGAGAACGCCCGTGTCGCCGCCAACTCGGTGGTGATCGAGGACGTGACGCCCGGCATGACCGTGGTCGGCATCCCCGGCCGCATGGTGCTGCCGAAGAGCCAGCGCCGCATCACCGCTGGCGGCATCGATCTCGACCACCACCAGATGCCGGACCCGGTGGGCAAGGCCATCGCCTGCCTGCTCGAACGCATTGCCGACCTGGAGCGCGACGTCGTGCGCCTGGCCGGCGAACGCAGTACCGCCCAGGGCATCTGCAGCGACTGCGACGACACCTGTTCCCAACCCGCATTCGACGGCAGCACCCACGCGGCCGCCGCACACATAGGAGTGACCCGTCATGGATGATCTGACCCAGCGCCTGGCCAAGCTGTCGTCGGCCGAGGACTTCCTGGAATTCTTCGCGCTGCCCTTCGATCAGGGCGTCGTGAACGTGAACCGCCTGCACATCCTGAAGCGCTTCTACCAGTACCTGCGCAGCGAGAAAGGCCTGGCCGACGGCGACGAGGGCGTGGTCTATGCGCGCTACCGCAACCTGCTGTCGCGCGCCTACGAGGACTTCGTCAAATCGACGCCGGCACAGGAGAAGGTGTTCAAGGTATTCCAGGAGGCGGACGGACAGCAGCGCGTGTCGCTCGACAGCCTGCGCGCCACGCTGCCCTCGGTCGCCTGAGCGGGAGGACGCACCATGCACGACAGCGACATGTTCCTTGCCAGCGTCAACGCGCTCGAAAGCGAAGCGGCGCTGCATTACGAGAAGGCCGCACGACACGCGCTCGATGCCGGCGACACCGAGCTCGAAGCCTTCTTCCAGAATCTGGCCGAACTGGCGCGCATGGAAGCGCACGAGGCGCTGTCCGGCAAGCCGCTGCCGGTCGCCGCCAACCTGCCGCGCATCCGGCCGATCGAAATCGAGAAGCCGCGCACCGCCGTGAAGGTGATCAGCGACGAAATGCTCGACCTGCACATGGCGCTCGAACGTGCGCTGGACCTGAAGCGGCGCAGCCACAGCTACTACGCAATGATGGCCATCCTCGCGCCCGACCCCGGTCTGCGCAAGATGGCGCGCGCCTTCGAGCACGACGACGCGGCCCATCTCGGCGAGATCGAACGCTGGATCGCCCGCCTCACCGCCTGACCCCATCCGGAGAATCGCACCATGCCGAAGCCGCAGAAACACGTTTTCGTCTGTTCACAGCAACGCCCGCCGGGCCACCCGCGCGGCTCCTGTGCGCACAAGGGCGGCGCCGAGGTGCTGCAGACCTTCTGGGCGGAACTGCAGAAGCGCAACTGCTTCGACCGCGTCGCCATCACCTACTCGGGCTGCCTCGGCCCGTGCGACCAGGGCATCAATGTCGTGGTCTATCCGGACGCGGTGATGTATTCGAACGTGAGCAAGGACGACGTCGGCGAAATCTTCGACAGCCACCTGCTGGGCGATGCGCCGGTCGAGCGCCTGCGGGCACCGGAGATGGTCTGGTGAATCTGTTCACCGGCGAAACGTCGGACGAGTACTTCGGCGGCACGGTGCCGCAGTCGGTGCGCCGCCTGTTCGACGAGGCGGCCGGCGCGCCGCCGCAACGCATCGAAGCACTGTTGTGGACGGCGCAGGCGAGCGCACCGGAGTGCCTGCCGGTGTACTACCTGCTGTACAAGTTCCACGCCGGCCGTCGCCAGTTCGATCTGGCCGAGAAGGCGGCCACGCGCGGCATCACGGTGGCCGGCCGGCAGGCCGGGCTGGACGCCGACTGGCGCCGCGTGCAGCCGGGCGACGCCGATTTCGCGGCCACCGGGCCGGCGCGCTTCTGGCTGTTCAGCCTGAAGGCGCTGGCCTTCATCTGCCTGCGCAGCGGTCGCAGCGACGACGCGCGCACGCTGGTCGAGCACATCGGCCGCCTGGACCCGACGCACGGTCTCGGCGGCGAAGTGATCGCCTCGCTGCTCGACGGCAGCACCGGCGCGCGCTGATCAGCGCGCGAACACCAGGCAGCGGTTGTTGGCCGGCATCTCCTCGTCGGCGAACAGCGACAGCCCGGCCAGCCGTGCCAGCGCCTCCACCGTTTCGAAGTCGCGGATGCCGCGATGCGGCGCACCCTCGCGCAGCGAACGGTCGAAGGCCTCGTTGCTGTCGCTGGTGAAACGGCCGCCATAGTTGAACGGGCCGTAGATGACCAGCGTGGCCGACGGCGCGAGCACCGCCGGCAGCGCCGCGAACATCTTCTCGACTTCGTGCCAGGCCATGATGTGCAGCGTGTTGGCGGTGAATACCGCATCGAAATGCGCGACCGGCCAGCGGCCGCAGACGTCGAGTTCGAGCGGCGCCGGCGTGTTCGGCAACGCCGCCTCGTCCAGCCACATGCGCAGACCGGGCAGCGCCTCGGCGCGCTCGCTGCACTGCCATTGCAGATGCGGCAGCGCGGCGGCGAAATGCACCGCGTGCTGGCCGGTGCCGCTGCCGATCTCCAGTACCTGACGACGGCCGGCGAAGTGCACGCGCAGGCGTTCGAGAATGACGTCGCGGTTGCGTTCGCAGGAGGGTGCAAAGGGCTTTTCAGGATTCATCTGCGCACTTTCGCATGAAGCAGCACGTCGCGCGGCTCGGGCGACAGATTGGGATGCAGGATGTAGCGGCCGAGCCGCGCCTCCAGCGGCAGGCCGGCGCGCGCCAGCGTGCGCGACGAGCGCGCGTTGTCGGCGTCGCAGACGGCATCGACGCGGCACACGGCGGCGTGGCGGAAAGCTTCGTCCACCACCGCCTGCAGCGCCTCGCACGCCAGCCCCTGACCCCACAGCCGGCGTGCCAGCGCGAAGCCCAGGCGCAGCGCGTGGCCCTGCCCGATCAGCTGGAACAGCCCGCCGGCCTCGCCGTCGTCGGCCAGCAGCACCCAGCTGCGGGCGACATCACGCTGCCAGCGCGCAAGGTCGTGCGAAATCTGTCGCCGTGTCTGCGTCAGTTCGGTGTGCGTGGTCCAGCCGAGGTAGCGCGTCACCTCGGCGTCGCCGCTGATGCCGGCGAACAGCGCCGGCGCGTCGCCCGGCTGCGGCTTGCGCAGCCGGCAGCGGGCGGTGCGCAGTTCTTCCGGCCATGTGCTCATCGTTAACTCATCGTCGGCTCAATGCGTGCGCAGCGCGCGCTGCAGCACGCAGGCGATGTGCTCGCCCTCGCGCTGCGCGCCGTCGCGTATCTGGTGGCGACAGCTGCTGCCATTGGCGATCAGCAGCGTATCGGCATCGAGCGCGCGCACCGCCGGCAACAGCGCCAGCTCGGCCATGCGCATCGACATGTCGTGGTGTTCCGCCTCGAAGCCGAAACTGCCGGCCATGCCGCAACAACCGGATTCAATGACACTGCAGTCCAGCCCGCGCACCAGCCCGAGCACCTTGCGCATCGCCTTCATCGCACCGAAAGCCTTCTGGTGGCAGTGGCCGTGCACCGCGGCGCGCGTGCCGGCGGGCAGTTGCAGATCGAGCGCGAGCCGCTTCGCGTCGTGCTCGCGGGCGATGAACTCCTCGAACAGCAGCGCCGCCTTCGCCACCGGCGCCACGCGCTCACCCAGCCCCAGCGCGTGATACTCGTCGCGCAGCATCAGCAGGCAGGACGGCTCCAGCCCGATCACCGGCATGCCGCGTGCGGCCAGCGGCGCGAGTACGTCGAGCAGACGGTTGGCTTCGCGTCGTGCGTCGGCGACCCGGCCCTGCGACAGCCAGGTGCGGCCGCAGCACAGCGGCGCTTCGCCGGCCGCGGGGCGCACCACATGTACGCGACAGCCGGCGGCCACCAGCACATCGACCGCCGCCTCGGCGATCGCCGGATCGATGCGATTGGAGAAGGTGTTGACCAGCAGCGCCACCTCGCGCCCGCCTTCGGCACCGTAAGCCGGCAGCGTATGCGGCGCGAGAAAGGGCCGCGCCGCGATCCGCGGCAGCGAGCGGCGACGGGCGATGCCGCTCACGCGTTCGATCAGCGCACCCAGCCCGGGTACTGCAGTGGCGAGTTGCCACGGCCGCTGCAGCCAGCGCATCAGCCCCAGCCAGCGCGGCAGCGAGGCGAACAGGCGCTCACGCAGCGGCACCCGCCCCTGCGCCCGCCAGCGCTGCGCACGCGCCTCGGTGCGCAGCAAGGCCATGTCGGTGCCGTTCGGGCACTCCCGCTTGCAGCCCTTGCAGCCGACGCACAGATCCATCGCCGCCGCCAGTTCGGCGCCGACGAATGGTTGCGTACCCAGTTCGCCGTTCAGTGCCGCCTTCAGCGTCTGCGCCCGGTGGAAGGTCGAATGCACCGGATCGCCGGTGACGCGAAAGCTCGGGCACATGACGCCGTTGCCGTCGCGCTGGCATTGGCGATTGCCGATGCACACCGACGCCGCCTTTCCGAAGCCGCCGCCCTGCGCCGGCAGCTGCGCATAGGCGTCGCCGGCGCCGTAGCTGTCGTAGGCCGACCAATCGAGTTCTGTCTGCACTGTCGCTTCTCCGTCTGACGAGACGACTCAGTGCAAGACCGGTGCCAAGCCACCCGCCCCGGACCTGTTCTTGCTTCTAGGGGTTATCGATACCGAAACGGAGTCCCTGCCATGCCTCTGCACGACTTTCACTGTCGCAAATGCGACAAGACCTTCGAACGCCTGGTGCGAAGCGACACGCAGATCGTCTGCCCGGCCTGTGGCAGCGATCAGGTGGACAAGCTGCTGTCGGCGCCACAACCGCCGGGCCGCAGCAAAGCCATCATCGCCGCCGGCCGCGCGGCGGCAGCGCGCGAAGGGCACTTCAGCAACTACTCGGCAGCGGAGCGGGCGAAGGTGAAGTAGAGGCGGTGCCGGCGGTACTGGGCGGCCTCGGCCGGCCGCTATCGAGAGCAAGCTCGCTCCCACAACAGCGCATCCGGGCCTCGGTGTCTGTGGGAGCGAGCTTGCTCGCGATGCGGCATGTGCAGGCCTCGCTTCCGAACACCGCCACGGTCAGGTAATCACTCCTCCGGCCCGAAGCACTTCGCGTAGTCGGTGCATACGCCACAGCTGGGCGCCTTGCAGACACGGATCTCGGCGCGCTCGCACAGCTGCTTGTAGAGGAATTTCTTCCACTTCATGTCCTGCGTGTTGCGTTCGGCCAGCGAGGTGAAGCGGCCGTGCATCAGTTCGGACAGCATGGCGCGCGAGGTCAGGTCCATGTCCTGCCACAGGTGGTCGGCGCCGAGGCAGCCGGTGGCGACCGCGTGCGCCAGCCACACGTGGTCCTGATCGTCGATGGACAGATGCTCGCGCAGCAGCGCCACCACGTCGTCCATTTCGATCGCTTCTGCGAACTCGGCGGGCGTCTTCGCGTGCAGCGCCGGCAGCCACTCGGCACCGGGGAAATGGCGCGCCAGCAGGCGGCGTGTTTCCGACACGTCGATGCCATACAGCGGCAGGCACTGCAGCCCGCGCTGCGTCCAGCTGCGGCCGATGACGCCGGCGAGCACCTGAGGCACCAGATCGTCGGGCCGGCGCGCCAGCTTCAGCAGCAGGCCGCGGAAGCCGCCGGGCCCGGCCGGCAGTGGCCAGTCGGGCCGCAGCGGAGCGGTGGGAAAGAGCGTGGGCATCGCCGTCGTCCCGCGCTCACACCTCGACCGGCGCGTGCGTGTAGCACTTCTTCGGGCAGACCTTGGAACAGGCCTGACAGCCCACGCAGTTCACCTGGCGCGAAATGGTCATCACCTTGCGCTCGTATTCCTCGTCGTCATCCTCGTTGTCGGGATCGACCACGACGATGTCGCCGTCCTCGGTGACACCGGCGAGCTGCAGCACGTCATTGGCACAGACTTTCACGCAGCGCGCGCAGCCGATACAGGTGTCCTGGTTCAGACTGGACACGAACTTCGGTGTCCAGATTTCGCCGCTGGGCAGCGTGACGGAGAATGCAGCCATGATGCGTCCTTCCTCAGGCGGTCGCGGCCGCCAGTTCCTTGCGCGCAGCCATCAGGGACTGGTGCGCGTCGTAGGCGACCTGCGCGACTTCGAGGATCTTCTCCCAGTTGGTCGGCAGTTCTTCCGACAGGTCGTGCAGGTCCATCTTGGCCTGCGTGGCCTGCGCGTTGAGCTTCTTGACACGGGTCTTCAGTGCGTCAACGTCTTCCATCGTTTCGTCCTCAGCCCCAGTTCGCCACTTCGTTGTACTTGTTCACCATGCCGACGCCTTCGTCAACGAACTTCTGCCCCGCCTCGGCCAGCTTGGCGTAGGTCGGAAAGCCGAAGCGGTGGGCGTCGCGCAGCTGCTTGTTCACCGCGATCAGGCGACCGGCGATGAGCACCATGCGGCCGAAGCCTTCGTGCGACATCTTCATCATCGGCGTCACCATCACCTTGGTGGCGCGCTCGATCGACAGGCCGACCGCGTTGTAGAACAGCTCGATGCGCCACAGCGTTTCCGGGTCCGGGTCGCCCATGATGGGCAGTGCGCGGCGCGCCTCGGCGCTCAGGATGTAGGGTTCGAGCAGCTGCGCGTCGCTCTTGCCTTCCCAGGCGCCGTGCATGTCCTGCGCGCGGTACTGCTTGATCAGCTCGCTCAGGAAGGGTGATGCCAGCGCTGCGCTGTCCTCGGCGCTCAGTTCCAGTGTTTCAGCCATGTTCTTCCACCTCGTCTTCGAAATCGAAACTGCGCGCTTCGTCCTTCTGCAGGGCCTTGCGCAGCCAGGGCGGCGGCGTGCCGCGCAGCACTTCCTGCAGCTTGTCCAGGATGTCCATGATGGGTTCCGGCTGATTCACCTTGATCGGGTGAATCTTGCTGGCGACCACGCGTGCCGCCGCCGAGCCTCCAATGGCGGCGACATAGACGATGGCGACGTCCTTGATCGCGTCCAGCTTGGGCGCGAGCTTGTCCTCGTCGCCGTCCTCGTCCAGCTTGCCGCCGAAGTCGAAGTCCTCGACATGGTGGTAGCCGGCCTTGTCGATCTCGTACACCGCGAGGTGTTTGGCCCAGCCGAAGTGCGCGTCAACGCGCTGCTTGTCCTGGGTGGCGAAGGCGATCTTCATGCGCTGCTCCTCGGTGGATGGGCGACCGGCTCAGGTGCCGGCCGCAACGGTTTCAGGAATTTCGGCGGACGATGCGCAGCCGCATCCGCCGCTGCCGCAGCCGGATGCCGGAGCACCTTCGCTCGCCGCCAGAATGCTCTCCTGCGGCAGCGGCCAGTCTTCAGGCGTGTTCACGTGTTCGTCGGCGAGGAAGGTGTTGGCCCAGCCGAGTATCAGTTCGCGCGTGCCGCGGTAACCGACGCGCAAGACGTGCGCGGCGCCCAGACGGTCGAACATCGGCAGGCCTTCGCGCAGCAGCGGAATGCCCAGCCGCGCTGCCGACTGCCGGCCGTGCGCATGGGTGATGAACAGTTCGGCGCCGGCCGCTTTCGCGCGCATTTCCAGATCTTCGAGATCGCCAAGCAGCACTTCGGCACAGGGCACCGCTTCGAGCACACGCGACGGCGTGGTGCTGACGGCGGCCACCACTTCTGCGCCCATTTCGGCGGCGGTGGTCAACAACGCGTAGAGCAGGTCCGGTTCGGCGCCGATGGCCATCTTCCGGCCGCCGACCCAGAAGTGGGCGTCCAGCATCACGTCGAGCAACTGGGTGCGCGCACGGCGGTACTTCGGTGGCACCGGACGACCGGACAGTTCGGACAGGTACTGCAGGAAGTCGTCCACCGCGGCCAGTCCGGTCAGCCGGTCGAATACGCGGAAGGGCACGCCGCAACGCTCCTCGATCGCGGCTGCCGCCGCGTCCATGCGGGCCCCGACGGCGACCGTGGCGGCCGCTGCGCCGACCCGGCGCAGCGTATCGACCCGGGTGCCGCCCAGCGTGGTCGGCGTGAAGTTGTCCGGAATGTGACCGTCGAGCGAGCCGGAAATGTCGGGCAGCACCTGCACGCGCAGGTCGAAGGCCTCGATGGTTTCGCGCAGTTCCTCGATGTCGGCCGGCGTCAGGTGCGCGCCCGGCAGCAGATTCACCAGACCGGCATCGCGGTCGCACGGCTGGGCGAAAGCATCGATCACGGCCAGCACCGCCTTGCCCCACCCGTCCTCGAAGGCGCCGACGTAATCGGGCGTCGATACGTAGACGATTTCGGTACCGGTCAGCGCCTCGCCGTGCTTGCGGCGGATCAGGTTCAGATAGCCATCGACGTCGTCGCCCTTGGTTTCGGTCAGCCCGGTCGAGGCGATGGCGATGATGGACGGATTGGCGCGCTTCTTGATGTTCAGCACCGCCTGTTCGATGTTCTCCAGCCCGCCGAGGATGGTGCTCACCTCGTTCATCGCCGTGGTCTGCATCGGGATCGCCTCCTTGAAGTGGCGAACCAGCAGTACCAGACCGAAGGAGGTGCAGCCCTGCGAGCCGTGCATCATGGGCATGCAGTTGTCCAGCCCCATGAAGGCGTAGCACGCGCCCAGCGGCTGGCTCATCTTGAGCGGATTGACCGTGCAGGCCTTCTTCGATTCGATGACGGTGGCCATGGCGTGATCCTCAGGCGGCGACCACGTCCCAGGGCGCCGGGCGGCGCACCTGTTCCCAGATCGGGTTGTACAGCGCCTTGTCGATCTCGCGCACCAGATCGACCATGCCTTCGTAGCCGGCGTAGGCGTGGTGGCGTTCCTGGTTGATGTCCAGCCAGGGCATCTTGGCCTTCAGCGCGATGAACTGGCTGCGACCACCTGAAAGCATGATGTCCGCCTTGGCGTCCTTCAGCATCGCGTACATTTCGCGCGGCGTCATGTCGTCGATCATGTGCGCGTCCTGGCCCATCAGCTCCTTGATCTTTTCCTTGTCTTCCTTGGTCGATTTCTTGACGCTGGTGCCGACGATTTCCAGACCGGCTTCCTGCAGCGCGGCGACCACCGACCAGCTCTTCACGCCGCCGGTGATCAGCAGCACCTTCTTGCCTTCGAGCCGCGGGCGGTAGGCGGCGATACGTTCGAAGGCACGCTTTTCCTCGACCGCGATCAGCGCTTCGGTGCGTGCCTTCAACTCTTCCGGCGCGCCTTTCTCGACCAGCAGGCGGGCGATTTCGCGCAGCGTTTCCGACATGTCGCCGATGCCGTAGAACGAGCCTTCGAAGAAGGGGATGTCGTAGCGCTCGTCCATCTTGCGCGCGATGTTGATCATCGACTTCGAGCACACCATCATCGCCGCCTTGGCGCGGTGACTGTAGGCAACTTCCCGGTAACGGCCGTCGCCGGAGATACAGGACAGGATGCGCACGCCGAGCGCGTCAAGCAGCGGCTTCACCTGCCACAGTTCACCGGCCAGGTTGTACTCGCCGATGATGTTGATGTCGTAGGGGGTGACGAAGTCCGGCTCTTCGGTACCGATCACGTAATCGAGCAGCGCCTCGGCGCCCAGCTTGTTGCCGAGGTTCTTCGGCCCGACGAAGCCCGGTGAATTGACCGGGATGACCGGCTTGCCGAACTTCTCCGACGCCTTCTTGCACACCGCCTCGATGTCGTCGCCGATCAGCGCGGTGACACAGGTCTGGTAGACGAACACCGCCGGCGGGTCATACTTCTCGATGATTTCCTTGACCGACTTGAACAGCCGCTTCTCGCCGCCGTAGATGACATCCAGTTCGTTGATGTCGGTAGTGAAGCCGGTGCGGTAGAGCTGCGAAGTGCTGGACGACGAGTTGCGGTTGTCCCAGGAGTTGCCCTCACAGGCGATCGGGCCGTGCACCAGGTGAGCCACATCGACGATGGGCTGCAGCGCGACCTTGGCGCCGTCGAAGGCACAGCCGCCGGCGGCCGCACCGGGCGACAGCTGCTTGGTACAGCCCTTCTTCTTTTCCTTGGCCGACTTGTTCTGGTTGTGCTCGCAGGCGGGTTCCTCGAACACGTCCTGGATCTTTGCCGATACGCGTGCATCCATGGGCCACCTTCCTTCCTGTCAGGGTCGGCGCGCAAGGCGCTGTCGGAGCTCACTCAGCAGGATTGATGCCAGAGCCGGCGCACAGGGCAGAGGCCCGGGAAATCAGTCATCTGCGGTCCGCCGGGCTGCGCTCGGGCATCCCGGTCCGACAAAGGCTGGTCGTTTTGCGACACGCAATGTCGGGTTTGGCGGACCGCCGCGACGCCGGCGCTACTCGATGCCCTCCATGCGCGCCTTGTTGTGGATGGCCGACTGCAGCCGCTTGGCGATACCCATCGGGCTGGCGTCGAAACTGCGCTGCGCCTCGGTCAGCGCGTCCTGCGCGACCTGCGCTTCTTCCAGCGTCAGCGGAATGCGCCCGGCCACGTGCGTGGCGCCCGGCACTGCTTTGGCAATGGCCTGGCGGTTCGGATGTTCGGACAGCGGAACCAGCCCGCCCGCTTCCGGCTTGCCTTCCAGACAGACCACGCCCTCGATCACCTCGACCCGCCGTCCGTCCATCGTCGTCTTGATCAGTACGCCCATTGCGACCTCCTTCGAATGAATGACGAGGGCGGAGAAGCGAAAGCCATGCCGCGTTTGGAACGAAGCTTGCTCCGGGCCTGCTGACGACAGACAGGGAGAACCCTCATGCAGATCGGCGTAGACAGTCAGCGCGCAGTCGAGAACAAGCGCGTGTTCGTGGTCGATGACGACGACGTGGTCGGTACCGCCTTGCAGTTCATGCTGGCCGACGAGATGGAAACCCATGTGTTCGCCGACCTCGCGTCGGCACTCGCGGTGGCCGCGGCAACACCGCCCGACCTGGTGCTGCTCGGCGCCGGACTGCTGGCGGGCGACGCGGTGACGCGCCTGCGCGCCGAGCTGCCGCAGGTGCGCATGCTGATCGTCTGCAGCGATGCCGACGACGACGCTGTCCGCCAGGCATTGGCCGCCGGCGCGCAGAGCACGCTGCTGCGCCCGCTCAAGGTCGAGAACGTGCGGCGCAAGGTGGACGCTCAGCTTGGCCGGCGCGCGGCGCTGGAAATACCGGTCGTCACCCGCTGAGGGCGCAGCGATGAAGGTGACCATAGAGGCACCGCAGATCGAGTCGATGGCGGACGCCTTCCCCGATCTGGCCAGCCTGCGCGACCAGCTGCAGTACTGCGACAAGGTCGAGGTGCCGGTGTCGCGGCTGTCCATCGACGCGCTGCGCTTCCTCGGCCGGCTCTACGCCGACGCCGGCCCGGCCATGCTGGAACGCGCGACCGCGCTGACCACGCTGGCCGACGCGCTGGAAGGCGATGGCCGCCGCTTCGAAGGCAACGACCTCGAACAGCTGGTGCCCGCCCTCGCCCGCCATCTGGCCGAAGACGCGATACGCGGCTGGCTGTTCACGGCCAATCAGCTGACCCGGCCGCTGCCCTGGGTGGTGAGCCGGCTCGACTACACGCCGGCCAACAACGAAGAGACCGGCAAGGTCTTCATCGAGCTGAAAGCCAATGTGAAGGCGACGCTGGCGACTTCCGTCATCCGCATCTACGGTGCCGACATCACCGGCAAGACGGTGGGCGAAGTGCTTGCGGCCAAGGGCTTCCTGAAGGAAACGCCGGCGCTGATCGCCGCCTGCGACACGGTGACCGCACGCTACATCGAGTGGCGCGCGCGCTACGGCGAGCAGTTCTCGGCCAGCGGCACCGGCTTTCACGCCGAAGACCCGAGCGCCACCCACCGCGACACCGACTGGTCGCGCAAGGACCAGGTGGTGCTGTCGGCGAGCGGCGGCATGGCCCGCCTGGTCAATGACGAAGCCATCCTGCCGGCGCGCACGCTGCTGCTCGAAGCGCCGGGCGACATCCTCGGTCCCTATCTGCGCAAGGCGGCAAAGAGCAATCGCTACGAGGCGGAAGACGAGGTCGAGGCCTCGCGCGACGCCATGCCCGACGGCCTGTTCTCGCAGCTGCCGGTGCATCCCTATGTGCTCATGTTCCATCTCGATCTGCACCAGCATCTGTGGGTGCACGTGGACGACATGGCGCCCTATGCCTACCAGCCCGCACTGAAGCAGAAACTGGTGCTGCCGCCCGAGCAGACCGACCTGATCGACATCCTGACCGCCGAGATGGACGTGCTGATGGACGACATCGTCGCCGGCAAGTCGGGCGGCACCACCGTGCTGTGCGCAGGCCCTCCGGGCGTGGGCAAGACGCTGACCGCCGAGGTGTACTCGGAAATCATCCGCCGGCCGCTCTACCGCGTGCATTCCGGCCAGCTCGGGCTGAACGTGGCGCAGATGGAAGGCGCGCTCAAACAGGCGCTGACGCGCGCCCAGCGCTGGGGTGCGGTGATGCTGATCGACGAGGCCGACGTCTACATCAAGCGGCGCGAGGACGACATGACGATGAACGCCGTGGTCGGCGTGTTCCTGCGTGTGCTCGAGTACTTCAACGGGCTGCTCTTCCTGACCACCAACCGGGTGGACGACATCGACGAAGCCATCGTGTCGCGCTGCATCGCGCTGATCCGCTACCACGCGCCTGACGAAGCGGCTCGCCGTCGCATCTGGCAGGTGATGGCAACGCAGTTCGGACTCGCGCTGGACGAAAGCATGGTCGAGGCACTGGCCGTGCTGTTTCCCGAAGCCTCCGGCCGCGACATCAAGGGTCTGGCCAAGCTGGCGGCGAAGTACTGCCAGCACAAGGCCTGCGCGCCAACGCTGGAGGTATTCCAGCGCTGCGCCATCTTCCGCGGCATGGACGCCGCACACACCTCCCCTGCAACACTCAACTGAATGGATCTGTCATGGCACGCATCGGACTTTTCTTCGGCACCAACAGCGGCAGCACGCGCAAGATCGCGAAGCAGATCAAGAAGCGCTTCGACGACGACACGATGGCCGAGCCGGTCAACATCAACAAGGCGACGGTGGACGACCTGCTCGCCTACGACTACCTGATCCTCGGCACGCCGACGCTGGGCGACGGCCTGCTGCCCGGCATCGAGGCGGAATGCGACGACGAGAGCTGGGCCGAGGCACTGGTCAAGTTCAAGGGCACCAGCTTCGCCGGCAAGACGGTGGCGCTGTTCGGTCTGGGCGACCAGGACACCTACGGTCACGAGTTCGTCAACGGTCTGATCCTGCTGTACGACTTCTTCAAGGACGCCGGTGCAAAGATCGTCGGCGCCTGGCCCACCGACGGCTACGACTTCACGGAGTCGCAGTCGGTCATCGACGACAAGTTCGTCGGCCTGGCCATCGACCAGGACATCCAGCCCGAACTGACGGCCGAACGTGTTGAACGGCTGGCTCAAGCTGATCGCTCCCGAGTTCGGTTTGAGCATCTGAGTACGACGGGGCGTCGGTCGCCATCAGCGCCGACGCCCTGTCGCGGCCAAGGCCGCTCCCACGAGGAACGCGCCCGACCTGCTGCTCGAGCCTGGGCAGGGGGGTTCTGTGGGAGGGGTCTTGACCCCGACAGCGGCCTGTAACGAAGCCTGCAGACGGCAAAGGCCCTGTCTCGGCCAAGGCCGCTCCCACCAGGAACGCGCCTGATCCACCAACGGAGTCAGAGTCAGCCCCTGTGGGAGGGGTCTTCTGACCCCGACAGCAACCTGTAATGAAACCTGCGGACTGCAAAGGCCCTGTCGCGGCCGAGGCCGCTCCCACAAGGAACGCGCCTGATCCACCAGCGGAGCCGGACTCAAGCCCCTGTGGGAGGGGTCTTCTGACCCCGACAACAACCCGCATCGAGGCCTGCGGACCGCGACGACCGTATCGCGGCCAAGGCCGCTCCCACACGAACACTCGCTGTCCGCGGTCAGAGCCAGCGTTTGTGGGAGCGAGCTTGCTCGCGATTGCGGCCTGAATCGGAGGCGGCGACGTGCCATGGCAGCATCGCGGCCAAGGCCGCTCCCACAAGGGGCGCGCCAGAGCTGGTGCGGGAGCCCGGGGCAATGCATGCATCCTGCCCCAAAAAAACGCCGCGCCGGCATGATGCATGCCGGCGCGGCGCGAGAGGACGCTGTATCAGCGGATGATGTCGTACGAGTAGTCGGTCTTGCCCGGAACGATGGTGTTCACGTCGATCGACTCGAAGAACTCGTCGAGCAGCATCACCAGCACGCGCATGCCGCCTTCGTAGCCCCAGATCGGGTAGCGATGGTAGTGGTGGCGATCGAAGATCGGGAACACCATGCGGATCAGCGGGGTGCCGGTGTCACGTTCCAGATACTTGCCGTAGGTGTTGCCGATCAGGAAGTCAACCGGTTCCGTGTAGAGCAGCGAACGCATGTGCCACAGGTCGCGCTTCGGGTACACCTTGCAGCCGGCGCCGTAGGGCGAGGCATCCAGCACCTTCTGCACCCGAGCCTCCCACTCCTTCTCGCCATTGGTGGCCAGGATGTGTGCCGGCTCGGCACCCAGTTCCAGCAGGAACTCGGTCAGGCCCAGCATCATGTCCGGGTCACCGTACATCGCATAGCGCTTGCCGTGCAGGTGAGCCTGCGAATCGGCCATCGCGTTGACCAGGTAACCGCGCTCCTTCTCCAGCACTTCAGGGATGGGCTTGCCGGTGAGGCGCGACAGTTCCATCAGGAACTTGTCGGTGCCGGCGACGCCGATCGGGCTGTTCAGCAGCACCACTTCCTGACCATGCTCGGCGATGAACTTCGCGGTCTTTTCGCAGCAGAACTCCTGGAAGATGACCGTGGCCTTGGCGTTGATCGCGCGCTCGACCGTTTCCTTGGTGGTGCCGCCCTCGTACATGCGGAACTCGCCATCGGTCGGCGTATTCCAGACCTCGGACGGATCGCACAGGATGTTGTAGTCGATCTCGAACAGGTCGAGGATGCGCTTCATTTCCTTCATGTTGCCGACGACGAAGCCGTCGAAGCCGAAGATGAAGTTGATCGACTCGTCCGCCTTGCGCTCGAGCTTGGCGGCGGTGTCGGCCTTGCCGTCCCAGAAGTGACGCAGGATGCCGAGCAGCGCGTTGTCGTAGCCGGTGATGTGGCTGCCGACGAAGGCCGGCGTGTGGGCGAACGGCACGTCGAACTCGGCCGGTACGCTGCCTTTCTCCTTCGAGGTCTTGATGAAGGCGTTCAGGTCGTCGCCGATAACTTCCGCCATGCAGGTGGTCAACACCGCGATCATGTCCGGCTTGTACAGGTTGTACGAGTTGGCGAGGCCGTCGATCATGTTGTTCAGGCCACCGAACACGGCCGCGTCCTCGGTCATCGACGACGACACGCAGGAGGTCGGCTCCTTGAAGTGACGCGAGAAGTGCGAACGGTAGTAGGCGACACAGCCCTGCGAGCCATGCACGAAGGACAGGGTCTTGTGGAAGCCGTTGGCGACATAGACGGCACCCAGCGGCTGGCAGGCCTTGGCGGGATTGACCGTAAGCGCTTCACGAGCGAAGTTCTTCTGCTTGTAGTCCTCGGTCTTGGTCACTCGACGATCTCCTGGATCTTGGCGTCGGCGTGGTTGAACTCGAACTGGGACTTCTTGTCCGCCAGCATCTGCTGGTATTCCGGTTCGCGGAACAGCAGTTCGTGGTCGAGGATCTTGTCGGCTGATTGAGGCATGTTGAACACTCCTGAGTGTAGGGTGGGCAGGGGCTGCGCCCCGCCCTGCGACACGGATGTCGGGAACGGTGGGTTTCGGTGCCCTCAACCCACCCTACGTTGCACTGCGCTTACTTCTTCCACGGAGCCTTGGTCAGGCCCCAGATCGGCGAGCTGATCGCCATGTCCATGTCGCGGGCAAAGATGGCGAAGCCGTCGTAGCCGTGGTACGGACCGGAGTAGTCCCAGCTGTGCATCTGGCGGAAGGGCACGCCCATCTTCTGGAACACGTACTTTTCCTTGATGCCGGAACCGACCAGATCGGGCTTCACCTTCTCGACGAACTTCTCGAATTCGTAACCGGTGACGTCGTCATAGATCAGCGTGCCGTCCTTGACGTAGTGCGTGGTGCGCTGATAGTCGTCGTTGTGGCCGAATTCGTAGCCGGTGCCGACCACTTCCATGCCCAGATCCTCGTAGGCGCCGATGACGTGGCGCGGGCGCAGACCGCCGACGAACAGCATCACCTTCTTGCCTTCCAGGCGCGGACGGTACTTGTCGATCACCGCCTGCATCAGCGGCTTGTACTTGGCGATCACCTTCTCGGTGTTCTCCTTGATCTTGTCGTCGAAGTGCGAGGCGATCTCGCGCAGCGACTCCTCGATCTTGGACGGGCCGAAGAAGTTGTATTCCACCCAGGGAATGCCGTACTTCTCTTCCATGTGCCGCGAGATGTAGTTCATCGAGCGGTAGCAGTGCAGCACGTTGAGCTTGGCCTTCGGGGTGTTCTCCAGCTCGGCGATGGTGCCGTCGCCCGACCACTGGGCGATCACGCGCAGGCCCATCTCTTCCAGCAGGATGCGGCTCGACCAAGCGTCGCCGCCGATGTTGTAGTCACCGATGATGGCCACGTCGTACGGGGTCAACACGAAGTCCGGGCGCTTGTCCTCGGTCTTGTCGAACACCCAGTCGCGGATGGCGTCGTTGGCGATGTGGTGACCCAGCGACTGGCTGACGCCGCGGAAACCTTCGCAGCGCACCGGCACGATGGTGTGGCCGTCGTATTCCTTCGACTTCTTCTTCGACACCGCTTCGATGTCGTCGCCGATCAGGCCGATCGGGCACTCGGACTGCACCGAGATGCCCTTGTTGAGCGGGAACAGCTGCTGGATCTCGTCCATGATGACTTCCAGCTTCTTGTCGCCGCCGAACACGATGTCCTTCTCCTGGAAATCGGAGGTGAACTGCATCGTGACGAAGGTATCCACACCGGTGACGCCGATGTAGTAGTTGCGGCGAGCCGCCCACGAGTACTGGCCGCAACCGACCGGGCCGTGGGAAATGTGGATCATGTCCTTGATCGGGCCCCACACCACGCCCTTGGAACCTGCGTAGGCACAGCCGCGGATGGTCATCACACCGGGCAGCGACTTGATGTTCGACTTGACGCCGCAGTCAGGCTTGCCTTCCTCGTGCACGTTGAGGTGCTTGGCACGCTTCTTCGCGGTCTTCTCGGGATAGGCCTTCAGCACTTCTTCGATCAGCGCTGCGTTCTGGGCCTTCTTTTCGTCTATGGTCATGCTCATTTGATCACTCCTTGTCGAGAGCTGAGGGTAGAGAACCACGGTTGTCGCCGGCGGAGGCCGGGAGCCTGCGGGCGACGCCCGCGGCTCCCGACCCTCGACTCTCGGGTGCTCAGGCGGCGGCGGCAGCCTTGCCGACTTCCGATTCGTCGACCTGCTTCATGATCCCGTGCTCCATCAGCAGGTCTTCGAGCTGGTCCATCGTGATCGGGGTCGGAATCGTGCCGTTGCCGGCGTTGGCGTGAACCTTCTGCGCCAGATCGCGGTACTCGTTGGCCTGCTTGGAATCCGGCGCGTACTCGAGCACCGTCATGCGACGCAGCTCGGCGTGCTGGACGATGTTGTCGCGCGGCACGAAATGGATCAGACGCGAACCCAGCATCTTGGCCAGCGACTCGGCCAGTTCCAGTTCCTTGTCGGTCTGGCGCTCGTTGCACACCAGGCCGCCCAGGCGCACACCACCCGAATTGGCGTACTTCAGAATGCCCTTGGAGATGTTGTTGGCGGCGTACATGGCCATCATTTCGCCGGACATGACGATGTAGATTTCCTGCGCCTTGTTTTCGCGGATCGGCATCGCGAAGCCACCGCACACAACGTCGCCCAGCACGTCGTAGGACACGTAGTTGACGCCGTCATAGGCGCCGTTCTCTTCGAGGAAGTTGATCGAGGTGATGACACCGCGACCGGCGCAGCCGACGCCGGGTTCCGGGCCACCGGATTCGACACAGCGGATGTCGCGGTAGCCGATCTTCATGACGTCCTCGAGCTCCAGGTCCTCGACCGAACCGGCTTCGGCGGCCAGCGACAGGATGGTGTCCTGTGCCTTTGCGTGCAGGATCAGGCGGGTCGAGTCGGCCTTCGGGTCGCAGCCGACGATGAGGATCTTCTGACCCATTTCGGCCAGAGCGGCCAGGGTGTTCTGGGAGGTGGTCAACTTGCCGATGCCGCCCTTGCCATAGAAGGCGATTTGTCTGAGAGATGCCATGTTTGATTCTCCTGAGTCGATGAACAGTTGATTGCCGCTGACCAAGCGATCATTGGCCACGTACCGCGCCACCGGATGCAGCCCCTCGTGCCCATTGTTGGTCTTCGTGGTCAGCCATTGGCGGCAAGTCATGGTCGGTGCACGGCCTGTTCAGCAACTGCCGTGCCATTCATCATGCGTTGTCGATAAACGGCTTGCAGACGTCGTTTCCGCGCCTCCGACCGACGTTTTCATGAGTCGCCGGGCGGTACGACAAACGCGACAATCAGCCCAGCGCTGTGAGGATTGACCGGGCTGCGACAGAGCCGACACAGGGCCACCTGAGCTGTGTGGCCAATGCGTCATCGGGCGCGCCGGCGGGCGTTCCGGCGCGCAGTCAGGCCTGATGCCGGACCAGGAAGACGCAACGGGTACGGCACTTGCTGTGGTCACGCATCCGCCCAGCAAAGACACGTCCATGTCCACGCAAGAACCCGTCGTTCCAGTCGCCGCGCCTTCGGTCAGTTCGACTGCAGGTACGCAGAACCCGCACTTCGCCCGCATCGGTGGCGAAGCGGCGATCGTTCAGTTGGTCAACCGCTTCTATGCACACATGAGCGAGCGCCCGGACGCACAGGGCATACGCGCCATGCACGGTGTCAACCTCACCGACGTCAAGCGCGTACTGGTGAATTACCTCGTCGAATGGATGGGCGGTCCGCAGCGCTACTCGGTCGAACGTGGCCATCCGCGTCTGCGGCGCAAGCACCTCGCATTCGCGATCGGCCCGGCCGAACGCGACGCGTGGATGAACTGCATGCGCGCCGCCCTGCAGGAAGTCGTCAGCGACGGCGAACTGCGCATGCAACTGGAGCAGGCCTTTTTCAAGACCGCGGATTTCATCCGCAACGATCAGGGGAATCACCATGAGCATCACCATCGCTAGCTCCGCCTTTGCCGCACTGGAAAACGAGAAGCGGCTGCTCAACGCCGTGTTCAAGGGACCGACGCACAAGCCGGGCCGTGTCGGCTTCCGCGGCGACATCGCGCTGAAGTTCGCGCAGCAGTTCGCCGACGAGGCCCGTCCGCCCGAAATCAGCAGCGACCAGGTGATGGCTGCGGCGCACGAGGGCGAAACGCACATCGCCTTCCTGACCTGCTTCCTGCTGTCCTTCGAGTACCTGAAGATGCTGGCCGAAGTACTGGGCGATGCGCTGTCGCCGCAGGGCAAGTACATCGTGTTCTGCGACAACATCGACCTGTCGAAGAAGTACCAGGTGCAGTACGGCGGTGCGACCTTCCACGTGCTGCCGATCGACGAAGCCACCGTCTATAACGAGACGCTGGAGCTGCTCTATCTGGAGAAGAACGACCTGAAGAAGCTGGACACCGCCGGCAAGCTGGACGCGGTCGTCAACGCCGCGATGAAGTTCACCGGCAAGTTCCCGGAGATCAGCTACGAGGAAGGTCTGAAGCTGATGGGCCCGGTGCGCAATCTGTACGAAAACCGCCCGGTTTGAGTGTGGGCCCCCACGCTCGCTTCGCTCGCTGCCCCCCAAGGGGGCTGCGCAGTTCCACGGTCGGCTTTGCACAGTCAACCGGTTACGCGGGCGGCGCGTCGCACTGATGGATCGGTGAAATGGCACACATTGTCTTCTTCGAAAAGCCGGGCTGTGCCGGCAACGCGCGGCAGAAGCAGTGGCTGCGCGATGCCGGCCACCAGCTTTCGGTACGCAGTCTGCTGACCGAGCCATGGACAGCGGCGTCATTGCTCGACTTCCTCGACCCCTTGCCGGTGGCCGACTGGTTCAACCGCGCTGCGCCGCGCGTGAAGAGCGGTGAGGTGCAACCGGAGTCGCTTGGCCGGACAGAGGCGCTGGCGTTGCTGCTGGCCGAGCCGCTGCTGATACGGCGGCCGCTGCTGCAGGTGGGCGCGGAGCGGCGGGTCGGCTTCGATCCACCGGCAGTGGACCGCTGGATAGGCCTGACGCCGGACGCCGCGGCACGGCTGCGTGAAACGTCGGAAGGTTGTGCCGCCGGCGGCATGGCTTCGTGCCGCCCGACGGAATGAAAAATCGCCGCTCAGTCCGGCGTCATGTCCGGCTGCAGCACCACTTCGTCGGGCAGCACGCCACCGTTGCCCAGCAGTTCCAGCGAGCCGAGCGGGGAATAGCCGTCGTCGCCCTCCAGCAGCACGGTGGCGTCGGCCGGCAGGCCCTGCAAGGCCACGATCAACTGCTTCACTGTCATCGACATCCGCTCAACCATGTCCTCGCCATCGCTCTCCCCTTCGCCCTCGACGACCACCCGCTACTTCCTCACCTACCGCGGTGTGAAACTGCCGCTGCAGTTCGCCGAAGAGTTGCAGCCGGACGCGCTGCGCAACCGCAACACCTGGTTCCAGGTCAACTACGACACGGCTGGCCGCATCGTCCGCGCCGAGAAGAAGGTCTACGGTGAAACCGAGATGCGTCACGAATACAGCTGGAGTGCCGACGGTCGCCTGCTGCGTGCCTGCATCGTCATCGGTGACGAAGAACCGCAGGTGGTCGACTTCCCCGCCTGATCGACGCCGCCTCAGCCGGCGAACGCGAACAGCGCCGGCTCGCGCTGGCGGTAGAGCCGCAGCCACATCAGCGTGGCCGGCACCAGCGAGGTGAGGGCGAACCACAGCGTGTCGTCGCTGGCCGGCCCCTGGTCGGGCAGCGTGCGCGTCAGCAATGACCAGCCGGTCCAGTCGATCTCCGGCAGGCGGCGGCTGGCTTCCGCCGGCAGGCCGTCCATCAGCCGGGCGATGATCAGCAGCAGGCGGCCCACCTCGGCGCGGGTCAGCCGCGACGACAGGAACTCGTCGCGCTCCAGCCCCTCGCCGAGGATGAGCACGCCGCTGCAGGCCTCGTCCAGCATGGCCAGCGACGCAGCACTGAAAAGCGCTTCGGTCATCGCCGTCGAGCCTCGCGACTCAGGCACCGATGCGGTATTCGTAGTTCAGCCGCGTCATCTTGCCGACCGCGCCGCACTTGACGCAGCGCCAGCCGGCCGAGAAGGCCTGTCCGGTGCAGCTGTCGTCATAGGTCTGGCGGCAGCCGACATGGCCGCATTCGCACTGGAAGGTCTGGCCATTGCACTTGCCGGCTGCGCCGAGGCGGTTGCCGGTACAGAGGCCGCGATCGGCCTTGATTGCGTCGTAACTCATGATGTTGTTCTTCCTGTTGTCCGGTTCTTGTCGGGGTGGCGTGGACGCGATCAGACGAAGCTGAGCAGCTCGACCGTCACGTTCTCTTCGCCCATCTGCGCCTGACAGGCCAGGCGCGATTTCGAGCTGACGCCGACCAGCGCGTCGAGCTTCTCGTTCTCGGCGCGCGTCGTCTTCGACAGACTCTTGCGCCCCTCGTTGACCGCGATGTGACAGGCGCCGCACTGGGCCTGGCCGCCGCACTTGCTGATCAGCTTCTCGCCGGCGGACAGGATGGCGGCGAGCAGGGTGGTTCCCGGTGCGACTTCGAGTGCCGTTCCCGACGGCATGATGGTGAGCAGTGGCATGGCGCTTCTCCTTGTCGGTGTGTGTGAAATCGGTGGGCGATGCGCCGCGCTCAGGCCGCCTGCGCCGACACGGCGGCGAGGCTGTCCAGCGGCAGCGCGATGCGGGTGATGTTCTGTTCGGCCAGGAATTTCGCCTCCATCCGCGTCGGCTCGTCCGGCAGCAGCGCCCAGTGACGGTCGCTCGAGCGCTTCATGATCTGGCGCGCGAACGAACGGGTGAGCTGGTCGTTGAAGCGGCAGCCGAGGAAGAGGAAGCTGCGGCCGCTGCGCAGCGCCTGCACTTCCTGCGGAATAGGCGTCTGGATGTCGATCTCGGTCAGCACCTCGACATAGTCGGAATCCGACACCAGGTAGTTGCCGGCCGGGCTGGTCGAGCCGATCGGCTTGTACAGCAGCGTCGCCCAGTCGGGCGCGCGATCGGGCAGCGGATTGCCGTCGCGGTCGTACCAGCCGGTCCAGCTGCCGAAGTGTTCCGACTGCGACAGGCCCTGCACCTCGCCCCACTTGACGCCGGCCTCGTGCAGCGCGGTCAACATCGCCTCGTCGTACCAGGTGTTGACGATGAGCGGCAGATTCAGGCTGGCCAGCCAGGCATGCAGCGGCGAGGCCGACGGGGCTGCCGCGAAGGCGTTGTTCATCAGGTCAACCACCGTCTTGCGGTGCTTGAAGTTCTCGATGAACTGCGCCGCCTGGGTCAGCCGACCACGTATCTTGTGCGGCACCGACACCTTGGCGGTGAGTAGCGCGACCAGCGCCTCGGGCGTACCGGGCACCGCGTACTGCGGCACCAGCGACAGCATGCCGGGGCCCAGATAGGGCACGACGCGGCCGGCGCGCAGCCCTGCTTCGATCTCGGCCGGCAATTGGGTCAGGGGGGATGTCATGACTCGTCCTCGTAACGCGGTTCAGTAGATGGCGGCGCCAGCGCCGACGTTGGTGGCCGCGTCCTTCAGCGTCTTCACCACGAAGCGCACTTCGTCCTGCTCGATGAAGCCGTGGAAGGGCAAGGCCAGAGAGCGATCGGCGATGCGGTCGGTGTTGGCGAGCTGGCCGCGCTTGTAGCCGTAGCTCTGGTAATGGAACTGCTGGTGCAGCGGCCGGCTGTAGGCGGCCGCCTCGATCGCTTCGGTGTCGAGATCCTCGATCAGCTGCGCACGCGCGCTGGCGGTGAAGCGCTTGCCCAGATGCACGACGTAGAGCATCCAGTGCACCTCATCGACATCCTGCGCCAGATAGGGCGGCTTGATGCCCTCGAAGGTCTGCATCTGCTCGTGGTACCAGACCTCGACCTGCTTGCGCCGCGCGTGGATTTCGTCGATGCGCTCGGCCTGGGCGATGCCGATGGCCGCGGTGACGTCGCTCATGTTGGCCGAGAAGGGCACGCGGCTGCCGACCGACACCGAATTGCGGTCGCTCAGCCCGTGCGCGCGCAGGTAGCGCAGTTCGCTGGCCAGGCGCGCGTCGTCGGTCAGCACCATGCCGCCCTCGCCGCAGTTCAGCGCCAGCGGTTGCGAGAAGTCGAAGATCGACAGGTCGCCGAAGGTGCCGACCAGTTCGCCGAGGTAGCGCGAGCCGATCGCTTCGGTCGAATCCTCGATCAGCGCCAGCCCGTGTGCGTCGGCAATGTCGCGCAGCGGCTTCCAGGCGGCCGGATGGCCGTTGCAGTTGTTGCCGATGATGGCGCGCGTATTCGGCGTGATGCGCGTCAGCACCGATTCCGGCGCCACCGCACCGGACCAGTAGTCGATGTCGGCCAGTACCGGCGTGGCACCCGCATGCACGATGGCGTGCGCGATGTGGTGCCAGCTGTAGGCGCTGGCGATCACTTCGTCACCGGGGCCGATGCCGAGCGCGCGCAGCGCCATCCAGGCACCCGCCATGCCGCTCGACACGGCCACGGCATAGCGGCGCCCGTGCAGGTCGGCGAACACCGACTCGAAAGCTTCCACCATCGGGCCGCCCGACAGCCGGCCGGAACGCATCACCTGCTCCACCAGCTGTGCTTCGCGTTCGCCGACGTCGGCGAGTGAAAGCGGTATCCAGTCGCTGTCCATGTTCATCTCCCGGTTCAGGTGTGCTGGGTCAGCACGATGCCGTGCGCCGCCAGCGGGTCGGGCGTGACCGACCAGCAATGTCCGTCGCTGTGCATCAGGAACAGATCGCGGTCGCCGATGCGCAGCGCCGGCGTCTCGCCACGCATGTCGAAGGCATCGACCGCCGAGGCGCGCACGCCGGGCAGAGCGCGGCGCACGCCAGCGATGGCCTCGCCCAGCGTCGGTGCCGCCAGCGCGATGCGGGCGATCTCGCCCAACTGATCTGCGCTCAGCGCCACGTCACTCGCGTCCGCCGGTCAGGCGGGCCTCCACCGTGATCGGCAGCCGGGTGTCGGCGGCCATCTCGGGCAGGTCCAGCGTCCACCCGTTGGCGAGCGTGATCTGGCCGCCCCACATGTCCGGGCGCTCCATCTGCACGATGGGTTCTTCCAGGTCCTTCTTCGGCACGTAGAGCGACAGTTCGCCCTTGCTGCTCTTGCGGATCATGACTTTCATGGCGGACTTCCTCGTGGTGACGTGTCGAGTTCAGGCCGCAGCGGCGGCCGTTTCGGATTGCAGACTGCGCAGTACATGGACGACACGGGCGAGGTGTTCGCCGTCGGTGTCGCGACCGAGCGACAGGCGGATCGCATCGCGTGCGAGCGTGGGCGGCACGCCCATCGCGGCCAGCACGTGCGACGGCTCGCTGCCGCCGGACGAACAGGCCGCCCCCGATGCAGCGAGGATGCCTTCGCGCTCCAGCCGGCCCAGCAGACGGTCGGCCGACTGGCCGGCGACGGCGATGAACAGCGTATTGGGCAGGCGCGGCGCGCCTTCGCCGAACACCGTCAGGCCGGTCAGCGTTTCGCGCAGCGCGTCCTCCAGCGCGTCGCGCAGCGCGCCCTGGCGCAGCGCTTCGGCCTGCATCGAGGCGCGCACCTGACGCGCCGCGACGGCAAAGCCGGCGATACCCGGCATGTTCTCGGTACCGCCGCGGCGGCCGCGCTCCTGCTGGCCCGGCAGCAGCGCCGGCCAGCTCAGTCCCTTGCGAGCGACCAGCGCGCCGCAGCCCTTCGGGCCGCCGAACTTGTGGGCGGACATCGACATCAGGTCCACGCCCCAACCCGCGAAATCGAGTGGCAGGCGGCCGGCCTGCTGGGTGGCGTCAACATGCAGCGGCACGCCGGCCGCGCGCGCGGCGGCGGCGACCTCGACCACCGGCTGCAGCACGCCGGTCTCATTGTTGGCCGCCATCACCGACAGCAGCGCGGCCGGGCGTTCGAGCGCGGCGTGCAGCGCGTCGAGGCGCAGCACACCGCGCCCATCCACCGGCAGCAGCTCGACCTCGACACCGAAGTCGCGCATGCGTTGCGCCGCCTTCAGGAAGCCGGCGTGCTCGACCGCCGACAGCAGCACCCGCGGCGGCACGCCGGGACGCGACAGCGCGCCGGCCAGCACCTGGTTGTTCGCTTCGGTTGCGCCGCTGGTGAACACCACCTCGGCCGGCTGCGTGCCGGCCAGCGCCGCCACCTCGGCGCGCGCGGCCGCCAGCGCCGACTTCGCGCGCTGACCGAAGCCGTGCTTGGACGAGGGATTACCCCAGTCATCGCGCAGGCACGCGGTCACCGCCTCGATCACCTCGGGCAGCGGTGGTGTGGTCGCGTTGTGATCAAGATAGATCATGGCCAGAACACCCGGTGCGGGTCGTGCACGATGAGATCGAGCAGGCGATCGAGGCTGTTCGAGCGCGAGTGGTGCACCCAGCCGCCCAGCAGGTGGTCGCAGGCATAGAGCACCCAGCTCGCGTCCTCGTGGCGGATGCGCGCGATGTCTATCGTTCCGCCCTCCGGATCGACATTACGCGAGCAGCAGGGGCTGGTGATGATCCAGCCGTCGTCGGTGTCGTGCAGCGCCGGATGCACGTAGCGATAGCGCTCGCGGGCAGCCAGCGCGCGCAGCACGCGCCGGCGCAGCAGTTCGGTCTCGGCCACGACCACGCTGCCGACGGGCGCCGGCGCGTTGCGGAGCGGGCTCAGGGCATGGACGTTCATCGCGCGCGCACCGGTCAGACCGGCGCGATCTCCTCTTCCAGCACGCCGATCACGCAGGGGCGCGGCGCGCCATCGACACCGCTCGGACCGTCGGCGAACTCGACCATGTAAATCGGAATGTTGGCTTCTTCGTGGTGGCCGATCTGCACCACCTCGCCGGCCGCGCCCTCCGCCACCAGCAGGGCGTCAACCGGCACTTCGGGATGGGAGCCGTCGTTGAACAGGTCGATCGTCGCGGCGACGCGCTGACCCCAGCGGAACTTCGGTTCGCGCAATTCAAACACCGTCGCCTCCCACCTTGATGGCTGCCAGTTGATGGACGCGCTCGCCCAGCACCTCGACCACGTGCGGCGGCAGGTTGTCGAGCGACACCAGTTCGCGCCCGCGCATGCCGACCCGGTGGCCGGTGCCGAGGAATTCGACGGCGTAGATGTAGTACTGCTGCAGGAAGGTGCCGATCGAGGTGACGAAGCCGACGTCGCCCTTCTTCGCCAGCACCTCGCCGATATCCTTGCCGCAGTAGGTGCCGTCGTTGCGTATCGTGTAGCGGCTCACCACGCGCTCGCCGTACTTGAACACCGGCGGCGCGGTCAGTTCGACGGTATCGCTGTCGCGACTGATGTCACCCATGTCGATCTCCTTGTTCCCGATTCAGTTCGTCCAGCCGAGCGCGCGCCTCGGCACGCACATCCGCTTCCTCGTCGCCGGCCGACATCTGCAGTGCGAGCGCCCGGCCGGCACGGCCGGCCACGATCCAGCGCACCTCCCACGCGGGGTCGTGCGCCATGCGGTAGAGCTGGACCGTCGGCAACCGCTGCGCCACGTCCTTGCGTATCGATATCTCCGGGTCGTCGCACATGCGCAGCAATGCCGGCATGTCCAGGCGCCGCACCGCCTCCAGCCTGACTTCGGGATCGCTGTCGTCGAGCATGCGCGGCAGCAGTGCCGCGGGCAGGCGCTGCGCCACCAGCTTGCGCACGTAGTAGTCCTCGTCGCCGGCCATGGCGAGCAGTTCGCGCCCTTCGAGCCGCATGGCGACACGGATGCGCACCTCGCGGTGCGGGTCGTCGCGCAGCTTCACCACCTGCGTGAGCGGCAGCCGCACCGCCACCGACAGGCGCACCGTCTCGTCCTCGTCGTCGATCAGCGACTGCAGATGGAATACGTCGGCGCGGCGACAGGCGATGGCGCGCACTTCGAAATAGGGGTGATGCAGGAAGGCGTTGCTGAGGCCCGGGTTCCAGCGGAAGAAGCGGTCGATGCGCTTGGCGTAGCGGTCCTGCACGCAGGCGTGTCCGCGTTCGCAGCGCGCCCCCTGCGACAGCGCGTCGCACAGAGAACAGTCCAGTTCCTCGCCGCTCCATGCAAGCGGCGGGATGTCGTCCGACGGGTCGTAGGAGGCCTGCGGCAAGGTGCTCATCATGGCGTGACTCCGACCGGCTCCGCGATGTCCGGACAGTCCTCGTAACCGAGGTCGTCGCGTCCCATGCGCGCGAGCACGTCGCCGATCACCCGGTGACCGATCTTGTCGTCGGGATCCATCACCGCCAGCCTCGCCAGCGCGGCGCGCCCGACGTCGAGTTCGCCCAGGCGTGCGCTCAGATAGGCATAGCCCTTGAGCGAGAACAGCCAGAAGCGCGGCATCGGCTCCAGCGCGCGAAAGCGCGCGTCGGCCTCGACCCGCCGCCAGTCCACCGGCAGACCGAGCGCCGCCGCCGCACAGGCGATGGCGCGCTCGCCGACGTCGCGCGCCGCGCGCAGCCGGTTGCCGTAGAAATGAAAGCGGTAAAGCGCGATCAGCGTCGCCGGGTGCGACGGTGCCAGCGCGTGCGCCTCGTCGAGCAGGGCCTGCGCTTCGGCCACCCGGTTGCGGATCAGGCCGGCGCGCGCGATCAGCGCCTCGGCCTCGGGTGGCAGCCCGCGTCCGAGCACGGCGAGGCCGGGGTCGGCCAGATCGTCGTGTGCATCGATCGCCGGCATGACCGCCTCCTCAACCGCGACGGATGGCGTCCAGGCCGACCGTCGCGACGCCGGGCATCGCGTGGCCATGGCCGTGACCGTGCGCATGCTGCTGCACGCCCGGCGCGCCGGCCGGTGCGCTGCTGCTGCATGCGCACGGTGCCTGGTTCGGGTTGATGAAGGTGAGCCCGCTCTTGGTCGGCGTGTCGGCAAAATCGACGGTCACGCCTTCGAGCAGCAGCCGCGATTCGGCCGGCAGGAACAGCCGCACGCCGGAGGCCTCGACCACCGAGTCGCCGCTCTGTGGTGCCGCCACGACCGAGAACTCGGAGTTCAGGCCGGAGCAGCCGCCGGCGCTGACCAGCAGGCGGAAGCCGGCGCCTTCCGGTTCGCCGGAGAAGCGCACCATGCGCTGGATGAATTTCGCCGCAGCCGGCGTCAGGGTCAGTTGGGTCATGTTGTCCTCAGGCAGCCTGGGTCTGGAGTGGGAGGATGCAGTCGTCGATCGGGCACACCGCGACGCACTGCGGGGTGTCGTAATCGCCTTCGCATTCGGTGCATTTGTCGGGATCGATGACAAACAGGTTCTTGAGCTCGCTGATCGCCTCGTTCGGGCATTCCGGCTCACAGGCCGAACAGCCCGTACAGAGGTTGGCAATGATCTTCAAAGACATGGTTCTCTCCTTTCGCTCGGACCGCGGCGCTCGCCGCGGTCCATCCGGAAACGTCAGGCGGCGGCGGTGAAGGCGCCCTGGCGGATCGATGCGTCGCCGCGCTCGGCGTGCGCGATCTCGCCGCGCGCGACCCGGCCGGTGTAGTCGGCGAACCACGACAGCGCGGCCTTCTCGATGAACTCGTCGGCATAGGCATCGACCGGCTCGATGCCCGCGCCCTTGAGCTCGTCGCGCGGGCAGGCGCCGATCTTCGACACCAGCACGGCGTGGCAGTCGTTGATGGCATTGACGATGGAAGGCAGCTGCTCGTCCTCGCCATAGCCGCCCTGGCAATACAGGTCAACCCGACGGTGACCGACGAACAGCGCTTCGCCCGCCGACACTTCGAAGATCTGGAACTCGTCGGCATGACCGAAGTGCTGATTCACCCGGCCACCGCCTGTGGTCGCCACAGCGACCAGCACCTTGATGTCCTTCGCCGCCTCGTTGCCTTCGGTCGCCGCCAGCGCTTCGACCTTGGCGGCGTGCTGCGCCTGACGCTCGGCCTCGACGCGCTCCTGGTAGGTGCGGCGGCGGTCGAGGTCATAGACCACTTCCATCTCTTCGATCTTGTCGAGCGTGAATTCCTCGCTGCGGTCCTCGCCCAGCAGGCCGACCGCGTCGGCGCGGCACTGGCGGCAGTGGCGCATCAGGTTGGCGCCCCCCATGCAGGCGTCCTGGACCGCCTTCAGCTCCTGCGCGGTCGGACCACGCTGGCCGGTCAGGCCGAACACGGTGCCGTGCTCGGCTTCGGAAATGAGCGGCATGATGTTGTGCAGGAAGGCGCCGCGCGCCTTGACCGCCTTGTTCACCTCGATCATGTGCGCGTCGTTGATGCCAGGGATGAGCACCGAGTTGATCTTGGTGAGCACGCCGCGGGCGGTCAGCATTTCCAGCCCCTTCATCTGCTGCTCGTGCAGGATGCGCGAGGCCTCAACGCCGGTGATGCGCTTGTGGTCCCAGAAGATCCACGGATAGATCTTGGCGCCGATCTCCGGGTTGACCATGTTGATCGTGATGGTCACGTGGTCGATGTTGTACTTGCAGATCTCGTCAACCAGATCGGGCAGCGCCAGACCGTTGGTGGACAGACAGAGCTTGATGTCGGGAGCCTGCTCCTGGAGCATGCGGAAGGTGTCGAAGGTCTTCTTCGGGTTGGCCAGCGAGTCGCCGGGACCGGCCACACCGAGCACCGTCATCTGCGGAATTTCGCTGGCGACCGCCACCACTTTTTTGACCGCCTGTTCCGGCGTCAGCTTCTGCGACACGACGCCGGGGCGCGACTCGTTCGAGCAGTCGTACTTGCGGTTGCAGTAGTTGCACTGGATGTTGCAGGCCGGCGCCACCGCGACGTGCATGCGCGCGTAATGGTGGTGGGCCTCTTCCGAATAACAGGGGTGGTTCTTCACCTTGTCCCACACATGGGCCGGCATGTCGTCCGGCCCGGCGGACGTTCCGCAACTGGCCTTGCCTTCGCCGCCGGAGGTGCCACAGCCGACGTGAGCCGGCGCTTCCGCCGGGGTGGCCAGCACGTTGTGGCTGGACTTCAGGTCAGCCAGGCTGACATAGCTCGCTGCTGCACTTTCCATGACCTACTCCTTGTTCTGCTGACGCGCGATGTGGGCTGGCAAACGAGGGATAGCCATTTCCGTGCCAAGGTGATTTCGCCATTCGATTCATTGACTTGGCGCGATCCGGACAGCATTCGTCGGGTGGTCGGAAACCTACGCTTGCGACAAAGCGCACAAAGCGGCGTCAGCCACGCACCGGCATGCGGTCGATCAGCATCTGGTTCAGCGACTGGGCGAAGGCGCGCCAGGCGAGCGCAAGATCGACACGGATGCGCGCGACGTAGTCGGGCGACGGCGCGTGTTCGTCGGGAAAGTTGGAAAGTGCACAGGACGTGCGGTTGTGCTGCAGCGCCTCGCCGACCAGCCAGTCGCTGAAACCGGAAAAGGGCGCCAGCAGCGATGGCGTCAGCGCGCAGCGGCCACGCTCGATGGCGACACCGCTCAGGTCGAAGTCCAGCGCATCGATGCGGCGCAGCGCCTCGGCATAGACGTGGTCGATCACCGCACACAGCACAGCGTGCGTCATGTCGATGCTGCGCTGTGCGCTCAGTGCACGCACCACGCTCTGCCGGTACAGCTCGCCGGCCTGATTGCGCTGCGCGCCCACCCAGTTGACGAAGTCGGCGACGCTGCTGTCGTTGGCCGGCGACGGGGGCAGCGCGAGCGGCACCGCGATCAGCCGGTTGGCGACGCGCGCCGCGGCGTCCAGCGCGCCTTCGAGATAGCCGGCACCGCGCGTGGCCGTCTCGCTGCCGGCCAGGTGCAGGCGGCCGGACCAGTACGGCGCGGCCAGCAGCGACAGGTCATCCTCCGGATGCCCTCCGGGCTCGGTCAGGTCGAGCGCGCTGCAGGTCATCGGCTCCCGGGCCCAGTCGCGCAGATGCAGTTCGCCCTCTTCCACCGCCGGGCCGAACAGCTGCGCGAACTGGCTGCGCACCATCAGTTCGAGCGCCGGAGCGCTGGCTGCACGCAGCGCCGGCGACAATGCGACAAAGCCGCCCAGCGCCGCTGCTTCACCGCTGGCGTCACAGGCGTCGAACACCTCGCCGAGCACGGCCTGCGGATGCGACACGAAGGCGTTGCCGGACAAACCGCCGCGACGCCAGTGCGCGCTGTCGGAGCGAACAAAGGCCTTGGCCTGCGCCGCCATCCAGGTCGGCTGGTCCTGCATGGCCTGCACCAGCGACGCGTCGAGCGCCGGCTCGAACACGATCTGTTCCGCCGCCAGCCGCGGCGGCAGCGCGAGGACGACGCTGCGCGCGGCGATGACGAAGGACTCGCCGCCTCCGGTGCAGTGCACCTCGACGCGATCGCCGCGCGCGACCAGCCGGCGGACCGTGCAGCCGGTACGCAGGCGGTCGTGCGACAGCCGGCGCAGCAACGCACCGGTCAGCGCCGCCATGCCGCCGACCAGTCGCCGCGCGCCATTGTGTATCGCCTCGCTGCCCAGCGTTTCCGGATTGGCGTCCGGCTGTCGCAGATGCAGCACGACGCCCTCGTCATGCTGTGGAAAGGTTTCCAGCCCCAGATCCGCGATCAGCCTGACCATGCGCGGCTGCGACTGCGGCCAGTACCAGCCGGGGCCGAGATCGAGGGCGGCCGCGCCCGCTGCTGCGGGCACCGTATCCACACGACCGCCGGCGCGCGGCCGGGCCTCGACCAGCAGCACGCTGCGTCCGGCCGCCTCCAGGCGGCGGGCGAGCTCCAGGCCACAGAGACCGGCGCCTACGATGAGGGTGTCGAGCATGGGGCGCTCCTTTCAGCTTCAGATCGGTTCATCGGATGGGTAGCGATGTTCAGCAAACATCGAGCCACCGGCGATCTCGCCCACGCCGCCCCGGCCTCGCCTCCGCGGGCACGACATCCGCGTCGCGTTTGTCGCAGATGCAACAGCGTGTCGGCCGTCAACCGGCATGCTGTGAGGCATCTGGCGCATCCGCACCCGCCCCGCTGGCGGCCGGCCGACGACGGCCGACTGCGTCGCTGGCTGACGCTTGCCCGATTCTTGCTGCGCACTTGCGCAACCGCGGAACGCCACCATGAATGCACCTTTGCCCACGCCACCGCTGTCGCCGCTCGAATCGCTGCGCCTGAGCAACAGCTACGCCCGGCTGCCGGCCGCCTTCCACACGCGACTGCCTCCCACGCCGCTGCCGGCCCCGCATCTGATCGCGGCCAGCGAAGACGCCGCGTCGCTGATCGGGCTCGATCCGCAGGAGACGGCGCGCGCTGAGTTCGTCGAGCTGTTTGCGGGCAACCGTCTGCCGCCGGGCGCCGAGCCGCTTGCAGCGGTCTATTCCGGCCACCAGTTCGGCAGCTGGTCAGGCCAGCTGGGCGACGGCCGGGCGCATCTGCTGGGCGAGGTCGATACGCCGCACGGCCCGCTTGAACTGCAGCTGAAAGGCGCCGGGCCGACGCCCTACTCACGCTTTTCCGATGGCCGCGCCGTGCTGCGTTCGTCGATCCGCGAATTCCTCTGTTCCGAGGCGATGGCGGCCCTCGGTGTGCCGACCACGCGCGCGCTGTGCGTGATCGGCTCGCCGCTGCCGGTGCAGCGTGAAAGTACGGAGAGCGCCGCGGTCGTCACGCGCATCGCACCCAGCTTCGTGCGCTTCGGCACCTTCGAGCACTTCAACGCCGCCGACGACGTTCAACATTTGCGCTTGCTGGCCGACTACGTGATCGACCGCTTCCGTCCGCATCTGCGCGACAGCGCTCGTCCCCATGCCGCACTGCTGGCCGACGTCGCGCAGCGCACCGGCGAACTGGTGGCGCACTGGCAGGCGATCGGCTTCATGCACGGCGTGATGAACACCGACAACATGTCGGCGCTTGGGCTGACGCTGGATTACGGACCGTTTGCCTTCATGGATGACTTCGATGCCGGCCGCATCTGCAATCACTCGGACACTTTCGGCCGCTATGCCTTCCGCACCCAGCCGCGCATCGCGCAGTGGAACCTATACGCGCTGGCCGATGCACTCGGCCCGCTGATCGGCCACCCCGATCTCACGCGCGCGCTGGTCAACGAGCACTTCCAGCCGGCTTTCGACAGCCGCTTCGCTGCGCTGATGCGACAGCGCCTCGGCTTCGCCGTCGCACAACCCGGCGACGACGACTTCATCGGCGCGACGCTGGGACTGCTGCAGCTGCAGCGCGTCGATTACACCCGCTTCTTCCGCGCGCTGAGCGAGCTGCCGAGGCGCGTCGCGCGCGAGGATCGCGCAGCTCGCGACGCGCCGTTGCGCGACCTGTTCGCCGACCGCGAAGCCTGCGACGCCTGGCTGCTCGGCTGGCGCGCCCGGCTGGCCGGCGAAGCCAGCATCGATGCGCAGCGCCAGCTGGCCATGCGCGCGGCCAACCCCTGCTACGTGCTGCGCAACTGGATGGCCGAGTCGGCGATCCGGCGCGCCCGCGACGGCGATTTCGGCGAGGTGCGGGCGCTGCACGACTGCCTGCGCCGTCCCTTCGACGAACGTCCGCAGTACGCGCACTACGCCGCGCCGCCGCCCGACTGGGCGGACGGACTGACCGTCAGCTGCTCAAGCTGAACACCTCGATCACCACTCACCTGGAGCTGTCATGGACCTCATCTACAAGACCCGCGTCTTCAGCCAGGGCGGCCGCAACGGCCGCGTGCAGAGCGAAGACGGCCTGCTGAAACTGGACCTCGCCGCGCCGGCAGAAATGGGCGGCAAGAAGCCGGGCGTCAATCCGGAGCAGCTGTTCGCCGCCGCCTACGCCGCCTGTTTCGAGAACTCGGTGCGCCACATCGTGCGCGCCGACCGGCTGCCGGTGAAGGGCTGCATGGTCGAGGCCGAGGTGTCGCTGTTCAAGAACTTCGAGGAGGCCTACCGCATGGCCATCCGCTTCACCGCCGTGCTGCATGGCATCGACCAGCCGACTGCAGATTCGCTGGTGGAGCGCGCGCTCAAGGTGTGCCCCTACACCGACGCGACGAAGAACAACGTGACCGTCAGCGCCGCCGCGGTGCTCGAAGATCCGGCGCTGGCCTGAGGAGAAGCCGATGAGCTCGGAAACCGGATACTTCATCGACTGGAACGGCAATGCGCGCAGCGTGCAGGACGCGGGCGGCAACTTCACGGTCGAGGTTGACATGCCGTCGAAGTACGTAGCGCTCTACTCAAAGAGTGGCACGCTGATGCACGAGGCGACCTTCTACCGGACGCTGGAGGACATCGCGAAGAAGGGCATCGCCGCCGAACTGGTGCCCGGCGCCCACCCCTGGGGCATGCGCAACGAGTGGTGATCGGGCTGCGGGGCATTTGCCCCGCAGCGCCGTCAGAAGCGCCGCACCTCGATGTCGTACTTCTTCAGCGCATAGCCCATCTGCCGCGGCGTGATGTTGAGCAGGCGGGCGGCCTTGGCCTGCACCCAGCCGCACTGTTCCATCGCCCACACCAGCCGGTCGCGTTCGCCGTCCGGCTTGTCATCGGTCGGCGCCGGGCGCGACACCGGCACGGGCTCGCCCGGCGGGCTACAGGACTCCGCCTCGGCCGCGGCGGACTCCACCACCGGCGACACCGCGTCGTCCTTTTTCACGAAGTGCAGTACCTGCGTCAGGCAACGATTGGCCGAACAGGGGAAGTCGGACGCCTCGATCGCGTCGTGATGCGCCATCGTTGCGGTGCGCTCGATGCAGTTCTCCAGCTCGCGCACATTGCCCGGCCAGTAACAATGCATCATCACCGCCTGCCCGCCCTGGGTGAGCTTCATGTTGCGGTCGTTCTCGCGGTTGAAGCGCTCGAGGAAGTGCTGCGTCAGTGCCGGAATGTCTTCCCGCCGCTCGCGCAGCGCCGGCAGGAAAATGCTCACCACATTGATGCGGAAGTACAGGTCGGCGCGGAAGGTGCCCGCCGCCACCATCTTTTCGAGGTTGCGGTTGGTCGCGCAGATCAGTCGCACATCGACCTTGATCGGCTTGCTGCCGCCGACGCGCTCGAACTCCCGCTCCTGCAGCACGCGCAGCAGCTTGGTCTGGAAGGCCGGCGAGATGTCGCCGATCTCGTCGAGGAAGAGCGTGCCGCCGTCGGCCAGTTCGAAACGGCCCTTGCGTTCGCCGGTGGCGCCGGTGAAGGAGCCCTTCTCGTGGCCAAACAGTTCCGATTCGAGCAGTGACTCGGACAGCGCCGCACAGTTGAGCTTGATGAAGGGGCCGGACTTGCGCGTCAACAGTTCGTGGATGGCGCGCGCAATCACTTCCTTGCCGGTGCCGCTCTCGCCGCGCAGCAGCACGGTCGAACGCGACGGCGCAACCTGGTGCGCCTCGGCGAATACCTCCTGCATGCGCGGCGAGGCACCGACCACGTTGTCCAGCTTGAAACGGCCGCGCGGTACATCGCGCCGCGCCTGCTTGGCCTGATGCAGCAGGCGTTCGTGCTCGTCGGTCACCACGCGCTGCAGCGCCACCGACTGCCCCATCAAGTTGGCGGCCATCGACAGCACGCGCACGTCACTGCCGAAGCCGCCGCGGCGCGATACCACGCGGTCGGCACACAGCACGCCCAGCATGTCGGCACCGGCGCGTATCGGCACGCCGATGAAAGCGATGGTTTCGTCACCGGCGTCGTCGAGCGCGCCGGTGCGGTTCAGGAACAGCGGTTCTACCGAGATATCCGGCACCACGACCGGCGAGCCCGAGGCGAACACGCGGCCGATGATGCCTTCGCCCGACCGGTAGCGCCCGCTCGACCACTCCTTGACCGACAGGCCGACCGCCGCGGCCAGGCTGAGCGCCTCGCCGTCGTCCTCAACCAGCGCGATCATCATGCGTCTGAAGTCGAGGTAGTGCGACAGCACGTTCAGTGCTTCGCGCAGGGTCTTCGTTACGTCCAGAGACGAGCTGAGTATCTTGCTCAGCTCATACACGGTCACCAGTTCAACATTCGCGCGCGCATTCGTCTCGATGCCGTTCGCAGTCATGACAGCCCCCGATTGCTTCCCGAGGCGATGCCGGTCGTGCCGGCACGCCCTTCCATTCAGTGGCCCCTGCGTCTTTTCTTATTGTCGGGGAACGGTCGGCAGTACAGCCGGCCACGGCGGAAATCCACATGCGCTTCTCCACGCCTCGCAGCATGAAGCAAGGTGCGTACCCAGCGTCGCAAAGCGGTCAAGCGTAAGACGCCCGCGTAACAGCGCGCCGGAAAGCCGTTTGCGGGCAGGCACTTGGAAACGGGTCGGGCGATCGGCCGGCGGGTGCGTCCGCTTTGGTGCAAGGCGTCACAAAACGGTGCCACGACAGCGCTTGTCGGACTTGTCGCAAACAGCACAGGAGGGCAGCCGCGCCCCGGCAGCGACGAAACGCACCGAAAGCGCGCTGGACCGACGTTGAACGGCGGCAAGCGGATCGCTACCCGGCGGCTGGCACGAGGATTGCGAGATACCCGGCGGGAGGGAAGAGACATGACGGTCAGGGATACCCGGGTGGTGCAGGTCAACGGCACCCGCGTCACCGTCGGCGTCAACAGCGCGCCGGCCTGCAGCGGCTGCCGCGCGCAAACTGTCTGTGGCAGCGCGCCGAACACCCTGCACCAGTTCGAACTGCCCGCTGCGCAGGCCGCTTCACTGCAGCCCGGCGACCTTGTTGCACTCGGCATCGACGACGATGCGCCGCTGCGCGCCGTGATGCTGGCCTATCTGCCGCCGCTGGCCGGCCTGCTCGGCGGCATCGGCGCCGGCAGTGTGGCCGCCCTGCCGGATGTCGCCGTGCTCGCCTGCGGCGGCAGCGGGCTCTGCTTCGGTGCGATCATCGCCCGCCTGCTCGCCGGACACTGGCGGGAGCGCTGGCGGCCCAGAATCTGCGGCAGCCGTGACTGAGGCCGACGATCAGGCCAGTGCTGGCGGTCTGGTCGAAGCGAGGAAATCGCGGCGCGCCGCCGGATCGAGCTTGGCGCAAGCGCGGTTGAGCCCGCTCAGGATGGCCAGCACCGACGCAGTCACGATGTTCCGGTGCATGCCGGCGCCAAAGGTGCTGCCGGGCAGCCCGTCGATGACGAATTCGGCGAAGGCCACCGCCGCCGCGTCGGCGCCGTGGCCGATCGCGCGTTCCTCGTAGTCGTGCAGGCGGGCGGGCACCTTGAGCGCGTCGATCACGGCAGCGATCGGGCCATTGCCACGGCCCGCCAGCGTGCGTTCGACGCCCTCGGCCTTCACCACCAGTTCGATGCCCTGCTCGTCGCCGATCTCGCTCAGATGATGGGTGACATACTCGAACGGAAGCGCTGGCTCGAAGTACTGCTGCGCGAACAGCTTCCAGATGTCGGCGGCGCGCACTTCCTGCCCGCTGGCGTCGGTGAGCTGCTGCACGGCGGTGCTGAATTCGACCTGGAGCCGGCGCGGCAGCGTGACGCCGTATTCGCTTTCGAGCAGGAAGGCCACGCCGCCCTTGCCCGACTGGCTGTTCACGCGAATGATCGAGTCATAGGTGCGGCCGACGTCGGCCGGGTTGACCGGCAGATAGGGCACTTCCCAGATCGCGTCCGGCCGCTGTGCGGCAAGGCCCTTGCGGATCGCGTCCTGATGCGAGCCCGAAAACGCGGTGAACACCAGGTCGCCGGCGTACGGATGACGGGCGTGCACCGGAATCTGCGTACATTGTTCGACCGTGCGCGCGATGTCGTTGATGCGCGAAAAATCGAGGCCCGGATCCACACCCTGGGTGTACAGATTGAGCGCCAGCGTTACGAGGTCCACATTGCCAGTGCGCTCGCCGTGGCCGAACAGGCAGCCTTCGATACGGTCGGCGCCGGCCATCACCGCCAGCTCAGCGGCAGCGACCGCGGTGCCGCGGTCATTGTGCGGATGCACGCTGAGGATGACCGATGCGCGGTTGGCCAGATTGCGGTGCATCCACTCGATCTGGTCGGCGTAGTGGTTGGGCGTGGCGATCTCCACCGTCGCCGGCAAGTTGATGATGACCGGCCGCTCGGGCGTACCGCCCCAGGCCTCGACCACCGCGTCGCACACCTCTTTCGCGAAATCGAGTTCGGTCGCGGTGAAGGTTTCCGGGCTGTACTGGAAGGTCCACTCGGTATCCGGCTGCGCGTCGGTCAGGCGCTTGATGAGCAGGGTGCTGTTGACCGCAAGCTGCTTCACCTCGTCGCGGCTCATGTCGAACACGACACGGCGGAAGGTGGACGAGGTCGCGTTGTAAACATGCACGATGGCGCGCTTCGCGCCGCGCAGCGATTCGATGGTGCGTTCGATCAGGTGCGGTCGCGCCTGCGTCAGCACTTCGATGGTCACGTCGTCCGGGATGTGGCCGCCTTCGATCAGCGTACGCACGAAGCTGAAATCGGTGTCGGACGCCGACGGAAAGGCGACCTCGATCTGCTTGAAGCCGATCTCGACCAGCATCTTGAACATGCGCATCTTGCGTTCGCCGTTCATCGGCTCGAACAGGGCCTGGTTGCCATCGCGCAGGTCGGTGGACATCCAGATCGGTGCGCGGGTGAGGGTTTTCGACGGCCACTGCCGATCGGCGAGCGCGATCGGGGTAACGGGACGGTATTTCGTATTCGGCTGCTTCAACATGATGTGCTCCGGCAAATGGGAAGGATGGGTGGCCGGAATGCAGGGCTGTCAGGCGGCCACGGGGTTCCTGGCCTGACAACCGCTGCGCAGTCGCAGCATCGGGAAGATCTGATAAAGCTCGAACATGATGGGAACGCTCCGGCAAAACGGAATTCACCTCCCGGTCCATCGACCGGAGGCAGGCACTGCACGACAGGAGGGGGGAGTTTTATGTGCGCGCGGGGCGCAGCAGCAGACCCGACGCGAGCAGCGTCGAGGAGAGGAACAGCAGTTGGGTCTGGTGCGAGAGCATGGGCTCGACCATAGGCAAGCCGTGAAAAGCTGTGAACCCTGAATTTCGCCGGCAAGCGGCTAGAATTGTGTTCTTTCGCCAGACCGTGGTCTGGCCCAAGCATGAAGCGGACATCCTGCCGGCTGCCGCCCATGCCCTGGCAACGACACTCATCCTCAGGTTTCTCTGCTGCCCACCATGTCCGAACGCAACGCACCCGCCCCGGCTTCGAATTTCCTGCGCGCCGTCATCGAGAAGGATCTGGCCAACGGCACCTACGCCAGCCGCCGCTGGGCGCGCAGCCCGGGCGACGCCGCGCATCACGCCGCCGGCGAGCCCGACCCGGCGAAGATCCGCACCCGCTTCCCGCCGGAGCCGAACGGCTATCTGCACGTCGGTCACGCCAAGTCGATCTGCCTGAACTTCGGCCTGGCGCGCGATTACGGTGGCGTCTGCCACATGCGCTTCGACGACACCAATCCGGAGAAGGAAAGCGTCGAATACGTCGAATCGATCAAGGACGCGGTGCAGTGGCTGGGCTTCGGCTGGGACGCCTTCGGTGCGTCGCAGCTCTACTTCGCCAGCGACTATTTCGACTTCATGTACCGCGCGGCGGAATACCTGATCACCGCCGGCCACGCCTACATCGACCAGCAGACGCCGGACGAGATGCGCGCCAACCGTGGCACGCTGACCGAGCCGGGCAAGGATTCACCGTGGCGCAATCGTCCGGCCGACGAATCGCTGGCGCTGTTCCGCGAAATGCGCGACGGCAAGCACGCTGACGGGGCCATGGTGTTGCGCGCGAAGATCGACATGGCCAGCCCCAATATCAACATGCGCGACCCGGCCATCTACCGGATCAAGCACGCGCATCACCACAACACCGGCGACACATGGTGCATCTACCCGATGTACACCTACGCCCACCCGCTGGAAGACGCGGTCGAAGGCATCACCCATTCGATCTGCACGCTGGAATTCGAGGATCAGCGGCCGTTCTATGACTGGGTGCTGGAACGTCTGGCCGAAGGCGGCCTGCTGGCTCATCCGCTGCCCAAGCAGTACGAGTTCGCACGGCTCAACCTGACCTATGTCGTCACCAGCAAGCGCAAGCTGATGCAGCTGGTGACGGAGAAACACGTCAGCGGCTGGGACGACCCGCGCATGCCCACCATCGTCGGCCTGCGCCGCCGCGGCTACACGGCGGAGGCGCTGCAGCTGTTCGCCGAGCGCATCGGCGTGTCCAAAGCCGATTCGTGGATCGACTATTCGACGCTGGAGGGTGCGCTGCGCGACGACCTCGACGGCCGCGCCGCCCGTGCGATGGCGGTGCTCGATCCGCTCAAGCTCAAGCTCACCAACTGGGATGCACTGTTCGCCGGCAAGGAGGCCGAGCCCTGCTCCGCGCCGGTGCATCCGCACCACCCGGAACGCGGCACACGCAGCTTCAACCTCACACGCGAAGTGTGGATAGAGCGCGAAGACTTCATGGAAGAAGCGCCCAAGGGCTACCACCGCCTGTTCCCGGGCAACAAGGCGCGGCTCAAGTACGGCTACGTGATCGAATGCACCGGCTGCGAGAAGGACGCCGACGGCCGAATCACCGCGGTACTGGCCACGCTGGTTCCGGACACCAAGAGCGGCACGCCGGGCGCCGACAGCGTCAAGGTGAAGGGCGTCATCACCTGGGTCAGCGTGGCCGAGGGACTGGCGACCGAAGTGCGGCTGTACGACCGGCTGTTCACCGAGGCGCACCCGGACGCCGGCGGCCGCGACTTCCTCACCGTGATGAATCCGGATTCGGTGAAATCGGTACAGGCCTTCGTCGAACCCGGCCTGGCCACCGCCGCGGCCGACGACAAGTTCCAGTTCGAACGTCACGGCTACTTCGTCGCCGACCGCGTCGATTCGGTCGAAGGCCGCCCGGTGTTCAACCGGGCCGTCACATTGAAAGACAGCTGGAGTCGTTGAGGTCGGGGCAACCCGGCGGCGGCACCCGGCGCAGCGTCGGTTTTTTTTACATCCGGCTCGACCCGCCCAAGGACCGGATCGGCTGCAAGGCAGGCTGCGCCCCGATGCATGCCGATGCAGCGATGCAGGCACACGGCTTGCTAACAGTTTTTGACATTTATGAATCCGTCGGCCGGTCCGGCTTGCGACGGGTGACGACAACCTTCGTGCAGGGAGTGTCCCGATGAAATCGATACGCAGCCTCTTCGCCGCAACGCTGTTTGCCACCGCCCTGCCGGCGCTCGCCGTGATCCCCAACGTGACCGACCAGGAGTCGTCAGAGCGCAACAACCTGATAGCAACCTTCGGCCAGAGCGGACTGGCGCAGTCCTTCAAGCAGATGGCAGACAACGTGTCCGGCGCCGGGATCTACCTCCTCCTCGCCAGCCCGGAGGAGTCGGCGAACGTGACCATCGAACTGTGGAGCAAGCTGCCGAACCAGGGCGGCAGCCTGCTGGCCGGCGGCTCGGCACTCGGTCTTGGTCCGGGCTGGGTGGACGTGTTCTGGACGCCCGTAACAGTTACGCCGGGGGACACCTACTTCCTGGTCTTCTCCGGCCCGTCCGCATTGGGTCTGGCGGGCAGCACGCTGAACCCCTACCCGAAAGGACAGACATTCGCGACCTCGGGCTATGCAGGCTTCCCCAACTTTGACTACACCTTCCGCACTTTCGCTGCGGCCGTACCCGAACCCTCGACCTGGGCTTCGATGGTGGGTGGTCTCGGCTTGCTCGCGCTGCTTGCAGCGGCCCGCCGCCGCGCCTGATCCTTCCGGGGAGCGCGCCGCAGCGCTCCCTTGTTAAATGTCGATCCAGGACGTCCCCCTCCCGCAGGCTTACCGGCTGCTCAACCACGGTCCTACCGTGCTGGTGAGCAGCGCAGCCGGCGCGCGCCGCAACGTGATGGCGGCGGCCTGGTGCATGCCGCTCGATTTCGACCCACCCAAGATCGTCGTCGTGATCGACAAATCGACCTTCACGCGCGAACTGATCAGCGCCTCGGGAGAATTCGCGATCAACGTTCCGCCTCGCGCGCTGCTCGACGCCACCGTCGCAGCTGGCAGCGACAGCGGCCGCGACACAGACAAGTTCGCGGCTCTGGGCCTCGTCACTTTCGCGGCGACACAGATCGCCGCGCCGCTGGTCGCCGGCTGCGTCGCCTGGCTCGAATGCAAGGTCGTGCCGGAAGCCCACAACCAGGACCGCTACGATCTGTTCATCGGCGAGGTGGTGGCGGCGCGCGCGGACGGTCGGGTGTTCCGCAACGGGCGCTGGCATTTCGACGACGACGCGCTGCGCACGCTGCATCACGTCGCTGGCGGCGCCTTCTTCACGACCGGTGGGGCGGTCGGCGGCAGCTGAACTTTCGCGCCTGTAGCGCGCTCCCAAGACGGCTGTTCACACAACCCCGTCGATGGAGCCCGCCATGCGCCGCCTGCTCGCCTCCTCCTGCTGTCTGCTGGCCCTGAACGCCCACGCCGGCGGTTCGGCCAGCGAATTCGGATCCGCCTTCTATACCGGCCTGTCGATCAGCGTGGTGCAGGTGCGCGTTGCCAATGAGGCAGGCAAGGGTTTCTTCGGTTCGGGGGTGGTGGTCGCAGAGAACGAGGTGATCACCAACTGTCACGTCACGCGTCAGGGCGTGCGCATCGAGGTTGCCAAGGGCGCGCTGGTATTTCCGGTGTTCGGCCAGAAAGTGGATATGGCCAACGACCTCTGTCTGCTGCGTACCGGGCCAATGCCACTGCGCACCGTCGCGCTGCGCGACGCGGCGTCGGTGCAGCCGGGTGAAAAGTCCTTCTACTACGGCTACTCGGGAGGGATAGAAGCCTTCTTTGCGCCGGGGCGGGTCGCGACGCTGCATCCGCACGACGGCAGTGCGGTGTTCGAAACGTCCAGCGGTTTCGCGCTCGGTGGCAGTGGCGGCGGGCTGTTCGACGCTGACGGTCGCCTGATCGGCATCACCACCTTCCTCGCCTCCGGCCACTCGGGTGGCTACTTCGCGATGCCGGCCGACCTGATCCACCGGCTGCGCAAGCAACCCGAATCCGACATCGCGCCGATCTCGGGTCTGGCGCTGTGGGAAAAGCCGGACGCGGAACAGCCCTGGTTCCTGCGGGTGGCGCGCCTCGGTGCGCTGTCGCGCTGGCAGTCCGCCGCCGATCTGGCGCTGGAATGGACGCGCGCAGAACCGGACAACGCCGATGCCTGGCATCAGGCCGGCGTCGCGCTGCTGCGCGACCAGCGGCCAGTCGAGGCAAACGAGGCGCTGCAGCGCGCCCGCATGCTGTCGCCGGACCACCCGGACGTACTCTTCCATCAGGCACTGGCGCTGGCGCGCAGCGGCTCGACCGAGGCCGCCCGCGAAGCGCGGGACCGGCTGGCCCTCGCGGACGCCGAGCTGCTGGGCAAACTGGATCAGGCCTTAGACTGTTCGGCCTACTGCTAAAGACATACAAACGCACTAAACTCCGTCGGATACAAGAACTTGAAGATCGACGGGGTCATCGGTGTCGCCCAGACTTTCCCTGCTGCTCTGCATCTGTGCAGTCCAGTTGTCGTTCGCCGACGCGCGCGCGGAGGAGAGTGCCGACGGCCCTCGCTTCGAGGTGCGCGCCTACTCGCTGGCCGGCGGAACGGTTTTCCGGCCGGGGGAAATCGACGCCATGCTGTCGCCCTACACCGGCGCCGAAGTGGGTTTCGGGCAGCTGGAAGCGGCGCGCGCCGCACTGCAGGCCGCCTACCACCAGCGCGGCTTCGGCGCCGCCCAGGTCAGCATTCCGGAACAGGAACTGAGTGGCGGCACCGTCGTGCTGGAGGTGCTGGAGCCGAAGCTGACCGAAATCACGCTGCAGGGCGCCAAACACCACGACGAAGAAAACATCCGCGCCAGCCTGCCCGCTCTGGCAGACGGTCGCATGCCGAACACGACCGACGTGGCGCGCCAGCTGTCGCTGGCCAACGAGAATTCGTCAAAGCAGACCGATGTGACCTTCAAGTCCGGCCGCAAGCCGGGCGAGATCGCGGCGACGATTTCGGTGGCGGACGACAAACCGCTGCGCCGCTTCGTCACGGTCGACAACAGCGGCACGCCATCGACCGGCACCCACCGCGTCGCGATCGGGCTGCAGCACGCCAACCTGTTCAACCGCGACCACGTCGCGACTTTCCAGTACACGACTTCGATAGAGAAGCCGTCCGAAGTGACCATCTTCGGCCTCGGCTATCGCATTCCGCTGTATAGCAGTGGCAATTCGATCGACCTTGTCGCCGGTTACTCGAGCGTGAATTCGGGCCAGGTACAGGTGCTGAACTCAACGGCGAGCGTGTCCGGCGCTGGCCGCATCTTTTCCGCCCGCTACAACTGGCACCTGCCACGCGATGGCGAACTGACGCAGCGCGTCAGCCTCGCAGCCGACTGGCGCGATTTCGACAGCAGTTTTGTCCTGGAGAACGTGCCGGGCAGTCTGGTCCCGCGAGTGATCACCCATCCGGTCAGCCTGTCGTGGAGCGGCAACTGGCGCAACGACCTGCGCGAAGCGGGTCTGAACGTCAGCTATGCACGCAACCTGCCCGGTGGCGAACACGGCCGCGACAGCGATTTCGCCGCCTCACGCGGCGGCGCCAACGCGCGCTTCGCGGTGATCCGGGCGGGTGCCTCATGGCTGCAGTTGCTGTCCAGGGACTGGCGCGTGCGCCTGCAGGCACAGGCGCAGTACACCAACGACGAACTGGTTTCGGGCGAACAATTCGGTATCGGCGGCGCCGATTCGGTGCGCGGCCTGCGCGAGCGCGTGCTCGCCGACGACCGCGGCTGGCGTGTCAGTGCGGATCTCGATACACCGGCCTGGGTGCACGACACCTGGGTGATGCGCGGCGTGCTGTTCGCCGACACCGCCCACCTCTATCGCGTACGCCCGCTGGCCGGCGAAGAGGCCAGTCAGGCAGTTTTTTCGGCAGGCGTGGGTCTGCGCGTTAACTTTTCCACGTGGCTATCTGGGCGGATCGACTACGCTCAACTTATTGACGGAGCAGGAAGATACGACTCCGGAAGTCACCGCGTGCACGCAACGTTCAGCCTGAACTTCTGACCGCCTGAAGGCCACCTCCCGGTGGCGCGCGGCCGGTTCCGGCGAAACACCCCGAATCGCGAAAAATTCGCGCATGCAACGTCTGTCTGCGCGACACGAAGCAGCTGCATCACGGGCACCGGACTTTGCGTTGCGAACATACCCGCATCCTGTTTACGGCCCGTTTCAAAAGAACTTGAGGCCGAAATGAACAAGGGTCGCTACAGACTGGTTTACTCCGACGAACACCGCAGCTACGTGCCGGTGCCGGAAGAAACCTGTGCGCGCGGCAAGAACAGCGGCGGTCGCGCGCTGCGCCGTCTGGTTGCGGCCATGGCGGCAGCGCTGCCCGGTCTGGTCATCGCCAATCCGACCGGGCACCAGATTGTTCAGGGCCAGGTCGGCATCCAGACCCAGGGCAGCACGCTGAACATCACGGCCAGCGACCGCGCCATCATCAATTGGAAGCAGTTCTCGATCCAGCCGGGTGAAACCACCCGCTTCATCCAGCCGCATTCGACCGCCACCGTACTCAACCGCGTGGTCGGGCAGGATCCGTCGCAGATACTGGGCAATCTGATCGCCAACGGGCGCGTGTTCCTGATCAACCCGAATGGCGTGCTGTTCGGCGCCGGCGCCAAGGTCAACACCGCGGGGCTGGTCGCCTCGACGCTGAACATCAGCAACGAGGACTTCACCGCCGGGCGGCTGAAGTTCAAAGCCGAAGGCGCGGCGGGCAAGCTGCGCAACGAGGGCACGCTGAAAGCCACCGGCGGCCCTTTGCTGCTGATCGCCACCGACATCGAGAACACCGGCCTGATCACCGCCGACAACGGCGACATCGTGCTCGCCGCCGGCAAGAGCGTGGAAATCGCCGACCCGCATCAGCCCGCACTGCGGGTGCGGGTCGAAGCAGGCGGCGAGGCGATCAACCTCGGTCAGCTGATCGCCCGTGGTGGCAACGTCGGCATGTTCGGTGCGGCGCTGACGCAGGCCGGTAAGATCAGCGCCACCGGTGCGCACCGCACCGCCGACGGCCGCATCGTGTTGCGCGGATCGAAGTCGGTCACGCTGACCGCTCAATCGGAGACGACGGCGAAGACCGCCGACGGCGCCGGCGGCGACATCGACATCGCCGCACCGGAGGTGAAGGTCGAGGCCGGTGCGCTGGTCGACGCCAGCGGCACCCAGGGCGGCCGCATCGATATCGCGGCTACGCAGAAGGCAAGCGCCGACGGCACGCTGCGCGCCACGGGCACGCTGCCCGCCGCTCCCGCTCCTGCACCTGCCCCGACAAGCACGGCCGAGGACATCGAACTGCCCGCAACCGGGTCCGGCCCGGCACCGGTCGCGGCGACAAGCGAAGCCGCCGGCAAGGGCGGCCAAATCGAAATCACCGCGGACACCGTACTGGTCGGCGGCACAGCCACGCTGGACGCTTCGGGCGACACCGGCGGCGGCTCGGTGCTGGTCGGCGGCGACTGGCAGGGCGCCAATCCGCAGGTGCGCAACGCCCAAGTAAGCTGGATCGGCAGCGGCGCTCGCCTGCTGGCCGACGCGCTGTTCGAGGGCGATGGCGGCAAGGTGGTCGTGTGGGCCGATCAGGCCACCGCCTTCCACGGCAACATCTGGGCACGCGGTGGTCGCAATGGCGGCAACGGTGGTCAGGTCGAAGTATCCGGCAAGGTCGCCCTGCTCTATCGCGGGCGTACCGACACCTCGGCGGCGCGTGGTCGCAACGGCGTGCTGCTGCTCGACCCGCTGGCGATGGTGATCCAGGGTGGCAGCGGCGACGGATCGAACGATGGCAGCCTGAGCTTCAACGGCGGCGCACCAGGCACCCTCACCGCCGAGGCGCTGGGCCCGACGGTGATCTACGAAAGCGAAATCGAGGAACAGAGCAAGACCACCGACATCATCCTGCGCGCTCAACGTTCGGTGACGGTGGGCACCTCACAGTTCAGCTACACCGGCAGCGGCAACGCCGCCGGCGAAACGTCGGGCCAGCTCACGCTGGCCGAAGGCAGCAGCCTGCTGATCGAAACGCGCAACCTCGGCGCGGGAGAAGGCGGCGCCAGCGCCGGCATCGACCTGGTCACCGGCGGCTGGCACGGCGCCGGCCTGCGCGTCGTCACCCAGGGCGACGGCAGCATCACGATGCAGACCGGCTACAGCAATGGCAGCGCAGTCGGCGACCAGCGCGCCGACATCGTCCTGCCGGTGCTGCGGGCGGCAAACGGCGGCATCCTGATCCGCGCCGGCGGCAGTTCGACCGTGGACCTGCGCGGCAGCAGCTACGACTCGGGCGCCGGCATCGACATCGAAGCCGGCACCGTCACGGGCGGCGTCACCTTCAACGCGGCCGATGGCACGTATATCGACGGCGACTACAGCGCGACATCGGGCACGCTCACCTTCAACGGCGGCGCCTCGTCGATCAGCGGGCGCCTGACGCTGGCGGCCAACCTCGGCGGCAATGCCGCGCTGACGCTGGGCGACCTGCTGTGGCAAGGCGGCCAGATGCTGAGTGGCGCCACGACCACGCTGACCGGCAGCGGCCTGATCGACGACAGCGCCGCCTACCGCTACCTCGATCGCCGGCTCGACGTCACCGGCCAGCTCGAATTCGCCAACAGCGCCGGTTACGACCTTTACGTGCGCGATGGCGGGCGGCTGAACATCAGTGCGGGCGGCAGCGTCGGTACCGCGGGTGCCAACGGCTTCCTGCGTCTGGCCGCGTCGGCCGGCACCGCCACGTTCAGTGCGGAAAGCGGCGCCAGCCTGAGTCTGGGCGACGGCACCACGTTCAGCCTGTCGTCCGACAACAGCGCGGGCAACCTCATCGCCGGCAACTTCACCACCATCGGCAACGGCGTGCTGCTGCTGGCGGCAGGGCGCATCAACACCGGCGCCGATACGACCTTCAGCGGCAGTGGCTCACTGCGTCTAGCGAACTCCGGCGTGATCGGCGGCAGCCACGTACTCACGCTCGGTACGCTGTTCGACTGGCGTGGCGGCAGCATGGACGGCAGCGGCAGCACGGTGCTGAGCGGCAACGGCCTGATCGACAACAGCAACGCCTACCGCTACCTGCAGCGCACGCTGCGCATCGACGGCACGCTGACGCTGGACAATCCGACCGGCTATGACCTGCGCGTCGGCAACGACGGACATCTGCACATCGGCTCGACCGGCACACTCGCCACCGGCACGACGAACGGCTTCATCTACATGCAGGCCGGTACCGGCGGCACGGCCGTCATGAGCGCCGATGCGGGCGGTCGCATCGCGGTGGCCGACGGCACCTTGCTGACACTGCGCAGCGACAGCAGCAGCGGCAACCAGCTGTCGGGCACCTTCGATCTCGACGGCGCCGGCGTGCTGCACCTGGACAGCGGTGCGCTCAATGTTGACGGCACCACGATCTTCGGCGGTGACGGCAGCTTGCGCATGAGCGGTGGCGCGACGATCAACGGCAGCGGCGTGCTGACGATCGCCAGCGATTTCGACTGGCGTGGCGGCCGCTTCGGCGGCAGCGGCACCACCTTCCTGACCGGCGATGCCGTCATCGACAACACTTCGGCCTACAAATACGTAAGCCGCAGGATCGAAGTGTCCGGCAATCTCACCTTCGGCAATTCGACCGGCTACGACCTGCGCATCGAGAACGGCGGCGCACTCCATCTGGCCAGCGGTGGACGACTATCGACCAGCAGCAGCGGTCTCATCTACATGCAGGCCGGCAGCGGCGGCAACGCAGCCTTTTCAGCCGCCGCCGGTTCGGCCATCACGGTCGGCACCGGCACCATGCTCACGCTGCGCAGCGACGGCAACGCCGGCAACACGCTGGGCGGGCAGTACCTGCTCGACGGCGCCGGCGCGCTGCACATCGATTCCGGCCTATTCACGACGGCCGCCCCCACCACTTTCGGTGGCACCGGCCTGTTGCGCATCAGCGGTGGCACGACCCTGAACATCGATCACGCCTCGACGATTTCGACGCAGTTCCGCTTCGAGGGCGGCACGCTGGCCGGCAGCGGCAATCTGCTGATCAGCGGTCCGATGACTTGGGCCGGCGGTACGCTGGCAGGCAGCGGCACGACCACGGTCAGCGGTACGACGGTCATCGACAACACTTCCGCCTACAAATACCTGTCGCGTCGCCTGGTCATCGCCGGCAACCTCGAATTCGGCAACAGCAACGGCTACTACCTGCAGATCAACAACGGCGGCACGCTGCATCTTGGCGCCACTGGGCGCCTGTTCACCACGGCTGCCAGCGGCCTGATCTACATGGCGGCGGGCAGCGGCGGCACCGCCACCTTCAGCGCCGACGACGGCGCGCGCCTTGATGCGGCAAGCGGCTTCGACATGACGCTGCGCAGCGACGGCAACAGCGGCAACCGCATCTCCGGCAGCTTCGAACTGGGCGGCAGCGGCGATCTGCACCTCGATTCCGGCGTGATCGGCACCGGCGCCGCCAGCCGCTTCGACGGCAGCGGCCGACTGCGCCTCAGCGGTGGCGCAACCTTCAACGCCAATCACGCACTGACTATCGATTCCGCCTTCCGCATGGAAGGCGGCACGCTCGGCGGCAGCGGCAACGTCAACATCGGTGGCGCCTTCACCTGGGCCGGCGGCACGATGACCGGCAGCGGCACAACCACCGTCGGCGGCAGCGGCACGATAGACAACACCAGCGCCTACAAATACCTCGGGCGCCGGCTCGACGTCACCGGCAGTCTGGCCTTCGGCAATACCAGCGGCTATTACCTGCAGTTGAACAATGGCGGTCATCTGCACGTCGCCGCTGGCGGCGCGCTGGGCACTTCCGCCAGCAACGGTCTCATCTATCTGGCGTCGGGCAGCGGCGGCAGCGCGCTGTTCAGCGCCGATGCCGACGGCGACATCGTGCTCGGCGCCGGTACCGAACTGACGCTGCGGGCCGACGGCAATGTCGGCAACCGCCTGGCAGGCAGCTTCGATCTCAATGGCGAAGGACGGCTGCACCTCGATTCGGGCATGGTGAGCGTCGATACCGACAGCGCCTTCACCGGCGACGGCCGCCTGCTGCTGTCGGGTGGCGGTAACTTGGCCGGCAGCGCGGTGCTGTCGATCGCGTCGGCCTTCGACTGGACCGGGGGCGGATCGATGAGCGGCAGCGGCACCACCCGCCTGCTGCGCGACGTGACGCTGTCCGGCAGCGGTACGCGAACCCTCAACCGCACGCTGGAGATTGCGGCCGGCCGCACGCTGGCAGTCGGTGACGGCGTCGCGTTGAACCGCTCGACCAGCAGCGGGGGCAGTGGTGGCATCGTTGCGCTCGGCCTGTTCACGAAATCCGCCGGCAGCGGTACGGCGTCGGTGAACTACCTCGACATCCGCGGCAACCTGTCTGCCAGCAGCGGCATCCTGTCACTGACCGGCAACACGCAGGGTACCAGCCTCGGCAACGCGGCATTCTCGACCAGCGGCAGCGGTTCGCTGCGCCTCGACTCGGGCCTGTTCACGCTGACCAACGGTCAGACCACGACGTTCGCATCGGGCAACCTCGAGTTGCACGGCGCCACGCTGTCCACCGCTGGCAATGCGTCCATCGTCGGCAGTGGCACCTTCCGCCAGGTGGCAGGCACGCTGGACGGCGCTGGTACGCTGACCATCGCGTCGGGTTTCGACTGGACCGGCGGCACCATGTCCGGCAGCGGCACCACGCGTCTGGCCACCTCGGCCAGCCTGAGCGGCAATGCGACGCGCACACTCAACCGAACCCTTGAAATCGCGGCCGGCCATACGCTCAATCTCGGCGACGACGTGCTGATCCAGCGCTCGACCAGCAATGGTGGCAGCGGCGGCATCGTCGCCCTCGGCACCGTATCGAAGTCCGCCGGCAGCGGCGTCTCCTACATCCGCTACCTCGACCTGCGCGGCAATTTCACCGCCGGCAGCGGCGTGCTGTCGATCTACGGCAATACGGCGGGCAGCAGCATCGCCGGCGCCGTGTTCTCGTCCACCGGCAATGCGCGCGTGCGTGCGGACTCCGGCCTGCTGACGCTGAACAGCGGCGAATCGGCCAGCATCTCCAGCGGTCTGTTCGAACTGTCCGGCGCGACGCTGAGCACCAGCGGCAACAGCGCGATCAATGGCGCGGGCATGCTGAGTTTCACCTCAGGCTTCATCAACGGAGTCGGCACGCTGAGCGTGAACACCGGATTCGACTGGAGCAGCGGCACCATGGGCGGCAGCGGCATCACGCGCCTCAATGGCAGCAGCCGTTTCCTCACCACCAGCGCCAAGACGATGTCACGGACGCTGGAAATCGCCGGTACCACGCGGACGACCTCGGGCACCAGCGGTCTGCAGATCCAGGACGGCGGCCGCCTGTCCGTGCTCGCATCCGGCGAGTTCGAGGTCGTCGGCGGCACCGGCTTCACCTTCAGTGGCAGCGGGCGCATCGACAACGCCGGTCTGCTGCGCAAGACCGGTACTGCCGCCGTAACACTGGCAATGCCGCTGACCAATAGTGGCACGCTGCGGGTCGAGGAAGGCGTGCTCACCGCCAGCGCCTTCCCGGTCAACGCCGGCACGCTGGACGTGTTCAACGGCGCCACGCTGATCGCTGGCGCCTTGCAGAATGACGGTGTCGTCCAGGGCAGCGGCACGATCAATCTCGGCAGCGCCACGCTGACCAACGCCGGCACGCTGCGCCCGGGCGGCGACGGCAGCGCCGGTACGCTGACCCTTACCGGCCACTATGCGCAGACCGCCAGCGGCATCATCGAAGCCGACGTGCTGGGTACGCTCGCCGCTGAGCAGGACCACCTGGTCGTCAGCGGCAACGCCGCACTCGACGGCGACCTGCGCCTGGCGCCATCCGCCGGCCTGAGCTTCGGCGCGCAGGATCGCTACACCGTGCTGTCCTGCGGCGCCGACGGCTGCCTCAGCGGGACGTTCGACACGGTGGACAGCGGCACACTGGGCCTCACCGCCACCAGTTTCTCGAACGCCATCAGCTTCGCCACCGGCAGCATCGCCAGCACCTGGATAGCGCAGTCCTCAGGCTTCTGGGACATCGCATCGAACTGGGCTGGCGGCTTCATTCCGGGCGCACAGAACGACGTGGTGATCGATCAGGCAGGCGACCTGACCATTACCGTACGCAGCACCTCACCGGCCAGCACCTTCGCCGTCAACAGCCTGTATTCGAACGAGAACATCGTCGTCAGCGGCAGCACGCTGACGCTCGTGGACGATTCGGTCATCAACGGCCGTCTGACCGTGTCGGGCGGCACGCTGAACATCGGCACCCAGCTGGAAACCGGCGCCCTGACGCTGAGCGGCGGCACCATTTCCGGGGGTCGCCTCATCACCGGCGGCAGCGGCAGCGTGATGAGTGGCGGCACGCTGAGCGCACTGCAGTTGATGATCGGCACGCAATTGAGAGCGACCGGCGGCACGCTGAACAACGTCACGCTGTCCCGTTCGGGCAATAGCGCGGACGCCGGCAAGGTGCTGATTGCCGACAACGGCGACGTGCGCGTCGTCGGTGCCCTCACGCTGGACAACGCCGAGATCACCCTCGCCTCCAGCGGCAGCTCGACCTATCTGCGCGGCACCGCCGGCGCGTGGTCCATCAACGGCAACGGCTCCATCCTCTTCGGCGGGTCGCACAACGCCGTGCGCGCCAACAACGTCATCGGCTACACCACCGCCCTCACCCTCGGCAGCGGCGTCACCGTCTCCGGTCCCAACGGCGGATACATCTACTTCGGCAACGGCGGCGTCAACAACGGAACCATCTCCGCCGACACCGCCGGCAAGAACATCGAGGTCAATGGCTGGAACGCCTCCGACGCATGGTCCAACGCCGGTACCCTGCGCGCCAACGGCGGCATCCTCTCCATCAACGACACCTGGTCCAGCTCGGGATCACTGCGACTGGACGCCGGCACGATGTTCCTCGCCGGCTCCTTCAACACCGCGTCCTTCAACACCCTGGTCCGCCCCGCCGATGCCGACCGCGGAACGCTCAACCTCGTCGGCGTGCTCAACAACGCCGGCAGCACCCTGCTGCTCAACGGTGCCACCGGCACCCTCAACATCGGCGGCAACTCCACCTCCACCGGCCTCATCTCCGGTGGCACCGTGCGCATCAACAACGCCGACGGCGGCGCGCTGAACACCGGCTACGCCGGCATCTCCGGCACCGCCTTCGGCGGATCACCCTATGCCGTGCTCTCCAACGTCACGCTGGCCAATGTCGCCGGCGTGGCCAACAGCGGCCGCATGACCATCGCCGACAACGGCGACGTGCGCGTCGTCGGTGCCCTCACGCTGGACAACGCCGAAATCACCCTCGCCTCCAGCGGCAGCTCGACCTATCTGCGCGGCACCGCCGGCGCGTGGTCCATCAACGGCAACGGCTCCATCCTCTTCGGCGGGTCGCACAACGCCGTGCGCGCCAACAACGTCATCGGCTACACCACCGCCCTCACCCTCGGTAGTGGCGTCACCGTCGCCGGCCCCAATGGCGGCTACGTCTACTTCGGCAACGGCGGCGTCAACAACGGCACCATCTCCGCCGACACCGCCGGCAAGAACATCGAGGTCAATGGCTGGAACGCCTCCGACGCATGGTCCAACGCCGGTACCCTGCGCGCCAACGGCGGCATCCTCTCCATCAACGACACCTGGTCCAGCTCGGGATCGCTGCGACTGGACGCTGGCACGATGTTCCTCGCCGGCTCCTTCAATACCGCGTCCTTCAACACCCTGATCCGCCCCGCCGATGCCGACCGCGGCACCCTCAACCTCGTCGGCGTGCTCAACAACACCGGCAGCACGCTGCTGCTCAACGGCGCCACAGGCACCCTCAACATCGGTGGCAACTCCACCTCCACCGGCCTCATCTCCGGTGGCACCGTACGCATCAACAACGCCGACGGCGGCGCGCTGAACACCGGCTACGCCGGCATCTCCGGCACCGCCTTCGGCGGATCTCCCTACGCCGTGCTCTCCAACGTCACGCTGGCCAATGTCGCCGGCGTGGCCAACAGCGGTCGCATGACCATCGCCGACAACGGCGACGTGCGCGTCGTCGGTGCCCTCACGCTGGACAACGCCGAAATCACCCTCGCCTCCAGCGGCAGCTCGACCTATCTGCGCGGCACCGCCGGCGCGTGGTCCATCAACGGCAACGGTTCCATCCTCTTCGGCGGGTCGCACAACGCCGTGCGCGCCAACAACGTCATCGGCTACACCACCGCCCTCACCCTCGGTAGTGGCGTCACCGTCGCCGGCCCCAATGGCGGCTACGTCTACTTCGGCAACGGCGGCGTCAACAACGGCACCATCTCCGCCGACACCGCCGGCAAGAACATCGAGGTCAATGGCTGGAACGCCTCCGACGCATGGTCCAACGCCGGTACCCTGCGCGCCAACGGCGGCATCCTCTCCATCAACGACACCTGGTCCAGCTCGGGATCGCTGCGACTGGACGCTGGCACGATGTTCCTCGCCGGCTCCTTCAATACCGCGTCCTTCAACACCCTGATCCGCCCCGCCGATGCCGACCGCGGCACCCTCAACCTCGTCGGCGTGCTCAACAACACCGGCAGCACGCTGCTGCTCAACGGCGCCACAGGCACCCTCAACATCGGTGGCAACTCCACCTCCACCGGCCTCATCTCCGGTGGCACCGTACGCATCAACAACGCCGACGGTGGCGCGCTGAACACCGGCTACGCCGGCATCTCCGGCACCGCCTTCGGCGGATCTCCCTACGCCGTGCTCTCCAACGTCACGCTGGCCAATGTCGCCGGCGTGGCCAACAGCGGTCGCATGACCATCGCCGACAACGGCGACGTGCGCGTCGTCGGTGCCCTCACGCTGGACAACGCCGAAATCACCCTCGCCTCCAGCGGCAGCTCGACCTATCTGCGCGGCACCGCCGGCGCGTGGTCCATCAACGGCAACGGTTCCATCCTCTTCGGCGGGTCGCACAACGCCGTGCGCGCCAACAACGTCATCGGCTACACCACCGCCCTCACCCTCGGCAGTGGCGTCACCGTCTCCGGACCCAACGGCGGCTACATCTACTTCGGCAACGGCGGCGTCAACAACGGCACCATCGTTGCGGGAAGTGCCGGCAAGGAAATCTCGCTGAACAGCTGGAATTCGTCCGACGTGTGGACCAACGCCGGCACGCTGCACCTCGCCGGCGGCCGCTTCCACGCCGGCGACAGCTTCATCAATACCGGCCTGCTGCGCGGCGCCGGAAACGTTGACGCCAGCGGACGCACGCTGACCAACTCCGGCACGATATTCGCCGAGGACGGCGTGCTGAACCTCACCGGCAATCTGGTACTGACGGCGAGCGGAACGCTGCGCTTCGACATCGGCGGCGTCGAACGCGGGACCGGGCACGGCGCGCTCGACGTCAATGGCACGCTGACCTTCGGCGGCACGCTGCAGGTCGCCCATACGAACGGCTTCACGCCGGACAGCAGCGAAGCCTTCCCGCTCATCCGCTACACCACGCGTTCGGGTACTTCGGTGTTCGCCGCGCTGAACGTGCCCGCGGGCTTCGGCTACGACAGTTTCTACGGTGTCGGCACCTATCTGCTGGCCACCGGCGAGGCGCTGCCGGGAGAGGTGAACGAGTGGGTGTCCAACAGCAACGGTGACTGGAGCACCGGCACCAACTGGTCGCTCGGCTTCGCCCCGAACAGCGCGTCGATGTCGGTGCTCATCGACCGCGTCGGCTACACGCCCACGGTCACCCTCTCGTCCGGCACCTGGACCGTCGGCGAGCTGATTTCGCAGGAACACCTGACCATCAGCGGCGGCTCGCTGACGGTGGTCGGCGAAACCGCGATCGCCGGCAACCTCACGCTCAACGGCAGCGGACAGCTGATCACGCAGGGACCGCTCGATCTCAACGCGGTGACGCTGAACAGCAGCAGTGCTTTCATGGCGAACACATCCGGTCACATCGCCAGCTTCGTGCAGAACAACGGCACCAGCACCTTCGCTGGCGCCGGGCTGGCGTTCGACGCAATCGACATCCGCGGCGGCACGGTGAACTACAACGCGGCACTCGCGCTGCCCTCGTCTCTGCTGCGGGTGGCTGGCCACACCGCCAATCTGAACGCCGACCAGGGACAGACGCGGATAGAGGTGGTGTCGGGCACCTTGAACCTGAACCTGAGCAGCGTGAGTTCCGACATCGCGCTCAGCGGCGGCACCCTGAACGTTGCCGGCGCGACCGCAGCAAGCGGCGACTTCGACTGGACCGGCGGCAACATCGGCGGTGGCGGTACGCTGACGCTGTCGGGCGTTCTGGACATCGGTGGCGGCAGCAATTCCTTCGGACTGAACGACACGACGCTGGTACACACCAATGCCAGCGGCAACAGCCGCATCGCCAAGACCGGCGGCTATTTCTACCTGAGCGGAAGCAGCGAACTGCGCAATGCCGCTGGCGCCGTGCTGACGGTGGATACCAGCGGCGGCAACTTCGGCACCTACTACAGCAGCGGCGCAGGCGGGACCTTGCACAACCAGGGCACGCTGAACAAGACCGGCGGCGGCGCCCTCTACATCTACAACCCGACCCGCCTGCAGCAGGCCGGTCAGCTCAACCTCCAGCAGGGCAGCATCATCGTCCAGGGCGGCAGCGGCCATCTGCTGTCCGGCAACACCACACTGGCCGACGGTACCGCGCTGCAGCTCACCAGTTCGCACTCCAGCACGATCAGCGCCACCGCGCGCTTCGCCGGTGACGGTCAGCTTCTGAACGAGGGCGGTACGTTGACGCTGGCCGATGGCGCCCGCATCGACGTGGCCTACACGCAGGCATCCGGCACGCTGTCGCTGACCGGTTCGGCGACGATGAACGACGACTTCGTCTGGAACAGCGGCACCGTGCGGGCAGCCGATCTGGTCACCGCAGGGACACTGACGCTGAATGGCGCATTCATTCAGAGCGGCAACACCACGGTCTATCTGCGCGACGGCCTGCAGATGCTGCACACGAACACAGCCGGCGAAAGCCGCATCGCCAATGCGTCGAGCAGCGGTTTCAACGTCGAGAATGGTGCCGTTTTCCGCAATACCGGCGTGCTGACGCTGGATACCGCCGGCGCCGGCAGCATCATGTACATTGACCACGACTCGGGCAGCGGAGGTCGCTTCGAGAACGCCGGCACCTTGGTGAAGAGCGGCGAAGGTCGCGTGGATTTCGGCAGTTACGGCTCACTCGCCTTCGACCAGAACGGCAGCTTCGCGGTGAATGCCGGCACGGTAGAGTTCGGTGGAACATCGATCGCGCTCGGCGGCAGCATGACGATCGCCGACAATGCACGCGTTCTGGTGCGCGCCGGGAGCACGACCACCGCCAGCGGCTTCGCCTTCAATGGCGGCGGCGTTCTGGCCGTCGGCAGCGGTACGCTGGTACTGGGCCATGGCACGACGGTCGCAACCGACCTCGAACTGAGCGGCGGCACGCTGTCCATCGGCAGCGCAAACACCGCCGAGGTGACCGGCGACCTGAGCTGGACCGGCGGCACGATCAACGGTGGCGGTACGCTGACGCAACGTGGCCGCTTCCTGCAGACCGGCAACACGACGGTCTATCTGCGCGACGGCACATTGCTCGACCACGTCAATTCGAGCGGCGCCAGCCGCATCGCCAACACATCGGCCAGCGGCTTCAATCTGGAGAACGGCGCCGTGTTCCGTAACAGCGGCGTACTGCGGCTGGACGTGGCCGGCAGCGGCAGCGTCATGTACATCGACCACGACGCCGGCAGCGCGGGCAGCTTCGTGAATACCGGCACGCTGATCAAGTCGGGCAGCGGCCGCCTCGACTTCGGCAGCTTCGGTCTGGTGGCGCTGACGCAGAGCGGCACGCTGCAGATCGAACAGGGGCGGGTCACGCTGGGCGTGACCAGCACGGGCTCACCGGCCCACCTGCTCGCCGGCAGCCATGTCATCAGCGGCGCCGGCAGCCTTGAAATCGTCACCGCGCCCGGCACCACTGTCACGGCCAACGCGACCGCGACGGCAACCTTCTCCGGCAGCGGTCCGCTGGTGATCAGCGGCGGTACGCTGATGCTGGCCGATGGCCTCGACCTCGGCATCACCGTACGTCAGAGCGGTGGCCATCTTGCAGGCAGCGGCAGCAATGAGCTGTCGGGGCGCTATGAATGGACCGGCGGCGATGTCAGCGGCAGTGGCACGCTGACCGTGAGTGGCGTACTCCAGATTTCCGGCAACAGCTCCTTTGGCCTGGACGGCCGCTCGATGGTACATACCAACGCCTCGGGCAACAGCAGCCTCTACAAGCCGGGCGGCTACTTCTATCTCGGCGGCAACGCCACCTTCACGAATGCCGCCGGCGCGACGCTGTACATCGATACGGCCAGCAATACCAACGCCGGCGCGTGGTATCAGAGCGGCAGCGCCGGCAGTTTCGTCAATGCCGGCACGCTGGTGAAACAGGGCAACGGCACCTTCAACTTCTGGAGCCCGATCCGCTTCATCAACACCGGCAGCTTCACCGTGGCACAGGGCGCTGTCATGGCCGACGGCTTCACGAACAACCCGGGTGTGCTGCAACTGCTGTCCGGCACGAGCTTCAGCACCAGTGGCAGCGCACTGACCAGCACCGGCACCATCGCCGGCCACGGCTCGCTGATCGTCGGCAGCACCGGTCTGCTGAATCGAGGCGTCGTCGCGCCGGGCGGCGCGAACAGCATCGGCACGCTGCGCATCACCGGGCAGTATGTGCAGGCCGCCGACGGCACACTGCAGATCGAGCGCGGCAGTGCCGGCACCGACGCACTGATCGTCAGTGGCGCGGCCACGCTGGGTGGCACGCTGGCTGTCACCCAACTGGCCGGCTACCAGCCGACTGCGCTGCAGACCGACATCGTCAGCGCCAACACACTGAGCGGCAGCTTCGCCAGCGTCACGCTGCCGTCCGGCTACAGCACGCTGACGGTCGGCAACCGTCACGTGCTGAGCTACGCTGGCGCGATCTGCGGCGGCGTCTGCTGGGATGGCGGCGCCGGTACGCTGCTGTGGACGGACGCCGCGAACTGGACCACCGATCTGCTGCCGGGCATCACCGACCTCGTGTTCATCGATCTCGAAAACGGCGTCAATGTGCAGCTCACCGGCGGCGCGCACACCATCTCGTCGCTCACGACGACCGCCGGCAACACGCTGACGATCAGCGGCGGCACGCTGACGGTCAGCGGCGGCGCGAACGGTCAGGCGGTGTCAACGCTGGCCGGCGATCTGACGATCGGCGGTGGCAGCTTCACCGCCAACGCGCAGACCTCGATCGCCCGCCTGCTGCTGTCCTCGGGCAGCTTCGGCGGCTCGGGCGCGGTCACCTTCACCGGCACCGGTTCGAGCTGGACCGGCGGCGACATGGTCGGCAGCGGCAGTTCCATCTTCGCCGCCGGCTCGACCTTCGAATACGCCGCCGGCACGCGCAGTTCGACCCGACGCGTTGACATCCGCCAGGGCGCGACCGTCCGCAACGCGAGCGGGTCGATGACGCTGACCGGCGGCGCGGCCAACGCCGGCGTCATCGACGTCGCGCTCGGTGCGACCGTGCGATATGGCGGCAGCGCCAGCTACCTGCTCGATGCGACCGGCCAGTTCGACGGCGGCGGTCGCATCGAGTTCATCGACTCGGCCATGGCCACCGCGGCGTCAACTGCAGCGGCGATTGCCGACGGCAGCTTCACCGTGCGCGTGCAGGACTCGGCCCGCTTCACGATGACCGCGCCGACCTCGATCGCCAATCTCGAACTGGCCGGCAACGGCCAGGTGATTGCCCAGGCCGGCTTCCAGGCGGCGAACCTTACGCAGACCGGCGGCACACTAACGGTGAACGCAGCGTCGGCCATCGGTCGCTACAACTGGAACGGCGGCACCTTCGCCGGCAGCGGCAGCGCCACACTCACCGGACAGAGCGGCTGGACGCGCGGCACGCTGACCGGCAACCTCGTCGTCGCCAACGGCGCTACGCTGACCCTCAGCACCACCGGCAGCGACGACGTACAGGGCACCAGCTACAAGCGCTTCGGCGCCGGATCGCTGAGCAACTTCGGCACGCTGGCCTGGCAGGAAGGCCACATCGACGTCGTCGGCAACGCCCGCGTCAACAACGCGGGGCTGGTCGACATCACCGGCAACTTCAGCTTCGGCGACCGCTCGGTCGGCGTCGGCACGCTGACGCTGAACAACCTCGCCAGCGGCACCATCCGCAAGAGCGGCGGCGGCGAAACCAGCATCGGCACCCTCGGCATCCCCGGCGGCACCGCGAACTACGCCAACGTGATCAACGACGGCGACATCATGGTGGAGAGCGGCAGCCTGCGCTTCGGCATCGGCTATTCCGGTGCGCCGGGCGGCGGCACCTTCGTGCATAACGGTCGTCTCGACGTGGTCGCCGGCGCCCTGCTCGAATTCGGCGGCAGTCTCACGCATAACGGCAGCAGCTTCATAGACAGCGGTGCGACGCTGCGCCGGATCGGCGGTTTCACCAACGCCGCCAGCGGCCTGATCGAAGGCTTCGGCACGGTGGACGTCGGCGCGGGCAACACCTTGCGCAACGACGGCACGATGCGCATCGGCGATCTGTTCAATGGCGTCTACACGCACGGCACGATGCGGGTGACCGGCAACTACGTGCAGGGCAGCGGCGGCCAGTTGCTGATGGCCATCGGCGGCAACGCCGCCGGCGAGTACGACCAGCTCGCGGTCAGCGGCAGCGCGACGCTCGGCGGCGCACTGGTCGTATCGGAAGCGCCGGGCTACGTTCGCGAAACAGTGGCCATCGACCTGATCACCACCGGCGCCGGCGTGAGCAGCAGCTTCGCCACGGTGACCCTGCCGGACGCCGGCTACACGAGCACACAGAGCGCCAACGCGCTGCGCCTCAGCTTCAATGCCATCGCCTGCGGCGGCATCTGCTGGGACGGCGGCGCAGGCACCAATCTTTGGACCGATGCCGCGAACTGGACCGGCAATGTGCTGCCCGGCCTGAACGATCTCGTATTCATCAGCCTGGCCAGCGGTGGCCAGGTCATGCTGACCGGGGGCGACCAGCGCATCGCGGGGCTCAACACGGTCGCCGGCAGCGCACTCACCATCACCGGCGGTGCGCTTACCATCACCGGCCAATCCGCTAACGGCAGCGTCGCGTCCGCGGTGGCGGGCGACCTGGTGCTGAGCGGCGGCACGCTCAACGTCGGCGGTCAGGCAAGCTTCGCCGGCCTCCGTCAGAGCGGCGGCTTCAGCCAGTTCGACGGCAACGTGACGGTCAGCCGGCTCGCGCTCTCCGGCGGCGAGGGCGTGACCCTGCGCACCAATGGCAGCCTCACCGTCAGCGACACGTTCGACTGGCGCGACCAAGCCGACCTCGACGGTGCGGGCATCTTCACCACGGCCGGACTCACCACCGCCACCGGCTCCGGCGGACTGGGTTTCGGCATTAGCGTGGACTGGCACAACAGCGGCACCTTGCGTCTGGCCAGCGGCGCACTGCTGCACTTCTATTCGACCAGCGACGGCGATGGCGGGGCGCTGATCAACGAAGCAGACGGGGTGATCGACCTGTCCGACGGCAACGCGCTCGCGCTAGGAACCCACAGCGGCCCGCTGTCGCGCTTCGTCAATGCCGGCACCTTGATCAAGGGTGGCGGAGGTGAGCAGCGGCTGGAAGGCAACTACAGCTTCGACAATCTCGGCTCGGTGCAGGTCAATGGCGGCCGTCTGGACATCCGCGTGTCGAACGCCGACCGCGCCACCGACACCGGCCGCTACACCAACAACGCGACGCTGGCCTTCGGCGCTGGCCGGCGCACGCTGGGGGCGGGCAGCGACATCGACGGTGCGGGCACGGTCGAGTTCTCCGGCGCACAGGTAAACGTCAGTGGCAGCTACACCGTCGCCGACACCGGCACCACGCGCATCAACGCCGGCCGCGCCGACTTCGCCCAGGCGCTCAACTTCGCCAACACGCTGACTGTGCGCGGCGGCGTGCTGAACTTCAACGGCAGCACTCGTCTGAACCGGCTTGACATGGACTGGGTCGCTGGGGACCTGGCGAACTATTCGGTGCTCGGCGGTACCGGCACGCTCACCTTCACCGGCAGCGGATCGACCATCGCCGACGGCGTGCTGGCCAACGGCATCGTGAACGGATACGACGCCGCTGTAGGTCCGCTCTACGTCCAGACGCCGTCCATGCCGCGCAATGTCACGATCGCCAGCGGCGCGTCGCTCAATGTCGGAGGCCAGCAGTACGCTGACCTGTCGGGCATCGCGCTGAACAACCAGGGCAGGCTGTCGCTGGTGAACAACATCCACCTGCACGGCGACAATACGATAGACAACGCGGGTCTGCTCGAAATGGGCAGCGCCGGCACCGCTCTCGGCCAGGTTGCCGACGTGGCCTGGAATGCGCCGGGCAGCCTGCTCATTCGCAACAGCGGCACGCTGGAGAAGCGGCTGGACGGCTCTTCCGTTTTGGCCGCCTCGCTGCAGAACGCCGGTACGATCGACCTTTACGCCGGCGCGCTGGAACTCAGCGGCAATTACGAGCAGGGCGCCGGAGCCACGCTGGTGTCCCGCATCGGCTTCGGAACGACCGGGCGCCTGCAGGTCGGCGGCACGGCCACCCTCGCCGGCACGCTCGAGGTCAGCGAAGCGGGCGGCTACAGCCGCGTGGGCGTCAACACCAACATCGTCCAGGCCGATGGCGGCCTGATCGGCCGCTTCACCACGCAGCGCCTGCCGGCCGACTATACCCTTGCCACTTCGGCCAACCGTCTGAACCTCCGCTACATGTTGATCAGCTGTGGAGGCATCTGCTGGGACGGCGGCGGCGGCACGTCGAACTGGATGGACGCGGCGAACTGGACTGGTGACGCGCTGCCGGGCCTGAACGACCTGGTGTTCATCAACCTTGCTGGCGGCGCCAACGTCGTGCTGAACGCGAACCCGGCCCTTACGCTGGCCGGGCTGACCATAGGTGACGCCAACTCGCTGACGCTGACCGGTGGCACGCTGAATGCGCCGACCACGATCCTGAATGGCGGAACCTTGTCGTTGACCGGCGGCACGCTGAACTTCGGTGACGCACTGAACAACGCCGGTACGCTGAACTACGCCGGTGGGGCGCTGACCGGAAATCTGTTCACCAACAGCGGCACGCTGAACGTGCTGCCGGGTAGCGGCGGCAATCTGACGACGACACGGCTGAACAACACCGGCAGCATCGTCGTCAACGCCAACCGCACGGTCGAGTTCGGCAGCGGCGGCGGCATGATCTTCGCGAACGACGGCGACGTGCAGGTACGCAGCGGCACCCTGTCGGTGCTCGCTCACGACACCGATCTGTCGGGTCCCCGCGCCGACAGCGGCGACTATACGGTTGACGCCGGCGCCACGCTGCGCTTCCGCGATGCCTTCCGCGACTTCGGCCCCGGTTCGTCAATCACCGGTGCCGGCGACGTCGAATTCACCGCTTTCTCCGGCGGCCTGTTCAACGTCAATGGCGTCTATTCGGTCGGCGGCACTACACGCGTCAGCGGCAACACGCTCGTCAATTTCAACAGCAACGCCAGCTTCGGTTCGCTCGCCGTGGCCGGCAACATCGGCGGCACCGGTACGCTGACCGTTGCCGAGAACCTCGTCTGGACCTCTGGTTCGATCGGCGGCGCCGGCCGCAGTGTCATCGTCAATGGCGATGCGCTGCTCGACGGCGCATCGCTCAACCTCGCCGGCGCGCGCCTGACCATTGCCGACAGCGGCCTGATCGATGCCGGCACCCGGGTCAACATGAGCGGCGGCGCGCAACTCATCGTCGCCACAGGCGCGTCGCTCGGGGTCGGCAGCAACGCCGCGGTCGGCGGCAGCGGCAGTCTGGTGAACCGTGGCACGCTCGAAGGTACGGTGGGTGGCGGCAGCTCGAACATCGGCGTGCTGCTGTCCAACTTCGGTGAAGTGAGCGCCAGTTCGGGCAATCTGGGCCTGACCGGCGGCATCGCGAATACCGGCGCCGGCAGCTTCGTCATCGGTGCCGACGCGACGATGGAACTGGGCGGCGACCTGCCACCGGACATCTTCGACCGCATCGGCGGCGCCGGCACGCTGAGCTTCTCCCCGACCTCGCAGCCGGTGATCAACCGCAGTTACGCCGCGCAGGGTGGCACGCCATTCAGTTTCAGTCTGCGCTCGGGCGCCGTGCTGACCGGTCTGCCGCAGAACGGCACGGTCAGTGGCGAAGCGGCGGGCTGGATCTACACGGCGAACGCTGGCTTCAACGGCACTGACAGCGCCCGCTTCACGCTGAGCCTGGGCAGCGGCACGGCCGTGTTCAACATCAGTTTCGCCGTCACCTCGGAACCGGCCGTGACGCAGCCGCAGGTTCAGGTGATCGCCACCACGCTGCTGCCGGAAGTGTTCCAGCCGCCGCGCATCGTGCTACCGGCGACGCCGCCGCAGGTCAGCGCACCGATCAATGTCGCAAGCGTGGATGCACTGAGCGACATCGCCACCGCATCGGGCCCGCAATTCGACCAGCCGCTGCGCGACTTCCGCGCCAGCCGCCTGCAGTGCCGTTAAGGAGTCCGTCCATGAACGCCCGCACCCTCGACCCTCGCCTGCTCGTGCTGACCGCGGCATTCGTCGCCGCGCCACTGGCTGCGCAGACCACGCCGACACCGGCCGCCGGCCGCGTGAGCTATCTGTCCGGCACGATGTACGTGCAGACCGCCGACAACAAGACGCGCATCCTCGGACGCGATTCGTCGATCTACACCGGCGACGTCATCACCACTGAAAAGACCACGGTGGCGCGCATCGAATTCGGTGACGGCTCGTCGCTCGCGCTGAAGCCACGCAGCCAGGTGAAGATTGACGGCTACGCCTTCGACGAGGCGAAGCCCGAGAAGGACAGCCTGCTGTACAGCCTGGTCAAGGGCGGCCTGCGTGCGGTGACCGGCCTGATCGGCAAACGCAATCGCGAGGGCTACCGCGCGAGCACGGTGACGGCCACGATTGGCATCCGCGGCACGCGCTTCGGCATGCTGTTGTGCGACGAGAATACGAAGGATGACCCCGCCTGCATCAAGGCGCTGGAGGAGGCAAAGGACGGAAAACCCGGCGAACCGGCGCTGGTGTTCGACGTCGAGGAAGGCAGCATCGAAGTGAAGAACGACGCCGGCAGCAAGACCTTCGAAGTCGGTCAGGCGGGCGTCGTGTCGAGCAGCAAATCGGCGCCGCAGCCGCTGCCCGAAAATCCGGGCCTGAACGAGTCGTTGCCCTCGTCCACCGCGGCCCGCCCCGGTCCGGCCGGCATGAATGGCAGCACCGGCCTGGGCAGCGATTCGGACGCCTCCTGCACGGTGCAGTAAGCATCCGGCACGGGGCCGACGGCCCCCGCCGGCAGCGGCTGCCCTTATTTCACGCCCGCCATGCGCTTTTCGAGCTGCGCCACCGGCACGTAGCCCGGAATGCGCTCGCCATTGCTGAGGAAGATGGTCGGCGTGCCGCGCACGCGGTACTTCTCGCCCAGCGCAACCGACTTCTGCAGACCGGCGGTGTCGCAGGATGCAGACGCGGCAGCCGGCGCGACGTTGGCGGTCATCCAGTCGCTCCACGCCTTCTGGCGGTCACCGGCGCACCAGATCGCTTCCGACTTCTTCTGCGAATCCGGGCCGAGAACCGGCGTCAGGAAGGTGTAGACGGTCACGTCGTTCAGCGTCAGCAGTTCCTTCGCCAGCTTCTTGCAGTAGCCGCAGTTCGGGTCTTCGAAAGTGGCGATGACGCGCTTGCCGTTGCCGCGCACCTGCTTGATCGCGACGTCCAGCGGCAGCTCGGCGAAGTTGATCGCCGACAGCTGGTTCACGCGCGCCTGCGTGATGTTCTGGCGCGTCTTCGCGTCGAGGATTTCGCCGAGGATGAGGTAGTTCGCCTTCTCGTCGGTGTAGAGGATCTCTCCGCCGACGCGCACTTCATACAGACCCAGATACGGCGTCTTGGTGACGCCTTCGACCTTGGCACCGGCGCCCAGCGTGGACTCGACTGCGGCCTTGATCGTGTCTTCCGGCCCCGCCCAGGCGGTCGATGCAGCCAGTGCGCACAGCAGCGCTGCGGTGTGCTTGATGGACATGTAGTTTCCTTGTGAGAGCGCGCATCATTGCGCGCCGGTTGTGAGTACTCAGCCGAGTGCGTAGCGTACCAGCGCATTCCTTACGACAGGCAGGCGCCGGGTCAGGTTCAGTCCGCTGTTGCGCAACCAGGACAGCGCCTGCCACTGCGGCCGAAACAGCTCGTGCAACGCGTGCGTGGTGAGCTGCATCGCATTCACCTCTTCCGCCCGCTTACGTCCGTAACGACGCAGCAGACGCACGTCGCCGAGCACGCTGCGGTCGGCGTCCGCCAGCACTTCGGCCAGCACGCGCACATCGGCAAACCCCAGATTGACGCCGTGGCCGGACAGCGGATGGATGGCATGCGCGGCGTCGCCGACCAGCGCGACGCCGGGCGCAACCACCTTGGGCACCTGCATCAGCCGCAGCGGAAACCCCGCTGCCGGCGTCACCAGTTCGAGCGCACCGAGCACGTGGTCGCCCGCCGCTGCCACCTGCGTCGCCAGCGTAGCGGGGTCGTATTGCAGCAATTCGCGCGCGGTCGCTTCCGGTGCGGACCACACCATGGACATGTGCTGATCGGGCAGCGGCAGGAACGCCAGCACGCCGTCCGGCCTGAACCATTGCCAGGCGGTGCCCAGATGCGGTTTCTCGCAGCGGAAGTTGGCGACGACGCCCAGTTCCTCGTAATCGGTGAGGCGTGCTTCCAGCGCCGCCTGCGCGCGCACCCAGGAATTGACACCATCGGCGCCGACCACCAGCGCGGCGTCGAGCACCCGACCGTCCTCCAGCGCCAGCCGCGAGCGACCGTCGGCGACGGTCAGCGACAGCGGCCGCGCCGGACACAGCAGTGTCACGTTGGCCTGCCGTTTGACGCCTTCCCACAGTTCGCGCGCGATCAGGCTGGATTCGGCGATCCACGCCAGTTCGCCGACACCGACGTCGAAGGCGGAAAAGTCGAGCCGCGCGCCGCGGTCGCCGAACACCTCGATGCGCGTCATCGGCTGCAGGCGGCCGCTGTCCAGATGCGCCCAGGCGCCGACCGCGTCGAGAAAGCGCGCACTCGACGGACTGACCGCATACACCCGCGCGTCCCAGCCACCGACCGGCCACTCGGGCATGCGCCCCTCGACCAGCGCCACCGACAACTGCGAGCGGCGCAAGGCCGCGCACAGTGCGAGGCCGGGCAGGCCTGCACCCACCACCACCACATCGAATTCAAGGTCCCGCTGCATCTGTGCGAACCCATCCAGGAGAAATCAACCCGCGATTGTCCGGCCGCTGCGCCGTCCTTGACAAGTACCGGTGTCTAAACGACAATCCGCGTCCTTTCGCGTGGTGATGTAGCTCAGCTGGTTAGAGCGACGGATTCATAATCCGTAGGTCGAGGGTTCAAGTCCCCCCATCACCACCACTCCGGTTGCAGAAGAAAGCCCGATCCGCGGATCGGGCTTTTTTTCGTCCTGCCCCCGCGATCAGGCACTCAACACTTCGTCCTGCAGCATGCAGTCAGCGTCCGACAGCTCGCCGCGGACCTGGTCGCGCAGCATGTCGTACAGCGCGTCGAGGTCGAGTGCGGACACCAGCGGACGGTCGCGGCCGGTGATGATGAGACGGTCGAGCCAGCGGAAGCGCCCGGCGACCATCTCGGGCACCGGCCGGATGTCGTTCGGGCCGCACTCGGTCACGCTGATCAGATCGTCCACCACCAGCCCGAGGCGACCACGCGCACTGTGCGTGACGACGACGTGACCGCGACCGTCGGCGCGCGGCAGGTCGAAGAACACCCGCAGATTGACCACCGGCACATGTTCCAGCCCGCCCGCATCGTCGAGCGGCAGCACGCCGGCCACCAGTCCTTCGCCGCTGCCGATCCGGCGTACGCGATCGATGTCGGCCGCCTCCAGCACCTGGCTCGCGCTCACCGCGAGGTGCCGGTCGTCGAGGCGGAACACCGCGAACTCCTCGCCCTCACCCGGGCGGACGCCGCCTTCGGTTTCGCCCGGGCCGGCGTCGGTGTCGCGGGCCGCCGCGGGGGCCTCCGGCAGCGCCAGCGCGACGACGGCGACCAGATCGTTGCGGTAATCGCCGGTAGTCTTGTACTCGCGATAGCCCGCCGACAGGGCAACACCGGCCATATGGCGCACGCCGTCGAAATCGATCAGGGCATGTCGGCTGGCGCCTGCGTCGAGACCGACGGCGAGTTCGCCCAGATCCAGCCGGCTTCCCGGCGCGAGATTCGGTCGCGTGCTGGCGACGACGCGACCATCGCGCTCGCAGAAGGCGGCCCACACGCCATCGCGCGCCGGCAGCAGCTCGCTCAGCATGGCCCTGAATTCGCGCGCCGATTCGAACACGATGCCGATGCCGCCGACCACGCGCGTGTCGTCGGCCGGCGCGCGGATGGCCGCATGGTAGATGTAGGTCGGCGCGTCGCGATGCAGCGGACTGGCTTCGAAGGGCGACACGGCATAGCTCTGCGTGCTGGTCAGCCGGTTCACCGCATCGACGACACGCCCGTCAACCTGCCGGCCGATGGTGTCGTCCGCCGCGCCGGACAGCGTGCTGGAGGCGACGATGCGCCCGTCTGCGCCATAGACGAACAGCCGGTCGTACACCGTGTAGAGCCGGTTGATGTCGTCGAGCAGTGCACCGAGCGATGCGCCGCCGCGACCGCTGGCGAGCGCCTCGCGCAAGGCCGGCGCCAGCGCCCACCAGCGGCAGTCGTTGGCGCGCTCGTAAAGATTGCGATCCATCACGTCCATCATCAGCCGCGACACGAACTGCAGATCCTGCAGCGTCAACGACATGATGGTGTCGGACAGCGCGGCCAGCGCACGCGAAAACACTGCACGCATGCGCTCGCCGGTTTCGCTGATCTGCTGCAGCATGGACTTCAGCTTCAGCGAATCGCCACGACGTCCGCCAGCCATCACCTGACCATTCCAGACGACCCGGTTCAGCGCGTCCTTGATCGCCCCCGCCTGCGCCTCAATGGCCGCCAGCTCGCTGCAGTTCAGGCCGGAGGACTGTGCCCCCGCCCCCTGCAGTGCGACCGCCTCTTCGCGAAAGGCCGATTCGGCCGGCACCATGACATGGCCGCGCCAGCCCGGGCCCGCATACCCCTGGTAGCCGGTCGCCTCGCAGGTGCAGGCGATGTACTCGCGGCCGCCGAAGTCGATCAGCGCACCGTGGGCGCCGGTGGCGGCCTCCGGTGTGCGGCCCAGCGGCACGTGGTCGGGATCGCTGCTGGCGATGACGTGTCCGTCGGCATCGAGCAGCAGCATGACCGCCCGATCGCGCGGGCGACGGAAGGTACGGAAGATGCCGGCCATTTCGTCGTCGAAACGGAAGGACAGACAGAGCACGCCAAGCGCCCGCCCGTCGGTATCGTCGATGCGTCGCGCGTACACCAGCGCCCGCTCGCGTCCCGGCAGCAGCGCGCAGTGCCCGAAGTGTTCGACGTAACCCGAGGCTGCGAGCGCGCGTTCGAGCAGCGCCGGATCGCCGGCCGTCGTCTCAGGCGACGCACCGATCGCCGCACGCACCTCGCCGCGCAGATCGAGCACGAAGATGGCGTCGTACACCGAGTACTTGCGGATGTATTCGTGCAGGCGCGCCTCCAGCCGCTCACGGCCGGTCGCGTCGGCGCGCAGGAAACTGCGGATGTCGTCGTCGGTCGCGAGAAAGCCGACATCGGCCGTGCGCTCGTACAGATTACGCACCACCACATCGACGACCGCGCGCGCCCTCGCACGCATCTGCAGCACCACCTTGTTGACGTTCTCGGCAGCCAGCGCACGCACCAGTTCGGTTTCCAGCCGCCCGAAGGCCTCGCGCGTGCTGGCCATGGCCGGCAGGATGGTTTTCGCCTCGGCCGGGCAGACCATCTTGGCCGTGGTCTCGATCAGTCGCCAGGTGAAGCGCAGTTCGGACAGTTCGCGCTCGCAGGCGAGCACGCTGCGCATGTGTGGAAGCAAGGATTGCGGGCAGTACATCAGTCGCTCCGTTCTGGTGGGTTACAGCTCAGAACGGCAACGAACTCTGGAAGTTAAGCAATTGATTGAAAATCACTTTTCAGGTGCATCAATGCACCACTTGGGCGCACTCCCGGCGTCTCGGAGAGGCAGCACGCCCTGTTGCAGGGCAAAAAAAACAGGGCGGTCGTGACCGCCCTGTTTCTCAGGCCCGCGCCGCAGACCTGCCGACCGGCATCACTCCTTGCCGATCTGCCACTTCTCGTCCGACTGTGACACCACTTCGCCGGATTCGGTATCGACTTCAAGCTTCACTTCCTTGCCGTCGGCGGTCTTGATGTCGAACTCGTAAGAGCCCTTGCCGTCCGGTTCGATCTCGTACTCGACCTCGACGATCTCACCCGGCACCTTCTTAAGCGCGATCTCGCGTGCCGCAGCCTCGTTCACCTTGGCGCCAGCGAACTTCGGGTGATCCTTGGTCACTTCTTCCTCGACCTCGACCACCTTGCCCGACTTGCCCGCGCACTCGACATCCCACGCCTTGCCATCGGGCGTCTCGATATCGAATTCGTAGATGTAACCTTCGCCGGCTTCCTTCTTCAGTTCGACCTTGATGATCTGGCCGGCCTTGGCCTTCAGAGCCGCCTTCATGCACTTCTCGAGACCTGCCGAGGTCTTCGGCATGTGATGCTCCGCGAATGCCGGCGCGGCAACGCCGGCAGTGATGAGCAGGGTAGCCAGCAGGTGAGCGCTCTTCATGGTGTGTTCTCCTTTTTCGGTATGCCAGAATGGGGTCCGCAGCGTGTTGCGCTGCAGTATCCGAAGTCTAGCCCTCGCCCGGGAAAGTTTCCCGGAAGCCGCTCAGAAGGGTGACAAATTGGGATATTTTCCCGGTCATACCGGGAAAATATCCCTGTTTCCCGGCACACAGTGTTCCCGGGTCGAACAGTGTGCACCCGCACCAATCAATCGCGCCCCCGGCCATTGCCGTTGCCATTTCCGTTGCCCGGACCGCCGCCGTGCCCACGTCCGCCCTTGTCGTGCTTGCCGCCGCGGTGATCGTCGTAGCCGCCACGGCGGTGATCGTCGCGGTCGTGCCGATCGTAATGCTGATGCCCGTCGTGATGATCGTGGCGCACCTCGCGATAGGCGTGACGCTCGCGGTAGCGCGGTACATAGACGTCGTTGTACCAGCTGTCCTGCACGAAGTAGACCGGGCGGCCACAGGCCTCGTAACGACCGCAGTACTTGCGCCAGTTCTTGGCATGGCCCGGCGGTACGTGCATATAGACCGGCGGCGGCAGATGCGGGCCGGACACGATGACCACCGGCTGCGGATAGATCAGACGCGGGCGCGGGTAGTAGTCGCCGATGTCGATATGGCCATAGAAGCCGGGCTGTCCGATCGAGATCGACACACCGACGTCGGCGGCCAGCGCCGGCAGCGCGGACAGGGCCAGAGCGGCAGTCATCATCATCTTTTTCATCGTCGTGTCTCCGCGTAGTGAACAGTGATTTCAACGGGTGCGGAGGGCTGGGCGCAGACTGCCACGTGTAATCGACATGCTTCAAATCGTTACCGGACGCGCGCCAGACTCCGGACCCGCTGTCACACCCTGCATTCTGGTTGGCGGCGGTCAGCCGGCTTGTAGGAATCGGCGAAGCCGGACGGCGGTGCCGGCCGACGTCGGTGACCCGAGTGGCCGACCGGCACTGAGAGCGTCCGCCTTGTCAGCGATGCCGCGCGGCGCGGAAACGCGCCAGTTCGCGCGCGGTGTGCGATGTGGCAGCCTGCGCCAGCAGATCGACCGGAGCCCCGGCGGCCACCACCCGGCCGCCGCCGTCACCGCCTTCCGGACCGAGGTCAATGATCCAGTCCGCCTCGGCCATCAGGTCGAGATCGTGCTCGATCACCACCACCGAATGACCGGTATCGACCAGCCGGTGCAGCACGCCGATCAGCTTGGCGATGTCGGCCATGTGCAGGCCGGTGGTCGGTTCGTCCAGCACGTAAAGCGTGTGCGGATTGCCGCGGCCCCGCCGCGCGTTGGCGGGGTCATTCGGGTCGGCCGGCGACTTGGCCAGTTCGGTCACCAGTTTCATGCGCTGCGCTTCGCCGCCGGACAGCGTGGGGCTGTGCTGACCCAATGTGAGGTAACCGAGGCCGACCTCCTGCATCAGCTTCAGCGTGTCGGCCAGCTTGCGGTGGGCGGCGAAGAATTCGACCGCCTCGTCCACGCTCATCGCCAGCACGTCGGCGATGCTCTTGCCGCGCCAGATGACGGCGCGCGTTTCCGAATTGAAGCGCGCGCCGTTGCATGCTTCGCACAGCACGCGCACGTCGGGCAGGAAGGACATTTCGATCTGCCGCAGCCCCTGGCCCTCGCACACCGGGCAGCGACCGGGGCCGGTATTGAACGAGAAGCGCGCGGCAGTGAAGCCGCGTTCGCGCGCGTCCTGGGTGTCGGCGTAGAGCTTGCGTATCGCGTCCCAGAAACCGATATAGGTCGCCGGGCAGGAACGCGGCGTCTTGCCGATCGGCGTCTGGTCAACCTCGAGCACGCGGCCGAGCGCGCCCCAGCCTTCGATGTCGGTGCAGCCGATGAGCGCAGCCTTCGGGTCGTTCAGCCGCTGCGCCACGCCGTCACGCAGCACGTCGCGCGCAAGTGACGACTTGCCGGAGCCGGACACGCCGGTCATCACCACCAGCCGGCCGAGCGGCACCCGCACGTCCATGCCCTTCAGGTTGTGCAGCGTGGCGCCGCGTACGAGCAGCGACGGCGTGTCGTCGGCGACCGGACGCCGCGGTTTGAAACTGTGGTCCAGCGGACGGGCAAGGAAACGGCCGGTGATGGATTCCGGCTTCTTCGCCAGATCGCTGGCGTGGCCTTCGGCGATCACCTCGCCGCCGAGCCGCCCGGCGCCCGGGCCGAGGTCGATCACGTGGTCGGCGCGCAAAATCGTGTCCTCGTCGTGCTCGACCACCAGCAGCGTATTGCCCTTGTCGCGCAGCTTCACCAGCGTGTCGAGCAGCACCTGGTTGTCGCGCGGATGCAGGCCAATGGTCGGTTCGTCCAGCACATAGCAGACGCCGCGCAGGTTGGAGCCGAGCTGGGCAGCGAGCCGGATGCGCTGCGCCTCGCCACCCGACAGCGTGGGTGCGGCGCGGTCCAGCGACAGATAGCCAAGTCCGACTTCGCTGAGGAAGTGCAGCCGGCTGTTCAGCTCCGCGATCACGTCGCGCGCAATCTCGCCTTCGCGGCCTTCGAGCGACCAACCGGCCATCGCCGACTGCAGTGCCGACACCGGCTGCGCGCTCAGCTGCGCGATGGACTGGCCGAACAGCTTCACATTACGCGCAACCGGGTTCAGCCGCTCGCCATGGCAGGCCGGGCATTCTTCCGGCTCGCCGTCCTGCCACTCGTTCCAGGTCGCTTCTTCGCCGGTCTGTTCCGCGTCGAAGCCCTGCAGCTTGAGGCCGGTGCCCATGCACTTCGGGCACCAGCCATGCTTCGAGTTGAACGAAAACAGGCGCGGATCGAGTTCGGCGAAACCGGTGCCGCAGCTCGGGCAGGCGCGCTGGGTCGAGTACACCTCGACGGTCGGCACCGGCGCGTCCGGCTGGCCCAGTCGGTCCAGCGGCGACATCAGGTGCAACACGCCCTTGCCATGTTCGAGCGCCTGCCGCACCGCGTCGCGCAGCGTGCGCTCGTCGCGTTCGTTCACGACGAAATCGCGGATCGGCAGTTCTATCGTGTGTTCCTTGAAGCGATCCAGCCGCGGCCACGGCGCGGTCGGCAGGAATTCGCCATCGACGCGCAGATGGGTGTGGCCGTGCGACTTCGCCCAGCGCGCCAGTTCGGTGTAATAACCCTTGCGGTTGATCACCAGCGGCGCCAGCAGACCGATGTGCTGACCCCGCCGCTCGCGCAGGATGCGCGCCACCATCGCGTCCTCGCTCTGCGGCGCGATCGCGCAGCCGCAGTCCGGGCAGTGCTGCACGCCCAGCTTCACGTACATCAGGCGCAGGAAATGATAGATCTCGGTCTGTGTCGCCACCGTGCTCTTGCGCCCGCCGCGGCTGGTGCGCTGCGCGATCGCCACCGCCGGCGGAATGCCGAACACGCCATCGACGTCCGGCTTGCTCTCCGGCTGCACGAACTGGCGCGCGTAGGCATTCAGCGATTCGAGGTAGCGGCGCTGACCTTCGCCGAACACGATGTCGAAGGCCAGCGTCGACTTGCCGGAGCCGGAGACGCCGGTCACCACGGTGAAGCGGTCGCGCGGAATGTTGACCTCGATGTTCTTCAGGTTGTGCTCGCGCGCGCGGTGCACGACGATGCTGTGCGCGGCGCGGGCGCGCAGCGCGCTGTGCGCCGCGTCCTGCTGTTCGACCGGCGCCACCTCGTGCGCGGCCAGCGAGAAGGTATCCACCAGGCGGTATTCCGCCAGCGCGCGCCCGGTGTGCGACGCGGCGCACGCTGTGATCTGCGCCGGCGTGCCTTCGAACACGAGCTGGCCGCCGTCCTCGCCCGCTTCCGGACCGAGGTCGATCAGCCAGTCGGCGGCTGCGATCACGTCGAGGTTGTGTTCGATCACCAGCACCGTGTGGCCGGCGTCGAGCAGCTTGCCGAAGGCACCGAGCAGGCGTGCGATGTCGTCGAAGTGCAGGCCGGTGGTCGGCTCGTCGAGCAGGAAGAGCTTGCCGCCGTCGCTCTTGTGCGCGCCCTTCGAACCCTTCACGCTGGCCGCTTCGGCGAGAAAGCCAGCCAGCTTGAGCCGCTGCGCCTCGCCGCCCGACAGCGTGGGCACCGGCTGGCCCAGCGTCACGTAATCGAGGCCGACATCGACCAGCGCCTGCAGGCCGGCCACCGCGTTGTCGGCGTGGCGGCGCAGCTTGGGTTCGAGATCGGCCAGATCGCGCAGCCAGTCCAGCGCGTCGCGCACGGTCATCGCCAGCACGTCGGAAATGCTTCGGCCGTCGAGCCTGATTTCGCGCACCTCGGCGCGGTAGCGTGTCGCGTCGCAGTCCGGGCAGCGCAGATACACGTCGGACAGGAACTGCATTTCGACGTGTTCGAAACCGGTGCCGCCGCAGGTCGGGCAACGGCCCTTGCCGGCGTTGAACGAGAAGGTGCCGGCGGTGTAGCCGCGCTGTTTCGCCTCGGCCTGCAGCGCGAACAGTTCGCGTACCGGGTCGAAGGCGCCGACGTGGGTGACCGGGTTGGAGCGCGCACTCTTGCCGATCGGCGACTGGTCCACCATGACCACGTCGGCGATGTGTTCCAGCCCTTCGAGCGCGTCGTGCTCGCCGGCCGTTTCGGTCGGCCGGCCGTAGTGCTTCAGCAGTGCCGGGTGCAGCACATCCTGGATCAGCGTGGACTTGCCTGAGCCGGACACGCCGGTCACCGCGACCAGACGGCCGAGCGGGATGGCGATGTTGACGTTCTTCAGGTTGTGCGCACGGGCGCCACGCAGCACCAGACGCGGCGTAGCGGCATCGACCGGCCGGCGGCTGCCGAGCGCGGCATCGACCTTGCGGCGGCCGGCCAGGTAATCGGCGGTCAACGTGTCGGCGCCGGCCATGGCGGCGGGCGCGCCGTCGAACACGATCTGCCCGCCGCGCGTGCCGGCACCCGGGCCGATGTCGAGCAGGCGGTCGGCGTGACGCATGATCTGCGGGTCGTGCTCGACCACCACCAGCGTGTTGCCTGCGCCCTTGAGCCGCTGCATCACGCCGATCACCCGCTCCATGTCGCGCGGATGCAGGCCAATCGACGGTTCGTCCAGCACGAACAGCGTGTTCACCAGCGAGGTGCCGAGCGCGGTGGTGAGGTTGATGCGCTGCACCTCGCCGCCGGACAGCGTGCGCGACTGCCGGTCGAGGTTCAGATAGCCCAGCCCGACGGTGCACAGATAGCCGAGCCGGGTGCGGATTTCCGCCATCAGTTCCTCAGTGGCCGAATCCAGCGGCGGCGGCAGGTCCAGCGTGTCCATCAGCGCGCGCAGTTTCACCACCGGCCAACGCATCAGATCGTGGATGGAATGCCCTTCGATCTTCCACAGTGCCGCGTCCGGCTTGAGCCGGCTGCCCCCGCAGGCCGGGCACTCGGTGTAGGCCCGGTAGCGCGACAGCAGCACGCGGATGTGCATCTTGTAGGCCTTGGTTTCCAGCCACTCGAAGAAGTGACGCACGCCGTACCAGGTACCGGGCCAGGACTTCTGCCAGCTCTTCCACTTCGGATCGCCTTCGAGCACCCACTGCCGGTGCTCGGTTGACAATTCGTTGAACGGTACATCCAGCGGCACGCCGTACTTCGGCGCCAGCTTTTCCAGGTCAGTCTGGCATTCGCTGTAGGACTCGGTCTGCCACGGCTTCACCGCGCCACCGCGCAGCGTCTTGCGGCCGTCCGGAATGACCAGACCGAAATCGATGCCGATGACACGGCCGAAGCCGCGGCAGGTTTCGCAGGCACCGATCGGCGAATTGAACGAGAAGGTGGCCGGCATGGCCGGGCTGTAGGCGATATCGCAGTCGGCGCAGTGCAGCGTGTTCGAGAAGGCCCAGCGTTCGCCTTCGCCGTCGAGCAGTTGCACGTGCATGCGGCCGTGGCCGAGCTTCAGCGCCGCCTCGACCGCCTCGGCGATGCGCGACTCGCCAGCGTTGCCGGCGCGGAAGCGGTCCTGCACCACGTGCAGCACAGTGCCGTCGCGCGCTTGGATGCGGGTATAGCCCTGGCGCTCCAGCCAGCCCTGCACCTCGGCGTCGGTGAAGTTGTCGGGCACGGTGACCGGCGCCGTCACCGCCAGTCGCGGGTCGCCCGCTGCGGCGGCGCGTTCGACTATCCGCTGCGCGATGCGGTCGGCCGTGTCGGCCTGCACGGGCTTGCCGCAGCAGCGGCAGTGGAGCGTGGACACGCGGGCGAACAGCAGCTTCAGATGGTCGTTCAGCTCAGTCATCGTGCCGACCGTCGAGCGCGAGGTACGCACCTGATTGGTCTGGTCGATCGCGATCGCCGGTGGCACGCCTTCGATGCGGTCCACCTGCGGCGCGTCCATGCGGTCCAGGAACTGCCGCGCGTAGGGCGAGAAGGTTTCGACGTAGCGGCGCTGGCCTTCGGCGTACAGCGTGTCGAACACCAGCGAGGACTTGCCGGAACCGGACACGCCGGTCACGACCGTCAGCTTGCCGAGCGGAAAATCGACGTCGAGGTTCTTCAGATTGTTCTGCCGCACACCGCGCAGGCGGATGGCGGCTTCGGGCACTGCTGCCACGGGACGATAGCTTTTGCGGGACACGATGGACGGAATTCAGTGAGTTGGCCGCGAGCTTAGCAGCGACGACGGATTCTGCAGGCGCGGCGCCGCCCGCGATGCACCACCGACCGCGCGTCGCGGGTCGGAACCGCGGCCGCGATCGCGTGCAATCAGCGTTCCTGCGGCCGCAGGAAGTCTGGCATGTCGGCCGGCGCGGTCTGCCAGAACGGCACGGTGCGCGTGACGTCGATGTCCGCCTCCAGCCACTCGATCGGGATCGCGTAGCGCTCCTCACCCGCCGTCTTCGCGACGAAGGCGAGGATGCCCACCAGTTCGCCGGCCACGTTGAACAGGCCGCCCCCGCTGTCGCCGATGGCGAAGGGCACGCTCACCTGCATCACCGGCGCGCCATCCATCGCGAAGGTACGGTCCAGCGCACCGACCAGCAGACGCACATCGACGCCGTAGGCGCCGTTGAAGCCGAGCAGCCGGTCACCCGGCTTCAGGTCGCCGGCACGGGCGATCTTCGCCGCCGGTGCCGCCAGTTCCGGCACCGACAGCACGCACAGGTCGCGCCAGTCGTCGCGACGAACCACGCTGGCCGGCTTCGCCACGTACTGATAGCTGGCCTTCAGCGACTTCGCGCCGGCGATCACGTGACAGGCGGTCGCCACCCGCTGCCCCGGCAGCACGACGCCGCTGCCGATCGAGATCGATCCGTCCGGCTGTTCCGCCTGCACCCGCACCGTGGTCTGGATGGCGGTGGCGATGTTCATCGCCTGCGCCGAACAGGCGGCAAGGGCGAATCCGAGGGCGGTGATCGTTGTTCTCATGGCGGGCTCCGGTCGGCAGGCTGAAACGCTGGCTGCGCTTCCGACTGCGGCTCACGCACTTGGTTTCATCGTTGGGCGCCAGTGGTATGGTCGGGAAAAATCGCGGAGAAAAAGCGCATGCGGCTGACGATGAACACGCAAATCCTGCTCGGCGCACTGATCGGCGCCGGTCTTGGCCTTGCCCTCGGCGCGCTACCGGACGATGCCGCGACGCGCGTGCAGGGGCTGTACCTCGCCGGGCTGATCGGCGGCATCTTCATCGCGCTGCTGAAGATGGTGCTGGTGCCGCTGGTGTTCTCGTCCATCGTGGTCGGTGTGGCCCACCTGCGCGAGCACGGCAACATCCGCCGCGTCTGGGTGACCACGCTGCTGTTCTACCTGCTCACCGTCACCATCGCGGTCATTCTCGGCATCACGGCGGCGAATGTATTCAAGCCGGGGGCAGGCATGCACCTCGACATGTTCGCCGACGCGCTGGCCGGCTTCCAGGCAAAGCAGCTGCCATTTCCCGATTTCGTCCAGCAGTTTCTGACCGGTCTGTTCAAGAACCCGTTCTCCGCACTGGCCGGCGGCGATATCGTCGCGCTGGTCGTGTTCGCGCTCATCCTGGGCGTCGCACTGGTGCAGGCGGGCGACCGCTACCCGATCATCAATCGCGGCATGGAAGAGATGCAGGACCTGTCGCTGCGCATCGTCGGCGCCATCATGAAACTGGCCCCTTGGGGCATCGCCGCGCTGCTGGCCAGACTGATCGCCACGCAGGATGTCGCCTTGCTCGAAACGATGGCCCGCTTCGTCGCGGTCGTGCTCGGCACCACGTTGCTGCACGGCGTGATCGTGCTGCCCGGCCTGCTGTGGCTGATCACCCGCGTGACACCGCTGGCGCTGTGGCGCGGCGGTCGCGAATCCTTCATCACCGCGCTGGCCACCAGCTCCAGTTCGGCGACGATGCCGATCACGATGCGCGTGACGCAGCAGAACTTCGGCGTGCGCCCGGCCACCGTCGGCTTCGTCGTGCCGGTCGGCACGACGATGAATATGGACGGCACGGCGCTGTACGAGGCCGCCGCGGCGCTGTTCATCGCCAGTCTGGTCGGCATCGAACTGAGCGCCGGTCAGCAGATCGTGGTCTGCGTGATGTCGATGCTGGCTGCGGTCGGCGCACCGGGCATTCCGAGTGCCGGCATGGTGACCATGGTGATGGTGCTGCAGTCGGTCGGGCTGCCGGCCGAGGCGATCGCCATCCTGCTGCCGATAGACCGGCTGCTCGATGCGGTCCGCACGGTGGTCAATGTGGAGGGCGATATCGTCGGCAGCATCGTGGTCAACCACGTCGCCGGCGCAGACGCGCCTCACGATCCAGCGAATCTTGAGGTGCGCGCCTGAGGCGCGCATTTATGATGCAGTGCACGAACACGCCTTTGCGATGACCGCCATGGACCCGACCCCCGCCACCTCGCCGGACGCACCGCGCCCCGGCCCGCTCTTCCCCTGGATGCGGCTCGACCCGTCGCTGCAGTTCCTGCTGATGATCGGGCTGGCGGCCGTGCTGGCCCTGCTGTCCTGGGCCTTCGCCGACTCGCGCACGCCGCAGGCCATGCACCTGGGCCTGATGGCCGGGCTGGCCGGCTTCGCAGCCACCGCCATCGGTGCGGCACCCGCACTGGGCCTGCGCTCGCTCGGTCAGCGCGGTTCCGACGTGCTGCTCGGCTTCGGCGCCGGCATGATGCTGGCCGCCTCCTCCTTCTCGCTCATCGTGCCCGGCCTGGCCGCCGGCGAAGACCTGACCGGCTCGCGCAGCCTGGGCGCAGCGGTGGTGGTCACCGGCATGGCGCTCGGCGTCTGGCTGATGATGATGCTCGACGCGATGACGCCGCACGAGCACGAGCACTGCGGCAGCTGCGGTCCGGAAACGCGGATGGGCCGCGTCTGGCTGTTCGTCAATGCGATCGCGCTGCACAACCTGCCGGAAGGCATGGCGATGGGCGTGTCCTTCTCGCAGGCGGACATGGCGGTCGGCCTGCCGCTGTCAACCGCGATCGCGATACAGGACATCCCGGAAGGCCTCGCCGTCGCGGTCGCGCTGCGCGCGGTCGGCATGTCGCCGCTGAAGGCGGTGGGCATCGCCGCGCTGAGCGGCTTCATGGAACCGCTGGGCGCGCTGATCGGCGTCGGGCTATCGAGCAGCTTCGCGCTGTTCTACCCCGGCGGGCTCGGCCTCGCCGCCGGCGCGATGATTTTCGTGGTGTCGCACGAAGTCATCCCGGAAACCCACCGCAACGGCCACGAAAAAGCGGCCACGCTGGGGCTGATGGCGGGCTTCATGGTGATGATGGTGCTTGATACGACCCTGGGTTGAAGGCCTGGCACCGGTGGCCATCGGGGGGTGTTCTTGTGGCAGCGACCTCCGGTCGCGATGCGGCTTCGACAGGCCGCGGGCTTCGATTCAGGCCGCTGTCGCGAGCAAGCTCGCTCCAACAAAAGCCCCGCTCCGGCGGCGATCCGGGAGTGCTTCTCTTGTGGGAGCGACCTCTGGTCGCGATGCGGCTCCGACAGGCCGCGGGCTTCGATTCAGGCCGCTGTCGCGAGCAAGCTCGCTCCCACGGAAGCCCGGCTCGCCCCCCTCAGTTCCCCGGCGTCACGCCGTTCGGCAGCAGCACCCACATCCTGCCCTGCTGCTTCATCCTCCCCGCCTGTGCGCCGGCCTCCGGCCCGAAACCCCAGAAGAAGTCAGCGCGCACGCCGCCCTTAATGGCGCCGCCGGTGTCCTGCGCCATCATGAGCCGGCGCAACGGCTGGCTGCTGTTCGGGCGCGTCGTATCCAGCCACACCGGCGCACCGAGCGGCACGCTACGCGGATCGATGGCGATGACGCGGCCGCCGGCGATCGGCACGCCGAGCGCGCCGAGCGGGCCTTCGGGCAGGCCGGGCGCCTGCTTGCCTATCGGCAGTTCGCGGAAGAACACATAGCTCGGATTGGCCGCCATCATCGTCGCGACGCGCGACGGATTGGCGCGCGCCCATTCGCGTATGCCCTGCATCGACGCCTGTTCGAGTTTCAGTTCGCCCTGGTCCACCAGCCAGCGGCCGATGGACTGGTAGGGGTGGCCGTTCTGGTCGGCATAACCGACGCGCACCCGGCTGCCGTCCGGCAATTCCACCTGCCCGGAGCCCTGCACCTGCAGGAAGAACACGTCGATCGCGTCGGCCGCCCAGAACAGCGCCTTGCGGTCGAGTTCGGCGGCGCGGGCGTCCAGTTCGGCGCGCGTCCAGTAGGGCACGACCTTGCGTCCGTCCAGCCGGCCGCGCAGCCGCATGTTCTTCAGGTCGGGATGCACGCTGGCCAGATCGATCACCAGCAGGTCGTCCGGAACCGCATGGATCGGATACCGATAAGTGCCGCCGCGCGTGCGGTTCGCCTTCAGCAGCGGTTCGTAATAGCCGGTGACCAGGCCCTGGTCGCTGCCGTCGCCATTGAGCAGTTGCCAGGGGCGGAAGAAGGATTCGTAGAACGCACGCACCGCGGCGCGGTCTGTCGCATCGAGCATGACCAGTGCGGCGCAGGGCTCGGCCCAGCCCGGCTTGTTCGCCACCGCGCTGCACGAGGCGCGCAGCGACGGCAGCGATTCGCGCAGGTCGTCGTCGCTCCAGCCTTCGAGCGCGGCCCAGTCGGCCGGCACCAGCTTCGGCGGCAGCGGCTTCGCCTCGGGAGCCGGCGGTGGCGGGCACACCGGGCAGGCGGCGCAGGCCGGGCATGCCGGACAGCTCTGCGGCACCGGCTGCGGCGCGGGCGGACACACCGGGGCGGCGACCGGCGCCGGTTCCACACGGGGCGCCGGCTTCGGCGTGCCGGCACAGGCTGCCAGCAGCAGCGACATACACATCAGGACACCTGCACTGCGCAGGCGGATTTGCTGGAACATCGGGATTTATTTAGATTGGTGCGCCCGCGAGCGCCGAGTGCGCAATGATAACGAGCACCCGCCCGACAGACGGGTGCGACGACAACGAAAGCTTCATTCCCATGTGGTTATTCCTGCTCGAAGCCGGCACCGCGCTGGCGCTTTTCCTGTTCATCCTGTGGTGGACCCTGCCCAAGAAGGAAAAGGACTCCGCCGACGACGCCCGCGCCACCCCGTCCGGCGACAAGGAGGGTGACCGTGAACAGCCGTGATGGTTTCGAAAGCCTGATCGCGCGTGCGCACGCGCTGTTCGACCGGCTGGAGCAGATTCTGCCGCCGGCACCGGTCGAGCCGGACTGGAAGGCGATCGCCTTCCGCTGGCGTCGCAGCAATGGCCGCGGCCGGCTGGAGGCGGTCGCCCATCCGCACAAGCTGCGCCTGACGGACCTGCGCGACATCGACGTGCAGAAGGCGCGCATCAAGGCCAACACGCAGCAGTTCGTCAACGGCAAACCGGCCAACAACGTGCTGCTGACCGGCGCCCGCGGCACCGGCAAGAGCTCGCTGGTGAAGGCGCTGCTGAACGAGTACGCGAAGAAGGGCCTGCGCCTGATCGAGGTTGACCGCGACGACCTGACCGACCTGCCGGACATCACCGACCTGATCGCCAGCCGGCCCGAGCGCTTCATCATCTACTGCGACGACCTGTCCTTCGAATCCGGCGAACCGGGCTACAAGGTGCTGAAGAGCATCCTTGACGGTTCGGTGTCGGCGGTGCTCGACAACGTGCTCATCTACGCGACGTCGAACCGGCGCCACCTGATGCCCGAGTACTTTTCGGAAAACCGTGAGGCGAAGCACGTCAACGGCGAGGTGCATCCGGGCGAAGCAATCGAGGAAAAGGTGTCGCTGTCCGAACGTTTCGGGCTGTGGCTGTCCTTCTACCCCTTCGACCAGGACGCCTACCTGAACATCGTGAACCACTGGCTCAAAAGATTCGGCCTGAGCGCGGCCGACATCGAAGCCGCGCGCAGCGCCGCACTGCTGTGGTCGCTCGAACGCGGCGCCCGCAGCGGCCGCGTCGCCTGGCAGTTCGCGCGCGACTGGGCCGGCCAGCACGCCGCGCGGGGCAAGTAATGAGCGAACGCAAGCAGGTGGCCGTGGCGGCCGCCGTCATCTTCCGCGACGGACCTCAGGGCCACACTGAGGGCCGGGAATTCCTGCTCGGCCAGCGCGCGCCCGGCACCTTCTACCCGGGCTACTGGGAATTTCCGGGCGGCAAGGTGGAAAAGGGCGAGGCGCCGGTCAACGCGCTGAAGCGCGAACTGGACGAGGAACTGGGCATCCGCGTCGAGCGCTGCACGCCGTGGATCACGCTGACTCACGAATACGAGCACGCGCACGTGCGGCTGCATTTTTTCCGCGTCGAGCGCTGGAGCGGCCGCGTGCATGACCACGTGCACAGCGCGCTGGCCTGGCAGACCGCCGATGCGCTCACCGTGTCGCCGATGCTGCCGGCCAACGGCCCGGTGATGAAATCGCTGCGCCTGCCGCAGCGCATGGCGGTGACGCACGCCTTCCAGATCGGCGCCGCCGCCCAGCTCGACGCGATCCACCAGGCCTGCCGCCGCGGCCAGCTGCTGCTGCAGATCCGTGAGCCGGTGCTCGACGCGCCAGTGCTCGGCTTTGCGCGCGAGGCGATACGGATTGCGCACGAGCATGGCTGTCCGGTGGTGCTGAATGGCAGCGCCGATATGGCGAAAGAGCTCGGCGCCGACGGCGTGCACCTGAAGGCCACCCAGCTGGCGGGGCTCGCCGCGCGGCCCGATTTCGAGTGGGTCGGCGCCTCCTGCCACACGGCGGACGAGCTGGCGCAGGCGGTTCGCCTGGGCCTGGACTACGCGGTCGCCGGTTCGGTGCTGCCGACCGCCAGCCACCCGGGGGGCGACACATTGGGCTGGGACGGCCTCGCGGCGCTGGTCGCTGGCAGCCCGCTGCCGGTGTTCGCCATCGGCGGCCTCGACGACAGCCATCTCGCGCGCGCCCACGACTGCGGCGCGCACGGCATCGCCGCCATCCGCGGCGCCTGGGTGCTGTAAACAATGGATCGCCGCCGCTTCCTTCTGCAGTTGGCCGCACTCGCCGCCCTGCCGTCGCGACTGCGCGCGGCGGAAGCGGATTATTCGCGCGGGCTGCTGTGGGCGGTGCGCAGCGGCGACGCGCCGGTGAGCCACCTGTACGGCACGCTGCACAGTGGTGACCCGCGCGTACTGGCGCGCGCGGCGCCGCTGCGCGCGCGCATTGCCGAGGCCCGTCTTTTCATGCCGGAACTGGTGACCGACGCCGAGGCGGTGTCCATCTACCAGGCGGCCAGCGTCTATGGCAGCGACGACCTGCCGCGCCGGGTCGGCCGGGCGAAGTGGCCGCGCATCGAAACGATGCTGGCGCTGCACGGCGTCGATTCGCGGATCGCGGTGCGCCTGCGCCCGTGGGCGGCGCTGCTGACGCTGCTGCAACCGGTGGCCGCGCAGCAACCTTCGCTCGACGAGGCGCTGATCGCGCTGGCGCGCGCGCAGAAGGTGGCCGTGCGGCCGCTGGAACAGGTGCAGGAACAGATAGACGCCATCGCGCTGCTGCCGGAGAAGACCCAGATCGCGCTGCTGATCGACGCCGCGCGCCGGCACGACCGCCTGCAGGCCGCCATCGAACCGATGACCGTCGCCTGGCTGGCCGGCGAGGTGGGCGAACTGTCGCGCATCAACAGCGGGCTGATGTCCGAAGACCCGGCGCTGCGCGAGCATGCTCGCCTGTTCATGCAGTCCCTGCTCGGCGCGCGCAACGCCCGCTTCGCCGAGCGGCTGCTGCCGGAAATTCAGGCCGGCGGCGTGTTTGCCGCCTTCGGCGCCTCCCACCTTGCAGGCCCCGACGGCGTGCTCGCGCGCCTCGCTGCGGCCGGCTGTCGAATCGAATCAGTGACTTGACGCTCCAGTTTTTAACAATCGTGCCGTAATCCAGACACGATGAATCGTTCGGCCGGGCATTCCGCCCGGCACGGATGCACAGGAGACGAGCCATGATTTCATTCAACCGTATGTCGGTTGTCAGCCAGCTCTCGATTTCAATCGGCCTGCTCTGCGCGGTCATTTTCGTCGCACTGATTGCGGTCGTATCGGTCTCGAGCAATCGTGCTGCGATGGAGCAGACACAGAGCGTCCTCGGCGATCAGGCCGACGCGACGGCAAAACTGCTCGACTTGAGCTACGAGAACGCGCTTGCCAATGCCGCCAAGGGCATGGCCGCCCTGAAGGGAGCGCTGGGCACGGTCACCATCGACGAAGACACGGTGGCCATGGGCAAGTACCCGGCAGTACGCGTGGCGCGTGCGGGCGGCAATGTACTCAACGGCGACGAAGCCCGGATGAAGTCAACGCGCGACCTGATCGGCGCCGATCCGGCCGTGATGGTGCGTGTCGGCGACGAATTCGTACGCGTTGCGACACTGCTCAAAGACGCCGAGGGCCGCTCGCAGGCCGGCGTCGCGATCAAGAGCGGACCGGATACCGCGGCGCTGCTCAAGGGCGACAGCTACCAGGGCGTGGTGATGCGCAACGGGCGCTTCTACATTTCCTCGCTCGAGCCGATCAAGGACGCCGCCGGTCGCGTGGTCGGCGCACTGTCCGCACGGGTCAACGTGCAGCAGGGCATCGATCAACTGTTCGAATCGCTGAAGTCCATCCGCGTCGGCGAAACCGGCTACATCCACGTGCTCCGGCCGGGCGACAGCGCCGAAGACTCGACCATGCTGTTCCACCCGAAGCACGCGGGCAAGACGGTGAAGGAGATCGGCAACGACACGCTGACCCGAATCATCGGCGAACAGATCAGCAACAAGAACGGCGACCACATCTACGACTGGCCGCGCGAAGACGGCTCGATCGCACCGAAGATCGCGGCCTACCGGCTGTCGGACAACTGGGGCTGGATCGTGTCGTCCGGCGCTCATGTCGAGGAATTCACCCGCTCGAACATCCAGCTGCGCAATCTGCTGATCGGCATCTGCGTCGCCTCGGCGCTGATGTTCGCCGCCTTGACCTGGTGGCTGGCACGCAGCCGTCTGAGCCGCCTGAACAAGGTGTCTGCAGCGATGACCCGGCTCGGAAACGGCGATTTCAGCCAGCGCCTCGACGTGGTGAGCGGCGAGACGCACAACGAACTCGACCTGATTTCGATCCAGATGAACGAGGCGACGCGCAAGACCGCCGCGCTGATCACCGCCACCGCCGAGGCAGCGCGGGCGGTCGGCAATGCGGCGCGCGAACTGCGCGCCGGATCGAGCGAAGTGGTGAGCGGTTCGACCGAACAGAGCAGTGCGGCCGCCGGCCTGGCCGCCGCCATCGAGGAACTGTCGGTCAGCATCACGCATGTGGCCGACAGCGCCGGCGTCGCCGACGGCATCACGCGCGAGGCGCGCAGTGCCGCCACGCAGGGTGAGCAGAAGCTGGCCAGCATGGTCGAGGGCATGCAGCGCATCGCCGCCGAGATCGGCGACGCCTCGTCGGCAGTGACCGATCTGGCCGGTCGCACACGGGAAATTTCGAACGTCGGCCGCATCATTCAGGAAATCGCCGAACAGACCAATCTGCTGGCACTCAACGCGGCGATCGAAGCGGCGCGCGCCGGCGAATCCGGCCGCGGCTTCGCGGTCGTCGCCGACGAGGTACGCAAGCTGGCCGAGCGCACCGCCGCGTCCACGCAGGAGATCGCCAATATGGTGAGCAGCGTCCAGGCCGACGCCGACAAGGTGGTACGCCGCATCGGCGAGGTCAGCGGTCAGGTCGGCGCCGGCGTGACGCTGGCCACCGAAGCGGGCGAAGTGCTGCGCGTCATCAGCGAACAGAGCGAACGCACCGCCGAAGCGATGAAGGAAATCGCCGCGGCCACGCGCGAACAGAGCAGCGCCAGCCAGTCGGTGGCACAGGGCGTCGAGCGCATCGCCGGCATGGCCGAGCAGAACGCCGACATCACCCGCCGCGCCGACGGCCAGACGCACGGCCTCGAAGTGCTCGCCGGCCAGTTGCAGGACAACGTCGGCCGCTTCGTGGTCTGACCCGCACCAGGCAGACCGGCTTCATCCTTGCGGCGGACACGCCGCTCCCGCTGAAAGGCGGGGGTGGCCTGTCCGCCGCACTGCCATGCAAGTCCGCTGCCAGAACGCGGCCACGAACCAGCTCAGCGTATACTCGTCGGCCACAACTCCTACCCAACCATGCTCAGCTACCGCCACGCCTTCCACGCCGGCAATCCGGCCGACGTACTGAAGCACTTCGTACTGGTCGAACTGCTGCAGTACCTGAACCAGAAGGACAAGCCCTACTGGTACATCGACACGCACGCCGGCGCCGGCGGCTATGCGCTGGACAGCGGCTACGCGGCAAAGAACGCCGAGTACGCCGAAGGCATCGGCAAGCTGTGGGCCGCGCCCGACCTGCCGGCGGCGCTCGGCACCTATGTCAACGTCGTGCGCGCCTTCAACGAGGGCGATGCGCTGCGCGCCTATCCCGGCTCGCCGATGATCGCGCGCGCCCTGCTGCGCGAGCACGACCGGATGAAGCTGTTCGAACTGCACACGACCGACAACAAGCTGCTGAACGCCGCCTTCGCCGACGCCGGCCGCAGCGTGCGCATCGAGAAGCTGGACGGCTTCTCCAACCTGCGGTCGCTGCTGCCGCCGCCGCCGCGGCGCGCGCTGGTGCTGATCGACCCACCCTACGAGATGCGCGAGGACTACCGCTACGCCTTCGAAACGCTGCGCGACGCGGTCACCCGCTTCTCGACCGGCACCTACTGCCTGTGGTACCCGCAGCTGCAGCGCATGGAGTCGCGCGACCTGCCGGCCAAGCTCAAGCGCATGAAGATAGACGCCTGGCTGCACGTGTCCCTCACCACGCGCACACCCTCGCCCGACGGTTTCGGCATGCACGGCAGCGGACTGTTCATCGTCAATCCGCCGTGGACGCTGCCGGCCACGCTGAAGGCGACGATGCCCTGGCTCGCGAAAACGCTGGCGGCCGATGCCAGTGCGAAGTTCGAACTCGATTTCAAGATTCCGTAAGGCCCTGCCATGGTGCTGCAGACCTCGATCGACGCGATCACCCACGCCATCGGCCTCGCCGTGGCACCGGTGTTCCTGCTCACCGCCATCGCCACGCTGATCACCACGCTGAACAACCGGCTCGGTCGCATCATCGACCGCCGCCGCGTCGTGCTGGCGCGCGGCGGCCAGCAGTGCGAGGACGAAACGATGAGCAATGCCACCGAGCTCGAACTGCTGTCGCGGCGTGCGAAGCTGGTCTATCTGGCCATCCTGTTCGCCGTGGCGTCGGCGCTGATGGTCTGTCTGGTGGTGTCCTGCGCCTTCTTCGGCGTGCTGTTCACGGTGGTGCTGGCCGACCTGCTGGCCGGCTTCTTCGTGCTCGCCATGCTGGCGCTGATCACGTCGCTGAGCCTTTTCCTGCGCGAAGTGTTCGTCGCGGTCTTCACCGCCACCCACGCCAACCGCTGACACCCCGACACAATCGGCACCTAAAGCCCTCTCCGGTGCGGGCCGTTGACCCGGCATAAGGTCGACGGAGGGCTCCATGGCGATCAACACCTGCTTCGGCGCCAGCACGTTGACCGATCCGGTCCGCGCGGTGGCCGAACTGGCGGCACAGACCGGCAGCACCGACAAGGACGGTCTGCTGTTCTTCTGCTCGCCGGATATCGACCTCGCAGTGCTGGGTCGCGAACTGGCCCGTACTTACCGGTGCCCGACGGTCGGCTGCACCTCGTCCGGCCACTTCGGTCCCGCCGGCTTCCAGCGCTCGGGCATCATCGGCGTCGCCTTTTCGGGCGGCGGACTGCGCCTGCGCACCTATCCGGTGACCCCGCTGGCCGCCTACGTCGACCAGGTGAGCTGCATCGCGGAGGACATCCGCGCCCGGTCGGATGCGACACGCGATCTGAACCGCTTCGGCATGCTGCTGGTGGACGGCCTGTCGATGGCCGAGGAAAGACTGGTCGCCGCGCTCTACCAGCACGTCGGCAATCTGCCGCTGATCGGCGGTTCGGCAGGCGACAACCTGAAGTTCGAGCACACCTACGTCTACACGGACGGCCTCTTCCTGAGCGACGCAGCCGTCTTCACGCTGTTCGAGACCACCCATCCGGTGGCCACCATCAAGACCCAGCACTTCGCCGCCGGCAGCACGGAACTGGTCATCACGAGCGCCGATCCCGAGCGGCGCATCATTCATGAAATGAATGGCGAACCTGCTGCCAAGGCCTATGCTGAAGCGATAGGTCAACGCATCGAGGCGCTGACGCCGGCCGTGTTCTCGCGCCACCCCCTGGTACTGCAACTGGGCGGCGATGCCTATGTGCGCTCGATCCAGAAGGTGAACGATGACCTGTCGCTGTCCTGCTACTGCGCCATCGACGAAGGACTGATCGTATCGATCGGTCGCGCGCTCGATCCGCTGCAAACCATTGCCAGCGCGATGGCCGAACTCCGGCGCGACGTGCCCGAACCGGCGCTGGTGCTCGGCTGCGACTGCATCCTGCGTCGGCTGGAATTCGAGCAGGCAGCGATCGATGACGACATGAGCCGCCTGATGGCCGCCAACCTGCTGTTCGGCTTCTATACCTATGGCGAGCAGTACAACGGCCTGCACGTGAATCAGACGCTGACCGCCGTGGCGATCGGAGGATAGACATGCCCAGCCTGCCGCAACCCGACATCGAGGCGCGCCTGAGCGATCTGGAACACAAGCTGCTCGCGCGCGACAAGACGATAGACGCACTGAAGCGGCGCCTCGCCCAACAGGACGAAGGCATGCGCAACTCGCCGTTCGCTCTGCTCGAACAGAACATCAGTCTGGCCAACGTGGTCGCCCGCAAGACCGGCGAACTGGAGCAGGAAAGACAGGCGCTGCAGAAAACGCTGGGCGAGCTGCGACAGACGCAGACACAGCTCCTGCAGTCGCAGAAGATGGAGTCGATCGGCCAGCTCGCCGCCGGCATCGCACACGAGATCAACACCCCGACGCAGTACGTGGCCGACAACATGAGCTTCATCGACATGGCCACCACTTCGCTGCTGGCGCTGGCCGACCGCAGCGTCGCGGTGATCGCGGCCCTGCGTGCCGGCCAGCCCGACCCGGCGCTGCTGGCGGACTTCGACGCCGCCCTGCGCCGCACCAAGCTTGACTACCTGCGCCGGCAGATCCCGGACGCGCTCGCCCAGTCGAAGGAAGGGCTGGCACACATCGCGCGCATCGTCAGCGCGATGAAGGCCTTCTCGCATCCGTCGGGCGTCAACAAGGTGGCGGTGGACATCCGCGAGGTCATCGCGACCACGGTCACCGTCGCCCGCAGCGAATGGAAATATGTGGCCGAGATTGATACGCAGGTCGATGACGACCTGCCCGACCTGCCGTGCCGACGCGACCTGATCGGCCAGGCGCTGCTGAACCTGGTGGTGAACGCCGCACACGCCATCGCCGACACGCTGTCCGAGGGCGTGCGCGAAAAGGGGCTGATCCGGATCACGGCGACACGCTTCGGCGACCGGCACATCGACCTCAGCGTGGCCGACGACGGCCCGGGCATCCCGCCGGACATACGCGAACGCATCTTCGAGCCCTTCTTCACGACGAAGCCGGTCGGCAAGGGCACCGGGCAGGGGCTGGCCATGGTCTACACCACCGCGGTTGACCAGCACGGCGGCGAAATCCTGTGCGAATCGGACGTCGGCCGAGGCACCCGCTTCACGATGCGCTTGCCGCTGTGCATCGACAACGACGAGACAAGCCCATGCAGGTAGTGTTCGTAGACGACGAGAGCCGCGTGCTGGCCGGCATCGAGCGCACGCTGGTGATGCGTGAAACCGACTGGGCGTGCCGCTTCTTCACCAGCGGTCAGGCAGCGATCGACGCACTGGAAGCCGAGCCGGCCGACGTCGTCGTGTCCGACATGCGCATGCCCTTCATGGACGGCGCCGCGCTGCTCGGCACCGTGCGCGACCGCTGGCCGGGCACGCTGCGCATCATCCTGTCCGGCCAGTGCGACACCGCGTTGACGCTTCGCATGCTCGACGTCGCTCACCAGTTCGTATCCAAGCCCTGCGACAACGCGGTACTGCTGGCTGCGGTGCAGGCAGCGCTGGCGCTGCGTGCGATGTTCCGCGACGCCTCGGTGATCGACGTGATCGGTCGCGTGAACCGGTTGCCCAGCGCGCCGCGCATCTTCGCCGAACTGACCCGGCTGCTTGCCGATCCGGCCAGCGACAGCCGTCATGTCGCCCGCCTGCTGAGCAGCGACCCCGCGCTCAGTGCGCGCATCATGCAACTGGCCGGTTCCGCCTACTTCACGCTGGGCGCACGCATCACGAGCATCAACGACGCCATCACCCGTCTCGGCATCGATCAGGTGCGGCTGCTCGTGCTCGCCTCGCAGGTATTCGCCGACGCCGCGACCGATCCCTTCGTCGATCACCTGCAACGGCGCGCGCTGCAGGCGTCCTGCCTGGCCGACCGCATCACCGCCGGCCGCCGCGGCGGCGTCGCCGCCACGGCCGCGTTGCTGGCGCGCATCGGCCTGCTGGTGGAACCGCTGCGCAGCGAAACGATGCAGGACGCCACCACCGTCTGCGACACGCCGCTGCACGCCGCGGTCGGCGCCTATCTGCTGGGCCTGTGGGGCCTGCCGATGGACATCGTCAACGCCGTCGCGCGGCACACCCACCCGGATCGCGCCGCCGCCCCCGGCTTCGGCCTGGCCGGCACCGTGCACGTCGCCGTCGCGCTGGCCAACGGCCAGACGCCGGACCTCGCCTATCTCGAACGCGCCGGCGTGATCGAGCAGTGGCCGCAGTGGCAGGCCTACAACGCAGCACTCACCACGGACCATGACGATGACTGAAGACACCCTGCCGCGCGTGCTCTGCGTCGATGACGAACCCAACCTGCTGGCCGCGATGGAGCGTACGCTGCACGGCCGCTTCGACGTGGTGACCGCCAATGGCGGCACCGCCGGGCTGGACGCCATCCAGCTCGGTGAGCCCTTCGCCGTCATCGTGTCGGACATGCGGATGCCGGGCATGGATGGCGCCACCTTCCTCGCACAAGCGCGCGAACAGGCGCCCGATGCCGTGCGCATCCTGCTCACCGGCCAGGCCGACGTCGAGTCGTCGATCGCCGCCATCAATCGCGGCGCCATCTTCCGCTACCTGTGCAAGCCCTGCCCGTCCGACGTGCTGATCGCTGCGCTGGACGACGCCGTGCGTCACTACGACCGCGTGCGGGCGGAGCGCGAACTGCTCGAAACCACGCTCACCGCGGCCGTGAACACGCTGACGGAGGTACTCGCCATGGTGGCGCCCTGGGCCTTCCAGCGCGCCACCTTCGCGCACTCGGCGGTGCAGCACGCGCTGTCGCGGCTGGACTGGTCGGACGGCTGGATCTACAGCATCGCCGCCGCACTGAGCCAGCTCGGCTGCGTCGGCATACCGCCCGAACTGATGCAGGCCGATGCCGCGCAACGGCATCTTGGTCCCGACGAAAAGAAGCTGCTGCGCGAACACCCCGAGGTGGCAAGCCGGCTCGTCGCGGCCATTCCGCGGCTGGACCTGGCTGCAGAGATCATCCGCTACCAGTCGGACAACCCGCCGCCCGACGCGCCGCTCGAAGTGATCCGCGGTGCGCCGCTGCTGCGTGCGGCACTCGAGCTGGAGCGCGACTGGTCGCGTACCAAGGCGGCGCGCAGCCCGCGCGACGTGCTGCGCACCGTGCAGCCACCGGTGCCCGACTACATCGTCAGGGCACTGGCCGACTTCCGCAGCGAGGTGAACCACCACCGTGCGGCGCGCGTGCGTGACCTGGTGCCGGGCTGGGTGGTGGACGAGGACGTGCGCTGCACGAACGGCATGATGGTGCTGTCGCGCGGCCACGAACTGACCGATACCGCGATCGCCGCGCTCAGTCGCCTGCTCGCCGCACAGGCCATACGCGAACCGATACGGGTGCGCAGCCGCGCCGACTGAAACGCCGGCCGACCCGCATCACGGATCGCCGGCCAGCGCATTAAGGCGGGTTAACAAAACATGCGCCGATCGGCGCAGCGCGGCGGCCGATCTGCATCACGGGAATTGAACGCGCGCTGACTACCCTGACGAGCACCTTGTCGTTCGCAAGGCATTTAATCAGGGAGTTCAACCATGCAGCCCCGCAAGCTCGCCATAGCTGCCGCCATTGGCCTGATGGGCGTTTCCGCCCAGCAGGCTTACGCGGCCGACAACACCCACTTCGACAACTTCACCGCCCTGCCCGGCAACGTCGCCGCCGGCTCGCTGCCGGAAAGCGCGCCGCTGCAGCTGTCCTCGCCGCTGTTCTCGCAGAAGGTGCTGGCCGACCGCGTCACGCAGCTCGCCAACGGCCAGTCGAACAGCGGCAACTGGGACATGATCACCGCCAACGAGAACGGCACCGACGCCGGTCGCTACCTGTTCATGCCCTTCGAAACCGGCGCCGGCGGCGTGCAGCGCACCGACCTGTGGACCGGTATCACCAAGACCATCGTGCAGTCGGGCACCCAGGGCTTCGTGGCCGGCGACTTCTCGCGCTGGACGCCGTGGGGCAGCTACCTGACAGCCGAGGAATCGTGGGGCAGCGGCAGCCCCTACGGTCGCCTGTTCGAAGTGACCAATCCGCTGGCCGACACCTCCAGCGCCAACTTCATCCACCGCAACGTGGTACCCCGCGTGTCGCATGAGGGCGGCGCGTTCGACAAGAACAAGAGTTTCTACTTCATCGACGAATTCAACGGCGGCTCGATCTACAAGTACGTCTCGGCCGCGCCGGGTGCGACCACCGGTGACAGCTACTTCGACAAGGGCCAGACCTTCGTGCTGAAGGCCAATGGCGGCAACAACGCCAACGCGGTCGGCGCTGCCAGCTGGGAAGCCATCACCACCGCGACCGGCACCCCGCTGGCCAGCACCGTGAACGCCATGGTGAACGTCGGTGGCGGCACCTTCTCGATGGACGGCCGTGCCGCAGCCGACATGGTCGGCGGCACCAACTACCAGCGTCCGGAAGACCTCGAACTGCAGGTGCTGGCCAATGGCGACGAAGTGCTCTACATCGCCACCACGACCACCCACGAGGTGTATTCGCTCAATCTGGCCACCAACGAAATGAAGCTGTTCGCCAGCCGCGCGACCTTCAGTTCCGTCACCGGTGCAGCCGTCGGCAGCGAATTCACCAACCCGGACAATCTGGCCATCGATGCCAACGGCAACATCTACATCATCGAAGACCAGCCGGGCGGTCGTGCCGACATCTGGTTCGCGCAGGATGCCGACCGCGACGGCGTCGCCGAATCGCTGAGCCGCTGGGCTTCGCTATCGACCGAAGGTGCCGAACCGACGGGCCTGTACTTCGACAAGTTCAACCCGAATGTCGCCTACGTGAACATCCAGCACCCGAACAGCGGCAACGACACGCTGCTGCAGATCACCGCGGTGCCGGAGCCGGAGAGCTACGCCATGTTCCTCGCCGGCCTCGGTCTGCTGGGCATGATCGCGCGCCGTCGCACCCGCGTCTGAGCCTTGCTGCCGGGGTCGGCCGACACCCGATCCATGCGTCGCACGCGGTTGAATACGGTGTGAGGCACGGACCGGACATTGGTCGGTCCCGACAGGCAAGACGACGGGAGGGCCTCGGCCCTCCCTTTTTTACGCCTTGAGCAGATCCTCGCGCCCGGCCAGCCACCGTTCCAGATGCCGGTCGGCGGCCGCGACGTGATCGCGCAGCAGCGTGTCGGCCGCTTCGCGTGCCAATTCGACCAGCGCCTCGTCGATCACCAGATCGGCGAAGCGCAGCAACGGCTGACCGGACTGTCGGCTGCCGATGAATTCGCCGGGGCCGCGCAGCTTCAGATCCTCGGCGGCGATCATGAAGCCGTCGGTATAGGCATGGATGACGCGCAGCCGCTCGCGCGCGGTCTGCGACAGCGGGCCTTCGTACAGCAGCACGCAGGCCGATTCGCGGCTGCCGCGCCCGACCCGGCCGCGCAGCTGGTGCAGTTGCGACAGACCGAAACGCTCGGCGTGCTCGATCACCATCAGGCTCGCGTTCGGGACATCGACACCGACCTCGATCACCGTGGTGGCGACCAGCAGATGCGTGTCGCCGGCGACGAAGCCCGCCATCACCGCCGCCTTCTCGTCCGGCTTCATGCGCCCATGCACCAGCCCCACCTTCAGTTCCGGGCAGGCGGCCAGCAGTTGCGCGTGGGTGTCGATCGCGGTCTGCAATTGCAGCGTTTCCGATTCCTCGATCAGCGGGCACACCCAATAGGCCTGTGCGCCAGCGGCACAGGCGTCGCGCACACGTTCGATCACCTGTTCGCGCCGTGCCGCGGAGATGAGCTTGGTCAGCACCGGCGTGCGGCCGGGCGGCAGTTCGTCGATCACCGACACGTCGAGGTCGGCGTAGAAACTCATGGCCAGCGTGCGCGGTATCGGTGTCGCGCTCATCATCAGCTGGTGCGGGCTCACGTCGCCGGCCTTGGCGCGCAGCGCGAGCCGCTGGCGCACACCGAAGCGGTGCTGTTCGTCCACCACGGCGACGCCCAGGCGCGCGAAATCGACCGCGTCCTCGATCAATGCGTGCGTGCCAACCGCGATCGGCGCCGCACCGCTGGCGATGGCTTCCTTCATCGCCCGCTTGTCGCGTGCCTTCAGGCTGCCTGACAGCCAGGCCACCTGTATGCCCAGCGGTGCCAGCCAGTCGGCCAGTTTGCGGTAGTGCTGCTCGGCGAGGATTTCGGTCGGCGCCATGAAGGCCGCCTGGTAGCCGGCCTCGACCGCACGCAGGCAGGCCAGCGCCGCCACCACCGTCTTGCCGGAGCCGACGTCACCCTGCAGCAGCCGCTGCATCGGATACGGTTGCGACAGGTCGGCGGCGATCTCGGCCCAGGCGCGCGCCTGCGCACCGGTCAGCGCGAACGGCAGCTGCTGCAGGAAGCGATCGATCAGCGAACCGTCGGTCTGCGCGGGCTGCGGCAGTACCGGCGCGTCGCGGCTGCGCCGGGCGGCGTGCGCGCGCTTCAGGCTCAGTTGCTGGGCCAGCAGCTCGTCGAACTTGATACGGCGCCAGGCCGGCGCCAGCCGTTCGTCGAGATCACGCAGCGATTCGCCCGGCCGCGGCCGGTGCAAGGCCTGCACCGCGGCGCCGAAAGGCACCAGCGCGTAGTGGCGGCGCAGCGCCTCGGGCAGGCTGTCGGCCAGATCGGTGCGCTCCAGCGCGTCGTCGATCGCGCGGCGCAGGCTGGCCTGCGACAGACCGGCGGTGGCCGGATAGACCGGCGTGAGCCGGTCCGGCAGCGGCGTGTCGTCGCCGACATTGCGCACCCGCGGGTGCAGCATCTCGGCGCCGAAGAAACCGGGGTTGATGTCGCCGAACAGGCGCACCCGCTTGCCGGGTGCGAGCTGTTTCTGCTGCGACGGGTAGAAGTTGAAGAAGCGCAGCGTGACGGTGCCGCTGTCGTCGGCGGCCGTCACCACCAGCTGGCGGCGCGGCCGGAATTTCACTTCCGCCTGCGTCACCTCGACCTCGACCTGCACCGGCTGGCCGGCGCGCGCCAGCGCCACCGGCGTGATGCGCGTCTCGTCCTCGTAGCGCAGCGGGAAATGCAGGACGAGCGCGGCATCCGAGCCGAGGCCCATCTTGTCGAGCGCGGCCGAAAGCGCTTCGCTGCGGGTACTCATGCGGAGGGCAGGACGGCCGGGGCAAGCCCGGCCAGGCAGTGTCAGTCGATCACCAGCACCGCATCGACCTCGACCAGCGCACCACGCGGCAGGGCCGCCACGCCGACCGCGGCACGCGCCGGGAAGGGCTGGTTGAAGTAGCGGGTCATCGCCTCGTTCACCTTGGCGAAGTTGCCGAGGTCGGTCAGGAACACGTTCACCTTGACCGCATTGTCCAGCGTGGCGCCGGCAGCAGCGGCCACCGCCTTCAGGTTGTCGAACACGCGGGTGATCTGCGCGTCGATGCCGTCGGCCATGGTCATCGTGGCCGGATCGAGACCGATCTGCCCCGACATGTAGACGGTGTTGCCAACCTTGACCGCCTGCGAATAGGTGCCGATCGCGGCGGGTGCGTCGGGGGTCGAAACGATGGTGCGCGACATGCGAAGTCTCCGGAGACGTTGTGGGTGAGTTCTGGCAGCGTAGCGCCTCGGGGGGCGTCACGCCGGACGATGCCGGATTATCGCGGATTCGGTGGCGACGGGGGCGTCGGTGCTCAGCGCGGAGCCGAAGCCGGCCGCAGCGCAGTCGGCGGCCCGCTGTCCATGCCAAGCGCGCGCAGGCGCTGACGTGCCTGGTCGGCCTCGGCGCGCGACTTGAACGGGCCGATGTGCACGCGCGCCTCGATCTGCGACGGAATGCCGTTCAGCGCAAGTCGGGCGCGGATCTCTTCGGCATTGGCGACGTTGCTAAATACACCCACCTGCACGACATAACCGGAGCCGGCCAGCGCCGGCGAGCGGGCGATGGTCGGTGCCGGCTGCGGCGCTGCGTCGGCCGGCGCGGCAGCCGGCCTGGACGGCGCCGCAGCAGGAGGCGCCGCAACGGAGGGCGCTGCGCGGGTTGACAGCGGCGCACCCGGTCTTGCGGTCGATTCGGGCAGCGCCGGTTCCGGCGATGCAGCCGGAGCCGGCTGCGCATCGGCGGCGGCATCGGGCAGCGGCGGCGGGGTGTCCTGCATGGACGCCGTTGTCGCGTTGACCGCGGGCGTCTCCTCGGGCGGCAGTGTCGGAAGCGCCGTGGCTTCCTCGGCCGCCGGCGTTTCGGCAGGCGGCGGCGTAACCGCGGCCACCGGTTCGTCGTCTATCTCCGGGGCGCGACGGCTGGCGTCGAACAGGGCGAGCCCGCCGATTAGCATCGCGATCAGGCCGCCGGCGACGATTACCCGGCGCAGCAGCGCGCTGCGCTGTTCGGCCGCCTCCTGCTCGTCGTTGCCGCGCACAGTCACGCTGTCAGTCGCACTCATGTCCTGTCTCCCATGCCACGGCTCTGCGCCAGCGTACGTACCAGTTCGGCCTCGCCGACCGACATGTCGCACTGCTCCGCGATGTCCTCGGCACTGAGGCCGCGCGCCGCCAGCGACAGCGCCTCGCTGTACTGCGGCGCGACCGGCGGCAGCTGATTGACGGTTTCGAGCCGGCGGCTGACGCCGTCCAGCCTGTCCTCGATCAGGTCGAGCCGGGTTTCCAGCGCCTGCATCAGTGGCGCCAGCCGGGCGTCGAGCAGCATGTCGAGTTCGGCCTGCAGATCCACCGGCGGTGGCGCCGGCACGGGAGCCGCCGGTACGGGCGGCGGTGCGGTTTCGGCGGTGCGGCGGGCGTTGAGCATGGACAGGCGCACCAGCGCATAGCCCATGTAGCCGGCGAGAATGACGAGCGCGACCAGCGCTGCTTCCTTCCAGCCGATTGCCGACAGATCGATCAAATCCCCGCTCCGTGTGGTCTGCGCGCATGTCCGGCGCGTCGCTGCGTGCATGCGACGCCGCCGTGCGGCGTGTTGGCCCGGATAATAAGGCTTTTTCACTGGCACGCGCCCATGCCGAGTTCTCTGCTGTTCCTGCTGAAGAAGACCGTATCGGTCCTGCTGCTGCCGCCGACCAGCCTGCTGCTGCTGGCCGTGCTCGGCCTGCTGCTGATGCGCCGCCACCGCCGCATCGGCATGACGCTGGCGGCGACCGGCGTGCTGACGCTGTATGCGTTGTGTCTGCCGGCGCTGGCCGGATGGCTGGAGCGCACGACCTATTACAGTGGCGCGGCGCAGCCATTGACGGGTGCCGGCGCCATCGTCGTGCTCGGTGCCGGCACCGCCGACAACCTGGTCGACTATGACGGACAGACGGTGAATGGCTGGGCGCTGGAACGCGTGCGCGCCGGTGCGCGGCTGGCAAAGGAGAGCGGCCTGCCGGTGCTGGTCAGCGGCGGCGTGGTGTGGGGCGGCCGCCCGGAAGGCGAGCTGATGCGAGAGGCGATGAAGGATTTCGGCGTGGACGTGCGCTGGGTCGAATCGGCTTCGCGCGACACCGCCGACAACGCCCGGCTGTCGGCGGCGCTGCTGCGCGACGCCGGGATCACCCGCGTCGCGCTGGTGACGCATGCGATGCACATGCGCCGCTCGATGGAGGAATTCCGCCGCGCCGGGCTGGACCCGGTCGCAGCGCCGACAATGATCCGCCGCCCCGGCACATGGGAGTTCAACGACTTCGTCCCGTCGTCGCGCGCGCTGCAGCAGTCAGGATGGGCGCTGCACGAATGGCTGGGCTGGCTGGCGCAGAAACTGCGCCCCAGCCCCTAGTCCCTGACTAAAGCTTCGTCCCGCCGCTGACGTCGATCACCTGACCGGTGGTCCAGGCGCCATCCGGGCCGACCAGGAAGGACACGACGCCGGCCACGCGGTCAGGCGTGCCGATGCCGGCCAGCGCCTGCATCGACTGCACCGCGTCGCCGCCACCGTTCTCGAGCAGCCCGGTGGTGAGCCGCGTTTCGATCACGCCGGGCGCCACCGCATTGACCGTAATGCCGCGCGCGCCGAGTGAGGCGGCCAGCTGCAGCGTCAGCACGTTGACGAAGCCCTTGGTCGCCGAATAGGCCGGAATGCCAGCGAAGGCGGTACGGGCGACGACGCTGGACAGGTTCACGATGCGGCCGCCGTCGCGCAGCTTCGGCAGCAGGTATTTGGTGACGAAGAACAGCGAGCGCATGTTCACGTTCGACAGGCGGTCGTAACTGCCTTCGCTCATGTCCTCGATGGCTTCGAAGGGCGCGATGCCGGCGTTGTTCACCAGCACGTCGATGTGCGGCTCGCCCAGCGTGTCGGCCAGGTATTGGGGGCCATCGGACATCGACAGATCGGCCTGCAGCAGCGACGCGCTGCCGCCGGCGCGCTCGATCGCCGCGCACACGTCGCGCGCTTCGGCAGCGCCGTGGGCGTAATGGACGACGACGTGAAAGCCGTCGCGCGCCAGGCGCTGGGCGATCGCAGCGCCGATGCCGCGCGAGGCGCCGGTGACCAGCGCGACACGGCGCTTCTTCGATGCAGACATGGTGATTCCTCCCTTATGTTTATTGGATGAGGCCGGTCTGCGGTGACGAGGCCGCGGCCCGGTAAGGCAGCTTTTCCATGCGACCGGCGAGGAAGGCCTCGCGGCCGGCGATGACGCCGTGGCGCATCGCCGCCGCCATGCGCACCGGGTCGCGCGCGTGCGCGATGGCGGTGTTCATCAGCACGCCATCGCAGCCCAGTTCCATCGCCACCGCGGCGTCCGACGCGGTGCCGATGCCGGCATCGACGATGACCGGCACCTTGGCGTCATTGATGATGATTCCGATGTTCCACGGGTTCAGGATGCCCATGCCGGAACCGATCAGGCTGGCCAGCGGCATGATGGCGACGCAGCCCATGCTTTCCAGCACGCGTGCCTGTATCGGGTCGTCCGAGCAATAGACCATGACGCGGAAGCCGTCGCGGATCAGCGTTTCGGCGGCGCGCAGCGTTTCCGGCATGTTCGGGTAGAGCGACTTCGGATCGCCCAGCACTTCGAGCTTGATCAGGTCGTGGCCGTCGAGCAGTTCGCGCGCCAGGCGCAGCGTGCGCACCGCGTCGTCGGCGGTGTAGCAGCCGGCCGAATTGGGCAGCAGCGTGTAGCGCCCGGTCGGCAGCACGTCGAGCAGGCCGGGCTCGCCGTTGTTGCGGTTCAGCGGCGTGCGCCGGATCGCCACGGTGACGATGTCGGCGCCGCTGGCGTCGAGCGCACGGGCGGTCTCGTCCAGCGTGCGGTACTTGCCGGTACCGACCAGCAGGCGCGACGCAAAGGGCTGGCCGCCGATCACCAGCGGATCGGTCAGCGGCGTATCAAGGGGTGCATTCATGGTCTAGCCGCCTCCGACGGCGATGACGATTTCGACGCGGTCGCCCGGGCTCAGCGCCGCATGGTCGAACACGCTGCGCGGCACGATTTCGCCATTGCGCTCGACCGCGATGCGCTTGCCGCGCAAGGCCATGCGGTCGAGCAGGTCGCCCACCGTGCGCGCATCGTCGAGCGGCTCGTGCTGGCCGTTCACGATGACGGTGTGGGCGCTGGCGTCAGCCATGGTTCTCATGCGCGGCGTGCAGCACGTCGGCACGATAGGACGAGCGCACCAGCGGGCCGGCGGCGACTTCGCTGAAACCCAGTTCGAGCGCGATGTTGCGCAGCGCGTCGAAGCGCTCCGGCGTGATGTACTCGATCACCGGCAGATGGGCCGGCGACGGACGCAGGTACTGGCCCAGCGTCAGCAGGTCGCAGCCGTGCGCGCGCAGGTCGCGCATCACCTCGACCACTTCCGCCTCGGTCTCGCCGAGGCCCAGCATCAGGCCGGTCTTGGTCGGCACACCGGGGAAGCGCTGGCCGAAGTCGCGCAGCAGCCTGAGCGAACCTTCGTAGTTCGCGCCCGGCCTGACCTCGCGGTACAGGCGGGGCACGGTTTCCATGTTGTGGTTGAACACGTCCGGCGGCGACACCGCCAGCGCGTCCAGTGCGGCCGCCTCGCGACCGCGGAAATCGGGGGTGAGCACCTCGATCGTGATGTCGGGGCTCAGTGCGCGGATGTCAGCCATGCACTGCGCGAAGTGCGCAGCACCACCGTCGCGCAGATCGTCGCGATCGACCGACGTGATGACCACGTAACGCAGCTTCATCGCCGCCACCGTGCGCGCCAGGCGCTGCGGTTCGTCGGCATCGGGCGGCAGCGGCCGGCCGTGCGAAACGTCGCAGAAGGGGCAGCGGCGCGTGCAGATGGCGCCGAGAATCATGAAGGTCGCCGTGCCGCGGCCGAAGCACTCGCCGATGTTCGGGCAGGCCGCCTCTTCGCACACGGTGTGCAGCGCGTGGTCGCGCAGCACGCCCTGCAGTGCGCGCACCGCCGGCGTGTCCTGGTCGCGGCCGCGCAGCCAGGCGGGCTTGGTCGGCGAGGCGACATCCTCGCGTACCTTGACCGGAATGCGGGCGAGCTTGTCGCGTCCGCGCAGGCCTTCGCCTGCAACAGCTGTGCTCATGATGGAATCCGTAAAAATGGCCGCCGCAGGAGAGGCTGCGGCGGCCGGTGGTGCATCAGCCGATGAACTCGCCGATCAGCTTGTTCACTTCGCCTGCCGCTTCGAGCTGGACCATGTGGCCCTGGCCCGGCATCACCTTCACGGTCGCGCCCGGGATCGCCGTGGCGTGAGAGGACGGGATGACACGGTCGTTTTCGCCCCAGATCACCAGCGTCGGCTTGCCGGCCGCGGCCGAAGCAAGCTGCTCGGCCTGACGGCCGCCGGCGAACAGGCCGCCGGCCAGCGTGGCGAGCGCGCTGTCAACGCCTTCGAGGCGCTTGAACTTGAGCATGTCGTCGATCATCGAGCGGGTGACCAGCGACTCATCGGAGTACAGCTGCGCCAGCACCGGCTTCAGCGCGTTGCGCGAAGCGGCGGCGACGAAGCCGTCGATGTAGGCACCGTTGATCTCGTTGCCCAGACCGGCACTGGCGATCAGCGACAGCGACTTCACCTTGTTCGGCGCGCGCTTGGCGACCGCCAGGCAGACGCCGCCGCCCATCGAGTGGCCGGCCAGGTGGGCGCATTCGAGACCGACGGCGTCCATGAAGCCGATCACCACTTCGGCCAGACCGTCGAGCGACGCGATGCCGGTCACCTTGGTGGTGCTGCCGTGACCCGGCAGGTCGAGCGCGTACACCGCACGCGACTCGGACAGCGGCGAGTGGTTGAACAGCCAGTTGTTCAGATCGCCACCGAAGCCGTGGACCAGCAGCAGCGGGTCCTTGCCGGCAGCGTCCTCACCGAGCTTCAGGTAACGCACTTCGACGTTGCCGACCTTGACGGTCTGCGTCTGCGGACCGGAGTCGGCGTCGTCGGCGGACGGCGGCACGAACTCGGCCTGGAAGCGGGCGATCACCGCGTCGATCTCGGCGTCGTCGGCACCCTTCTCGGCGACGATGCCGAGCAGCGCGCCAACCGGCAGCACTTCGTCCGGCTGGGCGACCTGGCGGCGCAGCACGCCGGACACCGACGCCTCGACGGCGCCGGAAATCTTCTCGCTCTCGACCTCGATGATTTCCTCACCCGGGTCTATCGTGTCACCGACTTCCTTCAGCCACAGGTTGACCTTCCCTTCCTGCATGGAAAGGCCCCACTTGGGCATGGTGACGGTATGGATTGCGGACATCAGCGATACTCCTTGACCTTCATCACGGCTTCTTCGATACGTGCCGGACTGGGGATGTAAAGATCTTCAAGCGAAGCGGCGAACGGCACCGGAACGTGCGGTGCAGTCACCATCTGGATCGGCGCCTTCAGTGCGCCGAAAGCTTCCTGGGCAACGAAGCTGGAAATGTCCGACGCCATGCTGCAGCGCGGGTTGGATTCATCGACCACGACCAGACGGCCGGTGCGCTCGACGCTTTCCAGAATCGTGTCGGTGTCGAGCGGCGAGGTCGTGCGCGGATCGATGATTTCGCACTGGATGCCCTTCTTGCGCAGGTTGCCGGCGGCTTCCTTCGCGTAATGGACCATGCGACCCATCGCGACGATGGTCACGTCGTCGCCTTCCTGCACCACGGCGGCTTCGCCGAAGGGGACGATGTAGCTCTCGGCCGGCACGTCGCCTTCCATCGTGTAGAGCGCCTTGTGCTCCAGGAAAATGACCGGGTCGTTGTCGCGGATCGACTGGATCAGCAGGCCCTTGGCGTCGTACGGATTCGACGGGATGACCACCTTCAGGCCGGGGATGTGCGTGAACACGTTGTACAGGCACTGCGAGTGCTGGGCGGCGGCGCGGAAGCCGGCGCCGTACATTGCGCGGATGACGACCGGGGTCTTGGCCTTGCCGCCGAACATGTACTTGAACTTGGCAGCCTGGTTGAAGATCTGGTCGAAGCAGACGCCCATGAAGTCGATGAACATCAGTTCGGCGACCGGACGCAGGCCGTTGCAGGCCGCACCGACGGCGGCGCCGACATAGCCCGATTCGGAAATCGGCGTATCGAGCACGCGGCCCGGATGCTTCGCGTACAGGCCCTTGGTCACGCCGAGCACGCCGCCCCAGGCGTCGTTCTCGCCGGGCGAGCCTTCGCCACCGGCGACGTCCTCACCCATGATGATGACGCTCGGGTCACGCGTCATTTCCTGATCCAGCGCCTCGTTGATGGCCTGCTGGTAAGTGATCTTTCTTGCCATTCTGTTTTCTCCTGTCGGCGTATGGCGCGGGTTCAGTACGAGATGTAGACGTCGGCCATCAGGGCCTCGGGCGGCGGCAGCGGATCGGACTTCGCCTTCACCACCGAGTCGTCGATCATCGCCTTCACCTCGCGGTCGATGGCTTCGATGTCGGCCATGGTCAGTTCACCGCGCGAAGTCACGCGCTTGGCGAACTGCATCAGGCAGTCCTTCGTTTCGCGCAGCTTCTGCACTTCGCCCGGCGCGCGGTAGGTCTGCTGGTCGCCTTCGAAGTGGCCGTAGTAGCGCGACAGCTTCACTTCGAGCAGGGTCGGGCCGCCGCCTTCGCGGGCGCGCTTGATCGCCTCGCCGGCCGCTTCGTACACCGCGAAGAAATCGAAACCATCGACGATGACGCCCGGCATGCCGAAGGCGCTGGCGCGGTCGGCGATGTTCTCGACAGCCACCGAGAAGGTGCTGGAGGTCGCTTCGGCGTAGCCGTTGTTCTCGGCCACGAAGATGACCGGCAGCTTCCACACCGACGCGAGGTTCATCGCTTCGAAGATGGTGCCCTGGTTGGACGCGCCGTCACCGAAGAAGCACACGCCGACGTTGTTCTCGCCGCGGATCTTGGACGCCAGCGCGGTACCGCAGATCAGCGGGCCGCCGCCACCGACGATGCCATTGGCGCCGAGCATGCCCACCTCGAGGTCGGCGATGTGCATCGAGCCGCCCTTGCCCTTGCAGGTGCCGGTGGCCTTGCCCCAGATCTCGGCCATCATGCCGACGGGATCAACACCCTTGGCGATGCAGTGGCCGTGACCACGGTGGGTCGAGGCGATGTAGTCCTTGCGGTTGAGGTGCATGCAGATGCCGGTCGCCGAAGCTTCCTCGCCTGCATACAGATGGACGAAACCGGGGATTTCGCCGGTGGCGAAATCGACGTGCACGCGCTCTTCGAAATCGCGAATGACGCGCATGGTCCGGTAAGCCTGCAGAAGGGCTTCCCTGTTCAAAGGACTGGTCATGAGTGCTCCTCTTTGTTGTGGACAGAAATGCCCGCGGTTCTCCGGCAGCTGCGGGCGGATGGCTGATCGAGCCTGGGGCGGAGCGCGGCGCCACCGTTGGCGCCGGCTCCGTGGAGAGCGATGAGCGGGAGCGCGCGCGTCATGCGGCACCTCCCGCGTAGTGGCGCAGCAACCGGTGCTGCGCCGCGTGGGTGAGCGTGGCGGCGACGTCGATGGTCTGCGGGCCGTTCGGGTCGAGGCTGATTTCGATGCGGCTGCCGGTGTGGAACTCGATCTCGCGCTCGCCATCGAGCGCGATGGTTCCGCTGCGACCGGTCAGCACCACCGGCTCGTGCGGCGACAGATGCGCGTAGTCGCGCACGCCGACTTCGGCCACCAGGCCGGGTGCGATCGCCGCATGCACGCGGCGCGGCGTGTCGTCGGTCGGCGCGCAGCGCACGTGAAGGCCGTGCGGCGCAGTGCGCGTGACCGGTTCGAGCTGGCCGGCGATGGCCGACAGGCCGATGCCGTCGGCGGCGGCGAAGGTGACGAACAGTTCCTCGACCAGCGCGCTGTCCCAGACGGCGCGCGAGCCCACGTACTCATGACCGGTGAAGCAGGCGTCAACCAGCGCGATGTCGTCGCGGTCGTCGCAGCGCACGCGCAGAAGCTTGTTGCGGCGCAGGCCGGCCGCGGCCGGCACCGCGCCGGTGGCGATCAGGCCGGCGGCCAGCCCGGCCACCGTGGCCTCGCGCATTTCCGGGAATGCGTTGTTGGTGCCGGTCAACAGCGCCAGCAGCGGCACCTGGCCGCAGCGCTTGGCCACCGCGCGATGGGTCCCGTCGCCGCCGAGCACGATGATCGCGGACACGCCCGCCGCACACATCGCCTCGGTGGCATGCAGCGTGTCGTCGATCGACTCGGACACGGTCATGTCGATGAAGCGCACGCGCCGCCCTTCGGTCAACCGGCCGTCGAGGCCGAGCGCGCGATACACCAGGCCGGAGATCGAGCCCTTGTCCGGCATGAGCAGCACGTGCTCGACGCCGGCCGCTTCGAGGCCGGCGATGGCGCGCACGATCATGCTGGCCTTCTCCGCGTTCGGGAACACCGAAGCGCGTGAGGTCAGACGACGGATGTCCCTGCCCGATGCCGGGTTGGCAATGATGCCGACGCTGACCGGGGGGAAGAACTGGGCGACACGACGATGCGACTCCTGAACGAGGTTTGAGCCCTCATTGCATCTGTCGTGCCAGCGCCTCGTCGCCAATCGGTGTTTCGGCGACAAGCCGATGATTCGTAAGAGGTCTGTCACGCCCATCGTCATAGGCCGTCGTTGAACGACCGGCACGCGCCGGCCGATGAGACGCCGGACATCCGGCGCACTGAGACAGCTGTCTCAGTTTTCGGAGACATTCGTCGCGTTGCTTTCGGACGCTGCAGGGCCTAACCTCACGCAACAAAAAGGGAAACCTGCCCGCACACGGCAACAACCGGTGACGGGGGGTTCGAAAGTCCACCACGGAGGAGACGGACATGAGACAAGGTCGAGAAATCGCCGACCATGTCGGACGCGTGATGAACATCGTCGAAGGACGATCGCGCCCGGCACAGACTGACCCCGCTTACGAGCGCCTCACGCGCTCCTGGCGCAGGTCGCTCAACAAGCACTCCATCGATCCGGGGCTGTCGTCGGTACCCAAGGTCGTCACCGCCTACGAGCTGCGCGAGCACCGCGAGCGCATCGAAACCTTCATGCGCATCGCCCGCGAAGGCGTCGAGCGGCTGCACCACGAGCTGCTGCCGGCCAACTACTGCGTGCTGCTGACCGACGCCACCGGCGTCACCGTCGATTACCGCACCGTGCCGGCGCTGGAGAAGGAGTTCAAGGACGAGGGCTTCCGCAACGGCACCTGCTGGGCGGAAGAACACGAGGGCACCTGCGGCGTCGGCACCACGCTGGCCGACCGTCAGCCCACCCTGGTCCACCGTGGTGAGCACTTCCGTTCGCACAACACGCAATTCACCTGCAGTTCGGCACCGATACTCGGGCTGCAGGACGAGCCGATCGCCGTGCTCGACGCCTCGGCGCTGTATTCGCCGGACGCCCGCGAGAGCCAGCTGCTGGTGTTCCGCATGGTGTGCGACAAGGCGCGCCTGATCGAGGACGCCTACGCGCACTACAGCCTGCGCACCTACTGGACGCTGCAGCTCGGCCAGGTCGCCGAATTCATGCCGGTCGAAACCGACTACCTGATCGCCTTCGACGACGACGGCCGCATCGTCGGCGGCAACCGTCGCGCGCGCCAGGAACTGATCAATCACAACGGCCGCCACGCCGAGTTCCTGCACGACCTGTTCGAGTGCACCGCCAGCGACATCATGGTGTCGGCGCACGCCAGCCCGGGCACGCCCTTCCCGCTGCGCATGATGGCCACCGGGCGCCGCCTGTTCGCCGTGCTGCGCGCGCCGAACGCGCGTTCGCTCGCCCAGGTCACGCTGGCGAAGCCGGTCATCACCGCCGACGACGTGACCGCCCCGCGCGGCTTCCGTCACCTGGCGCTGGGCGATCCGCGGGTCAAGGCCAACGTGGCCTGCGCCGTGAAGGTGGCCAACCGCGACATCCCGGTCATGCTGCTGGGCGAGACCGGCACCGGCAAGGAAGCGTTCGCGCGCGCCATCCACGACTTCAGCGACCGCGCCAAGCAACCCTTCGTCGCGCTGAACTGCGCGGCGATTCCGGAAAGCCTGATCGAGAGCGAACTGTTCGGTTACCGCGACGGCGCCTTCACCGGCGCCCGCAGCAAGGGCGCCAAGGGCAAGATACTGCAGTCGGACGGCGGCACCCTCTTCCTCGACGAGATCGGCGACATGCCGCTGTCGCTGCAGAGCCGCCTGCTGCGTGTGCTGGCCGAAGGCGAAGTGGTGCCGCTGGGCGCCGAACAGCCGACGCCGGTGAACCTGCATGTGGTCTGCGCCACCCACCAGGACCTGCCGGAACTGGTGCGCCAGGGACGCTTCCGCGAAGATCTGTTCTACCGCCTCAACGGCGCCAGTTTCATGCTGCCGCCGCTGCGCAACCGCGAGGACAAGCGCGAACTGATACAGCTGGTGCTGCGCGAGGAATGTGCGGCGATGGGCCGCGAGGAACTGCGCATCCCGGAAGAGACGATGGCCCGCCTGCTGAGCTACGACTGGCCGGGCAACATCCGCCAGCTGCGCCATGCCATCCGCTACGCCTGTGCGATCGCCGACGGCACGCAGGTCACCATCGAGCACTTCCCGCAGGAACTGCGCACCAACAACCACAGCCCGCGCGTCGCGCTGCAGCCGCCACCGCAGCAGCAGCAGATTCCGCAGCCGGCGCAACAGATGCCCGCGATAGCGTCACCGCAGCCTGCCGCGCCGCGCAGCGTCGGCGGTGCAGTGCCCGATCCGTGCGAACTGCGCGACGGCGAGCCGCTCAACGAGGCCTGCCTGCAGCTGCGTCAGAAGATGCTCGATGCGCTGCGCCGCAATCACTGGCGCGTGACCGAAACGGCGCGCCAGCTCGGCATGTCGCGCGCCACTTTCTACCGCAAGATGGCCCGGCTGCGCATCGTCGCGCCGAACTATCTGGACGGTGAGGAGCGGATGGTCGAGAACGGCTGAGTCCGCGGCATGGACGAGAAAAGGGGCGCTTCGTGCGCCCCTTTTCTTTTGCATCTGGGTGAGTAGCGCCTCACTGCTTCATGCGTCAGAGGACCGCTCCCGCATGAAGTCCGACTGGGCGGACGTGCTCCTGTGGGAGCGGCCTTGGCCGCGATTCGACGATTGCGGGCCGCCGGCTTCGCTGCAGGCTGCTGTCGGGGTCAGAAGACCCCTCCCACAGAATCCCCGCCTGGGCTCGGGTCGCGGATCAGAGGCGCCCCCCTGTGAGAGCGGCCTCGTAAAGCCGCCCACGGATTAAGCGAAAGCGCCCGGACGCTCCCGCGTTCCGTGGAACGCCAACGATCACTGCGTGCCGAGGAATTTTATGTAGGCGACCAGTTCCCAGATCTGGTCCGGCGAGAAGGCCTGGCCCCAGGGCGGCATGATGTCGGCGCCACGGCGGCCGTGGAAAATGGTCTTGAATGCCTCTGCGTCCGGCAGGTCCTTGCGACCCTTGAAATCGGGAGCACGCCCGCCGACGCCTTCGGCGCCGTGACAGTAGCCGGCACAGGTCTTGTTGAAACGCTTCTTGCCGGCGGCGATGCGGTCGGGGTCGGTCAGTTCGAACGACGGCTGCGGCAGCGCCTCGGCGGCACCTTCGGCATTGGCGAGCACCGGCGTGCTCAGGGCCTGCAGCACGAGTGCGCTGCCCGCAAAAACGACCGTCCGAAGACCGGCGGAGATGGAGAAGGCACGGGTCGTGCCGCTGAGCTTGCGTGTAGTCATGGTTCTGCTTTCCTGCCCGGTTGAAACAATGGTTCTGATTTTCATGCGCACATTGAACCCACCCGTCCCGAAGCCGGGATGCGCCATCCGCTCGAACCTGTCTGCAGGCTCAACGCGCGGAACGGCGGGAGGGTTGAATCTGGGCATGCGACGAGGGAGTCTGCACAAAAAAAGACAGGCGGTCACTCCCGTTACCGCCCGTAAATGAGGAGACTTACAACACCCCGCCGTGTGTCCGCACGACGGGGTGGGTGACGCACTTACTTCCTTACTCCAGCGTGAAGGCCACCATCGCCGCACCGCCCGGCAGATCCTTGATCTGCGGGAAGGCACCGGCCAGGAAGCCCGGGGCATGCGAACCGAGACCGGTCGGGAACACGATGTACTGCTTGCCCTTGACCGAGTAGCTGACCGGGCCGCCACGCAGGCCGGAGCCGGCGTTGAAGGTCCACAGTTCCTTGCCGGTGTCGGCGTCGTAGCCGTAGATCTTGCCTTCCATGTCGCCGGTGAACACCAGGCCACCGGCGGTGGTCAGCACCGACGACAGCGGCGGCAGGTCGTACTTGATCGACCACTTGCGCTTGCCGGTGATCGGGTCACGTGCGTCCAGACGACCGTGCGGCTTGCTGCCCGGAGGCGACACCAGCTTGATCGACTCGATACCGAGCGACAGCGAGGACACCGCCTTCAGGTTGTCCGGGTCGTCCTTGCCTGCGACCACTTCGTTACACACTTCCATCGCGTGCGAGTACCACAGGCCGGTGCCCGGGTTGTAGGCGCCGTGGTTCCAGCTGCGCGCGCCGAGCAGGTTCGGGCAGAAGGTCTTGGTCTTGTCGATTTCCGGGTAGATCGGATCGATCAGCGCGCCGGTCTTCGGGTCGATGCCCTTGACCCAATTCACGTTCTCGGCGAACTGCCACACGTTTTCGAGCTTGCCGTCCTTCTTGTCCATCACGAACACGAAGCCGCCCTTGTTCAGGTGCACGATGACGTCCTTGCCGTCCTTCTGCACCACCAGCGCTTCGTACGCCGAGTCGTAGTCCCACGAATCGTTCGGCACTTCCTGACGGTGCCACTTCACCTTGCCGGACTTCGGATCGAGTGCCAGCAGCGTGGCGGTGTAGAGGTTGTCGCCCTTGCGATCGTAGTTGTAGTAGTCGGGTGCGGCGTTCGACGTACCGATGTAGATGGTGTCGGTCTTGGCGTCGTAGGTACCCGGCATCCAGGCGCTGCCGCCGCCGACCTTGCCGCTGTCGCCCGGCCAGCTCTTCGGATCGTTCTTGATCACGTCGAAGGTCCACACCGGCTTGCCGGTGTCGGCGTTCACTGCGTAGATCTTGCCCGAGATCGGCTGGTCGCCGCCGGTGGTGCCGCCGAACAGCACGTTGCCGGCCAGCTGCGGCGGTGCAGAGAACAGCGCGCCGTACTGGTTCTTCGGATCGGTCAGCTGGGTCAACCACACTTCCTTGCCCGTCTTCTGGTCGAGCGCGATGAAGCGGCCGTCCAGCGTGCCGACGTACACCTTGCCGCGGCCCACGGTCACGCCGCGGCTGGCGGCGCCGTAGAACACCTGGTCGACGATCTTGTCGAGCTTCGGCGCGTATTGCCAGATGGTCTTGCCGGTGGCGGCGTCGATGGCCCACACGTTGTTGTTGGCCGAGATCGAGTACATCACGCCGTCGATCACGATAGGCGTGGCCTGCAGACCGTGCGTGATGGTGCCCGGCTGGTGGATCCACGCCACCTTCAGCTTCTTCACGTTGTCACGGTTAATCTGGTTCAGCGGGCTGAAGCGCCAGGCGTTGCTGGTGCGGTGGTACTGCGGCCAGTTGTTCGGGTCTTCGAAGCCGGGGCCGCTCTGCGCAACGGCCGGGCTCACTGCAAACACCGACAGCATCGACGCAGCGGCTACGGCGGCGGCGGATGCGGTCAGGCGGAACTGCTTGCGAATCGAATTCATCGATCAGGTCTCCTTGGTTTTTAGAATGCGGCGGCGGGTTTCCACACCCTGCCGCCGTTTACTGCAGACGCGAGCGTCTTAGAACATGAAGTTCAGACCGACGTTGAGCAGCGTGCTCTTCTCACCCGCCGTCACGCCCGCTGCGACGATGCTGGTGCGCAGGGTTGCGCCCGGGTCGGCATCGGCGAAGGCGGCCTGAATGTACAGCGTGGTGTCGGGGCGCCACTGGTAGTCATTGCTGATCACGATGAACTTGGTTTCATCGCTCTTGTTGGCGTCGTCCTTATTGAGATAGAAGGCGAGCGTAGCCGAGTTCTTGGCGCTCCACTTCCAGTCCAGGCCGGTACCGAAGCCATTCACGTCGAACTGCTGGTTGCCCGCCGTGTTGTCGTTCTTGGCGTTCATCCAGTTGTTCTTCCAGGTGAAGTCGCCGAACGGGATGGCGAAGCCGAGCGAGGTGTGATCGACCACCTTCTTGCCCGACTGCTCGTCGTGGAAGGCCTGGTAGGAGCCGGACAGCGTGATCGGACCGTTGTAGGTCAGACCCAGCGCGTAGGCGCTATTGTCCTTGAAGTCGCCAGCCTGACCGCCGAAGGAATACAGCACACCCATGGTGACAGGACCCCAGGTGTTGCGGTACTGCACGGCGTTGTTCATGAAAATGCCAACGTCGTTGTTCGTGTTGCGACCGCTGCCGTTATTCGGGTTGAAGGTCGTGAACAGCTGACCGTAGGCCCAGGCGTACAGGTTGGAGAACTGCTCCTTGAACGCACGCGGTTCGGTGCCGATGTGGGCCAGCAGCGCCGGGCCGTACTGACGGCCGAGGGTCAGGCTACCCCAGTCGCCGCGCACACCCAGGTTGGCCTGACGACGGAACAGCGGGGTATTGACGCCGCCGGGGCCGGTGCCCGATGCGTCGCCGGTGCCGTGCAGGAAACCGTTGTTGGTGTCGAAGTGCGATTCGAGGTTGAAGAAGGCGGTCAGGTTCACGTCGAGCTCGCGCTCGCCCTTGAAGCCGATGACCGTCTGACGCAGGCCGCTGGTTTCCATCGACGTCTTGCTGTCGCCGGTCGCGTTGGCATCGCTGTTGTAGAGCATGCCGACGTCGATGATGCCGAACATCGACAGTTTGGTACCACCGAATTCGCCGATGACGATGTCGGCCATCGCCGGCGTCAACATCACACAGAGTGCGGCCACGGCGGCAGCGCCGGCCGTGAGCTTACGGGTTTGGGTAAAGGTGCTGTTCAGCGACTTGCGTCCAGTTCTTGTCATGTTCCCCTCCTAGGTGATGCTGTTGATTGGTCCTGGTTGAATGCGGCGCCTGCATGTTCGGGTCACCGTCGGAGGGCTTAAGGCAGCATTCATGCCACTGAAGCAATTGCCCGCAAACCCGCATGGATACTGGGGGTATGCCCCGGAGATCGCGGAGGGCTGCGACAGATGTACGGGTGAGACGCCGGAAAGCTGCGACAGCTGTCTCGACATCGGGAGGGGTGGCGGTGAGATAGTTGAGACAGCCGGCGCACACGCCGCAGGCTGGGGCTTACGGGCACGACCGCCCGGCCACGTTGCGTGGCCTGGAACTTGCGTTGTCGTTCCGACGAAGTGCGATGCACGCACCCCTCGCATACCCAGACGAAGAAAACCGGACTGCAGCAAGAACAGGAGTTTCAATGAACGCCAAAGACACCTTCCTCGCCGACCAGGCACACGTGGACGAAGCGGCGATCGCGCCGCTGCCCAATTCGCGCAAGATCCACATCGAAGGCTCGCGCCCCGACATCCACGTGCCGATGCGCGAGATCTCTCAGGCCGACACGCCCACCGGTTTCGGCGGCGAGAAGAACCCGCCGGTCTTCGTCTATGACTGTTCCGGCCCCTACACCGACCCCAAGGCCTCGATCGACATCCGTCGCGGCCTGCCCGCGCTGCGCGCCCGCTGGATCGAGGAACGCGGCGACACCGAACAGCTCACCGACCTGTCCTCCGAATTCGGCCGCATCCGCGCAGCCGATGCCGCACTCGACGACCTGCGCTTCCCCGGCCTGCACCGCCACCCGCGCCGCGCCAAGGCCGGCCGCAACGTGACGCAGATGCACTACGCCCGCCAGGGCATCATCACGCCGGAGATGGAGTTCATCGCCATCCGCGAGAACATGAACCGCGCCGCCTACGTCGAGAGCCTGCGCGCCACCGGCCCGACCGGCGAGAAGATGGCCAAGCTGCTCACCCGCCAGCACCCGGGCCAGAGCTTCGGCGCGTCCATCCCGGCCGAGATCACGCCCGAGTTCGTCCGCGACGAGGTCGCCCGCGGCCGCGCCATCATCCCGAACAACATCAACCACCCGGAGAGCGAGCCGATGATCATCGGCCGCAACTTCCTGGTGAAGATCAACGCCAACATCGGCAACTCCGCACTCGGCTCCTCGATCAACGAGGAAGTCGACAAGATGACCTGGGCCATCCGCTGGGGTGGTGACACGGTGATGGATCTGTCCACCGGCAAGAACATCCACGAAACGCGCGAGTGGATCATCCGGAATTCTCCGGTGCCCATCGGCACCGTGCCCATCTACCAGGCGCTGGAGAAGGTCAACGGCAAGGCCGAAGAACTCACCTGGGACATCTTCAAGGACACGCTGATCGAGCAGGCCGAACAGGGGGTGGATTACTTCACCATCCACGCAGGCGTCTTGCTGCGCTACGTGCCGATGACCGCCAACCGGATGACCGGCATCGTGTCGCGTGGTGGTTCGATCATGGCCAAGTGGTGTCTGGCTCACCACAAGGAGAGCTTCCTCTACACCCACTTCGAAGAGATCTGCGAAATCATGAAGGCCTACGACGTGGCCTTCTCGCTGGGCGACGGTCTGCGTCCGGGTTCGATCTTTGATGCCAACGACGACGCGCAGCTCGGAGAACTGAAGACGCTCGGCGAACTGACCGACATCGCCTGGAAGCACGACGTGCAGGTGATGATCGAAGGTCCGGGTCACGTGCCCATGCATCTCATCAAGGAGAACATGGACCTGCAGCTGGAGTACTGCAAGGAGGCGCCCTTCTACACGCTGGGCCCGCTGACCACCGACATCGCCCCGGGTTACGACCACATCACCAGCGGCATCGGTGCGGCGCAGATCGGCTGGTACGGCACCGCCATGCTCTGCTACGTGACGCCGAAGGAGCACCTGGGGCTGCCGGACAAGGACGATGTGAAGGAAGGCATCATCACCTACAAGCTGGCCGCCCATGCCGCTGATCTGGCCAAGGGCCACCCGGGTGCGCAGATCCGCGACAACGCGCTGTCAAAGGCGCGCTACGAGTTCCGCTGGGACGACCAGTTCAACCTCGGTCTCGATCCGGACAAGGCGAAGAGCTTCCACGACGAGACGCTGCCCAAGGAGTCCGCCAAGGTGGCGCACTTCTGCTCGATGTGCGGCCCGCACTTCTGTTCGATGAAGATCACGCAGGACGTGCGCGACTTCGCCGCCAAGCAGGGCCTCAACGAGGAGGACGCGCTGCAGAAGGGCATGGAAGTGAAGGCGGTCGAGTTCGTGAAGTCGGGCGCGGAGATCTACCAGAAGGTGTGAGGCGGAGGTCCACCGCTGCGAGAGCGAGCTTGCTCGCGATGCAGCGGTGATCGCAGGCGCCCACTCCGCTTCAGGCCGCTATCGCGAGCAAGCTCGCTCCCACAAAAACGGGCTCCGGTGACGGGTCTCGAGCGATCCTCGTGGGAGCGGCCTTGGCCGCGATGCGGCCACTGCGGTCCGCGGGCTCCGGTACAGGCTCCTGTCGGGGTCAGAAGACACCTCCCACAGAATCCCGGCTCCGGCCACGGATCGCAAGCGCTCGCGCCTGCGAACCAGCAGCGATGGCGAGGCGGCCTGATACAGGCGAGACAGGTTGACCGGTGAACTGTCTCACCGGCGTCTCTGTCTCAACCGGGCGCACAGGCCCGGCGAGGTGTGCGGTCGCTTACTGCAGCGCCTTGATCTGCTCCGGCGTCAGTCCTTTCAATGCATCCGCGGCCGACTTGCGGGCGAGGTCGCGGTCGGTTTCGATGATGGCGTGCACCGAATTCATCACTTTGTCATTGGCTGCTGCCGCCTCCTCCTTGGTGATCTGGCCCGCGGCCAGGCGCTCGCAGGTGCGGTACAGCGATTCGCGCAGGAAGGACAGCATCTGCGCGCGCTCGGCCAGGCGGACGACATTGGCATCGACCTGTCCGTTGCCTGCCGCCTTGCCGGAGGCTTCCAGCTGGGCGATCAGCTTGAGCGTGCTGTCGGTGCCGGGTTCGGTGCAGCCCGGCCCCATGCGTGCGGCACGCGAAGCGGCGACCGTCTTTTCGTCGGACGTACCGCCGCCACCAAAGAGAGGCTTGGATTCGGACGAGGCGGGCATCGAGCTGCGGGAGTGTTCGTACTTGGCCCAGTAATTCTTGTGGGTCTCCGTCGAGTTGTCGCGAGCGGCCGTTGACGAGCCCAGGCCGGAACAGCCTGCCAGCAGCACGGCGACGCAGCACGCGGTCATCAGCGAAGATTTCATGGTGACTCCTTTGTTTTCGAGTAATAGGTAATGTGACCCGTCGCCGGCCAGCAGCCGATTGCCGGAACGCTCCTCTACGTCCCGGCAGGCAACGCGTCGATCACTACCTGCAAGATGCGGGCCAGCGACCGTGTCATCGCAGGGCCTCGTCCGCGGTGCAGAATGCGCGCCTGACCGACATTCCGTGCCCGCCCGCACCCTCTGCCGCCGATGACCGCGCCCCGACCCGCCAGCGTTCCTTTCCGCGAAGCCTTCATGTTCTGGCTCAAGCTGGGTTTCATCAGTTTTGGCGGACCGGCCGGCCAGATTTCGATCATGCATCAGGAACTGGTCGAGAACCGGCGCTGGATTTCCGAGCGCCGCTTCCTGCACGCGCTGAACTACTGCATGGTGCTGCCGGGCCCGGAGGCACAGCAGCTCGCGACCTATATCGGCTGGCTGATGCATCGCAGCTGGGGCGGCATCGTTGCCGGCGCGCTGTTCGTGCTGCCGTCGCTGTTCATCCTGATCGCGCTGTCCTGGGTGTACATCGCCTTCGGCGACGTGCCGCTGGTGGCCGGACTGTTCTACGGCATCAAGCCGGCGGTCACCGCCATCGTCGTGCAGGCGGCCTGGCGCATCGGCGGGCGGGCGCTGAAGAACCGGACGCTGTGGGCGATCGCCGCCGCCTCCTTCCTCGCCATCTTCGCGCTCGACATTCCCTTCCCCGCCATCGTCGCCGGCGCCGCACTGATCGGCTACATCGGCGGCCGCGTCGCACCGACAACCTTCCGCACCGGCGGGGGACACGGGGCAAAACACGCGTCCTACGGGCCGGCGTTGATCGACGACGACACGCCGACGCCGGAACACGCGCGCTTCCGCTGGACGCGACTGGCGCGCGTCGCCATCGTCGGCGCGCTGCTGTGGGCGGTGCCGATGAGCCTGCTGGCGGGCCTGCTCGGCTGGTCGCACACGCTGACGCAGATGGGCTGGTTCTTCACCAAGGCCGCGCTGCTCACCTTCGGCGGCGCCTACGCGGTGCTGCCCTATGTCTATCAGGGCGCGGTCGGCCACTACGGCTGGCTGACGCCGGTGCAGATGATCGACGGCCTCGCGCTCGGCGAAACCACGCCCGGCCCGCTCATCATGGTGGTGGCCTTCGTGGGTTTCGTCGGCGGCTATGTGAAAGCGGTGTTCGGCCCCGACAGCCTCTTCCTCGCCGGCGCGGTCGCGGCGTCCCTGGTGACCTGGTTCACCTTCCTGCCCTCCTTCCTGTTCATCCTCGCCGGCGGGCCGCTGGTCGAATCGACGCACGATGACCTCAAGTTCACCGCGCCGCTCACCGCGATCACCGCCGCCGTGGTCGGCGTCATCCTCAACCTCGCGCTGTTCTTCGGCTATCACGTGTTGTGGCCGCACGGCTTCTCCGGCAGCTTCGATTGGATGTCGGCCCTGATCGCCCTCGGCGCAGCCGTCGCGCTGTTCCGCTTCAAGGCGAACGTGATCCATGTGATCGGAGCCTGCGCGGTGATCGGGCTGCTGCTGAGGCTCACCGTAGGCGGCTGACGGCCACGCTCGCGCCCCCTCCTCTGTGGGAGTGGCCTTGGCCGCGACACGGCCGCTGCTGTCCACTGGCTTCGATACAGGCCGCTGTCGGGGTCAGAAGACCCCTCCCACAAAACCCTGGCTCGAGCTTCGGCGGCGGATCGGGCGCACTCCCTGTGAGAGCGGCCCTGGCCGCGACAGGGCCACCGTTGTCCGCCGGCTTCGATTCAGGCCGCTGTCGGGGTCAGAAGACCCCTCCCACAAAACCCTGGCTCTCGCTTCGGCGACGGATCAGACGCACTCCTTGTGGGAGCGGCCCTGGCCGCGACAGGGCCGCTGCTGTCCGCCGGCTTCGATACAGGCCGCTGTCGGGGTCAGAAGACCCCTCCCACAAGACCCTGGATCGAGCTTCGGCGGCGGTCGGGCGCGCTCCCTGTGGGAGCAGCCTTGGCCGCGACGCGGCCCCGGCGCGCCGCGGACTTCGAGCCCAGCCGCCATCGCGAACACGCCCGCTTGCTCAGCCAATGTGAACGTCTCGCTGCACGCGCATCCCGTTTGCGCTGCATCAAACCGGCGCGCCGTCCGCCTTCGTACAGTGGCACGCAGACCCTATCCGCCCGGAGTGCGCACGCCATGACCGCCGACGACGACAACCTGCGCTTCTTCCGCGCACGTCACGCGACCTTTTCACAGATCCTGGCGTCGCAACGCGACGACGACGCACTGCTCGCGCAATTGCTGGGCGAGGCCTTCGACAATTTCGAAACCGCGCTGCAGGCGCGGATGGACGCCGGTGCACCGGTCGCCTGCGACCGCGGTTGCGCGACCTGCTGTACGGTGCGTGTCACCGCCACCGCGCCCGAGGTGCTGCACATCGCACGCCATCTGCGCGAAGCCGACCCGGCGGTGTGTGCCCGGCTGGTTCGTCGTCTCGCCGCCGCCGACGAAGACACGCGCGATACCGACGCTGAAGGCCGCGTGGCCCTGCGCGCGGCCTGCCCCTTCATCGACGAGGACGGCGCCTGTGCAATCTACGCGGTGCGCCCGCTCGCCTGTCGCGGCCACGCCTCGCACGACCGTACCGCCTGCGACCGCGCAGCCTGCGGCGAGATCGACGACATCCCCTACTCGGTCGCCCACCGCATGGTGCGCAGTCTGGTGCAGAACGCGCTGCAATCGGCGCTGCGCGACGCCGGCTGCAGCTGGGCGTCGTACGAACTGAACCACGCGCTGATGCTGGCGCTCGCCGCACCGGAATCGGAAGCCGACTGGCTGGCCGGCGACGACGTGTTCGCCGACTCGCAGGTGAACGACGTCAGCCCGGCCGAGATGGCGCGCACCTTCGACTGGCTGAAAACGCCGGGCGTACGCATCCCGGCCGGCTAGTTTCGTCCGCGCAAGGCTTTGCCGAGCGGCGCCGCTTTGTTCATCATGTACGGGCGATACGCCATCGCAACTACCCAACGGGAGAGATCGACATGAACAAGATGATCATCGCCGCACTGACCGCCCTGCTCGCCTGTGGCAGCGCTCTGGCCGCCGACGCCAGCCCGAACGCCGCCGCCGACTCGAAGTGCGAAGCGGCCGCCATCGACAAGAACGGCAAGCCGCTGGTCGGCGCCGCCAAGTCCTCCTTCATGCAGAAATGCCACCGCGAAGCGATGCACAAGACCGACTGCGAAGCGCGCGCGCTGAGCAAGGACGGCAAGCCGCTCGCTGGCGCAGCGAAAAACTCCTTCATGCGCAAGTGCGAAGAAGACATGAAGAAGGCCGCCCCGGCCGCCCAGTGAGCATAGACATACGTCCCAGCGGAGCCGTCACACAGTGAGCGAACAGAAGAAACCGGGCGTGCAGGTGCGCCGTGAAGTCATGGGCGACGACTTCGTCGACCGGGCATTGGGCAATGCGACTGAATTCAACCAGCCCCTGCAGGACTTCATCAACGAACACGCCTGGGGTGCGGTGTGGAACCGCGATGGACTTGACCGCCGCACCCGCAGCCTGGTCACGCTGGCCGCGCTGACCGCGCTGAAAAGTCCGCACGAGCTGAAAGGCCATGTGCGCGGGGCCTTGAACAACGGCTGCACGGTCGAGGAAATCCGCGAAACGCTGCTGCACTGTGCGGTGTACGCAGGCGTCCCGGCCGCCGGCGAAGCCTTCCGCGCGGCGCAGGAAGTGCTGGATTCGTATCGGCTGTGAACCGCTGAGGTCTGATCGACCGCCCGATCGCGAGCAAGCTCGCTCCCACGGGAAGCACGCCCGGGCCGTCGGCTGAGCCCGGCTCTTGTGGGAGCCAGCTTGCTCGCGATGCGGCCGCTGCAATCCGCAGGCTTCGATACAGGCCGCTGTCGGGGTCAGAAGACCCCTCCCACAGAACCCTCGCCCGCGCACAGGTCGTGGGGCCACCACACCGCCCCTGTGGGAGCGGCCTCGGCCGCGATGCGGCCGCTGCAATCCGCAGGCTTCGATACAGGCCGCTGTCGGGGTCAGAAGACCCCTCCCACAGAACCCTCGCCCGCACACAGGTCGTGGGGCCACCACACCGCCCCTGTGGGAGCGGCCTTGGCCGCGATGCGGCCGCTGCAATCCGCAGGCTTCGATACAGGCCGCTGTCGGGGTCAGAAGACCCCTCCTACAGAACCCTTGCCGTGACACCGGCCGTGAGCCCTGTGGGAGCGAGCTTGCTCGCGATGCGGCCGCTGCAATCCGCCGGCTTCGATACAGGCCGCTGTCGGGGTCAGAAGACCCCTCCCACAGAACCTTGGCCCTGGCTCCAGCCGGCGACTCAGGGCACCGCCGCAGCCGACAGGATCAGCCCGCCGCTTCGATCTGTTCCGACACCTCTAGCCAGCGCATTTCCTGCGCTTCGAGTTCTTCATCCACCTTCTGCAATTCGACGCCGACTTCGCCGATTTCCTTCGGCGGCAGCGCGCTGGCGAGCTTGGCGGTCAGTGCGTGCTTCTTTGTCTGCAGTTCGAGGATGCGCTGTTCGAGCTTGCCCAGTTCGTTCTTCAGCGCCTTGAGGTTCACCGGCACCTTCTTCACCGGCGCGGCAATGGGCGCTGCCTGCACGACCGGCGCAGCTTCGGCCGGAGCGGACTTCATCGAATCCTTCAGCACTTCGCGCGCGCGCTTGGCTTCGTCCAGCAGGTAGCGCTGGTAGTCGTCGAGGTCGCCGTCGAACGGCTCGATGCCGCCGCGCGACACCAGCCAGAATTCGTCGCACACCGAGCGCAGCAGCGAGCGGTCGTGGCTCACCAGCATCACCGTGCCTTCGAATTCGTTCAGTGCCACCGCCAGCGCCTCGCGCGTTGCGAGGTCGAGGTGGTTGGTCGGCTCGTCCATCAGCAGCAGATTGGGGCGCTGCCACACGAGCATGCACAGCACCAGGCGCGCCTTCTCGCCGCCGCTCATCGTGCCGACCGCCTGCTTCACCATGTCGCCGCTGAAGTTGAAGGTGCCGAGGAAGTTGCGCAGGTCCTGTTCGCGGCCGCTCTGCCCGGCCGGCAGGCCTTCGCGCGCCATGCGCGTCATGTGTTCGAGCGGATTGTCCTGCGGGCGCAGCACGTCCAGTTCCTGCTGTGCGAAGTAGCCGATGGACAGGCCCTTGCCCTCGGTCACCTTGCCGGCGATCGGTGCCAGTGCGCGGGCGATGGTTTTGACCGCGGTCGACTTGCCCTGACCGTTGGCGCCCAGTATGCCGATGCGCTGGCCGGCCATGACCGACTTGTTCACATTGCGCACGATCACCGTCGGCGGCGTGCCGGCGGGCGCGTCGGCCGGCGGCGGGTAGCCGAAGCTGGCGTCTTCCATCACCAGCATCGGATTGGGCAGATTGGCCGGCTCCTTGAACTCGAAGTTGAAGTCGGCCGTGGCAAGCATGGGCGCCAGCTTTTCCATGCGGTCGAGCGCCTTGACCCGGCTCTGCGCCTGCTTGGCCTTGCTCGCCTTGGCCTTGAAGCGGGCGATGAATTTCTGCAGGTGGGCGATCTTGTCCTGCTGCTTCGCGTAGGCGTTCTGCTGCAGTTCCATCTGCTGCGCGCGCATGTCCTCGAAGGTGCTGTAGTTGCCGCCGTAGCGCGTGAGCTTGCCGGCGTCGATATGCAGCGTCACGTTGGTGATGGCGTCGAGGAATTCGCGGTCGTGGCTGATCACCACCAGCGTGCCTTCGTAACGCTTGAGCCACGATTCCAGCCACACCAGCGCGTCCAGATCCAGGTGGTTGGTCGGTTCGTCGAGCAGCAGCAGGTCGGACGGACACATCAGCGCGCGCGCCAGCTGCAGGCGCATGCGCCAGCCGCCGGAGAAGCTATTGACCGGATTGCACATCTGGTCGGCGGTGAAACCCAGACCGAGGATGAGCGCCTGCGCCCGCGACTGCGCGTCGTGCGCGCCGGCGTCGTGCAGCGCCATGTAGGCGTAGGCCATGCGCTCGCCGTCGTCGGTGGCTTCGGCGGCGTGCACTTCCTTCTGCGCGGCGAGCAGCGCGGTGTCGCCCTCGATCACGAAATCGGTGGCCGGCTGGTCGGTTTCCGGCATGTCCTGCGCCACCTGCGCCATGCGCCACTGCGTCGGCATGCTGAACTCACCGCCGTCCTCGTGCAGCGTGCCGTTGAGCAGCGCGAACAGCGTGGATTTGCCGGCGCCGTTGCGGCCGACCAGGCCGACCTTCTCGCCCGGATTGATGGTGGCGGTGGCGCCATCGAGCAGCACCTTGGCGCTGCGGCGAAGGACGACGTTTCTGAGCGTGATCATGCGGGTGAAACTCCAGCGGGTTCTCCCGCGGGACAAACGGCGGCAGGACGTGGGGATGAGCGGATGCGCGGGCGGCCCGGCGCGGATCGCCTGCTGCCGGAGCAGAGGCGCAGCGACGCGCACATATGAGGCGCCGCCGGGGGCGGAGTATCGGGCGCGCCAGGGGTGGCCGTCAATCGAGCGGCCATCCGCTTCAGGCCAGCGACACCCCGATCAGCGCGCCGGTGCCGTAGGTCACCCCTGCCGCCACGGCACCGATCAGTACCTGACGCACCATCGAAAACACTGGCCCGCGTCCGCTGAACAGTGAGGTCGCCAGCCCGATCGCGGCCAGCGCGGCCGCCGACAGGCCACCGCTCCAGGCCATGCCGACAGCGCCCCCGGTGAAGAAGAAGGGCAGCACCGGGAACAGCGCACCCACTGCGAACAGCACGAAGGAGAAGCCGGCCGCGCTCCACGGATTGCCGCCCAGCTCGGCCGGATCGATACCCAGTTCCTCGCGCATCAGCGTGTCCAGCGCGGCCTTCTTGTCGCGCATCAGTTCGGTCGCCACGCGCTGGGCATCCTCCCGCGCCAGCCCCTTGGCCTGGAAGATGAGCGCCAGTTCCTTGCGCTCGGCCTCCGGCGTCTCTTCCAGTTCGGCCGCCTCGGCTGCCATCTGCGTCTGCGCGAACTCGCGCGAATTGGTGACCGACAGCCACTCGCCCAGCGCCATCGACACCGCGCCGGCGATCAGCCCGGCCAGCCCGGTCAGCAGGATGGTCTGCGCCGGCGCACCGGCGCCGGCCACGCCCATCACCAGGCAGAGGTTGGACACCAGACCGTCATTGGCACCCAGCACCGACGCCCGCAGCTCGTTGCCAGAACCGCCGCGATGCCAGCGCTCGCCCTTGGCGATGGCGGCGCCGCTCATGCCGCGCGACTTGCCTGCGGCCGCCTCCAATACCGCCGCGTGCGAACGCTCCTCCGCCGACAGCGTCGCGGCGTCGGCCTGACCGGCGTACTTGTCACGGTCGGCGAACTCGGCGGTCGCCACCGAAGGCAGCACGAAGGACGGACCGAAGCGCTTTGCCAGCGCCGCCAGCACGCGCGTGCGAAAGCTGGGCCGGAAGGCTTCGGGTCTGACACCGGCGGCCTCCAGCTTGCTGCGCCACAGCTGCGCGTGCGCCGCCTCGGCTTCCGCCAGCTGGCGGAACAGGTCGCGCCGCACGGGGTCTTGCTCGGCCTCGGCCAGCGCGGCGTACAACGCGGCGCCGTCGAGTTCGTCGCGCAGATTGGACTGGTAGCGGTCAGCGGCAGCGGTCATGGCATGCGAAGCGGAAGCGAAGCCGCGATGGTGCCCGATCCGCGCACCGGTGTGCGGCGAAGCGGTCGACCCGGTGCCGGGAACCCGGACAGGCGCGCGCCCGTCAATGCGGCGTAACGCATGGCGCCGGCGGCAGACGACCTTTGCCGCCTCCGCGCCCCATCACCCGGAGGAACCGCCTTGAACGCGCCAGAACAGCCGGACACGCTGACCGTGCTCTACGACGGCGGATGCCCTTTGTGTCGGCGCGAAATCGCGCACGTGAAAGGGCTGGCAGACCAGCGGCCGGACAGTGCGCTGTGCTTCGTCAACATCAGTGCCGACGCACCCGCCAGCGCCGCTTTCGCGGCCGACCGGACCGCCCTGCTCGCGCGCTTCCACGTGCAGCGCGCCGACGGCTCGCGGCTGGACGGCGCCGCCGCCTTCGTCGCCATGTGGGCTCGCCTGCCCGGCTGGCGCTGGCTGGCCCGACTGGCGCGGCTGCCCGGCATGCTGCCGCTGCTGGAATGGGCCTATCGCGGCTTCCTGCGCGTCCGCCCGTGGCTGCAGGCGCGCGCCCGCCGTTTCGATCCGGCCGCAGCGCAGACCTGCTCATCGGAATGTCTGCCGCCCACCGCTGCCACGCCACCGGGTCCTGCGTTGACCGGGAAAGCGGACGAGGCACACCGCCGTGCTTGAAACGGTCAGTCTGCTCACGGTGGCGCTGCTGTTCGGCGGCATGACGCTGTACGCCTTCGGCTTCGCCGCGGTGCTGTTCGCCGCCCTGCCGGTCAACATGGTCCGGCTCACCCTGCGCCGCGCCTTCCCGCATTTCTACCTGTTCGTGATCGCGACCGCCGCCGCCGGCGCGGCACTGCTGTGGTCGCAGAACCGCGGCTCAGCGCTGCTGCTGGCGCTGATCGCGCTCAGCACGGTGCCGACCCGGCAGTACCTGATGCCAGCCATCAACGCGGCCACCGATGAGGGCCGGCACAAGCGCTTCAAGGCATTGCACGGACTGTCGGTGCTGGTGACGCTGGCGCACATCGCGCTGTCCGCCGTCGTGCTTGCGCGCTTCATCTGAGCAGCCCTGAAACGACGAATCCGTCGATCAGATCGGCCTGATGGCGGCCGTGCGTGGAACTCATGCTATGTTCATCGCGGAAGGCGCCCGACGACAGCGCGCGGCGGGCCACGTCCCCGAATCCGCCACGCTGACCCCCCTCATCGGCGGCCAGACTCGGAGACCCGCGGCCGAACCGTCACCGACATACGCAGTCAACCTGCATGCAGACGGTGCGCCCCGTGGCCGCAATGCCCGGCACCCATCCCCTTCAATGCATGCGTGCATTGACTCACCCGAGCGGAGAACTTCATGGCCCACACCCCTGGCAGCACCTTCAGAGCACGATGGCTGGTCGCCGCGCTTGCGGCACTGACGTCGGCAGTCGCCCTCGCCGCCGAGCCGAACAGTGCGGAACCGCCCGCGCAGCGCACCGGCGCCGTGCTGAAGGAGATCGCCGGCCTCACCATGCCGGAATCGGCGGTCGCCCACCCGGACGGCCGCATCTTCGTGACCGAGATCGGCGAATTCAACAAGGCGGGTGACGGCAAGGTCACCGTCGTGCATCCCGACGGACGCACCGAAACGCTGGTCGGCGGGCTGAACGATCCAAAAGGCATGGCCCTGTCCGGCGAACACCTCTACGTCGCCGACATGGATCGCGTGCTGCTCATCGGCCTCGACGGCGCGGTGACCGAACTGGCAAAGCCCGGCGACTTTCCGCACAAGCCGGTCTTCCTGAACGACGTCGAGATCGGCGGTGACGGCGTGGTCTATGTGTCGGACAGCGGCGACGACAAGGGCCAGGGCGCCGGCATCTACGCCATTGCGCCGGACGGCGGCATCCGCACCGTGCTCGGTGCGAATGCCGGCATCGTGCGCCCGAACGGGCTGCTGATCGACGGCGCCGGCGCGCTGCTGGTCGCCGACTTCGGCACCGGCAAGCTGTACCGTCTGGTGATGAAGAAGGCCGGCGGCAGGCCGGCGCTCAAGCTGCTCTACAGCGGCTTCGGCGCCGCCGACGGACTGGTGCGCGATCGCGACGGCGCGCTCTACGTGAGCGACTGGAAGGGCGGCAAGGTGTGGCGCCTGAGCACGCCGCGGTCGGCGCCGCAACTCATCGCCGAAGGCCACAAATCGTCGGCGGACATCGCGCTGTCGGCGGACGGTGGCTACCTGCTGATGCCGGACATGATGGCCGGCAAGCTGGTGTTCCTGCCGTTGAAGTGAGCGCGCCGCAGGCCACTCAACGGCCGCGGTAAGGCTCGCAGCCGATGCCGTCACCGTCGCGGTCAAGGTGCGGGCCGTAACCGGGCTCGCCTGCACACACCGGACAGCCTGCGGACGGAACAGGGGCGGCAAGGCATCACTGCGACACGAGACGGAACTGACCGCCACAGTCTAGCCGCCTGTGCGGTGCCTGATGTCCGGGCGCTGCGGCTCAGTGCGCCCGCCGCGCCAGCACCGCGTCGCGCGGGCCGGCGTTGACCACGACCACGGTGTCGAAGCGCGCGAGCAGGCTGGGTCAGTGCACCGACGCAACGATGCAGGCATCCGGAAATGCCGCCACCGACGACGGACAGAAGGCCCGCTTAAAGTGGCTGCACGGCCTGTCGGTGCCGGTGTCGCTGGCACATATCGCGGTATCGGGCGTGGAGCTCGCGCGCTTCGTCTGAAATCGCACGGAACGCTATCCGCTGCGCATGCGGACTGCTTTAATGGATGCACTTTGCGTGCTGCGCGAAGCCGGCCGCCCGGCGTCCGCCCCGATGGCCGTCACCCACTCGACAGGGAGATTTCCATGCGCGTTCCGACACCGTTCCGCCCCGTACTGATGGCCGCCTCCGTCGCGCTTGCGCTGTGCGCGGGTCAGGCGCAGGCGGGTTTCGACTACTTCCTGAAACTGGACGACATCAAGGGCTCGAGCACCGACGAAAGGCACGAGAACTGGAACGAGATCGACACCTTCACCTGGGGCTTCGGCATCGAAACAATCAGCACCGGCCCCACCAGCGACATCACCATCCGCCGCCCGATGTTCCGCAACTTCGAGTGGACGCAGGCGCTCGACACCAGCGTGGCCAAACTGTTCGAGCGGGCCAGCCGCGGTGAGGCACTGGACACCGTGACGCTGCACGCGACGACGGACATCGAAGGCAGCCGCGCCACCTTCTTCGAGATCGTGTTCACCGACGCCTTCGTCACCACGCTCGACCTGACCGGCAGCAGCGGCAGCGCGCCGGCCCTGTCAGCGGCCCTCGAGTACCGCACCGTCACGCTGAAGTACATCACCCTGAAATCGTCCGGCGCCGTCGGCGAAGAATTCGTCAGCAGCTACGACCTGTCAACGCGGACCGGCTCGGCCGACGCGCTGGCCGCGGTCTATGCGATGGGACTGTCCGGACCGACCGTGCTCATGGTGCCCGAGCCGGAGAGCTGGGCGCTGCTGCTCGCCGGCCTGGGGCTGACCGGTTTCGCCGCGCGGCGACGTGCTCGGCGAGGCGCTGGCAGCGCGGCGACTCAACGGCGGCGGTAAGGCTCGCAGCCGACGCCGTCACCGTCGCGGTCGAGGTGCGGGCCGTAACCCGGCTCGCCTGCGCGGACCGGCGCGGCGCCCGCGGCACGCGCTTCGGCACAGTTGCGGAAGGCGCGTCCAGCCGGCACCGCGGCCGCCCCTTCCCTCGCTGACGATGACGTGCGCGCCGGCGCGCCGCGGTGGCAGTGGTAGTCCCCGGTCTTGCGGTTGTTGTGGCAGCCCTCGGCGTTCAAGCCGCCCGGATGCGCGGCCACCGTCGCAGCGGCCGCCAGCAGCAGCGCGGCGCACAACCAGCGGACGGAACAGGGGCGGAAGGGCATCACTGCGGCACGAAACGGAATGGACCGTCACAGTCTAGCCGCCTGTGCGGCGCATGATGTCCTGGCGCCGCGGCTCAGTGCGCCCGCCGCGCCAGCACTTCGTCGCGCGGGCCGGCATCGACCACGCGGCCGGCCTCGACCACGACCACTGTGTCGAAACGCGCGAGCAGGCTGGGCCGGTGCACCGACGCGACGATGCAGGCCTCCGGAAACGCCGCCACCATGCGGTCGAACACCCGGCCCTCGGCCTGCGGGTCGAGCGCGCTGGTCGGTTCGTCGAGCAGCAGCAGCGAACTGCCCTGCGCCGCCAGCGCACCGCGGGCCAGCGCCAGCCGCTGCCGCTGGCCGCCGGAGAGGTTGCCGCCGCGCTCGCTCAGCGTGCTCTGCAACCCGTCGGGCAGGCGATCGAGCACCTCGTCGAACACGCCGGCGTGCATCGCCGACTGCAGCGCAGCCGGGTCGGCCGGCTGGCCGAAGGTGAGGTTCTCTTCGACGCTGGCTTCGAACACCTCGGCTTCCTGCGGAATCAGTGTGGCAAGCGTGCGCAGTTCAGCCCACGGCACCGGCACGCCGTCGCGCAGCAGTTCCCCCTGCTGCGGCAGATAGAGGCCGGCCAGCGTGCGCAGCAGCGTGCTCTTGCCGCCGCCGCTCGGACCGATCAGCGCGACGCGCGAGCCGCGCCGCAACTCCAGATCCACGCCCCGCAGTCCGCCCCGCTCGCCGCCGCGCGCGTCGTCGCCGTAGCGCAGCGTCGCACCGCGCAGCGCCAGCGTCTGCCACGACGCGTCCGCCTGCACTGCGGGCACCGCCGCATCCGGCTCACCGGGCGCGGCCCAGATCGGCTCGGCGCTGCAGTAGTCGGTGTGCATACGCGCGAAGCCCTGGAAATTGGACGCCAGCGACGCCACCACGCCGGCCGCCTGCTGCGCGTACTGGTAGATCATGAACACCGTGCCCAGCGCCACCGCCTGCCCCGGCGTGCGCACCTGCATGACATACACCACCACCAGCACCCAGGTGAGCCCCATGCCGAGCAGATCCACGGCGAACCACTTGCCCTCGTTCACCATCACCGCGCGCCGCAGCGGCGCCATCACCGCCTCCATGCGCCGGCCCAGCAGCACGCGCGACGCCGCCTGCAGCCGCAGCCCGATCACCGTGCCGGCATTGCCGACGAAATCGAGCAGCGCCGCGGCATAGCGGCGGTCCGCATCATTCTCGGCGCGCGCGAGCTGCATCAGCGTACGGTCAAAGCGCAGGATGATGAGCGCGATCACCACATAGCCGCTCACCGCGATCGCACCACTGGTGCGCGACAGCAGCGCCAGCGCCACCAGCGGCCCGACGAAGTTGAACGCACTCTGCAGATAGTCGAACTGGTTCTGCGCGAAATCCGACAGCGCCCGGCTCGCCTGCATCACGCGGTGCTGCAGCTCACCCGAATGCCGCCCGTCCCGCCACGCCAGCGGCGCCGCCGCGATGCGCGCATACAGCGCATCCGCCAGCCGCACGCGAACCCGCACGCCGACATTGCGCTCCAGCACGCGCCCCGGCCCGTGCAGCAGCCAGGACAGCAGATAGATGCCGACCAGATAAAGAATCCACCGCCCCGCCGTCGCCATGTCGCCCTGCTGCAAGGCATTGATCGCCTGCGCCGCCAGCCAGGGCATGGTGAGGCGCAGCAGCTGCGCGCCGGACAGCAGCGCGGCCGCGCCGAGCATCTGCGCGCGTGCGCCGCGGGCATGGAGCCAGAGAGCGCGGTAGAGGTCGCGGGCTGCGGTGGGAAGGTTGATTCTGTGGGGCGCCAAATCCGTCATTGAGACATCTCACCATCAATCGCGACCAGCTAAAAACCCTCGCCCAACAACGAGGACGCTTCATACATCGACTCCCGAAGATACTCGTCCCAGATACTCGATGTATGCTGTTTCGCTACTACGGGAGGAGGCATGAAAACGCTAAAACTACTGCTTGAGCATTGCTATGGAATTCGAAGGCTGGAAGTGACTCTCGACTACGACGGCGCATCCGCCGTTGCCGTCTATGCACCCAACGGGGCGATGAAAAGCTCGTTAGCCAACACATTCCAGGACATCGCCGACGGCAAGCAATCACGAGACAGGATTTTCCCGAGTCGAGCCACGACGCGTCTAGTCCAAGACGAAAACGGAATTGACCTCGCCGCCGAAAGTGTCCTCGTACTTCGTCCTTACGAGGAGTTCTCAAACGGTGGCGATGGGACTGCGACCTTGCTTGTAAACGCCGCTCTACGTCAAGAGTACGAATCGCTTCACGCAGAAGTCTCGGTCGCCCGCACTGCCTTGCTAAATGCACTTAAAACGACAGCGAAGACTAAGCGTGCAGTTGACCGGGAGATCGCATCGACTTTCGTGCCCTCCGGCGGGTTGTTCGACACGGTGCTAGCAGGACTAAAGACCAAATTAGATGCGGATTGGGAGCCTGTTTTCAAGGATGTGCCCTATGACCTTGTCAACGACGACAAGGTCGTGGCATTTCTAGCCAACGGTGACTTCCGTACTGCAATCAATGACTACACGAAGAAGTACAACGAACTGCTCGCCGCCTCAAGGTACTTTAAGAAGGATGGCTTCAACTACTACGCCGCCACAAACGTAGCGAAGGAGCTGAAGAACAGCGGTTTCTTCAAAGCCTTGCACACTGTTAGCCTCAATGGCGATGAGAAGCAAGAAGTTAACTCCGAGTCGGAGCTCCAAGCCTTAGTTGACGCGGAGCGGGCCAAAATATCGGAGGACGCCGCGCTGCGTAAGAAGTACGAAGAGCTTGAAAAACAGATTCAAAAGAACGCGCAGCTTCGTGAGTTCGAAGCCTATTTGCAAAACCACGAGGAGCTTCTGCCGGAGCTGGCAGACCCGGCAGACTTCAAAAAGAAGCTCTGGATGTCATACCTCAAGGCTAATTACGCCTTGTGCACAGAGTTGTTGGACAAGGTCACCCAAGCAGCCGCACGTTCAGCAGAGATCGAGGCACAGGCCGCTCAGGAGGAGACTCAATGGCAGGCAGTTATTGACATCTTTAACTCCCGCTTCATTGTCCCGTTTCATCTTGAGGTAGCAAACAAGGTTCAGGTCATGCTCGGTATGGAAGCGGCGCCACGCCTGGGGTTCGTTTTCAACGATGGTGACGACCACGCTCCTGTTGAGCGTGACGCCCTGCTTCAGACGCTAAGTACCGGTGAGAAGAGGGCGTTTCACATATTGAATATGCTTTTCGACATAGAAGTGCGTCGCGCCGCCGGTCAGCAGACGCTTCTCATCGTTGACGACGTTGCTGACTCGTTCGACTACAAGAACAAGTACGCGGTCATTCAATATCTCTCTGACTTGGCTGAGGATGAACACTTTCAATTGCTCATCCTTACCCACAACTTCGATTTCTACCGAACCATTGAGAGCCGAAGGCTTGTTCCGCGTAGGAACTGCTTCATGGTTTCAAAGACCGCCACTGGTGTCACGCTCGTGGCAGCGCAAGGTGTACGCAACGTATTCTCCAATGTCTGGAAGCCGCAATTCTTCACGAATGACCGAAAAAAAATTTGCTGCATCCCCTTCATGCGCAATCTCATTGAGTACACAAGGGGCGAGTCCGACGTGGACTACCTGAGCCTTACTTCGCTACTTCATTGGAAGACGGGCACAGCGCAGATAAAGGTCGCTAGCCTCGATACGATTTACACCAACCTCTTCAGCACACCGGGGCAGTCCGGCAACCCAGAAACGACCGTTATTGAGATCCTCGCCGCGGAGGCAGATGCTTGCCTGAATGCCGCTGACGGAATCAACTTCGAGAACAAAGTGGTATTGGCCATCGCCACTAGATTACAGGCGGAGAAGTTCATGGCGGCCAAGATAGACGATGCAGCGTGGTTGGAGGGAATTAACGCCAATCAGACCCCAACCTTACTGAAACGCTACCGCGAAGAGTTTCCAGCCGATGCACAAAACATTCGCGTCATTCAACGCGTACTCCTCATGACGCCGGAGAACATTCACTTGAATTCATTCATGTACGAGCCAATCCTCGACATGTCAGACGAGCATCTGCGACGCCTGTACTCTGATGTATTGGCGATGACGTAGCACTCGCCGCCGCGAGCGCGGGCTTCCTGGATGTTGCTCTTGAGCTATTCGATAAGTGTGTCTCTCGGCGCAATGGCGATGACCGACATGTCATGGGCGACCCGCGCTAGCGAACCGTACTCAAGCTCGGCACTGCGTGATCCGACAGCAACTCAGCGACACCGTTGCTCTGCGCTCAATTTCCCATCGGCCAAAGCCCCGCGAAATCGAACGACAACTGCCGATGGTGGCGGATCGTCAGCAGGTAGAGCGTCGCCAGTTCATCGGCCACGGTATAGAGCGTGAGGTAGTCGCCGTGCAGATACTCGCGAAGGGAATCGGCGGTCCCCGTCGGCATGGCGGTAAGCAAGCTGAGCGCTTCGGCGGATTGGGGCGGGTGGTCGAGGTAGCGCCGACCGATGCGAGGGAAGCGGGCCAGATTGGGGATGACCGTGCTGCGCAACTGATCGAGCAGGTTGTCGAAGGCCGCGCCCGCATCGGCTTCTATCAGAAAGGTTTCGATGGCTTCGAGGCGCGCCAGGAAGCTGTCGGTCAGCTCAACCCGGTGCAGGGTTTCAACCATGTGTCTTCGCGCGACGCTTCTGAAGGCCGGCGATTGCGGCATCGGCCGGCTGGGTCCGGCCCGCTGTAATGTCGTCCAGACCGCGACGGGCGTCTTCAAGCAGAAGCAGATGGATGCGTTCGCGTTCCAGCCGGTGGTAGTAGTCCAGCCGGTCGGCGTCGATCAGCGCGACATAGCTTTCACCGTTCTTGGTGATGATCTTTTCTGCGCCGGCCTTGGCCTGATCGGCGAGCTCGGAGAGATTGGCGCGTGCCTGAGTGAACGGCACCACGTCGCGCGCTGAAAAACCCATTGTGTGCTCCCGATGGGAAGGTGACAGAATTCTGTACAGTCTATCGAGTCAAGTGCGGTGACGCTACAGCGGTCTGTTCATCTGCTGCGAGCGTGCGAGGCATGGACGCAAATACGGAGGCTGATCCGCGAACCGGCGGAGAGAACAAGGCGCTGGTCCATCTCCGTGCTCTGAAACAGCACCACGTCAGGCACACGTGTTCAAGATACTCATGGGAGAAACTGCAGAAAAAGTGCCGAAATTTTCAAGATATTTTTCCTTGATCCATATTTCAGGCGTTTGTTCTGACTGAATTTTTCTCTCTCTATTGAAGATACCAAGATCGTCGATTACAGATAATCTACGGCTTTGCCCTCACTTCGGCACAGAGGCCGCTCATGCCTGCCTTCCGCCATCATGATCTGAGTCTGCTCAACACCACCTTCGACTCACCCTTGGTCGATGTGGTGACCGAGCTCGAACATCTGCGCCGTCTCCGGCTGGAAGGCAGCACGCCCGCGCCGGTGTTCTTCCAGCTCAAGCAGATCTTCCACATGCTGGAAAGCCTGGGGTCGGCCCGCATCGAAGGCAACCACACCACGCTGGCCGACTATGTCGAGAGCCGGCTGGAAGACGTTGCGGCAAGCGTGAGTGACACGCTGCGTGAAATGGCCAATATCGAAGAGGCCATGGCCTTCATCGAGGCGCATTTCGCGCCCGGCGACGACATCACCGAACATCTTGTGCGCGAGTTGCATGCGCTGACGGTGCGCGACCTGCAGCGGGAGGGCGACGCCACCCCCGGCGCCTACCGCCAGGGGTCGGTGCGGATTTCGCAGTCCGACCACCTTCCACCCGAGGCGCTGCAGGTGCCGCAGTACATGAGCGAGCTGGTGACCTTCATCAATCAGCCTGACCCGCGCAAGTACGACCTGATCAAGGTCGCGCTCGCCCACCACCGCTTCGCGTGGATACACCCCTTCGGCAACGGCAACGGGCGTGTTGTCCGGCTGCTGACTTACACCTTGATGATCAAGTACGGCTTCGACGTCAGGGCTGGCGGGCGGGTGCTGAATCCAACCGCGGTGTTCTGCAACGACCGCGACCGCTATTACGCAATGCTCAGTCAGGCGGACACCGGCACGCAGGAAGGACGCGAGGCATGGTGCATCTACGTGCTGTCCGGCGTGCGCGACGAACTGGACAAGGTGGCCCGGCTGACCGATCAGGGCTATCTCATCGACCGCATCCTGACACCAGCGTTGCATCATGCGCGCGAACGCGAGTCATTGACGCAGATGGAAGAGCGGGTGCTTATGGCGACGGCCCACAGAGGGATCGCCAAGGCGGGCGACCTGAAAGCGGCGATGCCCGGGATGACGGAAGCCCAACGCACCTACCAGATCCGCAAGCTTGTGGAGCGCCGGATGCTCGTACCGATCCACGAGGGCGCACGTCAGTACACCGTGGGTTTCAGCAACAGCGTGTTGCTGCGTGGCGTGATCCGCGCACTGACGGCGGAAGGGTTCATCCCCGAGGCGTTGAACCGCCCCGGTTGATCGACATTCAAGCGCGCGTGGTGCGCCCTCACTCCACCGTCACGCTCTTCGCCAGATTCCGCGGCTTGTCCACGTCGGTGCCCTTCACCAGCGCCGCGTGGTAGGCGAGCAGTTGCAGCGGCACGACGTGCAGTACCGGTGACAGCAGGCCGTAGTTCTCCGGCATGTTCAGGATGTGCACGCCCTCGCCTTCGACCATTTCGGTGCCGGCGTCGGCGATGACGTAGAGCTCGCCGCCGCGGGCGCGGACTTCCTGGATGTTGCTCTTGAGCTTTTCGATCAGCGCGTCGTTCGGGGCGATGGCGATGACCGGCATGTCGCGGTTGACCAGTGCCAGCGGGCCGTGCTTCAGTTCGCCGGCCGGGTAGGCTTCGGCGTGGATGTAGGAAATTTCCTTGAGCTTGAGCGCGCCTTCGAGCGCGATCGGGTAGTGCTGGCCGCGGCCGAGGAAGAGGGCGTGGTGCTTCATCGCGAAGCGTTCGGCCCAGGCCTGGATCTGCGGCTCAAGCTCCAGAACGCGGGTGACCGCGCCCGGCAGGTGACGCAGTGCCCCGAGGTATTTCTCTTCCTGCGCGACGCTGAGCGTGCCGCGGGTTTTGGCCATGGCCAGCGTGAGCAGCGCGAGCGCGGCGAGCTGGGTGGTGTAGGCCTTGGTCGAGGCAACACCGATTTCCGGGCCGGCGCGGGTGATGAAACGCAGGCTCGACTCACGCACGATGGCCGATTCCGGCACGTTGCAGATGGCCAGCGTGCGGGTCATGCCGAGCGTCTTGGCGTACTTCAGCGCGGCCAGCGTGTCGGCGGTTTCGCCCGACTGCGAAATGGTGACGACCAGCGTGTCGGGGTCGGCCACCGGCTTGCGGTAGCGGTATTCGCTGGCGATCTCGACCGAGCATTCGATGCCGGCGATGTCTTCCAGCCAGTAGCGGGCGACCAGGCCGGCGTGGAAGCTGGTGCCGCAGGCGAGCACGAGCACGCGGCGCACCGAGCGGAACACGTTGTCGGCTTCGACGCCGAACAGGTTGGGGGTGATCGAGCGCGCCTGGGCCAGCATTTCGAGCGTGTTCGACAGCGCGGCCGGCTGCTCGAAAATCTCTTTTTGCATGTAGTGGCGGTAGCTGCCCAGTTCGACCGCGTCGGCCGACAGCTGACTCACCTGCACCGGGCGTTCGACCGGCGTGCCGTCGAGACGCATGATGCGCATCGAGTTGCGGGTGAGTTCGGCCATGTCGCCGTCTTCGAGGTAGATCATGTTGCGCGTGACCTGCAGCAGCGCCGAGGTGTCGGAGGCGGCGTAGTTGCCGTTGTCCGACTGGCCCAGCACCAGCGGCGAGCCGTGGCGGGCGACGACGATGCGCGAGTCTTCGCCTTCGGTGACGATGGCGATGGCGTAGGCGCCGATCAGTTCGCCGCAGGTGGCGCGCACGGCGTCGAGCAGGTCGGGCGTGGTCTTCAGGTGGTGGCGCACCAGGTGGGCGATGACCTCGGTGTCGGTTTCCGACGTGAAGGTGTAGCCGAGGCCGGTGAGGCGGGCGCGCAGCGGCTCGAAGTTCTCGATGATGCCGTTGTGCACGACGGCAAGACCGTCGCTGATGTGCGGGTGCGCGTTGCGCTCCGACGGCACGCCGTGCGTGGCCCAACGGGTGTGGGCGATGCCGATCGACGCGTCGAGATTCTGTTCGCTGGCCTGGGTGGCCAGTTCGGCCACGCGGCCGACCGAGCGCAGGCGGCGCAGTTCGGTGCCGTTGGCGCCATTCAGCACGGCGAGGCCGGCCGAGTCATAGCCGCGGTATTCGAGCTTGCGCAGCCCTTCGAGCAGTACGGGAACGATGTTCTGGCCGGCGATGGCCGCGACGATGCCACACATGGGAAATCCTTTGCCGTTGCGATGCGTTGTGTGTCGGTTACTGCCCGGTCATTTCTTTTTCTTCACCGGCCGGGTCCAGCCGGTGATGGTGGTCTGGCGCACGCGCGAGATGGTGAGCTCGCCCGGCGGCGCGTCCTGCGTCAGCGTGGTGCCGGCGCCCAGCGTGGCGCCGCGGCCGACGGTGACCGGCGCAACCAGCTGTGTGTCGGAGCCGATGAACACGTCGTCTTCGATGATGGTGCGGAACTTGTTGGCGCCGTCGTAGTTGCAGCAGATGGTGCCGGCGCCGATGTTCACGCGGCTGCCGACGGTGGCGTCGCCGACGTAGGCGAGGTGGTTGGCCTTGCTGTGGGCGGCGATGTCGCTGTTCTTCACTTCGACGAAGTTGCCGATGTGCACGTCTTCCGCCAGGTTCGCGCCGGGGCGCAGACGCGCGTAGGGGCCGAGCTGGCAGCCGGCGCCGACCACGGCGTCGTCGAAATGGCAGAAGGGGGCGATGACGGTGCCGGCGGCGACGGTGACGTTGCGCAGCACCGAGTGCGCGCCCACCTTGACGCCGTCGCCCAGTTCGACGCGACCCTCGAAGATGCAGCCGATGTCGATCTCGACGTCGCGGCCACAGACCAGCTCGCCGCGCACGTCGATGCGTGCCGGGTCGCGCAGCGTGACGCCTTCGGTCAGCAGTCGCTCGGCGTTTTCGCGCTGGTGGATGCGTTCGAGTTCGGCCAGTTGCGCCTTGTCGTTCACGCCCAGCGTCTCCGACACGCGGGCGGGCTGCGTGCTCACCACCGGCACGCCGTCGCGCACGGCGGCGGCGACCACGTCGGTCAGGTAGTACTCGCGCTGGGCGTTGTCGTTCGACAGCTGGTCGAGCCAGCCGGCGAGCTTGCCGCCGGGCACGACCATGATGCCGGTGTTCACTTCGCGGATGGCGCGCTCGGCCTCTGATGCATCCTTCTGCTCGACGATGCGCACGATGCGGCCTTCGCCGTCGCGCACGATGCGGCCGTAGCCGGTCGGGTCGTCGAAGCTGACGGTGAGGATGGCGAGCTTGTCGTTGCCGGCCGCTTCGGCCAGCTTGACGAGCGTGTCGGCGCGCAGCAGCGGCACGTCGCCGTAGAGGATGAGTACCGGCTCGTCGCGCGACAGATGCGGCAGCGCCTGGCGGACGGCGTGACCGGTGCCGAGCTGTTCGGCCTGCAGCGCCCAGTTGACCGCGACATCGGGGAAGGCTGCACGCACTGCGTCGCCACCGTGGCCGTACACCACGCAGGTGTGCGACGGATTCAGGGACGCTGCGGTGCGCAGCACATGCCCGAGCAGCGGGCGGTCAGACAGGGGTTGCAGCACCTTGGGCAGGGCGGAGCGCATGCGCTTGCCTTGCCCGGCTGCCAGAATGACGATCTGCATCGGACACCATATGGCGGAAAACCGCGTGGATTCTAGCATTCGGGGTACGACGGCCTGCTGCGCAGCAGTTCTCGCCCACCGCGTGTTTGCAACCTGCCGACGTGTGCGTTGCCATAGATTTAACAATTCAACCGGGAGGTCTACGACATGAAAGCCGTCGCCCTTTACGCCGCTCTCTGCATGCTGCCCGTGACGCTGTTCGCGGGCGACACCGTGCACCGCTGGGTCGATGAACGCGGCGTGGTGAATTACGGCGACGCGCCGCCCGAGGGGCGCAAATCGACGCCGATACGCACGGTCGATCCGCTCACCGTGACCGGCTCACCGCCCCCAGCCCGCGCCGCGACGCCGCCAGCCCCGGCAGGTGGAGTGGCAGACCGCGACGCGGTACAGCGCGAAGTCGAATCGGCGTTGCAGCGGGAACGTGCGTCGGCCGCGCGAGAAAGCGCCGCGCGGCAGGAGGCGGCGATGGCGGAAGCGCGCCGACGCTGCCTGGAACAGAGACGTGTGGATTGCGACGATCCGGTACTGCTGGAGGAGCCCCTGTACGGCGTGCCGCCGCGCATCATCCGTCGCCACCCTCCCCTCTACCCGCCGATAGCCCGTCCGCCCGCACCGCCCCCGGAGCCGCCGGTGCTGATGCGCAAATTGCCGTAGGCGGATTGCTCAGACGGGGCGCGACCGGAGCCCGGTGCGGGGTTTTGTGGGAGGGGTCATCTGACCCCGACAGCGGCTTGGATCGAAGCCCGCGGACCGCAACGGCCGCGTCGCGGCCAAGGCCGCTCCCACAAGAGAGGCGCCTGACCCGCGGCCCGAGCCAGAGCGCGGGTTTTGTGGGAGGGGTCTTCTGACCCCGACTGCGGCTTGGATCGAAGCCGGCGGACGGCAGCGGCCGTGTCGCGGTCAGAAGACCGCTCCTACAGGGGTGGTGCGCCGGATCCACGACCGGAGCCTGGGCGAGGATTCTGTGGGAGGGGTCTTCTGACCCCGACTGCGGCTTGGATCGAAACCGGCGGACCGAACGGCCGCGTCGCGGTCAGAAGACCGCTCCTACAGGGGTGGTGCGCCGGATCCACGACCGGAGCCTGGGCGAGGATTCTGTGGGAGGGGTCTTCTGACCCCGACAGCGGCTTGGATCGAAGCCGACGGGCGGCAGAGGCCGTTTCGCGGCCAAGGCCGCTCCCACAGGGGTGGTGCGCCTGATCCACGGCCGGAGCCTGGGGCGAGGTTTTGTGGGAGGGTTCTTCTGACCCCGACTGCGGCATGGATCGAGGTCGGCGGACTGCAACGGCCGCGTTGCGGCCAAGGCCGCTCCCACAGGGGAGGCGCCTGACCCGCGGCCAGAGCCCGAGCCAGGCATTTGTGGGAGCGAGCTTGCTCGCGATTGCGGCCCTCGCGACAACACCGGCCGGTCGGCCGGTGTTCCCCACTCCCCCGAAGGGCGTTCGCGAGGGCTGAGGGAGGCTTAACGCGGCAGCGTGGTAGTGCCCATCAGGAACTGGTCAACTTCACGAGCGCACTGACGGCCTTCGCGAATCGCCCACACCACCAGCGATTGCCCGCGGCGCATGTCGCCGGCGGCGAATACCTTGGGCACGTTGGTGGCGTAGCAGCCTTCACCGTCGGTAGTGGCGCGGGCGTTGCCCCGGCCGTCCTTCTCGACGCCGAAGCTTTCGATGATGCTGCCGGCCGGGCTGACGAAGCCCATCGCGAGCAGCACGAGGTCGGCCTTCAGCAGTTGCTCGGTGCCGGCCACTTCCTGCATGCGACCGTCCTTCCACTCGACGCGCACGGTTTTCACCTGAGTGACCTTGCCGTTCTCACCGATGAATTCCTTGGTGGCGATCGCCCAGTCACGCTCGCAGCCTTCTTCGTGGCTGGACGAGGTGCGCAGCTTGATCGGCCAGTAGGGCCATACCAGCGGCTTGTTCTCCGACTCCGGCGGCTGCGGCATCAGTTCGAACTGGATGACGCTGGCGGCGCCGTGACGGTTCGAGGTGCCGACGCAGTCGGAACCGGTGTCGCCGCCGCCGATCACGACCACGTGCTTGCCGGTGGCCATGATCTGGTCGGGCACGGTGTCACCGGCAACGACGCGGTTCTGCAGCGGCAGGAAGTCCATCGCGAAATGCACGCCGGCCAGCTCACGGCCCGGCACCGGCAGGTCGCGCGGCTGTTCGGCGCCACCGGCGAGGATGACGGCATCGAACTCGGCCTTCAGCTGCTCCGGGCTGACCACGGTCGCGGCGTCGCTGTGCACCGGCGAACCTTCGGGCAGCGGACCGACCTGCACGCCGGTGCGGAAGGTAACGCCTTCGGCTTCCATCTGCGCGATGCGGCGGTCGATGTGCGACTTTTCCATCTTGAAGTCGGGGATGCCGTAGCGCAGCAGACCGCCGACGCGGCTGTTCTTCTCGAACACGGTCACGTCGTGACCGGCGCGCGCCAGTTGCTGCGCGGCGGCCATGCCGGCCGGGCCGGAGCCGACGACGGCGACCTTCTTGCCGGTCTTCGTCGCCGGCGGCTGCGGCACGACCCAGCCGTTTTCCCAGGCCTTGTCGATGATGGCGTGCTCGATCGACTTGATGCCCACCGCGTCGCTGTTGATGTTCAGCGTACAGGCGGCTTCGCACGGCGCCGGACAGATGCGGCCGGTGAATTCCGGGAAGTTGTTGGTCGAGTGCAGCACTTCGATCGCCTGCTTCCAGTCCTGGCGGTAAACCAGGTCGTTGAAGTCGGGGATGATGTTGTTGACCGGGCAGCCGCTGTTGCAGAACGGGATGCCGCAGTCCATGCAGCGCGCACCCTGGATCTTCGCCTCTTCGTCGCTCAGGTGGAGCACGAACTCCTTGTAGTTGCGCACGCGCTCGGCGACCGGCAGCGAAGCTTCGGACAGACGCTGGTACTCAAGAAAACCGGTGGACTTTCCCATGTTCGATTCTTTTCCTGTTACTTGGCCATCGCTGCAGCAGGCGCATCCGCCTTGGCAGCCATTTCACGCAGCGCGCGGCGGTACTCGACCGGCATCACCTTGACGAACTTGCCACGGGCATTCGCCCAGTCGGCAAGGATGTCGGCGGCACGCTTCGAGCCCGAGAAGGCAGCGTGACGCGCGATCAGGCGACGCAGAATGGCTTCGTCGCTCATCGTCAGGTGGTTGATCGCAGCCTCGCCGATGATGTCGTCGTCCGACTCGTCAGCCAGGTCACCGCTGATCACATCCAGCTCGACCATCGACATATTGCAGCGCTTGGCGAAGCTGCCGTCCTCGTCATAGACGTAGGCGACGCCGCCCGACATGCCGGCAGCGAAGTTGCGACCGGTCTGGCCGAGCACGACCACGGTGCCGCCGGTCATGTATTCGCAGCCGTGGTCACCGGTACCCTCGACCACCGCGATGGCGCCCGAGTTGCGCACGGCGAAACGCTCGCCGGCCACGCCGCGGAAGTAGCACTCGCCTTCGGTCGCACCGTAGAGCACGGTGTTGCCGACGATGATGTTCTTCTCCGATGCGCCGCGGAATGCGTCCGACGGCTTGATCACGATGCGGCCGCCGGACAGGCCCTTGGCGACGTAGTCGTTGCCCTGGCCGGTCAGTTCCAGCGTGATGCCGCGCGCGATGAAGGCGCCGAAGCTCTGACCGGCAGTGCCGCTGAGCTTCACCATGATGGTGTTGTCGGGCAGGCCCTTGTGACCGTAGCGGCGCGCCACTTCGTGCGACAGCATGGTGCCGGCGGTGCGGTTCACATTGGTGATCGGCGATTCAACGACGACCGGCTTGCCGGTTTCGATGGCGTCCTTCGCCTTGGCGATCAGGCTGTGGTCGAGCGCGCGGTCGATGCCGTGGTCCTGCGTTTCGCTGTGCAGGCGCGACACTTCGGCCGGAACCGGCGGCATGTAGAAGATGCGCGAGAAGTCGAGGCCGCGCGCCTTCCAGTGTTCGATGCCGGCACGGGTGTCGAGCAGGTCGGCGCGGCCGACCAGATCGTCGAACTTGCGCACGCCCATCGAGGCCATCAGCTCGCGCACTTCTTCGGCGACGAAGAAGAAGTAATTGACCACGTGTTCCGGCTGGCCGGTGAACTTCTTGCGCAGCACCGGATCCTGGGTGGCGACGCCGACCGGGCAGGTGTTCAGGTGGCACTTGCGCATCATGATGCAGCCCTCGACCACCAGCGGTGCGGTGGCGAAGCCGAATTCGTCGGCGCCGAGCAGCGCACCGATCAGCACGTCGCGGCCGGTCTTCATCTGGCCGTCGGCCTGCACGCGGATGCGGCCACGCAGGCGGTTCAGCACCAGGGTCTGCTGGGTTTCGGCCAGGCCGAGTTCCCACGGCGTACCGCAGTGCTTGATCGACGAAATCGGGCTTGCACCGGTGCCGCCGTCATGGCCGGCGATCACCAGGTGGTCGGCCTTGGCCTTGGACACGCCGGCGGCCACGGTGCCGACGCCGATTTCCGACACCAGCTTGACCGAGATCGAGGCGGTCGGATTCGAGTTCTTCAGGTCGTGGATCAGCTGCGCCAGATCCTCGATCGAATAGATGTCGTGGTGCGGCGGCGGCGAGATGAGGCCGACGCCCGGCACCGAGTGGCGCAGGAAGCCGATGTATTCCGACACCTTGTGGCCGGGCAGCTGACCGCCTTCGCCCGGCTTGGCGCCCTGGGCCATCTTGATCTGGATCTGGTCGGAGTTGGCCAGGTATTCGGCGGTGACGCCGAAACGGCCGGACGCGACCTGCTTGATCTTGGAGCGCAGCGAATCGCCCTTCTTCAGCGGCAGCGCGACTTCGACGCGCGACGAGCCGATGAGCTTGTCGAGCGTGGTGTCTTCGGTCACCGGGTTGAAGCGGATCGGGTCTTCACCGCCCTCGCCGGTGTTCGACTTGCCGCCAATGCGGTTCATCGCGATGGCCAGCGTGGTGTGCGCTTCGGTCGAGATCGAGCCGAGCGACATCGCGCCAGTGGCGAAGCGCTTGACGATTTCGGTCGCCGGCTCGACTTCCGACAGCGGCACCGGTGCGCCCGCCGGCTTGATGTCGAACAGACCGCGCAGCGTCATGTGACGCTTGGTCTGGTCGTTGATGATTCGGGCGTATTCCTTGTACGTGTCGTACTTGTTGGTACGCGTCGAGTGCTGCAGCTTGGCGATCGCGTCCGGCGTCCACATGTGCTCTTCGCCGCGGATGCGGAAGGCGTATTCGCCGCCGGCATCGAGCGCATTGGCCAGCACCGGGTCATTGCCAAAGGCCTGGGCGTGCGTGCGCAGCGCCTCTTCAGCCACTTCCTGCAGGCCGATGCCTTCGACCTGGGTGGCGGTGCCGGTGAAGTAGCGGGCGACGAAGGCCGAGTTGAGACCGATCGCTTCGAAGATCTGCGCGCCGCTGTAGGACTGGTAGGTCGAGATGCCCATCTTGGACATGACCTTGTTCAGACCCTTGCCCACCGCCTTGATGAAGCGCTTGGACGCGTCCTTGGTGACAGACCGGACGGCAGCTCATTCGAGATTTCGGCGATGGTGTCGAACGCCAGCCACGGACAGATCGCTTCGGCGCCGTAACCGGCGAGCAGCGCGAAATGGTGGGTTTCACGCGCCGAGCCGGTGTCGATGACGAGACCGGTCAGCGTACGCAGGCCCTTGCGCACCAGATGGTGATGCACGGCCGAGGTAGCGAGCAGCGCCGGGATGGCGACGCGCTCGCGCGAAGCGGCGCGGTCGGACAGGATGACGATGTTGAAGCCGTCGGCCACCGACTTTTCGGCTGCTTCCTGCAGGCGCTTGATCGCCCCTTCGCAGGCCGCGGCGCCGTCAGCCGCCGGGTAGGTGATGTCGAGCACCAGCGAACGGTACTTGCCGCCGGTCAGGCGCTCGATGTCGCGCAGGCGCAGCACGTCTTCGTTGGTGAGCACCGGCTGAGTGACTTCGAGGCGCGGCGTCAGGCCGTCTTCGTTGTCGGCCACACCCATCAGGTTCGGGCGCGGACCGATGAAGGAGGCGAGCGACATCACGATCTCTTCGCGGATCGGGTCGATCGGCGGGTTCGTGACCTGGGCGAACAGCTGCTTGAAGTAGGAATACAGCGGCTTGTTCTTGTCCGACAGCACCGGCAGCGCGGAGTCGTTACCCATCGAGCCGATGGCTTCTTCGCCGCCGGCCGCCATCGGCGCCAGGATGAACTTGATGTCTTCCTGCGTGTAGCCGAAGGCCTGCTGCGTATCGAGCAGGGTTTCGCTGCGCTCGGTGGCGTACTTGATCTCTTCCAGTTCGGTCAGGAAGAAACGCGAATCGGTGATCCACTTGTCGTACGGGTATTCGGTGGACAGCTCGTGCTTGAGCGCGGCGTCCTCGATGATCGCGCCCTTTTCCAGGTCGATCATGAACATCTTGCCCGGCTGCAGACGCCACTTCTGCACGATGCGCTCGTCCGGAATCGGCAGCACGCCCATTTCGGAGGCCATCACGACCATGTCGTCGTCGGTGACCAGGAAGCGCGCCGGGCGCAGGCCGTTGCGGTCCAGCGTGGCGCCGATCTGGCGGCCGTCGGTGAAGGCCACGGCGGCCGGGCCGTCCCACGGCTCCATGATGGCAGCATGGAACTCGTAGAAGGCGCGACGCTCTTCGTCCATCAGCGGATTGCCGGCCCAGGCTTCGGGGATCAGCATCATCATGGCGTGGGCGAGCGAGTAGCCGCCCATTACCAGCAGTTCGAGCGCGTTGTCGAACGAGGCCGAATCGGAGCCGCCTTCGACGATGAGCGGCCACAGCTTGTCGAGATCGTCGCCGAGCGCGGCCGACTTCATCGACTTCTGACGCGCTTTCATCCAGTTGATGTTGCCGCGCACGGTGTTGATTTCACCGTTGTGGGCAATCATGCGGAAGGGGTGAGCCAGATCCCAGGTCGGGAAGGTGTTGGTCGAGAAGCGCTGGTGTACCAGCGCCAGCGCGGACTGCGCGCGCGCGTCCTGCAGGTCGAGGAAGTACTCGCCGACCTGATGCGCCAGCAGCATGCCCTTATATACAAGGGTGCGCGAAGACAGCGACGGAATGTAGAACTGCTTCACGTCGGCCAGCTTGAGCGCGCGCACTGCGTGCTCGACACGCTTGCGCACGACGAACAGCTTGCGTTCGAAAGCGGTCTGGTCGGCCACGGTATCGGGGCGGGCGATGAACACCTGGCGCATCTGCGGCTCGATGGCACGCGCTGCTTCGGCCAGGATGCTGCTGTCGCGCGGAACGTCGCGCCAGCCGAGGAAGGTCAGGCCTTCTTCGTGGATGATGCGCGCCACGACCGACTCACAGGCGGCACAGCCATTGGCCGATTGCGGCAGGAAAACGGTGCCACAGGCGTAGTCGCCTGCGGGCGGCAGCGTGATGCCGATCTTCGCGGCCTCGGCGCGCATCAGCGCATCGGGCATCTGGATCAGAATGCCGGCGCCATCGCCGAGCAGCGGGTCGTAACCGGTTGCGCCACGGTGATCGAGGTTCTTCAGGATCAGCAGACCCTGTTCGATGATGTCGTGCGATTTGCGATTCTTGATGTTCGCAACGAAACCCACACCACATGCATCACGCTCGTTTTCGGGGTCGTACAGACCCTGAGTATGGGGAAGACCCATTGCTTTCGTCCTCGAAACTCGTTTGCCAACCGCGCGCGGCATCGCTCTGATCGCTCGCCACTGCGGGAATTCGCACCGCCGCATCCACGAAAAAGCCGGTTTCCGCGGTCATCCTCTGAAGGGGATTTGGCGGGCACCGGCTCGGGTGGCCTCGCCGACTCGTCGGTGAGACCGGCACAGGCACTTTGGGGGTGGACGACGGAGTATAAAACCTTGATCCGCTACGTACAACACCCGTGCGGCGGCGCATCAAACAGCGCCGACCGACGGGGTCAGATCTCGCCGACCGCGAACAGGCGGCGATGCTCGCGCATCGCGTAACGGTCGGTCATGCCGGCAATGTAGTCGGAGATGGCACGCGGCTTGTCGTCGCGGGCCATGAGCTGGTATTGCGGCGGCAGCAGGCGCGGATCGTCCATGAAGGCGCCGAACAGCTCGGCAATGATGCGGCGCGCCTTGGCCGTCATGCGCAGCACCTGATAATGACGGTACAGGTTGTCACGCAGGAACTGCTTGAGCTTGAGCTGCTCGGCCCGCATCGTTTCGCTGTAGGCAACCAGCACCGGGCCGGCGCGTACGTCGTCGATGGAACGCGGCGCGACGGCCTCGATGCGCCCCGTCGTTTCCCCCACCAGATCAATCACTTGCGCATTGATCATGCGGCGGATCGCTTCGTGGATCAGGCGCCGGCCCGCGATCTGCGGGTACAGATCGACCACCTCGCGCCGGAAGCGGGCGAAGATCGGCACCTCCTCCAGTTGTTCCAGCGTGATCAGGCCGGAGCGCAGGCCGTCGTTGACGTCGTGATTGTTGTAGGCGATTTCGTCGGCCAGATTGCAGATCTGCGCCTCGATTGTCGGCTGCGTACGGTCGAGGAAGCGCTGGCCCAGTTCGCCCAGTTCGCGCGCGCGCGCCGGCGAACAGTGCTTGAGGATGCCTTCGCGCGTTTCAAAGGTGAGGTTCAGGCCATCGAAGGCGCCGTAGCGCTCCTCCAGCAGATCGACCGTGCGCAGACTCTGCAGGTTGTGCTCGAAACCGCCGTAGTCGCGCATGCATTCGTTCAGCGCGTCCTGACCGGCGTGGCCGAAAGGCGTGTGGCCGAGGTCGTGGGCAATCGACACCGCCTCGGCCAGATCTTCATTCACCCGCAGGGCGCGGGCGATCGAGCGCGCGATCTGCGCGACCTCGATGCTGTGCGTGAGCCGGGTGCGGAACAGATCGCCTTCGTGATTGACGAAAACCTGGGTCTTGTACTCGAGCCGGCGGAAGGCCGTGCTATGCACGATGCGGTCGCGGTCGCGCTGGAACTGGCTGCGCCCGTGGGGCGAATCTTCCGGGAAACGGCGTCCGCGCGAATTGTCGTCGCAGGCTGCGTAGGGTGCGAGCTCAGGCATTTGCGCAGCAGTGCTCGATGGACGCGGCAATGTCGGCCACCGCAGCATCGCCATACACGACGGCCTCGCCGATGCGCTTGAGCAGCACCAGGCGCAACTTGCCGGCCTCGACCTTCTTGTCGTGCGACATCAGTTCGAGGTAGCGCTCTACGCCCAGCTTCGGTCCGCGCAGCGCCAGACCGGAGGATTCGTGGATGCGGTGGATGCGCGCGACGTCGTCGTCGTTCAGCCAGCCGAGCCGACGCGACAGTTCGGCCGCCATCAGCGTGCCGGCCGCAACTGCCTCACCGTGCAGCCACTCGCCGTAGCCGAGACCGGTTTCGATGGCGTGGCCGAAGGTGTGGCCGAGGTTGAGGTGGGCGCGCACGCCGGCTTCGGTTTCGTCCTCGATCACCACCTCCGCCTTGTTGCGGCAGGAGCGCTCGATGGCGAAGGCCAGCGCCTCGGTGTCGCGCGCCAGCAGGCGCGGCATGTTGATTTCGAGCCAGTCGAAGAACTCGCGATCGCGGATCAGACCGTACTTGATCACTTCGGCCAGACCGGCCTTGAGTTCGCGGTCGGGTAAGGTGTCCAGCGTGTCGATGTCGGCCAGCACCAGCTTGGGCTGATAGAAGGCGCCGATCATGTTCTTGCCGAGCGGATGGTTGATCGCGGTCTTGCCGCCGACCGACGAATCGACCTGGGACAGCAGCGTGGTCGGCACCTGGATGAAGGGCACGCCGCGCTGGTAGGTTGCCGCGGCGAAACCGACCATGTCACCGATGACGCCACCGCCGAGCGCGATCAAGGTGGTCGAGCGCTCGACGCGGGCGCCGAGCAGCGCGTCGAAAATGAGGTTCAGCGTCGGCCAGTCCTTGTGTGCCTCGCCGTCAGGCAGCACGACCAGCTGGCGGGCAACGCCGACCGAATCCAGAGCGTCGAGCACGCGCGCGGCGTACAGCGGCGCGACGATTTCGTTGCTGATGACCACAGCGCGCTTGCGCTTCAGTACCGACGCGAACAGATCGCCGCGGTCTATCAAACCACGACCGATATGGATGTCGTAGGCGCGCTCGTCGAGCGCCACGTTCAGGCTGCGCATCGGTTCAGGTATTCCCGTTCAAGTTTCCGCACGATGGACAGCGGGCTGCCCTGGCCGCTTTCGGCGATGAAATCGGCGACCTCACGGTACAGAGGGTCGCGCAGGCCATGAAGTTCGCGCACCCGGGCGCGCGGATCGTCGACCTGCAGCAGCGGCCGGTTGCGGTCGCCGCGGGTGCGCGACCACAGCACGTCGGGCGGTACGTCGAGATAGACCACCCAGCCACCGGCCTTCAGATTCTGCCGATTCACCGGATCGAGCACCACACCGCCGCCAGTGGCCAGCACCAGCCCGGTTTCGTGCGCCAGCGCCTCGATGGTCGCTGCCTCGCGCCGGCGAAAGCCGGCTTCGCCCTCGATCTCGAAGATGGTCGGAATGCTGACGCCGGTGCGCGCCTCGATCTCGTGATCGCAGTCTACGAAGCGTTTGCGCAGCCTGCGCGCGAGCTGACGCCCGACGGTCGTTTTGCCGGCGCCCATCATGCCGACCAGAATAATGTTGTCGCTATGTTCCACCGGCCGGATTCTAGCAGCGCAAAAAGAAAGCGGCCCCGTCGCCGGGGCCGCCTGGTGCCAAGTCGTTGAGCGCGCTCAGCGCAGTGTCAGATTGTCGCTGACGATACGCGGCGTGACGAAGATGAGCAGTTCGGCGCGGTTGTCGCGGGTTTCCGTATTGCGGAACAGGAAGCCGACGTACGGCAGATCGCCGAGGAAAGGCACGCGCGTCTGCGTGCGACGCTCGTCCTGCGTGTAGATACCGCCGATGACCACCGTGCCGCCGTTCTCAACCAGCACGTCGGTCTTGACGTGCTTGGTGTCGATGGCCACGCCAGAGCCGGTCGAGAGTTGGGTGTTCGGCGTGTCCTTGTTGATGTCGAGCGCCATCTGCACCCGACCGTCCGGGGTGATCTGCGGCTTCACCTGCAGCTTGAGGTTGGCCTTGCGGAAGGACACGCTGGTCGCGCCCGAACTGGTTGCCTGCTGGTACGGAATTTCAACACCCTGCTCGATCAGCGCCTCGTTCTGGTCGGAGGTCATGACGCGCGGGCTGGAAATCACCTTGCCCTTGCCGTCCTGTTCCAGTGCCGACAGTTCGAGGTTCAGGAAACGGGTCGCCGCCGAATTGAACAGCACGAAGGACAGTTGGCCCGGCGTGCGCGGAGTGATGTTGTTTGCACGCAGATTCGTGCTCAACGAATCGGTCAGGAAGTTCGGCTGGGTCTGCACCTGGCCGGTCTGGAAACCTGTCGCCGCCGCGGAACCACCGATATTGAGACCCGCGCGACCCAGCTGCACCGAGCCTGCGGCCGTCTGGTTGATACCGAGACGCGCGCCGAGGTTCTTCGCGAAGTCCTCGTTCGCTTCGACGATACGCGCTTCGATCAGGACCTGACGGGTCGCCACGTCGAGCTCGATCAGGATGCGGCGGATGTCTTCGAGTCGCGACGGAATGTCGGTCACGATGAGCTTGTTGGTGCGCGTGTCCATCACGATCGACCCACGCTTGGACAGGAAGCGTTTGTCCTTGTCGTCGAGGATGGATTTGTACAGGACTTCAGCCTTGTGATAGTTCAGTTGGAAGGTTTCAGTGCGCAGCGGCTCAAGCTCGCTCACCTGCTGCTGGCTTTCGAGCGCCAGCTTTTCCTTCGCCGTCAGCTCGTCGCGCGGTGCGATCCAGATGACGTTGCCGGTCTTGCGCTTGTCCAGTCCCTTGGCGTCGAGAATGATGTCGAGGGCCTGGTCCCAGGGGACGTCCTTGAGTCGCAGCGTCAGCGAACCACCGACGGTGTCTGAGGTGATGATGTTGTTGTCGGTGAAGTCGGCGATCACCTGCAGCACCGAACGCACGTCGATGTTCTGGAAGTTCAGCGACAGTTTCTCGCCCTGGTAGCCCGGCTTGCTGCCCTGAACCAGCTTGTTCGGATCCTCGACCAGACGCTTCACTTCAAGAATGAACTGATTCTCGCTCTGGTAGGCGTTGTGCTCCCACAGACCGGTCGGGGTGACCGTGAGGCGGGTGTTGGCACCCGAGCGCACGACTTCCATCTGCGTGATCGGGGTGCCGAAGTCGGTCACGTCGTAACGCTTCAGGAATTCTTCAGCCACCGAGGCGCGCAGGAATTCGACCACCAGCTTCGTTCCCTGCTGGCGGATGTCGATGCCGGTGTTCGGATCCGACAGTTCGACCACGACGCGACCTTCACCGTCCTTGCCGCGACGGAAACCGACGTTGCGCAAGGTCTGCGTACCTTCGTTCGCCGTCGGCTCGGCGAATCGGGACGTCTTGTCGGACTGGGCGACCGCTTCGGCATTCGTCGGCATCGCCAGGCTGATGTAAAGGTCGCGCCCGGACAGCCGGGTATTGAAGGTGGACAGCTTGTTGAGGTTGAGCACCAGCCGCGTGCGGTCACCGACCTCGACGATGTTGAAGCTGCGCAGGTGCGCTTCGTTCAAGGTCTGGGACGAGCGGCCGAGCGCATTGCCGGTCGCCGGGAAGTCGAAGGCGATGCGCGCGGGCGACGCGACGCTGAAGTTGGCGGGCACCGTGGCCAGTTCCGACTTGGTCGTCACCTTGACCAGTACCTCCCCGCCCTGCTGCGACACAAGGATGGACTCGATGCTGTTCGGCTGAGCCTGGGCAACGGCAAGTGCCGGTATCGAAGCGACGGCGAGCGCGCACAGCAGGCCGGCGAGTTTGCGGACGAAATTCATTTCTTTGCCTCCTGCTCCTGCAACTGGAGCGTACTGGTACGTTCGACCCATTCGCCGTCCGCGTCCTGAACGATTTCCTTCAAGGTGATGCCATCGCCGGATATCGACGTGATGACACCGAAGTTCTGACCCATGTAATTGCCGCTGCGCACGCGATGCAAGGTCGTGTCCGCCTTGATCAGCGCGTAGGTGACCCGCCCCTGTTCGAGCAGACCGACCATGGCCAGCGTATCGAGCGGGTACTGCTCCAGCGGCTCCTTGCGCCGGTCGAGGTCAGGCGTGATGCCCCCGCCACCACCGCCGCCCTTCTTCCGCTCCGGTTCGATCTTCTGCACGCTGAACGGATCGAGCAGATTGCCCGCTTCGTAGGCAACGATGATCGACGGCTTGATTTCCGGCAGCGGCTTCACTTGCCCCTTCAGGCCCTGCGTGTTCTCTTCCATCCAGGCCCGCAGATCCTCGTGGTTCTCGCCGTCGCAGCCCGCCAGCGCCAGCGCGGCCGCCAGCATCGTCAGGAGGCGCTTCATTTGTTGCCTCCCTTGGCCTTGTCGGCCTTCGCCTTCTTGATGCGGGCGATCTCTTCGTCGTCGAGATAGCGGTAGGTCGTCGCCACGGCGTCCATCTTCAGACCGTCCTTGGTGGAATCGATGACGATGGATCCGAGTGTCACGATGCGCGAGAGCTTGGCGACGTCGCCGGCAAAGTTGCCGAGGTCGTGATAGCCGCCGGTGACGCGGATGGTGATCGGCATTTCGGCGTAGAAATCCTTGACCGCTTCGCCACCCGGCTTCCAGGTTTCGAACTGCAGGCCGCGGCTCAGACCGGCCTGACTGATATCGACCAGCAGCGATTCCATCTCGGCCTTGTTCGGCAGCTGCTTGAGCAGCGCGCCGAAGGACTTGTCGATGTCCGCCAGCTGCTGCTGGTACTGCTCGAGATTCACCGCCTGACGCTTCTTGTTAAGCCACTCGTCCTTCAGCGTCTGTTCCTCGAGTCGCTTCTGTTCGAGCTCGACGCGCAGCGGATCCCACAGGAACCACCAGCCCGCGGCCAGCGTTGCGACCAGCACACCCAGCAGGACCGCAGCCTTCGGCGCGGTGGCCCAGTTGCCGACGTCCTTCGGGTCGAGATTTTTGAAATCGTCCGCGATGCGCGTGACATCGATTTGGGGCATCTGGATCTGCTTCATGTCTTGCGCCCCTTCGTCGTCTTGCTGTCGGCCTCGTCCACTGCGCGCGTGATGAACAGATCGAGGCTGAATTCGTTCATGCGGCGCTTGTCGACGGTCGCGCCCTTGATTTCGATGAGGGTCGGGCGCTCGAGCAGTGGCGACGATTCCAGATTCCGCATCAGGCTCGACACCCGCGCGTTCGATTGCGCGTACCCGACCAGATTGATCTTGTTCGCCTGCTGCGAAACCTTCTTGATATAGACGCCTTCCGGCACGTTCTTCGCGAGTTCGTTGAACAGGCCGACAGCTTCCGACCGGTTGCCCTGCAGCGACTCGATCACCCGCTTGCGCTGCAACAGCGCGTCGGTCTGCTCGCGCAGCCGCTTGATCTCGTCGATCGACTTGTCGAGCGCAGCGATTTCGGTCTTCAGGAAGGCGTTCTTCTCGTCCTGCGCCGACACGTAACCGCTGATGATGCCGTTGCCGAGCGCCACGATGAGACCGCCGAGCACCAGCGTCAGGCCGGTCAGCGCATAGAACTGCTGGCGCCGCGCCTTGCGCTTCTCCTCGCGATGGGGAAGAAGGTTGATGCGAATCATGCGTCGAACCTCCTGAGCGCAAGGCCGCAGGCCACCAGCAGGGACGGCGCGTCCTGGCTGAGACGCTTGGCGGTGACCGTCTGCGACAGCTGCATGTTGACAAAGGGGTTCGCGATACGGGTTTCGACCTGGGTGCGGTTGGCAACCACTTCGTCCAGGCCGGGGATGACCGAGCACCCGCCGGCGAGCACGATGTGGTTGACGCTGTTGTACTGCGTCGAGGTGAAGAAGAACTGCAGCGCACGCGACACCTCAAGCGCGAGGTTGTCCATGAAGGGGCGCAGCAGGTCGTTCTCGTAGTTTTCAGGCAGCGTGTTGGTGCGCTTGGCGGCTTCGGCCTCTTCCGGGCTCATGCCGTAATTGCGCATGATGTCTTGCGTCAGCTGGTAGCCGCCGAACGCCTGCTCGCGCGAATAGACCGGCTGGTCGTTGCGCAGGATGATCACGTTCATCACGTTGGCGCCGACGTTGACCAGCACGATGTTGGTGTCCTTGCCGCCGTCCGGCAGCTGCTTCTCGACCAGTTCGAATGCCGCCTGTGCCGCGTAGGACTCGACGTTGACCACGACTGCGCGCAGGCCGGCCGCTTCAGCTACCGCGACGCGGTCCTCGACCTTTTCCTTGCGCGAGGCGGCGATCAGCACCTCGACCTCGTCCGGGTTGCCGGGCGCCGGGCCGACCACCTGGAAATCGAGATTCACCTCGTCGAGTTGGAAAGGGATGTACTGATTGGCTTCCGACTCCACCAGCACCTCGAGCTCCTGCTCGCGCTGATTGGCCGGAACGATGATCTTTTTCGTGATGACGGCCGCCGCCGGCAAGGCCAGCGCGACATTGCGCGTTGACGTGCCCATGCGCTTCCACGCCCGACGCACTGCGTCGGCAACGTCTTCGAGCTTGGCGATGTTGCCATCCACCACCGAATCGCGCGGGAGGTTCTCGATGGCGTAGCGCTCGATGCGGTGCTCGCCCTTCGCTGTCCGGGACAGCTCGACCAGCTTGACCGCCGAGGACGACACGTCCAGCCCCATCAGGGGACGCGCTCCCGGGTTAAATACCGACAGGTCGAAAGCCAAGCTTTTTCCTTTTAAGACAGTGAATTAGGCCCAATACGCACAAATTACATTAAGATGCTAGCAGCAAGGTATCGACAAGTAAACAAATTTTGGGTAGGCGTAACGAGAAGCTTCACACGGTCGGGCGGCTATACTTTCGCCCTCAAACCCCCTCCGGAAACCCATCCTCTTGCTCTCCAAATTCCGCTGGCTGCTCTACCCGTTGACCGCCTTCACCGGCCTCGCACTGATCGGCGCGGCCCTCGCGCTGATCGTCGTACTGCTCGCCTACCCGCAGCTGCCGTCGCTGGACATCCTGACCGACTACCGGCCGAAGATTCCGCTCCGCGTCTACAACGCCGACGGCCAGCTGATCGGCGAATTCGGCGAAGAACGCCGCTCGGTCGTACCGATCGAGCAGGTGCCGGACGCGCTCAAGCACGCCATCATTGCCGCCGAGGACGAGCGCTTCTACCAGCACTCGGGCATCGACTACATGGGCATCGCCCGCGCAGCGCTGGCCAATCTGACCAGCGGCGGACGCAGCCAGGGCGCCAGCACCATCACCATGCAGGTGGCGCGCAACTTCTTCCTGTCAAGCGAACGCACGCTGCGCCGGAAAGTCTATGAAGCCCTGATGGCGTTCAAAATCGAGAACAGCCTGACAAAAGACCAGATACTCCAGCTCTACATCAACCAGATCTATCTCGGTCAGCGCGCCTACGGTTTTGCTGCCGCTTCCAGAGCCTATTTCGGCAAAAACCTGAAGGACATTAGCGTCGCCGAAGCAGCGATGCTCGCCGGCCTGCCGAAAGCGCCTTCCAAGTACAACCCGGTGGTGAACCCGAAGCGCGCAGCACTGCGCCAGTCCTACGTGCTGCGGCGCATGCAGGAACTGGGCTACATCGACGAAGCGACGCGCGCTCGCGCGGTCGAGGAAGAGCTCGTCGTGCGTCGCGACAGCAGCACCGCCAGCGGGCCGAAACCGGCGGATTTCGTCGCCGAAATGGCGCGCCAGATGGCGGTCGAGCGCTTCGGCGAGAACGCCTACTCACTCGGCCTGCGCGTGGTCACGACGATACGGCGCGCCGACCAGGACGCCGCCATCGAGGCCGTCCGCAAGGGCGTGTTCGACTACGACCGCCGGCACGGCTATCGCGGCGCGGAATCCTTCGTCAACATGAAGGACGTCGGCGCCGACGACGACGAACTGCTCGACGATCTGCTGCAGGACGTGCCGGACGCGGTCGGTCTGCACGCTGCGGTCGTGCTCGCTGCCAGTCCGACCGCGGTGAAGGTCTACAAGCGCGGCGGCGAAGTGCTCAACCTGGGCGCGGACGCGATCAAGTTCGCCAAGGCGATGCTGGACGACAAGGCGCCGCCGGCGCGCAAACTGCGGCGCGGCGCGGTCGTGCGCGTGATGCAGGACGCCAAGCTCGGCTGGACGCTGGCGCAGATGCCCGAGGTCGAGGCGGCGCTGGTCGCCATCGACAGCGACGACGGCGCTGTGCGCGCACTGGTCGGCGGTTTCGACTTCAATCGCAGCAAGTTCAACCACGTCACCCAGGGCTGGCGTCAGCCGGGCTCGGCGTTCAAGCCCTTCATCTACTCGGCGGCGCTGGAGAAGGGTTACGGGCCTGCCACCGTGGAAGAGGACACGCCACTGGTGGTCTCGGCTGGCGAAACCGGCAGCCAGAGCTGGCAGCCGAAGAACTACGACGGCAAGTACGACGGCCCGATCTCGCTGCGCACCGCACTGGCGAAGTCGAAGAACATGGTGTCGATCCGCATGCTGCGCTCAATCGGCCCGCGTTACGCGCAGGACTATATTTCACGCTTCGGATTCGACGCCGCGCGCCACCCGCCCTACCTGACGATGGCGCTCGGCGCCGGGTCGGTCACCCCGTGGCAGATGGCGTCCGCCTACGCCGTATTCGCCAACGGCGGCTACCGGGTCGAGCCCTATGTGGTGAGCGAGATCACCGACAGCGAGGGACGCGTGCTGGCGCGCTTCACGCCGCGCAAGGCCGGCGACGAGGGTTTGCGCGTCATCGACGCGCGCAACGCCTACCTGATGGACAGCATGATGCAGGACGTCGTGCGCCGCGGAACCGCCACCCGCGCGCTGGCCCTCAAGCGCGGCGACCTCGCCGGCAAGACCGGCACCACCAACGACTATCTCGACGCCTGGTTCTGCGGCTACCAGCCCTCGCGCGTCACGGTCGCCTGGATAGGTTTCGACAACCCGCGCACCCTGGGTCGTGGCGAAACCGGTGGTTCAGCAGCGCTGCCGATGTGGGTGGATTACATGCGTCACGCACTGAAGGACGTGCCCGAACAACGGCTGCCGCTGCCCGACGGCCTGATCAGCATCGATGCCGGCGAGGACAGCAAGGGCAACCCGCGCACCGACCTGATGTACCAGGAACATCTGCCACCGCCGCCCGAGTCACTGCCGGAAGAGCCGGAAACGCCGGCTTCGGAGGGCGAGTTGCAGCCCGGCCCGCCGCCGCAGTCGCCGGCACCGATTCCAACACCACCGCGCTCGCCGACCGGCCACATCGTACCGAGCGAGTCGCGACTGACGGTGCCGGAAACGCTCAGCCGCGCAGCTTCACTGGCTCGCCCGCCTGCTGGCTGAGCAGTTCTTCCAGTGACTGCATCAGTTCCTTGCCGTCGCGCGTGCCTATCCAGCGCCCGCCGTCGGCACGGAAGTGGAAGCCGCCGGAACGCGCCGCCACCCAGATTTCCTGCGCGACGCCGTGCCGGTTGATCACCATTTTGGAACCGTCGTCGAACTCCAGTTCCAGTACGCCGCCGGCCTGCAGTTCGTAGTCGATTCCAGCGCCGCTGCGCTCGATGGCCTGCTCGATCGCAGTCAGCGTCGCATCAGCCAATTTGTTAAATTCACTTTCGTTCATATTCCGGCCATCCGACATGTTTTCCAGCCCGCTCGTGCGCATCGCCGCACTGACCCTGACGCTCGCCGCCTGCGGCACCAAGGGACCGTTGACGCTGCCGCCCAAGCAGGGCGCCCAGCCGGCGGCCGCGAAGCCCGCGTCCGCACCTGCTCCGCAAGATACTAACAAGGGCGACAAGCAATGAAGCATTTCGAAACCCACGACGGCGCGCTGTACGCCGAAGGCGTCGCACTCGAGCGCATTGCCGCCGAGTACGGCACGCCTACCTTCGTCTACAGCCGTGCGGCGCTGACCGAGGCGCACGCTGCCTACGCCGAAGCATTGTCCGGCCGCGACGCCATGCTGTGCTACGCGGTGAAATCGAATTCCAACCTGGCGATCATGAATGTGTTCGCGCGGCTGGGCACCGGCTTCGACATCGTGTCCGGCGGCGAGCTGGCGCGCGTGATCGCGGCGGGCGGCGAGCCGGGCAAGGTGGTGTTCTCCGGCGTCGGCAAGACGCGCGACGAAATGCGCGCCGCGCTGACGCACGGCATCTACTGCTTCAACGTCGAATCGGAAGCCGAACTGCACCGGCTGGCCGAAGTGGCCGGCAGCCTCGGCAAGCGCGCGCCGATCGCGCTGCGCGTGAATCCGGACGTCAACCCGAAGACCCACCCCTATATCTCCACCGGCCTGAAGTGCAACAAGTTCGGCGTGCCCATCGCCGACGCACACCGCATCTACCTCGACGCGGCGAAGCTGCCGCAGCTGGAGATCCGCGGCATCGCCTGCCACATCGGCTCGCAGCTGCTGGACCCGGCGCCGGTGGCCGAAGCGGCCGCCAAGGTGGTGGCGCTGGCCGAAGCGCTGAACCGCGACGGTATCGAACTGCGTCACCTCGACCTCGGCGGCGGCCTCGGCATCCGCTACGACGACGAGAACGTACCGGCAACACGTGACTATCTGGCGCCGCTGCTGGCCGTGCTGGCCGGCCGCAAGGAGCGGCTGCTGCTCGAACCCGGCCGCTCGCTGGTCGGCAACGCCGGCGTACTGCTGTCCAAGATCGAATACCTGAAGCGCGGCGAGGAACGCAATTTCGCCATCATCGACGCAGCGATGAACGACCTCGCCCGTCCGGCGCTGTACGACGCCTTCCACCGCATCGCCGAAGTGCGCCCGCGCGGCCAGGCGGACACCTACGACGTGGTCGGCCCGGTGTGCGAAAGCGGCGACTTCCTTGGCCGCGCGCGCGAACTGGCGGTCGAACCGGAAGATCTGGTCGCCATCTTCTCAGCTGGCGCCTACGGCATGACCATGAGCTCGAACTACAACACGCGGCCGCGCGCCGCCGAAGTGATGGTCGATGGCGACAAGGTGCACCTGATCCGCGCGCGCGAGCGCATCGCCGACCTCTACGCCGGCGAACGCCTGCTGCCGTGAGCCACGAGGACGACGCCGCGCGCGAACGGCTGCGGCTCGACAAGTGGCTGTGGGCGGCGCGCTTCTTCAAGACGCGCACGCTGGCCTCCGACGCCATCGACGCCGGCCGCATCCAGCTGAACGAGGCGCGCGCCAAACCCTCGCGCGAGGTACGCATCGGCGACCGGTTGGACATCCAGACCGGTGAGGTGCACTACACGGTGATCGTGCAGGCGCTGTCCGGCAAACGCGGCCCGGCCGAAGAGGCGCGCACGCTTTACGAAGAGACCGCCGACAGCATTGCGCGGCGCGAAGCGGAACGCGAACGGCGCCGACTTGCTCCGGAACCGTCACACATGCTGCACGGACGGCCCACCAAGACCCAGCGGCGTGAAATCGACCGCATGCGCGCTAAACTTCGCGGCGGCTGAGCCTTGCGCGCCAACGAATTGAGAACACTGTCAAAAGGAATCGAACCATGTCCGAACGTATCGTGATGAAGGTTGGTGAAGCCACCGTCTTCGCCAAGGAAGGTCAATACACCGACGCCATGCCGGAAATCGTCATCGGCTCGATCGACGGCCCGGTCGGCCAGGCCTTCGCCCAGATGATGGGCCAGACCGCCGGTCACACCCGCATGCTGGCCGTGCGCGACTGCAACCAGATGGCCAAGCCGGCCACCATGATGGTGCCCAAGGTCACGATCAAGAATTCGCGCACCGTCGAGCTGCTCGGCGGCGTGGTGCAGTCGGCCACCGCCGACGCGGTCGTCAACTGCGTGTCGGAAGGCATCATCCCGAAGGAACTGGTGGACGAACTGGTCATCATCGACCTGGTGTGGCTGGACCCGAATGCAGTCAAGGATCCCAACCTGGACATGAAGGATCTGTACCGCACCAACTACGAAGCAACCAAGATCGCGATACAGCGAGCAATGACCGGCAAGCCGACGATCGACGAGCTGATCGCCAACCGCCACAAGATCAAGCACTGCATGTACGACCCGGAAGCCTGATCCCGCGCAAAGCCACAGCCAAAGCCCCTGCCAGCCGCAGGGGCTTTTGTTTTTGTGCAATCGAAACGAAGGGCAACACGACCTTGTCTTGATGCACGGGGCCATCCAGAATGAATGAGCCCGAGACCAGCGCGGGCTCACGGAGGATGGCCGATGGATATCCGTACCGATGGCGCAACGGCGCACGATGCTCCGCCGATGCCGCAGATGAACGACGACGCCTTCCGCCGCGTCGTCGAGTACGCCCCCAGCGCGATGGTGCTGGTCGATGGCCGCGGCATGATGGTGATGGTCAACGAGCAGACCGAAAGACTGTTCGGCTACCCGCGCACCGAACTGATCGGCCGCTCGGTCAACATGCTGGTGCCATCGGCCGCACGTGCTCACCACGCGGACTTCCGCCACAGCTTCCTTTCATCACCCAGCCCACGACCGATGGGTGGCGGTCGTGACCTGTTCGCCTGCCGCGCCGACGGCAGCGAATTCCCGGTCGAGATCGGTCTGAATCCGATGGACACCGGCGAAGGTGTCATGGTGCTGGCATCCATCGTTGATATCACCGAGCGACGCCGCGCCCAGCAGGTGCTGGAACAGGCGCTGCAGGAAAAGACGGTGCTGCTTAACGAAGTACACCACCGGGTCAAGAACAATCTGCAGGTCATCACCAGCCTGCTCAACCTGCAGGCCAACAATGTCACGACCCGCGCGTGCGCGACATCCTGAACGAGAGCCAGAACCGCGTGCGGGCGATGGCACTGACCCATCAGCTGCTGTACGAGCGCAAGGACTTCTCGCGCATGGACCTCGGCGACTACCTCGACCGTCTGGCCCAGTTGCTGCGCGGTGCATATCGCAGCAGCGCGAGCGGCGTCGAGCTGCAGCTGGAACGCCCGGCGCAGCCGGTGTACCTAGATCTTGAACGCGCCATCCCGTGCGGGCTGGTGGTGAACGAACTGGTCACCAATGCCTTCAAGCACGCCTTCCCCGCCCAGCGCACCGGCATCATCACCATTTCGCTGCACAGCTGCGACGAGCGGCTGACGCTGGGCGTGCGCGACGACGGTGTCGGCCTGCCGGCGGGTTTCGACTTCGACGCCGTGAAGTCGCTCGGCCTGCAGCTGGTGCCCTTGCTGATAGATCAGCTGCACGGCGAACTGCAGATGGTGCGCGACGGAGGCGCCAGCTATCTCATCACCTTTCCGGCAGCCCTTCCCGCACGAGGTACGACATGAACGCACCGCTTCCGATCAATCTGATGCTGGTCGAGGACGAACGCGTGATCGCTTTCGACCTGAAGAACCAGCTGCAGTCCTTCGGCTACAAGGTCGGCGCGGTGCTGGCCAGCGGCGAGCAGGCGGTGCGCAAGGTCGGCGAAGTGGCGCCCGATCTGGTGCTGATGGACATCCACCTTGAAGGCCCGCTCGACGGCATCGACGCGGCACTGCAGATCCAGTCGCAGCATCGCGTACCGGTTGTCTTCCTGACCGCCTACGCCGAGGACGACACGCTGCGCCGCGCGCTCGAATGCCGCCCCTTCGGCTATCTGGTCAAGCCGTGCGAGGCGCGCGAGCTGCACGCGACGATACAGATGGCGCTGGCGCGTCGCGAGGTCGAGGTGCTCGTGGAGCGCAGCGAACAGCTGTTCAAGCAGGCGCTCGATGCCGCCTCGCTCGGCGTGATCGAGTGGCAGGGCGATTCGATGCAGCTGCACGGCGACGGCCACTTGCGCAGCCTGTTCGGCGACCGCCCGGTCCCGCTGGACGAATCGTGGAATCTCTTTCTGTCGCGCGTCGATGCCGGCGATCGCGAGCGCGTGTCGGCGGCGCTGAACGCGGCACTGCAGCGCGGCGATCCGGTGCGCATCGAATTCCGTACCGTAGGCAATGGTGGCGCACGCAATCTGGAAGCGCACGCGCGTGCTTATGGCGATCCGGCGGGCGAGCGGCGCATCGTCGGCATCCTGCAGGACGTGACGCAACGCCGGCGCGACGAGGAGCGCCTGCGCCAGTCCAGCGTCGTGTTCCACACCACGGCCGAAGCCATCGTGATCGCCGACGCGCGTCGGCGCATCGTCGCGGTCAATGCTGCCTACACACGCATCACCGGGCACGACGAGGCCCAGGTACTCGGCCTTGACCCCGACGCGGTGCTGGGAACCGGCCACGGCGACGATTTCTATGCGGCGCTGGCCGCCCCCTCTGGCACCGGCTACTGGCAGGGCGAGGTGCTGTGCCAACGCGCGTCTGGCGACAGCTTCCCTGCCTGGGAGAGCATCAGCGCCGTGCGCAACGACAACGGCACGGTCACCCATTTCGTCGCCGCCTTCTCCGATTTCAGCGCCATCCATCAGGCGGAGGAGAAGCTGAATCATCTGGCGCATCACGACGCGCTCACCGGCCTGCCCAACCGCCTGCTGTTCGACGACCGTTTCGAGCGCGCCATCGAACAGGCACGTCGTGCGCAGCAGCGCTGCATCCTGCTCTTCCTCGACCTCGACAGCTTCAAGGGTGTGAACGACACGCTGGGCCATGGCGTCGGCGACGAGTTGCTGCGCGCGGTGTCGGTCCGGCTGCGTGAGGCGCTGCGCCGCAGCGACACGCTCGCCCGCCTCGGCGGCGACGAATTCGTCGTGCTCACCGGCAGCGCACAGCCCGAAGAGGCCTCGCATCTGGCGATGAAGCTACTCGGTGCGCTGCGTGACCCGTTCGACCTCGGTGGCGAGCAGATTCGCATCACCGGCAGCATAGGCATCGCCGTGTTCCCCGATCACGGCACCGACCGCAACGTGCTGATGCGCGCGGCAGACATCGCGATGTACTCGGCCAAATCGCAAGGACGCAACCGCTATCAGTTCTTCACGACCGACATGTCGGAGCGCACACAGGAACGCATGCATATGGAGCAGGGCCTGCGTCGCGCAATCGACAACAACGCGCTGGAGGTGCACTACCAGCCCCAGCTCCGGCTGTCCGACGCGCACGTGATCGGCGTCGAGGCGCTGGTGCGCTGGCCGCATCCGGAACTGGGCATGATTTCGCCCGCCCGCTTCATTCCGGTCGCCGAAGAGAGCGGCATCATTGAAACGCTGGGCATGTGGGTACTGCGCCGCGCCTGCCATGACATCGTCGGCCTGCCGGACAACGACGGGCGACAGATGCGCCTCGCCGTCAACGTGTCGGTCAGGCAGTTCATGCGCGAGGATTTCGTCGCCCACGTGCTGGAGGTGCTGACCGAAACAGGCTTCCCGGCCGAATCGCTGGAACTCGAAATCACCGAGTCCACGTTGCAGGTGATCGAACACAGCGCGGGCATACTCGACGCGCTGAAACGTCTGGGCGTCTCGATCAGCATCGACGACTTCGGCACCGGCTACTCGTCGCTGAGCGTACTGCGCGGCCTGCCGATAGACCGCATCAAGATTGACCGTTCATTCATCATCGACCTGACAGAGAGCGACGACGCCCGTGCAATGATAGAGGCCATGCTGGCGCTGGGTCGCTCGCTGCGCATGACCACCATCGCCGAAGGCATCGAGCTGTCGGAACAGGCTGAACTGCTGCTGCGGCTCGGGTGTTCGGAGGGTCAGGGCTATCTGTTTGCCCGCCCGATGTCGGCGAGCCAGCTGCGGCAATCTCTGGTAAATCCGCCCGACAAATCCTAGACGGCCTCGACCGCGTCAGCCGGCAGTCCGTCGAGATGACGGCGCAGGATGCGGTAGTGGTCATAGTCGAAGCGCGCGTCGCGCTGCAGTGGCGCCACGTCGTCGCTGCCCTCCGGCGCGCTGCCCAGATAGCACCAGTGCGCCAGCCAGTGCCGGTCGCCACGCTCGGCGCCCGGACGGCGCTCGCGCACCGCCACGGCGTCAGGCCACGGCCAATCGGGCATGCGCAGGCCGTCGAGTGCACTCATCAGACGCATATCGTGCTGCTGCGGATCTTCACGTCCGCAGCAGACACCGCGGCAGCGCTTGATCTGCACATTGACGCAGGCGGCGGTGCGCCGCTCGTAGCCCTGCAGACCGATGCGCTTCGGGCACAGCTGCCAGGCGGTGGCCAGTTCGCGCAGTGTGGTCAGACAGTCGCGGCGGGAACGAAAGGGGCCATACAGCCCCGCCAGCTGACGCGGCGTGACGCGGTCGAGATCGACCAGCGTCAGCGCTGCTTCGCCGGCCGCCACCTCGTTGCCGGGACCGCCGCGCAGCGCCAGCGCCACCGCGGGACCACCGGCCCGCAACTGCTTGTTGTACAGCGGCTGCAACTGCTTCACCAGTTTCGCTTCGAGCAGCAGCGCTCCCAGTTCGCCCGCCGTTTCGACCCAATCGACGCGCTTCGTCTCGCGCAGCATGCGCGCCGCCTGTCCGCCCTTGTGCGAACCGGTGAAGTGCGCCAGCACGCGCGAACGCAGGTTACGGCTCTTGCCGATGTAGAGCGGCAGCTCTGCCGGCGCCGGCAGCAGATCTGTCGACTCCGGCGCGGCACCGTAGAACAGGTAGACGCCGGGCGCCTCCGGCACGTCGTCGAGCGCGCCCGGTGTCATGCCGGGCGGCGCAGCCGCGGTGCGCCCGGCCTTCTCCATCGCCGGAGCGATCACCGCCGGCGGAAAGTCGCGGGCGACGATGTCGAGAAAGTCGCGCACCAGTCGCGCGTCACCGATGGCGCGGTGGCGGGCATCGCAGACCAGCCCGAAGCGCTCCATCAGCGCGTCCAGCCCGTGGCGCGGAAAGTGCGGATAGAGCGCGCGCGACAGCTTGACCGAGCACAGCACACGCGGCGCGAAATTCAGGCCGACGCGGGCGAACTCGTTGCGCAGGAAGCCGTGGTCGAAGCGCGCGTTATGCGCCACGAACAGGCGGTCGTGCAGCAGCGCTGCCAGTTCCTGCGCGATCTCGGCGAAGCGCGGCGCACCGGCGACCATGCTGTCGGTGATGCCGGTGAAGCGCTGGATGGACAGCGGAATCGACACGCCCGGATTGACCAGGCTGGACCACTCGCGCCGCTGCGGCCCGTCTATCAGCACGACGCCGACCTCGGTCACACGGTCGGCGCGCGGGTCGCCCCCTGTCGTTTCAAGGTTGACGATGGCCAGCGGCTGATCGAACACGCTCATGCGATGGTCGCCACCCTGCGCGCCGGCTCAGCGGCGCAGCGCACGGGGCAGCCAGAAAAAGGACGTCGCGGCTTCAGTGCGCGTCGGTGGGCGTCAGGTCGGTCTGGTAGGGATAGGGCTTCTGCGCGACGCGTGCTTCGTTGAAGCGGCGCTGCGCCTCGAAGTCCTGCGGCTTGTCCCACCACAGCGCGCGGCCGCGGCGTTGTTCTTCGATCTGCTCCGGGTGCTTTTCGAGGTATTCGCGCATGAAGCGCGTGTGATCGGATTCGTAATCAGCCAATTGAAACTCCGTTGGAAACGACTCAATGTGTCTTGCCGCGCGATTCGTCGGCCTTGTCGCAGGCCCGCACACGGGCGATGCGCACGACCTCCGGCACGCGGCGCAAGCCCTTCATGATGCGCGCCAGATGGACGCGATCACTGACCTGCAGCGTGAAATGGATCTGCGTATAGAGGCTGCCGTCCTCTTCCATGCCGACATTCTGGATGTTGGCGCCGCATTCGGCGATCTCGAAGGCAACCTTGGCCAGCACGCCCGGGCGGTTCGCCGCGATGACGCGGATGCCCACCTCGAACACGCGGCTGTTGTCGCGCTCCCACTCGACATCGACCCACTGGTCACCGTCCTTGCGGTTGCGGCGCAGCGTCGGGCAATCGTGCGCGTGGATCATCAGGCCGGAACCGACGCGCAGCTGGCCGACGATGGGGTCGCCCGGTATCGGCTGGCAGCAGCGTGCGATCTGCACCGCCATGCCCTCGGAGCCGCGGATCAGCAGCGCGCTCTCCGGCGCCGGCAGAGGCGTGCCCTGCTGTTCGCTGGCGGTCTGCAGCTTGAGCAGGCTGCGCGCGACGAAGGTGGCCGAACTTTTGCCCTGGCCGATGTCGGCCAGCGCTTCCTTGCGGCTCTTCACTTCGGCGGTCTCAAGCCACTGCGCCCACGAGGCGTCGCCGATCTCGTCCGGCGTCACGCCGAACTGGCGCAGCGCCTGTGTCAGCAGCCGTTCGCCCAGCTGCGCAGATTCCTCGACCTGCATGGTCTTCAGGAAGTGGCGGATCTGCGCACGCGCCTTGCCGGTCTTCACGTAACCCAGCCAGGCCGGGTTGGGATTCGGATGCGAGGCGGTGATGATTTCGACCTGGTCGCCGCTGCTCAGCTCGCTGCGCAGCGGCATCAGTTCCTGGTTGATGCGACAGGCCACACAGCAGTGGCCGACGTCGGTGTGCACTGCGTAGGCGAAGTCAACCGCGGTCGCGCCGCGCGGCAGCGACATGATCTTGCCCTTGGGCGTGAACACGTACACCTCGCCCGGGAACAGATCGATCTTCACATGTTCGAGGAACTCGGCCGAATCGGGCGCCGAGCTCTGCAGTTCGAGCAGTGACTGCAGCCAGCGGTGGGTGTTGGCCTGCAGGTCGTCGAGCGACTGTTCGCTGTCCTTGTACAACCAGTGCGACGCCACGCCGTTCTGCGCGATCTGGTGCATTTCGGCGGTGCGGATCTGCACCTCGACCGGCGTACCGAAGGGGCCGATCAGCGTGGTGTGCAGCGACTGGTAGCCGTTAGCCTTCGGGATCGCGATGTAGTCCTTGAACTTGCCCGGCACCGGCTTGTACAGCGCGTGCAGCGCGCCGAGGGCCAGATAGCAGGCCGCCACGTCCTTCACCACGACGCGGAAACCGTAGATGTCGAGCACCTGCGAGAACGTCAGGTGCTTGTCGCGCATCTTGCGGAAGATCGAATACAGGCTCTTCTCGCGGCCGAACACGTCGGCTTCGATGCCGCGCTCCGGCAGGCGGGTACGGATTGCCTCGGTGATCTTGCCCACCACTTCGCGCCGGTTGCCGCGCGCCGACTTCATCGCGCGCTCCAGCACGCGGTAGCGCATCGGGTGCATCGCGTGGAAGGACATGTCCTGCAGTTCGCGGTATACGGCGTGCAGGCCGAGGCGGTTGGCGATCGGGGCGTGGATTTCCAGCGTTTCGCGGGCGATGCGGCGCTGCTTGTCCGGCCGCATCGAACCCAGCGTGCGCATGTTGTGCGTGCGGTCGGCAAGCTTGATCAGGATGACGCGCACGTCGCGCGCCATCGCCATCAGCATCTTGCGGAAGTTCTCGGCCTGCGCGTCTTCCTTCGACTGGAACTCGATCTTGTCGAGCTTGGACACGCCATCGACCAGTTCCGCCACCACCTTGCCGAAACGCTCGGCAATCTCTGCCTTCGTGATGGCGGTGTCTTCCATCACGTCGTGCAGCAGCGCCGCGCAAAGCGCCTGCGAATCGAGCTGCCAGCCGGCGAGGATTTCGGCGACCGCCAGCGGATGCGACACGTAAGGCTCGCCGCTCATGCGGAACTGCCCAGCGTGCGCACTGGCCGACAGCGCGTACGCGTCGCGCACGCGCTGCACGTCTTCTTCGCGCAGATAGGTGGAAATGTCGGCGATCAGGCGTTCGAGATCGGCGACGGTAGAACAGGGGGGCGCCGGCGTACCGGCGTCGGGATCGTTGTCAGCCGGGGCAAGACTGACGATGGGCTGTGCAGACGTAACGTGGGCGACCGGGGTGGGCATGATGAGGTCGTCCACCGGTCGGTTCATGAAGTCAGCGCTGACAGCCCGGCCTCATCAGGCCTGGCCTCGATTCAGGATTTCCAGACCGACCTTGCCGGCGGCGATTTCACGCAGCGCGACCACGGTGGGCTTGTCCTTGTCGCCATCGACCTGCGGCGTGCTGCCTGCGGACAGCTGGCGGGCACGGTAGGTGGCAACCAGCGTCAACTGGAAACGGTTCGGAATACGCTTCAGACAATCTTCGACGGTAATGCGTGCCATATCAATTCACACCCAGGGAATGGAAAAACTCGGGATGCCGGGCCATCTGGCTCGATCGGAGCAGCCGCGCAGCGCGTGCGACGGTGACCATTTCGTCCAGCGCCTGACTCAGTATGTTATTGATTATAACGAAATCAAACTCGCGAAGATGACCGATCTCTTCGCGTGCCGCAGCCAGCCTGCGTTCTATCACCTCCGGCGCGTCCGATCCGCGGCCGGTCAGGCGCTGCGCCAGCGCCTCGAAGGACGGCGGCAGGATGAAGATGCTCACCGCCTCCGGAAACAGCGCACGCACCTGCTGGGCGCCCTGCCAGTCGATTTCCAGCAGCACGTCATGGCCCGCATCGAGCCGTTCTTCGAGCCAGCGACGCGAGGTGCCATAGTAGTTGCCGTGCACGTGCGCGGACTCGATGAAGTCGCCCGCCGCCCGCATCGCGTCGAAGGTGTCGATGCTGACGAAGTGATAGGCAACGCCGTCCACCTCGCCCGGACGCGCCGCCCGCGTGGTGTGCGAAACCGACAGTCCGATCTGTGGATCGCGTTCGAGAAGTCCGCGCACCAGCGTGGTCTTGCCTGCACCGGACGGTGCGCTGACGATGAAAAGTACGCCGCGTTTAGCCATGTCTTGCAATGAAAAGGACGAAAGACGCCGGAACCGCATCAACGGCAGGCCAGCGTGAATCTGGAGCCGCCGAGCGACTCCCTCGGGCTCACTCGATGTTCTGCACCTGCTCGCGCATCTGTTCGATCAGCAGCTTGAGCTCCATCGCGACGCCGCCGACGTCCTGCGCGACCGACTTCGAGGCCAGCGTGTTCGCCTCGCGGTTCAGTTCCTGCATCAGGAAGTCGAGCCGTTTGCCGGCGCTGCCGCCCTTGGCGAGGATGCGCTCCACTTCATCGAGATGCGCCGACAGCCGGTTCAGTTCCTCGGCGACATCGATACGCACCGCGAACAGGCCGACTTCGGTGCGGATGCGCTCGTCGTCCGCGCTGCCTATGGCTTCCTGCAGTTTCTGCACGAGCTTAGCCTGGTATTCGCGCACGACCTCGGGCACGCGCGGCGTCACCTGCGCGACCAGTTCGCGCATGCGGGTGACGCGCTCCATCAGCATGCCGGCCAGTCGCACGCCTTCGCGGCTGCGCGACGCGGTGAGGTCGGCCAGCGCCTGCCGCACCGCACGTGCGCCCGCTTCAGTCAGCGCCTCGGCCGGTATCGTGTCGTCGCCCAGCATGCCGGGCCAGCGCAGCACCTCGGCGACCGACAGCGAGGCAGCCTGCGGCAGTGCCGCGCGAACGCCGGCTTCGAGTGCCACCAGTTGGGCCAGCAGCTGCGGGTTCAGCGCCAGTTCGCGCGCCGATTCGCCGCTCGCCTGCAGACCGGCACGGCAATCGACCTTGCCACGCGACAATGCGCCGGTGATCTGCTCGCGCAGCAAGGGCTCGATCACGCGCAGTTCGTCGGGCAGCCGGAAATGCAGGTCGAGGAAACGCGAATTAACGGTTCTGAGCTCAAGGTTCAGCGTCGCTGCGCCGACACTGACTGCAGCCGTCGCGAAACCCGTCATGCTGTGTATGCTGCCTGCCACGCGTTCTTCCCCTGTTGATCCATCGGTCATCAACGCGTGCAAACGCTGCCGACAGCACGTGTCGGGCAGCTTTACAGCCTGTGGGCAAACGCCCAGAATCGCGCCGAAACAAGGATCATAGCGGCCCGCAGAATGCCCCCACAAGTCAATTGCGCCCTGCCGCCGGGCTTTGAACTGGACCAGTACCGCATCCACAGCCAATTGAGCCTGGGCGGGTTTTCCATCGTCTATCTGGCGCACGACCGCGACAACACGCCGGTCGCGATCAAGGAATACCTGCCGAACGCGCTGGCCCTGCGCGAGGAAGGCCATATCCAGCCGAAGATTCCCGAGGAATTCCTGCCCGCCTTCCGCTATGGCATGAAGTGCTTCTTCGAGGAAGGACGCACGCTGGCTGGGCTGAATCACCCGAACGTGGTGCGCGTGCTCAACTTCTTCCGCGCCAACGACACCGTGTACATGGTGATGCGCTACGAACGCGGCCGCACGCTGCAGGACTACATCACGCGTCGCCGCGGCGAGATTCGCGAAAGTTTCATCCGCTACGTGTTCACGCGCCTGCTCAACGGCCTGCGCGAAGTGCATTCGCACAAGCTGCTGCACCTGGACATCAAGCCGTCGAACATCTATCTGCGCAACAACGGTTCGCCGGTGCTGATCGACTTCGGCGCCGCACGCAACACGCTGATGGTCAACACGCCGATGCTGAAGCCGATGTACACGCCCGGCTTTGCCGCCCCAGAGCACTACCGCAACCGCGATCTGCTCGGCCCGTGGAGCGACATCTACAGCATCGGCGCCAGCATGTACGCCTGCCTGTCGGGCGGACCGCCGCAGGCGGCCGACCAGCGCATGGAGAACGATACGGTCATCCTCGCCGCCGAGCGCTGGATAGGCCAGTACTCGAAGCAGCTGCTCGAAACGATAGACCTGTGCATGCAGCTCAATCACCTGAAGCGGCCGCAGAGCGTTTTCGCCCTGCAGCGGTCGCTGGCCACCTGGGATCGCGAGAACGAAGAGGCGGAACTGGCGGCCGCCGCGGCCGCTGCCGCCAGCACGAGCGCTTCTGATCACTGGCTCAACCGCGTGCGCGCACAGTTCAGCCGCTTCAGTACCTGGATGAGCAAATGAGATTCACCATCTTTCAGGACAGCCGTGTCGGCAAGCGCAAGTCCAATCAGGACCGCATGGCCTACTCCTATTCGCGCGACGCACTGCTGATGGTGGTGGCCGACGGCATGGGTGGCCACTTCCAGGGCGAGGTAGCGGCGCAGATCGCGGTGCAGTACCTGGTCGAGTCCTTCCAGCGCGAAGCCAAGCCGCGGCTGAACGACCCCTTCCTGTTCCTGTCGCGCGGCCTGACCAACGCGCATTGCGCCATCCTCGATTACGCCGACGAGCGCGACCTCGAGGACGGTCCGCGCACCACCTGTGTCGCCTGCGTGATCCAGGATTCGGTCGCCTACTGGGCGCACGCCGGTGACTCTCGGCTCTATGTGCTGCGCGCCGGCCATGTGATGACGCAGACGCGCGACCACTCGCGCGTGCAGCGCATGATCGATCGCGGCCTGCTCGACGAGGACGGCGCGATGACGCACCCGCACCGCAACCGCATCTACAGCTGCCTCGGCGGCCCGATCGCACCGCAGATCGAATATTCGCGCAAGACGCCGCTGCTGGCCGGCGACACCGTCCTGCTGTGCAGTGACGGCGTGTGGGGCCCGCTGGGCAACGACGTGCTGCTGAAGACCTTCGAGAATCCGGACGTGATGACCGCGGTGCCGAAGTTGATGGATCAGGCAGAAACCGCGGGCGGAGACACTGCCGACAACCTGACCACGGTGGCGATCAACTGGCACGACAACTACGCCGACGAGCCGCACGGCTCGGTCACCACCCGCACGCTGCCGCTCGACCGACACACCACGGTGATCGAAAGTTTCGGCGACCGCGCGTCGATGCGCGAGGAGTGGGACGAATCGGCGATCGAATCCGCCATCGCGGAAATCAACTCCGCGATCAACAAGTACTCGAAGGGACAATGACGTGACACGACCCAGCGGCCGCCGGCCCGACCAGGCGCGCGACCTGCGCATCACCCGTAATTTCACCTGCCACGCCGAGGGGTCGGTGCTGATCGAGATCGGCAACACGCGCGTGCTGTGCACCGCCAGCGTCGAAGAGAGCTTGCCGCCCTTCCTGCGCGGCAAGGGCCAGGGCTGGGTGACCGCCGAATACGGCATGCTGCCGCGCGCCACCCACACACGCAGTGCGCGCGAGGCGGCCAAGGGCAAGCAGACCGGCCGTACCCAGGAAATCCAGCGCCTGATCGGCCGCAGCCTGCGCTCGGTCACCGACCTCGCCGCGCTCGGCGAACGCCAGATCACGCTGGACTGCGACGTACTGCAGGCCGATGGCGGCACCCGCTGCGCCTCGATCACCGGCGCCTGCGTCGCGCTGCACGACGCGCTGACCGGTCTGGTGAAGAAGGGGCTGCTGCCCGCCAACCCGCTGCGCGAACTGGTCGCCGCGGTGTCGGTCGGCATACATGAAGGCACGCCGGTGCTTGACCTCGACTACGATGAGGATTCGAACTGCGACACCGACATGAATGTCGTCATGACCGCCTCGGGCGGCCTGTGCGAAGTGCAGGGCACGGCCGAGGGCGTGCCCTTCACCCGCAGCGAACTGAACGCGCTGATGGATCTGGCCGAGAACGGCATCAATGGCCTGATCGCGGCCCAGCGCCGCGCACTGGAGATCTGAACCCTGATGAAAATTGAACGCCTGGTCCTCGCAAGCAACAACGCCGGCAAGCTGCGCGAACTGTCGGCCATGCTGGCGCCGCTGGGCATCGAGGTGGTCACTCAGGGCTCGCTCGGCGTCAGCGAGGCGGAAGAGCCTCACCCCACTTTCGTCGAGAACGCGCTGGCCAAGGCGCGCCATGCGGCGCGCGAAACCGGTTTGCCGGCGCTGGCCGACGACTCCGGCCTGTGCGTCAGCGCACTCGGCGGCAAGCCGGGCGTTCTGTCGGCGCGCTACGCCGGCGAGCCGAAATCCGATCTCGCCAACAATGCCAAGCTGATCGCCGATCTGCACGGCGTGGACGACCGCCGCGCCCATTTCTATTCGGTCATCGTGCTGGTGCGCTCGGCCGACGACCCGCAGCCGCTGATCGCCGACGGCGAGTGGCACGGAGAGATCGTCGCGCAGGCACGCGGTGACGGCGGCTTCGGCTACGACCCGCACTTCTTCGTGCCGTCGCTCGAACAGACCGCGGCCGAACTGGCGCCGGAACTGAAAAACACGCTGTCGCACCGCGCAGCGGCGATGCGCCACCTGCTCGACCGGCTGAAGAGCGCCGCATGACCCGCGTCATCCCGCTGAAGCCGGCGCGCGCCGCGCAGCCGGTTACGGCGGGCGCAGTAACATCTGCACCGGCCTTCACCGTTTCACCGCCGCTGTCGCTGTACATCCATTTCCCTTGGTGCGTACGCAAGTGCCCGTACTGCGACTTCAACTCGCACACGGTGCGGGACGGCATTCCGGAAGCGGCCTATATCGATGCGCTGATCGCCGACCTGGAATCGTCGCTGCCCGACATCTGGGGGCGCAGGGTGCAGACCATTTTCTTCGGCGGCGGCACGCCCAGCCTGATGACACCTGAGGCGCTCGACCGCCTGCTCACCGCGGTGCGCGCACGGGTGAATCTGTCGCCGGAAGCGGAAATCACGCTCGAGGCGAATCCGGGCACGGTGGAAGCCGACCGCTTCAAGGGTTTCCGCGACGCTGGCGTGAACCGTCTGTCGATCGGCGTGCAGAGCTTCGACGACCGCCAGCTCGCCGCACTCGGCCGCATCCACGACACGCGTGAAGCGCGGCGCGCCATCGAGCTCGCGCTGCGCACCTTCGAACGGGTGAACATCGACCTGATGTACGCGCTGCCGCAGCAGACGCTGGCCGAGGCGCTGACTGATCTCGACACCGCGATCGCCACCGGCGTGAGCCATCTGTCCTGTTACCACCTGACGCTGGAACCGAACACGCCCTTCGCCGCGCAACCGCCGGACCTGCCGGACGACGACGTATCCGCCGACATGCAGGAGGCGATCGAAGCGCGTCTGGCCGACGCCGGCTTCATGCACTACGAAACCTCGGCCTTCGCCAAGCCGGGGCAACTGTGCCTGCACAACCTGAATTACTGGCAGTTCGGGGACTACCTCGGCATCGGCGCCGGCGCCCACGGCAAGCTGAGCTTCCACGACCGCGTCCGCCGCGACATGCGACACAAGCATCCGAACGCCTATCTGGAAGGCGCCGCGCGCGGCGATTTCGTGCAGGAGTCGCGCATGGTCGGCACCGATGAACTGCCGTTCGAATTCATGATGAATGCGGCGCGGCTGAACAACGGATTCCACGTCAACCTGTTCGCGCGTCACACCGGCCTTGCGCTGGAACAGCTGATGCCACGCCTGCTCGAAGCGCGCGAAGCCGGCCTGCTCGACCTGGACAGCGGTCGGGTCAAACCGACGCTGCGCGGGCGGCGCTTCCTGAACGAGCTGCTGCAGCGTTTTCTCGACTGAGGTCGCGCCGATCCTTTGGCAGCGCGCTCTGCTGGCAATGCGCTTTCAGCCAGGGCGCGCACGGGTGCTCGTTGAAGGCCCTGTCGCGGACAGAAGACCGCGGGCCGACAATCGGTGAAGCGCGCTCAGCCCCTGCGCCGGAAGATCACATCCCACACGCCGTGACCCAGCCGCAGGCCACGCGCTTCGAACTTGGTCAGCGGGCGGTAGTCCGGGCGCGGCGCGAAGCCGTCGGCGGTGTTTTCGAGCATGGGTTCGGCGGACAGCACGTCCAGCATCTGCTGGCCGTAGTCCTCAATGTCGGTGGCGCAGTGCAGATAGCCGCCGGGTGCGAGCTTGGCGGCGAGCTGGGCGACCAGCGGCGACTGGATGAGCCGGCGCTTCAGATGACGCTTCTTCGGCCACGGGTCGGGGAAGTACACATGCACGCCGGCCAGCGAGCCATCGGGAATCATGTCGCGCAGCACCTCGACCGCGTCGTGCTGGACGACGCGGACGTTGGCAAGCTGCTGTTCGGCGATCAGCTTGAACATGTTGCCAACGCCCGGCCCATGCACTTCGATACCGATGAAGTCGGTGTCCGGCCGTGCGGCCGCAATCTCGGCCGTGGTGAAGCCCATGCCAAAGCCGATCTCCAGCACCACCGGCGCGGTGCGACCAAATACGGCTGCGTAGTCGATGGCCTGCGGTGCGTACGGAATGCCCCAGCGCGGCATGCCCTCTTCGATATTGCGCACCTGGGCGGGCGACATGCGGCCCTGGCGCAGCACGTAGCTGCGGATGTGGCGTTGCGGGCGCATGCCGTCAGCGCCCTCCGAGGTGTCCGGCGTGTTGTCGTCATTCATGCGAGAAGTCCTGCTGCGCGACGCAGGGCGCGCCGCGCGAAGTGGGTTCAGCCGGTGATCAGGCCGCTGGTCGGCGAGCTGGGCGCGCCGCTGTAAAGCTTGCGCGGCATGCGACCGGCGAGGAAAGCTTCGCGGCCGGCCTCGACGCCCTTCTTCATCGCGCTGGCCATCAGCACCGGGTTCTGCGCCTTGGCGATGGCGGTGTTCATCAGCACGCCGTCGCAGCCCAGTTCCATCGCGATGGCGGCGTCCGACGCGGTGCCGACGCCGGCATCGACGATGACCGGCACCCGCGCGTTGTCGATGATGAGGCGCAGATTCCACGGATTCAGGATGCCCATGCCAGAGCCGATCAGGCTGGCCAGCGGCATCACCGCGACGCAGCCAACCTCTTCCAGCCGCTTGGCCATGATGGGGTCGTCCGAGCAGTAGACCATCACGTCGAAGCCGTCCTTGACCAGTGTTTCGGCCGCGGCCAGCGTCTGCGTCATGTCCGGGAACAGCGTGTCGGCGTCGCCCAGCACTTCCAGCTTGACCAGGTTGTGGCCGTCGAGCAGTTCGCGCGCCAATCGCAGCGTGCGCACTGCGTCGTCGGCGGTGTAGCAGCCGGCCGTGTTGGGCAGCAGCGTGTAGCGATCGGGCGGCAGCACCTCCAGCAGGCTGGGCTGACCCGGCTCCTGGCCAATATTGGTGCGGCGGATGGCGACGGTGATGATTTCGGCGCCGGAGGCCTCGACCGCCTCGCGGGTTTCGTCGAAGTCGCGGTACTTGCCGGTACCGACCAGCAGGCGCGACGAGAACTCGCGCGTGCCGATCTTCAGGATGTCCTTGCTCATGCGAATGTTCCGGGTTCAGCCGCCGCCTACGGCAACGACGATTTCGAGGCGGTCGCCTGCGCTCAGCACGGTCTGCACGTGCGACGCGCGCGGCACGATTTCACCGTTGCGCTCGACGGCGATGCGCTTGCCGGTCAGCGCGAGTGCGGCGACCAGGTCGGCCACGGTCTGCCCGAGCGTGATCGGGTGCGGCTGGCCGTTAAGGTGGATGGATACGGTGGGTGCGCTCACCGCACAAGTGTACCGGTATTGCAGCGCAACGCACGCCGGGCCGGGCGGATGCGCCGGATCAGGTCGGGAGTTTGTCCCTTAACAATTAGCACACTACTGATCATAGTCGCCACGCGCTCGATGTCTGTCCATGCACCCGCAAGAAGGTGCGTCCGGGCGCGCAACAAGCCACCCCGTGCCGTCGGCTGCGCACTCGCATGCGCAGGCGTGCGCGCGCGACAACGGAGAATCAGAGACGTGAGAACCAGAAAAATCGCGAGGAGCCCCGCCCCCACCCTGATCGCGCTGGCGATCGGCTGCATCGGTGGCGTAGCCCACGCCCAGAGCAGCCCGACCGCGCTGCCCGCGATCACCGTGATCGAAGCCCTGCCCGACCGGCTCGAAGCCATTCCCGGCTCGGTCCATGCGATCGGTCCCGAACAGCTTGAAGCGCAGCGCCCGCTTTCGATCATGGAAGCGGTGCGCGAAGCGCCGGGCGTACATGTCGTCGGCGAGGACGCCTTCGGACTGAACCTGAACATCGGCGTGCGCGGCCTCGACCCCCGCCGCAGCAGCCGCACGCTGCTGCTGGAGGACGGCGCCCCGATACAGCTCGCTCCCTACGCCGACCCGACCACCCACTATCACACGCCGCAGGAGCGCATCCGCCGAATCGAGGTGATCAAGGGTTCGGGCCAGATCGTGCACGGCCCGCAGACGGTGGGCGGCGTGATCAACTTCGTCACGCAGGACGTGCCGCGCACCTTCCAGGGTTCGGTGCAGGCCTCGGCCGGCAGCCGCGACTTCTACGGCCTGTCGGCCAGCGTCGGCACCGGCGGTGACTGGGGCGGCGTGCTGCTCAGCGCCAGCCAGAAGGAAGGCGACGGCACCCGCCGCGGCAACGAACACAAGATGACGGACGTGTCGATCAAGGCGCTGCTGAACCTGAATGCGCGCAACACGCTGATGCTGAAGTACGGCTACTTCGAGGAAGACTCGAAGTTCGGCGAGGCCGGCCTCGACCAGGCCCGCTACGAGCGCGACCCGTACGCCAACCCCTTCCGCGACGACCGCTTCGAGCTGGAGCGCAACGCCGCACAGGCGGTGCACACCTTCCAGATCAACGAAGAGGCGAAGCTGACCACCAATATGTATTACAGCAAGGTGGATCGCGCCTCCTACCGCCAGCTCGACGCCATCGCCGAAGAGGACGAACTGGAAACGCTGCGCGACGGCGATCCGGTGCCGCTGTCCGGCGCCTGCCCGGCGAACATCGACTACACGGTGCCGAACGGCTTCGAGGATTTCGCCCGTCTTTGCGGCAACAACATGCGTCCGCGCACCTATGAAACCTTCGGCATCGAGCCGCGGCTGGACCTGAAGCACAACACCTTCGGCATCCAGAACGAACTGGTGATGGGCGTGCGCCTGCACTGGGAGGACGTCAGCCGCAAGCGCTACAACGGCGCCTTCTCGACCGCACGCGAGAATTCGATCGGCACGCTGCTGCGCGACGACTTCCGCATCAAGACCGACGCGCTCTCCGGCTACGTGCAGAACACCTTCTACATCGGCAACTGGTCGCTGACGCCGGGCGTGCGCTACGAACAGTACCGGCAGACCTTCAGCGCCTCGACCGAGGACTTCAACCCGGTCAATGCCCGACTGTCCGACAAGAACGACAAGGTACTGCCCGGTTTCGGCGTGACCTGGTTCGGCCTGCCCGACACCACGGTGTTCGCCGGTGTGCATCGCGGCTTCGCGCCGCCGCGCCCGGACGCCACGCTGTCGCCGTTCGACGCCGACTACGTGGCGGTGAGCCCGGAACTGAGCACCAACTACGAGCTCGGCATGCGTTCGGCGCCGCTCAAGGGTGTGCAGCTCGAAGCGACGCTGTTCCGCATCGACTTCAAGAACCAGATCGTGCCCGGCCAGTCGCTCGGCCTCGGCCAGACCTTCGCCAACGGCGGCGAAACCCGCAAGGAAGGCCTGGAGCTGGGCGGCCGCATCGACTTCGGTCGCATGAACGGCAGTGCGCACAACGTCTACCTGAAGGGCTCGTACACGCATCTGTGGACGGCGCGCTTCGAGAACGACGTGCTGAACACCGTTTATGACGCCGCGCGCAACGAGATCGGCGAGGTCAACGTCAATGGCAACCGCACGCCGTACGCGCCGCGCCATCTGCTGGCAGCGGCGATCGGCTACGAGCACGCGTCCGGCTTCGACATGCGCCTGGGCGTCGAGCACATCAGCGAGCAGTACACCGACGGTCTGAACTCGAAGACGCCGCTGCCGGACGGCCAGTCGGGCGAGATCGATGCGCAGACCATCTTCAACGCATCGGCCAACTACCGCCTGAAGCCGCAGGGCATGACACTGTTCCTCAGTGCCGCCAACCTGACCGACCGCACCTACATCGTGAGCCGCGTGAATGGCATCCACGTGAACCGGCCGCGGCAGGTGATCGCCGGCGTGCGCTGGGACTTCTGATCCACGTCCGGCATCTGCCCACGGTTCCCGTCCGCGCGAGCGGACGGGAACCGACGGCGCCGGCCTGACTCTTTCCGACAGCCCCGCAACGGAGTGCCCGATGAACCGTTATTGCATCGCCACCGCACTTTTCCTGCTGTCGCCCGGCGTCTTTGCCGCCGGTGATCTGAGCAAGCAGGAACCGACGACCGTCACCATCCAGATGGGCGCCGACAAGGGCCAGCACCGCTTCACGCCGGATGCGCTGACGTTCGAAACCGGCAGGCTGTACGCCCTGCGCATCGACAACACCGGCAGCGAACCCTATTACTTCGGCTCGAATGGCCTGGCCGATGCCGTCTACACGCGCAAGGTCGTCGCCAAGGACGCCGCCGGCAAGGTGGTCGCCGAAATCTACGGCCCGATCCGGCGCATCGAGGTGGCGCCCGGCCACAGCGTCGAGTGGTGGTTCCTGCCGATACGCACCGGCAAGTTCGACGACGTGATGTCGAAGCGCTCGCAGGCCGACGCCGGCATGCGAGCGACCATCGAGGTGAAGTAGACGCTCATCCGGCGTACAATCCGCAGCGCTCCCGAAAGCGCGGAGCGCTGCGCGGGTGTAGTTCAATGGTAGAACGGCAGCTTCCCAAGCTGCATACGTGGGTTCGATTCCCATCACCCGCTCCAGCCTGGCCCTCCTCCAGGTGTTCGTCTTTTCCTACAGCCTCGCTGCATAGCCGTCGCTAGACTGGCGCTTCCGCAGAATCTCCGCACCGCCGTTTCACCCCTGCTTCATCCGGATCGCCAGATCCATCCATCGCCGCCGGCCGACGCTGTTCGCCGGCACGCACGCCACACAATCCGGGAGAACCCGCCATGCGATTGCGACGCCTGCCGCACTGCCTTTCCATCCTGATTCCGGCGCTGCTCGGCGCCACCTCCGCCAGCGCCGACGAGGTGCTGCTCGCCAACGGTGACCGCCTGAGCGGACGCATCGTCAGCAAGGCGGACAACGACCTGATCATCGCCACCGACTATGCCGGAGAGGTGAAGCTGCGCTGGGACCAGGTCACCAGCGTGCGCACCGACGAGGCGCTCACCGTCATGACCCGCGACGGCGACCTGCTCAACAAGGCACAGCTGTCGCCAAGTGCGCCGGACAAGGTCGAGGTGTCGAGTACGACCGGCAGCGCGCCGGTGGCACGCGACGACATCGCCTACATCAATCCGACGCCGGAACAGTCGGGCAACGGCGTGAGCTACAGCGGCCGGGTGAACCTGTCGGCTGCCTTCGTTCGCGGCAACTCGGAGAACGACCGGGTATACGGCGATGCCGGCCTCAATGCGCGCGCCAAGGGCTACGCCTGGGGGCTGGGCATGAAGGTGGACCGGCGCAAGGACCGCGGCGTGCGAACCGCGCAGCAGTGGCTTTTCGACGGCAACTACGACCACTTCGTAGATGACGACAACTTCATCTACGCGCGGCTGTCGCTGGAACAGGACAAGTTCAAGGACATCCAGCTGCGGACCACGACCGGTGCCGGTTACGGCTGGCAGCTGTACAACGACGACAATACGCGGCTGTCGCTGCGTGCCGGTCTCGACCACGTAAATCTCGACCGCGTCGCCGGCATGGACGAGGACTATCCGGCCGCCGGCTGGGGCGTGCGCGCCTCGCACTGGGTTTTTGACCGCCGGGCCGAACTGTTCCACGACCAGGACGGCTTCTGGAGCCTGTCGGACGACGACTTCCTGACCATCCGGACCAAGACCGGCGTGCGCCTGCCGATCGCCGGCGGCATCACCGCCTCGGCGCAGCTGAACGCCGACTGGGAGCGCACGCCCGCTCCCGGCCGCAAGGCGACCGACTCGACGCTGCTGCTGGGCCTGGGCTACGTCTGGTGATCAGGGCTGGCGGATGCCGCGGTAGCCGCCGCCGAAATACAGCAGCGGATCGCCTGCACTGCGCTCGAAGCGCTCCACACGGCCGACGAAGATGAGGTGATCGCCGCCGGCGTACTGGATGTCGTTGCGACACTCGAAGCGTGCCAGGCAGCCTTCGATCAGCGGCGCGCCACCCAAGCCATCCGTCGTCTGCACGCCGGCGAAGCGCTGCTCGCGACTGCTGGCGAACTGACGCGACAACGCCTGCTGGCTTTCGCCCAGCACGTGCACCGCGTAATGCGAGCAGGCGCGGAAAGCCGCCTCGCTGGGCGAGCCAAGAGACAGGCTCCACAGCACCAGCGGCGGCTCCAGCGACACGGAATTGAAGGAATTGACGGTCAGCCCGACCGCCTCGCCATTCGGCGCGCGGGTCGTGACCACGGTGATCCCTGTCGCGAACAGGCCCAGTGCGTCGCGGAAGCTGCGGCTGTCGTGCGCGGGATTGCTCATCGCCCCGCTCCATGCGGACGAACGGAGACGGGCACCGGACGGCGCGGGACGTGGACGGCGGGAAGCTTCATCGGGCGGGCTGCATGCAAGTGAGCACGGATTATCGCCGCTTTTGCATCACGGCCTACAATCCGCGCCCATGAATACTCCCTCAGAGGTAGCCGTCGGCGACGATTTCGCCGCCACGCTGGTGCGCTGGCAGCGCCTGCACGGCCGGCACGACCTGCCCTGGCAGACCGGTGACGCCTACGGCGTCTGGGTGTCGGAAATCATGCTGCAGCAGACACAGGTGCAGACGGTGATCGGCTATTACGGCCGCTTCATCGAGCGCTTTCCGACGCTGGCCGCACTGGCGGCCGCCGAGGAAGCGACGGTGATGGAGCACTGGAGCGGCCTTGGCTACTACGCCCGCGCGCGCAACCTGCACCGCGCCGCGCGCGAAGTGATGACGCGCTTCGGCGGCCGCTTTCCCACCACGGTCGAGGACATCGAAAGCCTGCCCGGCATCGGCCGCTCGACCGCATCGGCCATCGCCACCTTCTGCTTCGGCGCGCACGCACCGATACTCGACGGCAACGTGAAGCGGGTATTCGCCCGCGTCTTCGCCATCGACGGCTTCCCCGGCACGCGTGCAGTCGAGCAGCGCATGTGGGCACTGGCGCACGCGCTGATGCCGACGCGCGACGGCGGGGTCTATACGCAGGCGCTGATGGATCTGGGCGCCACCGTGTGCACGCGCAACCGGCCGCGCTGCGACGCCTGTCCGGTCGAGGCCCGCTGCAAAGCGCGCCAGCAGGGCCGGCAGCGCGAACTGCCGGCGCCGCGCCCTGCGAAGCTGCGCCCGCAGCGCCTGCGCCACGCGCTGCTGGTGACGACAGCCGAGGCGGTGCTGCTCGAACGTCGCCCTGGCCACGGCATCTGGGGCGGCCTGCTCAGCCTGCCCGAACTGGCGGCGCAGACCTTGCCCGAAGCGCTGAACGAAGCGGCGCACTGGCTGGCGGCGCACGGCATCTCCGGCGGCGCGGTGCAGGCGATGGCGCCGGTGATCCACGGCTTCACCCACTTCGAACTGCATCTGGTGCCGCTGCGCGTCGCGGTGACACGCACAGCGCCTTCGCGGCCGAGGCGTCGCTGCTCTGGCAGCCGCTCGCCGACGCCACCTCCGCAGCCTTGCCGGCACCGGTGCGCCGCCTGCTGGAAACGCTCGATGACTGAGGCGCTGCGGTGCCGGGACGGCTGCGGCGCCTGCTGCATCGCGCCGTCGATTTCCAGCCCGATCCCGGGCATGCCCGACGGCAAGCCGGCAGGCGTGCGTTGCGTGCAGCTGACCGAAGACCTGCGCTGCGCCATCTTCGGTTCGCCCGAGCGCCCGGCCTGCTGCAGCGGGCTGCAGGCGTCGGCCGAAATGTGCGGAGAGGACCGCATCCACGCGCTGCATTGGCTGCAAAAGCTGGAAGAAGCCACCCGCAGCTGACGTCAAATCGCGGGAATGCGGGTCATTGCGCGCGCTAATCGATGGCTGCGGGCGCGGCGTCTGGGCTACTGTAAGGGCATCGACTTCCCGCACGGCGGCCTCGCTATGCACCTGTTCCGCGCCCTCGCCATACAGCTCGTGTCCTGGATCGTTGCCGTGTTCGCGCTGCGCTACACGGTGACGCCACCAGCCGGTATCGGCGCCATCGTCGTCATGCAGGCGGGCATCGCCGCCGCCTTCGCGCTGACTCTCAAGGCGCCGCGCTGGTGGGTGGTGATCCATCTGCTGTTCTCGCCGCTGGTGGTCGGCGCCCGCATGCTGGACATCGCACCGGCCTGGTATCTGTTCGCCTTCCTGCTGCTGTCGGCGGTGTTCTGGTCCACCTTCCGCAGCCGGGTGCCGCTGTTCCTGACCAACCAGGCGACCGCCCGTGCGCTGCTGCAGGCGCTGCCGCAGGAGCGCGCCATCCATCTGGTCAACCTCGGCTGCGGTACCGGCGAACTGCTGCGCCGGCTCGCCATGTCGCGCCCCGACTGCCGCTTCACCGGCGTCGAGAACGCGCCACTGCCCTGGCTGATCGCCCGCTGGCGCAACCGCCATCTGCCCAATGTGACGATACGGCGCGACGATCTGTGGTCGGTGCCGCTCGGGCAGTTCGACATCGTCTATGCCTTCCTGTCGCCGGTGCCGATGCCGAGGCTGGGTCGCAAGGCGGCACTGGAAATGAGGGCGGATGGGCAACTGATCGCCAACAGCTTCGAAATTCCCGGCATGGCGGCGGACCGCGTCATCGACGGCGACCCGGCCGCGCGTGCGCTATATGTGTACACGTTTGCCGGACGACGCGGCAAGAATGGCCGCCCGGTCGCGGAAATGGAACCGGTTTCGGCTGCAGTTCCCGCCGATGGCGCACGCCTGATCGCGGAATAATCGTTGCTCGAACCCCGGTAGGTGGAGAACACGAAATGGCTGAAATCATCTGCGTGATCGGCAATAAGGGCGGCACCGGCAAGACCACGCTTTCACACATGCTGTGTCAGGGTCTGGGGCTGCTGAACCAGCGCTCGGTCTGCGTGCTGACCGACATCGGTCGCGAGCCGCTTGACCCCGAGGGCCGCCGCTATCTCACCGCCGACGCGCGTTCGCGCGATGCGCTGGCCAAGGTGGTGGACAAGATACGCGGCCTGAACAAGTGGATAGGCGTGATCGACGGCGGCGCCAACCGCAGCGAAATGGACCGCCACCTGTACGGACTCGCCCACCTGGTGCTGCTGCCCTTCCGCGACTCGCACGAGGACATCCGCACCGTGCAGCAGGATCTGGAAACCTTCCCGCGCGCACTGGCCATCCCGACCCAGTGGCCGACCAATCCGTGGGCGCGCGAGGCCGCCGACAAGCTGATCGAAAGCCAGCTCGGTCAGTACCGCACGCGCATCCTGGAACCGGTGTTCGCGATCTCGTCGTCGAAGCAGCTGCTGCAGAAGCGCATCCCGGACAGCCTGCCGTCGCCGCTGGCCAACGCCTGTCGCCGTGTCGCTGCACCGGTGCTGGACATCCTGCGAATCGACCACGAAGAGGTGGACATCGACGCCGAGGATGCGATGGAGCATGCCCTGCCGGCCCAGTCACGGAGCAGCGTCGAAGCGACGATGGGCAGCACCACCACGCACTGAGCCGGTCGCTGCGGGACGCGCCTTGCGTGCGACCCGCGTTCAGCCCTCGCGGCGCGTACCGCGCTGCGCCAGCGCGATCAGCACCTGCGCACGGGACGTCACCTTCATCGCCTTGAAGATGCGTGTCACGTGCACCTTGACCGTACCTTCGGCGAGGCCGAGCGACTCGGCGATCTCACGGTTGGAACGCCCCTCGGCAAGCAGGTGCAGCACCCGCGTCTGCGCCTGTGTCAAACCGTAGTCGTCGGCCGGACTCGGGCGTATCGTCGCCGAAGTGCGTCCGGCCCGTGCGTTGGGCGGGCGACGCTCGGGCGGGGTATAGAGGCCGCCGTCGAGTACCAGGCGGACCGCCTGCACCAGTTGGTCGCCCGAATCGCCCTTCGACACGAAGCCCGAGGCGCCCTGGCGCATCGCGCGCGACACCGTCGCCTTGTCACTCAGCGCGGACACCACCACGACCGGCAGCGACGGATCGCGTTCGCGCAGCGTGGCGAGCAGCGAAAAGCCGTTCATGCCGGGCAGCATCAGGTCGGTCAGCACCAGATCGACCTCGGCACCGCCGTCGATCACGGCCAGCGCCTGCGCCGCGTCGGACGCCTCGATCACGCACCACTCCGCACCCAGCCGCGCCAGCGTCTGGGCCATGCCCTCGCGCACCAGCGCATGATCTTCGACGATGAGCAGACAGCCCAAACAGAACCTCCCGATGACGTGTCGATGTGCTCCGCCTCGGCACGGTGTGAGCCGGAGGCGGGCCGCCTGAGTGTAATTGCGCACCCTCGCGGTGCAGTTCATCCAAGCGGACTACGACTAAAGTAATAATACAGGTCCCGAGTTGCGCCACTTTCCGCCATTATTGACGTCTCCGATGCGCGAGGCACTTTCAGGCGCTGACGACGTGATGGCCCCGGACTCCCATGAAGATACTGATCGTTGACGATCACCCACTGATACGCGAAGCGCTGCGCCACGTGCTCCCGGGCCTTGCGGCCGACATCCGCCTGTACGACGCGCCCGATTGCGAAGGCGGACTGCGGCTGGCCGACGAGCACCCCGATCTCGACCTCGCCCTGCTCGATCTGACGCTGCCGGGCTGCCGCGGCATGAGCGCGCTGCAGACCTTCCGTGGCGCACACCCTGCGCTGCCCATCGTCGTACTGTCGGGTTTCGACGATTCGGACACGGTTCTGGCGGCGCTCGACGAGGGCGCGATGGGCTTCATTCCGAAATCGAGCACCAACGAAGTGCTGCTCGGCGCGCTGCGTCTGGTGCTGTCCGGCGGCGTCTACGTGCCGCGGCAGGCCATCGTCGGCGAACTGGGCCTCGGTGCGCCGCGTCAGGAAGAGACGCCGCGACGGCCACAGACCGCGTCCGACATCGGCCTGACCGAGCGTCAGGCGGAAGTGCTGACGCTGATGGTGCAGGGCAAGCCGAACAAGGAAATCTGCCGCGAGCTGAATCTGGCCGAAGGCACGGTCAAGGTGCACATCACCGCCATCCTGAAGGCGCTTGGCGCCAGCAACCGCACGCAGGCGGTGCTGGCCGCCAGCCGGATCGGACTGAAGCTCGGAACGCCGGGCTCGACGCCATGAGCCCGATGACGCCTCCGGTCGTGCTGCCCGAAGACACGACCATAGAGTCGCTGACGCGCGAGCGCGGCGACGCGGCGGCGCGGCTGGAGCCGGGCGAACAGGCACAGCTCGACCGCCAGGTCGTGGCGACGCAGATCCAGATGCTGTACGCAAACCTGGGCACGGCCTTCGGCGGTCAGATACTCGGCACGCTGCTGGTCGCCTGGACGGTGTACGACACCTCTCCGCTATGGACGGTCGCACTGTGGTTCGTGCTGTCGATGGCCAACCAGGTGTCGCGCCTGGTGCTGCTGCGCCAGTACAGACGTGCCACACCGGACGCCGCGAGCGCGCCGCGCTGGGGCACCTACTGGCTGATCGGCGCCGCCATCTCCGGCGTACTGTGGAGTTCGACGCTGTGGCTGTTCTTCAGCCCGGAAGCGCCGGAACAGCAGATCGTGCTGATGTCGCTGCTGGTGTCGGTGTGCGGCGTTGCCGCCGCCCTGACTTCGATGCACCTGCCCAGCTACTACACCTTCCTCGGTGCAACGCTGCTGCCGGTGATCGCGCGCTACATCTGGGAAGGCAGCCGGCACGACCTGCTGGTGGCCTTCATCGTGTCGGTGCTGATGATCGCGCTGTGGCGAGTCGGCAAGAATTTCAACGCGCTGATCGAGCGCGCGCTGCGCAGCCGTTACGCCAACGAGGTGCTCAGCCGCCGACTGGAGTCGCAGAACATCGAACTGTCGGAAGCGCGAGACCGCGCCGATCAGGCCAGCCGCGCCAAGAGCCAGTTCTTCGCCGCCGCCAGCCACGATCTGCGCCAGCCGCTGCACGCGATGGGCCTGTTCGCCGCAGCGCTGTCGGCCAAGGCGCACGAGCCGGAGGTGGCGAATCTGGTCACCAGCATCAGCAGTTCGGTCGAAGCGCTGGAGGGCCTGTTCAACGAGCTGCTCGATATTTCGAAGATCGACGCCGGCAAGGTGAAGCCGGAAATCACCGATGTGTCGGTCAGCGCGCTGTTCGACCGGCTGCGCATGGATTTCGAACCGGAAGCCTTTGATCGCGGCCTGGCCTTCCGCATCCGCTCGCGCGCCGCCTGGGTACGCAGCGACCCGGTGCTGCTCGAACGCATCCTGCGCAACCTCATTTCGAACGCGATGCGCTACACGCCGGCGGGCGGCGTGCTGGTCAGCACGCGCGTACGCCGCAACGGACTGCGTTTCGAGGTGTGGGACACCGGCATGGGCATCGCACCGGACGACCAGAGCCGCATCTTCGAGGAGTTCGTACAGCTGGCCAATGCCGAACGCGACCGGCGCAAGGGCCTGGGGCTCGGCCTGTCCATCGTGCAGAGGCTGTCGGCGCTGCTGTCGCACCCGGTCAGTCTGTCGTCGCGCCCCGGTCGAGGCACCGTGTTCCGCATCGACGTACCGATGGGCCGCGCGCCGGTGGTACGCGCCACCGCAGTACGCACCGAACGCAGCCAGGCCGATCTCGGCGGCCGTTGCATCCTGGTCATCGACGACGAAGCGAGCATCGTGAACGGCATGGCCGCACTGCTCGGCAGCTGGGGCGCGCAGACGCTGATCGCCAGCAAGCACGAAGAAGCGATGAACAGCGTGACCGAACGCGGCGCGCCGCCCGACCTCATCATCGCCGACTACCAGTTGCGCGACGGCGAAGTCGGGCCGGACGTGGTGGCGGCGGTGCGCCGGCATTTCGGCGTCGATATCCCGGCCATCCTGGTCACCGGCAGCGCCACGCCGGAGCGCCTGGAAGAGGCGAAGGATCTCGGCCACCACCTGCTGCTCAAGCCGGTCATGCCGGCCAAGCTGCGCACGCTGATCCAGTTCAAGCTGAAGGAGCAGGTCGCTTCGGCTTAAGCCGAACGGACGATTGCCGCTGCCGGCACCGCTGCACAAGAATGAAGGCGTTGTGCACGTTGTGTCTCCCTTCACGCGGCCCGCTGTGGCCGCGTTTTCTTTTGTGTCCCCCGGCGAGGCACGGCGCGCTATGCTTGGCGCACACAGACCGACACAGGTGATGCCATGGCCAGCGACTCCTCACAGTACGACCCGATGGAATTCCTGCGTTCCGTATGGGGGCAGATGCCCTTCCCGGTCCCCGGTTTCGTCACACCGACACTCGACGTCGGCGAGCTGGACAAGCGCATCACCGACCTGAAAGCGGTCGAGGGCTGGCTGCGCATGAACCTCAGCATGCTGCAGACCAGCATCCAGGGTCTGGAGGTACAGCGCGCGACGCTGGCCACCATGCAGGCGATGGCGGCCAGCGCCACCAGCGCAGCGGCCGCTGGCGCAGCGCATGCGCAGGACCCGGCACAGAATCCGATGCAGGCATTCGGCAATGCCGCCATGTGGCCGTGGACGCTGATGCAGAACGCGGGTGCCGCACATCCGTCGTCAACCGCACCGGGCGACGACACGCCGCCGCCCTCCGGCGGAGGCTGAGGTACTGCGGATGGCCCGATTCGCTGCCAGTTCGGCCTTCCACGAAGACTGGCCGGTCGCGATGGACCTGGCACTGTCGGCACTCGACATGCCTGAGGACGCCAACCTCGGATTCGTCTATTTCGCCGATCACTACGGCGGCGACCTGCAGGAAATGTTCGAGCGCCTGACCCGGCTCACCGGCATCGAGAACTGGGTCGGCACCAGTTCGGTCGGCGTCATCGGCCGCGCCATCGCGGCGCAGGACCAACCCGGCCTGTCGCTGCTGGTGGGCAGCCTGCCGGAGGGCAGTTTCCGCGTGTTCTCAGGCCGCGAGCGCCTGCCCAACGCGCTGGGTACCGATGCCGCACCCGAGCAGCCCTACTTCGCCGTTGTGCACGCCGACCCGGCAACGCCGGACATGGCGGATCTGGTCGCCGACATGGCCACCAAGGTGTCGAGCGGCTTCGTCACCGGCGGGCTTGCGCTGGCGCGCGGACAGGCACCGATGATCGCCAACGGAGCCCTGCGCGGCGGCATCAGCGGCGTCGCCTTCAACGAGCAGGTTTCCATCATGACGCGCCTGACGCAGGGTTGCTGTGCGGTGGGCGAAACCCATGTCGTCACCGCCTGCGACCAGAACGTCATCACCGAAATCAACGGCCGCCCCGCGCTGGACGCCTTCCTGGACGCGGCGGGCACCTCACTCGGCCAGGATCTGCGGCGGGCGGCGCGCTACATCCTGCCCGGACTGGGCGTGACCGGGCGTGACGACGCCGAATTCCGCGTGCGCAACGTGATCGGCCTCGACCCCGGCAACGGCCTGATCGCCATCAACGACACAGTCGAGGTCGGACAGAGGCTGCGCTTCTATCGGCGCGACGCGGACTGTGCCCGCGCCGACATGCAGCGCATGCTGAACGAGCTGCGCGCGACACTGGAGCAGCCGCCGCTCGCGGCGCTTTACATATCCTGCGCCGCGCGTGGAGCGCACATGTTCGGCGACGACAACACCGAACCGGAAATGCTGGAGGAAGCCTTTCCCGGCCTGCCGGTGGCAGGCTTCTTCGCTGGCGGCGAAATTTCGCACGACCAGTTGTACGGCTATACCGGCGTGCTGACGCTCTTCCTCTGATCCCATGCCCCGCCAGCGGCCCGCTCTCCACACCTTGCCAGAAGTCGCCGGCGGCGGCCTGCTCGATCGCCGGCTCTTCCTGCGGCGCGGGCTGGCACTGGCAACGGCCGCGGCTGCCGTCGAGACGCAGGCCGCTGACGAGCTGCCGTGGTTGCACACGCCGGGCGCGCCCTTCACGCCCTACGGCCAACCATCGTCGCACGAGCGCCTGACGGCGCGACGCATCGGCGCCAACCGTGCGGTGGCCGGCAACGGCGTGTCCTTCACGCCACTGGAAGACCTCGAAGGCATCATCACGCCGAACGGCCTGCACTTCGAGCGGCACCACAACGGCGTGCCGCAGATCGACCCGGCGCGTCACCGACTTGTCGTGCACGGTCTTGTGCGCCAGCCGCTGAGCTTCGACGTGAAATCGCTGCTGCGCTACCCGATGCGTTCACGGATGCTGTTCATCGAGTGCGGCGGCAACAGCAACGCCGGCTGGCATGGCGAGCCGATACAGCGATCAGCCGGCTCCGTGCACGGGCTGCTGTCCTGCGCCGAATGGACCGGCGTGCCGCTGTCCATCCTGCTCGACGAAGCGGGTGTGGACGTCGGCGCGTCGTGGGTGATCGCCGAAGGTGCCGACGCGGGAGCGATGAACATGAGCATCCCGCTGGCCAAGATGCGCGACGACTGCCTGATCGGGCTCTACCAGAACGGGGAACGGCTGCGCCCGGAGAACGGCTACCCGATGCGTCTCATCGTGCCAGGCTGGGAAGGTGTGCTGCACGTCAAATGGCTGCAGCGGCTCGAAGTGACGGACCAGCCGGTGATGTCGCGCAACGAAACGTCGAAATACACCGAGTTGCAGCCATCGGGCAAGGCGCGTCAGTTCACGTTCACGATGGACTGCAAGTCGCTGATCACGTCACCGTCGCACGGCCAGACACTGCCGCGCCCCGACGTTTATCAGCTGAGCGGTCTGGCGTGGAGCGGGTACGGGCGCATCCGGCGGGTCGAGGTGTCGGCGGATGGCGGCAAGAGCTGGGCCGACGCCGCACTCGAATCGCCGGCGCTGCCTCGCTGCCTGACCCGTTTCCGCATACCGTGGCGATGGGACGGCAAGCCCGCCGTGCTGAAGAGCCGAGCCACCGACGAGCGCGGCAATCTGCAGCCGGAACGCGCGGCATTGGTCTCCGAGCGCGGGCGCGCAGGCTATTTCCACTACAACGCGATCGTTGCCTGGGCAGTCGAGGACGATGGACTGGTCACGCACACATACTGAACGCGCGGCAGCACTGCTGTCGTCGCTGCTGCTGAGTGCCTGCGTCGCGACGCCGAACGCGGTCGAGGCACCACGGCTCGGACAGGCCGTCAACGGCGCCACCCTCGCCCGGCAGCAACTGAACGTATTTCCCGACGGTCGCGGCCTTCCACCCGGTCGCGGCACGGCAAGCGAGGGCGCCGCGCTGTTTGCCCACCACTGCGCCGCCTGCCACGGCAAGGACGCCCGTGGCGGCAGCGCCGAGGAACTGGCGGGTGCGACGCGCCCGCTGAACACACCGGCGGCCGACAAAACGGTAGGCAGCTACTGGCCGTACGCGACGACGCTGTTCGACTTCATCCGTCGCGCCAAACCGATGACCGCCCCCGGCACGCTGAACGCGGACGAGGTGTATGCGCTCAGCGCCTGGCTGCTGCACATCAACGGTGTGATCGCTGCTGAGGCCGTCATGGACGCGCGCACTCTGCCGGCAGTGCGGATGCCGAACCGCGACGGCTTCATCCCCGTCGAAGCGAACTGAAGTGCGCGCGGCGCCCTTGCCGCGCCGATCAGCGCACGCGGGCGCGCATCGCCATGCCGCCCAGCAGCAGTGCGGCCAGCGCAAGACTGGTTCGTGATTCCGACGGATTTTCGAACAGGTGCGCCAGCGGATAGGCGGAGCGCGCATTTTCCCGGCACGCCTCAGCGGCCAGCGGATCCTGGCTGCTCGCACGGCAATCGGGTGCTGCCGACCAGACAGTCAGCGGTTGTGTCAGCGCGCAGGCGACGACGAAAAGGAGTGGTCGAATGTTGCAACGCATGATGCCCTCCCTGCTTCAATAACGAAGTCGGTGATGCACTATGCAATATCCAGACCAAGAGAAGATTTACAACAAGCCGTTGTTTTAATTCATATCTGACGCACGCCCCATCATCAGCGCTGCGTCAGGTCGGGGCATAAAGACGACAAGGCACTATTGCAGTGCAATATGTCAGTGCTCGAAGCCTGAGATCAACTCGACCAGTGAGTCACCGTAGCGCTCGACCTTGCGTGCGCCGAAGCCCGGTATGTCGGTCAGGTCATCGAGATCAGCCGGGCGTTTGCGCGCCAGTTCGATCAGCGTGCTGTCGTGCAGGATGACGTAGGCCGGAACTGACTGGTTTTTCGCTTCGTCCAGCCGCCAGGCTTTCAGCGCTGCGAGCAGATTGGCGTTGACGCCCTCCATCGACACCGGTGTGACGCTGCGTGTGCGCCGCACCGCCGATTCACGAGCCCTTTCGGCGATGCGCCGCATCATCACGGGCTGTTCGCCGCGCAGCACCGGGCGGGCAGCTTCGGTCAGCACCAATGCGCCATAGGATTCGTGATCGACGCGGGCCAGCCCGAGCGCGACCAGCTGACGGAAAACACCGCGCCACAGGTTGTCGTCCTCGGCCTTGCCGATGCCATGCACGCTCAACTTGTCATGACCCCACTGGCGGATGCGCTCGGTGTCCTTGCCACGCAGCACGTCGATCAGGTGGGTGACGCCGAAGCGATTGCCGGTGCGGTAGATCGCGGACAGCGCCTTCTGTGTGGCGACCGTCGCGTCCCAGGTCTCCGGCGGCGTCAGGCAGTTGTCGCAGTTGCCGCAGGGCTGCCCCTGTTCGCCGAAATAGGCGAGCAGATGCACGCGCCGACACTGAGCGGTTTCGCACAGGCCGAGCAGCGCGTCGAGCTTGCTGCTGGAAATGCGACGGAACGCTTCGCTGCCCTCGGACTGGTCGATGAAACGGCGCTGCTGCACGACGTCGGCCAGACCGTAGGCCATCCAGGCGTCGGCTGCGCCACCGTCGCGTCCTGCGCGTCCGGTCTCCTGATAGTAGCCTTCGATCGAGCGCGGCAGATCGAGGTGGGCGACGAAGCGCACGTCCGGCTTGTCGATGCCCATGCCGAAGGCGATGGTGGCAACGACCACGATGCCTTCCTCGCGCTGGAAGCGGGCCTGATGCGCAGCACGCGTCGCTGCGTCCATGCCGGCATGGTAAGGGAGCGCCTTGATGCCCTGCGCGAGCAGCCATTCGGCCGTCTCGTCCACCTTCTTGCGTGACAGACAATAGACGATGCCAGCATCGTCCGGATGCTCGTTCCGGATAAAGCGCAGCAACTGCTTGCGCGCGTCGTCCTTGTCCACGATGGTGTAGCGGATGTTCGGCCGGTCGAAACTGGACACGAACACACGCGCGTCGTGCAGCGCGAGCCGGTCGATGATTTCGGTGCGCGTCGCCGGATCGGCGGTGGCGGTGAGCGCGATGCGCGGCACGTCCGGGAAGCGCTCGTGCAGCACGGAAAGCTGCAGGTACTCTGGACGGAAGTCGTGTCCCCACTGTGCGACGCAGTGCGCCTCATCGATGGCAAACAACGCCGGCCGGATGTGACTCAGCAGATCGAGGCAGCGTGGGGTGTTGAGCCGCTCAGGGGCGACGTAAAGCAGATCGAGCGTGCCGTCGAGCAGGCTGCGCTCGACTTCACGCACCTGATCGAGATCGAGCGTGGAATTGAGGAAGGCAGCGCGTACGCCCAGCTGGGTCATCGCAGCGACCTGGTCCTGCATCAGCGCGATCAGTGGCGAAACGACGACTGCCGTCCCCGGGCGCAGCAGCGCCGGCACCTGATAGCACAACGACTTGCCGCCACCTGTCGGCATCAGCACCAGGGCGTCGCCGCCGGCCGCGACGTGCGCGACGATTTCGCCCTGCGCACCGCGGAACCCGGGATGGCCGAAGACGTCCTTCAGCACTTTCAGTGCATCGTCACGCACGCGGTCGCCCCTGGCCCTTCATGCAAATGGCGTGATGTTATCGCTGTCCGCTGCGATTGCGCGAGAACAGCGCCGGCTGTTGCGGACGTCGCGCCTCGTTGCCGCGCGGCATCACGTTGCCATTGACCTCGCGCGGCGGCTTGGCCGCCGGCTGGATGCGATTGCCGCGATTGTCGTCGTCATCGTCGTGAATACGCGCCGGCGTACGGTTGCCGTTGGCGACGTTGCCATTGGCGGTGCCGCTCCTGCCTTGCGGGCGAGTGGGGTTGCCATTGCCGCGCGCGACGGGCTTGTTCTGCGGCGTACGCGCCGGGCGATCGCCGGCCGGCCGGGGCTGCTGGCCCTGGCGCGGCTGCTGTCCGTTACCGGAGGCCGGTTTGCTGCGCGTTGCACCGTCAGGCCGAGCGCCACGACCTTGCGGACGCGGACCGCGATCCGGCTCTTCGCTGGCGCCGGCGACCGGCACGAAACCATCGGCCGTCACGCGCGGAATCGACTGCCGGGTCACCTTTTCGATGGCCGTCAGCAACTTCACTTCCTCGCGATCGACCAGCGACACCGCGGCGCCGCTGGCACCTGCACGGCCGGTCCGACCGATGCGGTGAACGTAGTCCTCGGGCACATTCGGCAGCTCGAAATTGACGACGTGCGGAAGCTGGTCGATGTCCAGACCGCGCGCCGCGATGTCAGTGGCGACCAGCACGCGCAGCGTATTCGTCTTGAAGTCGGCCAGCGCTTTCGTGCGGGCGTTCTGGCTCTTGTTGCCGTGGATGGCAGCGGCGGTAATGCCCTGCTTGTCGAGCTGTTCGGCCAGACGGTTGGCGCCATGCTTGGTGCGCGTGAACACCAGCACCTGCGACCACTGGCCCTTGTTGATGAGATGCGCCAGCAGATGACGCTTCTGCTTCTGCTCGACCATGTAGACGCCCTGATCGACGCGCTCGGCGGTGGTATTGCGTGCGGCAACCTCAACCTCGGCTGCGTCGTTCAGCATGCCGTGGGCCAGTTCGCGGATCTCCGGCGAAAAGGTCGCCGAGAAGAGCAAAGTCTGGCGCACCTTCGGCAGCGCCGCGATCACCTTGCGGATGTCACGGATGAAACCCATGTCCAGCATGCGGTCCGCTTCGTCGAGCACGAAGATTTCGACGCCGGAAAGGTCCAGCGTCTTTTCGCCCAGGTGATCGAGCAGACGGCCGGGCGTCGCAACCAGGATGTCCACGCGCTGCTTCAGCGCCTGCAGCTGGGGATTCATGCCCACGCCGCCAAACATGACCATGGAACGCAGCTTGGCGTGTGCACCGTAGGTGCGGACCGATTCCTCGACCTGAGCCGCGAGTTCGCGCGTCGGGGTGAGGACCAGCACGCGTGGCCGTCCCGGTGGAATGCTGGCCGGGCGGTTGATCAAAGTATGAAGAATGGGGAGGGTGAAACCGGCGGTCTTGCCGGTGCCGGTCTGTGCGGCAGCGAGCAGGTCGCGCCCGGCCATCACGAGCGGAATGGCTTTCTGCTGGATCGGTGTGGGCTGCGTATAGCCTTCTTCGGAAATGGCGCGCAGCAGGGGTTCGGCCAGGCCAAGCCCGGCGAAATCGACTTCAGTGTTCAAACAGTTCTCCAGCGACGGCCCGTCGCTCAAGCTGAGTGACACCAATACAGGCAGACAGGGTGTGGATTCCGGAAGGGAGGCTCATGCCTCCTCTTGTCAGGGAGACAAGGGAACGCGCCTATTGGCACGGCGCAGGCGCAGTGTAGCGGTGTTTCGGCCGAAAGTCTTGCGCTCAGTGTTTCAGCAGATGTTCGATGGCGCGCGCCGCGAGCGCGAAACCGAAAGCGGCCGTGACGCAGACGCTCGAGCCGTAGCCCGCGCAGCTCAGGCCTTGCGGTGCGGTCGTCGCATCGCAGGCCTCGGCCGCCGGTTTGCGCATGGGCTCGGCGGAGTACACGACCTCGATATCGAAATGCTCCTTGCGCGACAGCTGCAAGCGCCCGCCCTTTCTCAATAGTGAACGCACACGGGCGAGCAGCGCGTCGCCCTGGCTTGCGCCGAGATCCGAATGGCGGATGCGTGTCGGGTCGGTACGTCCGCCCGCCGCACCCGCCATGAACAGCGCCAGTCCATCGAGATGACAACGCTCGGCCATCGCAACTTTGGCAGACGTCTGATCCGTGCAATCGAGCACCGCGTCCGGTCGTGACGAAAGCAGCTCGGCGGCATTCTCCGGCGTGAGGAAATCCTCTATCCGCGTCACCGAGCATTCGGGGTTGATCGAGACGATGCGTTCGGCGAGCGCATCGACCTTCGCCATGCCTATCGTTGCCTGACTGGCCTGCAGCTGTCGATTGATGTTCGATACCGCGACGTTATCGAGGTCGATGATGTTGATGTTGTGGATGCCGTGTCGTGCGATGGCTTCGGCGGCCCATGATCCGACGCCGCCGATGCCGACGATGGTGACGGATGCGTTGTGGAGTTTTGCGTATGCGCCGTTGCCGTAGAGGCGGTCGATGCCGGAGAAGGCGCGTGGAGTGTTGTTATCGGCCATGGGACGGATTGTGGTCCGGATTTGGTCGTTTGCGGGGTTGTTGGGAGGATGTTCGGCCGCGGGTTCTGGAAGCACAAACGCCCGATCACTGGAGGGTGATCGGGCGTTGTGTTGTGGGGTAGCCTGGCGCTGACCTACTTTCGCGAGCGAGGTGCTCACTATCATTGGCGCGGCTGCGTTTCACGGTCCTGTTCGGGATGGGAAGGGGTGGTTCCACAGCGCTATGGGCACCAGGCTGAAGCTTGTCATGCGTGCGCGAGGTGCATCGGGCACACATGTGGAAGAAGTAAAGGATATGGGGTGATTGTGTGCGCGAGGCACTTGGGATCACCGGTGCTGTTTCAACGATTTGTTGAGCACACGGTTATAGGGTCAAGCCGCACGGGCAATTAGTACTGGTTAGCTTAATGCATTACTGCACTTCCACACCCAGCCTATCAACGTGGTGGTCTTCCACGACCCTTCAGGGGGATCGAGTCCCCGGGAAGTCTCATCTTGAGGCGAGTTTCGCGCTTAGATGCTTTCAGCGCTTATCTCTTCCATACTTAGCTACCCGGCGATGCCACTGGCGTGACAACCGGTACACCAGAGGTATGTCCACTCCGGTCCTCTCGTACTAGGAGCAGGCCCCCTCAAACTTCCAGCGCCCACGGCAGATAGGGACCAAACTGTCTCACGACGTTTTAAACCCAGCTCACGTACCACTTTAAATGGCGAACAGCCATACCCTTGGGACCGGCTACAGCCCCAGGATGTGATGAGCCGACATCGAGGTGCCAAACTCCGCCGTCGATGTGAACTCTTGGGCGGAATCAGCCTGTTATCCCCAGAGTACCTTTTGTCCGTTGAGCGATGGCCCTTCCATACAGAACCACCGGATCACTATGTCCTGCTTTCGCACCTGCTCGACGTGTCAGTCTCGCAGTCAAGCTCGCTTTTGCCATTGCACTTTAGGTACGATGTCCGACCGTACCAAGCGAACCTTCGAACTCCTCCGTTACCTTTTAGGAGGAGACCGCCCCAGTCAAACTGCCTGCCATGCACGGTCCCCGACCCGGATTCACGGGCCTAGGTTAGAACCTCAACGACACCAGGGTGGTATTTCAAGGATGGCTCCTCGTGATCTGGCGACCACGTCTCACAGCCTCCCACCTATCCTACACAAGTCCCGTCAAAGTCCAATGCAAAGCTACAGTAAAGGTTCATGGGGTCTTTCCGTCTAGCCGCGGGGAGATTGCATCTTCACAAACATTTCAACTTCGCTGAGTCCCAGGAGGAGACAGTGTGGCCATCGTTACGCCATTCGTGCAGGTCGGAACTTACCCGACAAGGAATTTCGCTACCTTAGGACCGTTATAGTTACGGCCGCCGTTTACCGGGGCTTCGATCAAGAGCTTGCACCCCATCACTTAACCTTCCGGCACCGGGCAGGCGTCACACCCTATACGTCCACTTTCGTGTTTGCAGAGTGCTGTGTTTTTATTAAACAGTCGCAGCCACCGATTCTCTGCGACCCCGTTGGGCTCCGTCCGCGAGGGACTTCACCTACTGAGGGCATACCTTCTCCCGAAGTTACGGTATCAATTTGCCGAGTTCCTTCTCCTGGGTTCTCTCAAGCGCCTGAGAATTTTCATCCTGCCCACCTGTGTCGGTTTGCGGTACGGTCAATCCATGACTGAAGCTTAGAGGCTTTTCCTGGAAGCGTGGTATCTAGCACTTCAGAGCACGTGGCTCCTCGTCATCACATCTCGGCTAAGCCGCGCGGATTTGCCTACGCAGCACGCCTACCTGCTTAAACCGGGACGTCCAACACCCGGCTGCTATAACCTTCTCCGTCCCCCCATCGCATCATGGATTGGTACAGGAATATTGACCTGTTTCCCATCGACTACGCCTTTCGGCCTCGCCTTAGGAGCCGACTCACCCTACGCCGATGAACGTTGCGTAGGAAACCTTGGGCTTTCGGCGAGCGGGCCTTTCACCCGCTTTATCGCTACTCATGTCAGCATTCGCACTTCTGATATCTCCAGCATCCGTTACCAGACACCTTCGCAGACTTACAGAACGCTCCCCTACCATATGTCTTACGACATATCCGCAGCTTCGGCTCGTGGCTTGAGCCCCGTTACATCTTCCGCGCAGGACGACTCGACCAGTGAGCTATTACGCTTTCTTTAAAGGATGGCTGCTTCTAAGCCAACCTCCTGGCTGTCTATGCCTTCCCACCTCGTTTTCCACTTAGCCACGCATTGGGGGCCTTAGCTGGCGGTCTGGGTTGTTTCCCTCTTGACGATGGACGTTAGCACCCACCGTCTGTCTCCCATGCTCGCACTTCTCGGTATTCGGAGTTTGCTATGGCGGGGTAGATCGCAATGACCCCCCCAACCATTACAGTGCTCTACCCCCGAGAGTGATACATGAGGCACTACCTAAATAGTTTTCGGGGAGAACCAGCTATTTCCAGATTTGTTTAGCCTTTCACCCCTATCCACAGCTCATCCCCTAATTTTTCAACATTAGTGGGTTCGGACCTCCAGTACCTGTTACGGCACCTTCATCCTGGCCATGGATAGATCATCTGGTTTCGGGTCTACGCCCAGCAACTGAATCGCCCTATTCAGACTCGCTTTCGCTACGCCTCCCCTATTCGGTTAAGCTCGCTACTGAACGTAAGTCGCTGACCCATTATACAAAAGGTACGCAGTCACCCCTTTCGAGGCTCCCACTGTTTGTATGCATGCGGTTTCAGGATCTATTTCACTCCCCTCCCGGGGTTCTTTTCGCCTTTCCCTCACGGTACTGGTTCACTATCGGTCGATCACGAGTATTTAGCCTTGGAGGATGGTCCCCCCATCTTCAAACAGGATTTCACGTGTCCCGCCCTACTTGTCGCACGCTCAGACCCGCCATCTACTTTTCGCATACGGGACTATCACCCTGTATCGTCGGACTTTCCAGACCGTTTTGCTAAGTAAATGGTTTAGTCGTGCAGGCTACTCCCAGTTCGCTCGCCACTACTTTGGGAATCTCGGTTGATTTCTGTTCCTCGAGCTACTTAGATGTTTCAGTTCGCTCGGTTCGCTTCCTCTGGCCTATGTATTCAGCCAGGGATGACCCTTACGGGCCGGGTTTCCCCATTCGGACATCTGCGGATCAAAGCTTCATTGCCAGCTCCCCGCAGCTTTTCGCAGGCTTGCACGTCCTTCATCGCCTGTGATCGCCAAGGCATCCACCACATGCACTTATTCACTTGACCCTATAACGCTGTGCTCGACTTGCGTCTCACACCGCACTACAGGATAGTTCTCAAGCGCTCGCGCTATCTATCCCACCGCTGGTTCAAAGAGGTGGGACGATGCAATCACTACCCATGAGATGCCGACGCGGTTGAAACGCCGACATCCCTTTACTTCTTCCAAATTTTTAAAGATCAAACTTCGCACCCTTGCGGGTGAGGTCTGGGCAGCATCTCTGCACCCCACGCCTCACACTCAAAGCTACGGCAACAAGAACAACCGACGTCCCATCAAAGGAAGTGGTGGAGGATGACGGGATCGAACCGACGACCCCCTGCTTGCAAAGCAGGTGCTCTCCCAGCTGAGCTAATCCCCCAAAGACTGCACTTACTCATGCAGGCAATCTGGTGGGTCTGGTTGGGTTCGAACCAACGACCCCCGCCTTATCAAGACGGTGCTCTAACCAGCTGAGCTACAGACCCGGTCCTTCCAGGGTCGGGTGCTCAACGCGGACTCGTCATCACTGACTCGCCCGAGCTCCTTGCCCTTGTTGCTTCTTTAACAGCCGATAGGTTGTGGACACGACCTGATTGTGACTCTAGAAAGGAGGTGATCCAGCCGCACCTTCCGATACGGCTACCTTGTTACGACTTCACCCCAGTCATGAATCTCACCGTGGCGACCGCCCCCCTTACGGTTAGGCTAGCCTCTTCTGGTGAAACCCACTCCCATGGTGTGACGGGCGGTGTGTACAAGACCCGGGAACGTATTCACCGCGGCATGCTGATCCGCGATTACTAGCGATTCCGACTTCACGCAGTCGAGTTGCAGACTGCGATCCGGACTACGATCGGCTTTCTGGGATTGGCTCCACCTCGCGGCTTGGCAACCCTCTGTACCGACCATTGTATGACGTGTGAAGCCCTACCCATAAGGGCCATGAGGACTTGACGTCATCCCCACCTTCCTCCGGTTTGTCACCGGCAGTCTCATTAGAGTGCTCTTGCGTAGCAACTAATGACAAGGGTTGCGCTCGTTGCGGGACTTAACCCAACATCTCACGACACGAGCTGACGACAGCCATGCAGCACCTGTGTTACGGCTCTCTTTCGAGCACCCCCACCTCTCAGCAGGGTTCCGTACATGTCAAGGGTAGGTAAGGTTTTTCGCGTTGCATCGAATTAATCCACATCATCCACCGCTTGTGCGGGTCCCCGTCAATTCCTTTGAGTTTTAATCTTGCGACCGTACTCCCCAGGCGGTCAACTTCACGCGTTAGCTGCGGTACTCAATGAGTCTCCTCACCGAACACCTAGTTGACATCGTTTAGGGCGTGGACTACCAGGGTATCTAATCCTGTTTGCTCCCCACGCTTTCGTGCATGAGCGTCAGTATTGGCCCAGGGGGCTGCCTTCGCCATCGGTGTTCCTCCACATCTCTACGCATTTCACTGCTACACGTGGAATTCCACCCCCCTCTGCCATACTCTAGCCGTGCAGTCACAAGCGCAGTTCCCAGGTTAAGCCCGGGGATTTCACACCTGTCTTACACAACCGCCTGCGCACGCTTTACGCCCAGTAATTCCGATTAACGCTCGCACCCTACGTATTACCGCGGCTGCTGGCACGTAGTTAGCCGGTGCTTCTTCTTCAGGTACCGTCATTAGCGAGCTATGTTAGAGCTCGCCGTTTCGTTCCTGCCGAAAGAGCTTTACAACCCGAAGGCCTTCTTCACTCACGCGGAATGGCTGGATCAGGGTTGCCCCCATTGTCCAAAATTCCCCACTGCTGCCTCCCGTAGGAGTCTGGGCCGTGTCTCAGTCCCAGTGTGGCTGATCATCCTCTCAGACCAGCTACAGATCGTTGCCTTGGTAGGCCTTTACCCCACCAACTAGCTAATCTGACATCGGCCACTCCAATCGCGCGAGGTCTTGCGATCCCCCGCTTTCTCCCTCAGGACGTATGCGGTATTAGCACTTCTTTCGAAGTGTTATCCCCCACGACTGGGCATGTTCCGATGTATTACTCACCCGTTCGCCGCTCGCCGCCAGTCCGAAGACCGCGCTGCCGCTCGACTTGCATGTGTAAAGCATTCCGCCAGCGTTCAATCTGAGCCAGGATCAAACTCTTCAGTTTAATTCCCAAAACTCGTCAGAATTCACAGGTATAAGCTTTCGCTTAAAACCTTTGATTCGTATGAGCACTTCAATTTAGTTGTCATGCGATCAACCACCACCCCAGGAATCCCTGAAACGACAGCTGCTCGCCGTTACAACCACGCCGTGCCCACACCTATCGGCTGTTTGTTTTGTTAAAGAACGTTCGCTGCTGAGCAACGAGAGGTGCGCATTCTACGGATAATTTCGAGGTGGTCAACACTTTCGCCAAAGATTTTTGAAGTTTTTTTGGCGCGACTCTTTCAAGCGACTACGGGAAAGTACATGTGAATAAAAACATTCCGAAAAATCAAGCCCGCGACGAGCGCCTCTCAGCGCACGGCGAGGCGAGAAAATTTTCGCTTGCCCACCTGCGCCACGACCGTCGTGCCCGCCGCGAGCACAAGTCCACGATCGGAAACCTTGTCGCCATCGAGCCGGACCCCGCCCTGATCGATCATGCGCAAGGCCTCCGAGGTGGTGGCGGTGAGCCCGGCCGCCTTCAACGCCTGTGCAATACCGATACCTGCACCCGCACTGTCGAGCACCACCTCCTCGATGTCGTCTGGAATACCGCCCTGACGGAAACGCGATTCGAAGTTGACCAGCGCGGCCGCCGCAGCCGCCGCGCCGTGAAAACGGCCGACGAGTTCCTGCGCCAGCATCACTTTCACGTCTCGCGGATTGCGCCCCGCGGACACTTCTGCACGCAGGCCCGCGATCTCGTCGAGTCCGCGGAAGGACAGTAGCTCGTAGTAACGCCACATCAGTTCGTCGGACACCGACATGACCTTGCCGAAAATTTCGTTCGGCGGCTCGGACACGCCGATGTAGTTGCCCAGCGACTTCGACATCTTGTTGACGCCATCCAGTCCCTCCAGCAGCGGCATCATCACCACGACCTGTTGCGCCTGGCCGTACTGCTTCTGCAGTTCGCGCCCCATGAGCAGATTGAAGCGCTGATCCGTACCGCCGAGCTCGACGTCGGCCTTCAGCGCAACCGAGTCGTAGCCCTGGCACAGGGGGTAGAGGAATTCGTGGATGGCGATCGGCTGATTGCCGGTGTAGCGCTTGGCAAAATCGTCGCGCTCGAGCATGCGGGCGACCGTGTGTCGCGATGCCAGGCGGATCATTCCGTCGGCCCCGAGCTGGTTCATCCAGGTCGAGTTGAACACGACCTCCATGCGCGAAGGGTCGAGGATCTTGCCCACCTGTTCGCGGTAGGTTTCAGCGTTCTGCAGCACCTGCTCGGGCGACAGCGGCGGCCGGGTCACGTTCTTGCCCGACGGATCGCCGATGGCGCCGGTAAAGTCGCCGATCAGGAACAGGATCTGGTGACCGAGGTCCTGGAAGTGCTTCAGCTTGTTCAGCAACACGGTGTGGCCGAGGTGCAGGTCCGGTGCGGTAGGATCGAACCCCGCCTTGATGCGAAGCGGTCGCCCCGACTTCAGTTTCTCGACCAGATCCGCTTCGGGGAGCAGTTCTTCGACCCCCCGCTTGATCAACGCCAACGCCTGTTCCACTTCAACCATGACCGAACCCCGAATACATGCGCCTCGCGCAGGCAGGTGCCACGCGACGACCGACAAAGCGCTCGATGTTAGCGCAAGCGGGTCGGCGGACAGAAGGATGAACCGATGAGCGCGCTGTACATCGGGCTGATGTCCGGCACCAGTCTGGACGGGGTGGATGCGGTGCTTGCGGACCTGGCCTTCCCGCGGCCGCGGGTGGTGGGGCATGCGCACATGGCCTTTCCAACGGCCTTACGGGCGGACCTGCAGACGCTGTGCTCAAGCGGTGACGACGAAATACACCGCTCGCAGGTCGCGGCGATCGAATTGGCGCGCCTTTATGCACAGCTGGTCCGCACACTGCTGAACCAGAGCGGCACCGCGACAGCTTCAATCAAGGCCATAGGCTGCCACGGCCAGACTATCCGCCATATGCCGGCCCACGGCTACACCGTTCAGCTGAATGCACCGGCCATCCTGGCCGAGGAGACGGGTATCTGCGTTGTGTCCGATTTCCGCGCGCGTGACTTGGCGGCCGGCGGACAAGGAGCCCCTCTCGTCCCCGCGTTCCACGCTAGCCTGTTTGGTTCGACGGACCGTGCGCGCGCAATACTGAATCTGGGCGGAATGGCGAATCTGACACTATTGGAATTCGCCCGCCCCGTGCGCGGCTTCGACTGCGGCCCCGCGAACGTGCTGATGGACGCCTGGATCGCGCATCGTCGCGGCCTTGACTACGACAGGGACGGCGCCTGGGCGGCGAGTGGCCAGGTCAACGCGGCGCTGCTTGCGAAACTGCTTGCACACCCCTTCTTCGCTGCGCCGCCCCCGAAAAGTTGCGGGCGCGAGCAATTCAATCTGGAGTGGCTGCTCGAACTGCTGCCGGAGCAGATCCGAGACGAGGACGTCCAGGCCACACTGGCGGAACTGACCGCGCAATCGGTAGCCGACGCACTGAACACCGCGGGTTTTTGCCCGGACGATGTCGCGGTGTGCGGCGGGGGCGCGTTCAATACTCACCTGCTGCAGCGGCTCGCCTTGCACATCGGATGCCCTGTGCAGAGCACGGCCGATGACGGCGTACCGCCCGAGCGAGTGGAGGCGCTGGCATTCGCGTGGCTGGCGCAGCGCACGCTTAACCGCGAGCCAGGCAACCTGCCAGAGGTGACCGGGGCACGCGGCATGCGCGTGCTCGGCGCGGTCTGGCCCGCCTGAGCGAGCGGTCGATCAGACCGAGAAAGACGAACCGCAGCCGCAGGTCGAGGTCGCGTTCGGGTTCTTGATCACGAACTGTGCGCCCTCGAGGCCTTCGCTGTAGTCGATCTCTGCGCCGACCAGATACTGGTAGCTCATCGGGTCGATCAGCAGCGTCACGCCATTCTTCTCGAGCGCGGTGTCGTCCTCGTTGGTCACTTCGTCAAAGGTGAAACCATACTGGAAGCCGGAACAGCCACCACCGGACACGAAAACACGCAGTTTCAGATCCGGGTTGCCCTCTTCGAGGATCAGTTCCTTCACCTTGTTGGCTGCGCTTTCGGAGAAGACCAGCGGAAGGGGCATTTCAGTCACTGCATTCATGAGTATCTACTCCTGGTTAACGCTTCGCCGGCATCAGCTTCCGCTGGCCAGCTTCAATTCGACCGCGCGCGGCGCAGTCTCCTGATGTTCGAGCCGCCCCTTGACGATGGCGCCAAGGTGCACCTCCAGACGGGTGTAGACCACGTCACCGGAAATTCGTGCCTGCGGTTGCAGTTCCAGAAACTCGGTGGACACGATCGGACCTTGCACGGCCCCATTGATCATCGCATGCGTGACGGTGACCGCACCTTCGATACGCGCATGCTCGCTCAGTACCAGCGTGCTCGGCGCGTTGTCATCGGCACGTACGTTGCCGATGACCTCGCCATCGACGCGCAGGCCGCCGCGGAAATGAATGTCGCCATTCACGCGCGTGCCTGCACCGATCAGGCTGTCGATGCGCTTGCTGGGTTTCTCAGACTTCTTGCCGAACATGTCCCCTCCGATTCCGGCAACCGTCACAAGGATGCGGTCGCTCTTGCCCTGATTTGTCCATCCTGCAGGAAGCGAGCCTCGATGGAGAGCAACCTCGCCCCCTTCGGCACGGCAAGCACGCCGTCAACACGCTGGAAGTGCCGGAAAGTCAGCCGACTGTTCTCGGCACCCGAATCCGGCGGGAAAGTGATGGTAGCACCCTGACCGGCACGGTCAATCGACGCCACGATCTGGTAAGAACCCTTGGCATCGGCGTCGGCCTTCCCTCCCTGGCGAACGATGAGCATGCGATAGCGGTACCGCCCCGCCTCGCCGTCCGGCTCCAGCACCAGCCGATTGATCTTGAAGCCCTGCTCGATACCGCTGGAACCCGCACCCGCCAGGCTTTCGAAAATCAGAGCGTCTTCCCGCAAACGTGCGTTCTCGCTTTCCAGCGAACGTATCCGGGCTGCCAGCTGTTCCTGTGCCGTACGTTCGATCTGCAGGCTACTGTGTGCCGAGTCCGCCTGTTGTCTCATGCTTGCAAGCTCCGCATCCACGACGGCCAGACGCTCACGCAACGAGACGACCTCGGCTTGCATGTCATCAACGTCCAGCCCGACCCAGCCTCGCCCCGCGTCGTAGATTCCGCGGGCAGCCGCCAGCGCGAGCGCCATGACGCCGGCCGCGACGAGAAGCTTGAGCCACCACGGCGCGTGCGAACGGATCGCCACCTGCCGCGCGGCGATACCGTGGCGAAAGCGCCAGCGGCGCGCCCTCAGGGCAAGACCGGAACGAGTTCTAGCCCACACGACTCGTCGAATCCGAACATCAGATTCATGTTCTGTACCGCCTGCCCGGCGGCCCCCTTGACCAGGTTGTCGATCACCGACAAAACCACGACCGTGTCCCCGCCTTGCGGACGATGAACCGCGATCCGGCAGGTGTTCGACGCACGCACCGAACGCGTCTCCGGATGACTGCCGGCGGGCAGTACATCCACGAAGCGCTCGCCGCGATAACGGTTCTCGAACAGGGCCTGCAGATCGCAGTCCTTGGTCAGTCGCGCGTAGAGCGTTGCATGAATGCCGCGGATCAAGGGTGTCAGATGAGGTACGAAGGTCAGACCTACATCGGCGCCGGCCACGGCGGCCAGTCCCTGGCGTATTTCGGGCAGATGCCGATGTCCACCGACACCGTAGGCCTTGAAGTTGTCTCCAGCCTCCGCAAACAAAGTGTGCACCTCGGCTTTGCGCCCCGCACCGGACACACCTGACTTCGCATCGGCGATCAGCGTTGCGCGGTCGATGACGCCCGCCTCGATCAGCGGGATGAAGCCGAGTTGCACCGCCGTGGGATAGCAGCCGGGATTGGCCACGAGCCGCGCCGAGCGCACCTGCTCACGATTGACTTCCGCCAGGCCGTAGATCGCGGTCTTCAGCACGTCAGGGCAGGCATGCGGCATGCCGTACCACTTTTCCCACACCGCCTCGTCCTTCAACCGGAAATCGGCTGCCAGATCGACCACTTTCACCCCGGCGTCGAGCAGCGCCGGCACTTGCTGCATCGCGATGCCGTTCGGCGTGGCAAAGAAGACAACGTCGCAGTTCTCTAGCCCGGCTTGGGCCGGGTCGGAAAAAGCGAGATCGACATGACCGCGCAGACTGGGAAACATGTCCGATACCGGGCGCCCCGCATCGCCGCGCGAAGTGATGGCCGACAACTCGACCTCGGGGTGGCGCGCCAACAGGCGCAGCAATTCGACCCCGGTGTAGCCGGTTCCACCCACGATACCCGCCTTGATACCCACTTCGATCCCTCCTGCGCCGACCCGCGCCGACCCATCCGGATCGATCGCGGAAAAAGCGGAATGATGCCAGAAATGAAAAAAGCCGCCCGAAGGCGGCTTTTCCCGTTCGCCGGAGCGCGGTGTATCAGCGCTTCGAGAACTGCTTGCGACGACGCGCCTTGTGGAAGCCAACCTTCTTGCGCTCGACTTCACGGGCATCGCGGGTAACGAAACCAGCCTTGCTCAGCGCCGGCTTCAGCGTCGCGTCGTAATCGATCAGCGCGCGGGTGATGCCGTGACGCACTGCGCCGGCCTGACCCGATTCACCACCACCGGTGACATTCACGAGGATGTCGAAGGTGCTGACGTGTTCCGTCAGCTCGAGCGGCTGGCGGACGACCATGCGGCCGGTTTCGCGCGAGAAAAACTCGTCTACCGGCTTGTCATTGACGACGAAAGCGCCCTTGCCCGGACGCAGGAACACGCGGGCAACTGCGGTCTTGCGACGGCCGGTGCCATAGTAATAATCAACTTTGAATGCCATGACCGTTCCGTCCTCAGATGTCCAGAGCCTTGGGCTGCTGCGCGGCGTGCGGATGCTCGGCGCCGGCGTAGCACTTCAGCTTCTTGATCATCGCGTAACCGAGCGGACCCTTGGGCAGCATGCCCTTGACGGCCTTCTCAAGCACGCGCGCCGGGAAGCGCTGCTGCAGCTTGGTAAAATTGGTTTCGTAGATACCGCCCGGGTAACCCGAATGGCGGTAATACTTCTTGTCCTGCGCCTTGTCACCGGTCACACGCAGCTTCTCGACATTCACGACGACGATGTAGTCACCGGTGTCCACGTGCGGGGTGAAGACAGGCTTGTGCTTGCCGCGCAGACGGCGTGCGATCTCACTGGCGAGGCGCCCGAGTACCTTGTCAGAGGCATCGACAACGTACCAGTCGCGCACGACTTCATGCGGCTTGGCTGAAAAGGTTTTCATCTCGAACGTCCTTTGATTCTGGGCGAGATCGCCCAAAAGCCCGCGAATTTAACTCGCGAGTTCGAGCGTGTCAATCCCTGATAGACAACAAAAAAAGCGCGACTCCTGGGAGTCGCGCTGAATCCACACCAAAGGAGGAGGGTGGAGGAGACACCTGCGGCAGACATCGCATTGAACGACGCCCGCGAAACCTGTCCTGATTATTGATCACGCTCAACGCAAAGGCAAGAATTTTTTGCATCGCACAAAGGCAGTGCGCCTTTGGATTCCGCCTCACCCGCCAGCGCACCGCACACAAACAACCATTCAAATCATGTGGATAAAAAGAGCAGTGCCGGGCCTCGACCCGAACCCGCATCACGAACACCGGCCAACACACCGCCGCCGGCGGATCGACTACCGCAGCGCACCAATACCCACGAGCCGCGCGCCGGCCGACACCTGATTACAATCGCGCATCACTGAAGGGAGTGCGTAATGGACTGTGTGGTGAAGTGGGTGGACAACATGAGCTTCCTGGCCGAGACCGGCTCGGGACACATGATCAATATGGACGGCGCGCCCGAAGCAGGCGGCCGCAACCTGGCTGCGCGCCCGATGGAACTGTTGCTGGCAGGCACCGGCGGCTGCACCGCATTCGACGTCATGCTCATCCTGAAGAAGAGCCGTCAGCAGGTCACGGGTTGCGAGGTCACGCTGAAGGCGGATCGCGCGAGCGAAGATCCCAAGGTATTCACCCGCATCGGCTTTCATTTCAAGATCAGTGGTCGCGGCCTGAAACCCGAGGTGGTCGAGCGCGCGATTCACCTCTCGGCCGAGAAGTACTGCTCGGCGTCCATCATGATCGGCAAGACCGCGAAGATGGAACACACGTGGGAGATCGTCGAAACCGGCGCTTGACGCCCCCTTCGCTCAGACGTAATAGGCGACGCCGGTCATGACCCGGGAGGCAGCACGCATCGCGAGTCGGACGGGCGCCGGGAGTTGCGCAGCACCGAGCCGCTCGGCCGTGTGTGCATGTTCACGCTCGTCCTGGCGCATCTGTTCAAGTATCCGCCAGGATTTCTGATCGGCCGGCGGCAGGCGGTCGAGGTGCCCCTGCAGGTGAGCTTCGACCTGCTTCTCGGTTTCGGCAAGGAAGCCCAGATTCCACTTGTCGCCGACCAACCCGGCCGCGACGCCCATCATCAACGCGCCGCCGTACCACAGTGGGTTGAGCAGGCTGGGGCGGCTGCCCAGTTCGCTCATACGCGAAGCCGTCCAACTCAGGTGCTCGGTTTCCTCGACAGCCGCACGGCGCAGGGCGTCGCGCACGGTGGGCTCGCGGCAGGTCAGGGCCTGCCCCTGGTAGAGCGCCTGAGCGCAGATCTCGCCGACGTGGTTAATGCGCATCAGCGCGCCGACATGACTGCGCTGCGTCTCGTCGAGTTCGGCCTCGGGCAGGTCACCGCCGGGCAGCGGCCGTCCAGTGCGCGCCGGTGCGGCCAGCGTGCGCAAGGCACGATCAAGTTCAGTAATCAGGCGGTCGAGCATGGATGCCTTCGATGAAAGTCGGGATGTTCAACGATAGCCGGTGAGCGGCGTACCGGTACGTGCATTGAAACTGTTGGCCAGCGCTTCGAGCACCTTCTTCGGCTGCAGCGCGAAGCCATCCGCGCACATGTAATCCGAATACAGCATGAAAGGGTAGGAATTCAGGCGGTTTCCACCGCCGATCGGAAGCCAGCGGCTGCCGCGCGTCGGCGCCCACTCGCGGTTCGAACGCAGGTTTGCATACATCCTGCGCTCGCCGGTGCCGCAGCGCAGCGCCTCGGCCGCGATGTTCTCGGTCCCGCTCGGTGCGACAACGCGGGATATGTAGCGGATGGCGCCATCCTTGCCGACAGTCAGCGGTTCGCGCGCGATGTAGTAGCGGTTGCGCGTCGAGGCATTCAGATAGAACTCCTGCCACTCGACCTTCTCCGGTAGCGGAGGAACTTCGTAATCGTCCTCGGTCACCTTGGCGGCCGGATCGACGGTTTCGCCACGGAAAGGCTCCGGCTTCTGCCAGTCTGTGATCTGTGCATGGACGGCGGAGACACCCGCCAGAAGGATCAGGCCGGACAGCAACCGGCCAACGGGGAAAAACGGCATTTCAGTTCACCAGGTCAGCGCACAGCGAGTTTCGCAGCGCCGCCGGCACAGGCGTCACGCCCGCACTGTAATGCGGATGATCGACACCGACCGACAGGGCCGCACCCCCGAGGAGCGCGCGTTTCATTTCGGCGGTCAGTTCAAAGCGCAGGAAATGCACCGCCGACGTCTTGACCGCGTTCTCGCGCTCAAGATCCTCGTCGGCAATCGCGGATGCCGGAGAGCATCCATCGACCTGGATCCACACCGTGTCCTCGATGCCAATCAGGCGAGCGAGGTTCTGCTTTCGCTGCTGCTCGTCCGGGTACTCGATCAACATCGTGGCCTTGAAGTTGCTGCCGTCGGGAATGAGGGGATTGTAAGCGCCCAGTTCGTCGAGAATGCCCGCTTCCTCGAAAGTGCGTTCGATCCGCAGCATTTCCTGCACCTGATAGCGGATGGTCAGTTCGTCCTCGAACACCAGTGTCACGTGCTCGCCAAGATGCAGCGTGCGCTCACGCTTGTGCGCGATCACACGGGCACGGAACTGCGGGCGCTCTCGCGCATACTGCTCGAGACTCATCAGACTGTCGCGTGCGATTGCCGGCATGCCCCCTCCTCAGTCCAGTCCATAGGCAATGCACAACAAGGTCAGTGGATGCGCCTTCTGCGCGCGCGTGCCGCCCTGACTGTCGGCGATGCCCTGCATGATGTGACGACCGGCGATCGGGCAGTCCGAGCTGACGAAGTCCGGGTCGCCGCCCTGCATCTGCCGGAACACCGGCCTGCCGATTTTCATCGACTGATCAAAGAATTCCTCCTTCACGCCCCAGGTGCCGTCGTGACCCGCGCAGCGCTCGACCGTGCTGACCTGCGTGCCGGGCACCCGTTGCAGCATCTCGCGCGTCTTCTGGCCGACGTTCTGCACGCGCGAGTGACAGGGGATGTGATAGGACACGCGACCGAGTTCGCGTCTGAAATCGTTCTTCAGCAAGCCGTCCTTATGCCGTAGCACGAAGTACTCGAACGGATCAAACATCGCATCGGCCACCGCGCGCACATCGGCGTCGTCGGGAAACATCAGCGGCAGTTCCTGCTTGAACATGAGCGTGCACGACGGCACCGGCGTCAGGATGGCCCAACCCTCGCGCGACAGGCGCGCCAGCGGCGGAATGTTGATCTCCTTCAGTCTCGCCACCTGCTCCAGGTCGCCCAGTTCGAGCTTTGGCATGCCACAGCAGGCCTCCTTCTCGACGAGGACGGCCGGAATCTCGTTGTGTGCCAGCAGCTTGAGCAGATCGACGCCGATACCCGGTTCGTTGTAGTTGATGTAGCAGGTCGAGAACACCGCCACCTTTCCGGGCGTACGCTGTCCGTCGCGCACGGCGAAACCGTCGGCTGGCTCCGCGACGCCGCGGAATCGGCGCGGCGCATAGGGCGGCAGCTGGCGATCCTTGTGTACGCCGAGCACCCGCTGCATCAGCGAACGCGCAGCGCCATTGCGGTTCATCGAATTGACCGTCTGCGCCACCACCGGAATGGCGGCGAGCTTGCCGATGGCATCGGTGCTGGTCAGCAGACGGTCGCGAAACCGCGTCTCGCCCTTCCTGAACTTGATCGCCTTGGCTCGCAGCATCAGGTGCGGGAAATCGAGATTCCACTGATGCGGCGGCACGTACGGACACTTGGTCATGAAGCACATGTCGCACAGATAGCACTGGTCCACCACCTCCCAATACCGGTGCTTCGGGATCGCATCCACTTCGCCGCTGTTGACTTCGTCGATCAGGTCGAACAGCTTGGGGAAGGCGGTACACAGATTCACGCAACGGCGGCAGCCATGACAGATGTCGTACGTGCGTTCGAGTTCCTGCATCAGCGCCGCCTCGTCATAGTAGGCGGCGCTCTTCCAGTCTATGGGATGGCGCTTCGGTGGCTCCAGACTGCCTTCGCGAACGGTCATCGCGCATCCTCCGGTCAACGCACGGGGCGGCGGACGCAGGCAAGTCCCGCGCCCACGGTAGCGGAGCGGTGCCGGCCCCGGGGCCGGCGCTCACTCAGTCGAGCAGCCCGTCAAGCGCCTTCTGGAAACGATTTGCATGCGAGCGCTCGGCCTTGGCCAGCGTCTCGAACCAGTCGGCAATCTCCTCGAACCCCTCGTCGCGAGCGGTCTTGGCCATGCCCGGATACATGTCCGTATACTCGTGCGTCTCGCCGGCGATCGACGCCTTCAGATTGTCACGCGTACCGCCGATCGGCAGACCGGTTGCGGGATCGCCACAGGCTTCGAGATATTCAAGATGCCCGTGTGCGTGGCCTGTCTCGCCCTCGGCCGTGGAACGAAAGACGGCGGCGACGTCGTTCTGCCCCTCGACATCAGCCTTGGCCGCAAAGTACAGATAGCGGCGATTCGCCTGCGACTCTCCGGCAAACGCACACTTCAGATTGTCCTCGGTCTTCGAACCCTTGAGTTGCATGGACGCCTCCTTCAACAATGGGTGAGGGATGCCCCGAAGGGCAGGGCCGCGCTGGCAACAGGCGAAGAAACGGCGCGACTTAGACCCAGTATAAGCAGGCATTCCGCCGCTTCAAGGACGGCGGGTCGATCGAGGCGCGAGGTCAGGAAGACGAGTGCAGAGGATCCTGCAGCGCACCAGGGCCCGGAAGCGCGTGTTCGCTGGCGTCGCCGCCTTCGGGCTGCCGCATCGCACCACGCGGACGCGGCGAGCGAAAAGCCAGGCGCGCGAGTTCGGTGAGCGCCTGCTGATAGACCTGGCGCTTGAACTCGATCACCGAGTCGAGCGGAATCCAGTAGTCGTTCCAGCGCCAGGCATCGAATTCAGGGTGGTCGGTGGCGCGCAGGCAGACGTCGCAGTCGCGACCGACCATGCGCAGCAAATACCAGATCTGCTTCTGGCCGCGATAGGCACTGCGCCATTCGCGCCGCACCCAGTTGCGCGGCACGTCGTAGCGCAGCCAATCGCGCGTGCGGCCGACGATGCGCACATGCTGCGGACGCAGCCCCAGCTCTTCCCAGAGCTCGCGATACATCGCCTGCTCCGGCGATTCGCCGTGGTTGATGCCCCCCTGGGGAAACTGCCAGGCGTGCTCGCCTATGCGCTTGCCCCAGAAGACCTCGTTGCGCCCGTTGATCAGAATGATGCCGACGTTCGGGCGGTACCCTTCCCGGTCGAGCATGGTTGAACCTGCTGTGTAAGATTTTCCGTGGATTCTTCCACATTTCGCCGCCGAATTGAAGCGAACGACCCGGCGCGGGCCGATCCGCGCGAAACGGCTAGAATCGGAGGTTTATTGCCTGATCCGCAGCGGATTCCACACCCTCCATGTACGCCAGCAAATTCTTCATTTCCACGCTCAAGGAAGCCCCCTCGGACGCCGAGGTCGTGTCGCACAAGCTCATGACCCGCGCCGGCATGATCCGTAAGCTCGCCGGCGGCATCTACAACTACATGCCGATGGGGCTGCGGGTGATCCGCAAGATCGAGAGCATCATCCGCGACGAGATGAACCGCGCCGGCGCCATCGAACTATTGATGCCGCTGATCCAGCCGGCCGAGCTGTGGCAGGAAACAGGTCGCTGGGACAAGATGGGCCCGGAAATGCTGCGCGTGAAGGATCGCCACGACCGCGACTTCATCATCCAGCCGACGTCGGAAGAGGTGGTGACCGACATCGCTCGCGCCGAAATCCACAGCTGGCGCCAGTTGCCGAAGAATTTCTATCACATCCAGACCAAGTTCCGCGACGAGCGCCGGCCGCGCTTCGGCGTGATGCGCGGCCGCGAGTTCACGATGAAGGACGCCTACTCCTTCGACCGTGACGAGGAAGCCGCCGGCCGCAGCTACGACATCATGTTCGACGCCTACATGCGCATCTTCCGCCGTCTGGGTCTCGAATTCCGCGCTGTCGCCGCCGACACCGGCGCCATCGGCGGCTCGCGCAGCCACGAGTTCCAGGTGATCGCCGACACCGGCGAAGACCTGATCGCCTGGTGCCCCGATTCCGACTACGCCGCCAACATCGAACTGGCGCAGGCGACGGCGCTGATCGCCGACCGCGCTGCACCGGCGCAGGCGCTGGAAAAAGCCCCCACCCCGGGCACCGTGCGCTGCGAGGACGTCGCCGCCCTGCTCGGACTGCCGATCGAACGCACGGTCAAGTCCGTCGTGCTGGCGACCGATAAGGAAGGCAAGACCGAACTGTGGCTGCTGATGCTGCGCGGCGATCATGAACTGAACGAGGTGAAGGCGTCGAAGCTGGCTGGCCTGAAGGACGGCTTCCGCTTCGCCACCGAAGCCGAGATCGTCGAGCATTTCGGCTGCAAGCCGGGCTATCTGGGTCCGGTCGGACTGAAGAAGCCGGTGCACGTGGTCGCCGACCTCACGGTTGCCAACATGAACGATTTCGTCACCGGCGCGAACGAGGTGGACGCCCACCTGACCGGCGTGAACTGGGGGCGCGACCTGCCCGAACCCGAGGCCGTCGCCGATCTGCGCAACGTGGTCGAGGGTGATCCGTCACCCGACGGCAAGGGTCGGCTGTCGATACAGCGCGGCATCGAGGTCGGTCACGTGTTCTTCCTCGGCACCAAATATTCGGAAGCGATGAACTGTACCTATCTGGACGAAACCGGCAAACCGCGCATCATGGTCATGGGCTGCTACGGCATTGGCGTGACCCGTCTGGTCGGCGCCGCCATCGAGCAGAACCACGACGAGCGCGGCATCATCTGGCCGCAATCCATCGCGCCCTTCGAAGTGGTCATCTGCCCGGTCGGCTGGAGCAAGTCGGAACAGGTGCGCGCGACCGCCACACAGCTGTACGACGAACTGTCTGAGGCCGGCTTCGACGTCATCCTCGACGACCGCGACGAGCGCCCCGGCGTCATGTTCGCCGACTGGGAACTGATCGGCGTACCGCACCGGATCACCGTCGGCGAACGCGGCCTCAAGGAAGGCGTGATCGAGTACCAGAACCGGCGCGACGCCGCGGCGCAGAAGGTGGCGCCCGACGCCGTGCGCGCATTGATCGGCGAGCCGGTCTGACGATGAAGCGGCTCGCTGCGACCCTCGCGCTGACGCTGGCCCTGGTGGCCGGCGGCGCACGCGCGTCGCAGCAGTACGAGCCGCTGGCGGACAGCGTGCGCGCGGCGCTGCATCTGGCCATCAGCGACCGCGCAGCCCCCGACCTGCCGGCGTTCTCATCGCCACAGAAGCAGTTGTGGCTCGGCACGATGTCGGAACGCCTCGCCAAGCGCATGCCGGACGAGGCCGGGCGCATGGAATTCCTGAAGACGGTGCATTACGAAGCCACGCGCGCCGGCCTGGACCCGCAACTGGTGCTCGGCTTGATCCAGGTCGAGAGCGGTTTCCGCAAGTACGCGGTCTCCAGCGCGGGGGCCCGCGGCTACATGCAGGTGATGCCGTTCTGGGTGAAGCTGATCGGCAGCGAAGAAAGCAACCTCTTCCATCTGCGCACCAATCTGCGCTTCGGCTGCACCATCCTCCGCCACTATCTCGACATCGAGAAGGGCAACCTCTTCCGCGCGCTGGGTCGCTACAACGGCAGCCTGGGCAAGGCGGAATATCCGAACATGGTGCGCGGCGCCTGGGAGCGCCACTGGTCATGGCCAGCCATGACCTCGGCCAGCAATCCCTGATCAGGCCGGCTCCGACAGCACCCGCCATTCGGTCACGCGCGCAACCAGATCGGCCAGCGACGCGGCGCGCATCTTGTCCATCACGCGGGCCCGGTGCTGTTCCACGGTTTTCGCGCTGATACCCAGTTCACCGGCGATACCCGCGTTCGACAGGCCGCGCACGACACGGTCGAGCACCTCGCGCTCCCGCGCAGTGAGACTCGCCAGCGCGTCGGCGACCTGCTGCACGCGCTGGCGCCGCGCGTCCGCCGTGGTCGCGCGGACCAGTGCCTCGGCAACCCGCAAGCGCAGCACCGCGGCTTCGATCGGCATCAGCATGAAATCGAGTGCGCCGGCACGCAGCGCACGGACGGCGACGGTCACGTCGCAGGGGCCGGACACGAAGATCACCGGCGCGCGATTGCCGACTACGCGCAGGCTGGACTGCAAGTCGAGTCCGCTGATGCCGCGCAGCGACGCGTTCAGCAGCACGCAGGCGGCGCGCCCCAGCGCCTCGCGGTCCTGCAGCAGCACGCCGGCACCGGAGAATCCCTGCACGTCCGCATCGATCCCGGTCAGCGCCTGACACAGCGCCCGTCTCATCGCGGCGTCGTCGTTGACCACGCAGACCAGCGGACGCGCCATCGGATCGCCGGCGGCTCAGCGCATGCCGGGCAGCATGCCCTTCATGCCGCGCATCAGCTTCTGCATGCCGCCCTTGGAGAACTGCTTCATCATCTTCTGCGTCTGCTCGAACTGGTTCAGCAGGCGGTTCACCTCCTGCACCGAGGTACCGGAACCCGCCGCGATACGACGCTTGCGGTTGGCCTTGATCAGTTCGGGCTTGGTGCGCTCGGCCGGCGTCATCGAGTTGATGATGCCTTCGATGCGGCGGATGGCCTTTTCGTCCTGCCCGCCCTGCAATTGCTGCGCGGCACCGGCGAACTGCGCCGGCAGCTTGTCCATCAGCGCCGACAGCCCGCCCATCTTGCGCATCTGCGCGATCTGCGTCTTGAAGTCGTTCAGGTCGAAGCCCTTGCCACTCTTCAGCTTCTGCGCGAATTCCTTGGCCTGGTCCTCGTCAACCTGGCGACGCGCTTCCTCGACCAGGCCCATGATGTCGCCCATGCCGAGAATGCGCGACGCCATGCGCTGCGGATGGAATTCCTCCAGGCCGGTCAGCTTTTCGCCGACGCCGGCGAACTTCAGCGGCGCGCCGGTGACGTGGCGCACCGACAGCGCAGCGCCACCGCGCGCATCGCCGTCGAGCTTGGTCAGCACGACGCCGGTCAGCGGCAGCGCGTCCTTGAACGCCTTGGCGGTATTGACCGCGTCCTGACCCAACATCGCGTTGACGACGAACAGCGTTTCGATCGGGTTGAGCGCCTGATGCAGCGCGCGGATCTCGTCCATCATCGCCTGATCGATCGCCAGCCGGCCTGCGGTATCGACCAGCAGCACGTCGAAATAGCGCGTCTTCGCGAAGTTGACGGCAGCGCGGGCGATGTCAACCGGCTTCTGGTCCGGCGTTGACGGGAAGAACTCGGCGCCGGCCTGGCCGGTGACGGTACGCAGCTGTTCGATGGCGGCTGGACGATAGACGTCGCAGGACACCGTCAGCACCTTCTTCTTCTGCGTTTCCTTCAGCCATTTGGCCAGCTTGCCCACCGTGGTGGTCTTGCCGGCGCCCTGGAGACCGGCCATCAGCACGATGGCCGGCGGCTGCGTCGCGAAGTTGAGGCTGGCGGTGGCGCCGCCCATCAGCGCCGCCAATTCGTCGTGCACTACGCCGACGAGGGCCTGGCCCGGCGTCAGCGAGCCGACGACCTCCTGACCGACCGCCTTCTCGCGGATGCGGGTGACCAGTTCCTTCACCACCGGCAGCGCGACGTCCGCTTCAAGAAGCGCCATGCGCACTTCGCGCAGCATGTCCGAAATATTCTCGTCGGTCAGTCGCGCCTGCCCGCGCAGCGTCTTGACGACCTTGGCGAGCCGTTGGGTAAGGTTATCCAGCATGAAAGAGCGGCGTGCGCCTTGGGTTAAACTGAAGCCAATGATTCTAATCGAACTGCTTCCTTCCGCCCTCTACGCTGCGCTCGCCTTCTGGTTCATGCGCCCGGCGCGGGCAGGCGCACACGCCGCTGCCGGTGGCGTGCGCCCGGCAGCACTGGCCGCGGCACTGCTGGTGCACGCCGCCGTGCTGTCGGTGCAGATATTCCCGGAGGGCCGCATGCGCTTCGGCGCCGGTGACGCGCTGGCGGTGATGACCTGGCTGGCGCTGGTGTTCTACTGGATAGAAAGCCTGTCGTCGCGACTCGACGGTCTGCACATGCTGGCCCTCCCGGCCGCAGCCCTGTGCGCCGCGGTGCCGGTCATCTGGCCCGGCCGGCACGACATCGGCAACGCCGACAACCTGCTGTTCCGCGCTCACTTCGTGATGGCGATGACGGCATACAGCCTGTTCACGCTGGCGGCACTGCACGCGATGCTGATGTCGGCGGTCGAGCGCAATCTGCACCGCGGTCGCCTGATCCGTCTGCTGGAGAACATGCCGCCGCTGCTGGTGATGGAAGGCCTGCTGTTCCGCCTGATCACGATCGCGTTCGTGCTGCTGAGCGCCACGCTCATTACCGGCATCGCCTTCTCGGAACAGGTGTTCGGCAAGCCGCTCGCCTTCAGCCACAAGACAGTGTTCGCCATCCTTGCATGGGTGGTTTTCGGCACGCTGCTGGTCGGACGGCACTTCCGCGGCTGGCGGGGACGGCTGGCGCTGCGATGGACGCTCGGCGGCTTCTTCGTCCTGCTGCTCGCCTATATAGGTACGCAATTCGTGCTCGAGGTCGTGCTCGGCCGCGCCTGACCGATGGATTCGATCCCACTTTCCACCCAGCTGATCGTGCTGGGTGTGCTGCTCGTGCTGTCCGGCTTCTTCTCGATGGCCGAGACGGCGATGATGGCCTCCAACCGCTTCCGCCTGAAGGCGGCTGCCCAGAGCGGCTCGCGCGGCGCGCAGCGCGCCCTCGACCTGCTGGGGCAAACGGACAAGCTGCTCGGCGTGATCCTGCTGTTCAACAACCTGGTCAATGCCGCCGCCGCGACGCTGACCGGCGTCATCGCGATCGACCTGTTCGGCGAGGGCGAACTGGCGCTGGGACTGGGCACGCTGCTGATCACCTTCATGATCCTCGTGTTCTCGGAAATTACGCCGAAGGTCGTGGGCGCAGGCTACGCGAACGCGATCGCGCCGGTGGTGGCCTTCGTGCTGACGCCGCTGCTCAAGGTGTTCTATCCGGTGGTGTGGACGGTGAACCTGTTCGTGTCGGCGCTGCTGCGCATCACACGGCTGCAGCCGGGCAACACGGACGAGGGGCAGACGTTGTCGGCGGAGGAACTGCGCGCGCTGATGACGGAATCCGGTCACTTCATCCCGGCCGCCCACCGGCGCATCCTGATCAATCTGTTCGAACTGGAGGACGTCACGGTCGAGGACGTCATGACGCCGCGCAACCAGATCGAGGCAATTGATCTGGAGCAGCCGCTGGACGTGATCCAGCATCAGATCGCAACCAGTCATCACGGCCGCGTGCCGGTGTTCGAAGGCGACCTCGACCGCGTGCTCGGCGTGCTGCCGCAGCGACGTGTGGTCAGCGCGCTGTCGGCCGGCGAACTGGATCAGGACGAAATCCGCGGCCTGCTGACCCGGCCCTACTTCGTGCCGTCGGCGACACCGCTATACAGCCAGCTGCAGTTCTTCCAGGAGAACAGGCAACGCCTGGCGCTGGTCGTGAACGAATACGGCGAGGTCGAAGGGCTGGTCACGCTGGAAGACATCATTGAGGAAATCGTCGGCAAGTTCACCACCGGCGTACCGGGCAGCGGACAGTCGCTGAGCTGGAACGGCGACAACAGCGTCATCGTCAACGGCGGACGCAGTCTGCGCGAGCTGAACGGCAAACTCGGGCTGGCCCTGCCACTGGACGGGCCGAAGACCTTGAACGGGCTGCTGCTCGAACACCTGCAGGACATTCCGGAATCCGGTCTGTCGGTGCGGATCGGCACTGTCGCGATGGAAATCCTGCACACCGAGGACCGCATGGTGCGCAGTGTGCGTCTGTTCAAACCACAAGACGCAGCCTGAGCCGGCGCTCAAGATACGCCGGCCACAAACCGTTTACAGATCAAGCCTGAATCGTCATCATCGAAGACGACACTTCAACACCGCTCGCAGATTCCCCCTAATGCGCCATGGCCGCCACCGCTAAGAATGCACTGTCGGGTCTTGCCCGCGCGCTGGCGCAGAGCGGGCGGCTGACCGAGACCGAAGCTGAGAGCCTGACACGCGAAGGCGCGCAATCCGGCCACGGTTTCATCGCGCAACTGGTCGCCAGCGGCAAGATGAGTGCGCGCGACGCGGCCGCCTTCGCCTCGGAAACCTTCGGCTATCCGCTGCTGGACCTCGCGCAGTACGACCCGGACCAGTTCCCCGCGGACGCGATCGACAAGAAGCTGATGCGCACCCACCGTGTGCTTGCGCTGAAGAAGCGCGGCAACCGGCTGGCGGTAGCGATCGCCGATCCGTCGAACTTGCGCGCCATCGACGAAATACGCTTTCAGACCGGTCTGGCCGTGGACCCGGTCGTCGTCGAGACCGACAAGCTCGCCACCCTCGTTGACAAGCTGTCGGAAACCGTCGAGAAGACCCTGGAATCGATCGCGTCGGTCAACTTCGACTTCGACGGTGAAATGGCGCCGGAAGAGGATGCCGCCGCCAGCAACGACGCCCAGGTCGAGATCGACGACGCACCGGTGGTGCGCTTCATCCAGAAGATTCTGCTCGACGCGATCAACGAAGGCGCCTCCGACGTCCACTTCGAGCCCTACGAGAAGTACTACCGCATCCGCTACCGTACCGACGGCGTACTGCGCGAGATCACCCAGCCGCCGCTGGTGCTGCGCGAGAAGATCGCGTCGCGCATCAAGGTCATTTCCCGGCTGGACATTTCGGAGAAGCGGGTGCCGCAGGACGGCCGGATGAAATTCGTGCTGTCCAAGACCAAGGCGATCGACTTCCGCGTCAGCACGCTGCCGACCCTGCACGGCGAGAAGATCGTCATGCGTATCCTCGACCCGAGTTCGGCCATGCTGGGCATCGACGCGCTCGGTTATGAGCCCGAGCAGCGCGCCTCGCTGATGCATGCGATCGAGCGCCCCTACGGCATGATCCTGGTGACCGGCCCGACCGGTTCCGGCAAGACGGTGTCGCTGTATACCTGTCTGAACATCCTGAACAAGCCCGGCGTGAACATCTCGACCGCCGAAGATCCGGCCGAAATCAACCTGCCGGGCATCAACCAGGTCAATGTCAACGACAAGGCCGGCCTCACCTTCGCCGCCGCACTGAAGTCCTTCCTGCGGCAGGATCCGGACGTGATCATGGTCGGTGAAATCCGCGACCTCGAAACGGCCGAAATTTCGATCAAGGCGGCACAGACCGGTCACCTGGTGCTGTCAACGCTGCACACCAACGACGCCCCGACCACGCTGGATCGCATGCGCAACATGGGCATCGCCGCCTTCAACATTGCGTCCAGCGTCATTTTGATCACTGCCCAGCGGCTGGCGCGCCGGCTATGCTCCTGCAAGCAGCCGATGGACATTCCGGTCGAAGCGCTGCTGGAGGCCGGATTCACCGAAGCGGACCTCGACGGCAGCTGGCAACCCTATGCACCGGTCGGCTGCGAGCGCTGCAAGGGCAGCGGCTACAAGGGTCGGGTCGGCATCTATCAGGTGATGCCGATCTCCGACGAGATTGCGCATATCATCATGACCAACGGCAATTCGATCGACATTGCCGCGCAGGCACGCCGCGAGGGCGTCAAGGACCTGCGCCAGTCCGGTCTGCTGAAGGTCAGGCAGGGCGTCACTTCGCTGGCTGAAGTGCTCGCCTGCACCAACGAATGAGCGACGCCGCGCGCGGCGTCGCCGCATGAGCGGACTTACCCCGCAAGGAGCTTGATTTGGCCACCGCAACCCGCCCCGTACGCAAGGACAGCGGTTCCAAGGAAACGGTCTTCAACTGGGAAGGCAAGGACAAGAGCGGCAAGCTGGTGCGCGGGGAGATGCGCGCCGGCGGCGAAGCCATGGTCCAGGCCACGCTGCGTCGCCAGGGCATCCTGGTCACCAAGGTCAAGAAGCGCAGCTTCGGCCGCGGCGGCAAGGTGACCGAAAAGGACATCACGCTGTTCACCCGGCAACTGGCGACGATGATGAAGGCCGGTGTGCCGCTGCTGCAGGCCTTCGACATCGTCGGCAAGGGCGCCGGCAACCGGGCGGTATCGAAGCTGCTGGGCGACATCCGGCTCGAAGTCGAGTCCGGCTCCAGCCTGAACCAGGCTTTCCGCAAGTATCCGCAGCACTTCGACCAGCTGTTCTGCAACCTCGTTGCCGCAGGTGAGCAGGCCGGTATTCTTGACGGCCTGCTCGATCGCCTCGCCACGTATCGCGAAAAGATCCTGGCGATCAAAGGCAAGATCAAGTCGGCGATGTTCTATCCGATCGCGGTCATCGTGGTCGCCATCGTGATCACCGCGGTGATCATGATTTTCGTCATTCCGGAGTTCAAGAAGGTGTTCTCGAGCTTCGGTGCCGATCTGCCGGCGCCGACGTTGTTCGTCATCGCGATATCGGACGCCTTCGTCGAGTACTCTTGGCTGATCTTCGGCGGGGCCTTCGCGGCAATCAGCGCATTCTTCTACATGCTGAAGCGATCGGTACCCCTGCAGATCGCCGTTGACCGCCTGTCGCTCAAACTGCCTGTCCTCGGCGAGATTCTGCGCAAGGCCACGATCGCGCGCTGGGCGCGCACCTTGTCAACGATGTTCGCCGCCGGCGTGCCGCTGGTCGAGGCACTCGATTCGGTGGGCGGCGCGGCCGGCAACCATATCTACAAGATGGCCACGCGGCAGATCCAGAACGAGGTCAGCACCGGCACCAGTTTGACCGTCGCGATGCAGAACACCAATGTGTTCCCGGTCATGGTGATCCAGATGGCGTCGATCGGCGAGGAATCCGGTCAGCTCGATTCGATGCTGTCCAAGGTGGCCGACTTCTTCGAACAGGAGGTCAACGATTCGGTCAACGCGCTGTCCAGCCTGCTCGAACCCATCATCATGGTGGTGCTCGGCACGCTGATCGGCGGTCTGGTGGTCGCCATGTACCTCCCGATCTTCAAGGTCGCCCAGTCGGTCTGACAGCGGAATCGTGAGCGGACTTGAATCGCTGGCCGGGAGCGGCCTGCTGCTGCCGCTGGTCGGCCTGCTCGGTCTGGCCGTCGGCAGCTTCCTGAACGTGGTGATCCTTCGCCTGCCGATCATGATGGAGCGGGAGTGGGCGGCACAGTGCGCCGATCTGCGCAACGAGCCGGCGCCGGTGTTCGACGCGCTGTCGCTGCTGGCGCCGCGCTCGCGCTGTCCCAAGTGCGGCCACAGGATCGGCGCGCTGGAAAACATCCCGGTGCTGTCCTGGCTGCTGCTGCGCGGCCGGTGCCGAGGCTGCGGCACCGGCATCGGTGTCCGCTATCCGCTGGTCGAACTGCTGACCGGGCTGCTGAGCCTGGCCTGTGCCTGGACATTCGGACCGACACTGCTGCTCATCGGCGCACTGGCCCTCGTATGGGCGCTGATCGCGCTCACCTTCATCGACCTCGATACACAGTTGCTGCCGGACAGCATCACGCTGCCGCTGATCTGGGCCGGACTGCTGCTCAATCTGGTCGGCGGCTTCACCGATCTGCACTCGGCCGTCGTCGGTGCCATTGCCGGCTATCTGGTGCTGTGGAGCGTTTACTGGGCGTTCAAGCTGGCCACCGGCAAGGAGGGCATGGGCTACGGCGACTTCAAGCTGCTGTCCGCGCTCGGTGCTTTTCTCGGCTGGCAGATGCTGCCCGTGATCATCCTGCTGTCGTCGCTGGTCGGCGCCGTGGTCGGCATCGCACTGATCGTGCTGCGTTCGCACGGCCGCGACGTGCCGATTCCGTTCGGGCCCTATCTGGCCGCCGCCGGCGTGATCGCGCTGTTCTTCGGCGCCACGATCAACCGCACCTATCTGGGGCTGATGTAGGCATCTGCCGGGGCTTGAATCCCCAGAATGGGCGCCCCATTTCCGAAGCGCAGCGTCCGTTTCGCGCACCCGCTCCCGCCACGTGGGGGGCCGGCGATTTCCTGGCGCGAAATGTGCATGTGCAACAATGCCTTAGTCTATAATTTCGCGTTTTCTGGAGCTCGACATGCCGATCTACGGTTACCGCTGCTCGTCCTGCGGTTTTGAAAAGGACGTGATGCAGAAGATCAGCGCCGCGCCGCTGACCGATTGCCCGTCCTGCGGCGCATCGACCTTCACCAAGCAACTGTCCGCAGCCGGCTTCCAGCTCAAGGGCAGTGGCTGGTACGCCACTGACTTCAAGGGCGGCGGCTCGGGCAACAGCACAACGACGCCGAAGGCGGACACGTCCGCATCGACGGCATCCTCCTCGTCAGGCGACAGTGCTGCCGCGCCCTCGACGCCCTGTGGCGGCTCCTGCGCCTGCCATTGATGAAGCGTTACTTCATCACCGGTCTGCTGATCTGGATTCCGTTGGCCATCACGATCTGGGTGCTGGCCTGGATACTGGGCACGCTGGACCAGACCATGCTGCTGGTGCCCTGGCAGTGGCGACCGGCCCAGCTGTTCGGCTTCGACGTGCCGGGCCTGGGCGTCATCCTGACCGTGCTCATCATCGTGGTCAGCGGCGTCATCGGCCACAACATCATCGGCCAGCGCCTGCTGCGTTACTGGGAAGGGCTGCTGTCGCGCATCCCGGTCGTGAAGTCGATCTACAACGGCGTGAAGCAGGTGTCGGACACGCTGTTCTCCAGCTCCGGCGAAGCCTTCCGCAAGGCGCTGCTGGTCCAGTACCCGCGCGAGGGCAGCTGGACCATCGCCTTCCTGACCGGTCAGCCGGGCGGGGACGTGGTCAATCACCTGCCCGACCACGTCAGCGTCTACGTGCCGACCACGCCCAACCCGACCTCGGGCTTCTTCCTGATGCTGCCGCGCAGCGACGTGATCGAGCTCGACATGACGGTGGACGAAGCACTCAAGTACATCGTGTCGATGGGCGTCGTCCCGCCGGCCAGAAAACCGAAACCGCATGCGGCCGTCGTGCCCGCACTCGACAACTGAACCGGGGTTTTCCGACCCCGCACTTTCCCGGAATCACACCATGCGCACGCAATACTGCGGCCTGCTCGACGCGGGCTACCTCGACCAGACCGTCACCCTGTTCGGCTGGGCTCACCGTCGCCGCGACCACGGTGGGGTCATCTTCATCGACCTGCGCGACCGCGAAGGTCTGGTGCAGGTGGTGTGTGACCCGGACCGCGCGGAAACCTTTGCCGTGGCGGAGTCGGTGCGCAACGAGTTCTGCCTGAAGGTGACCGGTCGCGTGCGCCGTCGCCCGGAAGGCACGACCAACGCCAACCTGGTGTCGGGCGAGATCGAAGTGCTGGCCCATGAAGTCGAGGTGCTGAACGCCTCGGTCACGCCGCCCTTTCCGCTGGACGACGACAACCTGTCGGAAACCGTGCGCCTGACCCACCGCGTGATCGACCTGCGTCGCCCGGCGATGCAGAAGAACATGATGCTGCGCTACAAGACGGCGATGGCCTTCCGCCGCTTCCTCGACGGCAAGGGCTTCATCGACATCGAAACGCCGATGCTCACCAAGAGCACGCCCGAAGGCGCGCGTGACTATCTGGTGCCCAGCCGCGTGCACGACGGCCAGTTCTTCGCGCTGCCGCAGTCGCCGCAGCTGTTCAAGCAGCTGTTGATGGTGGCCGGCTACGACCGCTACTACCAGATCACCAAGTGCTTCCGTGACGAGGATCTGCGCGCCGACCGCCAGCCGGAATTCACCCAGGTCGATATCGAAACCAGCTTCCTGACCGAGCACGAAATCACCGCGATGATGGAAGACATGATCCGCTATGTCTTCAAGGAAGCGCTGTCGGTTGACCTGCCCGCGCCCTTCCCGCGCATGACCTACGCCGAGGCGATGAGCCGCTTCGGTTCGGACAAGCCGGATCTGCGCGTGACGCTGGAGCTGGTGGACGTCGCCGACGCGGTCAAGGATGTCGCCTTCAAGGTGTTCTCCGGCCCGGCCAACGACCCGGCCTGCCGCGTCACTGCGCTGCGCGTGCCCGGCGGGGCCTCGCTGTCGCGCGGCGAAATCGACGGCTACACCGAATTCGTCAAGATCTACGGCGCCAAGGGCCTGGCCTACATCAAGGTCAATGACGTCAGCAAGCTGAACGAAGAAGGCCTGCAGTCGCCCATCGTCAAGAACCTGAGCCCCGAGTCGCTGGCCGCCATCATGGCCCGTACCGGCGCGCAGAGCGGCGACGTGATCTTCTTCGGTTCCGACAAGGCCAAGGTGGTGTCCGACGCGCTCGGCGCGCTGCGCCTGAAGATCGGTCACGAGAAGGGCTATGTGACCGGCGATGCCTGGCGCCCGCTGTGGGTGGTCGACTTCCCGATGTTCGAGTACGACGAGGACGAAAAGCGCTGGAACGCCTGCCACCACCCCTTCACCAGCCCGAAAGACGAGCACATCGCGCTGCTGAAGACCGATCCGGGCAAGTGTCTGGCCAAGGCCTACGACCTGGCGCTGAACGGCTGGGAAATCGGCGGCGGTTCGGTGCGTATCCACCAGGCCTCGGTACAGGAAACCGTGTTCGAAGCGCTCAACATCGGTCCGGAAGAACAGCAGCTCAAGTTCGGCTTCCTGCTCGACGCGCTGAAGTACGGCGCGCCGCCGCACGGCGGTCTGGCTTTCGGTCTGGACCGCATTGTCACGATGATGACCGGCGCCGAGTCGATCCGCGACGTGATCGCCTTCCCCAAGACCCAGCGCGCCCAGTGTCTGCTGACCCAGGCACCGAGCCCGGTGGACGAGCGTCAGCTGCGCGAACTGCACATCAAGCTGCGCAATACGCCGAAGGCCGACGCCGGCGCCTGAGTCCGTGACGACCCGCCTGCTCCCGGCGCCACTGCTGGCGCCGATCCTGGCCCTGTGGCTGTTGCTGACCGGCTTCGCCTCGCCCGAGGTGGAGCTGGCGCAACTGCCGCCGGAAGCGGCGCAGACGCTGGCGCTGATCCGCCAGGGCGGACCTTTCCCATACAACCGTGACGGCGTCGTGTTCCACAATCGCGAACGCCGTCTGCCGATGCAGAAGCGCGGCTATTACCGCGAATACACGGTGCCCACGCCCGGCCTGAACCACCGCGGCGCCAGTCGCATCGTCGCTGGCAGCGGCGTTGACGGCGACGTGCGCAATTCGGGCGAATACTGGTACACGGCGGATCACTACCGCAGCTTCCGCCGCATCAAGGAATGAACGATGTCCGCACTGCCCCCTGATTCAATGCAGTCCCGCCTCGGCGACGCCGCCCGCAGCGGCGTGTTTTCCGCCCAGCCGACCGCCGCCGCGCGCGCCGCGCGATTCGCCGAACCGGCTGGCCTGCTGCTGATCGGCCTCGACCTGAAGGACAGCCGCGACCAGGCGTCGCTGCTGCAGCTGTTCGCCGAAACGATGGGCTTTCCCGACACCTTCGGCCACAACCTCGACGCGCTCGGCGACTGCCTCGGCGACCTGTCGTGGTTACCGGAAAGCCGCGGCTACCTGCTGCATCTGAGCAACTGCGCCAAGCCGGTCGAGCGCTGCAAGGGCGATTTCGACGCGCTGGTCGCCGTGCTGAACGACGCCGCCGACGAGTGGCGCGGCCGCGGCACGCCGTTCTGGGTGCTGATCGACCAGCCGCACACGCGTGCCCGCCCCTTCATGGCCAGCGCATGAAGCGGCCGCAGTCGGTCCTGGTGCTGATCCACAGCGACGACGGCGACATCCTGCTGATCGAGCGGGCGAAGCACCCGGGCTACTGGCAGTCGGTGACCGGCAGCATCGAGTCCGGCGAAACGCCGGAACGGGCGGCGCAACGTGAAGTCGAGGAAGAGACCGGCATCGTCGCACCAGCCGAAGCTTTCGACCGCTGGCATCACAGCAGCCGCTTCGAAATCTATCCGATCTGGCGCCATCGCTATCCGCCCGGCGTCACCCATAACACCGAGCACGCCTTCAGCCTCTGCGTGCCGCGCGACACGCCGATCCGGCTGGCGCCGGACGAGCACCGCGACTGGCGCTGGCTGCCCTGGCGCGAGGCGCTCGATGCGGTGTTTTCGTGGACCAACCGCGATGCGATCCGGATGTTGACCCAGCGCAAGCGCCTGAACAGGCGGTCTTGAAATCGGTTTTTTCCAACCCTAGTTTGGGTGTACGCGGATACCCGCACCCGACATGGAAAGGACGAAACGATGAATCAAGTGACCCGCTGGGATCCTTTTGAAAACCTGTTCAAGGACTTTCGCGGCCTCGTGCTGCAGCCGGTCGATCTCGCCAACAACCCCGACGTGCCGGCACTCAAGGTTGACGTGAAGGAAGACAAGGACGCCTACACCGTGCACGCCGACCTGCCGGGCGTGGCCAAGGACGACATCCACGTGAACATCGAAGGGGCGGTAGTGTCGATCAGCGCCGAAAAGAAGCGCACGGTGGAGAACAAGGAAGGCGAGCGTGTGCTGCGTTCCGAGCGCCACTACGGCAAGGTGTCGCGCAGCTTCCAGCTCGGCCAGGACATCGACGAAGCCCGGGCCCAGGCCCGTTTCGCCGACGGCGTGCTGGAACTGACACTGCCGAAGAAGGTTGTCGCCGCCTCGAAGAAGCTCACCATCCAGTAAGCCGTTTGCACCCCGGCAAAAGCGGACACCCTGCCGGTGTCCGCTTTTTGTTTGTGCGGTGCAAGGCTAGAATCCGGCCTCATCCTTACACCTCGCCCGAGCCCGGAAAATGCCCCTGACCTCTGACCTCACCTCCGGTATCACGCCGCACGCCAAGGCCGCGGTGCTGTCCGAGGCGCTGCCCTACATCCGCCGATTCCAGGACCGCACCATCGTCGTGAAATACGGCGGCAACGCGATGACTGACCCGGCGCTGAAACTGGGCTTCGCACGCGACGTGACGCTGCTCAAGCTGGTCGGCATGAACCCGGTGGTGGTGCACGGCGGCGGCCCGCAGATCGACGACCTGCTCAAGCGCGTCGGCAAGCAGGGCACCTTCATCCAGGGCATGCGCGTCACCGACGAAGAAACGATGGACATCGTCGAAATGGTGCTCGGCGGTCATGTGAACAAGGACATCGTGAACCTGATCAACCAGGCCGGCGGCAAGGCCGTGGGCCTGACCGGTCAGGACGGCTCCTTCATCCGCGCCACCAAGCTGATGATGCCGAACAAGGACAAGCCGGACGAAATGCTGGACATCGGCCTGGTCGGCGACATCGTGTCGATCGATCCGACCATCATCAACTTCCTCGACAGCGGCGACTTCATCCCGGTGATTGCGCCGATCGGCGTCGGCCCGGACGGTGAGAGCTACAACATCAACGCCGACGTGGTCGCCGGCAAGCTGGCGGAGATCCTGAAGGCGGAAAAGCTGGTGCTGCTCACCAACACGCCGGGCGTGCTCGACAAGGAAGGCAACCTGCTGACCGGCATCACGCCGCGCGACGTCAACGCGATGATCGCCGACGGCACGCTGTCCGGCGGCATGCTGCCGAAGATCGGCTCAGCACTGGACGCGGCGCGCAGCGGCGTCAAGAGCGTGCACATCATCGACGGCCGCGTGCCGAACGCGCTGCTGCTCGAAGTGCTGACCGACGACGGCGTCGGCACGCTGATCAAGAGCAAGTGAACGTGCCCCCTGGGCCGGGCGACGCCCGGCCCGTCCCCCGGAGGGGGTAAAACATCAGCCACCCGATTCACGCGCGACGCTCGGACACGGGCAGACAGCCGGTCTGGATCTTCGATCTGGACAACACGCTGCACGACGCCAACCCGCACGTCTTTCCGCATCTGAACCGGGCGATGACCGCATGGTTGATGACGGAGCTGGGGCTGGCGCACGCCGAGGCCGACCATCTGCGCGAGCACTACTGGCATCGCTACGGCGCCACGCTGCTCGGCCTGATGCGGCACCACGGCACCCGCCCCGCACACTTCCTGCACGGAACGCACGACGTCGAGGCACTGCGCCCGGGCATCGTGTTCGACCGCGCGCTGCTGCACGTACTGCGCCGCCTGCCCGGCCGCAAGATCGTGTTCACCAACGGCCCACTGCACTACGCCGAAGCGGTGCTCGACGTGATGGGCATGAGCGCGCTGTTCGACGGCATCCACGCGATCGAGCACTCGCGCTATGCGCCGAAGCCGCGGCTGAAGGGCTTCCTGCACCTTCTGCGCGACTACCGGCTCACCGCTTCACGCTGCATCATGGTCGAGGATACGGCGACCAATCTGCGCACCGCCAAGCAGCTGGGCATGCGCACCGTGTGGATCAGCCGCGATGCAGCCCATCACGGCTACGTCGATCTGCGGCTGAGTTCGGCGCTGCAACTGCGCCGCGCGCTCAGGCTTCTTTGAGCCAGCGCGCCGCGTCCAGCGCGTAATAGGTGAGGATGCCGTCGGCGCCGGCGCGCTTGAAGGCGAGCAGCGCTTCCATCGCGGTGGCGCGCTCATCCAGCCAGCCATTGGCCACCGCCGCCTTCAGCATCGCGTACTCGCCGCTCACCTGATAGGCGTAGGTGGGCACCCCCAGTTCGCCCTTCACCCGGCGCACGATGTCGAGGTAGGGCATGCCCGGTTTCACCATCACCATGTCCGCACCCTCGGCGATGTCGAGCGCGACTTCGCGGATCGCCTCGTCGCTGTTCGCCGGGTCCATCTGGTAAGTGTATTTGTTGCCCTTGCCGAGGTTGCCGGCCGAGCCAACCGCGTCGCGGAAAGGGCCGTAGAAGGCCGACGCGTACTTCGCCGAGTAGGCGAGGATGCGGGTGTGGATCAACTGATGCGCGTCCAGTTCGAAGCGGATGCGGCCGACACGGCCGTCCATCATGTCGGATGGCGCCACCACGTCGGCGCCGGCCTGGGCGTGGCACAGCGCCTGTTTCGCCAGCGCCTCCAGCGTTTCGTCGTTCATGACGTAGCCGGAGGCATCGATCAGACCGTCCTGACCGTGCGATGTGTAGGGGTCGAGCGCAACGTCGGTGATCACGCCCAGTTCGGGAAAGCGCTGCTTCAGCGCACGCACGGTGCGCGGCACCAGACCTTCCGGGTTCCACGCTTCGGCCGCGTCGTCGGTCTTCAGGCCGGCGTCGATGACCGGGAACAGCGCCAGCGCCGGCACGCCCAGCGCCACCGCCTGTTCGGCCACGCCGAGCAGCAGATCGATGCTGACCCGATTGACGCCCGGCATCGACGCCACCGCCTCGCTGCGGCTCGGCCCGTCGAGCACGAACACCGGGTAGATGAGGTCGTCGGCGCTGAGGCGGTTCTCGCGCATCAGGCGGCGCGAAAAGTCGTCGCGGCGCATGCGGCGCATGCGGGTCGAGGGGAAGTGGCTGGCGGAAGAGGACATCGTCTGGACCTGCGAAAACGGAAGCCGCGATGATAGTACGCGGCGCCCTCCCGCTCGCTCCGGCGCCACTTCAATTCGCGCACGAAGAGAACGGAACTTTGAAAAAGCGCCCCCGGTCAGAGCGTGCGACGGTGCGAGCCGTCACCCGCTTCACCTCCCTGAGCGGGTGCCTTGCGTGCGAGGCGTTTCGAGCCCACGGCTTCATCCCCTTTAGCCGTGGGCTTTTTCTTTTTTCAGGCCGCGGACGTGTCCGGCGGTGGTAGTGCCGCGCTCAGCCAGGGCGCGACCACCTGCTCGACCTCGTCTACGCCGGTCTTCTTCAGGCTGGAGAACAGTTGCACCGTCACTTGCTCACCCATGCCCGAAAGCTGGCGACGCACATCGGCCAGCGTGGCCGCCTGTGCGCTGCGCGTGAGCTTGTCGGCCTTGGTGAGCAGCACGTGCATCGGCTTTCCGCTCTGCGAGAACCACTGGATCATGTTCCAGTCGAGTTCGGTGAACGGGTGACGCGAATCCATGATGAGCACCAGCCCGACCAGGCTCTCGCGCTCCTTCAGATAGCGCTCGATCAGCCCCGCCCAGGCGCGACGCACCTCGACCGGCACCTGGGCGAAGCCGTAGCCCGGCAGATCGACCAGGAAGCCGCCCTTGACCAGCTTGAAGTAATTGATCAGCTGGGTGCGGCCCGGCGTCTTGCTGACGAAGGCCAGCCGCGTGTGACCGACCAGCGTGTTGATCGCACTGGATTTGCCGGCGTTCGAACGCCCGGCGAAAGCGATCTCCGGGCCGATGGGCGCTGGCAGGCCGGATGGCTTGGCAACGGAGATATGGAAGGAGGCGCCGCGGAAGAGAGAGGACAAATCAGAATCGCGCAATGCGCGCCCGGGAAAACACGGTAAAATGAGGAGTTTAGCGTATCACCGAAATTTTCCCGGACCTTTGCCCGGCATCACCGCTCAAGGAAAGTCATGCGCCACCTCACCGCTCTTGGTTTCGCCCTGTCCCTGACCCTCGTTTCGGCCAGCGCGCTGGCCTCCGAAGAAAAAGCAGCCCCGAAGGCCGACGCAGCCGCGGGCAAGACCATTGCCACCCAGGTGTGTGCAGCCTGTCATGGCGCCGATGGCAACAGCGCCATCCCGGCCAATCCGAAGCTCGCCGGCCAGCACCCGGAATACCTGTACAAGCAGCTGATGAACTTCAAGGCCAAGGACGGCAAGCCGGCCGAGCGCGTCAATGGCGTGATGGCCGGCATGGTGGCCGGCCTGTCCGATCAGGACATGCGCAACCTCGCCGCCTACTACGCCAGCCAGAAGCCGACCGGCGGCGAAGCCAAGGGCTCGCGTGAAAGCATCGAACTGGGTCAGAAGCTGTGGCGCGGTGGCGACCAGAGCAAGGGCTTGCCCGCCTGTGCCGGCTGTCACGGCCCGGCTGGCGCCGGCCTGCCGGCGCAGTACCCGCGCATCGCCGGTCAGCATGCCGACTACACCGAAGCGCAGCTGAAGACCTTCCGCGTCGGCGAACGCGCCAACGATCCGGCCAAGATGATGCGCATGATCGCGGTGAAGATGACCGACGCCGAAATCAAGGCGGTGGCCGACTACGCAGCCGGCCTGCGCTGATTCGCCAGCGTTTCGATCTCGCTCTCGGAAAAGCCCGCCTCCAGGCGGGCTTTTTCGTTGACCGGCGGCTGCAGCCGCGGCGCATCGAACGCGTTGAAAAGGTGCAGGAAGGTCGCCTCCGGCGCCAGCCCGCGCTGCGCGCACAGGTGACGGAACCAGCGGTCACCGACCGCCACGTGGGTGATCTCGTCGCTCAGCACGATGTCCAGGATGTCCAGCGCCGCCTGATCGCCGATCGCGCGCAGCTTGGCCATGATGGGCGGCGTGGCGTCCAGCCCGCGCGCTTCGAGCACGCGCGGCACCAGCGCCATGCGCACCAGCGCATCATGCGCGGTGCGGCGCGCCATGTCCCACAGACCGGCGTGCGCCGGAAAGTCGCCGTAGTCGTAGCCCAGCGTGCGCAGGTGGGTACGCAGCAGACCGAAGTGGCGCGCCTCGTCGGCGGCGACGCGCAGCCAGTCGCCCAGAAAGTCGTCCGGCAGATCGCGGAAGCGCCAGGCGGCATCGAGCGCCAGATTGATGGCGGTGAATTCGATGTGGCAGATGGCGTGAATCATCGCGCCGTGACCCTCGCGGCTGCCGATGCGGCGCGAGCGCAGGGCCGACGGTTCGACCAGTTCAGGCCTGGTCGGCCGGCCCGCGTCGTCGATCGCATGCGGCGGGGCGGCCGCCCGGTCGAAGGCGCCGCCGGCCTGCCAGTCGCGCCACAGGCTCGCCACCTGCGCACACTTCTCGTCGGGGTCGGCGCACACCAGCGCCGCGTGCAGCGCGTCGAAAATCTTTCTGCTCATTTGCGGTCTTCGGTAAGGTCTGGCGACCTGACACGGTCTGCACAGACATGAAGCCAGGAGTGTACCCATGCTGATCAAACGCCAGACGGACATCGTGCCGTCGGAAATCACCCCGCGCGCGCTGTTCGACAGCCGGCGCGACTTCATCCGCGCTGCCGGTCTGGGTGTCGGCGCCGCGCTGATCGGCGCCGGCCTGCCGGGCGAGGCGCGCGCCGCCGGCTACGGCGGTCAGTCGCTCGGACCGCTGCTGAAAAGCCCGCTGTCAACCGACGAGAAGCTGAACGACTACAAGGACATCACCAGCTACTGCAATTTCTACGAGTTCGGCACCGACAAGAGCGACCCGTCGCGCAACGCGCACCGCATGTTGACCCGACCTTGGACGGTGAGCATCGACGGCATGGTGCAGAAGCCGAAGACGCTGGCGATCGAGGACGTGCTGAAGCTGGCGCCGCTGGAAGAGCGCATCTACCGGCTGCGCTGCGTCGAGGCGTGGTCCATGGTGGTGCCCTGGGTCGGTCTGCCGCTGTCGGCGCTGCTGAAACAGGTCGAGCCGCTCGGCGGCGCGAAATACGTCGAGTTCACCACGCTGGCCGATCCGAAAACCATGCCCGGCGTGCGCAGCGCCGTGCTCGACTGGCCCTATGTCGAGGGCCTGCGCATCGACGAAGCCATGCACCCGCTGACGCTGCTGGCGGTCGGCCTGTACGGCGAGGTGCTGCCGAACCAGAACGGCGCGCCGATGCGCCTGGTCGTACCATGGAAGTACGGCTTCAAGAGCGCGAAATCGATCGTGAAGATCCGCTTTACCGACAAGGAGCCGGTCAGTTCCTGGACCCGCGCCGCCGCGCGCGAGTACGGCTTCTATTCGAACGTGAATCCGGAGGTCGATCACCCGCGCTGGAGCCAGGCACGCGAGCGGCGCATCGGCGAATTCACCAAGCGCAAGACGCTCATGTTCAACGGCTACGGCGAGCAAGTAGCGTCGCTGTACGCCGGCATGGATCTGAAGAAGCACTTCTGACGATGCGCGAGCGCGCCTTCAGCCCCGACCGTGTGCAGTTCGCCTGGATCTGGCGCGCGGTCTGGGCGGCCTGCCTGCTGCCGCTCGCGCTGCTGGTCGCGGGCGGTCTGCGCGACGCGCTGGGCGCCAATCCGATCGAGTACATCACTCGCGCCACCGGCGACTGGACACTGCGCCTGCTGCTGCTCACGCTGGCGGTGACGCCGCTGCGCCAGCTCACCGGCTGGCACTGGCTGGTGCGACTGCGCCGCACGCTGGGCCTGTACGCCTTCTTCTACGGCTGCCTTCACCTCACGACCTATGTCTGGCTGGACCAGTTCTTCGACTGGCCGGGCATCGTCGCGGACATCGCCAAGCGCCCCTTCGTCACGCTGGGCTTCGCCGCCTTCGTGCTCATGCTGCCGCTGGCGATCACCTCGACCAACGGCATGATCCGGCGCCTCGGCGGCCGCAGCTGGCAGCGCCTGCACCGCGCCGTCTACGCGGTCGGTGTGCTCGGTGTCGCGCACTACTGGTGGCTGGTGAAGAAGGACCTGACCGAACCCATCGCGTACGCGTTCGTGCTGGCCACGCTGTTCGCGTTGCGCCTGTGGCACGGCCGCCGCATGCGGCGCACGCTGGAAGCGCAGGCCGCCTGAGGCGGATGCACGGCGGCCGCCCGCCGGGCGCCGGTATCATGGCGCCCGATCCTTACACGGAACGTTCCGGGTGAACATCTTCTCTCCGCTGTACGCACGCGCCATGCAGTGGGCGCGCCACCGTCGCGCGCCCTGGTTCCTCGGCGCGATGAGCTTCGCCGAGTCGTCCTTCTTTCCGATCCCGCCCGACGTGATGCTGGCGCCGATGAGCATGGCGGCGCCGCGGCGCGCGATGTTCTACGCGCTGATCACCACACTCACCTCTGTGGCTGGCGGCCTGTTCGGCTACCTGATCGGCGCCTTCGCCTTCGACCTGATCGAGCCATGGCTGCGCGACAGCCGCTACTGGGCCAGCTACGAAACCGCGCAGCAGTGGTTCGGCGACTGGGGCTTCTGGGCCATTTTCGTCGCCGGCTTCTCGCCGATTCCGTACAAGGTATTCACCATCGCCGCCGGCGCCATCTCGATGGCGCTGCTGCCTTTCACGCTGGCCTCCATCATCGGCCGTGGCGCGCGCTTCTTCCTGGTGGCCGGGTTGATGGCCTGGGGCGGGGAAAGGATGGAGGCGACGCTGCACCGCTACATTGATCGCCTCGGCTGGGCCACCGTGCTGCTGGTGGTGATCGGCGCAGCGGCCTGGAAGATGACGCGCGGCGCCTGAGCGCTCAGATGCGACGGCGGGCGCTGGTGACGATGACGCCGAGGCCGCCGAGCAGCAGCGCCCAGCCCGACGGCTCGGGTACCGGCGTGATGCTCAGGTTGTCGATCGCCAGCGCGCTGGTCGCCGTGTAGTCGCCGACATCGACGATGCCGAAACCGAGGCGGACCGCACCCGACTGCGTGAACACGTATTCGAAGGTGAACAGGTTGCTCTCGCGACGGAGAGGCGTGGTCGGCGGGAAGGGCGCGTCCGACTCGTCGGCGATGCGGATGACCTGATCGCCGACCAGCAGGAAAGCGTAATCCGGCAGCGGATCGACATAGGGCTCGGAGGTGGCGAACAGCCAGTCGAAACGCAGCGTATCGCCGGCGCTCACCGTCAGTTCGCGCCACATCGCCGAACCTTCGTAGGCGAAGCCGTCGGCAGTATCGAGAGCCCCGGGAGCGAGACCGATGCGGCTTTCCAGCCCGTCGGCGACGCCGACCTCGACCGCAGTGATGCCGGAGAAATTGAATACGCCGGCCGGCAGCGGATCGTCGTCCACCTCGGTCAGCGAGGCGGTGGTCAGGATGTAGCCACCCTGGTTGGACACGTCGCCGGCAGTGGACCAGCCGTTCAGGTCGCCTTCGAAGCCATCCGAAAAGGCGGCTGCGCTGGCGGCGCCGCTCACCAGCACGAGGCCGGCCGTCATCAGGCTGCGCACGAGGGCGTGGGTTTTCATGGTGTGTCTCCGGCGGGTATTCGGGAAAGGACTCAGTAGGCGAAGTTCTGGCCGCTCAGTTGGCCGGGCTGCACACCGCTCAGCGTGACCAGCGTGCGCGGCAGACCGGCGCCGGCAAAGCCGTCACTGTCGATCTGCACCAGCGTGCCGGCCGCGTTCGCAACGAGGCGCAGATGGCCGGACTGCTGCGGATCGCCGACGATGCCCAGGCTGGCCAGCAACGCGCGCAGATCCAGCACGTCCTGCGCCGGCGCGAAGTCGGTGATGAGGTCGGCCGCGTCGCGCATCGACTGATAGACGAAGGTGTCCGCACCGGCACCACCGGTCAGCGTGTCCGCGCCAGCGCCACCGGTGATCACGTCGTCGCCGGCACTGCCGTTCAGGCGGTCACGACCGGCCGTGCCGGCAATCTTCCTCTGCAGCGACAGCCCGATCACCACCGGGTCGTGATCCGACGACCGGTAAGCGTGCGGCGCGTACAGGTCCTGCGGCTTGAACTCGGTGTTGTAGTCGATGACGAAGGGCTCGTCGGTGTTGATGTGCCAGTGCGCGATGCCGCTGGTCTTCGCCGCCAGCGCAGGCGTGGCCAGCGCGTGGTCGAGCGCACCGCTCTCGCCGTCGAAGGTGTAGCTGTAGGCCAGATCGATGCCGGCGGCCAGATTTACCATGCCTGCCGCAGTCAGCGCATTGACCGGGTCTTCCTTCCCGTAGGCGTTCAGGTCGCCGATCACCAGCACGTCGGCGGCGCCACTGCTCGTCGTCAGTTGCTGCACGAAGGCGTTCAGCGCAGCGGCCTGCTGCACGCGCAGCGGGTTCCAGCAGCCCTGACCGTCGCCCTGGTCCGCCTCGACGCCGGCTGCATCGCCGCAGGACTTCGACTTGAAGTGATTGACGACGACGCTGAAGCGTTCGCCATTGATGGCGGCGAAGGTCTGCGCCAGCGGCGGACGGTTGTGGATGGCGGCGGTATCGCTGATCGCCGCGCCCACTGTCGTCACGCGCGCCGGCTTGTAGATCATCGCCTGGCGGATGGCATCGCCGCCGCTGCCGCCGACCGGCACGCCGACTGCGGCGTACACATTGGCGCCGTAGGCTGCGTTCAGCGCCGACACCAGATTGTTCACCGCGGTCTGGCCATTGTTCTCGATCTCGATCAGACCCACCACGTCGGCGTCGATGGCGCGCAGTGCGGCGACGATCTTGGCCTGCTGGCGCGAGAATTCGAGCGCGCTGTCGGCGCCGCGGCAGTCGCTGCGCGTACCAGACGGGAAGCACGACGCGCCGGCCTGATCGACCGTCGTGAAGTAGTTCAGCACGTTGAAGCTGGCCACCTTCACATTGCCGCCGATCGGCGCCGGCGCGGCGGTACGCGGGTTGCTGCGCTCGAACACCGGGGCGACGGTCGGGTGGATCTTGTAGTCGCGCGGGCCGTCGCCGGCGGCGGTGATCAGGCCGTGGTCGATCACACCGGTCAGCATCTGCACCGTATCGCCGGCGCGCAGCGTGTCGTCGGCGCCGATGAAGGGAATCGGGTTCGGATTCTGCGCAGTCGAACCGTCGTCGAGCACGATGCGGCGGCGTGCATTGGCGTCACGCAGCGCAAGCGCTTCGGCGCTGCCGGCGACGTGGCGGTTGGTCGGAATCTCCAGACGCCCGTCGGCGGACAGCGTCACCTGGCCGTAGCGCCCCTGGAAGTAGTTCTGCGACACGGTGAGCGGCGACGCGATGCGCACCAGCATGCCTTCGTAGCGCTCCAGCTCGCCGTCGAACGCTTCCGGCAGCACGACGTCGGTCGGCTGCACGCTGACGCCGCTGCCCAGCACCTGAACCGCGGTCGGCGACACCAGTTCGGTCACCGTATTGAACTCGGTCACGCCGGCGCTCAGGCGCAGCCGCTGACCGACCTGGGCGGTATTGCCCGGCGCGTAGACGAAGATGCCGTCCGAGGTGGCGACGTCGCCGTCGCCCGCTTCGTCCTGCAGGTAGAAGCCGGACAGGCCGGGGAACACCGCGGTGACGACGCCCTCTGTGGTGACCGTCTGGCCGTTCAGCGGACTGGCGTTGCCGCTGCCCTGGATGGCCGGAATCGGCGTGATTGCGCCCGCGCCGGCGACGGTGATGTTGACCGTGCAGTCGGCACTCTGTGCATCGTCATTGGCGAAACGCAGGCCAACGGAATAGCTGCCGGCGGAGGTACCCGCAGCGACGTTGACGCTGGCCGACGCGCTGGCGCCGTCGCCGGCGGCGGGCGTCAGCGCGCCGAGCGTGATGCCGTCCGGCAGGCTGCCGTTCAGGCTCAACGCATTGACCGTGCTGTCGGCGTCGCTGGCCGACACATTCACGCTGCCGCCCTCGCCCGCCTGCAGGCTGAGCGCGGGGCAACTGGTGACGATGGGCTGATTGACGCCGCCACCGTTGCCACCATCGACCACGATGTTGTCGATGCCCACCCATTCGTCGTTGCCCACGGCGTTCGTCGTGATGATGCGCAGCTGCAGCAGCGGCTGGTTGTCGGCCGCAGCCGGCAGCGTCACCGACACCGGCGTCACCTTGCCGGCCAGCGACGGACCTTCGGTCGCATCGGCGACGAAGGCGGCCGGCACATTGACGAAGCTGCCGCTGTTGCCGACGCGGTACTGCAGCGCCACCGGCTGGACCGCGTTGTCGGTCGAACCGTCGAGGTCGCGCAGGTCGTAACGCACCGTGATGCCGCTGCGGCCGGTGGTGTCGAGAGACAGCAGCAGGAAGGGCGCATCGGCCGTGCCGGAACCGGTCAGCGCGAGCACCGGATCAGCCAGGTGAAATTCGGTCACACCGCCGGTGGTGAAGGTGTCCGGACTGGTCTGGTTGGCATTGACGTCGGTCGGGGTGCTGCCACCATCGGCGACGAGGGGCTGCGGATCGGCACCGGTAGCGCCGGTCAGCCCGTCACCGCGGTAGCCGATGACACCCGGCACGGCCGACCAGTCGTCGTTGCCGACGACGAGGCCGATGTTCGACCAGTCCTGAGCAAAGGGCAGTGTTTGCGGCGTGCTGTCGGCGAGTACCGGCTGGCTGAGCAGACCGGCTGCGGCAAGCGCGAGAACGAGGGTGCGCGGCAGCACCGGGCGAACGATAGTCGATGACATGTGGAAATCCGGTCGAGATGGCTAGCGTAGCCCAAGCACCCGCGGCATGCGGAACCTGGACACGGAAGGACATCAGACTAGAGCGTCAGCATGACCGTCGCGTGGCTGCGAAAGCCCGCTGAGATGATCCGAAGGAACTACGCCGACCGGCGTCCGAACATCGCCCACAGCAGACAGCCCGCACCCAGCGTGCCGAAGCCGAACATCCATGCCAGCGGGACTGTCGTACCGCCCGCGAGATCGAGCGCGGCACCGAACACCAGCGGCGCGACGAAGCCGGCGCCGAAACCACCCAACGAGTACAGCGCCATCGCCGCGCCGCGCTGCGCCACTGGCGCGGCGTGGACCAGCCCTGCGGTGAGAGAGGCCGAATCGGCCATCACGGTCACGTTGTACAGCGACAGCAGGATGAGCAGCAGCCACCACGGCCCGCCGGCCGCGGCCCCGGCGACCCAGCACATGAGGCCGGAGGCGATCATCATCCAGACGATCCAGCGCTGGCGACCGATGCGGCTGGCCGCCTCGTTGCCCAGTATGCTGGCCGGCTGCCCCAGCAGCATGACCAGCGCCGCCGCCTCGGTCGGCGAAAGCCAGGGCGCGCTCGCCGACAGCGTCCAGCCGAAGGCGATGAAGGCGACCAGCCAGGAGCGCAGGCCGAACAGTTCCCAGCAATGCACGGCATAGCCGCTGACCAGGCTGCGCACGCGCGGATGCGCCAGCACCGGACCGAAACGCGGCAACCAGCGCGCCTCGTGAGCGGCCGGCGGCGCGACGTGACCGACGCGCAACCAGACCAGCGCGGCCGCCAGCAGCGGACCGATCGCCATCAGCGCCACCGCGATGTGCCAGCCGAAGTGACGGCCAAGCACGCCGGCCAGCAGCAGCGCGGCGCTGGTGCCGATGCCGAAGCTCGACGTGTAGAAGGCGATGTGGCGGGTACCGGCATCGTGCGGCACGCGGTCGGCCAGCACGCGCAGGCCGGGCATGTAGCAACCGGCCAGCCCGGCGCCGCTGAGCGCCTGGAAGAAGGCGGCGCTCCACAACCCGTGCGCGGCGAAGGCGAAGCCGATCACGCCGAGCGCCATCAGCAGGTTGGACAGCACGAACACCAGGCGCGCGTCAACGCGGTCGGTGGCGCCGGACAGGAAGGGCACGGCCACCATGTAGCCGAAGAAGAAGGCACCGCCGATGAAGCCCGCCTCGGCGCCGCTGAGCGACCACAGCGCCGACAGCTCGGTCAGGAAGGACGGATAGGCGGCGAGGCTGGTCATGCCCAGCACCTCGGCCGCGCACATCAGCAGCGTCAGGCGCGCGGTGCCGGCGGTCGCACTCACTCGTCGCGCGATTTCAGCCAGGCCGCCTTCTGGCGGGCACGGCCGGCCTTCTTGTCGGTGCGCGCGTGCTCGCCGCCCTTGCGCATCAGCGCCGCCGTGGCCAGCGGATTACGCGGCTTCAAGGTGCGCCGCTTGCTGCTCAACCGGGCAGCCGACCTCTCGTTCATCGCCGGCCTCCGCGTTTGAACTTGATGATGGCGCGACCGTCTTCGGTCTGCTTCGGCTCGCCGCGCCAGGCGTGTCCATAGATGATTTCCATGGTCGCCGGCAGACGGCCGTCGTCGAGCCGGCGCAGCAGTGCCGCGTCCAGCCTTTGACGCGCGCGCGGCGTCAGCAGCCCGCGCGGGCGCGCGGCCAGCGCGGCCAGGCTGCCGGTGTCGACCAGATCGCGATAGAGGTCGGCCGGCGACGCGAAGGTGAGCGTGATGTGCTCCATGTCCATCACCGGCTCGGCGAAGCCGGCCTCGACCAGCATGTCGCCGACGTCGTGCATGTCGATGAAGCGATGCGCCCGCCCGGGCAGTCCCGCCTCGACCAGTGCCGCGCGCAGTTCCTGCAGCGTGTCCGGGCCCAGCATCGAAAACATGAACAGGCCGCCGACGCGCAGCGTACGCTGCACCTCGCGCAATGCGCCCGGCAGATCGGGCAGCCAGTGCAGCGCCATATTGGACCACACCATGTCATGACTGCGCGGCGCGATCGGCAGCCGCGCGATGTCGGCCTGCACGACTGCGGTCTGGCTGCCGCCCAGCACGCCGGGCAGCCAGCGGCGCCAGCGCGGCGTGCGGGTGGCCGCCTGTGCCAGCATCGCTGCCGAGCGGTCGAGGCCGGTCATCAGCGCGTCGGGGTAGCGCGCGCGCAGCGGCTGCAGGTCGGCGCCGCTGCCACAGCCAAGGTCGAGCAGGCGCTGCGGCTTCAGCGTGACCAGATCGAGCCGCTCGGCCATCCGCCGGGCGACCTCACGGTGCAGCACCGCGGCGCTGTCGAAACGTCCGGCGGCACGCTCGAAACCGCGCGCAACCGCGCGGGCATCGAGCGCGAAATCAGGCGGAACGGACGAGGTGATCGCCGACTCCTGAGGCATTAGACGACCCTCCTGTCGCTGCGCGACACCTCCCCGAGGGAGGGCTGAGCGCCTTCGGGCGGCCGAGCGGCGCTCACGTCGAACGGATACCCAGCCGCTCGAACAGCCTGCGGTCGTTCTCCGCCTGCGGATTGCCGGTGGTGAGCAGCTTGTCGCCGTAGAAGATCGAATTGGCGCCAGCGAGGAAGCACATCGCCTGCATTTCGTCGCTCATCAGCTCGCGGCCGGCCGACAGGCGGACATAGCTCTTTGGCATCGTGATGCGGGCGGCGGCGATGGTGCGCACGAACTCGAACGGATCGAGGTCCGGCGTATCGGCCAGCGGCGTGCCCTCGACCTTGACCAGATTGTTGATCGGCACCGATTCCGGCGGCGTGTCCATCGACGCCAGCGTGGCGATCAGGCCGGCGCGCGCGCGGCGCGATTCGCCCATGCCGACGATGCCGCCGCAGCACACGTTCATGCCCGCTTCGCGCACCGCTTCGAGCGTGTCGAAACGGTCTTCCTGGGTGCGCGTGCCGATCACCTCGCCGTAGTAGTCGGGCGCGGTGTCGATGTTGTGGTTGTAGTAGTCGAGGCCGGCTTCCTTCAGCTTTTCGGCCTGACCCTCGCGCAGCAGACCGAGCGTGGCGCAGGTCTGCAGGCCGAGGCCCTTCACTGCCGAAATCATTTCGGCCACCTTCTCGACATCGCGGTCCTTCGGGCCGCGCCACGCCGCGCCCATGCAGAAGCGGGTGGCACCGGCGTCCTTGGCCGCGCGGGCCGCTTCGAGCACCTCGTCTATCGGCATCAGGTCCTGACTGGTGACGCCGGTGTCGTAGCGCACCGACTGCGGGCAGTAGCCGCAGTCTTCCGGACAGCCGCCGGTCTTGATCGACAGCAGCGTCAACCGCTGGATGGCATTGGCATCGAAGTTCTCGCGATGTACCGTCTGTGCGCGGAACATCAGATCGGCAAACGGCAGTGCGTACAGCGCCTCGACCTGTTCGGTGGTCCAGCGCTGGGGCGCTTGCGAACGGGAGGACGGCGGCAGATGGATGACCTGGGTGTGCATGGGTACAAGACGGGCGCACGCGAATGCGCCGGAACGGCGAAGCCGCCATTTTCTTCGAAAACAGGTCCTTCATGTTGCAGCGCGTGATCGGAGGCACGGCGCGCCGTGTGCTTGACCTGCTGCTGCCGCAGGACTGTCAACTGTGCGGCCTGCCGGCCGGCAACGCTCTGCTGTGCGCCGGCTGCCACGACGATCTGCCGCGGCTGCCGGCCGCGCACTGCCCGGTGTGCGCGCTGCCGGTGCCGACGGCGCAGGTGTGCGGCCGCTGCCTGAAGCACCCGCCGGCCTTCGACGCGACGCTGGCCGTGTGGGCCTACGCCGAGCCGGCGGACGGGCTGATCCACGCGCTGAAGTTCCGCGCCCAGCTGCCGCTGGCCGGGCTGTTCGCCGACGCACTGCAGTCGCTGGGCCTGCCGCCGGCCGACCTGCTGCTGGCGATGCCGCTGCATCCGCGGCGGCTGGCCGAACGCGGCTTCAACCAGTCGGTCGAGATCGGCCGCGTGCTGGCTCGGAATGCAGGGCTGCGCTTCGACGCCTTCGGCCTGGAACGCCTGCACGACACGCCGCCGCAGCGCGACCTCGCCTGGTCGCAGCGCCGGCGCAATGTGCGCGGAGCCTTCGCGCTGCGCGCCGAGGTCGCCGGACTGCATGTGGCGGTGATCGACGACGTGCTCACCACCGGTGCCAGCCTGCACGAGGTCGCCCGCGTGCTGAAGGCGGGCGGCGCGCTGACGGTGACCAATCTGGTGCTGGCGCGCACGCCAAGACTGCGCGGGCGCTAGCGGACTGTCAGAGCCTGCCGTGAGGACACGCTAGCTCGCCTCGTTGGCCTGCTGGAAGTAGTCGATGAAGGCGCGCAGGCGTTCCGGCATCTGCGCCCGGCTCGGGAAATACAGGTGTATCGCCGACATCGGCATCGCGAAATCGCTCAGCACCGCACGCAGCCTGCCTTGCGCCAGATCGTCGGCGACCAGCGAATCCAGCGTCTGCACCATGCCCAGGCCGCGCCGCGCCAGATCGATTTCGGCGTCGGCGTCGTTGACGATGTAGCGGCCATCGACCTCGACCTCGAGCGGCCGGCCGTCGCGCTGGAATATCCAGCGCATCGTGCGGCCACTCGACGCGTAGCGGTAGCGCACGCATTCGTGACGGCCGAGATCGTCCACCGACAGCGGCGGCGGACGCTGCGCCAGATAGTCCGGCGCGGCCACGGTGATCATGCGGTTGGGCCCGCCGATGCGCACCGCCACCATGTCGGCCTCTATGGCGTCGCTCATGCGCATGCCGGCGTCGAAGCGCTCGGCCACGATGTCGGCCAGGCCATCATCGAGCGCCAGCTCCAGCTGCACATCCGGATGACGCACGGCGAATCCGGCCAGATGCGGCGCGATCAGCACCCGGTAGGCCGGGCGCGGCATATTGATGCGCAGCGTGCCGGTGACCCGCCCCTGCGACTGGGCCAGGCTGTCAAGCGCCGCCCCCAGTTCATCCAGCCCGACGCGCACCCCGTCGTAGAAGCGTTCGCCCTCTTCGGTCAGCGACACGCTGCGCGTCGTCCGGGTGAGCAGGCGCACCCCCAGCCGCTGTTCAAGCGTGCGCACGCTCTGCGACAGCGCCGATGCCGACACGCCCAGTTCGGCCGCCGCCCGGGTGAAGCTCGCATGCCGCGCGACGCATTCGAAGGCGCTCAGCGCCGGCAGCATGGCCGGCTCCAGTTTGAAGTTCTGCTTCATATGGCTTGAAAGATTACCCAGTCGATCTAAAAAAACAAAGCGACTATGTTTCGCACTGTGTCGTGCGCAAAGCAAGCGCACACCCTGCCCCGGTGAACGAGCGCAACGACGCCTCGCTCCGATGCGTCGCTCGATTCGCCCGCGGGCTTCCGCGGTACGGAGGGATCCCCATGAACATGATTGCCCCCAGCACCGGCCTGAGCCGGCGCAGCTTCCTGAAGCTGGGCGCGGCCGCCGGCGGCGGCCTGCTGATCGAACTGAACCTGCCGGGCGCACGCGCACTGGCCGCCGACGGTGCCCGTTTCGAGCCGAATGCCTTCATCCGCATCGATCGCGACGGCGTGGTCACGCTGGTGATGCACAAGGTCGAAATGGGCCAGGGCACCTACACCGCCATTCCGCAGCTGATCGCCGAAGAGCTGGACGTGCCGCTGGACGCGGTGCGACTGGAGCATGCGCCGCCCGATCCGAAGTACGCCGACCCCATCATCGGCGCCCAGATCACCGGCGGCTCGACCTCGATACGCGGCGCCTGGAAGCCGATGCGCGAAGCGGGCGCCACCGCGCGCACGCTGCTGATCCAGGCCGCCGCGAAGAAATGGAATACCGACGCCGCGAAACTGCTGGCGCGGGACGGCGCGGTGATCGACAGCGCCGGCGCCCGCCGTGCCGGCTATGGCGAACTGGTCGATGTCGCGGCCACGCTGCCGCTGCCGACGGCGGTCTCGCTGAAGGACCCGAAGGATTTCCGCCTGATCGGCAAACCCGTGCGCCGCATCGACGCCGCCAGCAAGGTGAATGGCAGCGCGCGCTTCGGCATCGACGTCGTGCTGCCCGGCATGAAGGTGGCCACCGTCGCCGCTTCGCCGGTGTTCGGCGGCACGCTGGCCGGTGCCGACGAAGCGGCCGCGCTGAAGGTGAAAGGCGTGCGCCAGCTGGTGAAACTGGACAACGCGGTGGCGGTTGTGGCCGACCACATGTGGGCCGCCAAGCAGGGCCTCGCCGCCTGTGCGCCGCGCTGGAAGGACGGCGCGCACGCCAAGCTCGATACCGCGCAGATCTTCGCCCACCTTGAGAAATCGTCGGAAGGTCCGGGCGCGGTCGCTCACAAGACAGGCGATGCGGCGGCCGCGATGAAGACCGGCGCACGCCGCATCGACGCCATCTACCGCCAGCCCATGCTGGCGCACGCGACGATGGAACCGATCAACTGCACGGTGGACCTGAAAGCGGACGGTCTGGACATCTGGGTCGGTACCCAGGTGCCGGGCATCGCGCAGGCGGTGGCCGCACAGACGGCAGGCCTGAAGCCGGAACAGGTGCGCATCCACAACCACCTGCTGGGCGGCGGTTTCGGCCGCCGGCTCGAAGTCGATTTCATCGCCCAAGCGGTGGCCATCGGCAAGCAGGTGCGCGGTCCGGTCAAGGTCGTATGGACGCGCGAAGAGGACATCCAGCACGACATGTACCGCCCGCCCTATCTGGACCGCATCAGCGCCGCGGTCGATGCGAAAGGCATGCCGGTGGCGTGGACGCACCGCATCGCCGGTTCTTCCATCATGGCGCGCTTCTTCCCGCCGGCCTTCAAGGACGGCATCGATCCGGACGCTGTCAACGGCGCGGTCGAACTGCCCTACGCCATCCCGACGATGCAGGTCGAGTACCAGCGGGTCGAGCCGCCCGCGGTGGCGACCGCCTTCTGGCGCGGCGTCGGCCCCACCCGCAACGGCTTCGTGGTCGAAGGCTTCATCGACGAGCTGGCGGCGGCCGCCGGACAGGACCCGGTGGCCTACCGCCGCGCGCTGATCAAGGACACCCGCACGCGCGCCGTGCTCGACCTGGCGGCGGAGAAGTCCGGCTGGGGCACGCCGCTGAAAGCCGCGGCCGGCACGCGCGCCGGCCGCGGCATCGCGCTGATGCACGTGTTCGGCAGCCGCGTCGCCCAGGTCGCCGAGGTCGAGGTGAATGCCGACAACGAAGTGCGCGTGCGTCGCGTCACCTGTGTCATCGACTGCGGCTTTGCGGTCAATCCGCTCACCGTTGCGGCGCAGATGGAGGGCGGCATCATGTTCGGCCTCACCGCCGCGCTGTGGAACGAGATCACGCTGGCCGACGGCCGCGTGCAGCAGAGCAATTTCCACGACGTGCGCATGATGCGGATGAACGAAGCGCCGCGGATCGACGTCCACATCGTGCCCAGCGCCGAAGCGCCCGGCGGCGTCGGCGAACCCGGCACCTCGGTGGCGATTCCGGCCGTGGTGAACGCGGTGTTCGCCGCCACCGGCCAGCGCGTGCGCACGCTGCCGATCGCCGGCCAGCTGAAGACCACCTGATTTCCATTTGAACTGCGGGCACCGCCCGCGCATTCCAACCACCACCGGCGGCCCGACCGCCATCGATGAGGGCTCAACCATGGCAACGATCAATCTGAATGGCCGCGACGTCGCGGTCAACCTGCCCGACGACACCCCGCTGCTGTGGGCGCTGCGCGACGGCCTGAACATGACCGGCACCAAGTTCGGCTGCGGCATCGCCATGTGCGGCGCCTGTACGGTGCACGTCGACGGCCAGGCCACGCGCTCCTGCGTGACGCCGCTGTCGGCCGTCGCCGGCAAGAAGATCACCACCATCGAATCGGTCGGTGAAGCCAAGGTCGGTGCCGCCGTGCAGGCCGCCTGGCAGAAGCTGGACGTGGTGCAGTGCGGCTACTGCCAGTCCGGCCAGATCATGTCGGCCACCGCGCTGCTCGCTTCGAACCCGAAACCGACCGACGCCGACATCGACGCCGCGATGAGCGGCAACGTGTGTCGCTGCGCCACCTATGTCCGCATCCGCGCGGCCATCCACGAAGCCGCCAAGTCCCTGGCCTGAGGAGCGCACAGATGAATTTCCGCATCGAGAATGCATTCCAGACCACCCGCCGCGGCTTCCTCAAGGGCGGCGCCGGACTGGCGCTGGCCATCGTCGCGCCGACCGTCGCACTGGCCGAGGTCGGTGGCCCCGGTCACGCCGGCAGCGCGATGATCGATGGCGAGTTCTCGCCGAACGCCTTCCTGCGCATCGGCACCGACGGCACGGTCACCGTGGTGTCCAAGCACCTCGAAATGGGCCAGGGTGTCTACACCGGCCTGGCCACGCTGGTGGCCGAGGAACTGGACGCCGACTGGTCGCGCGTGACGGTCGAGGGCGCACCGGCCGACGCCAAGCGTTATAGCAACCTGTTCTGGAAGGCGCAGGGCACCGGGGGCAGCACCGCCATCGCCAACTCCTACGAACAGATGCGCCGCGCCGGCGCCACCGCACGCGCCATGCTGGTGTCCGCCGCCGCGCAGCAGTGGAAGGTGCCAGCGTCGCAGATCACGGTGAAGAACGGCGTCGTGTCGCACGCCGCCAGCGGCCGCAAGGCCGGCTTCGGCGAACTGGCCGAGGCGGCGGCGCAACTGCCGGTGCCGGCCAACGTGAAGCTGAAGAATCCGAAGGACTTCACGCTGATCGGTCGCAGCGCACCGCGCGTGGACAGCGTCGCCAAGACCACCGGCCGCGCCACCTTCACCCAGGACGTGAAGCTGCCGGGCATGCTGGTCGCCGTGGTCGCCCACCCGCCGCGCTTCGGCGGCCGGGTGAAGTCGGTCGACGACAAGGCGGCCCGCGCGATCAAGGGCGTGAGCGACGTCGTCGTCATCCCGAACGGTGTGGCGGTGCTCGCATCCGACTACTGGACCGCGAAGAAGGGCCGCGACGCGCTCAAGGTCGAATGGGACGAGGCGCAGGCCTATCGCGGCAGCAGCGATGCCATCGTCGCCGACTACCGCGAACGCGCGAAGACGCCCGGGCTGAACGCACGCAACGACGGCAACGCCGAAGCCGCGCTGGCCAAGGCGGGCAAGGTGATCGAGGCGGAATACGTGTTCCCCTATCTGGCGCACGCGTCGATGGAGCCGCTGAACTGCGTCATGAAGCTGGAGAACGGCGAATGCGAGGTGTGGAACGGCGAACAGCTGCACACGGTCGATCAGTTCTCGCTGGCCAAGACGCTCGGCATCGAAGCCGACCGCGTCAAGCTGAACATGGTGTACGCCGGCGGCAGCTTCGGTCGCCGCGCCAACCCGCAGTCGGACTACCTGCTCGAAACCGCGCAGATCGTGAAGGCGATCAATGGCCGCGCACCGGTCAAGCTGGTGTGGAGCCGTGAGGACGACATGCGCGGCGGCTTCTATCGCCCGATCTACCTGCACCGCGTGCGCGCCGCGCTCGACGCAAAGGGCATGCCGGTCGCCTGGCAACAGCGCATCGTCGGCCAGTCCATCATCGCCGGCTCGCCGTTCGAACCGATGTTGGTCAAGGACGGCGTCAACATCACCTCAGTCGAGGGCGCGTCCACGCTGCCCTACGCCATTCCCAATCTGAACGTGGATCTGCACACCACCAACGCCGACGTGAAGGTGCCGGTGCAGTGGTGGCGTTCGGTCGGCTCGACCCATACCGCCTACGCGACCGAACTGTTCATCGACGAACTGGCGCAGAGCGCCGGCAAGGACCCGGTGGCCTACCGCATGGCGCTGCTGAAGAAGCACCCGCGCCACGCCGGCGTGCTCAAGCTGGCCGCCGACAAGGCCGGCTGGAACAAGCCGCTGGCACCGGCCGCCGACGGTGCTACGCGCGGCCGCGGCGTCGCCGTACATGAATCGTTCAACAGCTTCGTCGCCGAAGTGGTCGAGGTGACGGTGCAGAAGGACGGCAGCTTCAAGGTCAACCGCGTGGTCTGCGCCGTCGATTGCGGCGTGGTCGTTAACCCGGACGTGGTGAAGGCGCAGATGGAAGGCGGCATCGGCTACGCGCTGGCCGCCGCGCTGACCGGCTCGATCACGCTGAAGGACGGCGTGGTCGAACAGTCCAACTTCAACGACTACCCGGTGCTGCGCATCAACGAAATGCCCAAGGTCGAGGTGCATATCGTGAAGTCGGCCGCCGCGCCCACCGGTGTCGGCGAACCGGGCGTGCCGCCGCTGGCCCCGGCACTGGCGAGCGCGCTGCGTGCGGCGACCGGCAAGGTGATCCACACGCTGCCGATCGGCGAACAGCTGCAGGCCTGACCGGCGCATCGCGCCCGTGGGCGGCCGCTCAGGCACGCCGCCCGCGTCATGAAGGAATGGAATATGGACAGCCTTGATCTCGAAGTATTGACCCGCGCCCGCGACTGGCTGCGCGACGGCCACCGCGTCATGCTGGCGACCGTGGTGCGCACCTGGGGCTCGTCGCCGCGCCCGCCCGGCGCGCTGCTGGCGCTGCGTGACGACGGCCGCGCGGTCGGTTCGGTGTCCGGCGGCTGCATCGAGGACGACCTCATCTACCGGCTGCGCCGCGACGGCCTGCCGACCGAGGCGCACTCGGTCAGCTACGGCGTCACCGCCGACGAGGCGCGCCGCTTCGGCCTGCCCTGCGGCGGCACGCTGCAGCTGGTGCTGGAACCGCTGGCCGATGCCGGTGCGCTGGACGATCTGCTGACGCGACTGGGTCGCGGCGAACTGATCACCCGCCGCCTCGATCTGGCCAGCGGCCGCGCCACGCTGCACGCCGGCCACGCCGACCAGGTGCTGCATTTCGACGGCCACACGCTGATCAGCGTGTTCGGCCCGCGCTACCGACTGCTGCTGATCGGTGCCGGCCAGCTGTCGAGCAGCCTCGCGCGCATCGCCAGTTCGCTCGATTTCGCGGTCACCGTGTGCGACCCGCGCGAGGAATACAGCGAAGAGTGGACGGTGCCCGGCACCACGCTGACGCGCGACATGCCGGACGACGTGGTGATGGCGATGCAGCCGGACGCGCGCACCGCGGTGATCGCGCTGACGCACGACCCCAAGCTGGACGATCTGGCGCTGATGGAAGCACTGAAGTCGCCCGCCTTCTACGTCGCCGCGCTCGGCTCGCGCCGCAACAACGATGTGCGCCGCGAACGGCTGAAGGAATTCGACCTCAGCGAGGCACAGATCGACCGCCTGCGCGGCCCGGCCGGTCTGTACATCGGCAGCCGCACGCCGGCCGAGATCGCGGTGTCGATCGCCGCCGAACTGGTGGCGATGAAGAACGGCGCCGCCGCCGACAGTCTGTTGAACGTACGGGACGCCAAGGCCGCGCTCGACATCGCGGCCGACACGCTGTCGTCGTGCACGCTCGGTCCGAACTGAATCTCGCGCCCGTCCCAGCGGGCGCGACCACGAACGGCGTACGGCCGCCGGGCAGACGGCACCCCCCTCCGTCGTCGGTCCGGCGCGCCGGCACGCCGTACCCCGGCCATCCGCCGTTCACGCAATGATCCAGGGCGTCCTGCTCGCCGCCGGCTACGGCCGGCGCTTCGACCCGAGCGGCCGCAGCAGCAAGCTGCTGGCCACGCTGCCCGACGGCCGCAGCGTCGCCTGGCACGCTGCGCACGCACTGTGCACCGCGCTGCCGGGCAGTATCGCGGTCATCCGCCCCGGCCATGAAGCGCTGGCGGCGGAACTGCGCGACGCCGGCTGCCGCGTACTGGAAAGCTGCAACGCCGAAGCGGGCATGGGCAGCGCGCTCGCATACGCGGTAGGCGACAGCGCCGGCGCCGATGGCTGGCTGGTGGCACTGGCCGACATGCCCTGGCTGCCGGTCAACACGATCCGCGCGGTCGCTGCCGCCATCGACCGGCCGGAGCGCATCGCCGCCGCGGCCTGCGACGGCCAGCGCGGCCACCCGGTCGGTTTCGGCGCGGCACACGGTGCGGCGCTGGCGGCCCTGCGCGGCGACAGCGGCGCGCGCGAGCTGCTGCGCACGCATCCGGTACAGCTGATCGAAGCCGGTGACGACGGCGTGCTGCGCGACATTGATCTGCCGGAACATCTTCAGCGCGTGCGCTGACACAATTGTTTCACCCGCACCCGGCATGACAGATGCACAGCGCACGGTGTAGGCTGCGCACGTCAACGCGCACACGACGCGCGGCAGACCCAGACGACGAACGAGAACGCGGCGCCAAGGCCACCGCGCATTCCGGAGCACGGCCATGAACGACACGGTTTCATTCGAAACCCTGGATGACGACAGCGGCGGATCGCTGACCGCTCAGATGCAGTGGTTGCACGCGCGCGTGCGTCAGCATCACCCGCAGGTACACCGCATCGCCATCACGCTGTACGACGCGCGCCACGACGTGCTGAAGACCTATGTAAACAGCAGCGACGTGGACGACCCGCTGTCGTTGTACGAGCGGCCGCTGGCACAGGTGCCGTCGCTGCTCGAGCTGGCCGGCAAGCGCGAATCTCGCGTCATCCACGATTTCACCCAGCTGCCGCTGCCGCACGGCGAACACACCGCCTGGCTGCTGGCACACGGCTATCGCAGCAGCTACACGGTGCCGCTCTACCAGTCGGGCACGCTGCTCGGCTTCCTGTTCTTCGATTCGCGCAAGCCGGGTGCCTTCGACGGCCGGCTGCCGGACGAACTGCAGATCTACGTGCAGCTGTGCCGGCTGTCGGTGCTGAACGTGTTCAGCCTGTCGCACGCGGTCGAAGGCATGGTGAAGGTGGCGCGCGGGCTGGCGCATCTGCGCGACATCGAAACCGGTCGCCATCTCGACCGCATGTCCAGCTACAGCCGGCTGATCGCGCAGCGCGTCGCCGCGCACTTCGGTGTCGGCGACGAGTTCATCGAGCACGTGTATCTGTTCTCGCCGCTGCACGATATCGGCAAGGTGGGCATTCCGGACGGCGTGCTCCTGAAACCCGGCCGCCTGACCCCGGACGAGCGGCTGGCCATGCAGGGCCACGTCGAACTGGGCGTGCAGCTGATCGACGAGGTGATGCACGAAGCGGGTCTGGCGGCAACACCCTACCTGTCCATCCTGCGCAACATCGTCAGCCACCACCACGAGTGGCTGGATGGCAGCGGTTACCCGCGCGGCCTGCGTGGCGCGGTGATCCCGCTCGAAGCGCGCATCGTCGCGGTTGCCGACATCTTCGACGCGCTGACCTCGGAGCGACCGTACAAGAAACCGTGGCGCAACGAGGACGCGCTGGCCGAACTGCGTCGCATGGCCGACGACGGAAAGCTGGACCCGGTCTGCGTCGATGCGCTGGCGCAGTCGGCCGAGGAATTGCGCGCGATCCAGGCCCTGTTCGGGCTGGACGACTGACGACGGCGCGGCACCCGCTTCACCAGGCCGGCATAGAATCCGGCCATACATTCAGGGGCGGGACCGGATGAAAACCTCCACTAAACATCGCCGCCCGGTCGCCCAGCGACTGTTGCGCGCCCTGGTCGCCGGCATCGTCGCGGCCGTCACCCTGCTGGTGCTGCTGATCGCCATCGCCTGGCTGCTGCCGGACGCCACGCGCAGCGCGCCCGCGCAGGCCCTGCTCGACGCGCCCCCCGCCATCGACGAAAGCGGCAATGGCGCGCTGCTGCTCGAAGGCCTGCGCGCGCCGGCCGGCAGCGACAGTGCGGCCTTCGGTCGTGCGCGGCTTGCGCACGCGCGCGAGCACTTCGCCCGCGCCGACGCCGGCCCGTATCAGCCGCCCGAACTGCCGGCCGACGCCTTGCCGCTGCCCGACACGCAGGCGCTGTGCGATCCGGCGCACGGCGCCTGCGTCGAGCGCTGGCTGGCGCAGGCAGCGCAGATCGTCGCGTTGTCCGACGCGCACCGCGCCGCGCTCGACCGGCTCGACACCCTCGTCGCGCAGCCACGCTTCCAGGCGCAGATGCTGGCGCACCCGGACGCCCCGCTCACCGCCTACGGTCCGCTTGCCGGTCTGCTGCGCCTGAGGCTGGCCGAGGCGACGGTGGCGATGGAGAACGACGACAGCGCACGCGCGCTCGACATCCTGGCCGCACAGACCGGCTTCCTGCGCCGCCTGCTGGCCGCCCCCGACGCGTCGCTGATCCAGAAGATGGTTGGCACCAGTCACCTGCGTGTGCATCTGACGGTGCTGGGCGAATGGCTGCATCGCTGGCCGGACGCGGTGAAGGACGCAGCACAGCTCGCGCCGCTGCTGGCCGACGCCAGCGACGCCGAGCTCGATCTGCGCGGCGCCATCCGGCAGGAAGCGCGCTGGATGGCCGCCACGATGAACGCACTGCCCAGCGGCCGGGCGAACGCCGTGTTCGCCGACGGCAAATCGCCGTCGCTGCTCGAACAGCTGCTGCTGCCCGCCTTCTACAAGCGCGACGCGACGCTCAACGACTGGGCGACGCACGCGGCAGCGCTCGACGCTGCGCTGGCTGGTCCTCATGACGCGCGGCTGGCGGCGCTGCAGGCGCAGAACCGCGCCTTCCTGCAGGACGCGGCGGACTACGGCGATCTGTCGCGCGTGCTGTACAACCCGGCGGGCCGGCTGCTGCTGACCCTGGCGGTCGCCGACTACGGCGACTACCTGCTGCGTCTGTACGACACGCAGGCGGTCGGTCGCATGGTGGCGCTGCAGGCCGCGCTGATCCGCGACGGCGTGCGCGCCGGCGACATCCCCGGACGTCTCGTTGTCGGCACGCCGGCTTCGCCACAGCGCATCGGCTACGACGCGACGGCGCACGCACTGACGTGGGCACCGCTGGGCAGCCAGGGCATCGTGCAGAAGCTGGACGGCGGCCTCTACATCGCCAGGCTGCCGCGCTGATCAGCGCGGTACGCCACCCGCGCGCGCCAGCGCCTGTTCCAGCGTATCCCGCGCCTCCGGCGCGTCCGGCTCGCGTGCCAGCCACAGCTGCGCGTGCTGCGCCAGCGCGTCCCAGCGACCTTCGTGTTCGTACTGCACCGCCTGCAGGAAGGGCAGACGCGCATCGGTGGCGTCGGCCCAGAACGGGCGCGCGTCTGCCGTCTTCGGTTGCACGCCGCGCGCCAGCACCTCCGGCACCCAGTCGGCCGGAATGGCGAAGAACATGCTCTTGTCGCTGCTCAGCTTGTAGAAGGTGAGGATGCCGACCAGCCGCCCTTCGGCGTCGAACAGGCCGCCGCCCGAGGCGCCGGCCGCGAAGGCGGCGCTGCCGCGCAGTACGCGGCTGCCGTCCATCCCGTACAGCTGGCGTACCTCACCGAGGTCGTAGGCGAAGCGGCCGCCGGTGAAGCCGAGGCTGAACACCACGTCCTTCTTGCGCACCTGGCTGGCCGGAATCAGCGGCGCCGCGCGCGTGGTGATGATGTCCGACTTCAGGATGCACAGGTCGCGCCGCCAGTCGGCGGCGACCAGCGATACCTGCAGCGCCTCGCCGGTCTGCACGACGACCGCGTGCGTGGCGTCGTTCAGCACGTGGCAGCTGGTCGCCAGCAGACCGGGGCCGACCATCACCGCCGAACCGCTGGACGTGCCGCGCTCGCTCTTGGCGTACAGCTGGAACACGGTGCGCGCCGCCACCGGCACGCGGTCGAGCAGGCCGGGCGGTGCGTCGTCGCTGGCCGCAACCGGCACGGCACAGAAGAGCAGCAGCACCAGCAGCGGCGCGCACAGTCTGCAGACAGGGGTCGGACAGGTCATCGAAGCTCCTCGCAATCGGCGTAGGCTGTGGTGTTCGGCACACGTCGTGCTTTGTGTCGGCAAAGCGGTGGCCGGTTCCGGCCGTGCCGCGATTTTTGACACGTCCTCATGCACACCCCGACACCAGACGCCGGCAGCGACGCCGGCTGGCAAGCCCGCATCGCGCTCGGCTATCGCGCACTTGACGGACGCACCGTGCTGGCGCGGCGCGAGCACAGCGGCCCGCTGCGCGTGCAGAAGCCGCTCTATCCGGAGGGCGACGCGGTCTGCCATACGCTGCTGCTGCACCCGCCGGGCGGCATCGCCGGCGGCGACGCACTGCAGGTCGAACTCGACGCCGGCCCCGGCGCGCACGCGCTGATCACCACGCCGGGCGCCACCAAGTGGTACCGCAGCGCCGGCCCGCAGGCGCGCTCGGACCTGCACCTGCGCGTCGGCGCGGGCGCTGTCGTCGAATGGCTGCCGCAGGACGCCATCGTGTTCGACGGCGCGCGAGCGCAGGCGCGCAACCACATCGACCTGGCGAGCGACGGCCGCTTCATCGGCATGGACCTGTGGTGTCTGGGCCGCACCGCCAGCGGCGAACGCTTCGAGCGCGGCGAACTGGCACTGGACACCCGCATCACCCGCGACGGCCGGACGCTGTGGCTGGAACAGGCGCGACTCGCCGCCGGCGCGCCACTGCTGCAGTCGGCCGCCGGACTGGCCGGCGCACCGGTGTTCGGCACGCTGATCGCCGCCGGCATCGACGCCGACGCCACACTGCTCGCCGCCTGTCGCGCCGTCCCCGCACCACAGGGCCAGTCCGGCGTGACCCGGCTGCCCGGCCTGCTGCTCGCCCGCTACCGCGGCGACTGCACGCAGGCGGCGCGGGCATGGTTCGTGCTTCTGTGGGCGCTGATACGGCCGGCCATGACCGGCCGAGCCGCGCAGACGCCGCGCATCTGGAACACATGACGGGCACACGCACAGAAGAAAAATGGAACTGACACCGCGCGAGAAGGACAAGCTGCTCATCTTCACCGCCGCCCTGCTGGCCGAACGCCGGCGTGCGCGCGGGCTGAAGCTCAACTACCCGGAAGCGGTCGCCTACATCACCGCCGCCATCATGGAAGGTGCGCGCGACGGCCGCAGCGTGGCCGAACTGATGAGCCACTGCACGACGCTGCTCAGCCGTGACGACGTCATGGAAGGCGTAGCCGAGATGATTCCGGACATACAGGTGGAAGCCACTTTCCCGGATGGCACCAAGCTGGTCACCGTTCATCACCCGATACCGTGAGAGCCGCCCATGAGTGACGACGACATGGAACTGGCGCGCCGCCTCGCGCGCTTCAAGCTGGGCGTGCGGCGCAGCCTGGGCGAGTCGGTAAACCTCGACGCGTTGCGCACCGATCTCGATTACCGCACGCGCACGCTGGCCGACATTGAGGAGCGCGCCGATGACGAGGAACTGCTGGTGAGCCTGCTGCTGGTGCGTGAAATGCTCGATCGCCGCGGCGATGCCGAAACGGTGAGCGACGGCACCAAGGCCGGGCGCGATTACCGTTTTGGTGCGCGTTCGGGCTGACGGGCGCGGGAAGGAACACGATGATTCCAGGACAGATGCAGGTCGCCGACGGCGACATCGAACTGAACGCCGGCCGTGACACCGTCACGCTGGACGTGCGCAACAGCGGCGACCGGCCGGTGCAGGTCGGATCGCACTATCACTTCGCGGAAACGAATGACGCGCTGCTGTTCGACCGCGCCGCGGCGCGCGGTTTCCGTCTCGATATTGCGGCCGGCACCGCGGTGCGCTTCGAGCCGGGACAGATGCGCACGGTAAAGCTGGTCGCGCTGGCCGGCGAACGCAGGGTTTTCGGATTCAAGGGACGGGTACAGGGCCCGCTCGACACACAGGGAGAACAGCAATGATGCAGGCACTGATGACTTTGGCACTGGCATGGAGCAGCGTCGCGTGGGCCCATCCGGGCGAGCACCACGGCAACGTCGGCGACGCGCTGCTGCACCTGATGAGCGAACCGGACCACGTGGCGCTGCTGATCGCGGCAGCGCTCATCGGCGGCCTTGGCGGGCTGATGATGCGCCGGCGCGCGAAGGCCGCACGTCGCATGTTCAAGGACTGATCGACGCATGAGCACGCGCATCAGCCGGCAGGCCTATGCGGAAATGTTCGGCCCGACCACCGGCGACCGCGTGCGGCTGGCCGACACCGAGCTGTGGATAGAGGTCGAGCGCGACTACACGGTCTACGGCGAGGAAGTGAAGTTCGGCGGCGGCAAGGTGATCCGCGACGGCATGGGCCAGAGCCAGCGCTGCGCGGCGGAGGTGATGGACACCGTCATCACCAATGCGCTCATCGTCAACCACTGGGGCATCGTCAAGGCTGACATCGGTCTGAAGAACGGCTTCATCGCCGGCATCGGCAAGGCCGGCAATCCGGACATCCAGCCGGCGGTCACGCTGGTCATCGGCCCGGGCACCGAAATCATCGCCGGCGAAGGCATGATCGTCACCGCCGGCGGCATCGACAGCCACATCCACTTCATCTGCCCGCAGCAGATCGAAGAGGCGCTGATGTCCGGCGTCACGACGATGCTGGGCGGCGGCACCGGCCCGGCCACCGGCACCTTCGCCACCACCTGCACGCCGGGCCCGTGGCACATCCACTCGATGCTGGCCGCGGCCGACGCCTTTCCGATGAACCTCGGTTTTCTCGGCAAGGGCAACGCATCGCAGCCGGCGCCGCTGCGCGAACAGATCGAGGCCGGCGTGATCGGCCTGAAGCTGCACGAGGACTGGGGCACCACGCCGGCGGCGATCGACACCTGCCTGTCGGTGGCCGAAGAGATGGACGTGCAGGTCGCCATCCACACCGACACGCTGAACGAATCGGGCTTCGTCGAAACGACGATGGACGCGTTCAAGGGCCGCACCATCCACACCTTCCACACCGAAGGCGCGGGCGGCGGTCATGCGCCGGACATCCTGCGTGCGGCCGGTCTGCCCAACGTGCTGCCGTCATCGACCAATCCGACGATGCCTTACACGGTGAACACCATAGACGAGCACCTCGACATGCTCATGGTGTGCCACCACCTCGACGCCGCCATCGCCGAGGACGTGGCCTTCGCCGAAAGCCGCATCCGCCGCGAGACGATCGCGGCGGAGGACATCCTGCATGACCTCGGCGCCTTTTCGATGATGTCGTCCGACTCGCAGGCCATGGGCCGCGTCGGCGAAGTGATCATCCGCACCTGGCAGGCGGCGCACAAGATGAAGATCCAGCGCGGCACGCTGAGCGATCCCGAGGGGCGTTCGCCGGCCGCCGACAATTTCCGCGTGCGCCGCTACATCGCCAAGTACACGATCAACCCCGCGATCACGCACGGCATCGGCCACATCGTCGGCTCGGTCGAGCCGGGCAAGCTGGCCGATCTGGTGCTGTGGCGCCCGGCCTTCTTCGGCGTCAAACCCAGCCTGATCCTCAAGGGCGGCATGATCGCCGCCGCCGCGATGGGCGACCCGAACGCCTCCATCCCGACACCGCAACCGGTGCACTACCGGCCGATGTTCGGCAGCTACGCCGGCGGCCTGAAGACCTCGCTCACCTTCGTGTCGCAGGCGGCGCTGAACAACCCGGCCGTACGCGACCTGGGCCTCGCCAAACGACTGGAACCGGTACGCAACACGCGCACCATCCGCAAGTCCGACATGGTGCTGAACGGCTGGCAGCCAGAGATCGACGTCGATCCAGAAACTTACGAGGTACGCGCCGACGGTGAGCGGCTGGTGTGCGAGCCGGCCGCCGCGTTGCCGATAGCGCAGCGCTATTTCCTGTTCTGAACAAGGGGTCTCCACCCCACCCGACATGCTGCTGATCGAAACCTTCGCGCCGGCCGACGCCGTGCCGGCCGAAACGCTGACACTGAACTTCGAACTGCGCGCCAAGTGCAGGCTGCGCACGCGCCTGGATTCGGGCGAGGAGGTCGGGCTCTTCCTGCCGCGCGGCACGATACTGCGCGGCGGCGACCTGCTGGCCGGCAAGGACGGACGCGTCGTTGCCGTGCGCCCGGCGCCCGAGCGGGTGATCGAGGCACGCAGCGCAGACGCGCTGCTGATCGCGCGCGCCGCCTACCACCTCGGCAACCGCCATGTCGCGGTCGAGGTGCAGCCCGGTCTGCTGCGGCTGGCAACCGACCACGTGCTGGCGCAGATGCTGGTCGGCCTGGGCCTCGACGTGCGCGAGACGCTGGCGCCGTTCGAGCCGGAGGCCGGTGCCTATGGCGGTCACCCGGCCCACCACACGCACGCCCATGCGGAAGAGACCGGCGCCAAGCTGCACCTGTTCGCGGGCGGCGCATGAATCCGCTCGCGCTGGTGCGCCTGCTGCAGCTGGCCAGCCCGACGCTGCCGGTCGGTGCCTTCAGCTATTCGCAGGGGCTGGAATGGCAGGTCGATTGCAGCGCCATCCGGACCGAAGCGGACGCCGGCGACTGGATCGCTGCAGTATTCGACGCCGGCATCGCCTCGTTCGAACTGCCCTTGCTGGCCGCGCAGATGCGCGCCTGGGCCGCCGACGACATCGCGGCGGTGCTCGACCTGAACGACGACTATCTGGCCAGCCGCGAGGCGGCCGAGTTGCGCGCCGAGACGGTGCAGATGGGCTATTCCTGCCTCCAGCTGCTGAAGGCGCTGGCGGAATGCAGCGCGGTCGCGGCACGACTTGCGGACATCGGCGACGTCGCCTTCCCGACTGCCTGGTCAGGCGCCGCGGTGGCGCTCGGTGTGCCGATCGAACCGGCGCTGACCGCCTGGGCCTGGGCCTGGGCCGAGAATCAGGTGATGGCGGCGATCAAGGCGGTGCCGCTGGGTCAGACCGCCGGCCAGCGCCTGCTGATGACGCTGGGCGAGGACATCCCGCCGCGCGTGGCAACCGCGCTGACGCTGCCGCGCGAGGACTGGAGCAATTTCGCGCCCGGCCTGGCGATCGCCAGCAGCCGGCACGAAACGCAGTACTCACGGCTGTTCAGATCATGACCACGGTCGCACCGCACGCCACCTGCCGCGCCCACAATCCGGGCACGACTGCACAGTTGACGATCCGGATCCGCATTTTCGATGAAAGGCTGACACCATGACCCCATCCACTCCCCGCCCGCCGCTGCGCGTGGGCATCGGCGGCCCGGTCGGCTCGGGCAAGACCGCGCTGACGCTGGCGCTGTGCCGCGCGCTGCGCGACCGCTACAACATCGCTGCCGTCACCAACGACATCTACACCGAGGAGGACGCGCAGTTCCTGGTGCGCAACGAGGCGCTGCCGCCGGAACGCATCATCGGCGTCGAAACCGGCGGCTGCCCGCACACCGCGATACGCGAGGACGCGTCGATCAACCTCGAAGCGGTGGCGCGTCTGAGCGCGCGTTTTTCCGGGCTGGAAGTGATCCTGATCGAATCCGGCGGCGACAACCTCGCCGCGACCTTCTCGCCCGAACTTTCCGACCTGACGCTGTACGTGATCGACGTCGCCGCCGGCGACAAGATTCCACGCAAGGGCGGGCCCGGCATCTGCAAATCGGACCTGCTCATCATCAACAAGATCGATCTGGCGCCCATGGTCGGCGCCTCGCTGGAGGTGATGGAGCGCGACGCGCTGAAGATGCGCGGCGAGCGGCCCTTCCTGTTCTCCAACATGAAGACCGGTCACAACCTAGACGCCATCATCGCCTTCATCGAGCGCGAAGGCATGCTGGGGGCGCAGCCGGCCTGACCGACGTCATGCCGCCGCCTGTGGTTGCGGCTACACTCGCGCAACTTTCCCAACGGGCGGCGGCGTGAAAATCATCATTCTCGGAGCAGGTCAGGTCGGTTCGTCAGTGGCCGAGAACCTGGTGTCGGAGGCGAACGACATCACCGTGGTCGATACCGACATTCCGCGACTGCAGGCGTTGCAGGACAGGCTGGACCTGCGGGTGGTCGTCGGCAATGCCGCCAGCCCGCACGTGATGCGCCAGGCCGGCGCCGATGACGCCGACCTTCTGATCGCGGTCACGGCGTCGGACCAGACCAATCTGTGCGCCTGTCGCATCGCGCAGACGCTGTTCAACCTGCCCACCCGCATAGCCCGTCTGCGCTCGATCGACTACGCCGACTACCCGCAGCTGCTGGACGACAATAACTTCGCCGTCAACTTCTCGATCTGCCCGGAACAGGAAGTCACGGATTACCTGAAGCGGCTGATCGCCTTCCCTGAAGCACTGCAAGTGATCGAGTTCGCGCAGGGGCGGGTGTCCATGGTCGCCGTGCGCGCAGTCGGCGGCGGCCCGCTGGTCGGGCGCCAGATCAAGGCGTTGCGCGAGCACCTGCCCGACATCGAAGCGCGCATTGCCGCCATCTACCGGCGCGACACCGCCATCATTCCGGACGGCGACACGGTGATCGAACCGGGCGACGAGGTGTTCTGCCTGGCCGCAACCGAGGACATCCGCGCGGTGACCGCCGAGCTGCGCAAGCTGGACAAGCCGATGCGCCGCATCATGATCGCTGGCGGCGGCAATATCGGTTACCGGCTGGCCACCTCGCTGGAGAACCGCTACGAGCTGAAGCTGATCGAGCACTCGCGGCCCCGTGCCGAATTCCTGTCGAGCAATCTGCACAAGACCCTGGTACTGGCCGGCGACACGACGGACGAAATGCTGCTGGAGGCGGAAAACGTCAACGACATGGACCTGTATCTCGCGCTGACCAACGACGACGAGAACAACATCATGTCCTCGCTGATGGCCAAGCGCATGGGCGCCCGGCGCGTGGTGGCACTGATCAACCGCCGCGCCTATGTCGATCTGGTGCAGGCCGGCACCATAGACATCGCCATCTCGCCGGCCCAGGTGTCAATCGGCTCGCTGCTCGCCCACGTGCGCCGCGGCGACGTGGTGGCGGTGCACAGCCTGCGCCGCGGTGCAGCCGAAGCACTGGAACTCGTGGTCCATGGCGACCGCAAGACCTCCCGCGTGGTGGGGCGTCGCATCGAGGAGATCGGACTGCCGCAGGGCGCGATGATCGGCGCCATCGTCCGCCAGTCCGGCAAGCCCATCCAGGTCGAGGTGACCGACCTCGCGGTGCGCGAAACCCACCAGCAGGTGATCATGCCGCACCACGACACGGTGATCGAACCGGAAGACCATGTGATCGTGTTCTGCTCGAACCGCCGGCTGGTGGCGCGCGTCGAGCGGCTGTTTCAGGTCAACTTCGGGTATCTCTGATGCTGCACGTCGTCAACGTGCTGGGCCGCCTGCTGGCGGTGTTCAGCCTCACCTACCTGGCGCCGATCGCCTGCTCGCTCATCTTCCACGACGGCATGCTGTGGCACTTCATCGACGGCATGGCGATCAGCGCGGCCGGCGGGATACTGCTCTATGTGGGCACCCGCCGCCATTACCGCGAACTGAAGCCGCGTGATGGCTTCCTGCTGGTCACGCTGTCGTGGATGCTGATGTCGGCCATCGCCGCCGTGCCGCTCATGCTGTCCTACGACAGCATGAGTTTCACCGACGCCTTCTTCGAAACGATGTCGGGCCTGACCACGACCGGCGCCACGGTGATGACCGGGCTGGACCACGCCCCGCAGTCGGTCAACCTGTGGCGCCACCTGCTGAATTGGATAGGCGGCATGGGCATCATCGTGTTCGCGGTCGCCATCCTGCCGCTGCTTGGCGTCGGCGGCATGCAGTTGTACAAGGCCGAGGCGCCGGGGCCGATGAAGGACGGCAAGCTCACAGCGCGCATCGCCGACACCGCCAAGGCGCTCTACCTGGTCTATTTCGGCATCACGGTCATCTGCGTGCTGTCGCTGCGCGTCGCCGGCATGGACTGGTTCGACGCGCTCTGTCACGCCTTCGCCGCGATGGGTCTGGGCGGGCTGTCCACGCGCGACGCCAGCGTCGGCGCCTTCGATTCACCGTGGATCGAGGGCGTCCTGAGCTTCTTCATGCTCGTCGCGGCGATGAACTTCGCCACCCACTTCCTCGCCTTCCGCGGCCGCTCGTTGCGCGTTTATGCGCAGGATTTCGAGGCCCGCGGCGTGCTGATCGCCTGTATTGGCAGCAGCGTGCTGCTGGCGGCCTATCTGGTCGAACAGGGCACGTATGCCAGCTACTGGACGGCCCTGCGACATGTGAGCTTCAATCTCATCTCGATTGCAACCGACTGTGGTTTCGTCAGCACCGACTACGCGCAATGGCCGTTGTTCGTGCCACTGTGGATGCTCTTCCTGTCCAGCATCACGGCCAGTTCGGGATCGACCGGCGGCGGCATCAAGATGGTGCGCACACTCATCCTGATCGGCCAGGCGCGGCGCGACATGCTCAAGCTCATTCATCCGAACGCCGTACGGCCGCTCAAGGTCGGCACAACGTGCGTGTCGGACACGGTCGCCCAGTCGGTGCTGGGCTTCATCTTCCTGTACTTCATGAGCATCGTGCTGCTCACCTTCGTGCTGCTGCTGTCCGGGCTCGACTTCATGTCCTCGTTCACCGCGATCATCGCGATGATCAACAATGCCGGCCCCGGTCTCGGCGTGGTTGGCCCGGCTGGCAACTATCAGGGTCTGTCCGACTTCCAGACCTGGGTGTGCAGCTTTGCCATGCTGCTAGGCCGCCTGGAGGTGATGTCCATCCTCATCATCTTCACCCCGGGTTTCTGGCGCAAATAGGTCCGATCGTCGCCTGCCCGGGCAGGCAGGCGGGCGCATCGGCTATCCTTGCGCCCTGCACTTCAAGGATTTCCCATGTCCGCACTCCGCAACGACACCTTCCTGCGCGCGCTGCTGCGCCAGCCCACCGACTACACGCCGATCTGGCTGATGCGCCAGGCCGGCCGCTACCTGCCCGAGTACTGCGCGACCCGCCGTCGCGCCGGCAGCTTCCTGCAGCTGTGCAAGTCGCCGGCCATGGCCTGCGAAGTGACGCTGCAACCGCTGGAGCGCTTTCCGCTCGACGCCGCCATCCTGTTTTCCGACATCCTGACGGTGCCGGACGCGATGGGTCTGGGCCTGTATTTCGCTGAGGGCGAAGGCCCGAAGTTCGAGCGCCCGCTGCGTTCGGAAGACGCGATCCGCGCGCTGGCCGCGCCCGACCCCACCGCCGAACTGGGCTATGTCATTGATGCGGTGAGTGAAATCCGCCGCGCGCTGGACGGTCGGGTGCCGCTGATCGGCTTCTCAGGCAGCCCGTGGACGCTGGCCTGCTACATGGTCGAAGGTGGCGCCTCGGACGACTACCGGCACCTGAAGACGCTGATGCTGGATCGCCCGGAACTGCTGCACCACATGCTGTCGGTGACCTCGAAGGCGGTGACCGATTACCTGAATGCGCAGATCGAAGCCGGTGCGCAGGCAGTGATGATTTTCGACTCCTGGGGCGGCGCGCTGTCGGCGCACGGCTATCGCGAATTCTCGCTCGCCTACATGCAGCGCATCATCGCCGGCCTGAAACGGGAAAAGGACGGCCAGCGCGTGCCGGTCATCATGTTTACCAAGGGCGGCGGTCAGTGGCTGGAGGCGCAGGCCGAAGCAGGCGCCGACGCGCTGGGCCTGGACTGGACCACCGATATCGGACTGGCCCGCCAGCGGGTCGGCGACAAGGTGGCGCTGCAGGGCAATTTCGACCCGACCGCCCTGTTCGCGCACCCGGAGGGTATCCGCGGCGAGGCGCGCCGCATCCTCGACAGCTACGGCAATCACCCGGGCCATGTGTTCAACCTCGGCCACGGCATTTCGCAGCACACGCCGCCGGAGCACGTAGCCGCGCTGGTGGAGGAAGTTCATCGCCACAGCCGCGCCCTGCGGGCAGGCTGAACGGGGCAGCCGGCAGGTTCCGCCGGCTTATTCCGCACAGTTCGGCCACCGCAAGGGGTTAACTTATGCACAGTCGGCCGCTCAGGCCGACTACAAGCCGAAGGGCCGGTCCACTACAAGAGCCCTCCGCGCAAGTCACTGATAAGCAAGGAAGTATTTTTTTCTTGACGCCTGGCGGAAAATTTGGTGGCCGTTGATGTCCGGTTCGTGACGGACGGACACGAAGTTTCCCACAAAGTTATCCACAGCTTTTGTGGCACTCAAAACCTTGCCGGATGAGTGCGTTGCGGACACAAGCACCCAGTCTTGTTGAACGACATGCCGCAAGTCACTGAATCCATTAAAAGCCCGCATCAGCGCTTGGAAAGCACCGCAGCAATTCTGCCGTCGCATCTGTTGCAGGTCGCGCTTTCGCGACCGATTCCCACGCTGTTCGACTATGACGCCTCGGCCTTTCCCGATGCCGAACCGGGACAGCGCGTGCGCGTGCCCTTTGGCCGCAGCGAACTGTGGGGCATCGCCTGGGGCTGGCGCGAAGCGGGCGACGTCAACGCCGCGCGCATCAAGCCGCTGCTCGACATCGACCGCGGCAGCCCGCCGCTGCCGGCCAGCTGGCGGGCGCTGGTCGAGTTCGTCGCCCACTACTATCAGCAGCCGATAGGCGAAGTGGCGGCGATGGCGGCGCCGCCGGCCATCAGCGCCACCCGCGCCGAGCGGGCGAACCGCCGTTTCCGCGCCACCCCGGCCGGCACCGCCGCGCTCGATGCGCTGCCGGCGCGCGACGTCCGGCGCAAGCTGATCACCGCGCTGACCGAGGCCGGCGACCTGAACGAGGCGGAACTGCGCGCGCTGTCATCGCGCGCCGCCGTCGCCCTCGAACGCCTGCTGACCGACGGGCTGATCGAGCCGGCGCTGCCGCAGGCGCCGGCCGAGGCTGCGCATGTACTCAGCGCCGACCAGGCGGCGGCGCTGGCCGCACTGCAATCGACCGCGGGCTACGCCGCCAGCCTGCTGCACGGCGTGACCGGCAGCGGCAAGACCGAGGTCTATCTGCGACTGATCGAGGATCAGATCGCCGCCGGCCGGCAGTGCCTGCTGCTGGTGCCGGAGATCGCGCTGACGCCGCAGTTGCAGGCGCGCGTCGCCGCCCGCTTCCCGCGCGCCTGCCTGCACGTGATGCACAGCGAAATGAGCGACGGCGCCCGCGCAATGGCCTGGGCGGCAGCGCAGTCGGGCGAGGCGGACATCCTGCTCGGCACCCGGCTGGCGGTGTTCGCGCCGCTGCCGCGACTGGGCTGCATCGTGCTCGACGAGGAACACGACCCCTCCTTCCGCCAGACCGAAGGCGTGCGCTATTCGGCGCGCGACGTCGCCATCTGGCGTGCGCGCAACGAAGACGTGCCCATCGTGCTGGGCAGCGCCACGCCATCGCTGGAAACGCTGCGCCACGCGATCGACGGCCGCTATCGCTGGCTCAGACTGACCACGCGCGCCGGCAGCGCCCGCCTGCCCGAGGTGCATCTGGTCAACACGCGGGTGTTCCGCGCCACCGACGGGCTGAGCCAACCCATGCAGCGGGCCATCGAAAGCCGGCTGACGCGCGGCGAACAGACGCTGCTGTTCATCAACCGCCGCGGCTATGCGCCAGTGCTGAGCTGTCCGGCCTGCGGCTGGGCGGCCGGCTGCACGCAGTGCACCGCCAATCTGGTGCTGCACGCCGCCGACCGCCGGCTGCGCTGTCACCACTGCGGCGCCGAAGGGCCGGTGCCGCAGGCCTGCCCGAAATGCGGGAACCAGGACATCCAGGGCTACGGCCGCGGCACCCAGCGGCTGGAAGAAACGCTGGCCAGCCGCTTCCCGACCGCACGCCTGCTGCGCATAGACCGCGACAACGTGCGCGGCCGCGAGCACTGGCAGGAACAGCTGGACCTGATCCGCCGCGGCGAGGTCGATCTGGTGGTCGGCACCCAGTTGCTGGCCAAGGGCCACGACTTCCCCGGCATCACGCTGGTTGGCGTGATCGGCGCCGACGCCTCGCTGCATGCCGCCGACTTCCGCGCGCAGGAACGGCTGTTCGCGCAGCTGATGCAGGTCGGCGGCCGCGCCGGTCGGGCCGATACGGCGGGCGAAGTGCTGATCCAGACCGCGCAACCCGAACACCCGCTGTTCGCCGCGCTGAAGGCGCACGATTTCGACGGCTTCGCGCGCAGCCAGCTGGCGGAACGCGCCGCGCTCGGCCTGCCGCCGCACGGCTTCCAGCTCATGCTGAGCGCCGACGCGCCGGAACTGCAGGCTGCCCTCGACTTCCTCGAAGCGGCGCGGCGTGCCGCGCTGGCACTGAACGTGGACGGCGTGCAGATCTACGACGTCGTGCCGATGCGCATGGTGCGTCGCGCCAACCGCGAACGCGCCCAGCTGGTGGTCGAATCGCGCAGCCGTCCGGCCCTGCGCACGCTGCTGCTGCCCTGGGTCGCCAACCTCTACCGCCTGCGCGTCGCCCGCGGCCTGCGCTGGCACGTGGACGTGGACCCGGTGGAGGTGTGATCGCGCTTGCCGCGGCGGCCAATCTCGGTTCTTATCCGCGCTCTTCCCCTGGCGAACACCCATGAGAGCCGACCAGACCCTCGTTGCCCGCAACCTCGCCCGTTCCCGCACCGTCGCCCAGACGCTGATCGCAGCCGGGCGGGTGCGCGTCGCCTCGGGCGCCGGCTGGACCGTGGTGACCAAGCCGGCGCAGGACATCCCGGACGGTGCCGAACTGCAGGTCGAGGTGTCGGACGACGACCGCTATGTGTCGCGCGGCGGGCTGAAGCTGGCCGGGGCGCTCGACCGTGCCGGGCTGGACGTCGCCGGCCTCACCTGTCTCGACGTCGGTCAGAGCACCGGCGGCTTCACCGACTGCCTGATCCAGCGCGGCGCCGCGCGGGTGGTGGGCGTCGAGGTCGGCCACGGCCAGCTCGATCCGCGGCTGCGCGGCGATCCGCGCATCGTCTGCATCGAACACCTGAACGCACGCACGCTGGACGCCACGGCGCTCGGTATACATATGGCGGCCGGCGGCTTCGACCTGCTGGTGTGCGACGCCAGCTTCATTTCGCTGACGCTGCTGCTGCCGCAGTGGCCGGCGCTGCTGGCGCCCGGTGGACGCGTGCTCACGCTGGTGAAGCCGCAGTTCGAACTGGGCCCGGATGCACTGGGGAAAGGCGGCATCGTGCGCGATGCGGCACAATACCCGGCCCTGGAGGTGCGCATGCGGACGTTTGCCGAAGCAAACGGTCTCAGCGCACTGGATTACTTCGACAGCCCGATCAAGGGCGGCGACGGCAACCGCGAATTCTTCCTGTACGCGGCCCGGCGCGACGCGACCGACCACCATGACTGACAACCCCACGCGCATCTGCAGCGTCGAATTCTTCCCGCCGGCCACCGAAGAGGGTGCGGAAAAGCTGCGCGCCACGCGCCGCCAGCTGCGCCAGCTCAACCCGTCCTTCTTCTCGGTCACCTACGGCGCCGGCGGCACCACGCGCGATCGCACACTCGAAACCGTGCTCGAAATGAAGGCCGAAGGCCTGAACGCGGCGCCGCACCTGTCGTGCATCGGCTCGACCCGCGACAACCTGCGACAGACGCTTGAGCGCTACAAGGAAGAGGGCATCCACCATATGGTGGCGCTGCGCGGCGACCTGCCGTCCGGCGTGGTCGATCCGGGCGATTTCCGCTACGCCAACGAACTGGTGGAGTTCGTCCGACAGGAAACCGGCGACTGGTTCCACATCGAAGTGGCCGCCTACCCGGAAGTGCATCCGCAGGCGCGCAACGCCGCCAAAGACCTGCAGAACTTCGTGCGCAAGATGAAGGCGGGCGCCGACTCGGCCATCACCCAGTACTTCTACAACACCGACGCCTACTTCGCCTTCGTCAACGACGCGCGCGCGATGGGCGTCGAGGCGCCGATCTACCCGGGCATCATGCCGATCGCCAATTTCTCGAAGATCGCGCGCTTCTCGGAAGCCTGCGGTGCCGAAATCCCGCGCTGGATGCAGCGCAAGTTCGAAGGCTTCGGCGACGACGCCGCCTCGGTCAAGGCCTATGGCCTGGACGTCGTGACCACGCTGTGCGAGCGCCTGCTGGCCGGCGGCGCACCGGGCCTGCACTTCTACACGCTGAACCAGGCGGGCCTCACCTCGACCATCTGGCAGCGGCTCGGCCTGTAATTTCACCCGCGACCTCTCCCGGAGAACGGCATGCGCATCTTTTCCGTCCTCGCCCTGCTGCTGGCGCTGTTCGGCGGCTACACCTGGCTGGTGCTGAACTGGAGCTATTCCACCGGCGAACGTGCCGGTTACGTGCAGAAATTCAGCAACAAGGGCTGGTTCTGCAAGACTTGGGAGGGCGAACTCGCGATGGTCACCATGCCCGGCACGCTGACCGAGAAGTTCGAGTTCTCGGTGCGTGACGAGAAAGTGGCACAGAAGCTGAACGAAAGCATGGGTCAGCGCGTATCGCTGCATTACGCGCAGCACATCGGCGTGCCCACCTCCTGCTTCGGCGAGACGCAGTACTACGTCAGCGACGTGCGCGTGGTGGAGATGCCGGACGCCGAGCGCCGCGCTTTCGAAGCACCGCCGGCCGTACCGGCCGTCGCGCCGCCGCCACCGGCAGCCCCCGCCCAGTGAGCCGTTCGCCGCGCAGCCTGGCCTTCCTGCTGGCGGGCCTGTCGGCCATCGGTCCGTTCGCGATCGACACCTACCTGCCGGCTTTTCCGGCGATCGGTGCCGATCTGGGCGCGACCAAGCTCGAAGTGCAGCAGTCGCTCACCATCTACCTCGGTTTCTTCGCGCTGATGACGCTGTGGCACGGCGCCGTCGCCGACGCGCTGGGCCGGCGGCGCGTCGTGCTGTGGTCGCTGGTGATGTTCTTCCTGACCTCGGTCGGCTGCGCGCTGGCCACGCAGATCGAGCACCTGTGGATCGCCCGCGCGCTGCAGGGCATGTGCGCCGGCGCCGGCATGGTGGTCGGCCGCGCCGTCGTGCGCGACCTGTTCGAGGGCGCGCAGGCGCAGCGCCTGATGAGCACGATACAGTTGCTGTTCGCGCTGGCGCCAGCGGCCGCGCCCATCATCGGCGGCTGGGTGTTCGGCCTGTTCGGCTGGCGCGCGGTGTTCTGGTTTCTTGCCGCCTACTCGGCACTGATGTGGCTGCTCTGCCTGCTGCGGCTGCCGGAAACGCTGGACCCGGATCACCGGCGCAGCCTGCATCCGGTCAAGCTGGCGCGCGATTACGCCCACATGTTTGCCCACCCGGCGCTGCTGGCGCTGGTGATCGCGGTGTCGATGAATTTCGCCGGTTTCTTCCTCTACGTGATGTCGGCGCCGGTGTTCCTGATGGAGCACCTGGGCGTGTCGCCCCAGGGCTTCGCCTGGCTGTTCGGCCCGACGGTGGCCGGCATGATGACCGGCTCCTGGCTGGGCCGCCGGCTGGCCGGCAAGATGGCGCCGCAACTGCAGCTCAAGATGGCGTACACCATCATGCTGGCGGCCGCCTTCGGCAACGTGATGCTGAATGTGCTCACCCCGGCCAGTCTGCCCTGGGCGGTGCTGCCGATCGCGCTGTACAACATCGGCCAGGCGCTGGCCATGCCGATACTGTCGCTGCTGGCGCTGGAGTTGTTCCCGCGCGCGCGCGGCATGGTGTCGTCCTGCCAGGGTTTCGCGCAGTCGCTGACCAACGCGATGGCCGCCGGCCTGGTGGTGCCGGTGCTGTGGGGCGAACCGCTGCATCTGGCCGCCGGCATGGCCGCTTTCGTCTTCGTCGGCTGGCTGGCCTGGCTGCGCTACCGGAGCATGCACGCATGAGCGACAAGCGCTACCAGGTCCGCAGCCGCAGCGAGCACAACTTCTGGCAGCACGAAGTGTTCGACAGCACGACCGGCCTGGCCGTGCTGGAACCGAACACCGACCTGTCCTGGTGTTTCGACGGTGCCGCGCTGCTCGAATCCGGACTGAGCATCGACGAGACGCTGGAACTGCTGGCAGTGCGACCGGTGATCCGCCAGTGCGGCTGCTGAACCGCCGGCCCGCCACGCCTACCCATTAGGGATTACTCCCTCCTGAGAATTGCCGCTCGCCGTGGCCGCCCCGAATAATGCACAGGCCGGCGCACCGACGTGCGTCACCTATCGGGAGAGAACAATGAAAGTGGTGGTGGCCTACGACGGTTCGAAACACGCGCACAAGGCGATCGATCAGCTGCAGATCCTGAACGGTCCGCTCGATGCGGTCATCGTGTCGGTGGTACGCGGCCCCGCGCTGGGCATACGCGGTACCGCGGTGGAAGTGGACCAGGCCGAGATAGACCACGCGCGCGCGGCACTCGACAAGGTGGCGGCCGAACTGGCGGCTCGCGGCGTGACCGCGCGCACCCGGCTGGCGATGGGCGAACCGGCCGACGTCCTGGTCGATATCGCGGAAGAGGAGAACGCCGAACTGATCATCCTCGGTACGCGTGGCCTGAGTCTGGCCAAGCGCATCGTGATGGGATCGGTCAGCAGCAACGTGCTGCACCACGCGCCGTGTGCGGTGCTGGTGGTGCGCTGAACCGGCAGGCGACTTGCTGTCGTGGTCGCGGTCTTCTGACCGCGACGCGGCGGTTGCGGTCCGTCGGCTCCGATCCAGGGTGCTGTCGGGGTCAGAAGACCCCTCCCACACAATCCCGGCTCAGGCTCGGATCGTGGATCGGGCGCGCCGCCCCTGGACGCCGGGTCACACCAGATCGAGTCCCGAGGTCACGTTCAGGTTGCGGTCCTGCGCTTCCTTGCTGTTCAGCTTGATCTGCAGGCGCAGATCGTTGACCGAATCGGCGTTGCGCAGCGCGTCCTCGTAGTTGATGCGACCGGCTTCGTAGAGGTCGAACAGCGCCTGGTCGAAGGTCTGCATGCCCAGTTCGCGCGAGCGCTTCATCACGTCCTTGATCTCGCCCACATTGCCCTTGAAGATGTGATCGGCGATCAGCGGCGAATTCAGCATCACCTCGATCGCCGCCGCCCGACCCTTGCCTTCCTTCAGCGGCACCAGACGCTGGGAGATCATCGCCCGCAGATTCAGCGAAAGGTCCATCAGCAGCTGTTCCCGCTTGTTTTCCGGGAAGAAGTTGATGATGCGGTCGATCGCCTGGTTGGAGCTGTTGGCGTGCAGCGTAGCCAGGCAGAGGTGGCCGGTCTCGGCGAACTGGATCGCGTGCTCCATCGTTTCGCGATCGCGGATCTCGTCCATCAGGATCACGTCCGGCGCCTGCCGCAGCGTGTTCTTCAGCGCGATTTCCCAGTCCGCCGTGTCGAGCCCGATCTCGCGCTGCGTTACCACGCAGTTCTTGTGGTCGTGCACGTACTCGATCGGGTCCTCGATCGTGATGATGTGGCCGTAGCTGTTGGTATTGCGCCAGTTGACGAGTGCGGCGAGCGAGGTGGTCTTGCCGGTGCCGGTTCCGCCGACGAAGATGACCAGACCGCGCTTGGTCATCGCCACATCCTTCAGCACCGGCGGCAGGCCCAGTTCGTCCAGCGTCGGAATCTTGGCGTTGATGGTGCGCAGCACGCAGCCTATCTTGCCCTGCTGCACGAAGGCATTGACGCGGAAGCGGCCGATGCCGGCCGGCGAGATCGCGAAATTGCACTCCTTGGTCGCCTCGAATTCGGCCGCCTGGCGGTCGTTCATGATGGCGCGCGCCAGTTCGGCCGTGTGCTGCGGCGTCAGCGACTGGTTGGACTGCGGCACGATGCGGCCGTCCACCTTGATCGCTGGCGGAAAACCGGCGGTCACGAACAGGTCGGACCCGCGCTTGGTCACCATCAGGCGCAGCAGGTCGTACATGAATTTGAGGGCCTGATCTCTTTCCATCTGCGCTCTCCGCGGCGGTTGTCGTTGTCAGTGTAGCGGCAGGCGCGGCACTCAGCCGGCGAACATGTCCTTGTTTTGCGCACGGGTGCGCGCTTCGGCCGGCGAAATGACGTTGCGGCGCACCAGTTCCTGCAGGTTCTGGTCCAGCGTCTGCATGCCCAGGCTCTGACCGGTCTGGATGGCCGAATACATCTGCGCGATCTTGTTCTCGCGGATCAGGTTGCGGATGGCCGGCGAGCCCACCATGATTTCGTGCGCGGCGACCCGGCCGGTGCCGTCCTTGGTCTTCAGCAGCGTCTGCGAAATGACGGCGCGCAGCGACTCGGAAAGCATGGCCCGCACCATTTCCTTTTCCTCGGCCGGGAACACGTCAACGATACGGTCGATGGTTTTCGCCGCGCTGGAGGTGTGCAGCGTGCCGAACACCAGGTGGCCGGTTTCGGCCGCAGTCAGCGCCAGCCGTATCGTTTCCAGGTCGCGCATTTCGCCCACCAGGATCACGTCCGGGTCTTCGCGCAGCGCCGAGCGCAGCGCGTTCGAGAAGCTCAGCGTGTGCGGCCCGACTTCGCGCTGGTTGATCAGGCAGCGCTTGGATTCATGCACGAACTCGATCGGGTCTTCGACGGTCAGGATGTGGCCGTACTCGTTCTCGTTGATGTAATCGACCATGGCCGCCAGCGTGGTCAACTTGCCGGAGCCGGTCGGGCCGGTCACCAGCACGATGCCGCGCGGCGTGTTGGCGATGTCCTGGAAAATCTTCGGCGCCTTCAGGTCCTCCAGCGTCAGCACCTTGGACGGAATGGTCCGGAACACCGCGCCCGCACCACGGTTCTGCACGAAGGCATTGACCCGGAAACGCGCCAGATTGGGCACCGCGAACGAGAAGTCGGCTTCAAGGTGCTCTTCGTACACCTTGCGCTGGGTGTCGTTCATGATGTCGTAGATCATGCCGTGCACATCCTTGTGCTCCATCGGCGGCAGATTGATCCGGCGCACGTCGCCATGCACGCGGATCATCGGCGGCAGACCGGCCGAGAGATGCAGGTCGGACGCCTTGTTCTTGACGGAAAACGCGAGCAGTTCGGTGATGTCCATGACGGGCCTCGGGCAATGAATGGGGTGTTGTGCCGAATATAATTCGAAGAAATTCAGGGCATTATGATGAGCATTTCAGACAACCTGCAAGCAATTCGCCACCGTATCGCCGACGCCGCCCGCGCCTGCGGCCGCGACCCCGCAGACATTCTTCTGCTGGCGGTGAGCAAGACCAAGCCGGATGCGGACATCATCGCCGCGCATGCCGCCGGTCAGTCCGCCTTCGGCGAGAACTACGTGCAGGAAGGCTGCGACAAGGCGCAGCGCCTCGGTGAGGCCGGCCTCGCGCTGGACTGGCACTTCATCGGCCCGCTGCAGAGCAACAAGACGCGTCAGGTCGCGACCTGGTTCGACTGGGTGCATTCGGTGGACCGCGAGAAGATCGCCGCGCGGCTGTCCGAACAGCGCGACCCGCATCGGCCGCCGCTGAACCTGTGCATACAGGTCAACGTCAGCGGCGAGGCCTCGAAGAGCGGTGTCGCTCCGGCCGAGGTCGCCGCGCTGGCCGACGCCATCGCGTCGCTGCCGCGACTCGCGCTGCGCGGCCTGATGGCCATTCCCGAACCGACCGATGATGTCGCCCTCCAGCGTCGCCGTTTTGCCCATTTACGGCAGTTGAAGGACGATCTGAACGCGCGCGGACACTGTCTCGACACGCTGTCGATGGGCATGTCACAGGATCTCGAAGCGGCGATCGCCGAAGGTGCCACCATCGTGCGCGTCGGCACGGCGCTGTTCGGGGCAAGGGGCTGATCGACGAAAGTTGCGGACATGGAAGTCGCGACCGCTAACATCCGCCTCACCGGTGCCCGCCGGTACCGCCCTTCCCGGTTCGAACCGCCCCACCCGGATGTCTGCCGATGATTCACGTTTACACGCTGCAGGACGGCCGACTCACCCGCGTCGCCGAAGCGCTGCACGACGCAGTGCCCGACCAGGACATCGTCTGGATAGACGCGCTCGATCTCGACGGTGACGAGGAGCGATGGCTGCAACGTCGCTTCCGCATTGACGTCGAGGCGCCCGATGACGATGCCGACATCGAGGCCAGCGCGCGGGTGTTCGTCAACGCGCAGGGCAATCTGAACCTGCGCGCCGATTTCCTGATCGGGCGCGGTCACGAGTACGTGACCGAGGCGCTGCGCTTCGTGATCGGCCCGCACATGCTGATCAGCCTGCACGACGACGAACTGCCCATCATGCGCCTGCTGCGCATGCGCAACCGCGCGCAGCCGGGCAAGCTTGCGCAGCCGACCGACATCCTGATCGAACTGTTCGCGCTGGACGTCGAACAGTCCGCCGATGCACTGGAACACATCTACACCGAACTGGAATCGGTCAGCGCCCGCGTGCTCGGCGAGCAGCGCGGTTCGGACGACGCGGCGGCCGACAGCATCACCCGCATCGCCCGCAACGAGGACCTGAACGGCACCATACGGCGCAATCTGATGGACACGCGTCGCGCGCTGTCCTGGCTGATGCGCGAGCACCGGCTGGGCAAGGCGCAGACCGACAAGGTGAAGCAGATCCTGCGCGACATCGAATCGCTGGACGGCCATACCGCCTTCATTTTCGACAAGATCAACTTCCTGATGGACGCCATCATCGGCTTCATCAACCTGAACCAGAGCAAGGTGGTGAAAATCTTCTCGGTCGCATCGGTCGCCATGCTGCCGCCGACGCTGATCGCCAGCGTCTACGGCATGAACTTCGCGCACATGCCCGAACTGGGCTGGCGCTGGGGCTACCCGTTCTCGCTCGGCCTGATGGCGCTGAGCGTGGCGCTGCCGTTCTGGTACTTCCGCCGCAAGGGCTGGCTGAAGTAGCGGCGGGCCAGGAAACGAACGCACCCGCCCGGCAAAGTTAAACTGTCGGACCGCACAGCCACCTCTCCTCTCCCGTGCCCATCCACGACTACCTGATCCACCCGACAATTTCCCCCATCGCCTTCGAGATCGGCCCGCTGGCCGTGCGCTGGTACGGGCTGATGTATCTGGTCGCCTTCGTCGCCTTCATGCTGCTCGGCCGCGCGCATGCGAAGCGGCTGGCGGCCGCCGGTGCGCCATCGCTGGATGCGAAGCAGATCGACGACCTGCTGTTCTACGGCGTGCTGGGCGTGGTACTGGGCGGGCGACTGGGCTATGTGCTGTTCTACAAGCCGGCCTACTACCTCGAACACTGGACAGAAATCCCGGCCATCTGGTCGGGCGGCATGAGCTTTCACGGCGGCTTTCTCGGCGTGCTGGTGGCCGTCGCGCTGTTCGCGCGGCGCGCCGACTGGCGCTTCTTCCAGCTCACCGATTTCATCGCACCGCTGGTGCCGCTGGGCCTGGCGGCCGGACGCATCGGCAACTTCCTGAACGCCGAACTGGTGGGCCGCGTCACCGACGTGCCGTGGGCGATGATCTTCCCGACCGTGGACATGCTGCCGCGCCACCCATCGCAGCTCTACCAGTTCGCCGGCGAGGGGCTGGGGCTGTTCGTGCTGCTGTGGTGGTTCTCGCGCCGGCCGCGACCGATGGCCGCGGTCAGCGCGATGTTCCTGATCGGCTATGGCGGCTTCCGCTTCCTCGCCGAATTCGGCCGCGAGCCGGATGACTTTCTCGGCCTGCTGGCCGGCGGGCTGTCGATGGGCCAGTGGCTGAGCATGCCGATGATCCTCGCCGGCATCGCGATGATGATCTGGTCCTACCGACGCAACACAGGAGTGAACACATGAGCCGTCCCTTCCGCATCCTCGGCCTGCAGCAGATCGCCATCGGCGGCCCCGACCGCATGAAGCTGCGCCGCCTGTGGGTTGAGCTATTCGGCCTCGGCCTCGAAGGCGACTTCACGTCGGAGCGCGAGAACGTGGTCGAGGACATCGCGGTGCTGGGCAGCGGCCCGCACCGGGTCGAGGTCGATCTGATGCAGCCGCTCGATCCCGCGAAGAAGCCGCGCGTCGACGAGCCGCCGCTGAACCACATCGGCCTGTGGGTGGACGACCTGCCGACTGCGGTCGAATGGCTCACCGCCCAGGGCATGCGCTTCACGCCGGGCGGCATCCGCCGCGGCGCGGCCGGGCACGACATCGTGTTCATCCACCCCAAGGGCAACGAGGTTTTCCCGCTGTGCGGCGAAGGTGTGCTGATCGAGCTGGTACAGGCGCCGCCGGAGGTGATTGCGGCGCTGGGGTGAATCGGCGCCCGGGTACATCGACGCAGTCGTCTGGAACGGTAGAGCGTCGCGGCGATGCCCGGGCCGCATCGCGAGCAAGCCCGCTCCCATGAACGTCGCGGCGGCTCTATACCGCCGCGCCTCACTCCAGCAGCGCGTTGACCGCCTCGATTTCCGGCTCTGCCAACTGGCCGGCCGCCGCCTTCAGGCGCAGCTGGGCGAGCAGCGTGTCATAGCGCGCCCTGGCGAGGTCACGGCGGGTGACGTAGAGCTGCTGCTGCGCGTTGAGCACGTCGATGTTGATGCGCACGCCGACCTCGTAGCCGAGCTTGTTGGCATCGAGCGAGGACTGTGAGGACACCTGCGCGGCGCGCAGCGCAGCGGTCTGGGCGATGCCGTTGGCCACACCCAGCCAGGCCTGACGCGCCTGCTGCGCTGCGTTGCGGCGGGCGAAATCGACTTCGGCGCGGGCGCGGTCGAGCAGGTGGGCCGATTCGCGCACGCGCGATTCCTGCCCCAGGCCCTGGAACAGCGGTACCGACACCTGCACGCCGACGGTACCGGTCGTGCTCTCGTTGTTCAGCGGCGCACCAGCGAAAGTGATGACCGTCTTGTTCTGACCGTAGGTCGCGACCAGATCGACCGTCGGGTAGTGGCCAGCGCGCTGACGCTCGATTTCGCGGTTGGCGATTTCCTGGTTCGCCAGCTGCGCCAGCACCGTCAGGCTCTCGGTCTGCGCGCGATCGACCCACTCCTCCATGCGCGCCGGCTCCGGCAGCGTGAACGCGACTTCGCTGCGCAGACCGCGCAGCGCCTCGGGTGCGCGGCCGGTGATCACCGCCAGCGCGTGCCGCTTCACCTCGATGTCGCTGCGCGCTGCGATTTCCTGCGCGGTGGCGAGATCGAAGCGCGACTGCGCCTCGTGCACGTCGGTGATGGTGACGGTGCCCACCTCGAAGCTCTTGCGCGCCAGTTCGAGCTGCTCGGAGGCGGCTGTCTTCTGCGCGACGATGGAGGTGAGCACGTCCTGCGCGTACAGCAGGTCGAAATAGGCCTGCGCGGCGCGCAGCAGGGTGTCCTGCCGCGCCTGCGCGAGCTGGGCGTCGGCCGCGGCAACCTGCAGCTTGCCCTGTTCGAACTGCACCCAGTTGGCCCAGCGGAACAGCGGCTGGGTCAGCTGGAAGCCGAAGTTGTGCGAGTTGTACTGCGTGCTGCGATCAACCGGCTTGCTGATCTCGACGTCGTTCCACTGCGTCGTACCGTTCAGCGTCAGGCTGGGCAGCAGGCCAGCGCGCGCCTGCGGCAGCTTTTCCGAGGTCGCCTCGCGCTGCGCACGCGCCGACTGGAACTGGGCATCGTTGGCCAGCGCCGCTCGCGCAACGGCCAACAGGTCTTCAGCCGCCAGCGCGCTGGTCGATGCCAGCAGGCCGGCGATCAGTGCAGCAGTCCGCGAAAGGCGCATCGCTCAGTACCGTGCCATCGTGTTGTCGACCTGCAGCGCCCAGGCGTCCACGCCGCCGCTGAGGTTGAATACGTTCGAGAAGCCATTGCGTTCGAGGAAGATGGCGACCTGCATCGAACGGCCACCGTGGTGACAGACGCACACCAGCGGCCGCTCCGGGTCGAGTTCCTGCAGCTGCGCCGGCACCGTGTTCATCGGCATCAGCTGGCTGCCCTCGATGCGGCAGATGGCCCACTCGTGCTTCTCGCGCACGTCCAACAGCTGCGGTTTCGGGCGGTTCTCATCGGCCAGCCAGGCGGCGAGATCGGTCACGCTCAGTTGCTGCATCGCGCCCGCCTCAGAACACGAAGCGCTGCGCGCCACGCGCGTTGCGCAGCGTCGGCACCACCGTTTCGAACAGCACTTCCTGCGACTGCGTGCCGTCGGCGTTCAGCTTCACCAGCACGCAGTTCATCAGCGGTTCTTCGCCGATGAAGGCGATCAGGCGACCGCCCGGACGCAGCTGGGCGACCAGCTCCTGCGGCAGCACCGGCAGGCCGCCGGACACCACGATCACGTCGTAGGGCGCGTGCGTGGCCCAGCCCTGGGCGGCGTCGCCAACTTCGACGCGCACGTTCAACGCGCCGGCAGCGGTCAGATTCTCGCGGGCACGCTCGGCCAGTGCCGGTTCGATCTCGACCGTCGTCACCTGGCTGGCACGGGCGCCCAGCAGGGCCGCCATGTAACCGGAGCCGGTACCGATCTCGAGCACGGTGTCGGTGCTTTTCAGCTTCAGTTCCTGCAGCACGCGCGCCTCGATCTTCGGCTCCAGCATCGCCGCGCCGTGGCCCAGCGGAATCGCGGTGTCGGCGAAGGCGAGCTGGCGCAGCGGCGCCGGGACGAAGGTTTCGCGCTTGACGACGAACAGCAGGTCGAGGATGTCCTGGTCCAGCACGTCCCACGGCCGGATCTGCTGTTCCACCATATTGAAGCGCGCCTGTTCGATATCCATTTTTCGGTCCCCTGAAAGAAGCGGCGATTGTACCGTGATGCAGTGCGTCAGAAACTTGAGCGAAGTCGTGTGCGTGCAGTGCGCGGGCGCATGCAGGCGATGTAGAGGGTGGGCATCACGAACAGCGTGAGCACGGTGGCGACACCGAGCCCCCAGACGATGGCGCCCGCCACCGGCCCCCACAGCAGCGAATAGCCGCCGATGCCGGCGGCCAGCGAGAACAGTCCGCCGACCGTCGTGCTGGTGGTGATGATGATGGGCACGACGCGGCGGCGGGCAGCGTAGATCGCCGCGTGCAGCACGCTCATGCCGGCGGTCAGACGCTCGTTGGCGGCGTCGATCAGCACGATGGCCGAATTGACGACGATGCCGGTCAGCGCGATCACGCCGTACAGCGTGTACAGCGACAGCGGAGAACCGCTGACCAGCAGCCCGACGGCGACGCCGGTGAAGGCCAGCGGCACGGTGGCCAGAATCATCAGCGGCTGCCAGTAGCTGCGGAACTGCGCCGCGAGAATCAGGTAGATGAGTCCGATGCCGAGCAGGAACAGCACCTTCATCGCCTGCAGACTTTCCTCGACGTCTTCCAGTTCGCCGGAGAAGTCGAGGTCGGTGCGCGGGAAACGCGTACGCGCCTCTTCCCACGCCGTCTTCAGCGCGTCGGTCACCTGCAGCGCATTCAGCTTGTCCTTGTCGAGGTCGGCCTCCACGGTGATCGTGCGGCGCAGGTTGTAGTGCTTGATCACGCCCGGGCCGCGCGTCGTGTCGGCGGAGACCAGCGCGCGCAAGGTGGTGGCCGCACCGCCGGGCAGCGCGATCGGCGCGTCGAGCACGCGCATCACGTCGTCATCCGGGTGGCCGGCGGCGGCGACGCGCACTTCGAGCTTGGCGCCCTGATCGCGGGTGACGGCGACGATTTCACCCTCCACCTGCAGGCGCACCGCGCGCGCCACCTGGTCGGCGGTCAGGCCGGCGTCGCGCAGCGCGTCGCGATCGAGATGCAGCGCCAGTTGCGGCCGGCCCGGGATATCGTCGTCGACGATGTCGCGTGTGCCGTCGATGGCGCCCAGAATGCGCTTGACCTCCGCACTTGCGGCGCGCAGTTCGACCAGATCGTCGCCGCGCACCCGCACCTTGACCGGCTTCTGCACCGGCGGCCCGCCGGACAGCTGGGTGAAGCTGACGGTGCCGGCGCCAGGCAGCCCGACCACGGCTGCGCGCATGCCATCGACGATGGCACCGACCTCGCGCCCTTCGTCCGCGCGCGGCAGCAGCGCCACCACCACCTGACCGTAGGCGTCGCCGAACAGCGCTTCAGCGTCGGTGAACTTGGCGCCGGCCAGCGCCGCCACGCGCCGCGCCTCGCCGTCCTGCAGATGGCGGCGCACCTCGCCCTCGATCTGCTGCACCCGCGCCAGCGTCGCCGACAGCGGACTGCCGGCCGGCATGTCGATGTTCACGTAGAAGATGCGCATCGGGTCGAAGGCGAAGAACTGCACGCGCACCAGACCGGTCGCCATCGCAGCGACCGCGCCGGCGACCAGCGACAGCACGATGAGGCACAGCACGACCCAGTGGCGTATCGCGAACGCCAGCACCTTGGCGTAGCGATGGCGCAGCACGCGGGTAAAGCGGGTGCGCGTGGCCTGCATGCGCGACGGCCGCTCGGCCTTACTGCCCATCGACAGCACGTGGGCGGGCAGCATCCAGTAGGCCTCGATCAGGCTGATCACCAGCGCCAGCGTGACGACGAAGGGGATGACGAACATGAACTTGCCGACGATGCCCGGCAGCAGCATCAGGGGCAGGAAGGCGGCCATCGTCGTCGCCACCGAAGCGAGCACCGGCGCCCAGACCTCCTGCACGCCGCCGACGACGGCGTCCAGCGTGGCGGCGCCGCGCTGCAGCCGGTAATAGATGGCCTCGACGATGACCACCGCATCGTCAACCAGCATGCCGAGCGCGATCACCACACCCAGCAGCACCGATATGTTCAGCGTAAAGCCGGTCGCCTGCAGGATGGCGAAGGTGCCGGCCAGCGAGAACGGGATGCCCAGGCTCACCAGCACGGCGATACGCGAACCAAGAAACACCCAGCACAGCGCGAGCACGATGAGCAGGCCATAGAAGGCGTTCGATTCCATGATGGCAATCGCCTCACGGGTCGGCACCGTCTGGTCGTCCATCAGTTCGAGCTTGAGCCCCTGCGCCGCCAGCACCGCGTTCTTGCGCTCGACGTATTCATTGACGCGCTCGATCAGCGCCAGCGTGTTCACGCCCGGCTTCTTGGCCAGCGAGAACAGCACGCCGGGCTGACCGTCGGACGACACCTGCTGCGTCGGCCGCGCGCGGGCGCGCACCACGGTCGCCACCTCGTCCAGCTTCACCATGCTGCCCGGGCGGGTCCGCGGCGCGACGCCGACGTCGGCCAGCCAGCCGGGATCGGCGTCCTGGCCGACCACGCGCACCAGCCACTCCTGCTCGCCGGCGCGCTGGCGGCCGGCGAACACGTCGCGGAACCAGGCGCCGACGCCGTCGGCGATGTCGGTTGGCAGCAGACCGCGCGCCTGTGCCGCCTGCGCTGAGTACTCGACGCGCAGTTCGGGGTCGTGCAGACCGAGCGAGAACACGCGATCGACGCCCTTCATCCGCTCCAGATCGGTCTTCATTTCACGGCCGAGCGCGCGCAGCACCTCGTCGTCGGCGCGACCGGTGAGCAGGATCTGCGCCGTCGGAAAGCCGTTCGAACTGGTGATTTCGATGATCTGCGCTTCCTTCGCCTCGACCGGCAGTTCGGCGCGCGCCTTGTTCTGGATTTCGCGCCGCAGGTCGTTCACCCGCTTGTCGAAGGTGCTGACCGGCACTTCGTCGAAGCGCACCAGGATGCCGGCCAGACCGTCGCGCGCGGCCGACGAGATGAAGCGGATGTCGGACACGTTCTGGATCGCGTCTTCCAGGGGCTGCAGCACCCGCTTCTCGACATCCTCGGGCGAAGCGCCGGGCAGGGCCACGGTGATCTGCACCCAGTTGAAGTTGATTTCCGGGTCCTGTTCGCGCGGCAGACCGAGATAGGCCAGCAGGCCGAGCAGCAACACCACCATGAAGGTGATGTTGGCCAGCGGGTGATTGCTGATGAAGCGCGAATAGGACTGCATGCGGCCCTTCATTTCAGCGACTGTCCGTTGACCAGGCTGTTGCGGCCGTCAACCGCGATGCGCGTGTCGGCCGGCAGGTCGGTACGTGCCGGGCGGCCCTCCTGCGCACCGTCCAGCGGCACGAAGCGGGCGCTGCCTTCGCGCATGACGAACACGCCGAGCGCCGTACCACGCCGCACCAGCAGTTCGCCCGGCACATGCGGCGCCGGGTCCTGCCACACCAGTCGCCCCTCGGCGCCCGACGGCGCACGCTCGCCGGTGAACACGGCGCGCACCTCGTGCGTACGGGTGGCGTCGTCGATCGCCGGCGAAACGCGGGCGATGCGCAGCGGCTGGCGGCCGGCCGGAGACACGAAGGCGAGTTCGCGTGCGGCGCGCAGCGCGTCGAGATCGCGTGGCGCCACACGCGCCGACACTTCCACCTTCCGTGCGTCATCCAGCGTCATCAGCAGTGTGCCGACGCCGGCCAGCGAGCCGGCCGAAGCCTCGCGCGTGCGCACCACCGCGTCATAGGGCGCCCGCAGCAAGCATTTATCGACATTGCGCCGCGCGAGATCGACCGCGTTGGCGGCGACGGCCACATCGGCGCGGACCACCTCGACCTCGGTCTCGCGCTGCGTCAGCGCTTCCGGCGAAACGAAGTTCTGGTCCCGCAGGGCGCGCGTGCGACGCAACTGCGCGTCGGCCTGCGCCAGCCGTGCCTGCGCCGCCTGCAGCTGTGCCTGCGCACGCTCCAGCGCGAGCTGGTAGTCGCGCGCATCGAGGCGAACCAGCACCTGACCCTTCTTCACGTGCTCGCCCGGTTCGGCGTGCGTGGACGCCACGCGCGCGCTCAGTTCGGCGGCGAGCTGGGTGCGGTTGAGCGCAACCGCCTGCGCCGGTGCATCGCGCTGCGGATAGGTGGCGATTTCGGACAGCGGCTTGAAGCCGACGGCCGGTGGCGTCTGCGCCGCCGACGGCAGGACCGGCAGCAGCGCGGCGAAGCAGAACGCGAGCAGCTTGATCATGGGAGCAGGGCCTGAATGGAAAATTCGATGCGGAAACGGATATCGTCGGCTTCGGAAGCGCCGCAACAGGCATCGGCAATCGAACCGAAGGAATGTTTCATCAGCACGTACAGCAGCAGCGGCGCCATCACCGCATCGACGGTGCGCGCGTCGGCGGGCGAACGGAATTCGCCACGCTCGTGACCGTAGTCGATCGCCCGCGCGACCAGCGCGCAGCCTCGCTGCATCACTTCGCGGTGGTACAGCTCGGCGATATCGGGAAAGTTGCGCGCTTCGGCAATCATCAGCTTCGGCAGGCCACCAAGCGGCGTCTCGCCGATCAGCTGCCACCAGCCGGCGAGCAGCTGGCGCATCAGGTCTGGGCCGCTGCCGGCCCAGCCGGCCACCAGCGCCTCGCCCTCGGCCAGCGCCGGCACCAGGCCTTCGCGCACGACGGCGGCAAACAGCGCCTGCTTGGAATCGAAATAGAGGTAGAGCGTGCCCTTGGACACGCCGGCCGCGTGCGCCACGTCCTCCAGCCGGGTGGCGGCGTAGCCGTGCTCGACGAACAGGTCGAGCGCGCAGCGTATCAGCGCCGCCGGGTCAACCAGAGCCGGTCGCCCGCGACGAGCCGCGACGCTCATCGTGTGCGCACCAGGAAAGTGGCGGAAAGGCGTGCTGTCACGGCGTGCAGGACATCCGGTTTTTAATGACTGAATGTTCAGTTAATAACTTTCCGTCGTCAAGGTGCAACATCGGCGTCGTCAACGCGTTGACCACCGTTGTTGCATGGCATCATGCGCGCCCTTGCCCGCCCACCCGGCGAGCTGGACTCAAGCCATGCGCAGGTCACCCTCCGACCGCACGGCAGGAAAGGATCCAACGATGGACACCCCGAACACCGCGGCGCTGCGCCGCACACCGTTTCATCCGCTGCATCTGGCCGCGGGCGCGAAGATGGTCGCCTTCGCCGGCTGGGAGATGCCCATCCAGTACGCCCCGGGCATCCTGCAGGAACACCTCCACACGCGCGCCCACGCCGGCCTGTTCGACGTGTCCCACATGGGACAGATCGAGGTCAGCGGCCCCGGCGCCTGCGCCTGGCTGGAATCGCTCACCACCGCCGACCTCGTCGCGCTGCCCGACGGGCGCCAGACCTACTCGCTGCTGCCCAACACCGCCGGCGGGCTGATCGACGACCTGATGATCCAGCGCATGGGCGACACCTTCCATGTGGTCTGCAACGCCTCGCGCCTCGACGACGTGCTCGCCCAGTTCGATGCCCATCCGCCCGGCAACGACTGCAGCTGGCGCCTGCGCGACGACCGCGTGCTGCTCGCACTGCAGGGCCCGGACGCCGAAGCGGTGCTGCAGCCCTACGGCGACCTGACCGGCATGCGCTTTCTCGACGTGCGCGAATTCAACGATGGCGCGCGGGTCAGCCGCAGCGGCTACACCGGCGAGGACGGCTTCGAGATTTCGCTGCCAGCTGAAACCGGTCCCGCCTTCGCCGAACGCCTGCTCGAACATCCGCACGTGCGCTGGATCGGTCTCGGCGCGCGCGACACGCTGCGGCTGGAAGCCGGCATGTGCCTGTACGGCAACGACATCGACGCGACGACGACGCCGGTATCGGCGGCCATAGGCTGGGCGGTCGCGCCGGCGCGGCGGGCCGGTGGCGTGCGCGCCGGCGGCTTCCCGGGCGCGGCGGTCATCCTCGGCGAATTCGCCGCGCCGCCGGCGCAGGTGCGCGTCGGCCTGCTGCCGGAGGGCCGCGCACCGCAGCGCGCAGGCGCCGTGGTGGTTGATGCCGACGGCCGCCAGATCGGCGTCATCAGCAGCGGCAACCACAGCCCGACGCTGGGCCGGCCGATCGCGATGGCCTATATCGAGCGTGCCGCCAAGCTGGCCGGCACGCCGCTGTTCATCGAATCGCGCGGGCAGAAGGTGCCGGCCGCACCGGCCACCATGCCCTTCGTACCGAACCGCTACCGGCGCTGACTCCCGACCGCACACAGCGGCGCTTCTTTTTCTGCTGAACCTCGACTCCGGTCAGACGTCAACATGACGCGAGACCGGTACCTTCACCAAAGGACCGCCAGAAGCGGCCCGGAAAGGACTGTTGAACCATGGACAAGCGTCCCTCCCTCGAAGCGCTGGAAGACCGCGGCGACTTCATCCGCCGCCACATCGGCCCAGACGAACGCGACCTCGCCGTCATGCTGGCCGCACTCGACGTCGCCAGCCTGGACGAACTGATCGCCCAGACCATACCCGCCGACATCCAGCTCGACGCACCGCTGAACCTGCCAGCGCCGCGCTCCGAGCGCGTGGTCAACGACGCGCTGCGCCGCATGTTCGCGCGCAACGAACTGCACACCAGCCTGATCGGCATGGGCTATTACGACACCATCACGCCCAATGTCATCAAGCGCAACGTGCTCGAGAACCCGGGCTGGTACACCGCCTACACGCCCTATCAGGCCGAGATTTCGCAGGGACGACTGGAAGCACTACTTAACTTCCAGCAGATGGTGATCGACCTGACCGGCCTGCCGGTGGCAAACGCCTCGCTGCTCGACGAAGCGACCGCCGCCGCCGAAGCGATGACGATGGCGCACCGCATTTCCAAGGTGAAGACGCCGCGCTTCATCGTCGATGCCGACACCCACCCGCAGACGCTGGCGGTGGTGCGCACGCGCGCCGAGCCGCTGGGCATCGAGGTGGTCGAGTGCGATCCGTGGGCCGGTATCGACGGCGAGTATTTCGGCATGCTGCTGAGCTATCCCGGTTCCAGCGGCCGGCTGCGCGATCCGTCGCCGGTGCTCGCCGCGGCACGCACCGCCGGCGCGCTGTCGGCGGTGGCGGCCGACCCGCTGGCGCTGGTGCTGCTGAAGGAACCGGGCGCCGAAGGCATGGGCGCCGACATCGTGTTCGGCAGCGCCCAGCGCTTCGGCGTGCCGATGGGTTACGGCGGCCCGCACGCCGCCTTCTTCGCCTGCCGCGACGAACACAAGCGGCAGATGCCGGGCCGCATCATCGGCGTGTTGACCGACGCCAACGGCCGGCCGGCGCTGCGCATGGCACTGCAGACGCGCGAACAGCACATCCGCCGCGAGAAGGCGAACAGCAATATCTGCACGGCGCAGGTACTGCTCGCGGTCATCGCGTCGTTCTACGCGGTGTATCACGGCCCCAAGGGTCTGCGCACGATTGCCGAGCGCACGCACCGGATGGCCGTGCTGTTCGCGCAGGGCCTGCGCGAACTGGGCTTCGACGTCGTGCACGAGCGCTTCTTCGACACCGTGCAGGTGCGCGTGCCGGGCATCGCCCGCCGCATCGCCGCGCGGGCGCGTGAAGCGGGCTTCAACCTGCACGTGATCGACGCCGACCACCTGTCGGCGTCCTTCGACGAAACGTCACGCCGCAGCGAACTGAAGCGGCTGCTCGCCACCTTCGCCACGCGTGCCGACAGCGTGCTCGATCTGGCCGAAATGGACGCCCGCGTCGCTGACTGCATCCCGGCTGATCTGCGCCGCGAATCGGCCATCCTGACCCACCCGGTGTTCCAGCGCTATCACTCGGAAACCGAAATGATGCGCTACATGCGCCGGCTGGCCACGCGCGACATCGCACTCGACCGGGCGATGATTCCGCTCGGCTCGTGCACGATGAAGCTGAACTCGACCACCGAAATGACGCCGGTCACCTACCGGCTGTTCGCCGCGCTCCACCCCTTCGTGCCGCTGGAGCAGGCGCAGGGCTACCAGCAGCTGTTCGAGGAACTGGAAGAGCGGCTGTGCGAGATCACCGGCTTCGCCGCCATGTCCTTCCAGCCGAATGCCGGCTCTCAGGGCGAATACGCCGGACTGCTGGTGATCCGCAAGTTCCACCAGACACGCGGCCAGGGTCACCGCAATGTATGCCTGATCCCGGCGTCGGCGCATGGCACCAACCCGGCGAGCGCGGTGCTGGCCGGTATGGAAGTGGTCGTCGTCGCCTGCGACACGCTGGGCAATGTCAACTTCGCCGACCTGAAGGCCAAGGCGGAACAGCATGCCGACCGACTGGCCGCGCTGATGATGACTTACCCGTCGACGCACGGCGTTTTCGAGGAAGGCGTACGCGACATCTGCGCGCTGATCCACGCGCACGGCGGCCAGGTCTACATGGATGGCGCCAACATGAACGCCATGGTGGGCCTGGTGCGGCCGGGCGACATCGGCTTCGACGTGTGCCACCTGAACCTGCACAAGACCTTCTGCATCCCGCACGGCGGCGGCGGCCCGGGCATGGGCCCGATCGGGGTCGCACCGCACCTCGCGCCCTTCCTGCCCGACCACCCGGTGGTGCAGGGCGTGAACCCGGTGGCCGGTCCGGCCGGCACCATCGGTGCCGTATCCGCCGCGCCCTGGGGCTCGGCCAGCATCCTGCCCATCGTCTGGGCCTACATCGCACTGATGGGTGCGGCCGGCCTGAAGCGCGCGACCCAGGTGGCGATACTCAATGCCAACTACATCGCACAGAAGCTGGCGCCGCACTACCCGGTGCTCTACACCGGCAAGCACGGCCGGGTCGCGCACGAGTGCATCGTCGATCTGCGTCCGCTGAAGGAAACGAGCGGCGTCACCGTCGAGGACGTGGCCAAGCGGCTGATGGACTACGGCTTCCACGCGCCCACGGTGTCCTTCCCGGTGCCGGGCACGCTGATGATCGAACCGACCGAGAGCGAGAACCGCGCCGAGATCGACCGCTTCTGCGACGCGATGATCCAGATTCGCGCCGAGATCGCCGACATCGAAGCCGGCCGCGCCGACCGCGAGGACAACCTGCTCAAGCACGCGCCGCACACGCACGAACTGCTGATCGCCGATGAATGGACACGGCCCTACAGCCGTCGTGCCGCGTTCTTCCCGACCGAATCGGTGGACCGCGACAAGTACTGGCCGCCGGTCGCGCGCGTCAACAACGTCGCTGGCGACCGCAACCTGGTGTGCACCTGCCCGCCGCTGTCGGAGTACCGCTAGTCCTCGTCCGCGACGGGGCAGTCGATCGGGTGCCGCCCGGCCCTGCGGGGCGGCACCCGATTGCAAAACTGTGTCATGTCATCGCGGCGTAACCTAGTCGAAACATCCTGTTGCTGTGATTGCGCGTCTGCAAGACGCGTATCGCCCAACAACAACAGGAGTTCGTCATGGTCAGAAAAATCACCGCCGCGGCCATCGCCGCGCTGTTCGTTCCGGTCGTCCAGGCAGCCGATGCCGTCAGCTGGGAAAAGCTGTGACCTTCACCCACGGCGCCGGCACCAGCGTCGCCGGGCAGACCTCGGAAATCGTCGCCTTCGACAGCCTCAACAACGAACTGTGGGTGGCGGGCCTGAAAGGCATCGACATCCTGAGCGCAGCGACCGGCAGCTTCGTGCAGCACATCGACACCACCGCCTGGGGTGAGCTGAACAGCGTCGCCGTCCGCAACGGCGTGGCCGCCTTCGCCATCGCGGCACCGGTCAAGACCGCCGCCGGCACCGTGCTCACCTTCGACACGACCAGCCGCAGCATGCTGAACAGCTACTCGGTCGGCGCCCTGCCGGACATGGTCACCTTCACGCCGGACGGTCGCATCATGACCGCCAACGAAGGCGAACCGCTGCCGCTGACCGCCTCCACCACGCAGGAGGCACGCGGCTCGATCAGCATCATCGACACCACGCGCGACTCGGTCACCACGCTCGGCTTCAGCGCCTACGACGGCACGAGCGGTCTCGGCCGCATCGTCACGCCGGGCAGCAAGCCCTCGCTAGACTGGGAACCCGAGTACATCGCAGTGGCGAAGGACGGCAAGAGCGCCATGGTGACGCTGCAGGAGGCGAACGCGGTGGCGATGATCGATCTGACGACGAACTCGATCACCAGCGTGAAGTCGCTCGGCCTGAAAGACTTCAGCCTGCCGCAGAACGCGATCGACACCTCCGACCGCGACGGCCCGGGCAGTACGGCGCTGACCGGCAATTACCGCACGGTGCCGGTCAAGGGCATGTACATGCCGGATGCCATCGCCGCCTACAGCAGCGGCGGCAAGACCTATTACGTCACCGCCAACGAGGGCGACTCGCGCAACCTCGCCGACGCGGTCCCCGGCGCCTTCAACGAGGAGATCCGCGTCGGTTCCGGCAGCTACGTGCTCGACCCGACCGTGTTTCCGAACGCGGCCGACCTGAAGAAGAATGCCAACCTCGGCCGCCTGACGGTCACGACCTCCGGCGGCGACCTCGACGGCGACGGCGACTACGACGAAATCCACACCTTCGGCGGCCGCTCCTTCTCCATCCTGGACGAGAACGGCAATCAGGTCTTCGACAGCGGCAACCAGCTCGAAGCGCTGTTGCTGGCGCAGTTCCCGGCGCTGATCGACGACGGTCGCAGCGACAACAAGGGCATCGAACCGGAAGGCGTGACGCTGCTCGAAGTGGGCGAGCGCACGCTGGCCTTCATCGGCTTCGAACGTTCGCTGCAGAGCGTGATCGCGATCTACGACGTGACCGACCCGACCGCCGCCACCTTCCTCGACTTCATCGTCAACGCCGACTCGCTGTCGCCGGAAGGCCTGAGCGCCTTCGAATACGACGGCAAGCTCTTCCTCGCGGTGGCCAACGAAGTGTCCGGCACAACCTCGATGTTCTCGATCAGCGCGGTACCGGAACCGGAAACCTACGCCATGCTGCTGGCCGGCCTCGGCATGATCGGCCTGGCCGCGAAGCGGCGCATGCGCTGAGCGGCCGGTGGGTCGATATCCTGTGGGCGCGGCGCGGACGTCGCGGCCCGCAGGCTTCGATGCGGGTTGCTGTCGGGGTCAGAAGACCCCTTCCACTGACTCCCGGCCCGGGCGGCGACGCGCTTCGTGAACGGGAGACCGGCTTGACCTTGCTCAAGCCGGCTCTGCCGGCGGGCGGCTATGGTGTCGCCCACACTCCGCCGGTCCGTACACCATGATGCAGTCCCCTTCCGAAGTTTCCGCCGTCACGTCGGCGGTCAGTCCGCATGCCGAGCAGTTCGCCCGCAGCGGCCTGCAGCCGCTGAAGCTGGGCGGCCGCACACTGCTGCCCATCGTGCAGGGCGGCATGGGCGTCGGCGTGTCGGCACACCGGCTGGCAGGCACCGTGGCCCAGCAGGGCGGCGTCGGCACCCTTTCATCGGTCAACCTGCGCCGTCATCACCCGGACCTGATGGAACGCACACGCGGCCTGCGCGGTGAAGACGCCAAACAGCAGATCAACGCCGCCAACGTCGAAGCCCTGCAGCGCGAGATTGCGGCCGCGAAGGAAATTTCAGGCGGTCGCGGCATGCTGGCGGTGAACGTGATGCGTGCCGTCAGCGCCTACGCCGAACACGTGAAGACCGCACTGCAGGCGGGCATCGACGCCATCGTCGTCGGCGCCGGCCTGCCGCTGGATCTGCCGGAACTGGCGCGCGAACACCCGAAGGCGGCGCTGATCCCCATCCTGTCCGACGCGCGCGGCGTGCAGCTCATCGTCCGCAAATGGGAGCGCAAGCAGCGCGCACCCGATGCCGTCGTGCTCGAACACCCGGGCTGGGCAGCCGGCCACCTCGGCGCAGCCAAGGTCGAAGACACCAGCGACCCGCGCTTCGATTTCGAACGCGTGGTGCCGGAAACGCTGGAAGTGCTGCACAAGGCCGGGCTCGACGGACAGGTGCCGGTCATCGTCGCCGGCGGCCTGCGCACGCACGAGGACATCCGTCGCATGCAGGCGCTGGGCGCGTCGGCGGTGCAGTTCGGCACCTCGTTCGCGGTGACCGAGGAATGCGACGCAGACGACGCCTTCAAGCACGTGCTGGCAGAGGCGCGCGACGAGGACCTGGTCGAATTCACCAGCGTGGCCGGTCTGCCGGCGCGCGCGGTACGCACGCCCTGGCTGCAGAAATACCTGTCGCTGATCGACAAGACGCAAGCGGTGGCACACGCCAAGTCGCGCTGCGCCAAGAGCTTCGACTGCCTCGCCCAGTGCGGGCTGCGCGACGGCCTGATCGGCTGGGGCCAGTTCTGCATCGATCACCAGCTGGCCGCCGCGCTGAAGGGTGACCTGAAGACCGGCCTCTTCTTCCGCGGCCGCGGCGCCCTGCCCTTCGGCAACCAGATCCGCAGCGTGCGCGCGCTGTTCGACTACCTGCTTACGCCCGCGGCCGCGTGAGCCAGGCGTGGATCGCCATGCCGGCGATCATCGCGGCCACGAACACCACCGCCGTCATCGACCCCATAGTCAGCGACACCAGCGCCGGCCCCGGACAGTAACCTGCCAGCCCCCAGCCGACGCCGAATGCGAGGCTGCCCAGTACCAGCGGCGCGTCGATGCGCGTCGCTGTCGGCAGCGCCACATCGCAGCCGGCCCAGCACTGCCGGCGCGCCTTTGCCAGCGTGAATGCCGGCAACGCGGCACCGATCGCCCCGGCCATGACCAGCGCCAGCGACGGGTCCCAGCTGCCGGCCAGGTCGAGAAAGCCGACCACCTTGGTCGGGTTGGCCATGCCGGACAGCAACAGGCCGAGGCCAAACAGGAGGCCGGCGACGAGTGCGATCAGCGCTTGCATGTTCATGCTCCGAGCAGGTGACGGACGATATAGACGGTGGCAAAACCGGCGCCCATGAAGGCCAGCGTGGCCACCAGCGACCGTGGTGAAAGGCGCGACAGGCCGCACACGCCATGGCCGCTGGTGCAGCCCGAGCCGTAACGCGTGCCGATGCCGACCAGCAGTCCGGCGACGACCAGCAGGCCGCCGCCGGCCACCGGCTGCGCCTCGGGCAGCGCGGCAAACAGCCGCCACAGCAAGGGCGCAGCCAGCAGCCCGCCGAGGAAGGCCAGCCGCCAGGTCGTATCCGGGCCACCCGGCTTGAGCAGACCGCCGACGATGCCGCTGATGCCGGCCACCCGCCCGCTGCCCAGTATCAGCAAGGCGGCCGACAGGCCGATCAGTACGCCGCCGGCCAGCGAACTCCAGGGCGTGAAGGCGTCCCAGGCAATGTTCATCGTGTGTCTCCGTGCTTATCGGTGTCGGCGCAGAAGCGCGCGTGCAGGGTCTGCATGACTGCCAGCGCGTCGTCACTGGCAATGCGGTAATGGATGTACTTGCCGTCACGCCGCGTATCGACCAGGCCCTCGCGGCGCAGCACACCCAGCTGCTGCGACAGCGTGGGCTGGACGATGCCCAGCGTCTGTTCCAGCTCCCCCACCGTGTGCTCGCGCTCGGCCAGCCGGCACAGCAGCACCAGCCGGTCCTCGTGCGCCAGCACGCGCAGCAGCGCGCAGGCACGCGAAGCGGAGATGCGCAGATCGTCGAGCGTGGGTGTGTCCATGGCTAACAATATATCGGTTGATATATTGTTTTTCAATAGAGCGTCAGATTCGACCCTGCCGGTGTGCTCAGCCGCCGGGCAGATTGCGCTCGATCTGCTCGCGCAGCCGATCCTCCTGCGCGCGCAGTTCGGGCGTCATCGCATCGCCGAAGTCGTCGGATTCGAAAATCTGCCGGATCTCGATTTCCGACTCGCCCGGCATCGGGTTGGGGCACCGCTTCACCCAGTCGATGGCTTCCTGAAGCGACGCGCATTGCCACACCCAGTAGCCGGCGATCAGCTCCTTGGTCTCGGCGAACGGGCCGTCGGTCACCTCGCGCGCGGAGCCGAAAAACCTTACGCGGGCCCCGCGCGAACTTGGGTGCAGCCCTTCGCCGCCCAGCATGACGCCGGCCTTGACCAGTTCCTCGTTGAAGCGGCCCATCTCGGTGAGCAGCGCCTCGTCCGGCATTACGCCCGCCTCGCTGTTCGCGTCGGCCTTGATCAGCACCATGAATCGCATGTCGGTCTCTCCTTCAAGTGGGTGATTGAGGGGTACGTCCGGACGACGAAGCAGCCGCGCAGGAATCGACAAGACCGGCGCATCCGGTGAACGACTTATTGCCGACGTCGGCCGGCGCCCCGAGCATCCGCTCATTTCTCACTTCCCCGGGCGCCGCCATGATCACGCTCCGTCAGCTCTACCGCTACCCCGTAAAGGGCCTGTCCGCCGAACCGCTCGACCGCGTCGAGCTGCGCGCAGGCGAGGGCATGCCGCTCGACCGCCTGTACGCGCTCACCAACGGCAGCTGGGACTTCGATGCCGGCAGCTATCAGCCACGCCCGAAGACTGACTTCATCGCGCTGATGGACCACCCGGCACTGGCCGCCCTCACCACTCACCTCGACGACGATGCGCGCCGCCTCACCGTGCGCACGCCGGACGATCGCACACTGCAGGTCAACCTCGACGACAGCGCCGCTTGCGCCCGCTTCGCCGATTTCGTCGCCCGCCACCTCGGCGCCCGCTTCGAAGGCCCGCCCACGCTTGTCGCTGGCGAAGGCTTCCGCTTCACCGACGTGAGCGTGCTGTCGCACGGCATGATGAATGCGGTGTCACTGATCAACCTCGCTACGGTGCGCCGCATCGGCGAGGAATGGGGCGTGGACATCGACCCCATGCGCTTTCGCGCCAACCTCTATATCGACGGCGCCGAGCCGTGGGCGGAAGCGAACTGGCTCGACCGAGAACTGACGATCGGCAACGTGCGTCTGAAGGCGGTCATGCGCACCCCGCGCTGCGCCGCCACCAGCGTGAACCCGCTCACCGCGGTGCGTGACATGACCCTGCCGGCGACCATGATGGAGCGCTACGGGCATCGCGAGTTGGGGGTGTATCTGGAAGTGGTGGCCGGCGGAACGCTGGAGCCGGGCACCCGGGTGGAGGTGTTCTAGCCGGCTCGGCGAGTAGGATTCCGCTGACAGCCCTCCGGCGGCCTGCCCTCTATATTCCGCCCATCCCAAAGGGGAGTAGCTCCAACCGCCGTGTCGTCATTCCGGCCCGCCCGAGTACGTGGCGAGCCCGGCACGCCGGGCGGACGTTCGCGCGATGCGACCGTCCGCGAGCGAGACCTTTGCCGCAATGGCAAAGGTCGTTCCGTTCAGCCGGACCGTCCGCGCCAGCGCGTGGATGGCGCGTCGCAGCCGCGGCGCAGGGCGAAACGACACAGGAACTCCCTTTTCATGGAAACAATCGGCACCTGGTGGATGTGGGCGGGCTTTTTCGGCACCGTCCTCGTCATGTTGGCGATCGACCTCTTCGTGGTCGGCGGCGGCAAGCAGCATCGCGTAGGCGTGAAGGAAGCGGCCGTCTGGTCGGGCATCTGGGTCCTCGTATCGATGACCTTCGCGGGCCTGCTGTGGGCCTATCTGGCCAACACCGTTGGGCGCGAGGTGGCGGACGAGAAAGCGCTGGAATACGTCACCGGCTATCTGATCGAGAAATCACTGGCCATCGACAACGTGTTCGTCTGGCTGATGCTGTTCAGCTTCTTTCACATTCCGCTCGAACTGCAGAAGCGCGTGCTGGTATACGGCGTGCTCGGCGCCATCGTCATGCGCACCGGCATGATCTTCGCGGGCGTCTGGCTGATCCAGCAGTTTCACTGGCTGCTCTATGTATTTGGCGCCTTCCTGCTGATCACTGGCGTGAAGATGTGGTTCATGGCCGAACACACGCCGGACCTGGAAAAGAATCCAGTCATCCGCTGGATACGCGGCCACATGAAGGTGACCGACCGGCTCGACGGCGAACGCTTTTTCGTGATGAAGGAGGAAGGCGGCCGACTGGTGCGCTACGTCACGCCGCTGTTCCTCGTACTCGTACTGGTTGAGCTGACCGACCTCATCTTCGCCGTGGATTCGATTCCGGCCATCTTCGCCATCACCACCGATCCATTCATCGTGCTCACGTCCAATGTTTTCGCCATTCTTGGCCTGCGCTCGATGTACTTCCTGCTGGCCGACATGGCCGACCGGTTCTCGCTGCTGAAGTACGGACTGGCGCTGGTGCTGGCGTTCGTCGGCACGAAGATGCTGCTGATCGACCTCGTGAAGATTCCGGTCCTGCTGTCGCTCGGCGTGGTGGCGGTCATCATCGGCGGTTCGGTGGTGCTGTCGCTGCGGCGTAGTGCGCGACGCAAATGAAGCGCTGCCTAAGCGCGCTCGTCTCGGCCGGCATCGCGCCCGGCCGTCTCGCGTACGACAGTGACCGTGCAGTCCGATTCGGCGACGACGCGCGCCGACACGCTGCCGAGGAAGCGGCGCATGACCGAGCTGCTGCGCGCCCCCATGACAATGTGATCGACCGCGTTGCGCCGCGCGAAATCGACGATGGCATTGGCCGGGTCGGGCGCCTCCAGCACCTGATAGGTGATGCCGGCGCCGCGCGCCGGATCTTCGAGCTTCTGCGCCAGCACAAGCGGGCGAGCCCAGTGCTTCAGCTGCACCAGCCGCTTCACATGAATGCTTTCGCCATCCTTGTCGGTCAGTTCGTCCATGCCGACGCGTCGCGTCTTCATGACCGTGACACAGGCCAGGCGGACCGAGCGCTCCGTCTGCAGCATGCGCTCCAGCGTGTGGCGCATGCTCTGCATCAGGCCGGGTGAGGCACCCGCCACGTTGACGGCGACCATGATGATGCCGTGTCGTGCAACGTGCGATCCAGCACTACCACGCTCCTTCGGCTCATTGCCGACGGCGGCGAACCAGCGCTTGAGCGTGTCGATGCGGCCACCGGTCGAGTTGCGTTCCGCCCGCGCCGTCAACGCGACCTGGTGCGGATGGCTGAGATCGAATGCCAGCAGCGCGGCAGTCTGGTGGCGATTGGCCGGATCGACTTCGAGGCAGCGCAGGATGATTTCCTGCAGCCAGGGCGGGCAGTCGGGGCGGAGCACACGTGGCGGCACCGGCTCACGGTACAGCCGCTCACGAAGCCCACGCACGGTGTTCGGCTTGCCGAACGGACGCTCACCGGTCAGCAGGTGGTAGAGCATGACGCCGAGGGCGAACAGGTCGCTGCGCGGCTCGTCGCGCACGAACTGCACCTGCTCCGGCGACATGTAGGGGCCGGTGCCCATGGGCAGCGTGAATTCCTCGTCCAGCAGATCCGGCAGGTGATCGTGGCGCGACAGGCCGAAGTTGACGAGCACCGCCGTGCCGTCCGGGCGGAACATGATGTTGCTCGGCTTCACGTCGAGATGGATCACGTGCTGCAGGTGCAGATCGTGCAGCGCTGCAGCGACGCGCGCACCGATGCTGGCAACCTCGTCGGCCGGCAGCGGCGCGTGGTCGAGCCGCGGACGCAGCGAATCACCGGCGATGTGTTCCATCACGATGTAGGGCTGCATCGTGAAATCGCCCTTGGCGATGAACTGCGGCACGTGCACGCCGCGCAGCATCGGCAGGATCATCTGCTCGACCTCGAAGCCGACGATGGTGGCCGGGTCCTCGCCGCCCATGATGCGCGGGATCTTCATGATCATCGGCATCACGTGGTCCGGATGCGTCACCCGCCACAGATTGGCCATGCCGCCACGGTGCAGGTGTTCTTCGAGGCGGAAGCCATCGATCACCTGACCGACTTCGAGCGGCACGCGCGGTGCCGGTGTGTCCTGTGGCGTGTCGTCCTGCTGCACTAGCTGCCCTCCATCAGACGTTCGCCCAGGCGGGCTGGCAGGCCAGCGGCCGCGATCTTGCGCGCCGCTTCCTCGTGGTGATAAGGCACGCGGTGAAAGGTGAGCTCGGCGCGCAGCGAATCGAACATCGCCCAGCAGGCCGCCGGGTTGCCGTCGCGCGGCTGGCCGGCGGACCCGGGCAGCACGAACCACTGGCGGTGCGGCGGCACCGGGATGGCGACGCCGGGGGTGGGCGTGAAGTCGGCGATCTTGCCCAGGCCGGACAGGTTGAACAGCTGCGGGTCGTGCACATGGCCAGCAAAGGTATAGCGCGCGTGCGTCGAATTCAGGCTGCGCACCGCCTCGGAACGACCGGTGACGTACTCCCACTCCTGCGGCGCGTAGGCGTTGGCGTGCACGAACAGGCAGCCGTTGCGCTCTACCGAGTAGGGAAGCCTGGCAAGAAAGTCGATCTGCGCGGCATCGAGCTGGGTGCGCGTCCATTCGATGGCACGTCGCGCGTCGCTGTTCATCGAATCGCGCGGGCCGTTGACCACCGCCTTGTCGTGATTGCCCATGACGGCAATCGCGCCGGCCGCCACCAGCTCGCGCGCCCGATCCACCACCCAGGCGGGGTCGGCGCCGTAGCCGACGAAATCGCCGAGCAGCGCATAGGTTTCGGCGCCCTGTCGCTCGGCGTCGTCGAGGCAGGCTTCGAAGGCTTCGCGGTTGGCGTGGATATCGGTAATCAGTGCCAGTTTCATCTGCAGGGTGCTCCGTCGTCGATGCGGCCGGACCGGACGATGCGGCCGCTCGCTGTGCTGAAGAATCCGGCGGCCTGCAAGACAGCATGCGACGGTCGCGCGGCAGGAGGTTTGCGCCGGGTCAAATGTGCCCGCACGCGGCCCCGTTCAGTAGGCAATGCGGGCATGGTAGGTGTTCCGTGACGCAGCCAGCGCATCGCCCAGCGTATGGATGCCGCGCGCAGCCAGCAGCGGCAGCAGCTTCTGGAATATTTCGGCGGTGACCAGCGCATCACCGAGCGCGGTATGGCGGCCACTGACCGCGATGCCGAAGCGCCCCGCGATGTCCTCCAGCCGGTGCGATGCCTGCCCCGGCTGCACCAGCGCCGACAGCAGCAGCGTGTCGAGCACCGGTTGTTCGAAGCGCACGCCGGCACGCGCCTGCTTGAGTTCGAGGAAGCGCATGTCGAAGGCGGCGTTGTGCGCCACCAGCACGGTGTCGCGCGCAAATGCGTGAAAGGCCGGCAGCACCGCGTCGATCAGCGGCTGGCCGCGCAGGTCTTCGGCGCGCAGGCCATGCACTGCCGTGCTGGCCGCCGGCACCGGACGCTGCGGGTCCACGCACTGCTCGAAACTTTCGCTGCGCAGCAGCCGGCCATTGACGATGCGGGTGGCGCCGATCTGGATGATTTCGTCGCCGCCGGAGGGGTCCAGCCCGGTCGTTTCGGTGTCGAACACGGTGTAGGTCAGTTCGCTCAGCGGCCGTTCGGCCAGCGCGCGCGCCGGGTCGCCAGTGCGGAACAGGTCGAAGTCGTAGAACTCCGGACGGCCTGTGACGCGGCTCGCGGCGGGCGCCTGCGCCGGCGCACCGGCCAGCGGCAGAAGGAAGCGGAAGCGCGTGCGATGGCTGGCCCGCTCGCGCTCGACGCCGAACTGCCCGCCGTGCCGCTCGACCACATCACGGATCGACAGCGGCGTGCGGTCGTCACCGCTGTTCATCGCCTCCATCTGCCAGCTCATGACGGTGTCGGTGCTCATGCTGCGCCCCTGCCAGATCAGGTCGAGGCTCGCCTGCGCGCCGCCCGGCTCCGCCTGCAGCGACAGCGCCAACACGCGCACCTCGTACTCGTCGGCCAGCCGCCGCGCCAGCCACTCCACCGCCTGCAGCAGCGCGAAGCTGTCGACGCGCAGCCACAGCGCGGCGTCCACCTGCTCCGCCTGCATACGCGGTACCGCAACACGACGGACGGCCGCGGCGACGAGGTCGGCACCGCGCATGTCCTCCAGCGGCCAGCGCGTCTTGACGCTGCGCAGTGCGGTGTCGGACAGCGCGCGCAGCCGGCCGTCGAGCGCCGCGATGCCGTCGCGGACGAGCGCGACCAGCCTGCCCCTGGTGGACATGTCGTCGCCCGTGCGGACGAGCTGGTCGAGCGCACCCTGCATGCCTGCCAGCGTGGCGCGGCAGGTTTCGTCGAAATCGAGCAGCTGGCGGTCGCGCGCGCTGTCTTCCTCGTACTCGCGGGTGATGTTGTCGAACACCAGCACGAAGCCGGCGAGGTCCGTCTGCGGGCCGTCGTCAGCCGCCGGCACCGGCGCCATCTGCACGCGCAGCAGCTGGCCGCCGCGCGTGGCGGTGACGAACTGAGCGCCCGGGTGCTCGTCGCCGCCGCGCATACGACTGCGCACGGTGTCGAGCGCGTGTTCGACCAGCGGGCGGTCGAGCACCGGGTAGATGGAGCGCCCGAGCCCCAGCAGCTCGCTGCCGCCGAGGCCGTCCGGCGCGTCGGACAGTGCGCGGAACTGCAACCGGGCGCGCCGGTTGTACAGCAGGATGCAGCCATCGAGATTGCACACGACCACGCTCTGCGCCAGTTCCGACATCAGCGCTGCAAGGCGGCCGCGCTCGTGTTCGAGCCGGCGGCTGCCGGCGCGTACCTGTTCATCAATGCCGGCGCGCAGGCTGTCGCGCTGCGAGGCCAGGCCGGCGATCGCGCGTGCAAGCTCACGGGTTTCCGCGCTGCCCTGGTCAGTCACCAGCGGCGCCGCGCCGGTCTCGACCACGGCGTGCGCTGCTTCCGCCAGCCGCGCCGGCGCGCCGAACAGCCAGCCATGCAGCACGCGCAGGGGCGGCACGGCCAGTGCCAGCACGAGCGCCCACACCATGAACACGAGTGGAAGACGGTCGCCGACCAGCACTAGCAGCTGCGCCCGCTGCGTCGGGTCGAGCGAGGCGACGACAAGCCCGCCGGCGGCGCACAGTGTCAGCGCCAGCAGACCGCCGAGCAGCGCGAGCGCAACGAAGAAGCGCCGGTCCGGCTTCATGCGGACCGCGCCACGGAGGAGCGGGATGCGATACGGGGGACGAAGACCGCCGGCTGGCCGTCGCCGGCGTTCAGGGTCGGATGGCACAAGGCCGGACTCCTCCTTCTGGGTGCCTGCCGGCGCGCCGCATTCTGAAGAGGGCTGCGCCATGAGCGCGCATATTGCCGCAGCGCGTCATCGAGCGCAGCGGCCGGCGCGAAAAAATTTTCGTCACGCGACACGCTCACTGCATCGCAACATCGGGTGCGCACCGAGCCGCAACAAACCCCGCTCATCCTTTCCTGGCAACCCTTGGCGGAATATTGCAACGCAATATCCAGCGCTTTCTCCGTGCACCCCGTGCGGGTGCAACCCTCGCGCCGCGACGCAAGTAAGCGAGAAGTAAGTTTTCCTGCGCATCCTCCGGCCCGCATAGTGTCTGCAGACGCTATACACATACCGATCATAAACAGAGGAGGTGGTGTCAAGTGACCACAGCAAACATTGCAGCGGGCGCCGAAAAGGCTCGCCCCATGACCGGCGAGGAGAAGAAGGTCATCTTCGCTTCTTCGCTCGGCACGGTCTTCGAGTGGTATGACTTTTACCTGTACGGTTCGCTGGCAGCGATCATCGCCAAGCAGTTCTTCTCCGGGCTTGATCCGCAAGCGGCGTTCATCTTCGCGCTGCTCGCCTTCGCCGCCGGCTTCATCGTGCGTCCGTTCGGTGCACTGGTGTTCGGTCGCCTCGGCGACATGATCGGCCGCAAGTACACCTTCCTCGTCACCATCCTGATCATGGGCTTGTCAACCTTCATCGTCGGCGTACTGCCCAATTACGCGTCGATCGGCGTGGCCGCTCCGGTCATCCTGATCGCGCTGCGCATGCTGCAGGGCCTGGCGCTCGGCGGCGAGTACGGCGGTGCCGCCACCTACGTGGCCGAGCACGCACCGCACGGCAAGCGCGGCGCCTACACGGCATGGATCCAGACCACGGCAACGCTGGGCCTGTTCCTGTCGCTGATGGTGATTCTCGGCACCCGTACCCTGATCGGTGAAGAAGCATTCGCCGACTGGGGCTGGCGCGTGCCGTTCATCGTGTCCATCCTGCTGCTGGCGATTTCGGTGTGGATCCGTCTGACGATGAACGAATCGCCCGCCTTCAAGAAGATGAAGGAAGAGGGCAAGACGTCGAAGGCACCGCTGACCGAATCCTTCGGCCAGTGGAAGAACCTGAAGATCGTCATCCTGGCGCTGGTCGGCATGGTCGCCGGTCAGGCGGTGGTGTGGTACTCGGGTCAGTTCTACGCGCTGTTCTTCCTGGCCAACGTGCTGAAGGTGGACGGCCCGACCGCCAACATCCTGGTGGCCGTATCGCTGATCATCGGCACGCCCTTCTTCGTCGTGTTCGGTACGCTGTCCGACAAGATCGGTCGCAAGCCCATCATCATGGCGGGCCTGGCGCTGGCCATCGTGACCTACTTCCCGCTGTTCAAGGCACTGACCGAGGCCGCCAACCCGGCGCTGGCAGCTGCCCAGGCATCGGCCAAGATCACCGTGACGGTCGATCCGAAGCAGTGCTCCTTCCAGGGCAGCCCGATCTCGCGCGACGTGGACTTCACCACCAGCTGCGACATCGCCAAGCGCGCTCTGGCACAGGCTTCCGCCAGCTACGAAACGATCGAGGCGCCGGCCGGCACGAACGGCAAGGTGCAGATCGGCGAAACCGTGATCGACGTGCCGACCGCCACGCTGATGGCCGGCGGTCACAAGTTCGACGAAGCATCGGTGAAGGCTATCGGAGACTTCAAGAAGGCTGTTGCCGACGCGATGAAGGCCGCCGGTTACCCGGCCAAGGCTGACCCGATCAAGCCGCTGTCGGCCAACTGGTGGAAGATCGTCGCCATCCTGACCATCCTCGTGATCTACGTGACGATGGTCTACGGTCCGATCGCTGCGGCGCTGGTCGAAATGTTCCCGACCCGCATCCGCTACACTTCGATGAGTCTGCCGTATCACATCGGCAATGGCTGGTTCGGTGGCCTGATGCCCACGATCGCGTTCGCGATGGTGGCGCAGAACGGCAACATCTACTACGGCCTCTGGTACCCGATCACGATCGCTGCCATCACCCTGGTGATCGGCCTGCTGTTCGTGAAGGAAACCAAGGACGTGGATATTTTTGCGAAGGATTGAGAATCATGTGGAAGATAGCTGTTGGCTTCATCGCGTTCGCTGCACTGGCGCTGTACATCCTGTCCCAGGGTGGAGACATCGACATGTCGGGTGAGAAACACAGCGTCGAGTCGCACTCCGAACCGGCTGCAAAGCCCGAGTCAAAGTGAGCCGATGGTGAGCCGATCGCTGCTTCCACAGCGTTCCCTCGCCATGCAGCGAGCGGCCTGAGCCCACAAGGCGCCGGCTGCTCCGGAAAAAGCCCCGCATCCGCGGGGCTTTTTTTTCGCCCGTACGGCGGCGCAACCGCTGCGACGAAGGCGCAGTCCGGCCGTGACGCGCATCAACATTAAGTTGCGTTGCAGCAACGTCCGGTCATGGAAGGACACATAGAATCGGCGGGTCGCCTAGTTTGGAGCCTGCCATCATGTCCCCTTTCCCCCCTCCGCTTTCCGGCAAGAAGGGGCTCATCGTCGGTCTCGCCAACGACCTCAGCATCGCCTGGGGCTGTGCAAGCGCCACAAGAGCCCAGGGCGCCGAACTGGTGCTCTCCTGCCTCAACGACAAGGCGCTGCGCTATGTCGCACCGCTGGCCGATCAGCTCGCCTCGCCGCTATACACCTGCGACGTCGAGAAAGAGGGCGACCTGGAGGCGCTCGTGGCCCGGGCGGTCGGACATCTGGGTCGCATCGACTTCGTCATCCACTCGATCGCCTGGGCCCCCCTGGAAGATCTGCACGGCCAGGTGATCGACAGCTCGAGCACCGGTTTCGCGCGCGCGATGGAAGTGTCGTGCCACAGTTTCGCGCAACTGGCCAAGCTGTGCGCACCGCACATGAGCGCCGGCGGCAGCATGATCACCATGTCCTATCTGGGCGCGGAAGAAGCGGTGCCGCATTACGGCCTGATGGGACCGGTGAAGGCGGCGCTGGAATCGCTGGTGCGCTACATGGCGATGGAGCTCGGCCCGCGCGGCATCCGCGTGCATGCGGTGTCGCCCGGCCCGATCATGACGCGCGCCGCCTCCGGCATCGCCTCCTTCGACGAGCTGATGGAGAGCGCGATCCGCAAGTCGCCGCTCGGCCGCCTGGTCACGCTGGACGAGATCGCCCAGCTCTGTGCCTTCCTGTGCTCGGACGCATCGTCCGGCATGACCGGCCAGACGCTTTACGTCAACGCCGGCTGCCACGCCGTCGCCTGACCGCCCTCCCGCCTGAAGGAACTGCCATGCAAGAGACGCCGACCACCCAGTGGATCGAGAACATCACCTACGACGAGCTGGCCATCGGCCAGAGCGCGCGCCTGCTGCGCACGCTGACGCTGGCCGACATCCAGGCCTTCGCCGCAGTGTCCGGCGACACCAATCCGGCCCACATGAACCCGGAATACGCCGAGGAAACGCTGTTCCACGGCGTGATCGCCCATGGCATGTGGGGCGGCGCGCTGATTTCGGCACTGCTCGGCACCCAGTTTCCGGGGCCGGGCACCATCTACCTGGAACAGGTACTGCATTTCACCAAGCCGGTGCGCATTGGCGACACGCTGGCGGTGACCGCCACCGTCATCAGCAAGGACGACGCGAAGAAGCGGGTCGAACTGGATTGCCAGGTGGTTAACCAGAAAGGCGATCGAGTGCTGCACGGCACCGCGCGCGTGCTGGCACCGACGCAGAAGGTGCGCCTCGAACACGTGCGCGCACCGCAGATACGGCTGTTCGATCCGGAAGCGCGCTTCCGCGAACTGCTTGCACTGGGCGACGGCATTCCGCCGGTGCGCTGCGGCGTGGTGCATCCGTGTGACGTCGAGTCACTGAGCGGAGCGATGGACTCCGCCCGCCACGGCCTGATCATTCCGGTGCTGATCGGGCCGGAAGCGCGTATTCGCCACCTCGCCGCCGAAGCAGGCATAGACCTCAGTGCCGCCGAAATCGTCGGCGTGCCGCACAGCCACGCAGCCGCCGACACGGCGGCCGACATGGCAGCAGCCGGCGAGGTTGACATCCTGATGAAGGGCAGCCTGCACACCGACGAAATGATCCACGCGGTGCTGTCCCGCCCGGCGCTGCGCACCGGCCGCCGCATGTCGCACGTGTTCCGCTTCGACGTGCCGCTGTACAGCAAGCCGCTGCTGATCACCGACGCCGCGCTGAACATCCGGCCGTCGCTGATCGAGAAGGTTGACATCGTGCAGAACGCGATCGACTTCGCGCGCATCCTCGGCGTGAAGCAGCCCAAGGTCGCCGTGCTGTCGGCGGTCGAAACGGTCAATCCGAACATCCCGTCCACGCTCGATGCCGCCGCGCTGTGCAAGATGGCCGATCGCGGCCAGATCACCGGCGGCCTGCTCGACGGTCCGCTGGCTTTCGACAACGCGATCTCCGCGCGCGCCGCACAGGTGAAGCACATCCAGTCGCCGGTCGCCGGCGACGCCGACATCCTCGCGGTGCCGGATCTGGAAAGCGGCAACATGCTGGCCAAGCAGCTGGAATATCTCGGCGGCGCCAGCGGTTCGGGCCTGGTGCTCGGCGCCCGTGTGCCGATCGCGCTGACCAGCCGCGCCGACGGCCCGATGACCCGCGTCGCCTCGGCGCTGCTGGCACTGCTCGCCGCCCACAACGCGCGTCGCGACCATCCGCGCGAAGCGTGGTCTCAGCACTGAGCCGGATACACATCGATGGCCATCCTGTCCGTCAACGCCGGCTCGTCCACGCTGAAGTTCTCCATCCACCCGCTGCGCGACGGCGAGGTGCAGGCCAGCCTGCTCACCGGCAGCATCCAGGGCCTGGAACCCGGCGGCACGCCGGACATGGGCTGGACGCTGGCCGGTCGCCGCGGCCGGCGTTCGCTTGAAACCCGCGACGCGCCCTTCACCGCCGCACTGGCCGGGCTGCGCGAACTGCTGGACAGCGAAACCGGCATCCCGGCCATCGAGGCGGTGTCGCATCGCGTCGTACATGGCGGCCGCGATTTCTGCGACAGCGTCATCGTCACCGACGACATCCTCGCCCGCCTGAGCCGGCTCGATTCACTGGCGCCGCTGCACCAGCCGCACAATGTGGCCGGCATCCGCGCTTTCCGCGAGGCCTTCCCGGCGCTGCCGCAGATCGCCTGCTTCGACACCGCCTTCCACGCCAACCTGCCGGAAGTGGCCAGCCGCTTCGCGCTGCCGCGCGCACTGCACGACGAAGGCGTGCGCCGCTACGGCTTTCACGGCCTGTCCTATCAGTACATCATGGGTGCGCTGCAGCGGCATTCGCCGCGCGCGAACGGCCGCGTGCTGATGGCCCATCTCGGCAACGGTGCCAGTCTGTGCGCCGCCCTCGATGGCCGCAGCCAGGCCACCACCATGGGCTTCTCGGCGCTGGACGGCCTGATGATGGGCACACGCAGCGGCACGCTCGATGCCGGCGTACTGCTCTATCTGTTGGAACAGGGCTGGGACCACGACCGGCTGCAGACACTGCTGTACCGGCAGAGCGGACTGCTCGGCGTGTCCGGCATCTCGGCCGACATGCGCCGGCTGCGCGCCGACGCCGGCGCAGCGGCGCGCGAGGCGGTCGAGCTGTTCACCTACCGCGTCGTGCGGGAGGCCGGCGCGATGGCCGCCTGCATCGGTGGCCTCGACCTGATCGCCTTCAGCGGCGGCATCGGCGAACACGACGCGACCCTGCGGGCCGACGTGTGCGCCACGCTCGCATGGATGGGCGTGCGCGTGGACGGTGCACGCAACGCCGCGGCCACCGGCGACGCGGTGCAGCGCATCGACAGCGACGACAGCGGCATCGAAGTGTGGGTCGTGCCGACCGACGAAGGCCGCGTCGCCGCACTGGCGGCCGCCGCCCTGATCGCGGCGCGCTGACTCAAGAAAACGCTGGGCCGCTCCCGAGTTTTCTTGCCCCCCTCGGGGGGCCTGACGCGAAGCGGCAGGTCTGGGGCGCTCAGCTACGCTGACGGAAGGTGACGTAGTAGACGCCGGCCACCAGGATGCTGCCGCCGACGATATTGCCCAGCGTGGCGGCCAGCAGGTTGGACAGCATGCCGACAAGGGTCAGGCCCGACAGGTTGACGCCCGCCGGTACAACGCCACCGGCGTGCAGCAGCATGCCCATCGGAATGAAGTACATATTGGCGATGCAGTGCTCGAAACCGGCGGCGACGAAGGCCGACACCGGAAAGATGATGGCCAGCACCTTGTCGGTCACGCTGCGCCCCGCGGTGGCCAGCCACACGGCGAGGCAGACCAGTGCATTGCACAGGACGCCCTTCATGAACACGGTGGTGAAGGAACTGGCGGTCTTGCCAGCCGCCACCTTCACATAGGCTTCGGCCACCGCGCCGCCATTCATGTCGGTATGGTGCGACAGCATCACCAGCGCCACCATGCCCAGCGCGCCGACCGCGTTCGTCACATAGACGATGGCCCAGTTGCGCGCCAGCAGGCTGAACGGAATGCGCCCCTCGGCCCAGGCCATCACCAGGAAATTGTTGCCGGTGAACAGTTCGGCACCCGCCACCGCCACCAGTATCAGCCCGAGCGAGAAAGCCAGGCCGCCGAGCAGCCGGGTCAGCGCGAAGCCGAGCGAGCCGTCGCTGGCGACCAGCGTGAAATAGAGCGCGCCGAAGCTGATGAAGGCGCCGGCCAGGATGCCCAGCATGGCCATCGTGCGCAGCGGCAGATTGGCCTTGACGACGCCGATGTTCTCGACCTTTTCCGCGATCTCCTTCGGCGAGTACAGATCGATACCCAGATTGCTGGCCATGCGGATGCTCCTCTCTGTTGTTCTCTGTGCGTTCTGACCCGTCTCCTGCGGGCAGCCGACAGTGTAGGATGTGGTCCTTGCTGCCGGTAGAGCCGGCAGTCGCGGACAGCCCGTCTGTACCGCGAGCGGAACACCCTCCAGCCGAATCAGCCTGACGCACAGTGCGCGCGAACAACCTTCCGCGCCTGCGCCCCGCCGGACCACCCGTCACGGCCAAGCGTCGCCGGGGAATCGCAGTACCGTGTGCGCACGCACCGGGATTCCTCGTCAGCCCAAGAACCTGACGGAGACAACCGAATGAGAACCCGCCTCACCCTCACGCTCGACGACGCGAAGCAGATCGCCGCCGCCGCCGAGGCCGAAGCACTGAAACGCAACTGGCCGGTCACCATTGCCATCGTTGACGACGGCGGCAACCTGATGTGGCTGCAGCGCCTCGATGGCGCGCCGCCGATGAGCACCCAGATCGCCCCCGAGAAGGCCCGCACCTGCGCGCTGGCGCGCAAACCCAGCAAGGCGATCGAGGACGTCGTGAACAGCGGCCGTCTGGCGGCGCTGCGCATGCCTGTACTGCCGCTGGAAGGCGGCGAAATGATCATCGTCGATGGGGAATGCGTCGGCGGCGTCGGCGTATCCGGCGTCAAGTCGAGCGAGGACGCCATCGTCGCCCGCGCCGGCATCGCCGCCATCGGCGCGAGCTGGGAAATTCCGCTCTGACCGCTGCGCGCTGACCGGCCGGCCTCACGGCCGGGCGTCAGCGCCCGAGCAGGCCCTTAAGCTTGTCGCCGACCTGCTGCTGGACCTTCTCCTTCGCCTTGTCCTGCAGCTTCTGCGTCTGTTCCTCGACCTTGGCGCGCGCGGCGTCCTTGACCAGGTCGCCGAACTCGATCTTGTAGTCCAGGCTGGCGAACGGGCCGTACAGGCGCACCGGCACGGTGACGCCCCTGAGGTCGGCCGCCGCCTTGCCGTCCTGCCCCTTGCTGGTCGCCGCGAGCGTCACCTTTGCAAGGTAGTCGAGACTGGATCCGGGCAGGTCGATGGTGCCGGCACCGGCCAAGCGAAGGAAAGGCGAGCTGGCCGCCAGGTCGTCATTGCGTGCGATGCCGTCCTTGATGCGGAAGCTGGCGCTCATTTCCGAGAAATCGGTCTTTTCGGTCGCGTTCGCCTTCTGCGCCGCCGCCGCACCACCGCCCAGCGCTGCCTTCGCCTCACGCAGGCTTTTCGCCAGATTGATGCCACGGATCGCGCCGTCGCGCAGCTTCAGCGAGGCGCTGCCGTCGAGTGCCTTCTTCAGCGCGCCGACCGTGCCACCGGCGGTCACCAGGTCGAGCGACACGTTGCCGCGGCCCTCCAGCAGGTCCTTGTCCACCGCGTCCTTGAGCAGCGGATGGATGTCGATGTCGGCCAGCGTCTGCTTCAACGCAATGCGGTTGCCCTCCGCGTTCAGGCTCAGCGCGCCGCTGGCGGTGCCGCGGTAGAGCGCCGCCGACAGCGGGGCGACATCGACCTTGCCATTGGCGGCCTTCACGTTCAGCCGCACATTGGTCATCCGCACGCCGGACACCTGCAGTTCGCCCACCTTGACGCTGCCGCTGGCGTTGAGGCCGCGCAGCGCCGACAGGTTGACCGGCGTGTCGTCCGCACTGCCGGCCGGCTTGGGGTCCGCCTTCGCCGGCGGCAGGTAGCGGTTGACATTGAGGCGATCGATGTTGACGTCGAAATTCAGCGCCAGCGGATCGAACCGGGTGGCACCGAGCTTCAGCTTGATCTGACTGTCGTCGAGCCGGGTGGCGAGGTCGAGTGCGGCGGTCTGCTTGCCGACGTCGGCCTGCAGCGCGCCCTTGACCGGCAGCTTCACCGTCTTCATCGGCAGCGCCGGGTGGGCGACATCGACGGTGCCGTCCAGCGCCGGCAGATCGATGACCGGGCCCTCGATACGCACGTTCAGCGGCGTCTGCAGCGAAGCCTTGACGGTGGCGTCGTCCATGCGCGCATCGACGTCCAGCACCAGACCGCTGACCTTGACCTCCTCCGCACTGCCCTCCAGCCCCTTGAACTGCAGCGCCAGATCCGCGGCGCGCGCCTTCGATTCGAGCCGCGCGCTGACGCTGACATCGCCGCCGCGCAGTGCTCCGTCCGCCAGTTGAACCGCCGGCGCCGACAGCTTGGCGCTCAGCGCCTCGCCATCGCGGGTCGCCACAGCGTCGAGCTGCAGCTTCTGCAGTTCCAGCTGCCCTTCGCCCACCAGCGAGATGCGCGAGGCACCCAGCGTCGCTTTCAGCGCCTGCAGATCGAGCGCTTCGCCATCGACCCTCGCGCTCAGATCGTCGAGCGCATAGCGCTGGGCCGGCAGATCGTAGTCGTAGGTGGCGGTCAGCACGATGCGGCTGTCGATGGCCGGCTGCGTGGACTTCAGGTGCGCCGCCAGATCGAGTTTGCCGCGCGCGGCATTGGCCAGCTTGCCGAGCGACAGTTCGATCTCTTCCAGCTGGTGCGCAGCGCCCGAGGCCTCGTCGCGGAAGGCCAGCGCCGAACGCGACAGCTTCAGTCCGGCGACGTCGAACCTGACCGGCGAACTGTCGTCGCTGTCGTCGGACAGCAGGTCGCTGAAGTTGAAGCTGCCGTCCTTGTGCCGCGTGATCTGGATGTAGGCACCTTCGATGCGGATCTCGTCCACCACCAGTGAGCCCGACAGCAGCGGCATCACCGCGACCGACACGCGCGCCGCGTTGACCTGTGCGAAACGATCGGCACTGCTGTGCTCGGACAGCGTGGTGCGACCCAGACGGAGACCGAGGTTGGGGTAGAAGGACAGATCGACATCGCCTTCGATGTCCAGCGTGCGCTGCTTCTGCTCCTGCACGACGCGCTTCAGTTCGTCCTTGAGCTTCGCCGCATCAAAGGTGATGGCGACGTAGAGCACGACGGCGGCCAGCAGCGCTGCAATACCGCCCAGCGCGAATGCTGCGTATTTCAGTACTTTCATGCCTTCTCCATGCGAAACAGGCGGACCGGGGTCGCTGACCTCCGGCCACGCCGCGGCGCCCCGCCGGGCGGGCACACGCAAGGACATGGCAGGCGAATCAGGTAACGACGAACCGCGGCGCGCGATGGCGACCGTTCAGGATGACAGCGCCCGAGCGGACACTCGATGAGCACGATGGTCCGCGAGCGTAACAGAGAAGCCCGCGCGCCGGCCCGGGCGCAGCGCACACAGTCGCCTGTGCTATCTTCGCGCTCGCTGCATACGTCAGACATCCCCACCGAAAGAGGAGAACCGCATGAGCTTCATGTCCGAATTCAAAGCCTTCGCCATGAAGGGCAATGTGGTTGACCTGGCGGTCGGCGTCATCATCGGTGCAGCCTTCGGCAAGATCGTCAACTCCGTCGTCGGCGACCTGATCATGCCCATCGTCGGTGCGCTGTTCGGCGGCCTCGATTTCAGTCAGTTCTTCATCGTGCTGAAGGACATCCCGCCGGGCGTGCCGGAAACGCTGGCCGACCTGAAGAAGGCTGGCGTGCCGGTTTTCGCCTGGGGCAGCTTCCTCACCGTCGCGCTGAACTTCGTCATCCTCGCCTTCATCATCTTCATCATGGTGAAACAGATCAACCGGCTGAAGCGCGAAGAGCCTGCGGCACCGGAGGCACCGGCCGAGCCGCCGGAAGAGGTCGTGCTGCTGCGCCAGATCCGCGATTCACTGCAGAAGTAAGCGGCGGTCGTGGAAATGAAAAAGGAGCCGCGAGGCTCCTTTTTCTTTGGTGCGTGAACGGCTCAGGCGGCCGGCTGTTCTTCCGCCCGCTTGCCGTCGTCGGCCACCCGCTCAAGCCGGTAACCGTAGTTGTAGGTGGAGGCGAGGCGGTAACCATTTTCCGGCCGCAGCGCGAGCTTGGAGCGCACGCGCGACATGTGGGTGTTGACGGTGCGCGTCGGCACGTCGCCCTTGCGGCCCCACAGCGATTCGAGCAGATGACCGCGCGACACCAGACGGCCGACGTTGCGGAACAGGAAGACCGCCAGTTCGAACTCGCGCTCGGTCAGGTCTATGACCTCACCGTTGAGGCGGGCGGTGTGCGAATTCATGTCGAACTGGTAGGGCGCGGCGTCGATCACCGGCTGGTCGGCCGGCGGACGGCTGCGCCGCAGCACGGCTTCGATGCGGGTGAGCAGTTCCATGCGCCGGGCCGGCTTGACGATGTAGTCATCGGCGCCCGCCGCCAGCGCGGTCACGATGTCGTTCTCGTCCTGCCGGGCGGTGACGAAGATGACCGGGGTCGTCAGCCCGCGCTCGTTGCGCAGCCAGCGCAGCACGTCGGCGCCCGGCAGATCGGGCAGTTCCCAGTCGATCAGCAGCAGGTCATAACTTTCCCGCACGGCTTCGCGCATCAGGTCGCGAGAGCGCATGAAGGTGTGGATGTCATGGCCGGCGGCACGCAGCCAGCTGCCAAGGATTTCGACCTGTACCGGGTCGTCTTCGAGCAATGCTATTCGGGCGGTCTGCACGGCGATTCTGTATCCGTAGGAAATAACCGGTTCAGAAAGCGTTCACGGCACGCGCAACGCGGACTGAAGGGTGACTGTGTAATTTCGTGACCTCCGGCCTGTAAGGCAGTATGCCCCAGTGTGCGGGTCAGCGCATCCGTTCGCCATCGAACAGACCGTGCATCCAGTCCAGCCAGCGCCGCGCAGGCTCACCATCGGCCGGTGCCCAGGACGCGAATTCGGTCTCGGTCAGCGCACGGTAAGGGCCGGCTTTCGCCTCGAACATGACGGAACCGGGTTCGAGGGCCACCAGACTGTGAAACTGACCGTGCGCGATATCGACGCCGAAGCGCTCGCCACCGGGTGCCAGCACGCAGGTTTCTTGCACCGCACCGCTGTCGTCGAAAAGGATGCACCCCAATCGACCCTTCACGCAGAGGATGGTTTCATCCTTCAGCGGATCCAGATGTCGGTGGGGTCTGACATAGCTGTCGGGTTCGATCGCGTTGAGCAGGCGGTGCGCCGGATGATCGTCGTGTGGATGGAAATTGCGGTTCATGCGCCGGCGCGGGCTGCGCTGCGCTTCGACCACCACGGCGTCGAGCAGAGCCCGGTCCAGCCAGCGCGCGCTCATGCGACGGCCCTCCGGTCACTGCGTGACCACCTCCCCGAGGGACGATGAGCGCCCTCTTCGGGCGGCCGGGCGAGGGCGCTCATAGCCCGGCACTCATGCGTAGGCCACCGACACCGCGTCGGCCGGCAGCCAGTCGCGCAGACCGTCGAACAGCGCGTCGTCGAGTCTGACCCGCCACGGATCGCCGAAATCGAGCGGCGCGACGGCGTCGTTGCTGCGATAGTGCAGGCGCACCGCGCAACCGCTTTCGGTACGGAAAGGTTCGAGCAGACTGCGCAGCCGGGCGCAGGCGGCGTGCGCGCCGAGCGTCGCCACTTCGCCGTTCAGCTTCAGTTCGAGCCGGCGCGCGAAGCGGGCGCGTGCCTCGCCGGCGCTGAGCAGGCTGTCGGCGACGACGCGCATCGAGTTCGAATATTCGTCGAACTGCGCCCGGCCTTCGACCACCAGCACTTCATCCTCACGCAGCTTGTTGCGCGACGCTTCGTACAGCTCGTTGAACACCGACACCTCGATCTGCGCCGTGCCGTCGTCGAGCGCGACGAAGGCCATCTTGCCGCGACGCGTCATCTGCACGCGCGAACTGACGACCAGGCCGGCGACCACGGTCGGGTCGCGCGACGATTCAAGCTGGGCCAGCTTGCGCCGGGCGAAGCGCGAGAACTCCTGCGCGTAGCTGTTATAGGGATGGCCGGACAGGTAGAAGCCGAGCGCCTGCTTCTCGTTGGCCAGCTTTTCGCGCTCGCTCCACGGCTTGACCTGAACGTACTCCGGCGCGCGCGCGCCGGTGCCACTGGGGGCGTCGTCGAACAGGCCGCCCTGGTGCGCGTTGGCCGCTGCCTGCTCGGCCGCCTCCATCGCCAGCGCGACGCTGCTCATCAGCGTGTTGCGGTCGTGCGGCGTGCCGGCGATCGTCGCGTCGAAGGCGCCGGCACGGATCAGCGCCTCGATGGTGCGGCGGTTCACCATGCGGCGGTTGACGCGCAGGCAGAAGTCGAAAATGTCCTTGAACGGCCCGCCCGATTTGCGGGCTTCGAGGATGCAGTTCACCGCCTGCTCGCCGGTGCCCTTGACCGCGCCGAGGCCGTAGCGGATTTCGCTGCGCGACACCGGCACGAAGCGGTATTCGGACTCGTTGACGTCCGGCGGCAGGATGGTGAGCCGGTTCTTCTTCGCGTCGAGGTAGAAGATGTTCACCGTGTCGGTGTTGTCCATGTCGGACGACAGCGACGCGGCCATGAAGGCGGCGCAGTGGTGGGCCTTCAGCCAGGCGGTGTGGTAGGTGACGACGGCGTAGGCAGCGGTGTGCGACTTGTTGAAGCCGTACTCCGCGAACTTGGTCATCAGGTCGAACAGCTGTTCGGCCAGTGCCGGATCGTAGCCCTTCTCCTTCGCACCGGCGGCGATGGTTTCGCGGTGCTTGGCCATCTCCTCCGGCTTCTTCTTGCCCATCGCCCGGCGCAGCATGTCCGCACCACCGAGCGTGTAGCCGCCGATGATCTGCGAAATCTGCATCACCTGTTCCTGGTACACGATGACGCCATAGGTCGGCGACAGGCAGGCTTCCAGGTCCGGGTGGAAATAGTCGATCGCCTGCTGGCCCTTCTTGCGCAGGATGAAGTCATCCACCATGCCTGAGCCGAGCGGGCCCGGCCGGTAGAGCGCCAGCACGGCGATGATGTCTTCGAAGCGGTCGGGTGCGAGCTTGCCGAGCAGCTTCTTCATGCCCTCGGATTCAAGCTGGAAGATGGCGGTGGTGTTGGCATCCTTCAGGATCTGGTAGGCGGCCGGATCGGTGAAGGGCAGGCTCAGCAGGTCGGGCCGGTTGCCGGTCATGCGCTCGATGTAGTTGACCGCCAGCTCGATAATCGTCAGGTTGCGCAGACCGAGAAAGTCGAACTTCACCAGGCCGATGGCTTCGACGTCGTCTTTGTCGAACTGGCTCACCGGCGAAGCGTCGTCGCCGTCCTGCTGGTAGAGCGGGCAGAAGTCGGTGAGCTTGCCCGGCGCGATCAGCACGCCGCCGGCGTGCATGCCGACGCCGCGGGTCAGGCCTTCCAGCGGTTCAGCCAGGCGCAGCAGTTCGCGCACCTCCTCTTCCGCCTGTTCGCGCTCGGCCAGCTGCGGCGCCTGCTCACGCGCCTCGGCCAGCGACAGCGGCTTGTTCTGCACCACCGGTATCAGCTTGGACAGCTGGTCGCAGAAGTTGTAACCCATGTCGAGCACGCGGCCGACGTCGCGGATGACCGCGCGCGACGCCATGGTGCCGTAGGTGGCGATCTGGCTCACCGCGTCGGCGCCGTACTTCTGGCGCACGTACTCGATCACCTTCCAGCGGTTGTCCTGGCAGAAGTCCACGTCGAAGTCGGGCATGGACACCCGCTCCGGATTCAGGAAGCGCTCGAACAGCAGCGCGTAGGCCAGCGGATCGAGGTCGGTGATGCCGAGCGAATAGGCGACCAGCGAGCCGGCGCCGGAGCCGCGGCCAGGACCGACCGGCACGCCGTTCTTCTTCGCCCAGTTGATGAAGTCGGCCACGATCAGGAAGTAGCCGGGGAAGCCCATCTGGATGATGGTGTCGCACTCGAACTTGAGCCGCGCCTCGTACTCCGGCCGCTTCTGCTCGCGCACCGTCTCGTCCGGGTAGAGCTGGGCCAGACGCTTCTCCAGGCCCGCTTTCGCCTCGGCGATCATAAACTCGTCGATGGTCATGCCGGGCGGTGTCGGGAACTGCGGCAGGTAGTTCTTGCCCAGCGTCAGCGTCAGGTTGCAGCGACGCGCCAGTTCGACCGCGTTGTGCAGGGCTTCGGGAATGTCGGCGAACAGCGCGGCCATTTCGGCCGAGGTCTTGAAGTACTGCTGTTCGGTGAAATCGCGCGGCCGGCGCTTGTCGCTCAACACATAGCCCTGGGCGATGCAGACGCGCGCCTCGTGCGCTTTGAAGTCGTCCGGCGACATGAACTGCACCGGATGCGTGGCCACCACCGGAATGTCCATTTCGGAGGCCAGCGCGCAGGCGTCGGCGATATAGGTTTCGGTGTTCGGGTGGCCCGCGCGCTGCAGCTCGATGTGGAAGTCGCCGTCGAACAGCCGCAGCCATTCGGCCGCCGCACGGCGTGCCGAATCCATATTGCCGGCCAGTAGCCCCATGCCGACGTCGCCCAGCATGCCGCCGGACAGCGCGATCAGGCCGGCCGTGCCCTCGGCATCGCGCTCCAGCCACTCGCGGCGCAGCTCGGCACGGCCACGGTACTTGTTCTCCAGGTAGGCGCGGGTGAGCAGCCGGCACAAGGTGCCGTAGCCCTCGCGGTTGCGCGCCAGCAGCAGCAGGCGATGCGGCTTGTCGCGCTCGGCGTCGTTGCTGACATAGACATCGACCGCGCAGATCGGCTTCACGCCCTTGCCGCGCGCCGCCTTGTACAGTTTGACCAGGCCGAACACGTTGGCGAGATCGGAAATCGCGATCGCCGGCATGCCGTCCTTCGCCGCGGCCTTGACCGCTGCATCGACGGTGACGATGCCATCGACCACCGAGTACTCGCTGTGGATGCGCAGGTGGACGAAGGTGTGGGGGCCTCGGCGGCCGGGGAGAGGGTGGTGCTGTCGGAGCTCATCCGGCGATTTTACTCGGCCACGCCGAACGTAACGACTGCGGCGGCGACTGCGCTAGCATCGTCGCTTTCCGTCACCGCCGGACACCATGCGCCGCCACCTCCTGCCCCTCGTACTGCTCGCGCTCGCCCTGCCCGCCGCCGCACAGAAGGACCGCGACTGGCCCACCTTCGGCCTGGACCATGCCAACACGCGGCTGGCCGACGTGCCGGCCATCACGCCGAAGACGGTGAAGAAGCTGGTGCCGAAGTGGATCTACCAGAGCGGCATCGCGGCCACTTTCCAGGCAACGCCCATCGTCACCGGCGGCCGCATGTACGTGTCGCTGCCCGGTTCGCACGTGGTGGCGCTGGATGCGCGCACCGGCGCCGAGCTGTGGCGTTACACGCACCGTAAGCGCACCGACAAGCTGTGCTGCGGCCCGGCCAACCGCGGCGTCGCGGTGGACGACGGCCGCGTGTTCGTCGCCACTGTCGATGCACGCCTGGTGGCGCTCGACGCGGCCACCGGCAAACCGGCCTGGGACATCGAACTGGCGCGGCCGGACGAAGCCATCACCGAAAGCGGCGAAGGCATCAAGGGCGAAGTCGGCGGCGGTTCAGGCGTCGGTGCGGCCGCTGCACCCCTGGTGGTGGACGGCAAGGTGATCGTCGGCATCAACGGCGTCGGCTACGGCCTGCACATCGACGCCCAGGGACGCGCCGGCCAGCTCGCCGCCGTGGTGGGCATCGCCGGCAAGTACGGCGGCATCGGCTTCCTCGCCGCCTTCGACGCGAAGACCGGCAGGCGCGTGTGGCAGTTCGACACCGTGCGCAAACCCCAGGATGGCGGCTGGGAAGGCGATTTCGTCGAGCGCACCGCCGATGGCTTGCCGCTGAACCGCAATATCGCCGAGGAACGCGCCAATGCCGGCAAGTACGCCGACGCCTGGGAATACGGCGGCGGCTCGGTGTGGAACGCGCCGGCCTACGACGCGAAGAGCGGCCTGCTCTACTTCGGCACCGGCAACCCGAGCCCGCAGATCAACGACAGCACCCGCCCGGGCGACAACCTCTACACCGCCTCGCTGGTCGCCATCGACGCAAAAACCGGCCGCCACGCCTGGCACTTCCAGCAGATTCCGCACGACAAGTGGGGCTATGACGTGGCCAGCCCGCCGCTGCTGTTCGACCACCGCGAGCCGGACGGCCGCGTCGTGCCGGCGGTCGGCCAGGCGTCCAAGCTGGGCTGGTTCTACGTGCACGATCGCGCCACCGGCGCCCTGCTCTACAAGTCCGACGCCTTCGTGCCGCAGGACAACCTGTTCGCCGCCGCCAGCCGCGAAGGCACGCGCATCACGCCGGGCGTGGCAGGCGGCGTGAACTGGTCACCGGCCGCACTGGACACGCAGCGCGGACTGGCCTTCGTCGCCGCCATGCACATGCCGATGCGCTACTGGATCAAGGAAAGCGCGGCCACCGCCGACAAACCGGCGCAGCGCTACGACAGCATGGAACCGGCGGACGAAGCGCAATGGGGCGTGCTGGCGGCAATCGACCTGAGGAAGCGCGGCCGGCTTAAGTGGACGGTGAAGACCGATCAGCCACTGATCGGCGGCGTGCTGGCGCTGAAGTCCGGCGTCGTGTTCACCGGCGAGGGCGACGGCCATCTGTCGGCCTTCGACAGCCTCTCGGGCAAGCGGCTGTGGCGCTTCCAGACCGGCGCTGGCGTCAATGCGCCGCCGATCGCCTACGTGCTCGACGGCAAGCCCTACGTCGCGGTGGCCGCTGGCGGCAGCGCCATCTGGGGCTACCGCCAGGGCGATGCGGTCGTCGTGTTCGGGCTGCCCGACTGAGTTCAGCCCGCGTCCTTCAGCAGGCGGCGCAGCGCCGGCGGATCGAGCCGCATCACGTACTCCAGCCCGTCGACCTCGTCGATGAAGGAAGCGATGCGGCGGAAGCCCGTGCTGGCCAGCAAGGAGCACGAGGCGAGATTGTCCGGCCGCACCGAGGCGATGAAGCGCGGCACGCCCTGATCGAGATGTGCCCAGCGCAGCAGCGCGATCAAGGCTTCGCGGCCGAGGCCGCGGCGGCGGTGCGGCGGGTAGATCGTGTAGCCTGTCTCGACGCCGTCCGGCGCGTAAGGCAGCAGATATTCCGGCGCCGGCCGCGTGTGGAAGCCGGCGTGGCCAACCATTTCACCGCTGTCGCGCAAGGCGATGGCGCGCACCGACCACGGCGCGTATTCCGGGTCGGACCTCAGGTCGGCCAGGCGCAGTGCCGCCAGATCGGCTTCGGCGAGCCAGTCCTCGGCCACGGTCAGCCCGATCAGTTCGGACAGGTCCTGCACACCGCAACCCTCGGCCGACGCCTGCAGGAAGTCGGCGCTCATCGGTCGCAGCAACAGACGAGGGGTCAGGATATCCACGGGCGGGCAGCATCGGACATGACGGGGCGAAGAAGATAGCCGGTCTGGCGCCGCCCATCCAGCCCTGAAAGAGGTGGTGCATTGGGTTCACAATTTTTTCCCCTAAAGAAACTTTCTTGATCGTCGTCAACCTCTTCTCACTCAAGAACGAGGTCGATCATGAATCTGCACGCCCTGAGTCTGCGCACCAAGCTGCTGGCATCCACAGTCATTACCGTCCTGCTCTGCTTCTCGGTCACACTGGGGGTGCTCGCCTGGCGCAGTCACCAGGCGGTGCTGGAACAGGGTCTGGCACGCGCCGAGAGCGTGGCCGCCTCGGTCGCCCACGATGTCGGCGCCAACCTGGACGAAGCGATGGCGGTGTCGTCCACGCTGGCGCTGTCGCTCGAAGGCCTGCACGCGAAGGGCACGCCCGACCGCGATGCGGTCAGCCGTCTGCTGCGTCGCACGCTGGAAGGCCGCCCTGGACTGCTGGGCGTCTACACCGGCTGGGAAGCCAACGCCTTCGACGGACGCGACGCCGACTTCGGCGGTGCCGCCGGCCATGACGCCAGCGGTCGCTTCGTGCCCTACTGGAGTCGCAGCGGCGACAAGCTGTCGGTCGAACCGCTGGTCGATTACGACAAGCCGGGCGCCGGTGACTATTACCAGCAGCCGAAGAAGACCGGCCGCGCCTATCTCGCCGAGCCCTACGAATACGTGGTCGGCGGCCGGAAGATGCTGATCACCTCGCTGGTCAAGCCGCTGGCCGTCAATGGCCGCTTCGCGGGCATCGCCGGCGTTGACATGGCGCTCGACCGGCTGGCCGACGACCTCGGCCGCATCAAGCCCTTCGACGTCGGCACCGTTGCGCTGTATGCGCCGTCCGGTCTGGTGGTCGCACATGCCGATGCAGCCCGCATCGGCAAGCCGGCCTCCGATCTGCCGGCCGACGCGCTGGCTGCGCTCGGCGAAGGTCGCAGCCTGCAGTGGCGCGACGCTGCCGGCGTGCGTCATTTCCTGCAGCGCGTGTCGCTGAGCGACGGCGACGCCTGGTGGGGCAGCGTAGTGTCGGTGCCCGAAGACGTGATCACCGCATCGGCCAACGCACTGCGCAACACCGCCATCGTCATGGGCATCGTCAGCGTGATGCTGACGGCCGGCGTGCTGTTCGCGCTGCTCGGCGCGATGACGCGGCCGCTGGAAACGCTGGCCGACGCGATGCAGGCGCTGGCCAGCGGCGAAGGCGACCTGACGCGCCGCCTGCCGGAAACCCGCAGCCGCGACGAACTGGGGCGTGTCGCCACCTCGGTCAATGCCTTCCTTGGCAGCCTGCAACGCATGTTCATCGAAGTACGCGATCAGAGCCACACCCTGGTCGGCGGCATCCGCGAAGTGTCGGACGCCACCCGCCACATCGCAGGCAGTTCGCGCTCGCTGGCCGGCACCACCGGTGACAACGCGGCAACGATCGAGGAAATCACCGTGTCGATCGGCCATATCGCCAGCCACGCCAACGACGCCAATGGCGTCATGCTGGACACGCACACCGCGTCGCAGCGCAGCGGCGAGGCGGTGCGCGGCATGCAGACGCATATGCGCGACATCGCCGGCAGCATGGAAACGCTGGCCGGTTCGCTGACCGGGCTGGCCGAACGTTCGGTACAGATCAACGGCATCGTGCAGGTGATCCGCGAGATCGCCGACCAGACCAATCTGCTGGCGCTCAATGCGGCGATCGAAGCCGCCCGCGCCGGCGAGCAGGGCCGCGGCTTCGCCGTCGTCGCCGACGAGGTGCGCAAGCTGGCCGAACGCACCAGCAATGCCACCACCGAAATCCGCGACATGATCGCCGCCATGCACAGCGAAACCGACCGCGCGGTGGACAGCATGAACAGCACGCGCGAAGCGGTCGAGTCGGGCGTCGAGCGCGCCGCCCGCGTGGCCGAGGAGATCGGTGGCATCGAGGCCGGCATGCAGCGCGCCGCCGAACGGGTACGCGAGATCGCTGAAGCGACGCAGGAACAGTCGGCCGCCACCACCGCACTGGCGCAGTCGGCGGAGCAGGCGTCCGAAGTGGTGCAGAACACCGACGAAGCGATCCAGCGCACCTCGGCCACGCTGTCACAGATCGGCCGCGCCTCCGACCATCTGGGCGAACTGGTCGGACGCTTCAAGCTGTAAGCCACGGTTCGGGCGGGAAGACATCCCGCCCGGGTCGGCGCAGGACTACGCTGTCCTACGCCGGACACCCACAGCCCTCATGGCAGCGCACACCTAGGATGAGGACTCGGCGGCACGTCGCCGCACTCATCACCGAGGAGACGTCATGAGCAATCGCACTGTCATCGAAGTCCTGAACACCCTGATCGAGACCTGCAAGGACGGCGAGTACGGCTTCAACGAATGCGCCGAGCACGCCCAGGCCGGACAGCTCAAGGCGCTGTTCAACAACCGCGCGCTGGAATGCCGCGCGGCCGCACTCGAACTTCAGCAGATCGTTGCCGCGTCCGGCGGCGAACCCGATACCAGCGGCACCGTGAGCGGCGCCCTGCACCGTGGCTGGGTGTCGCTGCGCAGCGCACTGCCGGGTGACGACAACGTCGCCATGCTGAACGAGGCCGAACGCGGCGAGGACAAAGCGCTGCAGCGCTACCGCGAGGCGCTGTTCCAGCCGCTGCCGTCCGACGTGCGCATCGTGGTGCAGCGCCAGCTGGCCGGCGTGCAGCGCAACCACGACCAGATCCGCCTGCTGCGCGATCAGTACCGCGCCGTCGCCTGACCGGCCGGACGCCCGTAACGCGGACCGCCTGCGGGCGGTCCCGCCCACTGCTTCTTCATCCCGTTCTGGAGCGCTCAGCGCGACAGCATCGTCGCCAGCGCGATGACGACGAACACCAGCAGCCCGGTCCCGGCCACGGTGATGACGCGGACGCGCAACCTGAGCGCGCCGATCTCGCTCACCAGTTGCGCGTTCTGTTCGGCCAGCGTGCGGATGAGCTGGGACGAGGCGAGCGCCTCCTTCTGCAACTCCGTCACCGCCTGTTCCAGCGCAGCGATACGCACGTCGTCGCTGGCGCCGGGCGGCGCGACCACGGACGGCTCCTCGCCCTTCTTCCGCTTCTTCGCGACGCGCTCCCACAGCGCGTTGGCGCCTTGCACGACAGACGGTGCGGCGGCGATGACGTCACCCCAGGGGACTGCCTTGACGGCGCCGAGCAGACTGATGGACATGGATGGACCTCGACGGATATCTGGAGCGTCAGCCTACGTTCACCACTTCGCCAGATCAATGCCGAAGGTGAACATGACGCCGGCGGTGCCCAGCAGCGCCACCTGCGCGCTGTAGCGGTCCACCTGGTAGCCGAGCGCCGGAATGACGGCGAAGGCGACGCCGTTGTGGTTGAAAGGAATCTTGTCCTCATAGCGACCGGTGTAGCCGAGCAGCGCACCGGCGGTCACCTTCACATAAAGATTGGAACTGATCGAGTCCAGATCCCAGCGCTTGCCGGCGTAGTAGTACTCGGTCGGCTGGTCGAAGGAGTTGCGCAGGAAGGATGCACCGGCCAGCCACTGCGACGGCGCCATGTATTCGAGACCGATCAGGCCGGGCGTGTTCTTGTGGTCCGGATCGTGGTCCCAGTGGTGGACGTAGGGACCCAGCTGCAGACTCAGCACGTGGTTGCCTTCATCGGCAAGCGCCGGTGCGGTGACGATCAGACAGGCGCTGGCGAGCAGCGCATACAGGGTATTTTTTTTCGATTGCACGATGCCTTGCCCTGGATGGAATATGGATGGGGCAGGCATGGTGCGGGTCATGTTCCCGCAAACGATGACCGCAGTGTTGCCGGATGTTTCACCGCGTCGCGCGCCAGCGGCCCAGCCAGTGATCGACGGACAGCATGCCAGGGCCGAAAGCGAGCACGGCCAGCAGGCCGGCGCCCCACCACAGATGGGACTGCACGGCGGCCGGGCACTCGAAGGCCCACAGCGCAGGATACGCCAGCAGCGCCATCGCATTGACGACGGTCAGCCCGAGCGCGGCGAAGCGACCGGTCAGGCCGATGGCGAGCAGCGGCGGCAGCAGCGGCACCGAATATTCCTCGGTGAACAGGAAGAGCGTGGTGTCCCAGTCCTCGATCTTGGTCAGGCCGGCCTTGAAGAAGACCGAGGCGATATAGAGGCGCAAGGCAAGCAGCAGCAGCGGACGGCCGTAATCGGCCAGGCGGGCGAACGGCAGGGCAAAGTCGTAAAGACGAAGGACGACATTCATGCGGGCGCTCCCGGGGTGACAGGCAGGTGCAGCCAACCGCCGGCAAGTGCCTGCGCAATGGTGGCTGCAAGATCGAAATGCGGGTCGGTCGCGCTGGCTGCAGCCCACGCTTCGCCCACCGGCGCGCCATCGACCAGCGCCTGCCAGAAGGCATGCCTTGCCGGTTGCAGCGCGCTGACGCGTACGCGGTAGCCTTCACGCCAGACCACGGCGTGTTGCGGCAGATCGAGGTCGATGGTGAGCTCGCGTGCGTGCGGACCACCAGCCTCCGGCGGGTGCTGCAGCCAGATGTCGGCCACCGGCCAGCGGCTGGCGTGCAGCGCGAAACCGGGCGTCATCTGCAGGCGCAAGTCCGCCAGCACCTCGGGCGCCAGTCCGGCGAACAGCTCGCCGCCGGCCGGCCGCGCGTCGGCTGCCGTCGTCGCCACATGCACCGACCATTCGAGACGGGCGACGTCCGGCAGATAAGGCAGCGCGCGCGCCGGTTCGAAGCCGTCGAGGAAATCGGCGAAGCGGTCGCCGTAACGGTTCAGGTCGCCGTCGCGCGACGGAGAGGCCGCGCGATAGCGGCGCGCCAGCGCATCGAAGTAGTCGTCGCCGGTGATCTGCCGGCAGACCGGGTAAGCCAGCCGCAGCGCCGCCGTCGCGTTGGCGATCGAGGTGGCGCGGTAGATCGACAGCAGCGCCCGGTTGCGAACGTCGTTGCCCGCCAGCAGCGGCAGCGCATCGTCCTCGCCCTCGGCCGACGACAGCGCGGCGCCGAAGCGGCGCTGGACTTCAAGCAGCGCGGGCACGAGGGTGCTCCGCATGATGGCCACCGATGCGGTCGGCCTGCGCCGCCTCGGCCAGCAGCAGGTCGAGATCCGGCAGGTCGGTGTCCCACTCGACCAGCGCCGGCGCGGTGACGCCGCGCGCCCGCACGTCGCGCAGCAGCGCCCATACGTCGTCGCAGACGCGGCTGCCGTGGGTGTCGATCAGGCCGTGCTCGGTAACCGCGTGACCGGCCAGATGGATTTCGCCGACCGCGTGCATCGGCAGGCGATCGAGCGCGTCCAGCGGGTCGCCGCCGAAGTTGCGCGCATTCACATAGAGATTGTTCAGATCGAGCAGCAGACCGCAGCCGGTCAGGCAGACCAGGTCCGCCAGGAAATCGGCTTCGCTCATTTCACTGTCGCGGAACTGCACGTAGGTGACAGGTTTTCGAGCAGCACCTGCCGCTTCAACCGGTCCTGCAGTGCGGATACACGGCCGGCAACCAGCGCCAGCGCCTCGCTGGTGTAGGGAAAGGGCAGCAGGTCGTTGAAGTGACGGTCGTCGATGCGACCCCAGCACAGGTGTTCCGACACCAGCGCCGGCTCGAAGCGATCCACCAGCGCAGCCAGCCGCTCGACGTGCGCATCGCCGCCGCCGTCGGCCGACGCCAGTGCCAGACCGACGCCGTGCAGACTCAGCGGGTAGCATTCGCGCGCACGCTGCAGCACCTGCAGCGCCGCGCCGCCGTCGTGAAAGAAGTTCTCGCTGTGCACTTCGACGAAGCCCAGCGGCGGGCGCTCTTCGAGCACACGTGCATAGTGCGGCTGGCGCAGGCCGATGCCGGTCGGGGAGGACATGATCATGATCGACTGCCGGCGCGGCGGGCGCGCCGGCTGCGCTCCGATTACTTGCCCGGCGCCATCGTCTTGCCGCCCATCTTCTCGCAGGTGCCGGCGGCGACGAACTTCCATTCGTTCGGGTCGTTGTCCATCTTTGCCTGACCGGCGCAGCTGTGACTGCCGTTGGCAGACGCGCAGTCGTTGGCGCCCTTCTTGGCGACGCCGTAGCACTTCTCCTTGCCCTTGTCATCGGCGGCGAAAGCCGGGTTGGCGACTACGCCCAGCGCGAGGACGGAAGCGAGTGCGGCATGCAGTGCGACGGATTTGCTCATAGATGTACTCCTCTGAAGTGACAGGCTGTAAGCCGCCTGAGTGGCTTTGCACGGCAGTAGACCCGCGACCTGCGACAACCTTACCGCCGCCGTCGTGAAATATTTCGCGGTGCGCTCACCACAGCCAGGCGGCACCGCGCACGCCCGACGAATCGCCGTGCAGCGGCGGGCACAGCCGGGTGACGATGCGGTCGGAAAACACATGAGGCACCCACAGCCGCGGCACCCGCTCGTAAAGCCGGCCGATCGAGGACAGACCGCCGCCGAGCACGATCACGTCCGGATCGAGCAGATTGATGACGCCGGCCAGCGCACGCGCCAGCCGCACCTCGTAGCGCTGCAGCGTCGCCTCGCAGGCGGCATCTCCGGCCGCGGCGCGGGCCACGATGTGTTCCGGCGCCGCAGTCTCGCCGCTCGTCCGCAGATGGTCGGCCGCCAGCGCCGGACCGGACAGCCAGGTTTCGACGCAGCCGTGGCGGCCGCAGTAGCAGGCCGGCGCATGACCACGGGTATCGTCGCCCGGCGGCAGCGGGTTGTGCCCCCACTCGCCGGCCACGCCATTGGCGCCCTGCAGCACGCGGCCGTGAACCACGACGCCGCCACCGACTCCGGTACCGAGGATGACGCCAAACACGACGTCGGCACCCCGGCCGGCGCCGTTGACCGCCTCCGACAGCGCAAAGCAGTTGGCGTCGTTCGCCAGCCGCACCGCGCGACCAAGCGCCGCTTCGACGTCCTGCTTGAGGGGCTGCCCGTTGAGACAGGTCGAATTGGCGTTGCGCATGCGGCCGTTGACCGGCGACTGCGAACCCGGTGTGCCGATGCCGACACTGGCGCGCACACCCAGTTCGTGCTCGGCCTGCGTCACCATCCCGGCGATCAGCGCCACCGTCGCCGCGTAGTCGCCGGCCGGTGTCGGCGCGCGTCGGCGCAGGCACACGGCGCCATCGTCGCCGAGCGCGATCAGCTCGGTCTTGGTACCGCCCAGATCGATGCCTATGCGCATGGCGCCGCCGCCACGTTCCGCGCGACAATGTATTTCGTCACCCACCGAGGTCCATCGATCATGATCGTCACCTTCAAGTCATCCGCCACTGCCGACACCCTCATGTTCGGCGACAACGCAAAGCAGCTGCTGTCGCTGATGGGCAAGTCCTTCGAGGCGAAGGGCATTATCACGCTGGAGCAGCTGCCGACCGCGATCGACGCACTGAAGCAGGCGATCGCCGCCAGCCGGGAAGCGGAACGCGCACAGCCGCAGGACGACGACAACCCCGAGGACCGACCGCCGGCCATGCTGATGCCGGTGTCGCTGGCCCAGCGAGCCGCACCGCTGATCGAACAGCTCGAACGTTCGCTGAAGGCGAAACAGCCGGTGATCTGGGAAAGCTGAGGGCGCTCAAGGCGCGGCGGCGGCGGTCGTTGATGTGTGCGATACCGACTGTTCACCCGACGACACCGTCCGCACACCATGCCGACCACCACAGCACCTCCGGTACTCGACGACGCACGACTGGCCGAATTGCAGGACATGCTCGGACCGGTCATCGGTGAAGTGCTGCGTGCCTGGCTGCAGGACACGCCGCGCACGCTGCAGACCGTGCGCCGGGCACTGCGCGACGGCGAGCTCGGTGCCGCCATCTGCGCGGCACATGCACTGAAGGGCAGTTGCAGCAATGTGGGTGCGGCCAGCCTGTCGGCGAGCGCCCAGGCTCTGGAATGCGCGCTGCGAGAGGGTGGCGCTGATTGCAGCGCAGCAACGATCGCACTGGCGCAGCTCGATGGCGAGTACGACAATGCGGCCCGTCTCATCACCGCCCGTTTCCGCCTATGACCGAAATGCTGTCGGCCGCATCGCTCGATGAGGATGTCGCCCCCGTTCCGCCCACCATGCCGATGGACTCCGAGTGCTGCGAATCCGGTTGCGAGCGCTGCGTATGGACCGTCTATCAGGAAGAGAAGCTGGAGTACGAGCGCCGCTACGCTGCCTGGCTGCAGCGGCATCCAGAAGAACGCCCGCGCCTGTAACCGGCGCGGGCGCAGGGTGGATCAGCCCTGCGGCGACCCGATGGTGGTCTTGTTGATGAATACCGCCCGGTCGATCGGCACCACCCAGACCAGACCGTCACCGGTCTGGCCGGTGCAGGCTACGCTGATGATGCGGCGCACGATGTCGTCACTTTCTCGTCGGGGGCGACGATTTCGATGCGCACCTTGGCGGAGTAATCGGTCAGCTCCTCCTTGATGTTGTGCGGCGTGTGCTCGCTCGGCGCACCGAAGCCCTCCACCTTGCTCACCGTCATGCCCGGGAAGCCCGGCATTTCACGCAATACGGTGCGCAGTTTCGGCAGCTTGTTCGGCCTGATGATGGCGCGAATTTCCTTCATGTCGTCTCTCCGTCTTCGATGTTCGCTCAAGCTTCAAACGGCTTGTCGTCGAACCAGGTGTACAGCGCCGGTACCACCACCAGCGTGAGCAGCGTGCAGGTGATCAGACCGCCGATCACCACGATGGCCAGCGGACGCTGGACTTCGGAGCCGGGACCGGTGGCGAACAGGAAGGGCACCAGACCGAGCAGTGCGACGGTGGCCGTCATCATGACCGGCCGGAAGCGCATCTTGGCGCCCTGCACCACTGCCTGCATCAGTTCCATGCCCTCGTTGCGCAGGCCGCGGATGTAAGACACCAGCACCACGCCGTTCAGCGTCGCGATACCCCACAACGCGATGAAGCCCACCGACGCCGGCACCGACAGGTACTCGCCGCTGACGAACAGCCCGATCACGCCCCCGATCGATGCGAAGGGCAGCACGGTAATGATGAGCGTGGCAAAACGCAGCGACCCGAACAGCAGGAAGAGCAGGAAGAAGATGGCCGCCACGGTGATCGGCACGATGACCGACAGGTGGCCGAGCGCGCGCTCCATGTTCTGGAACTGGCCGCCCCACTCGAAGTAATAGGCCTCCGGCAACTGCACCTGGTCCTTGACCTTCTGCTGCAGTTCGGCGACGAAACCACCGAGGTCGCGGTTCGCCACGTTGATGCCGATGACGATGCGACGCTTGCCGGTCTCGCGCGATATCTGCGCCGGTCCGTCGCGCACGTCGATGGTGGCGAGGCTGGACAGCGGGATGGCTGCGCCTTCCGGCGTCGGCACCAGCATGTTGCGGATCGCCTCGATGTTGTCGCGGAAGCGCTCCGGCAGACGCACCACCGCAGCGAAGCGCCGCTCGCCCTCGAACACGTCGGTCACGTGACGGCCGCCGATCGCCGCTTCGATCAGGTCGTTCACGTCGCCCACGTTCAGGCCGTAGCGGGCGATGGTCGGCCGGTCGATCTCGACCGTCAGGTACTGCTGCCCAGTCACCCGCTCGATCTTGATTTCGCTCGCGCCCTGCACGCCGCGTGCAACGCGCGCGATCTCGTCGGCCTTGGCCTTCAGCAGGTCGAGGTCGTCGCCGAATATCTTCACCGCCACGTCGGCACGCACGCCGGTCACCATCTCGTTGACGCGGTCGGAAATCGGCTGCGCCATGATGATGTTCACACCGGGCAGCGCCTTCAGCTTCTCGCGGATCTGCTCCTGGATGGTCTCCTGCGTCCAGCCCTCCGGCCACTCGTCACGCGGCTTCAGCGACACGATGGGCGTGGACTCGTTCTGCGACTGCGGATCGGCCGGCGACTCGCCGCGGCCGACGCCGGACACCGCCGACTTCACGCCCGGCACCTCCATCACCAGACGCATCGCCTCACGCTCCATGCGCAGCGATTCCTGTAGCGATATGTTGGGTACTCGGTCCATCGCCGGCACCACCGAGCCTTCCTTCATTTCCGGAATGAAGGCGGTGCCGAGGAAGGGCAGCAGCAGGATGGCACCGATGAAGGCCGCCACCGCCAGCGACACCGTCTTCTTGCTGTTGGCGACCGCCCACTCGAGCATCGGCACATACGGCTTCTTCAGCATGCGGATAAGCCAGGTGTCATGCTCGGCACCACCCTTGAGCAGATAGCTGGACAGCACCGGCGTCAGCGTCAGCGACAGCACAAGCGACACGAACAGCGCGATGGCGATGGTGTAGGCCAGCGGCGCGAACATCTTGCCTTCCATGCCCTGCAGCGTCATCAGCGGCAGGAACACCAGAATGATGATGCCGATGCCGAAGATGACCGGTGTGGCCACCTCCATCACCGCAGACAGGATGACGCGGATGCGGCTTTCGCCTTCCTCCTTCGCATGGCCGAGGCGCTCGAAGGCGTTCTCGACCACCACCACCGAACCGTCCACCATCAGACCGATGGCGATGGCCAGACCACCCAGCGACATCAGGTTGGCCGACAGGCCCAGCTGGTTCATCGCCATGAAGGTGACCAGCGGCGTCACCACCAGCGTGGCGATCACGATGACCGACGAACGCAGATCGCCGAGGAAGAGGTAGAGCACGATGACGACGAAGATGACGCCTTCGATCAGCACCTTGATCACGGTGGCCAGCGCCGCATCGACCAGTTCCGAGCGGTCGTAGTAGGGCTCGATCTTCAGGCCGCCGGGCAGCATGTTGTTGTCGTTGATGTCGGCCACCTTCTTCTTGATGTCCGACACCACGGCCTTGGCGTTGCCGCCGGCCATCATCATGACGACGCCGCCGACCGCCTCGGTGCTGCCGTTCTTGACCACCGCACCGACGCGTACCGCGTGACCGAAGACCACCTCGGCGACGTCGCGGATGAACACCGGCGTACCGTTGATCTCCTTGACGACGATGAGGCGGATGTCGTCCAGATCCTTCACCAGACCGACGCCGCGGATCAGGTACTGCTCGGCGTTCTGCGGCAGCACGCCGCCACCGGCATTGGCGTTGTTACGCGCCAGCGCCTCGTACACATCCTTGACGGTGAGCTGGTAGTGACGCAGACGGTCCGGATTGACCAGCACCTTGTACTGCTTCTGGTAGCCGCCCTGCGAGTTGATTTCGGCCACGCCGCGGGTCGAGCGCAGCAGCGGACGCACCACCCAGTCCTGGATGGTGCGGCGCTCGGTCAGTTCCGCCTGCGTCAGTTCGCGGTCGCCGTCGTCCGGGCGCACCAGCGTGTACTGATAGACCTCGCCCAGACCGGTGGACACCGGGCCGAGCACCGGCACCACGCCGGCCGGCATGCGGTCACGCACTTCGAGCAGCCGTTCCATCACCAGCTGGCGCGCGAAATAGACGTCGGTCTTGTCGGTGAACACCAGCGTGATCAGCGACAGGCCCGGCTTGTTCAGCGAGCGCATTTCGGTCAGACCGGGCAGACCGGTCATGCCGATCTCGATCGGCACGGTGATGAAGCGCTCGACCTCCTCCGGCGAACGGCCGGTGGCGTCGGTGGCGATCTGCACCTGAACGTTGGTCACGTCGGGGAAGGCATCCACCGACAGCTTGCGCGCCGCGTCGAGGCCGAAGGCCAGCAGACACAGCGCGACGACGACGATGACGAGGCGCTGTTTGAGCGCCCCGCGCACGAGGGATTCAATCATGGCGTCTCCAGTTCATCCGTTCAGCGTTGGCGCGAAGTCGTGCGGTTCTCATTCGAGTTCCTTGCGCTTGCGCTCGTTGTTCAGATGAAAGGCGCCCTCGGTCACCACCTTCGTGCCTTCGGCCACACCGCCCAGCACCGGCCGCATGGTGCCGATGGCCGGGCCGAGCGCGACTTCGGTCAGCTTGAACTGCTGCGGACCGACCTCGACGAACAGGTAGTCCTTGTTGTTCTCGCGCACGATGGCGGTGTCGGGCACGACCAGACGCGCGGTCGGCCGCCCCTGGATCAGCACCGTCGCCAGCATCGCCGGCTTGAGCGAACGGTCGCTGTTGTCCAGTTCGCTGCGCACCATGATGGTCCGCGTCATCGGATTGACGGTGTCGGCAATGAAGATGAGCTTGGCCGTCAGCTGCTGGCCGAGTGCCGGGATCTCGACCTGGATGGTCTGGCCCGGCTGCACCGCGGCGGCCTGCTGTTCCGGCACTTCGGCCTCGACCCAGACGCGCGACAGGTCGGCCACCGTGAACATGACCTCGCTCGGCTGCACCACCTGACCCTGGGCGACCAGGCGTTCGACCACGGTGCCTGCCATCGTCGCCACCACCGGCGACACGGAATTGATGGCCCCGGTCAACGTGAGCTTCTCCAGCGACTTCGACGATACGCCGAGCACGCGCAGCTGGTCGGCGGCGGCGCGCATTTCGGCCCGCGAAATCGACAGTTCGCTCTCGCGACGCTGCAGTTCGGCGCTGCCGATCACGTCGGCTGCGAACAGTTGCTGCGCGCGCTCGACATTGCGTTCGTTCAGCTGCGCCTGCGCGCGCGCCTTCATGTAGGCGAGCTGAGCGGCACCGAGCTCGGTGCTGTTGAGCACCGCCAGCGTGTCGCCCACCTTCACCTGCTGGCCCAGCATGGCGGTCAGTTCGGTCACACGGCCGGTCACCGTGGCGCCGATGCGGGTCACCCGCTGCTCGTCGAAATCGACCTGACCGGCCACGCGCAGCGTGTCCGACAGCTCCATGCGGCTGACCGTGCCGAGCTTGATGATGTTGCCGAGGTTGTCACCGGCCTGGACCAGATTGGGATCGACTGGCGCCGCGGCGGCCGTCGGTGCCGCAGTATCGGATTCTTCGGAGCAGGCGCCGAGCAGAAGGGAAGCGCCGAGCAGTCCGGCGCACAGCAGGGGGCGTTGAATAAGTTTCATGACGGATCGGAATGTGGATGAATTCGTTGTGCGTAGGCCGGCTCAGCGCAGGGCGCCAAGGCGTTCGATTTCGGCGACGGCATTGATCAGTTCGTAGCGGGCGCTGATCAGCTCGTTGCGGACGGCGCGGAAGGTGCGCTGCGCATCCAGCACTTCGAGGATGCCACGCTCGCCGAACTTGTAAGCCGCCTCGGCCACCTTCAGCGCCGCTTCGGCCTGGCGCACGATGCCGCTCTCCAGTGCCGACACCTGGGTGCGCGACAGGTCGTACTGCCGATAGGCGGCATCGAGCTGCTGCTGCAGTTCGAACATGCGCCCTTCGAGCGCCATGCGATTGCGTTCGCCGATCGCGCTGGCCTGCGCGATCTGGCCCTGGCGGCGGTCGAACAGCGGAATGCTCACGGCGACGCCGATACGGTTGGCTTCGTACTCCGGATCCTGGTCGCGGCCGAGCTTGAACGACAGTTCCGGCATGCGGCGCAGCTTTTCCAGTTCGATCTGCTCCTTCGCGCGCTCGATCTCGGCGCGCAGACGGGCGATCTCCGGATTGCGCGTCAGCATGTCCTCGCGCAGCTTTTCCAGCGGCGGCAGCTCGACGTCGTTCACCAGATCGCCCTGCAGTTCGTAGTCGATCGGCAGCACGCCGCCGACCAGTCCGCGCAGTCGCGCCTTGGACTGCGCAATGCGCAGCTCGGCCGCGTCGGCGTTCTTCTGCGCGCTCAGCAGCTCCGTATCGGCGCGGATCAGTTCGTAGCGCGGTGCTTCCCCGGTATTGACCCGCACCTCGACACGGTTGCGGATGGCCTTGGCCAGTTCGAGGTCCTCGCGCGCGGCGCCCAGCTCGCGCTCGTGGCGGATGACGGCGTAGAAGCTCTGCTTGAGGCGGGTCAGCAGATCCACCTCGTATGCCTGGGCGCCGGACATGGCGGACGTGATGCCCGCTTCGGCCACGCGCAGGCGGGCGTCGCGCTGCGACGGGTAGTCGAAGCGCTGCGACAGCGTGATCGAACCGAGCGAACCCGGCGCCAGATTGGGACCGCGCGAATTGCGGTCGCCGCCCATCACTTCGAGTTCCGGATTCGGATAGGCGCGGGCGGTCAAGGTGTCGGCGCGGCTGACATCGACGTCGGCACGTGCGGCGCCGAGCGATGCGTTGGACTGCAGGGCCAGCGTCTGCAGCTGGCCCAGTGTGTAGCGCTCGGCGGCCCCTGCCGCGTGCGCACACAGGCCGAGGGCGGCCAGAAGGGCGATGGCTTTTGTTTTCATGAGTCTGATGCCCTGACGGGAACGATGAAACAGGCGAACACGCCTGCGCGCACGGCATGCCGCGCAGGTCGTGAAGAAACGGATATGGACGGCGCCCGCGATGGCGGGCAGCCGCGCCTCAGCCCAGCCTGGGCGGGCGCAACGGAACCCGGTCGGGCTCGGGGTCCTGCAGGACGAGGGCGGAGGCGATCTGTTCGGGACGTGCCTGGCTGCGCGCGCGCTGCGGCACTTCGGCGACGAAAGGGTCCGGCGGATCGCCGGCCAGATCGAGACGGTGCATCAAGGCACCATAGACGTCGGTCGGCGTGGCATCGGGGAATTCGAAGGACGCACAACTCACGCACTGTTCCGGTGCATCGGCGAGCGCACGCTGTCCGGCCCACAGGGCAGACAGCGCAAACAGCAGGACACCGATCAACAGGAAGGCTTTGGCAGAACTCACGAGGCGTTCGGACGCGCGGCACGGAATTTAAGTTCCCTTTCATGAAACCACTGTTTCAACTCGCGGTGCAACACGAAACATCAAGAAGCAGCTTCCATGCCGGTGGCCGGCCCTGCTTTGGTAGACTGCGCACGCTGTTCTGACCACCGGTAACTTTCATGCTCAAGCTGTTGCGCTGCACCGCGCTTCTCGTGTCCGCCGCACTTCCGTTCGCCGCTTCCGCCGACCTGATCCCGCCACCCCAGCCCGACGCCAAGGCCTGGCTGCTGATCGACCACGAATCCGGCGCCGTGCTGGCGCAGTCGCGCCCGGACGACAAGGTCGAACCAGCGTCGCTGACCAAGCTGATGACCGCGTACCTGACCTTCAAGTCGCTGAAGAACGGCCAGCTGAAGCCCACTCAGGCGGTGCCGGTCAGCGTCGCCGCGTGGAAGACTGGCGGCTCCAAGATGTTCATCGCGCCGGACAAGCCGGTCACCGTCGATGAACTGATCCGCGGCATGATCATCCAGTCCGGCAATGACGCCTGCGTTGCACTGGCCGAGGCGATCGCGGGTTCGGAAGCCGCCTTCGCCCAGATGATGAATGCCGAGGCGAAGCGTCTGGGCATGTCGGGCACGCAGTTCCGCAACTCGACGGGCCTGACCGAGGACGGTCACTACACGACGGCACGCGACCTGGCCATCCTGGCGCGCGCGCTGATCCACGACTTCCCTGAGTACTACCCGCTGTACTCGACGCTGGACTACACCTACAACGGTATCAAGCAGGGCAACCGCAACCGCCTGCTGACGATGGACCGCAGCGTGGACGGCATGAAGACCGGCCACACCGATGCGGCCGGCTGGTGTCTGGTGTCCTCGGCCAAGCGCGAGGACCGCCGCGTCGTGTCGGTGCTGCTCGGTGCACCGAACGAAAAGGGCCGCATCGAATCGTCGGCCACGCTGCTGAACTACGGCTTCAACGCCTGGGAGAACGCCCGTCTCGCCAGCGCCGAGGAAGTGCTGGCCACGCCTGCCGTCTACAAGGGCGCCGCCGCCAGCGTGCAGGTCGGCGCGGCCGAGGACGCCGTCGTCACGGTGCCGCGCGGCCAGGCCGGCAAGGTGACGCGCGAGATCGTCATCACCACGCCGGTGATCGCGCCCATCACCGTCGGCCAGCAGCTCGGTACGCTGAAGGTGGCCATCGACGGCAAGCCTGCCGGCGAGTATCCGCTGGTGGCCAAGGTGGCGATCGACGAAGGCGGCATCTTCCGCCGCATCTGGGACACGATCCGGCTCTGGCTGGGTCTCTGAGGTAGAGGGCCCCCACGGGGGCTGCGTCATCCACGGTCGGCTGTGCACAGCCGACCGGTTACGCTGGCAGCGAGCGGTGCTCGCCGAAATCCCCGCTCCACCCCTTGGAGCGGCGCGTAGCGCACTGGAAAACCGAAATGATGTACGCCAAGGACGAATCGCATGGCCGACGATCAACGTAAGGACAGCCTGCTCGAGTTTCCGTGCGACTTCCCGCTCAAGATCATGGGCGAGCGCCACGACGACTTCGCCCAGGTGGTGGTCGAGGTGGTGCTGCGCCACGCGCCTGACTTCGATCCGGCGACGCTGGGCATGCGCCCGTCGTCCGGTGGCCGCTACATCGGCCTGACCGCGACGATACGGGCGACCTCGAAGGATCAGCTCGACGCGCTGTACAGCGAACTGAGCGGCCATCCCATGGTGAAAGTCGTCCTGTGACCGCCCTCGTCCGCGCGCTCGGCCGGGTGGACTACACGCCGGTGTGGCAGGACATGCAGGCGTTCACCGCAGCGCGCGCTGCCGACACGGCGGACGAGTTCTGGCAGGTCGAGCATCCGCCTGTATTCACGCTGGGTCTGGCCGGCAAGCGCGAACACCTGCTGCGCGACGTCGGCGTGCCGGTGGTCGACAGCGATCGCGGCGGCCAGGTGACCTATCACGGCCCGGGCCAGGTCGTCATCTACACCCTGATCGATCTCAAGCGCGCCGGCCTCGGCGTGCGCGAGGTGGTGAACCGCATCGAACAGGCGGTGATCGACCTGCTGGCGGCGCACGGCGTCGGCGCGCAGCGACGCCCCGGCGCACCCGGCGTCTATGTCGGCTCGGGTGACGACGAAGCCAAGATTTCCGCACTGGGCCTGCGCATTCGCAACGGACGCACCTACCACGGCGTTTCGCTGAACGTCAACATGGATCTGACACCGTTTACCGCGATCAACCCCTGCGGTTACAGTGGGCTGCGCGTCACACAGACGCGCGATCTGGGCATCGCACTCCCACCGGAGGCGATCTGCCTGCAACTGACCGGCGCGTTACAGCGCGCCCTCTATGAATAGGTAAACAGCAGCCATGAGCGACACCGCCTACGACCCGACCGAAAAACAGAAGGGGTCATCGAAAACCGCCCGCATCCCGATCAAGGTGGTGCAGGCCGAAACCCTGCGCAAGCCGGACTGGATACGCGTGCGCGCCGCGCGCCACGACAGCCGCTTCGGCGAGATCAAGCAGATCCTGCGCGACAGCGGCCTGCACACGGTGTGCGAGGAGGCGAGCTGTCCGAACATCGGCGAATGCTTCGGCGGCGGCACCGCCACCTTCATGATCATGGGCGACAAGTGCACCCGCCGCTGCCCCTTCTGCGACGTCGGCCATGGCCGTCCCGACCCGCTGGATGCCGGCGAGCCGGAAAAGCTGGCGAAGACCATCGCCGCGCTGAAGCTGAACTACGTGGTGATCACCAGCGTGGACCGCGACGACCTGCGCGACGGCGGCGCCCAGCACTTCGTCAACTGCATACGCGCGGTGCGCGAGCACTCGCCGCGCACACAGATCGAGGTGCTGGTGCCGGACTTCCGCGGCCGCCTCGACATTGCGCTGTCGATACTCGACGCCGCGCCGCCGGACGTGATGAACCACAACCTGGAGACCGTGCCGCGGCTGTACAAGATGGCACGCCCCGGCTCCGACTATGCGCACTCGCTCGACCTGCTGCGCCAGTTCCGCGCCCGCCACCCGGAGGTGCCGACCAAGAGCGGCCTGATGCTGGGGCTGGGCGAAACCGACGACGAAATCCTTGAAGTGATGCGCGACATGCGCGCGCACGACGTGCAGATGCTGACGCTGGGTCAGTACCTGCAGCCGTCCGGCGGCCACCTGCCGGTGCTGCGCTACGTGCATCCGGACACCTTCGCCATGTTCGAGCGCGAAGCGACGGCAATGGGCTTCAGCCACGCCGCCTGCGGCCCGCTGGTGCGCTCCAGCTACCACGCCGACCGCCAGGCACACGCCGCCGGCGTCGCCTGACGCCAGCGCGCTGACCGAGGCGCCGCCGCGCCTCAGTCCTCCCGCAGTTCCGGGTGCGCCGACACGAAGGCGCGCAGGATGGTCAGCGCCTCGGGAAATTCGAAGGCCTCGATCAGCCGGGTCAGCGGATGCACCGCCGCCTCGCCGAACTGCGCCACCAGCGCTGGCTTGAGTTCGCGCCAGATGGTGCCGGATTTCATGTCGTCGTGTTCGAGCAGCAGACAGAGCTGGCTGACCAGACTGCGCACGCGCGCGGTCGGCAGGCCGACTGCATCCGCCTCAGCGCGCGGCAGGGCGCGTATCTCGTCGCACACCGCGCCGATCTGCACCGCGCAGGCGGCAATGTCGTCGGCGATGGTCTGCACCGGGGTGCCGGCATGCAGGGCCTGTTCGAGTGCGAGCGCACGGTCGCGCAATGCGTGCGCGCCGATGGTTGCCGCCACGCCCTTCAGGGTGTGCGCAACGCGCTCGGCGAGCGCCCGGTCGCCGTCCTTGATAGCCTGTCGCAGGCGATCGACGTCGCCGCTGTGGTTCGCCAGGAACATGTCCAGCACCTGGCGGTAGCCCGCGGCATCGCCACCGAGCGCGCGCACGCCGACCTCGCGATCGATGACGGCGGGCACCGTCGGCGTCAGCGGCGACGCGGCCGCATGTTCGCCCTCCGGAATCCACTGCGCCAGCGCGGCGAACATGCGCTCCGGATCGACCGGCTTGACCAGGTGACCGTTCATGCCGACCTCTTCGCAGCGGCGCCTGTCCTCCTCGAAGGCGTTGGCGGTCATCGCGAGGATGGGCAGCATGCGTCCGGCGTCGGTGGCGCGGATGCGGCGCGTCGCCTCGACGCCATCCATCACCGGCATCTGCATGTCCATCAGCACGATGTCGTAATGCGAGCGGGCCACCTTGTTGACCGCCTCAGCGCCATCGGCGGCGACATCGACCATCAGTCCGGCGCCTTCGAGCAGTTCGCGCGCCACCTCCTGGTTGATCGCGTTGTCCTCGACCAGCAGCACGTGCGCGCCAACGCGCACGCGACGCTGACGGGTGATCGAATCCGGCCGCTGCGCCGCGTCGCCGCGCTGCAGGCGCACGGTGAACCAGAAAGTGCTGCCTTCGCCCGGCACACTGCTCACACCGACGTCGCCGCCCATCAGCCGTGCCAGCCGTCGGCTGATCACCAGACCGAGTCCGGTGCCACCGTACTTGCGCGTCGTGGCCGCCTCGGCCTGTTCGAAGGCCTCGAACAGCTGCGCCTGCTTCTGTGGCGCGATGCCGATGCCGGTGTCCTCGACCTCGAACCGCAGCATGACCGCGGTCGGCTGCTCGGCCAGCACCTGCACGCGCAAGGTGATGCTGCCGCGCTCGGTGAACTTCACCGCATTGCTCAGGTAGTTGATCAGTATCTGACCGACGCGCATCGGGTCGCCGAGCAGCGACAGGCCGGTCAGCCGCGGATCGACTTCCTCCTTCAGCAGCAGCCGCCTGGAGGCGATGCGGTCCGCCATCATGCTGCGCACGCGGTCCAGCGTCGCCAGCACGCTGAACGGCACTTCCTCCAGTTGCAGGCGGTCGGCCTCGATCTTCGACAGGTCGAGCACGTCGTTGATGAGGCCGAGCAGGTGCTTGGCGGAAGCGGCGATCTTTTCCAGCTTGTCCAGCTGTGACGGCGCCGTCAGTTCTCGCCGCAGCAGGTGGGTGAAGCCGATGATGGCGTTCATCGGCGTGCGGATTTCGTGGCTCATGTTGGCGAGGAAGGTGCTCTTCGAGCGGCTCGCCGCCTCGGCGTCGATGCGGGCGCGTTCCAGTTCGGCGGTGCGGCTGCGCACCAGTTCCTCCAGATGGTGGCGGTGCGCATCGAGCTCGGCCTCGGCCGCCCGCTTGGCCGTGATGTCGCGGGTGACACCCTGCAGGAGAGTGATCTGCCCGTCGGCGTTGGTGCGCAGCGTGGTCACCACCTCGGTCATCACGACACGCCCGTCGCGACAGGGCTGCTCGATCTCCATCGTCTGCGTGCGCATCGATTCGTCGCCCGCACGGAAGGCCGCCAGCCGCACGGCGAAGGCCTCGCTGACGCGGCGGTAGCTGTCCGGCGTCATGGTGTCCTGCATGCTCTGCCCGAGCACCTCGTCGACGGAATAGCCGCGCAGCCGCTCGATCGCCTGACTGATGTAGACGAAGCGCTCGGCGCGCAGGTCGTACAGCCAGATCACGTCGCTCGAGTTCTCCGACAACAGGCGGTGCCGCTCCTCGCTCTCGCGCAGACGCCGCTCGGCCTCGCGGCGGTCGGTCACATCGCGCAACACGACGTGCAGCAGCGCGCGCCCGTCGTGCTCGATCGCGGCGGCCAGCACCTCGGTTGCCAGCGCTTCACCATCGGCCCGCGTTATCAGCCACTCGAACTGGTGCGCGCCGCCCTCGCCCAGCCTGCGCATGATCTGCTCGAAGGCCTGGGCGGAGCGCGTGCCGTCGGACTGGAACTCCGGCGCGACATCGACCGGCGAGCGCCCGATCAGCTGCGCCGCATCCTGCATGCAGAGCATTTCGAGGGCGGCACGATTGACGTCGATGAAGCGCCCGTCCTCCATCAGCGCCACCGCCTCGCGCGTGTCCTCGAAAAGCTTGCGGAAACGCGCCTCGCTCTCGCGCAGGCGTTCTTCCGACTGTCTGCGCTCGGTGATGTCGATATGGGTGCCACTGATCAGCAGCGGGCGCCCGTCCGGCGTGCGCTGCGTCACCCGCCCGCGGTCGGCGATCCACACCCAGTGGCCGTCGCGATGCCGCATCCGGACGTCGCACTCGTAATAGTCGGTTTCGCCGGCCAGATGCCGTTCCAGTGCTTCGTTGGCCTGCCGCAGGTCGTCCGGATGGACAAAGCGCGCCCAGGTGTTGACGGTGAAGGGCTGCAGATCGGCCAGCGCATAGCCGAACATGCCCGCCCAGCGCTCGTTGAACACCGCTTCGCCGGTCTGCAGATTCCATTCCCAGGTGCCGGCGTGGGTGCCGTCGATGATGTCCTGCAGCCGCTGCCGCTCGCGGTCGAGCTGGGCCTGCACCTTGGAGCGCTCGGTCACGTCCCACCAGATGTCCGATACGTAGACCCGTCCCTGCACCTTCACCGGCTGCACGCTGACCCGGACATCCGTAACCGAGCCGTCGCGGCGCCGGCGGCGCGTGTCGAACTGCGCGCTGCCGCGCGCAACCACGTCGCGCATCTTCGCCCGCACCGCATCGGGGTCGAGGTCGGCGTTGATGTCGGCCAGCGTCAGCGACGCGAACTCTTCGCGCGTATAGCCCAGACCATTGCAGGCCGCGTCGTTGAATTCGACGAAGGCCAGCGTTTCGGCGTCGATCAGCGTGATCGAATCAGACGCCTGCGACACGATGGCACGGTAGATGTCCTCGCGCTGCGTCGCGCGCGCTTCGTCCTCGCGCCGGGCGATGACGCTGACGATGCGGTCGGCCAGCGCCTCCAGCAGCATGCGCTCTTCGAGCAGGAAAGGCCCCTCGTCACGCACAGGCATTTCGCTTCGGTAAGCGACGCATAGCCGTCCGCGCACCTCGCCACGCAGCACCAGCCGCGCATGGATGGACTGCACCGCCCGGTCGAAACCGGACGTGGCGACCGTTTCGCCGTCGAGCTCGATGGCGGCCTCAGCCTCACCCAAATGCATGAAGCCGCCGGGCAACAGACCCGCCACCTCGCGCAGCATGTCGGGCAGCGGCCGGCGCAGGTCCTCGGTGGCGCGGAACACCGCGTACAGGCAACGCTGTTCCTTCACCCGTTCGGCCAGCGCCTGCTCGATCTCGCGCATCAAGGTGACCTCGCGCGCCACGCCGAGTACGCCGACCAGCTGTCCGGCGCTGTCGGTGACCGCCGTCTTGGTGGTCTGGTAGAGGCCCTGCTGACCACCGACGCGGAAGGTGAGCCATTCCTCGTTGATCAGCGGCCGCCCCGCATCGATCGCCGCGCGGTCGTGGGCGCGGAAGAAATCGGCCAGTTCGCGCTCGACGAAGTCGTAATCGGTGTGTCCGATCAGCTGCGCTTCGGGCACGCCGAGCAGCTGCTCGAAACGCGGATTGCAGAAGCGAAAGGTGCCGTCCGCGTCCTTCAGCCAGACAAGATCGGGAATCGCGTTCAGCAGCATGCGCAGACGGCTGCGCTCCTGCTCCAGCGCCGCGGCGTGGCGGTCGGCGAGCGCCTGCGCGCGACGCAGGCGTCGGGCGTGCCGCCGCTGCGCCAGCAGCAGCGCGCCCACCAGCGCCAGACTGAAGCCGAGTACCAGCAACAGCACGTGGTGATCGCGCCACAGTTCGGGCAGCGAGTCGGCGGGCACGTGCTGCGCCAGAGCCGGTGTGGCGAAACTGAGGAGACAGACGGCAGCGGTGGCCGACCGCATCAGGCGAGCGGCAGCAAGGCTCGGTATGGACTTCATCATCGGCGCGACTCAGGCGGGTGCGTTCGGGGTCTGCTCGGCCAGGTCGGCGTAGCGCGCGGCAATGGCCGCGAACTCGTCGAGATGTGCGAGGTAGGCGTCAACGACGTCCGGATCGAAATGCCGGCCACGCCCCTCGGTGATGATGGCGGTCGCCCGATCGAGCGGAAAGGCCGGCTTGTAGGCGCGCTTGCTGATCAGCGCGTCGAACACGTCGGCCAGCGCCATCAGCCGCGCCGGCAGCGGAATGGCCTCGCCGGCCAGACCTTCCGGGTAGCCGCTGCCGTCCCACTTCTCGTGGTGGTAGTGCGCGATGTCCATCGCGATGTAGAGGAAATCCAGCGCTTCGCGCTCCTCCTGGTCGCAGATGGCGCGCCAGATCGCGTCCGATCCCTGCCGGGCGTGGGTCTTCATGATTTCCCACTCGTCGGGCGTGTGCTTGCCCGGCTTGTGCAGGATGTGGTCGGGAATCGCCACCTTGCCGATGTCGTGCAGCGGCGCCGCCTTCGTAAAGGTATCGACCAGTGCGGAGGTCAGTTCGCCAGCGTAGCGCGGCGTGCTGGCGAGCGCGCGCGCCAGCACGTTTACGTAAGCCTGTGTGCGCAGGATGTGATTGCCGGTTTCGTCGTCGCGCGCTTCGGCGATGCTGGCGAGCGCGCGCATGCTCACGTCCTGCACCACCTGGTTCTGCCGCATGCGGCGGGCGATCTCGCCCTCCAGCCAGGCGTTCTGGTCGCGCATGCGATCGCGCGCTTCCTTCAGTTCGAGCTGGCCGCGCACACGCGCCAGCACGATGGCCGGACGCACCGGCTTGGTGATGTAGTTGACGGCACCCAGTTCGAGTCCGTGCGCCTCGTCTTCGGTACTGTCGAGCGCGGTAACGAAGATGACAGGCAGTTCGCGCGTGCGCGGATCTGCGCGCAGACGGCTGATCACCTCGTAACCGTCCATCTCCGGCATCATCACGTCGAGCAGCACCAGATCCGGCCGCGGATCGCTGGTCGCCGCCGCCAGCGCACGTGCCCCTGAACTGGCGACGCGGACACGGTAGTGAGGCATCAGGATTTCGCCGAGTACGGTCAGATTTTCCGGCGTGTCATCGACCAGAAGCAGGGTCTTCTGCGGGGTGGTCGCCGCGCCCTGGTGTGGGTTCACTGGGTGTCTCCCGTGTTGTATCCGGAGCGCAGGCACCGGTCGGACACCCGCGCCAGTTCTGTCGATGATCTTACTCCGCCCCCCTGCGGCCGACAGCAAAACAGTGTGCCGACGCGGCTTTGCGGCGCATACGACGACGAGGACAAGACGATGAAGGCAGTACTGACCGGCCACACCCACGGACTGGGCGAGGCGCTTGCCGCCACGCTGCGCGCACGCGGCATTCCGCTGCTCGGCCTCGCACGCGGCCGGTCGCCGCAGCCCGACGACGACGGCTTCACGCAGGTCGCACTCGACCTCGCCGACGCCGCGGCGCTGGCGCGCTGGCTGGCGGGCGACGCGCTGTCACGCTTCGTTGCCGCTGCCGACCGCGTGCTGCTGATCAACAACGCCGGCACGCTGGGACCGGTGGCGCCAGCCGGACGCCAGGGTGCGGCGGCCATCGCGCAGGCGGTGGCGCTCAATGTCGCCGCCCCGCTGGCACTGACGGACGCGCTGGTCGCCACCGCTGCGCACGCGAGCGAACGGCGCATCGTGCACATTTCGAGTGGCGCCGCGCACACGCCCTATGCCGGCTGGTCCATCTACTGCGCCACCAAGGCCGCGCTGGACCAGCACGCCCGCGCTGCGGCGCTCGACGCCCCGGCCGGCACGCGCATCGTCAGCCTGGCGCCGGGCGTCATCGACACCGCGATGCAGGCGCAGATCCGCACCACCCCGCTGGCGGACTTCCCGAACCGCGCCCGCTTCGAGGCGCTGCAGCGCGACGGCGCACTGCTGTCGCCGGCCGACTGCGCGCGCCGCCTGGTCGACTACCTGCTGTCCGAGCGCTTCGGCGTCGAACCGGTGGCCGACCTGCGCACCGTTCTGCCTTGATCGCGCGGCGTAGTCACCCGTCCATGCGCACTGCGCGCACGGCATCGATGGCGAGCGCGCGGCGGGCACCGATCAGCGCGGCGATGGTGGCCGCCGCCAGCATGGCCAGCACGATGCCGGCGAGCAGACCCCAGGGCACCACCCAGTCCATGCTCCAGTGGAAGGACTGCCGGTTCACCACCTCGATCAGCAGCGCACTCATCGCGAAGCCGGCAAGCAGACCGAGCAGCAGGCCGGGCACGGTTGACAGCAGGCCCTCGGCGGCGAGTTGCGCAGCGATCTGCCGGCGCGTGAAACCGACGTGGCGCAACAGGCCGAACTCGCGCACGCGCGCCGCGGCCGACGCGGCGAAGGCGGCGGCGATGCCGGCCAGACCGATCAGCGCCGACGCCGCCTCCAGCGCGTAGGTGGCGGCGAAGGTGCGGTCGAACACGCCGAGCGACAGCCGGCGGATGTCCTCGCTCGACGTCAGCTCCAGCGCGTCGCCGGCGCCGCTGGCGTCGCGCAGTGCCGCGGCGACCTCGCCCGGGTCCGCGCCATCGGAGAGCCAGAGGCCGAAGTCGTCGGCCAGCCGGTCGCCGGTCAGCGCGCGGTAGCGTTCGAGGTCGATCACCAGCGCGCCGTGCTGCCGCGCGTAGTCGCGCCACAGGCCGGCCACCTGCACGCGCAGCGCGCGCCCGGCGAGCGGCAGCTCGACCTCGCTGCCGGCACGCCAGCCGTACAGGTCGGCCATCGCCTCCGACGCCCACACGCGCGGCAGTGCGCCCGGCGGCGCCATCGATCCGACGCGCGGCAGCACCCGTCCGGCGTCGTCCGGCAGCGCCCGCGCGATCAGCGCCACCGGCGGCAGGTCGGCGCGCAGCAGCAGCGACTGGTGACGCAGTACGTTGACGCGGGCAACGCCGGGCACCGCCGCCAACCGCCGCTCGACCTCGTCCGGCCACGGCCGGTCGCGGTCGCCGCGGATATAGAGCTCGGCCGGCAGCACGTCGCCCAGCCAGCGATCGACCGACGCGCGGAAGGACGACACCATGACGGCCATTGCAACGATGAGCGCACTGGCCGCCAGCACACCGGCCGCGCTGCGCGACGCGAAGCCCGGCTCGGCGCGCAGCCGCGCGGCGGCCAGCGTCAGCGGCAGGCGGCTGCCTTCGGGCAGCGCCCGCGCCAGTGCCGCCGCGAGCGGTGGCACCGCCAGCACCGCGCTCGCCAGCACGCAGCCGATGGCCAGATAGCCACCGAGCGGTAGCCCGCCCAGCGCCGGCTGTGCCGCGGCAACGGCGCCGAGCCCGAGCAGCGCCAGCAGGCCGACGGCCCGGCGGCGATTACCCAGCAGGCGCAACGGCGGCGTGAACACCCCGCCGCGCAGTGCCTGCGCCGGCGTGATGGCCAGTGCGTCGCGCGCCGGCCAGGCGGCGCCGGCTGCCGCCGACGCCACGCCGAGCAGGCCGAAGCCGATGCTGGCCGACACATCGAAGCCCAGTTGCGGCGCCGCGCCGGCAATCAGGCCGGCGCCCAGGTCGCTGCCGATCAGATGGAGCGCCAGCGCCGCCAGCGCGTGACCCAGCGCGATGCCGATGGCGGCACCGGCAGCGCCGAGCAGCGCGCCTTCGCCGACCAGCAGCCGCATCAGCTGAGCGCGCGTCAGCCCGGCCGCGCGCAGGAAGGCGATCTCCGACACCCGGCGGGCGATCGCCGCCGCCTGCGTCGCCGCCACCAGGAAACTGCCGACCGCCAGCGCGATCAGCGCCAGCAGGCCGAGATTGACGCGATAGGCGCGCGACAGCCGGTCGGCGCGCTCCAGCGCCTGCGCCGGCGTCTGCAGCGTCACGTCGGCCGGCAGTGCGGCGGCGATGCGCCCGATCGCATCAGCGCGCGCCACGCCCGCGTGAAGGCGCAGCGCGACGCGGTGAATGCGGCCGGCGCTGCCCAGCCGCCACTGCGCGTCGCCGATGTCGGTCACCGCCAGCACCGCGCCCTCGCCGGCCGCCGGCAGCCAGCCGGCAACGCGGAAGGCGTGACCGCGCAGCGTCAGCGTGTCGTCCGGCTGCAGGCCGAGTGCGCGACCGGCCGCGTGGCTCAGGTAGAGCGTGCCCGGCTGCATCAGGCGGCCGATGCCGTCGGCCGGCGGCAGCAATGTGGGCTGCACGGCGGCAGCGCGGAAGGCGTCGATGCCGATCACGCGCAGCTTCAGCGTGCGGCCGGCGTGCGCGACCTCGATCTCGCGCTCGACCAGCGGACTGGCCGCCGCCACGTCGGGCAACGCGGCCAGCCGGGGGTAGAGCATTTCGTCCATGCCGCGCGGCGCCACCGCCTCGACGTCGGCGCTGCCGGACACGCTGCGCAGGCCGGATTCAAATTCGTCGAGCGCCGCCCGGTGGATGGCCGACACCGCGACACCAAGCGCCACGCCGAGGGCGATGGCGAGCAGCGCCAGCGCGCTTGCACCGCGCCGCGCCGAACGCCACAGCAGCTCAAGCATCGTGCAGCCGACCGTCGCGCGCCAGCCGCAGCACGCGGTCAGCGCTGGCCGCCATCGCCGCCGAATGCGTCACCAGCAGGCCGCAGGCGCCGCTCGATTTCACCGCGTCGCGCAGCAGCGCGGCGACGCGCTCGGCGTTGTCGGCGTCGAGGTTGCCGGTCGGTTCGTCGGCCAGCAGCAGGCGCGGGCGATGCACCAGCGCACGGGCGATGGCCACCCGCTGCAGCTCGCCGCCGGACAGCCGGGTCGGGCTGTCGCCGGCACGCTCGCCCAGACCCACCGCGTCGAGTTGCGCGCGGGCGCGGATTGCGCGCTCGCGAGCCGGCAGGCCGGCCAGCGCCAGCGGCAGCGCGACGTTGTCGGCCAGACTGAGCCAGGGCAGCACGTGGAAGGACTGGAACACGAACCCGACCTCGACCCGCCGCCACAGCGTGGCCGCGTCGTCGTCCAGCGCGGACACCGTGTGCGCGCCGAAGTGGACGCTGCCGGCGTCCGGCCGGTCGAGCCCGGCGACCAGATTGAGCAGCGTCGACTTGCCGGCACCGGATTCGCCGATCACGGCGACGTATTCGCCCGGCGCGACGCTCAGGTTGACAGCGTCGAGCAGCAGGCGCGGCGGCGTGCCCGGCAAGGTCTTGCGGAGTGAATGAAGGGTGAGCACGGCCGATGGACTGCGCGCCGCGCGCCGGGTTCAGCCGCGCGTGGCGAGGAAGTGGCGGAACTCGCTGGCGTCCATCGGCCGCGCGTACAGATAGCCCTGCGCGATCTCGACGCCCTGCTCGCGCAGATAGTCCGCCTGCTGTTCGGTTTCGACGCCCTCGGCCACCATGTGCAGGCCGCGCGTGCGGGCGATCTCGGCAATGTGCGGCACCAGCGGCGCGTGCGGCGTTTCGGAACCGATGGTGCCGACGAAGGCGCGGTCTATCTTCAGCGCATCGACCGGCAGGTCGTGCAGATAGGACAGGCTGGAATAGCCGGTGCCGAAGTCGTCCAGCAGCACCTTGTGGCCGGCCTCGCGCAGCCGCGCCAGCACCGCGCCGGCCGAGCCGGCCTGTATCAGGTTACGCTCGGTCAGTTCGAGTTCGATCTGGCTGCGGCGGATGCCGTTGCCGTCCAGCGCATCGGCCAGCAGTTCGGTCAGGTCGCCGCGCTCCAGATCGTGCGAGGCAAGGTTGAGCGACACCGTCAGCTCCGGCCGGCGCTGCAGCAGATCGCCGATTTCGGAAATCGCGGTGCGCAGCACGCGGGCGGTAATCTCGTGCTCGAAACCCGAATGTTCGGCCAGATGCACCAGGTCGTCGGTACTCATGACCGGCTCGTTCTGATCGGGCCAGCGCACCAGCAGCTCAGCGCCGACGCAGCGACCGTCGGACAGGCGGATCTGCGGATGGTAGGCCACGCGCAGTTCGCCGCGGCGTATCGCCGACAACAGTGCGCTGGCCGGCGAGAAGTACTGACGCGCGAAGCGGCGCACCGCCCACATCAGCATCGTGCTCACCAGCACGCCGAGCAGCGTCATCATGACCAGCGGCTCGGTCCATGCGGCCATCAGCTGGGCGCGCGACTGCGCGCCGACGGCGACGATGGGCAGCTGCGCCGACTGTGCGACGGCATACAGGCGATCGCCCTGGATGCGCTCGCGACCGGTCACCGCGGTATCGATCATGCTCGGCAGCAGCGGCTGGTCGAGGTGGGCGAGCGGCAGCCAGTCGGTGGTGCTGAGCACCGCCAGCTGGGTATCGCCGACCGCGCGCGCCTGGAAGTGACTGGCGTGGATCAGTGCGATATGGCTGCCGCGGCCGATGGCCACCGACGGCCGCGCGTCGTCGAGCGTGTGGGTGACGCGGAACCAGATCTGCCGCCCCTTGCCGTCCGACCAGTCGGCCGCCGGCAGCACGCGATGCGCGTCGCTGCCCATGCTGCTGCAGGCGATCTGGCCGTTCTCGACATAGGCGATCTCACGCACGAAGGGCGTGCAGTAGGCGATCTGCCGCAGCCGCTCGATATGGGCCGGCGAGCAGGCTGGCTGCGGGAAACTCTGCAGACCGCCCAGTTCGGACTGCGCGTCGTCGAACACCTGCTCGGCGCGTGCCAGCGCCTGCTGCGCCAGCGCATCGAGGTGCTGGCTCTCCACCCGCAGCGTGTAGGCCCAGGAGAAATAGAGCGCAGCCGCCACCGGCAGCAGCCCGGCAAGCAGGGCAGCCACGGTCAACAGCGTGGTCAATGCGCGACGTCGCATCGGAGGCGTTCTTCGTTTATGGCGGCCGCTCGGGCGACCTTGTTCTTGATGTGCACAGAGGCGGAAGTTTAAGCGCTTGCGACCCTGTCGAAGCGCGCCCGTGGCGCAATCTTCGTGCTTTTTTGTGAATGCCCGGCGTCAGCGCACGGTGAGCAGCAGTTCGACGCGTGCCTGCACCGGCGTCAACGCGCCGGCCGACGGCAGCGCCTGCGTGGTCGTTTCGACGATGCTGCCTCGGCCGATGCGGGTGGCGCGCAGCACCGCGACGCCCGCCGCCTGCGCGCGCAGCAGCGCACTTTCGAGCGCAGCGGACAGCGTGCCGTTGCCGGTGCAGGCGGCGACGATGCCACGCGCGCCGAGCGCCACCAGCGCATCGACCAGTGCACCATCGACCCCGGCGGCGCTGACGACGATGTTGACGCGCGGCCAGTCCTCGCGCTGCGTGCAGGCGAGGCCGAGCGCCTCGCCCGCCGGCCAGTCGCGCAGTTGCCGCAACCGTCCCTCTTCGATGTAGCCGAGCGCACCGGCGTCACCGGAATCGAAGGCGTCGATACGGAAGGGGTGTACCTTGCGCACGTCGCAACCGGCGTGCACCGCGCCGGCGACGCAGGCGAGCACGCCACGCGCGCCGGTGAGCGCGGCGACCCGCACCGCGTCGAGCAGGTTCTGCGGGCCGTCCGGCGCCAGCGCGTTGGCCGGGCGCATCGCAGCGGTCAGCACCACCGGCTTGGCAGGTGCCAGCACGCGGTGCAGGAAGTAGGCGGTTTCCTCCAGCGTGTCGGTGCCGTGCGTGATGACGATGCCAGCCACCTCGTCGCGCGCCAGGTGGTGAGCGACGCGCTGCGCCAGTGCGCGCCAGATGACGAAGGACATGTCCTTGCTGTCAACCTGCGCGACCTGCTCCGCTTCCAGCGCGAAGCCGGCCAGCGCCGGTATCGCCGCCAGCAGATCGCCGACGGCGATCTGCGCCGCGGTATAGCCGACGTTGTCGCCGGCCTGCCGGGCCTGACCGGCGATGGTGCCGCCGGTGCCGAGGATGACGATGCGTTTCATCGTGTCGGTTCGCGAGTGAAGTTGCCGCATTCTCGCGGAGCGCTCGCGGCACGCGCAAGCGCGCGCGTGGTCGAAGCCGGCGACGCGGCTTCACAGGTCGCCGCCGCTTCGGACACAATGCAGGCCGCCGGGCACCCGCGGCGGCTTGCCCGCCGTCGGCGCTGGGCCGCCTCTCACTGGATCTCATTCATGCGCGTACTGTTCTTCTTCGCCGCCCTCGGCTTCGCCATCGTCGGCATGTCCGGGGTGACGCTGAGCCTGCTCAACCTGATCGACGAAAGCCAGACCGGCGGCTGGCCGCTGTGGCAGTCGCTGATCATGACCGCGGTCGGCGTCGCCGGCTTCCTGTTCTGCCTGATCAAGGTGATACGCGGCGTGCGCGAGGAAACACCGCCCGCGCCGCCGAAGCAGGTCGACTGACACAGCGCCCGCACGGCGGAGGACGACGGCATGGCCCTGGACGTGATGGCGGTCGTGCTGTTCGCGGCACTGCTGCATGCCGGCTGGAATGCGCTGGTGCGCAGTTCGCAGGACACCTTCGCCGACACCGTGTTCATGGTCGGTGGCGCCGCGCTGTGGGCGGCCTGCCTGTTGCCGCTGCTGCCCTTGCCGGCGCCGGCCAGCTGGCCCTGGCTGGGCGCTTCGGTGCTGGTCACGTCGTCGTCTACTTCTCACTGGTGGCACTCGCCTACCGCGGCGGCGAGCTGGGTCTGGCCTATCCGCTGATGCGCGGTTCGGCACCGCTGCTGACCGCACTGGCGGCGACGCAGCTGCTCGGCGAACGGCTGTCGCCGGGTGCATGGACCGGCATCCTGCTGATCGGCGGCGGCATCCTGCTGCTGGCCGGCGACGCCCGGCGCCGCGGCCACCTGCACCTGGGTTCAGCAGCGCTGGCGCTGGTCAACGGCGCGGTGATCGCCGGCTACACGCTGATCGATGGCCGCGGCGCGCGCCTGTCCGGCTCCGCCTTCGGCTACACCGCGTGGATGCTGCTGCTGACCGGTCTGGCGCTGGCTCTGCTCTTCTGCCTGCAGCGTGGTCGAACCGGCCTGGCCCGGCTGCGCGGCAGCGGCCGGCGCGCGCTGATCGGTGGCGCCGGCACGCTGGCGTCCTACGCGCTGGTGCTGTGGGCGATGACGCGCGCGCCGATCGCGCTGGTGGCGGCGCTGCGCGAAACATCAGTGGTGTTCGCGCTGCTGATCGCCGCCGGCGTGCTGAAGGAGCCGGTCAGCCGGACGCGCGTCATCGCCATCGTCGTCGTCGGCACCGGCGCAGTGGCGCTCCGCGTGCTGCAGTAAGCGGGCGCTAGCCGCGCGCCGCGCGCAGCTTGGCCGGCGTGGTGCCGAGCCGTGCGCGCAGCACGCGCGTCATGTGCGCCTGATCGGAAAAACCGCAGCTGGCCGCCACCTCCTTGACCGCCAGATCGCCGGCGGCGAGCAGCTGGCGCGCGCGTTCGACGCGACGGTCGATCACGAAGGCGTGCGGCGCCCGCCCCTGTGTCTCGCGGAAACGGCGGTGGAAGGTGCATACGCCGAGGCCGGCCGCCTCGGCCATGTCCTCCAGCGTCAGCGCTTCGTGCAGGCGGCTGTCTATCAGGTCGAGCACGCGGCGCATCTGTGCCGGTGACAGGCGGCCGCCCGGCAGGTCGTGGCGGAAGGTGACCTGGGCGTACTTGCGCAGCAGATGCACGGCCAGCTGCGTGCCCAGCGTCTCCGCATACAGCGGGCCGCCCATCTCGGGCTGCACCGCCTCCTGCGTGATGGCGTCGGTGATCGCGAGCAGCGTCGGGTCGCGCGTACACAGCACGTCGTGCAGCCTCACCTCGGCCACCGGCCTGTCCATCACCTCGCCGGCCACGCGCGACATCAGGCTGTTCGACAGATAGACGTGCGACACGTCGATCTGCTGTGTCCAGTGCCAGTGCGAGGCCTCCGACATGGTGAGCAGCGAGGCATCACCCGGACGGCAGTCGGCGCGCGACCAGCGCTGGTCGAAGCAGCGGTCCATCGGCGTCTGGCCGGCGGCGTAGCGCACGACCATGAAGTGGTCCAGCGGCGGGATCGGCACATCCAGCCCGGCATAGCGGTAGGAGCGATGGCCCACGCCCTTCCAGCCGAGGTTGTCGCTCGACGAAAGCACCTCGCCGGGCACCCATTGGGGCAGTTCTTTCGGCGTGATGATGTTCGGCATGTCGTTCTCCCCCGACGAGAAGGCCGGGCGCGGTCCACTGCGCCGCCGGTCACGCCTGCCGGCACAAGCCGGCAGGCAGGGGCAGCTTAGCAGAGCGTCCGGCGCGCCGAGGTTGCAGCGCAGCGAAACCGCCGCGCGCTCAGCCGGCAGGCGTGGCGAGCAGCTCCGCGAGGTGGGCGTCCACCTGCGCCACCATCGCCGGGTCGGTGCCCAGCAACGCGAAGTGGCCGTCGATGCTGTCCAGCACGCGCAGTTCGCTGCCGGCCACCAGGCGCTGCTCGCGGCGGCAGTCCTCGGGCGGGAAGAACATGTCGTGGCTGATCGGCATCACGTACATCTTCGCGCGCACGCGGGCCAGTGCGGCCGCAAGGTCGCCGCCGGCGTGGCGGCTGACGTCGCCACGCTGCCACTTCCACGCCATGCACAGCAGGTCGTTGGCGTCCATCGGACCGAAGTAGCCGACCATGAAGCGATCGACGAAATCGGCGACCGACTCGAAGCCGAGCACGCGGTGCCGTCCTTCGCGGAAGAAATCGACACTCCAGCCCATCACCGTCCACAGTTTGGCGTGACGGCGCAGGCCGTCGATCACGTCGTACGAGGCGGCGTAGCGGCCGCCCTTGAAGTTCGGGTCGGTGACGATGGCTTCGATCAGTGTCTCGGCGAACAGGTAGTCGTGTTCGCTGTTCTTCGCCGTGCCGGCCAGCGGCGCCGCGCGCAGAACGCGCTCGGGAAAGCGCACCGCCCATTCCCAGGTCTGCTGCGCGCCCATCGAACCGCCGACCACCAGCGCCAGCTTCTCGATGCCGAATTGCTGCGACAGCAGGCGCTGCTGCGCACGCACGTCGTCGCCGATGCGCACACGCGGAAAGCGCTCCATCGCGATGGCGCCGTCGCTGTTGTGCGGCGAGGTTGACAGCCCGCTGCCGATCTGGTTGATCTGCACGATGAAGTACTTGTCCGGATCGAGCGCGTGGCCCTTGCCGATGTAGACCTGCTCGATGATCTTGCTGGTGCCCGAGTACCAGGTGGGCACCAGGATGGCGTTGTCCTTGCGCGCGTTCAGCGTGCCGTGCGTGACCACGGCCAGCCGGCAGTCGGGAATCGTGCCGCCCTCCTCCAGCTCCAGCGCACCGATGCTGATGAGCTCGTAGGGGCCGTGCATGTCCTGGCTGTAATAGTCGTTCTGGATCATCTTCCTGCTCCTCCGTCGTCGCCGTCACCGGGTGGTGCGGCGCTGTGTCCGGGCCCGGCCGGCGATGCCGGCCGGGTGCATCGCCGATCAGGCGAAGGTGAAGCCGCGATAGCCGCTGGCCGCGACCTCGTCGCACTTCTGACGGTAGGTGCCGACGCCGCCGATGTAGGACAGCAGGCGGCGCGGCTTGCCGGCGACGTTGGTGCCCATGTACCAGGAGTCGGTCTTCACCACGAGCGTCCTGTTCGCCGTCTCGTCGTGGTGGGCGACCCACTGGTCCTGCAACGCCTTCGACGGCTCGATCACCTGCTGGCCCTTGTCGCGCATCGAGCGGATGCAGGCGGTGATCCAGTCGACCTGCTGCTGCAGGCAGGTGGTCATGTTGCACAGCGCAGCCGACGGCGCCAGCGGCGCGCCGGTGGTGAACAGGTTGGGATAGCCGTGCACCTGCAGGCCCATCGTGGTGCGGATTTCCTGGCCCCACTCCTCCTTCAGCGAACGGCCCTCGCGGCCGCGGATGTCGATGCGGGTGAGCGCGCCCGAGCCGGCGTCGAAGCCGGTGGCGAGCACCAGGATGTCGAGCGCATGGACGGTGCCGTCGGCGGTCATGACGCCCTCGGGCACGATGCGCTCGATCGGCGCCTGCTTCACGTTGACGATCTCGACATTGGGCTGGTGGTACACCTCGAGATAGTTGCTCTCCAGCGGCACGCGGTGGGTGCCGAAGCCGTAGGTCGTCGGAATGAGCTTGTCGCACAGCGCCGGGTCCTTGATGCGCGCACGCATCTTGTCGCGCACGAATTCGGACACCACGGCGTTCACCTTCTCGTCGAAGAACATTTCGGCGAAGGAGGCCAGCCACAGCGACAGCGATCCGTCGGCCCACAGCCGCTCCAGCACTTCGGTGCGCTGCGCCGGCGTGAGGTCGGCCCAGGCGCCGTTCTCGAAGTCGTATTCGAAGCCGGAGAAGGTGTGCGCCACGCGATCGCGGATCTCGGCGAAGCGCTCGCCCTGCTTGGCCCAGTCGGCCGGGCTGTACTTCGGGTTGCGCATCGGTATCACGTACTGCGGCGTGCGCAGGAACACCTTCAGGTGGCCGACCTGCGGCGCAATGGTCTGGATCACCTGGATGCCGGTGGCACCGGTACCGACCACGCCGACCCGCTTGCCGACGAACTCGACCCGTTCCTTCGGCCAGCGTGCCGTGTGGAAGATCTGCCCCCGGAAGCTGTCCTGCCCCGGGAACACCGAGGTCAACGGCGCCGACAGCATGCCTGTGCAGCAGATCAGGAAGCGCGCCGTCACCGTGTCGCCGGCGTCGGTGGTGACCGCCCACTGCCGCTTCGCTTCGTCGTAGCGCGCCGCGGTGACGCGGGTGTCGAAGCGGAAGTGCTTGCGCAGGTCGGCGCGATCAGCGACGTAGTTCAGCCAGCGCTCGGTTTCCGGCTGCGCCGGGAAGCGCTCGCTCGGCTGCCAGTTCTTGAACATGGCCTCGTCGAACCAGTACTGGTAGATCTCCGCCTCGGAATCGAAACGCGCGCCCGGATAGCGGTTCCAGTACCAGGTGCCGCCGACGCCTGACCCGGCTTCGAAGCCCTGCACCGACATGCCCATCTCGCGCAGCCGATAGACCTGGTACAGCCCGGCCACGCCGGCCCCGATCACCACCGCGTCGAAGGTGTTCGCGCCGTCGGTCGCTCCCGCCGCTTTTGCGGCCACAGTTGCTTCGCCCATCTTCCCCTCCGTCATTTTGGCTATGTGCAGAACCCGGAATGCCCCCGCGCAGGGCGGGACCATCTGGCGCTGACTGTAGGGATGGGCGGACGGACGGGCTTGAACAATCCCGGCAAATCTTTGAACGATCCGGGAGAGGGCTGCGGGGGAATGTTCGCGAGGCCGCCCGGCTCAGGTCGGGGACAGCCCGGAGGCGGGGCACGCACGAAAAGAAAAAGGCCAGTTCCGGAGAACTGGCCTTTTGCTTACTGCATCTGGTGGGTTGTGAGTGGCTCGAACACTCGACCTACGGATTAAGAGTCCGCTGCTCTACCAACTGAGCTAACAACCCGGAAACTGGCTTCGCGTACTGCTTCGGCCCACCGAGTGGTGGGTCGGGCGAGACTCGAACTCGCGACCAACGGATTAAAAGTCCGCTGCTCTACCGACTGAGCTACCGACCCTCGCCTTGCGAAGACCGCGGACTATAGGTGAGCGAAAGGGCTCTGTCAACCCGGAATTTGACTCCAGACACACCTTGCAGCTCAGTCGCGCATCAGCCACCACATGGTCGCCTTCATCGTCAGCGCCGAGCCGGCGATGATGGAGAGCAGCGCAATCGCAGAACCCAGCGCCAGCGTCGATACGCCGGTGATGCCCTGGCCGACGCTGCAGCCGGAGGCGAGCACGCCACCGATGGCCATCAGCGCGCCGCCGATGCCGTGACGCAGGACGTCGGCGGTGCCGCGGAACCACTCAACGCGGAATTTTCCGCTGGCAAGGGCATGGATAAAGGCGCCGACAACGACGCCGGCCAGCGCCATCAGGCCGAAGTTGAGCAGCGCTGTGTTGGTCGGATCGAGCAGCCAGCGCGCGCCGTCGGCCATCGGGCCGACGAAGGTGTAGGACTGCGCCTCGACCCGGCTCGGCATGACGTCGGCAAATTCGGCCCACTCCTTCCACGCCGCCGCGCGCGGGCCGGCGGTCAGCCACCAGCCCGCCAGCACCGCCAGACCGAAGCCGATGCCGCCGGCCACATGGTCGATATTGCGGCGGAAATCGGCCGAAGCGAAGGCCCACACGGCCAGCGCGGCGGCGATGATCCAGGCCAGTGCGCGATTCAGCGTGGCGGCGTCACCGCCGACCGCACCGGCGACGACGGAACCCAGCGCCTGTGAGTCGATGCCGCGGGCGTCGAGCGACAGCGTCCAGTCGTTCATCCAGCCGAAGGTGCTGGCATAGAAGTCGGTGAAGATCATCAGATAGGCGAACACGGCGCCAACCGCCAGCACGAACAGCGACTTCAGGTTGCCGCCGCCGATTCGCACCAGCGTCTTGTTGCCACAGCCGCTGGCCAGCGTCATGCCGACGCCGAACATCAGGCCACCGACGATGTAGCGCAGCCAGGCGAGTTGCGGCGTGCGGTAGGGCGGATAGGTGGTGCTGAGGTTGACCACGCCCGCCGATTCGAGCCCGACCAGGCCGGCCATCGCGGTGGCGATCGCCAGCATCCACGAGCGCATGCGGCCGAGGTCGCCGATATTGATCCAGTCGGACACCGCACCCATGGTGCAGAAGCCGGTGCGCGAGGTCAGCGCGCCCAGCGCGACAGACAGCGCGAACACGGCTGCCAGTGTTTCGGTGTGGATGTTCAGTTCCATCGTCGTTCCGGAGCGGTAACGCCGCCCCGGAATGCGGGACGACGGTTCAGCGGTAGCGCGTCGGGTCCGCCACCCCGGCTGCCGCGAATCCCTCGCGCCGCAAGCGGCAGGAGTCGCACACACCGCAGGCGCGGCCTTCATCGTCGGCCTGGTAGCAGGACACGGTCAGCGCGTAATCGACGCCGAGCTGCGCGCCGGCACGGATGATACCCGCCTTGGTGAGGTCGATCAGCGGCGCGTGCACGGTGAGCCGCGCGCCCTCGACCGCTGCCTTGGTCGCCAGGTTGGCCATCGCCTCGAAAGCCTTGATGTACTCCGGCCGGCAGTCGGGGTAGCCGGAGTAGTCCACCGCATTGACGCCGCAGAAGATGTCCTGCGCGCCAAGCACTTCGGCCCAGGCGAGCGCCAGCGACAGCATGATGGTGTTGCGCGCCGGCACGTAGGTGACCGGGATGCCGGGCACCACGCCGCCGGTCGGCACGTCGATCGCGCTGTCGGTCAGCGCCGAGCCGCCGAAGGCGCGCAGATCGAGGGCAATGGTACGGTGGCTGGCTGCACCGAGCGCCGTAGCCACCCGCTCGGCAGCCACCAGCTCCGCCCGGTGCCGCTGGCCGTAGTCGAGCGACAGGCAGTGGCAGTCGAGCCCCTGCGCACGCGCCATCGCCAGCACGGTGGCCGAATCGAGGCCGCCGGACAGCAGCACGACCGCGGCCCTGCCGCCTCTGCCCTGCCCGCTCACTTCTTCTGCGCCGCCTGCTTGATGCGCTGGCGCGCGACGTCGGCCGACGGCGTGCCCGGATACTGGGCGATCACCATGTCCAGCGTCTTCTTCGCACCCTTGGCATCACCCTGGATCTGCTGCGTGTTGGCCAGTCCGATCAACGCTTCCGGCGCCCGCACGTCGGCCGGCCATTGCGCATGCACCTGCTGGTACAGCTCGGCGGCGCGCGAGTAGGCCTTGGTCTGGAAGGCGGCGCTGGCCGCCCAGTAGTGGGCAGCAGGCTGGAAACTGCTTTTCGGCCAGCTCTTGATGAAGGCTTCGAAGGCCAGCTGCGCCTCGGCGTACTTGCCGCCCTTGAGCAGGTTCAGCGCTGCCTCGTAGTCGCGCGGCTCGGCTGCCGGGTTGACCTCGGGCTCGGCCGCAGCGACCGGCTTCGTTTCCAGCGCACGCAGGCGGGTGTCGAGATCGAGGTAGAAGTCCTTCTGCCGCTTGGTGGATGCCTCCAGCTCGTAGGTGAGCACCTCGACCTGGCCGCGCAGCTTGGCAATTTCGCCGCGCAGCGCCTCGATCTGGTTGCTCAGATCGAGCTGCGTGCGCTGCGACTGTTCGAGCTGCGTTTCGAGCTTGCCGATACGCGCCTTGGTATCGGCGCGCAGGTCCTCGATGCGCTGGCGCGCGATCTCGTCATCGAACAGCGCAGCCCGCGCCGGAGCCGCGACGATGAACAGCGCGGCGAGCGCCGCCGCGACCCCGTTGCGGGCCTGCATCAGAACTCACCCGAATAGAGCATTTCCGAGCGGCGGTTCTCGGCGTACGACGCTTCGTCGCTGCCCATCATGCGCGGCTTCTCTTCGCCCAGGCTGACCGACTCCAGCTGCGCTTCCTGCACGCCCAGCAGCATCAGCGCGCGCTTGACCGCTTCGGCCCGCTTCTGGCCCAGCGCCAGGTTGTACTCGCGCGAACCGCGCTCGTCGGTGTTGCCCTGGATGAGCATCTTGAACTTCGGGTTGGCGGTCAGGAACTTGGCGTGCGCCGAAATCAGGCTGGCGTAGCTGTCCTTGATGACGTAGCTGTCGTAGTCGAAGTAGATGATGCGCTTGGACAGCGGGCTGTTCGGGTCCTTCAGCTGGGCGAGCAGCGCCTCTTCGGCGGTCATCTTCTTGCCGTTGACCGACGGCGGCGTCACCGGCGACACGGAGGGGCCGGTCGGTGCGGTCGGAGACTTGTCCTCGGTCGGCGCGGCGGGTTGCTCCGGACCGGTGGACGAGCAGCCGGCCAGCACGGCCAGCGTCAGGGCTGCGATGGAAAGCTTGGTATGGGTGCGCATGGTGTTGGCCTCTCTGGTTTCGCTACTGCGTGGGGTTGTGACGGTACTTACGGTTTGTTGAACGGGCCCCAGGCCGGCTCGCGGACATCGCCGCCAGCCTGCCCGGACAGTTTCTGCTTGACGCGGCCGTCGGCCGACACCGCCGACAGCACGCCGCGTCCACCGATCTCGGAGGCATACAGGATCATCCGGCCGTTCGGTGCGAAGGACGGCGACTCGTCGCGCGACGAGTCGGTGAGGATCTGCGTCTGCCGCGTCGCCAGATCCATTGCCGTGATCTGGAAGCGGCCGCCGTTGCGCGACACGTAGGCCAGCGTCTTGCCGTCCGGCGACAGGCGCGGCGTCACGTTGTAGCTGCCTTCGAAGGTAATGCGCTCGGCGTTGCCGCCGCTGGCCGGCACGCGATAGATCTGCGGGCTGCCGCCGCGGTCAGAGGTGAAATAGATGTACTGGCCGTCCGGCGAAAACTGCGGTTCGGTGTCGATCGAGCTGGATCCGGCCACGCGTGTCAGACCGCTGCCGTCGGCGTTGATCGTGTAGATCTGCGACGAGCCGTCCTTGGTCAGCACGACGGCCAGACGCTTGCCGTCCGGCGCCCAGGCCGGCGCGGAATTCGATCCCTTGAAGTTCGCCACCACCGAGCGCGAGGTCGAGGTCAGCGAATGCACGTAGATGATGGGCTTCTTCGCCTCGAAGGACACATAGGCGAGGCGCGTGCCGTCCGGCGACCAGGTCGGCGAGATGATCGGATCGGCCGAGCGCAGCGCGATGCGCGGGTTCTGCCCGTCGGCGTCGTCGATGGTCAGTTCGAAGCGTGTGCCCTTCTTCACCACGTAGGCGATCTGCGTGTTGAACACGCCGCGCTCGCCGGTCATCTTTTCGTAGATGAAGTCGGCGATGCGATGGCCGGTTTCCCGCACGGTGGCCGGCGCGAACACGAAAATCATGCCGTCCGGCTTGCCCTGCCGCGCGATGTCGTACAGGCGCATGCGCACCTCGTAGCGCCCGCCCGGCACCGGCAGGATGCTGGCCAGCGCCAGCGCGTCGGCACCGCGGTCCTTCCACTGGTTGAGGTTGACGGCGGCGTCCTGGTGCACCGGGCTCGAGCCCGGGTTGACCAGCTTGAACAGACCGCTGCGCTCCAGGTCGGCGCGCACGACGCCGACCAGCGCCTGCGGCAGCAGGCCCTCGCCGGCGAAATTGGCGATGGCGATCGGAATGCGGTTGGCACCGGCACCGGTGATTTCGACCGTGAGCTGGGCGTGGGCGAACTGCGCGGCGAACAGCAGCGCGGCGGCCATCAGTCTGAAGAGCTTGATCATCGGATCCTTTCCGTAAAGTGTCTGCAGGCGCCGGTCACTCGGCCAGCGGCCGGAATTTCAGTTCCAGGTTGCGCTCGAATACGGCCGGGTCTTCCGGCTTGGGCAGCGGCGACGACTTCACGATGGCGCGCAGTATCGCCGCATCCAGCGCCGCATTGCCGGTCACTGTCTCAATTTGGGCTCGCCGACCACCGAACCGTCGGGCAGCAGCGAAATTGCCACCACCGCTTCCGGATTGCCGGACACGCCGGGCGGCACCACCACGTTGGGCTTCACCTTGGCGCTGATGCGGCCGGCCCAGGTTTCGCGCGCCTTGCTGCGCGCGCCGTCGGCTGCCAGCTTGGCCATCAGATCGGCTTCCTGAGCGGCCTGGCGGCGCATCTGGTCGGCGCTTTCGCGCGCCAGCGATTCCTTCAGCAGCTTGTCCTGCAGCTCCTGCTCCAGCCGGTTGTCCGGCTTGGCCGGCGCCTTGGGCTCCGGTTTCTTCTCGACCTTGGGCTCGGGCTTGGGTTCCGGCTTCTTTTCAACCGGCTTCGGCCTGGGTTCGGGTTTCGGCTCAACCTTGGGCGGCGTCTTCGGCTTCGGCGGCTCCTTGATCGCGATGTCCGGCTTCGGCGGCGGCGGGGGCGGTGGCGGTTCCACCACCGGCTCCGGCTGTTTCTCGACCACCGGTTCCGGCGGCGGCGGCGGACGCACCGGTGCCTCGATCGGCGGCAGGCTGCCGACCAGCTCGACCTGCACCGCGGCCGGCTGGCTGGTCTGCCAGCGCACGCTGTAGAACAGGAACAGACCGAGCAGCAGGTGCATGCCGGCGGCCAATGCGGCCGACTGCCACTTGCCGGGCTGCGGACGATTCAGGGCGAGATCGCGCATCAGCGGGCCGGTTTCGCGTTCTGCCCGGTCTGCACCAGCAGGCCGATGCGGGTAAAACCATTGCCCTGCAGCGTATCCATCACGCGCAGGATTTCCTCGTAGCGCACCGCCTTGTCGCCGGCCACGACCAGCGCGCGACCGGCGTCGCCACCCTGCATGTCGCGCAGGCGGCTCACCAGCGTGTCACGCGTGACCGCCTCTTCCTTGCCACCCTTGTCGCGGTCGCGCAGCGCGAGCTTGCCGTCAGCCTTCACCATCACCTCGATGGGCTGCGCCGGCGTCTGCGAGGCCTGGCCAACGCTGGGCAGTTCGATGCTGCCGGTCGGCGTGGCCTGCGGCGCGACCATGAAGATGACGAGCAGCACCAGCATCACGTCGATGTAAGGCACGACGTTGATCTGGTTCATCATGCGGCGCTGTCTTCTCATCGCGGCTTACCGGGCCTGACGCTGCAGGATGTTGGAGAACTCTTCCATGAAGCTCTCCCAGCGGATGGAAATGCGGTCGATGTCGTGCGCGAAGCGGTTGTAGGCGACCACCGCCGGGATGGCGGCGAACAGGCCGATCGCGGTCGCGACCAGCGCTTCGGCGATGCCCGGCGCGACCTGGGCCAGCGTGGCCTGACCGACGTTGGACAGGCCGCGGAAGGCGTTCATGATCCCCCAGACGGTACCGAACAGGCCGATGTAGGGGCTGACCGAACCGGTTGACGCAAGGAAGGCGGTGTGCGATTCCAGCTCGTCCAGCTCGCGCTGGTAGGTGGCGCGCATCGCGCGCCGGGCGCCGTCCACGGCCGTGGCGGTGTCGATGTTCTGCCGCCCGCGCAGCTTGGTGAATTCGCGGTAACCCGCCTCAAAGATGCGCTCCATGCCGCCAGCGTTGTGGCGGTCGTTGGCCGCGCTCTGGAACAGCGCATTGAGGTCGCCGCCGGACCAGAACTCAAGCTCGAACTTGTCCGAACTGAGCCGCGCCGCGCGGATGGCGAAGGACTTGCGGAAGATCCAGTACCAGCTCATGAAGGAAATGCCGACCAGCAGCGCCATCACCAGCTTGACCAGCAGGCTGGCCTGCATCACGAGCGAAATGATCGAAAGGTCTTCGGAAAGATTCATGTGAGGGAGGGGACTGAAGGCTGGATGGAAGGAAGAAGACGCTCACGCAGCGCCGCGGGCAGCGATACCGGACGGTTCTTCGCCATGTCGATCGACACCACACGGACCCTGCCGTCGAACAGCAGTTCGTCACCGCGGTAGAGGCGCTGCACGAAATCGACCGCGGCACGCGTGGTTGACGCGATGTGGCTGCGCACTTCGAGCATGTCGTTGAAGCGGGCTGGCTTCAGGTATTCGCCCTGTACCGAACGCACGACGAAGCCGACGCCCGCCGCCGCCATCTCGACCTGGTCGAAGCCGAGCGCGCGCAGCCATTCGGTGCGCGCACGTTCGAGAAAGCGGAAGTAGTTCGCGTAGTACACCACGCCGAAGCTGTCGGTATCTTCGTAGTAGACGCGTACCGGCCACGAAAAGCCGGCAACGTGCTGCGCTGGTGAAGTCATGGCGCGGGATTTTACCCGACCCGCGCCCCCGGCTTTGCGCAGGGCAGCAAATTCGCTTGGAAAGGGGATGTAACAGCCTGGCGGCGGAGAGACCTGCACCCTGAAATCGGGCCCGACGGCGGCATGGAGCGCTTCTGTGGGAGCGACCTCTGGTCGCGATGCGGCTTCCGCGGGCCTCGAACTCCGATCAAGGTTGTCATCGCGAGCAAGCTCGCTCCCACGCAACCCCGACCCTGCCAGATCGGCGCGTCCGGCAAGAAACCTGCTCCGAGCCGTGACCGGGAGCACTCCTGTTCCTAGCGGGAAGGACCTGTCAGCCGCATGCTCACAGATCGTCGAGCTTCTCCAGCATCTGCCTGGCACGCTCGCCTATCGCCGCCCGCTCGGCCGGCGCGAGCTTCTGCAGATTCTTCGCCATCAATGCGGTGCGCGGATTGGCGGCGAATTCGGCCTCGTGGCGGTCGAGGAAATGCCAGTACAGCACGGTCACCGGACAGGCCGCCTCACCGCTGCGCGCCGACGGGCTGTAGCGGCAACCGTCGCAGTAGTTGCTCATGCGCTGGATGTAGGCACCGCTGGCAACGTAGGGCTTGCTGGTAAAGCGGCCGCCGTCGGCGTACAGCGCCATGCCGGCCACGTTCGGCAGTTCCACCCACTCGACCGCGTTGACATAGACCGCCAGATACCAGTCCTCGACCTGCCGCGGGGCAATCTCCGCCAGCAGCGCGAACTGGCCGGTCACCATCAGGCGCTGGATGTGGTGGGCGTAGCCGTGGCGCAGCGTCTGGCCGATGGCGGCGCGCATGCAGTTCATGCCGGTGTCGCCGGTCCAGTACCAGCGTGGCAGCGCGCGGACATGGCCATAGTGATTGGCGTCGCGCAGGCGCGGCATGTCCAGCCAGTACATGCCGCGGATGAATTCGCGCCAGCCGATCACCTGGCGCACGAAGCCCTCGACCGACTGCAGCGGCAGGCCGCGCTCGCGCCAGGCGGCCACCGCGGCGGCGACCACTTCGCGCGGCGACAGCAGCTTCAGGTTCATCGCCGCGCTCAGCCGCGCATGCCACAGCCAGGGTTGGCCGGTCCACATCGCGTCCTGGTGGTGGCCGAACAGTTCGAGCCGGTGCTCGACGAAGTCGGCAAGGGCGGCCAGCGCCTGTTCGCGCGTGACCGGCCAGTCGAAGACGTCGGTCGAGCCCGGGTGGCCGGCGAAGCGCGCCTCGACTTCGGCAATCACCTCGCGGGTGATCGCGTCCGGCTCGAAGCGCAGTGGCGGTGGCACCAGGCCGGGCCCCTTGCGGCCGAAGCCGCTGCGGTTGTCGGCGTCGAAGTTCCAGCGGCCGCCCGCCGGCTCGCCACCCTCCATCAGCACGCCGTGGCGCTCGCGCATCATGCGGTAGAAGAACTCCATGCGCAGCTGCCGGTACTTCTTCGCCCAGTCGGCAAAACCGGTGCGCGAAATCATGAAATGAAGGTCGTCACGCAGATCGAGCACCACCCGCTCACGCTCGCACAGCGCGCGGATCGCCTGTTCCAGCCGCCATTCGCCCGGCTCGACCAGCACCAGCTTGCCGGGCGCGTGGCGGCGCAGCCGTGCGGCAAGTATGTTGACCAGGTCTTCGCTGTCGCCGTCGCCCAGCGCGCGGTAATCGACCGTCCAGCCACGGTCACGCAGCGCGTCGGCGAAATGGCGCATGGCCGACAGGAAGAGCGCGCTGCGCGCCTTGTGGCTCCAGACATGGGTCGATTCGCCCGCCGCCTCGATCATCAGCACGCGATCGCGGGCCGGATCGAAGCCTTCGAAGGCGGCCGACGCGTGATCGAGCTGGTCGCCGAGCACCAGAACCAGATGGCGGACATCAGTCATCTGCGCATCCTTTGCGGCGGCAGGCCTCGGAGCAGTACTTCACCTCGGCCCAGTTGTTCCGCCAGGCGCGGCGCCATGTCATGTCGCGGCCGCAGACCGCACACGGCTTGCTTGGCAGGAAGGATTTGTTGCCCTTGTGTCGGGACTTCATCGACGTTCTCGCGGTCTTGGTGCCCGCCTCTGGACAGTCTGCCCGCCTGCGGGTTTCATCCGCTGCGCCCGTAACCGGAATTCACTCAAGCGAACCGTACACCTGCCCGATAGAGCGTTGATGAAGACAGCCCCTTTCCCGGATGACGAGGCGCAGCGCCTGCAGGCCTTGCGCGATCTGTGCGTGCTCGACACACCGCCGGAACCGGCGTTCGACGCGCTGACCGCGCTGGCGGCGCAACTGTTCGACATGCCGGTAGCGCTGGTGAGCCTGATCGACGAATCGCGCCAGTGGTTCAAGTCGGCGCACGGACTGTGCCTGCGCGAAACGCGACGCGACGCCGCGCTGTGCACGCACACCATTGTCTCGCCGCGGGGACGCATGGTGATCGAGGACACGCTGAACGATCCGCGCTTCGCCGACAACCCGCTGGTGGTCGGCGCGCCCGGCATCCGCTTCTATGCCGGCATCACCCTGCTCAACCCGGACGGCCTGCCCTTGGGCACCTTCTGCCTGATCGATTTCAAGCCGCGCAGCCTCGACCTTCGCCAGCTGGACCAGCTGGGCGCGCTGGCAGCGCAGGCCGAAGCGCAGCTGCACCTGCGCATGCGTGTACAGCAGCTGCATGCGCTGACGCGGGAACTGCGCCAGCAGCACGAACTGCTTGAACGCCAGCGGCAGGCGTTGCAGACGCGCTGCGAGGAGCTGGCAACCGAAGTCCATGTGGACGCGCTGACCGGCAGCGGCAACCGCCGCGCAGGGGAGGCGCGACTGGGCGAGGAGTTCGCGCTCGCCAGCCGGCTGCAACTGCCGCTGTCCGTCTGTCTGATCGACGTCGATCACTTCAAGGACGTGAACGACAGCTACGGCCACCCCCACGGCGACGAGGTGCTGCGTCGCGTAGCCCGGCTGATCGGCGAGGCGCTGCGCGCCAGTGACTACGTCGCGCGCTTCGGCGGCGAGGAATTTCTGGTCGTGCTGCCGGGCGCCGAACCGGTGACCGCGCGCGCCGTCGCCGAGCGCATCCGCACGCACGTCGCGGACGCGCGCTGGGAGCGCCCGCCCGTGCTCACCATCAGCGCCGGCGTTGCCAGCCGCAGTTCGACCACCACGTCGCCCGAGCACCTGCTGCAACACGCGGACAAGGCGCTCTACCGCGCCAAGGCCGGCGGGCGCAACCGGGTCGAATGCGGGCCGGCGCCGGCCAGCACGCACGGCGACTGAAGCACGGTCTGCCGACCGGGCGGCTTCAACGCGCCAGCGCCGCCGTGCGCTGCGCCATCTGCGGCGTCATGTCCACCGAACCGTCGGCGTCCACCCGCAGCGCCATCGCGATACCCATGCGTTCAGCCAGCGCGCGCCAGCCGTCGCGACCGACGATGAACAGCGGCTTGCTGTCGGCGTCGGAGCGGGCACCGGCCTGCGGGCCTGCCGGCATCAGCACGGTCAGCGACTGGGTGTGACGCACCGGCTCGCCGCTGCGCGGGTCGATCAGGTGGCACAGGCGCTCGCCGTCCAGTTCGAAGAAGCGCTGGTAGTCGCCGGAGGTGCCGATCGCCTCGCCGTCGTGCAGTTCGACCGTGGCCAGCGCCTCCGGCTTGCGCGGGTGCTGGATGCCGATGCGCCACGGCGTGCCGGCCTTGCTGCCCAGCGCCATCACGTTGCCGCCGATGTTGACCAGCGCACAGCAGACGCCGCGTGCACGCAGGATGGCGGCGGCGCGGTCCAGCGCATAGCCCTTGCCGTAGCCGCCGAGGTCGAGCTGCACCGCCGGGTTGCGACTGGACACCGTGGCGCCACCGTCCGGTCGGGGGGTGATCACGAGATCGGCCATGCGCGGCTTCGCCGCGACCAGCGCGTCGCGCCGGGCGGCTTCGGGCCGCCGCGGCACGAATTCGTCGGCGTGAAAGCCCCAGGCCTCGACCAGTGCGCCGGCGGCCGGATTGAACAGGTCCTCGCCGCGCGCGGCGGCGGCCTGTACCTCGACCAGCAGCGCGGCGGTCTCGGCATCGACGTCGGCCGTCTGCCCGGCCGCGAAGGCGGTGTTCAGCCGCGTCAGCTCGGACGGCTGCCAGGCGTGCAGTTTGCGGTGCAGGCGGTCGAACTCACGCAGCACCTCACCCAGCGCGTCGCGCGCCTGCGTGAGGTTGAGGCCGTACACGACCACTTCGACGCGGGTGCCGAAAACGAAGGACTCCTGGCGCTCGACCGGCTCCTTCTTGCCGCAGCCGGCGAGCAGCGCAAACAGGAGCAGTGCGGCGGCGAAACGCTCAGCGCGTCGTCGCACGTTCAAGCGCATCGACGAACATGGCGGCCACGTCGAAGCCGGTCTGTTCGGTGATTTCGACGAAGCAGGTCGGGCTGGTGACGTTGATCTCGGTCAGCCGGTCGCCGATCACGTCCAGCCCGACCAGCAGCAGACCGCGCGCCGCGAGGATGGGCCCGAGCTTGCGCGCAATCGCGAGGTCGGACTCGGAGAGGGGCTGGGCGACGCCGCGACCGCCCGCGGCCAGGTTGCCACGCGTTTCGCCGGCCTTCGGGATGCGCGCCAGACAGTAGGGCACCGGCTCGCCGTCGATCAGCAGCACGCGCTTGTCGCCCTGCGCGATCTCCGGGATGAAGCGCTGCGCCATCAGTGTGCGCGCGCCGTCCTCGGTCAGCGTTTCGATGATGACGTTGCGGTTGGCGTCGTCGGCGCGCACGCGGAAGATGCGCGAACCGCCCATGCCATCGAGCGGCTTCAGGATGCAGTCGGTGTGCGAGTCGATGAAGGCATTGATGGCGGCGACGTCGCGGCTGACCAGCGTCGGCGTGATCAGCTCCGGGAATTCGCAGATCGACACCTTCTCCGAGTGATCACGGATGGCGCGCGGATGGTTGAACACGCGGACGCCGGCGGCGACCGCGCGCTCGAGCATCCAGGTGGCGGTGATGTACTCGAAATCGAAGGGCGGGTCCTGACGCATCAGCACGGCGTCGAATTCGCGCAGTGCACGCGGCTGCGTCTCCAGCGCCACGTACCAGGGCACGTGGCTGCGCTGCGGCTGGATGCGGGTCGCGGTCACCATCACCTCGTCGCCGTGCAGGCTCATGCTCGGGCGCTGGATGGTCCAGATTTCGTGACCGCGCCGCGCCGCCTCGCGCATCATCGCGATGCTCGAATCCTTGGCCGGCTTGAGCTTGTCGAGCGGATCGACGATGAAGGCGAGGCGCAGGTTCATGTCCGCTTCAACCCCTCAGTTCCGCTTCGAGCGCCTCTTCCGCCGCACTCATCGGCAGGCCGCGCTCGAGTTCCAGGCTGGCCGCGACCAGCGCGAGGCGGGCCACCACGCCATAGGCATAGAAGCGGTTGGGCGGCGCGTCCGGCGCGCAGCCCGGGTCGGGCATCGAGCAGCAGGACTCGAAAGCCAGCGGCTTGAAGTGCATGCCCGGCGCATTCAGGTTCTCGTCGATGCCGCGCTCGCCATGCACGCGATAGAAGCCGCCGACGACGTAGCGATCCATCATGTAGACCACCGGTTCGGCCGCGCCGCCATCGACACTTTCGAAGGTGGGCACGCCTTCCTGGATCAGCACCGAGCTGACTTCCAGCCCCTCCTTCACCACCGCCATCTTGTTGCGCTGCTTGCGGTTCAGGCCGACCACCTCGGACGGGTCGCGCACCGTCATGATGCCCATGCCGTAGGTGCCGGCGTCGGCCTTGACGATGACGAAGGGCTCGTGATCGACGCCGTGCTGCTGGTACTTCTCACGGATGCGGGCGAGCAGCGCACCGACCCGGGTCGCCAGACATTCCTCGCCGCTGCGTTCCTGGAAGTTGATGTCGCCGCACACGTCGTACAGCGGGTCGATCAGCCACGGATCGATGTCCATGACCGACGAGAAGCTGCGTGCGACCTCGCTGTAGGCATCGAAGTGCTGCGACTTGCGGCGCGTGGTCCAGCCAGCGTGCAGCGGCGGGATGAAGGTCTGCTCATTGACGTTCTGCAGCAGCTCGGGCACGCCGGCCGACAGGTCGTTGTTGAGCAGGATGGCGCATGGATCGAAACCGGCGACGCCGATGCGCCGACCGCCGGGCAGGCGGATCAGCGGTTCAACCGTCAGCGTCTGGCCGTCGCCAAGGTCGAGCGGCGTCGGGCCGGTGAGATCGGGAATCAGGCTGCCGATGCGCACGTTCAGACCGGCCAGCTTCAGGATCTGCGCCAGCCGGGCGACATTGCGCAGATAGAACTGGTTTCGCGTGTGGTTTTCCGGCACCAGCAGCAGGTTGCGTGCCTCCGGGCACAGCTTCTCGACGGCCGTCATGGTGGCCTGCACGCACAGCGGCAGGAATTCGGCGTTCAGGTTGTTGAAGCCGCCCGGAAACAGGTTGGTATCGACTGGCGCCAGCTTGAAGCCGGCGTTGCGCAGATCGACCGAGGCATAGAAGGGCGGGCTGTGCTCCAGCCACTGCGAACGGAACCACTGTTCGATGTCGGTCTGGCGTTCGAGAAATCGGCTCTCCAGCGCGAGCAGCGGGCCGGTGAGCGCGGTGGTCAGGTGAGGCACCATGGGCGTGAGCGGGCGCGATCCGCAATGAGGTTCAGGCGCGCGGATTCTACACCCGCAGCCGGGGTCGCCTCCCCGGTCCGGTACAATCCGGGCTTCTTGCGCATCCGCGCATGCCACACCCTAGTGAATTCCATGCTGTCCGCTTCCAACATCACCATGCAGTTCGGCGCCAAGCCGCTTTTCGACAACGTCAGCATCAAGTTCGGCGACGGTTACCGCTACGGTCTGATCGGCGCCAACGGTGCCGGCAAGTTGACCTTCATGAAAATCCTCGCCGGCGTGCTCGAACCGACCGCCGGCAACGTGTCCATCGACGCGCACGAGCGCATGGCCTTCCTGCGCCAGGACCAGTTCGCGTTCGAGGACCAGCGCGTGCTCGACGTGGTCATGATGGGCCACGCCGAAATGTGGACCTGCATGAAGGAAAAGGACGCGATCTACGCCAATCCGGACGCGACCGAAGAGGACTACATGCGTGCCGCCGAACTGGAAGGCCAGTTCGCCGAATACGACGGCTACACCGCCGAGGCGCGCGCCGGCGAACTGCTGCTCGGCGTCGGCATCCCGACCGAACAGCACAACGGCCCGATGAGCCAGGTCGCACCGGGCTGGAAGCTGCGCGTGCTGCTGTGCCAGGCGCTGTTCGCCAACCCGGACATCCTGCTGCTCGACGAACCGACCAACAACCTGGACATCAACACCATCCGCTGGCTCGAACACACGCTGAACGAGCGCAACAGCACGATGGTCATCATCAGCCACGACCGCCACTTCCTGAACCAGGTGTGCACCCACATGGCCGACCTGGACTACGCGACCATCCGCCTCTACCCGGGCACCTGGGACGACTATATCGAGGCGTCAACGCAGGCGCGCGAGCGGGCGTCAGCGGCCAACGCGAAGGCGAAGGAACGGGTGGCCGAACTGCAGAGCTTCGTGCGCCGCTTCTCGGCCAACAAGTCGAAGTCGAAGCAGGCCACCTCGCGTCTGAAGATGATCGACAAGATCAAGATCGAGGAATTCAAGCCCAGCTCGCGCCAGTACCCGTGGATACGCTTCGACTACGACCCGAAGGAGAAGCTGCACCGGCAGGCGGTCGAACTGGACAACGTGGTGTTCGGCTACGACGGCGGCCCGCAGATACTGAAAGGCTTCACCGCCACCTTCGACGGTGGCGACCGGGTCGCCATCATCGGCGAGAACGGCGTCGGCAAGACCACCTTCCTGAAGCTGCTGGTCGGTGAACTGACGCCGCAGCACGGCTCGATCAAGTGGGCGGAAAAGGCCCGCCTCGGCTATTTCGCGCAGGACCATTCAGCCGATTTCGACAGCGACGCCAACCTGACCGACTGGATCAGCGGCTATGTGCGCGAGGGCGGCTACGAGGGCGACGACGCGATCACGCTGATCCGCGGCACGCTCGGCCGCCTGCTGTTCGGCGGTGACGACGTGAAGAAGGCGGTGCGCGTGCTGTCCGGCGGCGAGCAGGGCCGCATGATGTTCGGCCGGCTCATGCTGCAGCGGAACAACGTGCTGTTGCTCGACGAACCGACCAATCACATGGACATGGAATCGATCGAGTCGCTGAACGCCGGCCTCGACGCCTTCGACGGCACGCTGTTCTTCGTGTCGCACGACCGCGAGTTCGTGTCCACGCTGGCCACCCGCGTGCTCGAAGTCCGCGGCGACGGCCAGATCGTTGATTACCGCGGCGGCTACGAGGACTACCTCGCCAGCCAAGGCATCGACGACTGAAATGAGGCCCCCACGCTCACTGCGTTCGCAGCCCCCAAAGGGGGCTGCGTTCGCCCTTGGGGCGGCCCTGCGGGCGGCGCGGCGTCCTTTGCATCCGTCGCGGGTTGCGCAGTGCCAGCCGGAGTGACCGAGATGTCCCACACCTGTCCTATCTGCGACGACGCGCCCGGCCATCACTGGCTGTGGCGCGACGACCGCCTGCGCGTGATCGACGCGCGCGACGCCGATCACCCGGCCTTTCTGCGCGTGATCTGGAACGCTCACGTGCGCGAAATGACCGACCTCAACGACGCCGACCGCGATCACCTGATGCACGTGGTGTGGCAGGTCGAGCGCTGCGTGCGCGAAATCGCGCAGCCGGAAAAGATCAACCTCGGCAGCCTCGGCAATATGGTGCCGCACCTGCACTGGCACGTCGTCGCGCGCTGGCAGGACGACGCCCACTTCCCCGGTTCGGTGTGGAGCACGAAGCAGCGCGACGGTGCGCCTCGCCCGCGCGTACCGGCGGCGCTGTGGCGCGCCACGCTGCTGGCCCGTCTTGGCCTGCCGACGGTGGCCGTCAGCGACGCGCTGACCGGCGCCTACGAGGGCACCGACTACGCCGTGGCCCTGCCCGACGGCGAAACGACACTGCACGTCGGTGCGCCCTCGCCGGCGCTGGACCGCTGGCTGGCAACGCAGAACGCAACACAGTGGGCGCTGCTGGCGGCCGCCAATCCGTGGTCCGCACGCAGCGACGACGACGCCAACCGCGCCGCCCACGCTGCACTGCGCGCATTGCTGACGCAGCGCGGCCTGCCGCTGCTCGACGCCGAGAACCGCACGACCGAAGCCGGCTGGACCGAGCCTTCGCTGCTGTGCGCCGGCCTGACCGCCGAGGAGGCGCTGCGCATCGGCGCCGCCTTCGGCCAGAACGCGGTGCTTACCGGCGATGCCGGCGGCACGGCCCAGCTGCGCTGGTGCGTGCGCCGGCAGGCCGACTGACTCAGCGCCCCTTCATCCGTCTGCGCGCCACCGCGCCGACCGCCGCCAGCCCGGCCAGCAGCATCGCGGCGCTGGCCGGTTCCGGCACTGCTGCGGTGATGCCCAGCCGGTAGCTCGCGTCGGCCAGCGTGTTGTCCACGCCATCGACGGTCACCAGGAATTCGGTGCCCGTGGCGAACGGAAAGGTGCTGCCACCGCCGGTGAAAGGTCCCCACGCGAAGGTGAGATTGCGGCCGAAGGTGCCGACGATTTCGTTGCCGTTCAGGAATACCGACAACGAGGCGCGTGACCCCAGCCCGAGGTTGGAAAAATCGAGCGTGAAATCGACCGGCTCACCGACGGTGAAGCTGAAGCTGTCGGCGAAGTTGCCGAGCTGCTGTTCGAAGCTGAAGGACTGGCCGGCGACCAGAGTGCCCAGATCGACGCTGGCTGCGCTCGCGTGTGCCGCAGGCAGGACGGTCAATGCGGCGATCAGGGCGGTGCGGATGGAAGTGTTCATGACGGACTCCGTAGGATGAATGAAGGATGAAAGCGTCTGCTTTCATTCGTCATCTACGGAGCCCGGGCTTCAGCGGAGACAGCCGGGCGACGAAGGACTTGCCGGCAGCGTGACGGATGTCACCGTCGCTGCTGCAGAACCGTCAGATCACCACAGCTTCACGCAGTGACCTCGCAGCAGGAAGTCGCCCGACGGCTGCGGTGCAGTGGCGCCGACCGGCTCGATCGACACCGCCAGCTCGCCCACCGCGGACAACAGCGCTTCCGACGTGCCGGCCATCGTGATCACCTGTTTGGTGTCGGTGCGCAAAACGCCGAGCCGGAAGGGCGCTGCGTCTTTCGGAAGCGCCCACAGCACCGCCTGGGCACCCTGCGGCACGACGAGCGGCTGCAGCAGCTTCACGCTCAGTTCCACCCCGTGCCGGCGCGACGACGCCAGCGCGGCAGGCTTGCCGGCGGCGTCCAGCATCAGGCCGACATAGCTGGCCGGCAGCACGGCGTGTTCCGGCAGGTCGGACGGCAGCACCCACTGCGGCTGCTCGCGCACCACGCCGACAGCCACCAGCAGGCCGAAGGCGAAGCCGAGCGCCGGGCGCAGCCAATCGCGCCAGCGCCGCTGCGCCGTCGGCCGCGGGCGCGGTGCAGCGCCGGTGCGCCGTTCGACCTCCGCCCACACCGCGGGCGAGGGCTGCACCGGCGGCACGGCAGCCGCCAGCGCGGCGCCATGCATTTCCCAGGTGCGCAGCGCGCGCGCCGCCGCTTCGCTCGACCGCACCAGCCGCTCGAAGCGGCGCCGCGGCAGCCGGCCCAGCGTGCCGAACACGTAGGCGGCCGCGAGGCGGTCGAGCAGTTCCGGGTGGTCGTATTTCATGCCAGCCGCTCCATGCAGCGGCGCAGCCTGTCCAGGCCCCGGCGCAGCCACACCTTGACACTGCCGATCGGCGAGCCGAGGTGTTCCGCCAGTTCCGAGTGCGACAGGCCGTGGTAGTAGGCCAGCGCCAGACACTGGCGCTGCGGCCCGTCGATGTCGTCTATGCAGCGGCGCAGATGCAGGGCGTCGGCCGCCTGTTCGAGCAGGCCGAGCGGGCTGGGGCGGTCGTCGCCCAGCGCGGCGACACCACCCTGCCCGTCTACGTCGTCGTCCAGCGATTCGGCCCGCCGTACGGACTCCGCGCGGAGCAGGTCGAGTGCCCGGTTGCGCACAATCGAGGTGAGCCAGGTCATCGGCTGGCTGGCGTCGGCACGGTAGCTGTCGGCGCGGTGCCACACGCTGGTGAAGGCATCCTGCAGCACGTCTTCAGCCAGGTCGCGCCGGCGCAGCAGACGCAGCGCGACCCCGAGCAGCTGCGGCGCGCAGGCATCGTAGAGCTGACGGAAGGCCTGCCGGTCGCGCAGTGCGACGCGCGCCAGCAGCCTTTCAAGCTGGACCGGATCGAGCATCGCCGCATGATGCCATGCTCATCGACGGGTCGCAGCCCATCAGTAGTCCCGCGGCCGGTAGCTGCCGGCCTCGGCCGGCGCTTTGTCGCTGTCGCGCACGACATGCCAGACGCCGCCGCGCCCGTCGCCGGTGGTCTGTCCGGCTTCGCTGTCGCCCACGTAGTAATAGAGCGGCTTGCCGCGGACCGCCCATTGCCGGCTGCCGTCGCTGCGCGTGACCAGCGTGTGCTCGCCCGACGCACGCGCATCGGCCGCTGCAACGAAGGGCGGCCACAGCGCGGCGCACTGGTCGTAGCAGGCACTTTTCCCGTCGCCGTCCTTGTCGAAGGTGTACAGCACGCGGCCGGCGGCGTCGGTCAGCAGTCCTGCCGAACCGACGACGGACTGGGCATGGACAGCGCAGCAGACCGCACCCAGCAGCGCGGCACAGAGGGCATTCCTGATCATCGTGATTCTCCTTCCTTGCAGAGGTTCGACACCCGGATATCGTGTGTCCGGATCGATATACGGACGGCTGAACGTATCGGAGACAGGCGCGGCGGAAATTTGCTGTCAAAAAGAATGTCCGCCGTGCCGGCCTCCCGCGCGCAAACTGCGGCGTACACATAGAATTGGTTACATTGGCTTACATCGCCCCCCGATTTCATGCACGCCTTCGCTCTGCCCGCCATCAGCCACAGCACGCACCTGCCGGAGTTCTCCGACGCGCGGGCTGCGCGCGACTGGGTGCAGGACATGGACAGCACCCAGCCGCTCGCCACCCAGGCCCGTCTGCTCGGCCAGCTCAACCTGCTGAATCGCCGCAGCATCGGCGCCGGCGAGCGGCTGCGCATCGCCGAAGAGCTGCGCGACACGGTGCTGGACGTGCAGGCCGCCACCGCCAACCGCTTCGTCGGCCGTCCACTGCCGCTGTCCGCTGGCGAACGAGCGGCCTTCGACGCCAATCAGGGCATGTGGGACACGCTGGTCACCGCTTATCTGCATTGCCTGTCCGCGGCGCTCGACGGCGATGGCGCCGTGGTCGGTCAGGCGGGCTTGATCGCGCATCGTGCGTTGAGCGCGCTGGCGCTAATGCAGCTCGACACGCTGCGCACCGCGCATCTGCCTGCACCCGGCTACTGGCGCCGCGTGCATGCCTGCTACGACGCGGCCGCCCGGCTCGGCGCGGCGGAGCGCAAGATCCGCGACGACGCCATCCATGACGAACGGCCGACCAGCGTGCGTGCCGCCTACGTGCTGTGCGTGCTGCTGCACACCTCCAGCCCTTTCGGTCTGACCCACCGCCAGCTGCGCGTGCTGCATCGCTGGCTGGGCAAATGGGCCGGCAAGGTGGCGCTGTTCGACACACCGGTGCCGCACAGCGCCTTGCCCCCCCTGATGCTGGACCTGAATACCGATGAACCGGTCGCCCGCACGCCGCAGCCGGACAGCCGGCTGCGCTGGCTGGTGCTGGACGAGTTCTCGCACAGCGTGCGCAAGCGCATGGCGCTGCTGGCTCAGGGCGAAACACCGCTGGCACTGCGCCTGGGCGACGAACTGAGTCCATCCCAGGCCGACCGCCTGCTGCGCCATCTGCACGCGCACTGCTGCCGCGGCGGCCTGACCCGCGCCGAAGCGCGCCGGCCGTTGCAGCAGAACGCGTCGGTGGTGATCGGCATGGGCGCAGTGCAGCAGTTTCTCGGCGGCGGCGACAACGATCCGGTCAACCGACCGGAAACGGTGGCGGCCGGCTATCTGGTCGAAGACTGGCGCATCCTCGACGACAGCCCAACCGGCCTGCGCCTGGGCCGCCGCGCCAGCACGGACGGCGCGCGCATCGGCAACGGCATGTTGCTGGCGGTGCGGCCCGACAACAGCCCGCACTTCATGCTCGCCCACGTGTGCTGGATCATGGCGGTCGAAGGTGAGTTGCAGATGGGCATCAGCATGCTGGCCGGCGCGCCGCGCCTGGTCGATCTCGCGCGTGCCCCCGACGGCAGCGGCGAACACGAGGCGCGCGGCGTGCTGATGCCGGAAGTGCCGCGCATCGGTCAGCCGGAATGCGTCGCGCTGCCCAGCGGCTGGTACCGCAAGTCGCGCGACATCGTGCTCACCGCCGACGAGGGAAAGCGGCGCGTGCGGCTGGTCGAATCCATCGAACGCGGGGCCGACTTCGACCTCGCCCGCATCGAGCCGTCAGCATGAACGCGCCTGCACCGACGCCGGGCATGCTGAACTATCGCGACGCGCAGCAGTGCCGCGCACTGATCGCCGAGCTGCCGCTGACCAACGTGCCGCGCGTGCGCGACACGCTGACGCGCATGCTCTACGGGCTGCGGCAGACGCCGCCGCGCAGCGCCGACTACCTCGACGTGCTGGAGGCGATGCGCGCGCCGCTGCACTTCCTGCAGGAAAGCCTGGGCAAGCGCTACAGCAGCCGGCCGGTCGCGCCAGGCAGCACCGAGGACGGCGTGCTGCGCCAGGTAGTCGCACTGTGGATGGCGATGGCGCAGGCGTACGCGCAGGCGGCCGAGAAGGCCGACCTGCACCCGCTCACCGACGCCCAGCTGGCACTGGTGTGCCAGCGTTGCGTGCTGTACGCCAGCCGCGCGGTGATCGAGTATTTCCGCGCCCGGCGCACGCTGCCGCGCGGCCTTTGGCTGGAACTGCACGGCTACTACAGCACGGCCGAGGAATGGGGCTTTGCCACCCAGCCGGTGGCCGACAGCCTGAAGGAAGGTGGCTACCCGCAAAGCGCGGCCGAATCCTACTGCAGCGTGCTGCTGGTCAACCTGGCCAACCCCTACGGCCGCAGCCCGCGCGAATTCGAGTGGGTGTGCCGCTGGGCCGACCAGTACGCCGGCCTGACAGAGATCATGCCGGTGTTCGGCGGCACCGACGCCCGGACCTATGCCGTCGATCTGAATCTCGACGGCGGCGCCAAGCCGCTCGAAGTGTTCGCCCGCACGCCCAATCTGCGCCGGCTCGGTTCGGCGCGGCTGGCCAGCGAGATCGAGCGCGTGGTGGCCGGCCTGAAGCAGGGCCTGTCGCCGGAAACGCTGGGTCTGGGCGCCGACTGTCACCCGCTGTCGGCCGGCCGCCTGCTGCTTCAGCTGTACAAACCCTGGTGCCACGCGGCCAACCCGCGCCGCTTCCAGCGACGCAATGGCGACGGCGAGATAGACATCGCGATCAGCCAGGAGGCCATGCACTACCTGATCGCCGGCGAAGAGTTCGTGCAGCCACCGCCAGCGCGCATCTACAGTCACAGCGATTTCGTCAACATCGCCACCTTCGGCGAACGCGCCACCGACGGCGCCGGCCTGGCCGTGCGTCAGGCCAACGCCCGCGCGCAATACCCGACTCAGCACTGGGCGGTGCTCGACCACAGCGTGATGGGCTATCGCCTGCGCGCACCGCGCGAGACCGCGGCGATCGAGTATTCGCAGATGCTGGCGGTGTTCGGAGCGGACTCGGAACACTGGCGTCTGGCGCGCGTGTCCTGGCTCATGTACGAGCACGACGGCCACCTGCTGACCGGCCTGCACGTGCTGCCGGGCACGCCGCGTGCACTGTCGGTGCGTCCGCTGGCCGACGAAGGCATGCCGGCCGAGCGCTTCAGTCGGGCCTTTCTGCTGCCGGCTGTGCAGGTGATGGGCGAAGAGGCGTCGCTGGTGCTGCCGCGCGGCTGGTTCCAGGCCGAACGCAAGCTCGAAATCTTCCTGAATGGCACGCTGCGCGCGGTGCAGCTGACCCGCCTGCTCGCTTTCGGCGTCAATTACGAACGCGCCGCCTTCAGCGAGGACGCACCCGCAAACAGCGTCTGAGCGCCGCCGCTCAGAGTGCGGGCAGCGTGCGGCGAGCGGGAAAGCGGACGGTGAAGCGGCTGCCCTGACCGGGCTGGCTGTCGATCTGCAGCGTCGCCTGATGCCGTTCGAGCACGTGCTTGACGATGGCCAGGCCGAGGCCGGTACCCCCGGTCTCGCGCGAGCGGCCGCGGTTGACGCGATAGAAGCGTTCGGTCAGTCGCGGAATGTGCTGGGCGTCGATGCCGATGCCGTTGTCGGTCACCGAATACTCCCCGCAACCATCGACCACGCGCCAGGCGAGCTTCACGCTGCCGCCGTCCGGCGTGTAGCGCACCGCGTTGCTGGCGAGGTTGCCGAGCGCGCTGCGCAGGTCGCGTGCGCAGCCAAGCAGCGCACCGGGCGCAGCGTCAACGTCCAGCGTCACCGTGTGCCGGCCGGACGACAGCGCCCGCGTCTCGACCAGCACGATGTCCAGCAAGTTGCGCATGTCCACCGGCTCTTCGGGTGTCGGCGTGTCGGTCTCCAGCGCCGACAACGTCAGCAGATCATCGACCAGGCGCTGCAGGCGCACCGACTGCTGCTGCGCCATGCGGATGAAGGACAGCGCCTGCTCCTGAGGCAGTTCGGGCAGCGCGTCCTCCAGCGTTTCGAGGAAGCCGTGGATCACCGTCAGCGGCGTCTTCATTTCGTGCGACACGTTGGCGACGAAGTCGCGCCGCATCGTTTCGAGCTTTTCGAGCTGGGTGATGTCGCGCGTCAGCAGCAGCTTCTGGTCGTCGCCGAACGCCACCACCCGCAGCTGCAGCGTGCGGCCGGGCTGACGCGGCGAGGGCATCGACAGCGGCTCGCCGTAGTCGCCGGACTGCAGGTATTCGGCGAACTCGGGCTGGCGCACCAGGTTCAGGATGGGCATCGCGATGTCGCGCCGGCCGTCCAGCCCCAGGTGTTCCTCGGCCATCGGATTCAGCCACTCGATCAGTTCGTCGCGCGACATGATGAGCGTGCCGTCGGGCATCGCGCGGCTGGCTTCGCGCATACGCTCCAGCCGGCTGCGCAGGTCCTCGCGCTGCTGGCGGGCGTTGCGCTCGCGCCGCGCCAGCTTGGCGAACAGGAATTCCCACTGGCCAGCACCGTCCGGCAGTTCGGCGTCGCTGGTCGAGTTGAGCCAGCGGTCGAAGCGGCCGATCTCGTACTGGTCGCGCAGGCTGCCGGCAAGCAGCAGCGCGCAGGCCAGCGCCAGCGCCGGTGCCAGCGCGTCGGCCGCCAGACCGATCAGCACGCAGACGAGGATGAGCGCGACGCGCAGGGCGGCGCGGAACCAGAATTCACGCATGGAGTACGCAGCGAGTGATCACGGCGCCGGATTATGGGCGCTCACGCGCAAAACGGCTCACTCCTTCTGGCAGGACAGGCGATAGCCGCTGCCGCGCACGGTCTGGATCAGCGCGTCGTGTCCGCTCGCTTCCAGCGCACCGCGCAGGCGGCGGATGTGCACGTCCACCGTGCGCTCCTCGACGAACACGTGGTCGCCCCACACGCTGTCGAGCAGCTGTGCGCGCGAATGCACGCGCTCGGCGTGAGTCATGAAGAAGTGCAGCAGGCGGAACTCGGTCGGGCCGAGCACCACGGCCTGGCCGCGGGCCGTGACGCGATGCGTAGCCGGATCGAGACGCAGACCGTCGATCTCGACCGGGTCTTCGGTCGCCTGCGGCTTCTGCCGGCGCAGCACGGCCTTGATGCGGGCCGCCAGTTCGCGCGGCGAGAAGGGCTTGGTGACGTAGTCGTCGGCGCCGGTTTCCAGACCGGTCACCTTGGACTGTTCGTCGCCGCGCGCCGTCAGCATGATGATGGGCACGCCACGCGTGCGTTCGTCGGCGCGCAGCCGGCGCGCCAGATCGATGCCGCTCTGGCCGGGCAGCATCCAGTCGAGCAGCACCAGATCGGGCAGTTCGGCCTGCAGCAGGCGCAGCGCGGTTTCGGCGTCCGGCGCGCGCAGCGGATCGTGGCCGGTGCGGGTGAGCGTGACGCTGATCAGTTCCTGGATGGACGGTTCGTCCTCGACGACGAGTATGCGGGCCATGACGGTATGCGAGCGTGGGATGACGGGAACGCGACGCAGTCTATTTCAGTATGGTGACGGTTTAGTGACAGCGCCTCCGGTCTGTCCACAGGGCCATCCTGACGGGCGCGGGGTATCATTCCGGACTCTTCGCAGCGGACACGGCACATCATGGCAGGACTGGACAAGGACACCCCCATCCCCACCGAGATCAAGGTGCAGCAGAAGTCGAAAGTGATGGAAGTCAGCTTCGACAACGGCCGCAGCTTCAGCTTCAGTTTCGAGTTCCTGCGCGTATGCTCGCCGTCGGCCGAAGTGCGCGGCCACGGGCCGGGACAGGAAACGCTGCAGATCGGCAAGCGCGACATCGACATCACGCGCGTCGAACCGGTTGGCGCCTACGCGATCAAGCCGGTGTTTTCCGACGGCCACGACAGCGGCATCTACTCGTGGGACTACCTCTATCTGCTGGGCGAGAACCAGGAAGCGCTGTGGGCCGACTACCTCGCCCGCCTGGACGCCGCCGGCGCCAGCCGCGATCCGGCCCTGGTGCCGCCGCCGGCCGCCAAGGGCGGCTGCGGCAGCGGCGGTTGCGGTCACCACCATTGAGCCTGCGATGAGCGACAACTCCACCGATTTCGGCTTCGAGCGCGTACCCGAAGCGGCCAAGGCCCGCCGTGTGGCGAGCGTGTTCTCGTCGGTCGCGCGCCGTTACGACATCATGAACGACCTGATGTCGGCCGGCCTGCACCGCGCCTGGAAGGCGTTCGCGATCGAAATGGCCGGCGTGCGCCCGGGCCAGCGCGTACTCGACGTCGCCGCCGGTACCGGCGATCTGACGCTCGCGCACGCGAAGCGTGCCGGCGCCAACGGCGAGGTGTGGCACACCGACATCAATCCGGACATGCTGCGCGAAGGCCGCGACCGCTTGCGCGACGCCGGCTTCGTGCTGCCCAGCCTGCTGTGCGACGCCGAGAAGCTGCCTTTTCCAGACAACCATTTCGACTGCGTCACTGTCGCCTTCGGCCTGCGCAACATGACGCACAAGGACCGCGCGCTGGCCGAGTTCCGCCGCGTGCTGAAGCCGGGCGGCCGCGCGCTGGTGCTCGAGTTCTCGCGCGTCGCCAAGCCGCTCGAAAAGGCCTACGACCTGTATTCGTTCAAGGTGCTGCCCTGGCTGGGCAAGCGCGTCGCCAACGACGAGGCGAGCTACCGCTATCTCGCCGAATCGATCCGCATGCACCCGGACCAGGAAACGCTGGCCGGCATGATGCGCGAGGTCGGCCTGGGCCGCGTCGAATACTTCAACATGAGCGCCGGCGTGGTGGCGCTGCATCGCGGCTTCAAGCTCTGAAATCCGGGGGGAGAGGCGAACGATCCGCGCATTTCGCGGTCAATTCGTGTGCTAAGTTTCGCTCTCGCGTTTTGCCCCACCTTTGATGGAGACATATCGATGAAGAATTTCCTGTGCGCGCTGTGCGTGGCCGTCGTCGGCCTCGGCGGCGCCATGCATGACGCCGAAGCCGCCAAGCGCATGGGTGGCGGCAAGTCCTTCGGTTCGCAGCGTGATTCGACCACGATGCAGCGCGACGCCACGCCGACTTCGCCGACCCAGAACGCCACCACCGCCCAGCGCCAGGCGCAGCCTGCAGCGCCCGCCGCCGCGCAGCCGGCCAAGCGCTCGTGGATGGGCCCGCTGGCCGGTCTGGCGGCCGGCATCGGCCTGGCCGCACTGGCGTCCCACCTCGGTTTCGGCGAGGAAATGGCGTCCTTCATGATGATCGCGCTGCTGGTCATGGTCGCCCTCTTCGTCTGGCGCATGTTCGCCGCACGCCGCAACGCGCCGCAGCAGCAGGGCATGCAGTACGCCGGCGCGACCGCCGGCCCGGGCGCGGCCCCGCAGCGCTTCGAAGCGGCGGCCCCGGTCGCCGCCTCAGCGCCGGCCGCCGCAGCCGGTGCAGGCAACATTCCGGCGGATTTCGACGTCGAAGGCTTCCTGCGTCAGGCCAAGCTGAATTTCGTGCGCCTGCAGGCGGCGAACGACAAGGGTGATGTCGAGGACATCCGTCAGTTCACGTCGCCCGAGGTGTTCGCCGAAATCCGCATGCAGCTGCAGGAGCGCGGCGGCGAAACCCAGCACATCGACATCGTGCAGCTCGACGCCGCGCTGCTCGATCTGGCCACCGAGAACGAGCAGTACATCGCCAGCGTCCGTTTCAGCGGACTGCTGCGTGAGGAAGTCAGCGCCGCGCCGGCACCGTTCGACGAAGTGTGGCATCTGGCCAAGCCGTTATCCGGCAGCCGCGGCTGGGTGATCGCTGGTATCCAGCAACTGCAGTAAATCATGCTCGCGACGGCCGCGCTCCCGGTACTTAACCACCTGCTCGATCAGGCGCCGGGCGCGCACGCCCGACTGGCCCGGCATGCGGGCGCGCAGGCAAGGCTGGAACTGGGCGCGCTCGGCGTCGCCTTCAGGGTTGGCGAAGACGGCCGGCTGGCTGCGGCCTCCGATGAGCCGCTGGCGGTCACCCTGCGACTGCCGGCGGATGCCGCACTCCGGCTGCTACACGAAGGCGACGCGGTGCTGCGCGATGCGCGCATCGAAGGCGACGCGGCGCTGGCCGAAACCCTCGGCCAGGTGCTGCGCGGCCTGCGCTGGGACGCGGCGGAAGACCTGAGCCGGCTGATCGGTGACGCGGCCGCCGAACGTGTGGTAGGCGGTGCGCGTGCGGCATGGGCCGGCGGGCGCGACCTCGGCGCGCGGCTCGCCGCGTCGGCCACCGAATACGCGGCGGACGAGGCGCAATTGCTGGTGCGTCCGGCCGCAACGGCCGCCTTTGCCGACGAGGTGGATACGCTGCGCGACGATCTGGCGCGCCTGCAGAAGCGCCTCGAACTGCTCGAACGCAAAGCTCAGCCGATACGCTGATCCACCCACCAGCGCGCGAACGTATCGCGCTGCGCAGCACTCATCCCGACCCCGCATTTCGTACGACGCCACAGCACGTCGTCGGCGTTGTGTGCCCATTCGTACTGTGCGCACCAGCGCGCCTCCGCCTCGTACAGCCCTCCCCCGAAGTCGCGTCCGACTCCACCGGTGCACGCCACCTGTTCGAGCAGCCGCGACGCCGTGCTGCCATGGCGTCCGACCAGCGCGGCGATCCATCCAGACGGCAGTGCGGGATGACGCTGCGCCAGCGTCCGCACGAGTTCCGAACGCTGTATCGGGCCGGCGGCCTCGGCGCCCGGCAGCAGGCGGTCGGCGGTCATGCTGCGTGCGTTCGATCCGAGGAATGAGGCCAGTCTGTTGACCGCCCGTTCGGCGAGGCTTCGATGCGTGGTGAGCTTGCCGCCCTGTATCGACATCCAGCCACGGCCGCCACGCTCGCCTGCCATCGTCATTCGGTACTCGCGGCTGGCGGTGCGCGCGCTGCCTCCGCCGCCGGCGACCAGCGGTCGCATGCCGCTGAATTCCCAGCGGATATCGTGCTCGGCGGGTGCGCGCCCAAAGGCGCGCCGCAGCGCGTCGAGCAGGTAGCGACGCTCCGCCGCCGTGGCGCCGAGCGCCTCGGGTGACGGCAGATCGGTTTCGGTGGTGCCGACCAGATGGAAATCGTCGGCGAAGGGGATGACGAACACGATACGCCGGTCCGGCTGCTGCAGCAGCCAGGCGTCGTCGCCGGCGTGCAGGCGCGGCAGGACGATGTGTGTGCCCTGCACCAGGCGCACCGGTGCCGCCGCCATACCGCGCAGGGCCTCGACCGCGTTCATCCATGGCCCCGCGACATTGACGACGCAGCGCGCGAGCACCGTCTTCTGTCCCACTGTGCAGCGCCAGTGCGCGCCTTCGTCGGTCACCGCGATCAGCGCGCTCTGCGGCAGTACGCGTGCGCCGTGCGCCTGCGCGTCGAGCAAGGTGCATAGCGTCAGCCGCGCATCGTCCACCCACAGGTCATAATAGGCGTGCGCCGCGCTCACTGGCGGCCGCATGTGCTGCAGCAAGGGAAATTCGGCGCGCAGACGTCGCGATCGCGGCAGTGTGCTGCGCCCGGCCAGGAGGTCATAGAGCAACAGTCCGGCAGCGAGCATCCAGGCCGGCCGCTCACCCGTGTGCGGCACGACGAAGCGCTGCGGACGCACAAGGTGGGCGGCGATGCGGCCCAGTGTCTCGCGCTCATGCAGGGATTCCCTGACCAGGCCGAAGGCGCCCTGTTCGAGGTAGCGCAGCCCGCCGTGGATGAGCTTGGTGGAGGCTGACGAGGTGGCGCCCGCGATGTCGCCGCGCTCACAGACGATAACGTCCAAGCCGCGCAATGCGGCGTCGCGCGCGATGCCGGCGCCGTTGATGCCGGCCCCGACGATGAGCAGGTCGCAGGATTCCCGGTGCATGGGCCGATTCTGCACCGGGCTCGCCAAAAACAAAAAGGCACGCCGAGGCGTGCCTTTCCGGACCTGCTTGAAACCGCGCTCAGTGACGCTTGCGCAGCTTCTGGATTGCCGCCAGCTGGGCGATGGCCGAAGCCAGTTCCGCCTGTGCTGCAGCGTAGTTGACACCTGCCTGACGGTTGGCCAGTGCTTCTTCGGCCAGACGCTTGGCTTCGTTCGCCTTTGCTTCGTCCAGGTCTGTACCGCGGATGGCGGTATCCGCCAGCACGGTCACCAGACCCGGTTGCACTTCCAGCAGGCCGCCGGCCACGAAGATCAGCTCGTCGGCTGCCTGATTCGGCAGCTTGATGCGGACCTCGCCCGGGCGGATGCGGGTGATCAGCGGCGTGTGGCCGGGCAGGATGCCCAGCTCGCCGCTCTCGCCCGGCAGCGCGACGAATTCTGCGAGCCCGGAGAAGATCTTCTCTTCCGCGCTGACAACGTTGACATGTACGGTCATAGCCATGATTACTCCGTGAATGCTGCCCGCAAGCCGCGCCGGACCGGAGTCCGTCACGGCTCACGCTTGCCGCGTCACTGCAGCGTCTTCGCCTTTTCGAACGCTTCCTCGATGCCGCCGACCATGTAGAAGGCCTGTTCCGGCAGGTGGTCACATTCGCCATTGACGATCATGTTGAAGCCCTTGATCGTGTCCGCCAGCGGAACGATCTTGCCCGGCGAGCCGGTGAAGACTTCAGCCACGTTGAACGGCTGCGACAGGAAACGCTGGATCTTGCGGGCGCGAGCCACGGCCAGCTTGTCTTCCGGCGACAGTTCGTCCATGCCCAGAATCGCGATGATGTCGCGCAGTTCCTTGTAGCGCTGCAGCGTCGATTGCACCTTGCGGGCGACCGCGTAGTGCTCTTCGCCGACGATCAGCGGATCCAGCTGACGCGAGGTCGAGTCGAGCGGATCGACCGCCGGGTAGATGCCCAGCGAAGCGATGTCACGCGACAGCACGACAGTTGCATCCAAGTGCTGGAAGGTCGTGGCAGGCGACGGGTCGGTCAAGTCATCCGCAGGCACATACACGGCCTGGATCGACGTGATCGAGCCGACCTTGGTCGAGGTGATGCGCTCCTGCAGGCGGCCCATTTCGTCGGCCAGCGTCGGCTGGTAGCCCACGGCGGACGGCATGCGGCCCAGCAGTGCGGACACTTCGGTACCGGCCAGCGTGTAGCGGTAGATGTTGTCCACGAAGAACAGAATGTCGCGGCCTTCGTCGCGGAACTTCTCGGCCATGGTCAGACCGGTCAGCGCCACGCGCAGACGGTTGCCCGGCGGCTCGTTCATCTGGCCGAACACCATCGCCACCTTGTCGAGAACCTTCGACTCTTCCATCTCGTGGTAGAAGTCGTTGCCCTCACGGGTGCGCTCACCCACACCGGCGAACACGGAGTAACCACCGTAGCTCTTCGCGATGTTGTTGATGAGTTCCATCATGTTCACGGTCTTGCCCACACCGGCACCGCCGAACAGACCGATCTTGCCGCCCTTGGCGAACGGGCAGATCAGGTCGATCACCTTGATGCCGGTGGGCAGCAGGTTAACCGACGGGCTCAGTTCGTCGAACTTCGGAGCCTTCTGGTGAATGGCACGGCGTTCTTCGGTGGCGATGTCGCCCGCTTCGTCGATCGGACGGCCAAGCACGTCCATGATGCGACCCAGCGTGGCGGTGCCGACCGGCACGCTGATCGCGGCGCCGGTACCCTTCACCTTCATGCCGCGGCGCAGACCGTCGCTGGAACCCAGCGCAATCGTACGCACCACGCCGTCGCCCAGCTGCTGCTGGACTTCGAACGTCAGACCCGCTTCGGCCGTGTGCGAACCATCGGCCTCGTCGAGCTGTAGCGCTTCAAACACTTTCGGCATCGAGTCGCGCGGGAACTGGATATCCACCACGGCGCCGATACACTGAACGATGTTTCCGGTATTCATCGTCTATCCCCAATACAAAAATTCGTTTGCGCGATCAGACTGCCGCGGCGCCGCCGACGATCTCGGACAGTTCCTTGGTAATCGCCGCCTGGCGGGTCTTGTTGTAGACCAGCTGCAGTTCGCCGATGACATTGCCTGCGTTGTCAGACGCGGCCTTCATCGCCACCATACGTGCGCTCTGTTCGGACGCCATGTTTTCGGCGACCGACTGATACACCAGCGCTTCAACGTAACGAACGAGCAGCTCGTCGATCACCACCTGCGGGTCCGGCTCGTACAGGTAATCCCAGGTGCCTTCCGGCGTGCCCAGACGATCGCCCGTGAGCGGCAGCAGTTGCTCAAGCACCGGCTCCTGCTTCATCGTGTTGATGAAGCGGGTGAAGGACAGATAGACCGCGTCGAGCTCGCCGGCCTGGAAGGCGTCGATCATGACCTTGACCGGTCCGATCAGCTTTTCCAGATGCGGCGTATCGCCCAGCTGCGTCACCTGTGACACCACCTTGGCGCCCATGCGCTGCATGAAGCCCAGACCCTTGTTGCCGATGGCGGCAACGCGGATTTCGGTGGCGCCCTTGCCTTCCCACTCCTTCATCGTGTTCAGCGCCAGACGCAGCACGTTGGTGTTCATGCCGCCGCACAGACCCTTGTCCGTGGTGACGACGATGATGCCGACGCGCTTGATCTGACCGACGGTCGCGAGGAACGGGTGCTTGTAGTCGCTGATCGTGGCGGCAGACAGGTTGGCAGCAAGACGGCGGATCGTGTCGGCGTAGGGCCGGGCGGCCCGCATCCTGTCCTGCGCCTTGCGCATCTTGGATGCAGCCACCATCTCCATCGCCTTGGTGATCTTCTTCGTGTTTTGCACGCTCTTGATCTTGGAACGGATCTCTTTTCCGCTGGCCATGGTTATCTCCTGTCCGCGCGCTTACGCCCAGCTCTTCTTGAACTCGGCCACCGCGGCAGCAAGCGTCTTTTCCGATTCACCGTCGAGGTCCTTGGAGGACTCGATCTTGTTCATCAGATCGGAATACTTCTGCTGCAGGAACTGGTGCAGGGCCGATTCAAAAGCGAGCACGCGGGACACTTCGACGTCGTCGAAATAGCCGTTGTTGGCGGCGTACAGCGAAACACCCATCTGGGCGACCGACAGCGGCGAGTACTGCGGCTGCTTCATCAGTTCGGTCACGCGGCGGCCACGCTCGAGCTGCTTGCGGGTCGCTTCGTCCAGGTCGGAGGCGAACTGCGCGAACGCAGCCAGCTCACGGTACTGGGCCAGCGCCAGACGGACACCGCCGCCCAGCTTCTTGATGATCTTGGTCTGGGCCGCACCACCGACGCGGGACACCGACACACCGGCGTTGATAGCCGGGCGGATGCCTGCGTTGAACAGGTCGGTTTCCAGGAAGATCTGGCCGTCGGTAATCGAGATCACGTTGGTCGGAACGAAGGCGGACACGTCGCCGGCCTGCGTTTCGATGATCGGCAGCGCAGTCAGCGAACCGGTCTTGCCCTTGACTTCACCGTTGGTGAACTTCTCGACGTAGTCGGGATTCACGCGAGCGGCGCGCTCGAGCAGACGGCTGTGCAGGTAGAACACGTCGCCCGGGTAGGCTTCGCGGCCCGGCGGACGGCGCAGCAGCAGCGAAATCTGACGATAGGCCACGGCTTGCTTGGACAGATCGTCATAGACGATCAGCGCGTCTTCGCCGCGGTCACGGAAGTATTCGCCCATCGTGCAACCGGCGTACGGTGCCAGGAACTGCATGGCGGCCGAGTCGGAGGCGGTGGCGGCGACGACGATGGTGTATTCCATCGCGCCGTACTCTTCCAGCTTGCGCACCACGTTGGCGATGGTCGAGGCCTTCTGGCCCACCGCAACATAGATGCAGGTCATGTTCTGACCCTTCTGGTTGATGATGGCGTTGACGGCGACCGCGGTCTTGCCGGTCTGACGGTCACCGATGATCAGCTCGCGCTGGCCACGGCCGACCGGCACCATCGAGTCGATCGACTTCAGGCCGGTCTGCACCGGCTGCGAAACCGACTGACGTGCGATCACGCCCGGAGCCACCTTTTCAACCTTGTCGGTCAGCTTGGCGTTGATCGGCCCCTTGCCGTCGATCGGCTGGCCGAGCGAGTTCACGACGCGACCGATCAGCTCGGGGCCGACCGGCACTTCGAGAATGCGGCCCGTGCACTTGACGGTCTGGCCTTCGGAAATGTGTTCGTAGTCACCCAGAACCACGGCGCCGACGGAGTCGCGCTCGAGGTTCAGCGCCAGACCGAACGTGTTGCCTTCGAATTCCAGCATTTCGCCCTGCTGGACATCGTCCAGGCCGTGCACGCGCACAATGCCGTCGGTCACCGAAACCACGGTGCCCTCGGTGCGCGCCTGCGACGACAAATGCAGGTTCTGGATCCGGCTCTTGATCAGGTCGCTGATTTCAGACGGATTGAGGTTCATCAAAAAACTCCTAGTTCTGTAGCGCAGTGGCCATGGCGGCAAGCTTGCCGCGGACCGAGGCATCGATCACTTCGTCACCGACCGCAACCTTCACACCGCCGATCAGTTCGGGATCGAGCGTGACCCGGGCTTCCAGGCGACGGCCGAAACGCGGCTCGAGGTCGGCCAGCAGGCGCGACACGGTGGCGTCGTCCATCGGGAAGGCGGAACTGATGTGGGCGACGGCGCAGCGCTCGTGCTCGTTCTTCAGCTCGGTGAAGAGCTCCGCGATTTCGGGCAGCACGGCCAGACGGCCGTTCTGCGCCAGCACGCGTGCGAAGCTGCGATGCGCCTCGGCAAGTTCGCCGGGCACTGCGGTGAGGAAGAGGAAACCACGGTCGGTCGAGGTGCGGGTCGGATCGGCCAGCAGCTTCTTGACCTGCGGCTCGGCGGCAGCGGCGGCCATCAGACCGAGGGCGTCAGCCCAAGCTGCCAGCGAGTTGCCTTCCTTGGCCAGCTGGAACGCGGCTTCGGCGTAGGGTCGCGCGATGGTGACGTTCTCTGCCATGGTGTCAGCTCAGTTCCTGCTTCAGGTTGGTGAGCAGATCGGCGTGGACTTGGGCGTTGATCTCGCGACGCAGGATGCGTTCTGCACCCGCGACCGCCAGCGTGGCGACCTGGTCGCGCAGGGCATCTTTCGCCTTCTGCGCTGCAGCCGCAGCTTCGGTGGTCGCTGCTTCGCGGGCCGCCGCGACGATGCGATTCGCTTCCGCGCGCGCATCCTCGACCAGCTTGGCCGCCTGCTTCTCTGCACCCGAACGGAGCTCGGCCGCGGACTCGCGCGCTGCGCGCAGTTCCTCGATCGACTTCTTCTCCGCGTTGGCCAGATCCGCCTTTGCCTTGTCCGCAGCCGCCAGCCCGTCAGCGATCTTCTTCGCGCGTTCGTCGAGAGCCTTGACGATCGGCGGCCACACGAAGCTCTTCGTGAACCACACAAAGGTCAGGAACACGACGATCTGGATGATGAGCGTTGCGTTCAGATTCACGGCAACTTTCCCTTCAATAAATCGGTGTTGGGGCGGATGCCGTTCTTACTTCAGGAAGGTCGAAGTGGCGAACCAGAGGGCGATACCGGTACCGATAATGAAGGCGGCGTCGATCAGGCCGGCCAGCAGGAACATCTTGACCTGCAGCGCGTTCATCAGCTCCGGCTGGCGAGCCGAGGCTTCGAGGTACTTACCGCCCATCAGCGCGATACCGATACAAGCACCAATTGCACCCAGACCGATGATCAGACCGCAGGCGAGGGCGACGAGACCGAACACTTGTTCCATAACAGCTCCTTAGATTTAAAAGAAAAACGAAAACAACAAACCGGACTGCAACTGCAAACTCAGTGACCTTCGTGTGCCTGACCGATGTACACCAGCGTCAGCATCATGAAGATGAATGCCTGGAGCGCGACCACGAGGATGTGGAACACCGCCCATGCGAAACCCGCGACGATGTGGCCAAAGGCGAGCAGGAAGCTCGGCGCGTTGGCACCCGTCCAGGCGGCACCCATCAGCGCGATCAGCATGAAGATGAGTTCGCCGGCAAACATGTTGCCGAACAGACGCATGCCGTGCGACACGGTCTTGGCAAGGAATTCGATGACGTTCATCGCGAAGTTGAACGGCGCCAGGATGAGCTTGTCGCCGAACGGCGCCGAGATCAGTTCGTGCGCCCAGCCGCCGGCGCCCTTGATCTTGACGTTGTAGTACAGACACACCAGCAGCACGGCGATCGACATGCCCATGGTCGCGTTGATGTCGGCGGTCGGCACGACACGCATGTAGGCGTGGTGCGGGTCGTGACCGGCGGAGGCGTAGATGCCTTCCCAGATGCGCGGCAGCAGATCGAGCGGCAGGAAGTCCATCGCGTTCATCAGGAAAATCCAGACGAAGACGATGAGGGCGAGCGGTGCCACGGTACGGCGCGACTCTTCGCTGTGAATCAGACCCTTGGCCTGATCGGCGACCATCTCGACCAGAATCTCGACGGCGGCCTGAAAGCGCCCCGGCACGCCGGACGTCAACTTCGCCGCAGCGCGGTAAAGCACGAACAGCGCGAGGACGCCGAGCAGCACCGAGTAGAAGACGGTATCGAGGTTGACCAGATTCCAGTTGATCAACTCGACCTGCTTCTCGCCGGTGTTGTTCAGGAAGGTCAGGTGGTGGGCGATGTATTCGCCGGGGGTCGGGCCGTGGGCCACTTCAGTCGCCAGTTCGGTTCCAGATGCCATGTCAGTGTTTGAACAAGAAAGCAAAAAAACCTGCCTGCAGCGCCGCGCCCAGACCCCCCAAGAACCAGCCCCACGACAATCCGGGCACGAGGTAGTGGCACAGCAACAGCAGCCCAATCGTCGAGACGACCTTGATCGCCTCGCCGAGGAAGAATTCAAGCGGGTACGACACCGCGGCCTGCGCCCCAGGGCGCGCCAGACGACCGAGACGTATCGCGAACAGGAGACTCGGCACCGCATAACTCAGGCCACCGAGCAGGGCGGACAGTCCAGCCATCCAGCCCCCGACGAACAGCGCAATGCCCGTCACCACGAGCACCAGCGAAAGCTGCAGCATGATCGCTTTCAACATGCAGCAGGCCTTCCACGCATCCGTACCACCCAAAGTCCGCGAACCTCGAATCTTCTATAAGACACAAGTGTTCGCACTGCGACGAGCTGAACCGGCACAGCTTCGCGCGCAAAGCCCTTGACGATACATACGCTTACAGCCGCCGTCAAGAAGTTCCCGGATTTTGCCCCGGAACAGTGCACATGCATCGGATCAGGCAAAAAGAAAACATTTGAAAACATTTCGCACGCTCCGCTCGCGGGCAAGGCTTGACCTCGATCTGAAAATAGTCGATATTTTTCGACATGAGAAACGACTACGCCCAGACCATTCCTGCCGACTGGCAGGACTACTCCCGTCTGTTCGCCGCGCTCGGCGACCCGGAGCGGCAGCGCATCCTGCTCACCTTCGAGCCGGGAGAAAGCCTCAACGTGACCGAGCTGACTCGCGCCTCCTCGCTGAGCCGGCCCACCGTTTCGCATCACCTGAAACTGCTGTGCGAAGCCGGCGTGCTCGAGCGGACACGGCAGGGCCGCGAAATCCACTTCCGGCTTCAGGCCGACGCGCTGATCCAGCGGCTGCAGACCGTCATCGACTACCTGGACGCGCACCGGTGAGCAGGTCCGCTCCCCGCCTCGCAGCAGACGAACTGTCGGCGCTGGCGCAGCGCGCCGGGCGCACACCTTTCTATGCCGTTGACAGCGCCGCCGTGTTCGCTCGCATCGACGCCTTGCGCGCCGCGCTGCCCGCCACCTTGCAGCTGTGCTACGCGGTGAAGGCTAATCCCTTGCCGGCGCTGCTGCAGTGCATCAGCACGCGGCTCGACGGCGCCGACGTCAGTTCGGGGGAGAACTGGCGCGCGCGCTCGACGCCGGCTTTTCCGCGGCGCACATCGGCTTCACCGGTCCGGGCAAGCGTGACACCGAGCTGGCGGCGGCGATCGCGGCCGGCGTGCGCATCTGCGCCGAATCAGTCGGCGAGATCGAGCGTATCGCGCGCATCGCCACGCAGCAGGGACGCCAGGCGCGCGTCGCGCTGCGCGCCAATCCGGACTTCGCGATCGCCGGCTCGCGCGTGCGCATGAGTGGCGACAGCTTCTTCGGCATCGACAGTGCGCAACTGGGTAGCGCCATCGCGGCCGTGCGCGGACACGGCCTCGAATTCGGCGGCCTGCACTATTACTGTGCGTCGCGCATGCTGGACGCGGCCGAGATCGTCACCCTGCACGCCCGCTGCTTTGCGGAAGCGATGCAGATCGCCGACGCGGCCGACATCGCACTGCCCTGGCTGAATCTGGGCGGCGGCTTCGGCGTTGCCATCGCCGACGACGAACAAGCGCTCGACTTCGCGCCGGTGGCGGCCCATCTGCACGCACTGGACGAGTCGCTGCGCGCGCGTCACCCGCGGGCCCGGCTCGCGCTCGAACCGGGCCGCTACCTGGTGGCCGAGGCCGGCATCTACGTCTGCAGCGTGATCGACCGCAAGACGGTGCGTGGTCGTACCTGGCTCATCGTCGATGGCGGCGCACACCAGCACCTGCACGCGACGCTGCAACCGGACCGGTTACAGCCGGCGAACTTCCCGATGACGCTGCATCCGCAGACGCCGACCGACGCGGTCGAACGGGTGAGCATCGCAGGGCCGCTGTGCGCACCGTTCGACGTGCTGGCGCGCGACATCGATCTGCCGCGCGCGCAAGCCGGCGATCTGCTGGTCGTGCATTGCTCCGGCGCCTACGGCGCCAGCGCCAGTCCGCTCGACTTCCTCGGCCATCCGCATCCGGCCGAACTCCTTTTCTGACCTCGCGGAGCATTCATGCTGCGTAGCCTTGTCCGTCCCCTGCTCACCTTCGTCTGCCGACTGCTGTTCCGCATCAGCCCACCGGCGTCGCTGCCTGGCCAGCACGAGCGCCTGCTGGTGGTCGCCAATCACGAGTCCTTTCTCGACGGCCTGCTGCTCGGCCTCTTCCTGCCCATCGATCCGGTGTTCGTCGTGCACACCGGGGTCGCACGCAACCCCTTCTTCCGGCTGTTGCTGTCCCTGGTCGACTACCTCGCGGTCGATCCGACCAGCCCGATGGCGATGAAGAAGGTGATCCGCCTGCTCGAATCCGGTCGCCCGGTGGTCATTTTCCCCGAGGGACGCATCACCACGACCGGCAGCCTGATGAAAGTGTACGACGGTCCCGCCTTCGTCGCCGCAAAGACCGGTGCCACCGTGTTGCCGGTGCGGCTGGACGGCGCCTCGCGCAGCTATTTCTCGCGCGTATCCGGCCGCTACCCGAAGTCGCTGTTCCCGCGCATCGCGATCACCGTGCTGCCGACCACGAAGATCGTCATGCCGGAAGCGGGCAGCGCGAAGGAACGCCGTCGCCGCGCCGGTGAAGCGATGCGCCGGCTGATGCAGGAAATGATCTTCGCCTCGCGCCCGCAGCAGACGCTGTTCGACGCGCTGTGCGACGCGGCCGAAATCCACGGCCGTAGCCGCCGTCTGGTCGAGGACATGAAGCAGATCGAGTATTCATATGGCGACCTGTTGAAGATGGCGCTGGCGCTCGGTCGCGTCGTCGCCCGCATCACGCGGCCGGACGAGCGCGTCGGCGTGCTGCTGCCCAACCTCGCGCCGACGCTGGGCCTGGTGTTCGGCCTGAACGCGCACCGCCGGGTGCCGGCCATGCTCAATTACACCGCCGGCGTCAACGGCATGCAGGCGGCCTGCACCGCGGCCGAACTGCGCGTCATCGTCACCTCGCGCGCCTTCGTCGACCAGGCCAAGCTGGGCGACAAACTGGCCGCGCTGCAGGGTGTCGAACTGCACTACCTGGAAGACCTGCGCGAACGCATCACGCTGGCGGACAAGCTGTGGCTCATGCTGTGGGCGCTGCGCGCACCGCGGCTGGCGGCCGAAAAGCTGTCGCCCGAAGCACCGGCGGTCGTGCTGTTCACCTCGGGCTCGGAAGGAAAGCCCAAGGGCGTCGTGCTGTCGCACCGCGCGCTGCTCGCCAACATCGCGCAGATCCGCGCGGTGATCGACTTTTCGGTCAACGACAAGATACTCAACGCGTTGCCGCTGTTCCATTCCTTCGGCCTGACCGCCGGCGGCCTGCTGCCGCTGCTGACCGGCGCCAAGGTGTTCCTCTATCCGTCGCCGCTGCACTATCGCGTCATTCCGGAACTGGCCTACGACCGCAACTGCACCGTGCTGCTCGGCACCAGCACCTTCCTCGGCAACTACGCGAAGTTCGCCCACCCCTACGACTTCTACCGGCTGCGCTACGTCATCGCCGGCGCCGAGAAGCTGTCGGAATCGGTGCGCACGGCGTGGTTCGAGAAGTTCGGCCTGCGCATCTTCGAAGGCTATGGCGCGACCGAAACCGCGCCGGTGCTGGCGGTGAATACGCCGATGGCCTATCGCAGCGGTACCGTCGGCCAGCTGCTGCCGGGCCTGCACGCGAAGCTGATGCCGGTGGCCGGCATCGACCGCGGTGGCGTGCTGCATGTGAGCGGCCCCAACCTGATGAGCGGCTATCTGAAGTGGGACAGGCCGGGCGTACTGCAGGCGCCGTCGTCGGAAGCGGGCGAAGGCTGGTACGACACCGGCGACGTGATCGAATTCGACGACGACGGCTTCGTGCGCATCGTCGGCCGCGTCAAGCGCTTCGCCAAGGTGGCCGGCGAAATGATCTCGCTGGAAACGGTCGAGAAACTGGCCACCGCCGCCAGCCCGGCGGCACAGCACGCGGCGTTGACACAGCCCGACCCGGCACGCGGCGAAACCATCGTGCTGTTTACAACCGACGCCGCGCTCGGCCGCGACGCGCTGCAGGCGGCCGCCCGCGAGCGCGGCGCGCCGGAAATCGCGGTGCCGCGCAAAATCGTCGTCGTCAACGCGCTGCCGCTGCTCGGCACCGGCAAGACCGACTACGTGACGTTGAAGAGGATGGCGGAGTCCGCCTGACCATGGATGCCCGTCGTCGTCGCCTGCTGAAGACCGGCCTCGTGCTCGGCGGTGCCGCGGCCGGCGGCTGGGCGCTGAGCACGGTCGCGCGCAGCCAGCTGATGAACCCCTGCCTCGCCGCGCTGCCGCCGGAACTGGCCGGTCACGAACTGATCGCGCAGACCTTCGACGGGCTGGACCCGACGCTGCTGCGCGACGTCCACGTGCACCTTGCCGGCACCGGCGATTCCGGTCGCGGCATCGAAATGACGCCGCGCATGCTGAGCCCGCTGCACCCGGCCGAATACGTGCAGCGCCTGTTCTATCTGAACGCCGGCTGTGCGCACGAAGACCCGGGCCGCGTTGACGCCAGTTACGTTGACCGCCTGCACAACCTGGTCGAAGCGCTGCCGGCCGGCTTCAAGCTCATGCTGTTCGCGTTCGAGCGCGCCTACGACGAGGCGGGCCGTCACCTGCCCGAGCACACTGCCTTCCACGTGCCCGACGCCTACGCGCGTGACGTCGCCCGCGGCAACCCGGACCATTTTGAGTGGGTGTGCTCGGTCCACCCCTACCGCGAGGATGCCGTCAACGCGCTCGAAGCGGCAGCGCGCGACGGCGCACGCGCCATCAAATGGCTGCCGCCGGCGATGGGCATCGACCCCGCGTCGAAACGCTGTGACCGTTTCTACGCCGCGGCCGCCCGCCTCGGCCTGCCGCTGATCAGCCACGCTGGCGAGGAAAAGGCCGTGCATGGCGCGGGCGGGCAGGAGCTGGGCAACCCGCTGCGGCTGCGCCGTGCGCTCGACCACGGTGTCACCGTCATCGTCGCCCACTGCGCGACGATGGGCCGCGACGTTGACCTCGATGCCGGCCGCGGTGCGCCACTGCGCAGCAGCTTCGAACTGTTCGCACGGCTGATGGGCGAGCGCCGCAACGGTCGTCTGTACGGCGACATTTCGGCGATCACGCTGCGCAATCGTGACGTCGAAGTCGTGCGCGCGCTGCTGCGCCGCGAAGACTGGCACGACCGCTTGCTCTACGGCTCCGACTATCCGCTGCCGGGCATCCTGCCACTGATGTCGCTGTCTTCGCTGGCTCGTGCCGGCCTGCTCGACGCGGCCGCCGCACCGGTGCTCGAACAGGTGCGCGACCACAATCCGCTGCTATTCGACTTCATGCTCAAACGCCTGCTGCGCGACGGCCGCCATCGCTTCGCGAACAGCGTGTTCGAAGCCGCGCGCGCCTTCCCCACTATCTGATCCACTGTCCCGACCGACTCCACACCGCATGCGCATTCCCGCCGCCCTCCTTACACTGGCACTCATGACGAATGCCCCTCCCACGCCCGCCGCGCCGCGCGACGCTCTGGCCGACAGCCGGATCGGTGTGTACGCCGGCAGCGACTTCCGGCTCGCCACTGGCCGCTGTATCGACTGCGCCGCACCGCCGCAGGCGCTGTGGTACTTCACCGACGACACCGTCGCCGTGCCGCGGGCCGACGCTGCCGGCTTCGTCGCCACACTGCCGGCGCAGGACGACGTGCGGCAGTGGGCCTACGCAAACGAATGGCAGCCGGACGCGCAGAAGCCTGCGCTGATCTGGCTCGGCTCGCCGCTGATCGCGCACGACGCCCGGCTCGACGCCGACGGCCGCACGCTCAGCTTCGCCGACGGCACGCGCGCCAGCTTCACGCTGGTGCCGCAGTTGCCGTCCAATGTGTCCTGGTTCAATGCCGACAGCACCGCCTGGCTGCAGGGGCAACGGCTCGCGCTGCGCGGCACGCGGTCGGGCGACAGCTTCACCGCGCGCACGGTCTGGCCGTCGTCCTTCGACATCGACCTCGCTGCACTGACGCCGTCGCCGCTGCAGGACGGCGAAACGCTGGCCACACTGGTACGCGCCGACGACGGTGGCGCACGCAAGCCGGCGTTGACGCGACTGCTGTGGGAGCGCACGCCGGGCGCTGCGCGCACGGCCGCCGGCAAGCCGGTTCTGGCCATCATGCTCAATGGTGCGCAGGGCGACGATGACGAGGCGCACGGCGGCCACTTCGCGATCGCCACCGGCCTGATGGGCGCGCGCGGCGAATGGAGCGACTGGCTGGTCGCCAACTTCTACAACCTCGACGCGCACAGCGAAAAGGGCATCGTCGCCTCGATGCTGACGATGGACGCCTACCTGACCGATCTCAACGGCGGCCAGAGCTGGTACCGCCCGTCGTACATGCTTGTCGCCGTGCTGCGCGACGACCGCGCGGCGCGCCTGTACGACCAGGGCATCGCGCGCGTGTTCAATCACTTCTACCGGCACGACTTCACCTACCGCCACGCCAGCGCGAACTGTGCCGGCATTAGCCTGGACACGCTGCGCTCGCTCGGCTGGAGCATCCCGACGCTGGGCCCGACCTCGAAGGCGAAGGCCTGGCTCGGCCTGCCCTATATGGCGATCAAGGACATGAGCGTGAGCAGCGGCCTGCAGGCCTTCGACTACATGATGGCCGAGCGCAGCGGCCTGTTTCCCTTCGTCGCCTTCAACGTCGCCGGCAGCGACCTGCTCGGCCGGCTGACCCAGGGCAAGGTGATGGACCAGGGGCTGGAACACCTGCTGGCCGACGACGTCGAGGCCCTCCTGTTCGTGCGCGTGCCGCAGATCCCGTCCTCGCGCGCCTTCGGCAGTGCGCCGGTCGCCAGTTACGAGGAGTACATGGCGCGCGTGCCGGCCGATCGCAGCCAGTGGGTGGTGCGCCCTGCACCGCCGCGCCCCTTCCCGGACGAACTGCGCGACCCGCAGGCACCGAAGGAACCGCTGCCGGCGTCGCGTCGCGCATTGATCGTGTGGCTGGTCGGCGCCGCCGCGGTGATCGCCTTTGTCGCGTACCGGCTGCTGCGGAGGACGTCATGAGCTCGCAGTTCCACCTGCTGAAGGAGGCGCGCTTCCGCCCCTTCTTCCTGACCCAGCTGCTGGGCGCGCTGAACGACAACGTGTTCAAGACCGCGCTGATCACGCTGCTCACCTTCCGCGCAGGCAGCATCACCGACGTGTCGCCAGCGCTGCTGGCCACCGTGCTTCCCGGCGTGTTCATCCTGCCCTTCTTCCTGTTCTCCGCCACCTGCGGCCAGCTTGCCGACAAGTACGACCGCGCGATGCTGGCGCGGCTGTCCAAGGTGATCGAGATCGCGGTGATGGGCCTGGGCGCCATCGGTTTCGTCGCCGCCAGCCTGCCCGCGCTGGTGCTGGCGCTGTTCCTGATGGGCACGCAATCGACGCTGTTCGGACCGGTCAAGTACGCCTACCTGCCGCAGCACCTGCACGAGGGCGAACTGGTCGGCGGCAACGGCCTGGTCGAATCGGCCACCTTCGTCGCCATCCTGCTCGGCCAGATACTCGGCGCATGGCTGGTCGGCGTGACCGACGCCTGGGGCCTGTCGGCCGCCGTGCTGTTGCTGGCGCTCGCCGGCTGGTGGACCAGCCGCGGCATCCCGCGTTCGCCGGCGCCCGAGCCGGCCATACGCATCGACTGGAATCCGGTCAGTTCGACCCGCGACAACCTGCGCTTCGCGGTCGGCAACCGCACCGTCTGGCTGTCGCTGCTCGGCATATCGTGGTTCTGGTTCTATGGCGCCACGTTGCTCGCGCAGTTCCCGGTCTACGCGTCCGACGTGCTGGGCGGCGGTGAGAACGTATTCATCCTGCTGCTGGCGGTGTTCTCGGTCGGCGTCGGCACCGGCTCGCTGCTGTGCGAAAAGCTGTCCGGCGGCCGCATCGAGATCGGTCTGGTGCCCTTCGGCGCGATCGGCCTCACGCTGTTCGGCGTCGATCTGTTCTTCGCCACACCGTCGGCGCCGCTGCCGGGTGACGGCAGCGTAAGCGCCTTCCTGCAGCACGCGGCGCACTGGCGCATGCTGATCGACATCGCGCTGCTCGGCGCGGCAGGCGGCCTCTACATCGTGCCGCTGTACGCGCTGATCCAGACCCGCTGCGAACGCAGCCACGCGGCTCGCGTGATCGCCGCCAACAACATCCTGAACGCGGGCTTCATGGTCGCGTCGGCCGGCGTGAGCCTGATGCTGTTCGAGGCGGGGCTGAACATCCCGCAGCTCTTCCTGGTGGCCGCACTGTTCAACGCGGCGGTGGCGGTGTTCATCTACACGCTGGTGCCGGAATTCCTGATGCGCTTCATCGTGTGGCTGCTGGTGCACACGGTGTACCGGCTCGACAAGAGGGGACTGGACAACATTCCCGCCGAAGGACCGGCGGTCATCGTCTGCAACCACGTGAGCTTCGTCGACGCGCTGGTGATCACCGCAGCATGCCCGCGGCCGATACGCTTCGTCATGCACCACGCCATCTTCCGTCTGCCAGTGCTGCGCTTCGTGTTCCGTACCAACCGCTGCATCCCGATCGCATCGGCCAAAGAGGATCCGAAGCTGCTGGAGCGCGCCTACGACGACATCGCTGCCGCGCTGGAGGCGGGCGAACTGGTCGGCATTTTCCCGGAAGGACTGATCACCGACACCGGCGACATCCACCCCTTCAAGCCCGGCATCACGCGCATCGTCGCGCGCACACCGGTGCCGGTGGTACCGCTGGCGCTGCGCGGCCTGTGGGGCAGCTTCTTCTCGCGCAAGGGTGGCCCGGCGATGACCAGGCCGCTGCGCCGCGGCCTGGTCAACCGCATCGAACTGGTCGGCGCGCCGGCAGTGGCGCCGGAGGCGGCGACACCGGACGCACTGCAGGCCATCGTCGCCGGCCTGCGCGGCGACCGCCGATGAGCGCCCCCGGCCACGACGGAGCCCGCCAATGCTGACCGCCATCCTCTGTGTTCTCGGCCTGATCGCCGGCGCCGCGCACGGCGAGATCGAAGCCTTCTTCGGCGCCCTCGCCGGTCTGGCTGCGGGCCTGTGGGTGTCGGCCCGCACCGCCGCGCGCGAGCGCGCAGTGCAGGAGCGGCTGCGCGAACTCGACGACAAGACGCGCTGGCTGTACGAGGCGCTGAAGGCGCGACCGGCAGCGGCAGCCGGCAAGGAAGCCACGAGCGCGGCGCCGGAGGATGCAGCGACACCGGCCGCCACTGAAGCGCCGCCTGCCGTCGCGCCAGCCGTGGTCGCGCCAGCAGCGGTCAGCACACAGGCCGCGCCGCTCGACGCGCTGCACGCCGAGGGCACACGCGTCGCCGCTCGACCGCAGCCGTCGGCGGCCGAGCGCGACGACATCACCCGGCCGCTCGCCACGCTGTGGTCGCGCCTGATGGGCAGCAATCCGCTGGCGCGCATCGGCGTCATCGTGCTGTTCTTCGGCGTCGCGTCGGCGCTGCGGCTGGCCGCCCAGGCCGGCTGGCTGCCGCCCGGGCTGCGGCTGGCGGCGGCCGTCGCCACCGGTGCGGCGATGATCGGCTTCGGCCTGCGCCTGCCGGGCGACGGGCCGCGCCGCATGTTCGCGCTGGCGATCCAGGGCGGCGGCTTCGCGCTGCTCTACCTGGCGGTCTATTTCGCGCTGGCGCGCTACGGCTTCATCGGGCCGGCCCCCGCCTTCCTGCTGTTCGCCGCGCTCGGCGTCGCCTGCGCGGTTGCCGCCGCGCGGCAGAGCTCGCAGGTGCTCGCGCTGCTCGGCCTGTCCGGCGCCTTCGTGGCACCGATGCTGGCGTCCAGCGGGCAGGGCCAGTACGTCGTGCTGTTCAGCTATTACCTGCTGTTGGACGCCTTCATCATCGCGCTGAGCTGGCGGCGCGCCTGGCGCGCACTCATCTTCGCCGGCTTCCTGTTCACCTTCGCGGTCGGCGCCGGCTGGGGCCTGCGCAGCTATGTGGCGGACGACTACCTCGTGGTGCAGGGCTTCCTGATCGCCTTCTTCGTGCTGTTCACCGCCACCCATGTCGCCCAGACGGTGCTGCGCGCGCCGGGCGCGGCCGGCTGGCAGTCCGGCAGCCTGCTGTTCGGCCCGCCGCTGGCGGCCGGCGTGCTGCAGGCGGCGCTGGTCCAGCCCTATGAATACGGCGCGGCGATCAGCGCAGCGCTGGCCGGCGTCTACTACCTTGGGCTGGCCGGCCTGCTGCGCCACCGCGCACCCGACGAAGTGCTCACCTTCCGCGCCCATGCCGGCATCGGCGCCGCGCTGCTGACGCTGGCCGTGCCGCTCGCATTCGATCTGCAGATGACCGCCGCGATCTACGCGGTCGAAGGCGCGGCAGCGCTGTGGTACGGCTGCGCCCGCGCCTCCCGCCTGACGTTGTGGGCAGGTGCTGCGCTGCAGGTCGCAGCCGGATTCTGGCTGGCCGCCTCGCTCGATACGCTGACCGTCGCCTGGCCGCTGCTCAACGGCCGCACGCTCGGCTGCCTGCTGCTGGCCGGTGCGGCGCTGTCCTCGGTGCGCGTGCTGCGCCAGACCGGCGCCGGCGCGGACTGGCTGCCGAAGGCGCTCACGCTGTGGCTGGCCGGCTGGTGGCTGTTCGGTGGCCTGGCCGACATCGACGACTTCGTGCCGCACGACCTGCAGCCGGCGATCGCGCTGCTGTTCGGCGTCGCCAGCGCCGCCTTCGCCGAACAGCAGGGCCGCGCCCGCGACTTCATCACCGCCCGCGCGCTGGCCGCATTGACGCTGCCCATCCTGTGGGCCGGCAGCCTGCTCGCCTGGGACCAGCACGGGCACCTGCTGTACGGTGCGATGGCGCTTGCGCTGCCACTGGCCTGGGCCACCCACCTGTGGGCGCTGCGCCGGCAGGACGAAGACGGTGCAGCGCTGCTGAACACCGCACGCCACGTCGCCACCGCGTGGACGCTGCTGCTGTCGGTCGGCATCGAAGCCGGTAGCTGGCTGGCCGACTGGCTGCCGGGGCAGGACCTGTGGGGCTGGCTGGCCTGGATCGCCGTCTGGCTCACGGCCGGCCGAGCGCTGCAATCGGCGCTTTCCGCTGACGGCGAGAACGCCGACGTCTGGCCCTGGGCCGCCGCACCCGAGGCCTATGCGCGCACCGTGCTGTGGCCGGTCGCCGGCCTGCTGCTGCTGACGGTCGTCGCGCTGCAGTTCGGCCACGACGGCGGCTCCGCCCTGCCCTATCTGCCGCTGGCCTCGGCGCTCGATCTGGCCAGCATGGCCGCGCTGCTGTGGCTGGCGCGCAGCCGCCTGCTGCCGCGACCGCTGGTCGGCGCGGCCGGTCTGCTGTGGGTGTCGGCACTGGCGGCGCGCGGCGTGCATCACCTCGCCGGGGTGGCGTGGTCGGCCGCCGCCATGTTCCAATCCACGCTGCTGCAGGCGACGCTGTCGCTGACCTGGGCGCTGACCGCGCTGGCGCTGATGGTGTACGCGACACGAAGCGGTGCGCGCACGCTGTGGTTCGCCGGTTTCGCGCTGCTCGCCGCCGTTGGCGCCAAGATGCTGATGATCGACCTGGCCGGTGCCGGCACGGTCGAATGGACCGGCTCGCTGCTGGGCATCGGCGCGCTCATCCTGATCGCCAGCTACGTCGCACCGGTGCCACCCGGCACGCTTCCAGATGAAGAGGACTCCCGATGAAAAGACTGCTCGTTCCTGCCGCACTCGCGCTGGCCGCACTCGGCCCTGCGCACGCCGCCGACATCAAGCCCGGCCTGTGGGAATTCAAGTCGGCCATGAGCATGCCGGGCATGCCCGACATGTCGGCGCAGATGGCGCGCATGCAGGAAGAGATGAAGAAGATGCCGCCGGAAGCGCGCAAGATGATGGAACAGCAGATGGCCGCCCAGGGCGTGGCCATGGGCAGCGGCGGCGCGGTCCGCGTCTGCATCACGCCGGACGACGCCAAGCGCAGCGACATCTACTCCGGCAAGAACGACGGCAGCTGCACCTACAGCAACGTCACGAACACCGCGAAATCGGTCAAGGGCAAGATCAGCTGCACCAACCCGAAAGCCAGCGGCGACTTCGAGGCGGTGATCGACAGTCCGACCCATTTCACGTCGAAAATGAACATGCAGTCAGCCGAGGGGTTGATGAAGGCTGATACCGACGCGCGCTGGATCGCCGCCGACTGCGGCGCGGTCAAACCGACCGCCCGCTGATCCGCCGACTGTCCGACCCGACGCTTTACCCGATTGCAGACCCAACGCTGAACAGGAATGAAGGATTCACTGCTGCGGACGCCACTGGCGGACGCGACCGGACAGCCCGCCCGTCCGCAGCCGCCTGAACAGCCCATGCACGCCGCACACCCCGAACACCCGCGCAACCGCCGGCGGGCCGACAGCCTCGCACCGTTCTCGCTGAACGTCGAGACCAGTCCGCTCGGCGATACCAGCCTGCATTTCCGCGTCCGCCCCAGCGGGTTGATTGCGCTCGTGCTGGCGCTGCTGATCCACGCGCTCGCGCTGTGGTGGGTGATGCGGCCGAAGGCGGAGCCGGAACAGCCGCTCGGTGCCAACCAGCCGATCAGCGTGCGCATGATCACGCCGGAGGCGCCGCGCAAGGCGGCGTCCGAACCGCCGCCCGCCGCGGCGCCGACTCCGCCTGCTCCCAAGCCCAAGAAGCAGCCGCCCAAGAAGCAGCGCGAGAAAGCCCGCAAGGCGCCGCCGGTGCCGACCGAACCGCCGATCGCCCGCGTTCCGGTGCCCGAACCCGCCCCTGCACCCCCGCCGCCCAAACCAGCCGTTGCACCGGACGCGCCGACCGACATGGCGTCCTTCGTCGCCGCTCAGCGCGAAAAGCGCCGACTGGCCGAAGAGGCCGCCGCCGGCGAGAACGCCGCCGCGCGCGCCCGCGAACAGGGCCCGTCGGCCGACGATATCGCTGCCGCCAACATCAAGCGCAACCTGCAGCAGCCGGGCACCAACGGCGTGTTCCAGATCACCCGCAAGAGCGTGCGCACCGCCGCCTTCGTATTCCGCGGCTGGACCACCGACGCCGGCAACGCGCGACGCGAATTCATCGAGGTTGACGCGGGCCTGAACGGCGACATCGAGCGCGCCGTCGTGCAGCGCATGATCGAACTGATACGCCGCTACTACAGCGGCAACTTCAACTGGGAATCGCTGCGCCTGGGTCGCACCGTCGTGCTGTCGGCACGGCCGGAACACCAGAAGGAACTGGAGGATTTCCTGATCAAGGAGTTCTTCCGGGTCGGTGCGCAATACCCGCCGTAGTCGCGCCGAGCGCCTGCCGTGCCGCAGCGCAGCTTGGTGACGGCATGGCGGACGCCCGATAATCCGGGCGCACACGGAGGATTTCACGATGCCGCGCCACCCCGCACTGCCGGACGACGAAGAGAACGGAATGACGGACGCCGAACCTTTCCGCGGCCTCGCCCGCTACGAGCGGCAGATGCCCATCCACCAGATTTCCTACTACCTGTGCGGCGAGATACGCGAACCGCACCACTACACCGACCTGTTCTACACGCTGCGCACCGCGGCCGAGACCGACCTGATCTACCTGCACCTGAATTCGCCGGGCGGCGAATTCGACACCGGCCTGCAGATCATCAACAACATCCGCGCCTCGGAAGCGCACGTGGTCACGGTGCTCGAAGCGCGCGCCTTCTCGATGGCCGCCTTCATTTTCCTGAGCGGCGACGAACTGGTGGTGCATGACAACTGCCAGCTCATGTTCCACACCTATTCCGGCAGCCTGGACGGCCGCGGCAGCGAACAGCAGGCGCAAGTGGCCGCCGTCAGCAGCTGGTTCGAGAAGATGACGACCCGGCTGTGCTCCCCCTTCCTCAGCGACAGCGAAATCAGCCGCATCCTGAAGGGCAGCGATGTGTGGATGGATTCCGACGGCGTGCGGCAACGGCTGATGCGGATGCAGCGCGCGCAGGCGCAGGCTGTCCGGCGCAGGGTGGCGAAGAAGGATTGAAAAGCGTCATCAGCATGAAATCGTCCCAGAAGAGAAGTAGTTGGAGCGACTGCTATGATTCAGCGCATAGCTCAATGCCAAAGGAGCTCTTCCGTGAAGCCCTCCGCCCTTGAAGCCATTGAGGCGACCTTGATGCAATTGCCGCAGGCGGACCGTGTCCATCTCGCTGAACGTCTGCTGGCCAGCCTCGACGAAGAGGATGAAACCCTCGCCGAGTGGATTGCAGAGGCCGAGCGTCGCGCCGATGCCCATGACCGCGGTGAAATCGGGGCAATCAGCCTTGAAGATGCCCTGAGTCGCTTGCGAGCTGGCCTTCCCGGCCAAGCCGCCGAATGAAGGTCATCCTGCTTGAACCCGCACTGGACGAACTCACTGAGGCGCGTGATTACTACCTGAAGCAGGCCAGCGCGCGCATCGCGGCCGCCTTCGTGGAACAGTTCAACAACACGGCCTCCCTGATTCTGGCGCACCCCGAGCTTGGCAAGCCGGTCTCCCCACGCATGCGCGCCCTGCCGATCAGCCGCTTTCCGTATTCGGTCATCTACCGCATCACGTCCGACGCAATCATCGTGCAGGCGATCGCGCACCAGCGCCGCCGCCCGGCGTATTGGGCGCAGCGACGCTGACCCACGGTTTCAGCCTCCGCCGAACACCCTCTCCAGCGCCGGCTGCAGCATCGCGCCGTCGTCGGCCAGCCAGATCTGCCCTTCCTGCACGATGCACTGCAGGTCGGCGCCGCGCTGGGCGAGGCTGGCCAGGGCCTGGCTGTCGGCCGGAGTCAGCCGATACACGGTCAGGTTGGCCAGTTTCGACAAGGTGCCCTTCGACTGTTCCCACCACTGGCCGGCGGTGCGGCCGTAGGTCAGCACCACGACCTGTTCGGCGCGGGCGGCGGCCTTGCGCACCAGGCGCTCGTCCGGCAGGCCGACGTCTATCCACAGCCGGATGGCGCCGGTCAGGTCCTGGGCGTACAGGTCGGCTTCGTCCTCGGTGCTGAGGCCGCGGCCGAAGCGCAGGTCCTCGTCGGCGTGCAGCGCGAAGGCCAGCACGCGCACCATCATGCGTTCATCGCTCTCCGACGGGTGGCGGGCGACGGTCAGCGCGTACTCGCCGTAATGCGGCCGGTCCATGTCGGACACGTTCAATTTGATCTTGTAGATGGTGGATTTCAGAGCCATGGCCGACAATGTGCGCGATTCGAAAGACCGCACAGGATACCGACGTGAAGAAAACCGATCTGTACAAGAATGAAAGACTGAAGGTGGTGGCGCAGATGAAGCACGCCGCCGGGGCAAAAAGCGCGCTGGGCGCAGCGCCGGTCGTGGACCGCAAGGAACAGCGCCGGCTCGACGCCGAACGCGGTCTGGTGCCGTTCGCCGTGAAGATTCCGGCCGAACTGGCGGCGCGCCTGCGCGACCTGGCGACCGAGCGCCAGGTGTCACTGAACGATCTGGTGGACGAGCTGCTGCGCAAGGCGCTCGACTGACGCGGCCGTGCTGCGCGCCATCTTCGTCCTCAATCTGGTGACGGTCGGGCTGTTCTATCTGCCCGGCTGGCTCGCGCTGCGCGTGCTGACGCTGGGCCGCTACCCGCCGCCGCGCGGCGAGCCGCACAGCGAGGAGGCGGTGGCGCTGTTCGGCTTCTTCGTCACGCTGGCGCTGCTGCTGTGGTGGCTGGCGTGAGCGTGACGCTGGCCATCTGGGTCGATGCCGACGCCTGCCCGGCACCGGTCAAGGACATCCTGTTCCGCGCCGCAACGCGCACCGGCCTGCAGCTCACGCTGGTGGCCAACAAGCTGCTGCGCGTACCACCGTCGCCGCACATCCGCGCGGTGCAGGTGGCGCACGGTTTCGACGCGGCCGACCGCTACATCGAAGAGGCGGTGGGCGCCGGCGACCTGGTGATCACCGCCGACATTCCGCTGGCGGCCGCGGTGCTGGCGCGCGGCGCACACGCGCTGGAACCGCGCGGCGAGTGGTTCGCGCCGGGCACCATCCACGAACGCCTGCAGATGCGCGCGCTGATGAACGATCTTCGCGACAGCGGCGTCATGAGCGGCGGGCCGTCGGCGTTCTCCACCGCCGACAGTCGCAGCTTCGCCGCGGCGCTGGATGGCTTTCTCGCCCGGCTCAAGTGCAGTTGAACAGCGGCACATGAGCCGGTTCGCAGCGCATCCGGCATAAGCCGAACGCAATGCACCGCGCAAAAAATCAAATTTCAAGTCGCCCGGTCGCTTTCCTAGAGTGATTCAGCATCCGTGTCCGCGGATGTCGAAACCGGGGGAGATCGACATGACAACAAAGAGCTGGGCAGGCATTGCGGCAGTCGCCGCATCGACATTCATGTTCGCCGGCAGTGCGCAGGCGGCCGAAGGCGACTGGCTGGTACGCGTGCGCGCGCTGCACATGGACCCGTCGAACGACAACTCGACCACCGCCGTGGTCCCCGCGCTGGGCGAGGTGAAGGCCAAGGACAAGCTGTTCCCGGAAGTTGACATCAGCTACTTCTTCACGCCGAACATCGCCGCCGAACTGATCCTGACCGTCCCGCAGAAGCATGACGTCGAACTGGGCGGCGTGGACATCGGCTCGGTCAAGCACCTCCCGCCGACGCTGACCCTGCAGTACCACTTCAATCCGGCCGGCACGATCCGCCCCTACGCCGGCATCGGCCTGAACTACACGCGCTTCTCCAGCGTGAAGCTGGACGCCGGCACGGTGCTCGGCGGCAGCGTGCCGCTGAAGGTGGATCGCAGCAGCGTCGGCTGGGCAGCGCAGATCGGCGTTGACATCCAGCTCGCGCCGCAGTGGTTCCTGAACCTCGACGCCAAGTACGTGAAGATAGACACCGACATAGCGGTCAAGGGCGCCGGCATTCCGGTCACCAAGCTGGATATCGACCCGCTGCTGCTGTCGGTCGGTCTGGGCTATCGCTTCTGATCGGCGCCGGCCGCGTCGAGGCAGGCCTCCAGCGCGGCCAGGCCGTCGGTCAGCGCGGCGATGCCCGGCGCCAGGATCAATGGCGACTTGATCTCGTACAGCCGGTCGTGGGCGACGGCCGGCACCTCGGCCCAGCCCGGCCGCGCACGCACGTGGTCGGGCTGGAATTTCTTGCCGCACCAGGAACCGATGATGATCTCCGGAGCGCGGGCGACCACGGTCAGCGGGTCTTCGATGCGCCGCTCCTTCGCGCTGTGGCGGCTGGCGAAATCGGCGAACACGTCCTCGCCGCCGGCCAGTTCGATCAGCTCGGACACCCAGCGGATGCCGGAAATGAGCGGTTCGTCCCACTCCTCGAAATAGACGCGCAGCCGGCGGCCGCGGCGGGCGACGCGCGCTTCGCCGCGAACACGCGCGTCATCGAGCCCGCGCCGCAGACCGGCTACCAGCGCCTGCGCCTCGGCCGTGCGGCCGACCAGCGCACCGGTCGTCACGATCATGCGCAGGATGCCGTCTATCGAACGCTGGTTGAACACATGCACGTTGACACCGGCGCGCACCAGGTCGCGGCACATGTCGGCCTGCAGGTCGGAGAAGGCCAGCACCAGATCCGGCTCGACCGCGAGAATGCGTTCCAGCTTGCCGGACGAGAAGCCGCTGATCTTCGGCTTGTCGCGGCGCGCCTCCGGAGGCCGCACGGTGAAACCGGAAATGCCGGCGATGCGGTCGGCCTCACCCAGCGCGTACAGCACCTCGACCGCCTCGGTGCATAGGCAGGCGATGCGTTCGGGATACAGCCCGCATGCGCTCATTTGCGGCCCGCCTTATGGCGCGCCTGTTCCAGCTGTTCGCACAGTTTCTGTGCACCGTCGAGGATGCGCGGCGTGTGCCGCTGCAGGATTTCCGGCGGAATGAAATAGAGGTTGTCGCCCTTCACCGCCGGCAGCGCGCTCCAGCGCCGCCAGGCGTCCAGCCACTCCGGCCGCGACTCGCCCATGCCGCTGGCGACGATGACCTCGGGCGCGGCCGCCAGCACCGCCTCTTCGGTCACCGTCGGCGCCAGTATCGGCAGGCCGGCGAACACGTTGCGCCCGCCGCACAGCGCCATCACGTCGGAAATCAGGTGCTGGCCGTTGATGGTCATCAGCGGCTTGTTCCAGATCTGGTAGAACACCGCGACCGGCGGCCGCGCTGCGTACTGCTTCGCCAGCGCGTCGCGCCGCGCGCGGAAGGCGCGCGCCGCCTCGTCCGCCTCGCGCGGCGTGGCAGCGATGCGGCCGAAGGTTTCGATCGCGCGCGCCACGTCATCCAGACTGCGCGGCTCGTTCACGAACACCGGTATGCCGAGCTTTTCCAGCTTGTCGTACTGCTGGTTGCGGTTGCCACTCTTCCACACGATGACCAGGTCCGGCTTCAGCGCGACCACCGCCTCCATGTCCACCGAGGTGTAGCCGCCAACGCGCGGAATCGTCTTCGCCGCCTCCGGGTAGTCGCTGTACTGGGTCGCGCCGACCACCTTGCCGCCGGCGCCGGCGGCGAACAGCAGTTCGGTCACGTGCGGCGCCAGACTGACGATGCGCTGCGCCGGCGCGGCCAGCACCACGGTGCGGCCAGCGTCGTCGGTCAGCCGCAGTTCAGCCGCGACGGGCAGCGCCAGCGCGGCGAGCAGCAGGAAAAGTGCCTTCTTCATTCCGTCATCCTTCGATTCGATGTCCTGGTGCGGGCGCTCGTCTGACCGAACGAGCTCGGGCAATCAGCTCGCCGCGGTCAGAGGCTTCCAACAGAGCCCTCACCCACCTGTAGGAGCGGTCTTCCGACCGCGACAGCGCGGGGCGTACCTGCCGACGATCGATCCACCGCTGACGTCGCGGTCAGAAGACCGCTCCTGTGGGGACGGCGCTCCTTATGTCGTCTATCGCCTGTTCCAGCCGCTGCCACTGCGCCTCGTCCTCCGGCAGACCGAAACGCAGCGCCGCCGGGGCGTCGAAATGGCGCAGCAGGATGCCGCGCCGGCAGAATGCCTCGTTCAGCGCCGCGGCATCGGCGGTCAGCACGCGCTGGAAAAGCACGCAGCCGCTCACTTCGCCCCAGCCGGTCGCACGCAGCAGCGCTTCGAGCCGCGCCCCCTCGGTCGCCAGCCGCGCGCGCTGCTGCGCCTGCCAGTCGCGGTCTGCCAGCGCGCGCTGCGCCACCCAGCGTGATGGGCCGGCCACCGGCCACGGCCCGAGCCGCGCCGCCAGCGCGTCGCGCAACGACTGTTCGGCAAACATGAAGCCGACGCGCGCACCGGCCAGACCGAAGAACTTGCCGAGCGAGCGCAGCACGATCAGACCGGGCCGGCCAGCGTGATGCACCACGCTGGCTTCGGGCGTGGCGTCGATGAAGGCCTCGTCCACGATGAGCGTGCCGCCGCGCGCCGCCAGCCGCGCCTGCCAGTCCATCACCTGCGACGGCGGAAACAGCGTGCCGCAGGGGTTGTTCGGTTGCACCAGCAGCAGCACGTCGGTGTGGTCCACCGCCGCCTCGACCTCGGCCGGCGCGACCGCACGCACCGCGTGCCCGGCCTGCGTCCAGCCGTGCGGGTGTTCGCTGTAGGTCGGCGAAAGTATCGCCACCCGGCTGCGCGGGAACAGCGCGGGCAGCAGCTGGATCGCGGCCTGCGAGCCAGCCAGCGGCAGCAGCGCATCGCAGCCGTAATAGGCGGCGGCAGCGTCCTCCAGCCCGTCGCCGTCTTCCGGCAGGCGCTGCCACACCGATTGCGGCACCTGCGGCACCGGCCAGGGCTGCGGATTGATGCCGGTGGACAGGTCCATCCAGTCCTCAGGCGCGATGCCGTAGCGATCGGCGGCGACCCGCAGACGGCCACCGTGCAGCGGGCGGGCGGATGTCATGACAGATGCACTCCGAGGGCAAGCAGCAGCGCCACGGTGAGCCACAGGCGCAGCGCGCTGGCCACCAGCGTGACGGCGCGGTCGATATCGGCGGCGCCCGGCGCCGCACCCTCGCCCAGCGGCGGGCGCTGTTCGACCGCGCCGTGATAGACCGCTGCACCACCGAGCGACAGATGCAGCGCGCCGGCGCCAGCAGCCATGACCGGGCCGGCGTTCGGGCTGTCCCAGGCCGGTGCCTGCGCGCGCCAGCAGGCGAGCGCGCTGCGCGTCGCGCCGCACAGCGCATAGCTCAGCGCGGTCAGTCGCGCCGGCACGAAATTGAGCACGTCGTCGATGCGCGCCGCCGCCCAGCCGAAATAGCGCAGGCGCGGCGTGCGGTAGCCCCACATCGCGTCCAGTGTGTTGGCCAGCCGGAACAGCAGCGCGCCCGGCCCGCCCAGCAGCAGGAACCAGAACAGCGCACCGAACACCGCGTCGTTGCCGTTCTCCAGCACCGATTCGGTGGCAGCGCGCGCAACGCCGGCTTCGTCCAGCTGCGAGGTATCGCGGCTCACCATCCAGCCGACGCGGCGGCGCGCCTCGACCAGGTCGCCGGCGGCCAGCGGGCGCGACACGGCGTGCGCGTGCTCGCCCAGGCTGCGCGCGCCGAGCGCGAGATAGAGCAGCAGCAGGTCGGTTGCCACCTGCCAGGTCTGGCCCAGGCTGCGCAGCCAGATCGCCAGCAGCAACAGCGGCAGCACGGCCAGCGCCCACGCGAGCAGCCCGCTCAGCCGGGTCAGCGGATGGCCCTGACGTGCGACCACATTCATGCGCGCCTGCATCCAGCCGGCGAAGCGGCCGAAGCCGACCAGCGGATGCAGCCGGCGCGGCTCGCCGAAGCGGCGGTCGAGCATGACGCCGGCACAGGCGCACAGCGCCAGCACGACGAAGGGGTGCAGCGTATTCACGGCGCGCGCTCCGGCCACACGTTGTCGCCGATCAGCAGATCTTCCGGCAGCCGGCTGGCCCAGCCTTCGAGTTCGAGCATCGGCGCTTCGTAGAACGCATCGACGTGGCCGATGCACAGCACGGCCAGCGGTCGCGCGCCGTCCGGCATCTGCAGCAGCGCCGCCAGCTTCAGCGGGTCGAAGATGGACACCCAGCCCATGCCCAGCCCTTCGGCGCGCGCCGCCAGCCACATGTTCTGAATCGCGCAGGCGCAGGAAGCGACGTCCATGTCGGGCATCGTGCGGCGGCCGAACACGTGCTGCTCGCGTCCGCCGCACAGCGCGACCACCAGCAGTTCCCCGCTGTCGAGCACGCCCTCGACCTTGAGTCGCATGAACTCGTCCTCGCGCTCGCCGAGCGCACGCGCGGTGGCCAGCCTCTCCTCCTCGACCAGCCCGTGTATCGACCTGCGCAGCGCCGCGTCGGTGACGCGCACGAAACGCCAGGGCTGCATGTAGCCGACGCTGGGCGCGTGATGGGCTGCCCACAGCAGGCGACGCAGTACCGCCGGATCGACCGGGTCCGGCCTGAAATGGCGCATGTCGCGCCGCTCGGCGATGGCGCGATAGAGCGCGTCGCGGGCGTCGTCGGGGTAACGGTGGGCGTCGTTCGTTGCAGTCATGGTTCAGCGTCCGAACAGCGTGGCGACCGCGGCCGGAGCGGACGGGAAATAGAGGTGCAGGTAGCTCGCGGTGAGCCGGCCCCGACGATACACCGCCTCGCCGTCGCGGTCGTCCGGCGTGCGCGCACGCGCCAGCGGCGACAGCGGCGTGTCGGCGGTCGAATAGTGGAAGGTGTGGCCACGCAGCGCACCTTCCGGCAGCTCGACCTGCTGCAGGCCGAGCGCGGCCAGCCGCGTCTGCATGCGCACCGAGCCCGGCAGAAGGCCGGCGCCGGCGTGGCTGACGCCGGCCTTGTCGGTCAGCGTGTCGAACAGGCTCATCATGCCGCCGCACTCGGCCAGCAGCGGCCGGCCGGCGTTGACGTGGGCGCGCAGCGCGGCGTGCATCGCGGTGTTGGCGGCCCAGCGCGCGGCGTGCAGTTCGGGGTAGCCGCCGGGCAGCCAGACGGCATCGCAGGCGGGCAGCGCGGCGTCATTGAGCGGCGAGAACTCGACCAGCTCGGCGCCGAGTGCGCGCAGGCAGTCAAGGTTGGCCGGGTAGATGAAACAGAAGGCGTCGTCGCGCGCCAGCGCGATGCGCACGCCGTCGAGCAGGCGCGGCGGCGGCGTGCGCTCGACCGGTGCGAACGCCACCGCCGGCGGCAGGTCGGCCGCGGTCGATGCGCCGAGCAGTTCGGCAGCGATGTCGAGCCGGGCGTCCAGCCCTTCGATCTCGGCCGCCGGCAGCAGGCCGAGGTGGCGCTCCGGCAGCGCGATGCGCTCGTCGCGCGGCAGGCCGCCGTACCAGGCGATGTCGGCCGGCAGGCTGTCGCGCAGCATGTCGATGTGGCGGGCCGAGCCGACGCGGTTGGCGATCACTGCCGTCAGGTTCACGCCGTCCCGGTAGTGCTTCAGGCCGTGCGCCAGCGCGCCGAAGGTCTGCGCCATCGCGCGCGCGTCGATCACCGCCAGCACCGGCAGATTGAAGCGACGCGCAATGTCTGCACTGGACGGGCTGCCGTCGTGCAGGCCCATGACCGACTCGACGAGGATGAGGTCGGCTTCGCCCGCCGCGTCGTACAGCCGCGCGGCGATGTCGGCGTCGCCGGTCATCCACAGGTTGACATTGCACACCGGCGCGCCACTGGCCAGCGCGTGGATCTGCGGATCGAGGAAGTCAGGCCCGCACTTGAACACGCGCACGCGGCGACCGCGCGAACGGTGCAGCCGTGCCAGTGCGGCGACCACCGTGGTCTTGCCCTGACCGGACGCGGGCGCCGCCACCATCAGCGCCGGGCAGTGCCGGACGGCGGAAGACACGCTCACCACTCCAGCCCGGGCATCGCCTTCACGCCGGCCTTGAAGGCGTGCTTCACCATGGTCATGTCAGTCACCGTGTCAGCCGCCTCGACCAGTTCCGGCGGCGCGGCACGGCCGGTCACGATGACGTGCTGCATGGTCGGACGTGCGGCGAGGTCGGCGAGGACGTTGGCGACGTCGAGATAGTGGTACTTCAGCGCGATATTCAGTTCGTCCAGCACCACCAGGCCGATGGCCGGATCGCGCAGGAAGGCGCGCGCCTGCTCCCAGGCCGCTTCGGCAGTGGCGACGTCGCGCGCGCGGTTCTGCGTTTCCCAGGTGAAGCCCTCGCCCGACACATGCCACTGCACGTCCGGCTGACGGCGATAGAAGGCTTCCTCGCCGGTGTCGGAACGCCCCTTGATGAACTGCACCACGCCCACCTTCATGCCGTGGCCGAGCGCGCGCGCGACCACACCGAAGGCGGCGCTGGACTTGCCCTTGCCGGTGCCGGTATTCACCACCAGCACACCGCGCTCGACCTGCGCCGCGGCAATGGCCTGGTCCACCACGTCCTTCTTGCGCTTCATGCGTGCTTCATGGCGTTCGTCAAGATCGCTCATCACATCCTCCACTCATTCTGTCCTCACGCCGGCACGAAGTAGCGCCGGCCATCGTCGCGCAATTCCTTCAGCGGATGGCAGAAGGCGCGCGACAGCACCTCCGCCTGCAGTACCTCGTTGACCGGCCCGCATACCCATTCGCCGCCGCCGGTCAGCAGCAGCGCGCGGTCGGCGAAGCGCAGCACCTGGTTCAGGTCGTGCAGCACCGCCACGACGGCCCGCCCTTCGTCGCGCGCAAGTCGTGCGAACAGCTCGAGCGTTTCGATCTGGTAGTCGAGATCGAGGTGGGTGACCGGTTCGTCCAGCAGACAGACCGGCGCCTGCTGCGCCAGCAGCGCGGCGATCGCCACGCGCTGCCGCTCGCCGCCGGACAGCGTGCGCACCTCGCGCAGTTCGAAGCCGCGCAGCGACACCGCCGCCAGCGCGGCCAACGCGATATCGACATCGGCGTCGCTCTCGTCGGCCCAGCGGCCGATGTGCGGATGCCGGCCGACCAGCACGGTGTCGAGCACGGTGGAGGCGAAGTGGTCCTCCTGCGACTGCGCCAGCAGCGCCCGCCGCTTCGCCAGATCGCGCGCCGGCCAGTCGGCGAGCGCGCGGCCGGCCAGCGTCAGCGTGCCGGCGGCAGGCGGACGCAGCCCGGCCAGCGTGGTGAGCAGCGTTGACTTGCCGATGCCGTTACGGCCGACGATGGCCAGCAGTTCGCCCGGTCGCACGTCGAGGTCGAGCCCGGTGCACAGCGCGCGCCCGGCCACCGACACATCGAGTTCGCGAGCGCGCAGGATGGCGTTATCGCTCATCGGTGGCGGTTCAGCAGGAACAGGAACACCGGCACGCCGAGCAGCGCGGTCAGCACGCCGACCGGTAGCTGGGCCGGCGCGATGACCGTGCGCGCCGCGGTGTCGGCCAGCAGCAGCAGCGTGGCGCCGGCCAGCGCACTGGCCGGCAGCAGCAGGCGCTGGTCGTTGCCGAAAGCGAGCCGGATCAGGTGTGGCACGACCAGACCCACGAAGCCGACCGAACCGACCGTGGTGACCGCGATCGCGGTCAGCGCCGACGCCAGCAGATAGACGACCAGACGCAGACGCGCCACCGGCACGCCCAGCACCTGGGCCGTGCCATCGCCGCGCGCCAGCAGGTTGAGGTCGCGCGCCAGCGGCGCACAGGCGACCAGCCCGGCCAGCAAGGCGGCAACCGCGACGCCGGGACGGCTGGCCGTACTGGCGTCGCCCATCAGCCAGAACAGCATGCCGCGCAGCGATTGTTCGCTCGCCACCGCGAGGATGAAAGACACCGCTGCGCCACAGCCGGCCGATACGATGACGCCGGTCAGCAGCAGACGGGTCGGCGTGCGGCTGCCCTCGCCGTGCGCCAGACCGAACACCAGCGCCATTGCCGCCAGCGCACCGGCAAAGGCGGACAGTTCGAGCAGCATGCCGGCGGCGCCGACCAGCATGGCCAGCAGCGCACCCACCGCAGCGCCGCCGGAAATGCCCAGCACATAGGGATCGGCCAACGGATTGCGCAGCAGCACCTGCATCAGCGCGCCGGCCAGCGCCAGCAGACCGCCGCAGGCGGCGGCGGCCAGTGCGCGCGGCAGGCGCAGCGAGCGCACGATGTCGCCCGCCATGCCGGCGTCGCCACCGGTGGCGATCTGCCACAGCTCGGCCGCGCTCACCGCCACGCTGCCCACCGCCAGCGCCAACGCGAAGGCCGCGCCCAGCGCCAGCAGCAGCGCCGGCAGCACCCAGACACGGCGCCGCTGCGCGCGCAGTGCGACAGGCGACGGCAGGGTGGTGGCGGGCGGGTGGCTGCTCATCGCGTGAGTTTACCGGTCAGCTCGGCCGCGTTCAGAACTGCGGCGTGTAGCGCAAGCCGGCGAACACGCTGCTGCCGGCCGTGTTGTAGCCGAACACGGTGGTGTAGTCCTTGTCGGTCACGTTGTTCACGCGCGCTTCAAGTGCCACCTCGGGTGACAGCTTCCAGACGGCGAACAGGTTCAGCAGTGTGTAACCGCCGAGCCGGCGCGTTTCGTCGGCGTTCGAGTAGCGGTCACCGGTGGTCTGGATCTCGATGCCGACGCGGCCGCGCGTCATGTGCTGGATGACGCGCAGCTGGCCGGTCTGCACCGCGCGCCGTTGCAGGCGGTCGCCGCTGTCCTGGTCGGTCGCATCGAGCAGGTTGACCGAACCCTGCAACTCGGTGTGGCCGAACAGATAGGTCGATCCGTCGAAGGTCATGCCGCGCAGACGCGCCTCGCCGACGTTGCGCGCCTCCGACACGCCGGGCGACACGGTGACCGTGTTGATCAGGTTACGCACCTTGTTGTCGTAGACGGTCAGCGCCGCGCGCGAGCCCTTGCGCTGCCACACCACGCCCGCCTCCTTGTTGCGCGACGACTCCGGCGCCAGATCCGGATTGCCGAAGCCCGGGAAGAACAGCTGGTTGAAGGTGGGCAGGCGGAAAGCCGTGCCATAGCCGCCATGCAGCCGCCATTCATCGGTCAGCCGATAGCCATAGGCCACGTTGCCGGTGGTCTTGTGCTGCGAGCTGGTGCTGTAGCGGTCGTGGCGGGTATTCAGCTGCAGGCTGTGGCGGTCGATGGCGCCGGACCAGCCGAGCTGCAGCGAATCGATCTTGCGTTCGGTATCGATGTTCACCGCGGTCGGCGTGGTTGACAGCACGTCCTGCTCCAGCCGCTCGACGCTACCGAACAGCGCACCCAGAGGCAGCTTCACGCGTGCCTCCAGCGCGTGGCTGTACTGCTCGGTGCGGAAGTGATTGCCGAGCGGCGAAGTCCGCGCGTAGCTGATGAAATCCTCGACCGAGCGGCCGCTGCGCAGCGTGGTTGACACGGCATCGTTCCAAGCGTGGGTCAGATACACGGTCGCGCTGTCGTTGTCGAAATCATTGCGTGTCTTCGGGAAGCTCAGGCCAGAATCGAATTCGTTGTAACCCTTGCTGGCCAGCGCGCTGACGCCGATCTCGGTGCCGGCGTGCGGCGTGAAGCTCAGGCTGCCGCTGAAGTTCTGGTTCAGGTAGCCGTCGCGGTCGGGGTTGTGGGCGCGCCGCGCCACCGATACGCCTTCATTGATGCGCGGACTGGTCGAACTGAAGCCGCGGCTGCTGCTGACGCCGGCGCCCAGCGCGAAGCGCCAGCGACCGTCGCCGCCGCGCACGCTGGCGCTGCCCTCGGAGCTGCCGTAGCTGCCGCCGCCGGCGAATACCTCGCCCTGCAGGCCGTCGTCGCCACGGCGAGTGAAGATCTGGATCACGCCACCGATCGCGTCGGCGCCGAACACGGCGGAGGCCGGACCGCGCAACACTTCGATGCGCTCGATCTGCGACAGCGGCAGGTATTGCAGCGCGGCGGTGCCGCTGGAACCGGAGCCGACGCGCACGCCGTCGATCAGCACCACGGTCTGGCGAGAGTCGCTGCCGCGGATGAAGTAATCGACGCTGGCGCCAGCGCCACCGTTGCCGCTCATCTGGACACCCGGCTGGCGCGCCAGCAGTTCGGTCAGCGTGGACTGCCCGGCCGCCTCGATCTGTTCGCGATCGATGACACTGACGTCGGACAAAGTGTCCGACACGCGCTGCTCGACGCGGGTTGCGGTGACGACGACCGGCTCCAGCACGTGCGTCTGGGCGGAAACGGAGGAGGAAAGAAGGCCGGCGCCGGCAAGCAGCGCGGCGACCGTGGTACGGCTGTGCATTGTTATGTGCTCCCTGCAGCCATCGCCCGTCCCCGAACGACGGCAGTCTCATGAAGTCATGGCACAGGGGACAACAACGCAGGCAGCCTGCAGCGGGCCGCATCCGTCGCGATGCCGCACCCCGGGCATGACCGCTCGTGCATCCGTGGCCGGTATCCGGGCTCGCAGCTGCGACGACCGGCGGAGTGCCGCGTGTCGCGATGCACGGCCTTCCCAGGCGCGAGGCCCAGTGGCATGAACGTGCATCGAATCTGCTTACCGTTGCGGGGGCAGCGCAGGCCTTGCGAGCGGGGCTCGCTCACCTGCTTCCCGTTTAACCCTGTGCCGCGGCACAGGGCACCTCGAACGCAGTGCCGCCGCAGCGGCACCGGCGCGCACGATACCACCGGGCGGCGGAAGGCCCAAACCGTCGGGCGGTGCGGCGTCCGGTATCGAGATCCAGAGCAGGTTTCGGCCGCATCGCGGCCAGGGCCGCTCCCACAAGAGGTGTCCGATTCGCGGACTGAACCAGGGCGGGGTTCTGTGGGAGGGGTCTTCTGACCCCGACAGCAGCCTGCATCGAAGCCTGCGGACCGCGACGGCCACGGCCACTCCCACAGAAGTCAGGCACGCCAACGCTGAAGACGGCGCGTCCCGACCTTGGGAGCGTTCAGCGGAATCCGCACATCCGGTCGATGTCGATCTCCGCTTCGATGCAGTCGGCCAGCCGGTCGAGGCTGGTTTCGCGCAGCGCCTGCAGGTCGAGTGGCTCGGCCGCTTCGAGGCCGGCCCAGGCGAGCAGTGCGGCGCAGGCTTGGGGCGCATCGAACAGGCCGTGCAGATAGGTCGCCATCAACTGACCGTTGACCGAGCGCGCGCCGTCCGGGCCATGCGCCAGTTCGACCGCCGGCCGCGCCAGCGCCGGGCCTGTGCTCACGCCCATATGGATTTCGTAGCCGCGCACCGGCTCGCCGCCCGGCTGCAACCGGCCCTCGACGACGCGCAGCTGCTTTTCCGCCTCCAGCGTGGTGTCGTAGTCGAACAGGCCGAGCCCGGCGACGCTGCTCGGTGCGCCTTCCAGTCCCTGCGGATCGTGCAGCGTGCGGCCCATCATCTGCATGCCGCCACAGATGCCGAGCAGGCGACCACCGTAGCGCAGGTGGCGGACGATCTGCGCGTCCCAGCCGTGCGCGCGCAAGGCGGCGAGGTCGCCCTGCACGCTCTTGCTGCCGGGCAGGATGACGAGGTCGCAGGCGGGCAGCGGACGATCGAGCGGCACGAACATCAGATCGACCTGCGGATGCGCGCGCAGTGCGTCGAAATCGGTGTGATTGCTGATGCGCGGAAACACCGGAACCGCGACGCGCAGCCGCGCCGCCTCACCCGCCGCGGTCTGCTGCGTCTGTATCGCGTCCTCGGCGTCGAGGTGCAGACCTTTCAGCATTGGCAGCACGCCGAACACCGGCAGACCGGTGCGCCGCTCCAGCCAGTCTTCGCCCGAACGCAGCAGCGCGCGGTCGCCGCGGAAGCGGTTGATGACGAAGCCGCGCACCAGCGCACGCTCCTCATCGGACAGACAGTCCAGCGTGCCGACCAGATGGGCGAACACGCCGCCACGGTCGATGTCGGCGACGATGACCACCGGACAGCGGTTGGGCAGCGCGAAACCCATGTTGGCGATGTCGCGGTCGCGCAGATTGATTTCCGCCGGACTGCCCGCGCCCTCGACCACGACGAAGTCGTACTGCGCGGTCAGCCGCCGCCAGGACTGCATCACCGCGTCCATCGCGACCCGCTTGTAGTCGTGGTAGGCGCGCGCTTCCATGTTTGCCAGTGCGCGGCCATGCACGATCACCTGGGCGCCGGTGTCGGAGTTGGGCTTCAGCAGCACCGGGTTCATGTCGGTGTGCGGCGCCAGCCCGCAGGCCTGGGCCTGCAGCGCCTGGGCGCGGCCGATCTCGCCGCCGTCGGAGGTGACCGCGCTGTTCAGCGCCATGTTCTGCGGCTTGAACGGCGCCACGCGCACACCGCGCCGGTGCAGGCTGCGGCACAGGCCTGCGGCGACAGTGCTCTTGCCGGCGTCCGACGTGGTGCCCTGGATCATCAGCGCGTGCGGCGCAGCGCCGTTCACGGATGTGCTCCCAGCTTGTCGCGCAGCTGCGCGGCGGCGCGCTCGCTCGCCACCAGCACCAGCTTCATCATTGCCCGTGTGGCGCCGACGAAGAGCTTGCGCAGCGTTCGTTCGTCCAGCGTTTCGAAATCGATTTCGGCGAGGATGACCGCCGGCGCCGACTGCCCCTTGAAGCGGTACACCGATTCGATCAGCACCTCACCGCCGGAATACTCCGGCTGGCCGAGCAGGTCGTACTGGCCGGTGAAGCTGCGCAACGCGTTGGCGCCGAGCCGGTCGTGACGCAGCAGTTCCGACTGTTCGCGGCCGCGCCAGCTGATGATGGCGACGTCCTGCGCATGAAAGCCGGCGGCGAAGCACAGGCGTATCGCCTCCTTCACGCGGGTGGTCAGCGGATGGGCGGTGTCGTAGGCGAGCAGCTCGACCTCATCCGCCTCGAACGGCGATGCCGCCTCGATATGCTCGGCGGCCGGCAGCAGCGCCTGCAGCATGCGCACCACCGGTCGCGGGCTGCGGAAATTGCTGTGCGCACGCAGCGTCACCCAGCCCGGCAACTCGATCGGCGGGCGCGCATACAGGTTCTGCATCGGATCTTCGAGCCAGATGCGACGCGCGTCGTCGTCGGCGTGGCGCCACAGCTGCTGCGCCCAGTCGGCGGAAAAGTCCTGCCCCTCGTTGACGATGATGGAATCGAAACGCAGATCGTCCGGCACCTCAAGCTCGCCGGCGCGCGCGATCAGCGCGTCGAAGGCATCCGGCTTCGCGTAGTCCGGCCGCTCGCCGTGCGCGGCGAGCACGCGTTCGCACAGGTGGTGGAAGGTGCAGGCCAGGCCGCCTTCCGGCGCGATGTGCGCGAGGTGGTCGGCCAGCGGGCGGTTGAAACAGACGTAGAGCGGGCGGCGGCCGGCCGCGATGGCGGCGCTGTACTCGGCCAGCGCCAGCTGGGTTTTGCCGGAACCGGCGGTGCCGACCACACGCAGCCGGTAGGGGTCGAAGTCGAGCGCGCGCGCCCACTGCGACAGGCCGCCGGCAACGCGGGTGATGCGCTCGCGCGCGATGCCCAGCCGCGCGGCAACGTCCGGCTCCAGCTTGATCTCGTCGCGCAGGAAGCGGTGCACCTCGGGCGCGTGTCCGCTGTGTTCGCCCGGCGGCAGGATGGCGCGGATGCGCGGTATCAGCTGATCGCGCACCGCGGCGTTGACAATGCGCTCAGGCTCGATGCCGGCGGTATGCGCCTGGCGCACGAAGTAGTCCGGGCAGTACAGCAGGTACTCGATGCGCGGCACGGGGCCGCCGAGCCGCGCGGCCAGCCGTGCCTGCAGCGCGGTGCGCGAGCGCGCGATGCCGACCGCGACATTGCGGTCGCGACCGCGCCGGCGCGAACTGAGACCGTGCGGGCCCTCTTCGAGGAAGCCGCTGCGCTGTTCGATGGCCAGCAGCTCGCCGGCGGCATTCACAACGACGAAGTCGATGTCGCCGTAGATCGAGAAGCCGCCCTCGTCCAGCCGCGTCCAGTGCACACCGTGATAGACGGTGTAGGCGGCCGGCAAGCCACGCTCGAGCAGCGCCAGCGTCGCCAGCTCGCGTTCAGCCGCACCGCCGGCCTCGCCCGCCGCGAGTTCTCGCCAGCCGTCGGGAATGACTTTCGCCACTGCAGGATCCTGATTCGGAAAGCCGCGAGCTTACACGGCCAGCGGGCTGTTCTTATCCACAACATCTGTGGACAAGATGCAGTGCGTCGTCGCGACACCCGCGCCAGCTGAGGGTGTCAATAGGGTTGCCTCATTTTTGGGCAGGTACGTCAAAGCCGGGGGATTCACCTCCGGCTGCGTCGCGCACCGATGACCATGACATGGATCGCGGCAGACCGCGTTGCGTCATCCACAGCATCTGTGGACAAACTTGTTAGCGAAAGATGTATAGACGCCGCAATCGCGCGCGGGAGGCCGGTGTCAACGGTGTTGCCTATTTATTGGGCAGCGGTGACGAAATAGTTTTCGCGCGATGTCGCGCTACGTCGTGCGGGCGGACCGGCGGGCGACGCCTTGCTTCCGGCACGTCCTCTAATCAGGGCCGCGCGCACCGAGCAGTTCGTCGTGGTTCTCGGCCACCATTTCCTCGTAGCCGGTGAGCGGGTCGATCTCGCGGCGGATTTCCCAACCGCTGGCGATGCCGAGCACCAGTTCCATCGTCGTGCGCACGATGCTGCCGGCAAGCAGATGACCGCCGGTCACCTGTCCGTGCGCGTCGGCCACCGACAGGTGCAGATGTACGCCGTGCGCGCTGAGGGTGCCGGACAGCGTGAGCAGTTCGCTTTCGCCGTCGATCACCGTCGGCGTATCCCGCCCGGCCAGCCGCAGCATGGCCGGCGACAGGCTGCCGACCGCCGACAGCACGAAGGCGGCGCCGAGGTCCTGCCGCTTCGCCCATTGTTCAAGACTGCGCCGCAGGTCGTCGCCCGGGCGCAGGCGCTCGATGTGTACGGTCATCATTCCAGCGCTCCTCAGCCGAAGGGCCGCACGCCGATCAGCGCGCCGTGCAGCCAGAACGCGAACACGGTCCAGCCGGCAACCCCGGCCAGCACCACCTTCAGGTCGCCGGCCGCCGAGCCGGGCGGCACCGGCAAATGTGCCTCGCGCCGACGCAGCAGCGTGAAGGACAGCACCGCCCACACGAGGAAGCTGCCGAACATGAGCAGGTCGGCCAGCGTGCCATTGGCCAGCAGATGGGCGAAGGCCCAGATCTTCACCGACGCAGCCAGCGGCTGGCGCAGCCGGGCAGCGATGCGCGAACCCGGCAGCAGCGAAGCCGCCAGCAGCACGAACGAAGGCAGCATCAACAGCGCAGCGGCGTGGCGCGACCACACCGGCGGTATCCACAGCCACAGCGGCTCCGCCCGCGCTTCGCCATAGCCCCAGATCAGCAGCACCAGGCCAACGAGCGAAGCGCCCGAATGCAGCAGGCGCCAGCGCATCGCGCCGTGGCGCGCAATCACCTGCTCGCGCAGGCCGGGCGCCACCAGCCGCAATGAGTGCACACCGATCACCATCACCAGTCCCGCGATCAACCCGATCATGTCCGTCCTCCTCGACCAGACGCGAGGGTAACCGAAGCGCGCCTGCCGGATTTGTCCTACACGCGCCCACCGCGACGGATGACAGGCGCACACTCGGCCGCTGCCCATACTGGGTTCGTGTCATGCAGACGGAGATACCCATCATGACTGGTCGCTTGCTGCTGTCGGCACTGGCCGGCGCACTGACCGTGATCGCCCTGCTCGCCGCCTATGAACTGGGGCGCACCGGACGTATCGACGCGTCACCGTCGGGTGCCGCCGTCGCGCTGTCGTCGCTGGACGGCCGCGAAGTGTTCGACACCGAGGGCGCGACCGTGGGCGTGGTGGAACAGACCATCTCGGCCCGCCACGGCGAACGCTCCGCCCGTTACGCCATGGTGCGCATCTCGCGCGGCAGTGACGCGGGTCTGCGTCTGGCGGTACCGGATTACCGGCTGCAGCCGGTCGAGGACGGACTGATGCTGACGCTGGACGTCGATGAAGAGGGCGACTTCCAGCCGACGGTTGCGCAGCTGCGCAACCGCACCTGAATCCCACACTGAACGACAGGAGACGACGATGAACAGACTGATCACCCTGATGCTGATGTGCGCTGGCCTCGCGCTGGCAGGCTGCAACACGATCGCAGGCGCCGGCAAGGACATCGAATCCGGCGGCGAGAAGGTCCAGGACACCGCCCGCGACGTCCAGCAAAAGATGTAGTCCTGCTGTTGATGCTGTTGAAGTAGCTGCTCCGTTTCACTCCTCCTTGCGCTCGCCCGGTCCGCTCGCGGAACCGGGCGTTTTTTTTGACGCGCGGTCAGCGGAGCGGACGGGTGGCGGTCGGTGCGACGCCGGACTCCTGGTACTCGACGTCGCCGTCCTTCGCCCACACCCAGTGCGGCTCGCCGGCCGGCGCTTCGTAAATGGCACCCGCCGGCACCGCCACCACGGCGGTCTCGTTGACGCGCTCACCGAAGCCGACGTACAGCGTACCGCTCAGCACTGTCGTGTAGCGGGTGTCCGGATGGGTATGCGGCGGAAAGCGACCGCCCGCCGCCAGGCGCACGCGCAGCAGGTAGGGGCCGGTGCCGTGTTCCGAACCGACCAGCCAGGCGGCCTTCAGCGCCGGAACCGTCGGCGGGCTGAACCAGGTGGCCTGCTCCGGCCGCAGCGGTTGGGGCGGGGTCTGTGCCGCGACCGCGCCACTCAGCAGGGCAACGGTCAGCGCGATCATCGCTCCATGCATCGATGGCTCCTTACTGCTGCGCGCGATCGGTGCGCAGCGGCGTATGGACGTTGTGCCGCGCGCGCTCGTTCTCGGCCGCATCAAGTGCCGCGGCCGCCAGCCGGCGGCCATAGTCGATCAGCGGCGCAGCCAGATGGAATTCGTGAAACTGGCAGGTGTTCTTCGGCACGCTGATGACGACATCCGGCCAGAACACCGCGAGGTGCTGGCGGGTGATCGCGGCCTGCATCGTTTCCAGCGAACGCATGAGCACGTCGGACATCGCCAGACCGGTCTCGACCGGCTTGGCGTCGCCGTTGCCGCCCGGCAGATAGCCGCGCAGCCGCGCCAGCAGCCCGGGAGACACTTCGGCCGGCACCTTCTGCAGCGGCGGCGGCTCGACCGATTCGCCATTCAGGTTGACCACGACGGTGAGATCGGTCAGCGTGCGCTGGGTCGGCGCCACCGGCACCGGATTGAGCAGGCCGCCATCGACCAGCGTGCGGCCGCGGTAGGCGTGCGGCGTGAAGATGGACGGCACGGCGAACGAGGCACGCATCGCTTCGAACAGCGGGCCGTCGGTGAACCACACTTCACGCCCGCGTTCGATGTTGACCGCCACCGCGGTGTAGTCCAGCGGCAGGGTTTCGATGTCGCAGTCGCCGATCAGCTCGCGCAGCCTTGTCATCAGCACCGTGCCACGGATCAGGCCGCCGCCGGAGAAGGTCCAGTCGAGCAGGCGGAACACGTCGGACTGGGCAAGGCCGGTCACCCACTGTTCGTAGGCGTCCAGCCCGCCGGCGGCATGGACGCCACCGACCACCGCGCCCATCGACGAACCGGAAATGGCGCGGATGTCGTAGCCACGGGCCAGCAGTTCGCGGATGACGCCGATGTGCGCGAGGCCGCGGGCGCCACCGGAACCGAGCACGAGGGATACGGTTTTCTTCAGTTCGCTCATCGGCCGCAGTGTAGCGCCGCGCGGCTCACCGGCTACGCGGACTTGCCGGCGATATCGAGGCAGGTCAGATGCAGCCGCAGGTCGAACTCGTACTGGTGGTAGCGCGGCTCCATGTGCTCGCACAATGCGTAGAAGCTCTTGTCGTGCTCGCGCACCTTGAGGTGGGCCAGTTCATGCACGACGATCATCTTCAGGAATTCCGGCGCGCAGTCGCGGAACAGCGTGGCGACGCGGATTTCGCGCTTGCTCTTGAGCTTCGCACCCTGCACCCGCGAAATCGTGGTCTGCGTGCCGAGCGCCTTCGCCACCAGTCCGAGGCCGCTGTCGTAAGCGACCTTGGCGACCGGCGGCGCGGTGCGCAGGTGGCGGTTCTTCAGTTCGAGCACGTAGTCGTACAGCGCGGAGTCACTGCGTACGTCGTGACGCTCCGGGTAGCGCACGCGCAGGGTTTCGGCCAGCCGGTCCTGCTCGATCAGCGTACGCACCTGGTCCTGGATGTGAGCCGGATAGGCCGACAGGTACTTCAATGTCGTCATCAGGCGACCTGGTTGGCCGCGGTGCGCGGGCGCTCGGCCGCCAGCACGCGCTCGGCGTCGAGCGACGAGATGGCGATGCGGGTGTCGGCCGGTATCGCACCGGCCAGCTGCAGCGCCATGTAACGGCCGCAGCACACGCGCAGGAAGGAGGTGAAGTTGGCCGGCAGCAGGTGGGCGCCGTCGCCACCGCCCGCCTCGGCCAGTTCGTCGTACAGCTTGGAGATCAGGCGCGGCAGCGTCAGGCCGTCGCGTGCGCCGATCTCTTCGAGTACGTCCCAGAACTGGTTCTCCAGCCGGATGCTGGTGGCGACGCCACGCAGCCGCAGCGAACGGCTGCGCATCACATAAAGTTCGGGGTCGGCGCGGATGAAGATCTGGCACATGGGTGACACCTCCTGCGCCTATTGTAGACAGCGCGGGGCGCGCCGGCGCCCCGCGTCGCACGCTTACTCGATGCGCGTGCCGAGCACCGCGAGGAACTGTGAAATCCACGCCGGGTGCGCCGGCCAGGCGGGTGCGGTGACGAGGTTGCGATCAGTCACCGCACCATCGACAGCGATGTCGGCGTAGCGGCCACCCGCCAGTTCGACCTCGGCGCGGCAGGCCGGGTAAGCCGAACACAGGCGGCCCTCGAGTACCTTGGCGCCGGCCAGCAGCTGGGCGCCGTGGCAGATCGCGGCGATCGGTTTGTCGGCCAGTGCGAAGTGACGGACGATGGCCAGCACCTTGTCGTCCATGCGCAGGTATTCAGGCGCACGGCCACCCGGGATGACCAGCGCGTCGTAGTCCTCGGCCTTCACCGTATCGAACGTGGCGTTCAGCGTGAAGTTGTGGCCGCGCTTCTCGGAATAGGTCTGCTGACCTTCGAAATCGTGAATGGCGGTGGCGATCTGGTCGCCCGCCTTCTTGTCAGGGCACACCGCATGCACGGTGTGACCCACGGCCAGCAGTGCCTGGAAGGGCACCATGATTTCGTAGTCCTCGACGAAATCGCCGGCCAGCAACAGGATTTTCTTCGCCTTCATGTCCGTCCTCCTCGCGTGAAGCGCGCAACGCGCGCAGGTCGCTAACGTGCTACGGACGGCAGGGCACGGGGTGGTATTCCGTTAACACATGAGAGGCGGCGGGCAATGTCTGATCGCCGGCCGTGTCGGGGTCAGAAGACCCCTCCCACAGAAACCCGGCTCTGGCTCCGGGCAGGGATTGCGCGCGCTCCCCTGTGGGAGCGGCCTTGGCCGCGACGCGGCTGCAGCACTCCCAGGGCTTCGATTCAGGCTGCTGTCGGGGTCAGAGGACCCCTCCCCCAGAGCCCCAGGCCGGGGCTCCGGCGGCGCCTCAGTCCTTGAACGCCTCGACCGGGATGTTGATCACCACCGTGTCGCCGATGCCCGGCAGGTACTTGGTCATGCCGAATTCCGAACGCTTCAGGGTGGTCGAGATGTCGGCACCGCACAGCGCCTTCTTGTTGATCGGATGGGTGCCGCAGGCGAAGCCCTTGACGTCCAGGCGCACCGGCCGGGTCACGCCGAGCAGCGTGAAATCGCCCTCTGCACCGACCAGCTTGTCGCCTTCGTACATCAGCTTCGTCAACTTGAAAGTCATGTTCGGAAACTTCTCGACGTTGAAGAAATCCTCGCCGCGCATGTGCTTGTCCCAGGCTTCGAGGCCCATGTTGACCGAAGCGCTGTCGATCGTGACCTCGATGCTGCCGCTCTTCTGCGCCGGCACCAGCATGATCTTGCCGGTCACGTTGTTGAAACGGCCGCGCTGCGTCGAGAAGCCGAGGTGGTTCACCTCGAACACCGGAAAGGTGTGGCGGCTGTCGATGGTGAAGCTATCGGCGGCCATCGCGCCGGCGGTCATGGACAGGCCGGCGAATGCGCCGAACAGGGCAACAGCAATCTTCTTCATGCAGGAACTCCTTCTTATTGATGTACGGGCGCGCAGCAGTCGGGCGCGTCCGGGGGATTACTTGCCGGCGACAGCGAGCCGGAAGCGGATCTGCACCTCATCGGCGACCACCGAGGTGTCACCCCAGGCGCCGGTGCCGACGCCGTAGTCAAGGCGCTTGAGCGGGAAACTGCCCTCGAGCACCGCACCGGCACCCTCCGGTTTCAGCGTGAAGGGCGCGGCCACCTCTCGCGTCTTGCCCTTGATACTCATCTGGCCGCGCACTTCGAACCTGTTGTTGCCCAGCGGCTTGACCGAGGTGGACACGAAGCGTGCCGTCGGAAACTGCTTCACGTCGAACCAGTTCTTGCCCTTCACCTCGTCGTTGGCTTCCGGGCCACCGGCATCAATGGACGCCAGTTCGATGTCCAGCGTGGCCTTCCCGGCCTCGGGTTTGGTCGGATCGAAATCAAGCGTGGCGGCAAACTTGCGGAAGGTGCCGTTGACCGACACCCCCATCTGCTGCGACACGAAGGCCAGCGAACTTTTCTCGGGCAGCACACGGCTGTAGGTGCCGGCCGCCAGCGCCGGCAAGGCCAGCGCCAGACCCGCAGCGATCACGGTCAACCGGCACACGGCCGTGAAATTCGGGAAGGTCATGAGCTCTCCATATAAGTCGCACACCGTTGTTGATGCGCGATGACGGGAAAAATTCCGCGGCGGAAGTCAGCCCTCGCGTGCGGCAAGCCGGCTTTCAAGATCGGCAACGCGCGCTTCCAGCGCCTCGAGCTGGGCGCGGGTGCGGGCCAGCACCTCTTTTTGCACGTCGAATTCCTCGCGCGTAACCAGATCAAGGCGGGAAAACATCGCGCTGGCCATCGCCTTGGCGTTCTTTTCCAGATCGCGGGCCGGGCTGGCGGCGATCAGTTCGGAAAAACGGCTGGACAGCTCTTCGAGCATCTTGGGATTGAGCATGGCGACCTCCTGCAGTTAGGGATTCAACGCAGCGCCCCGGCGGGACGCCGACGCGACGTGCGCTCGCCGCGCATTGTGCCGGCAAGCAGCAGCCGGCGCGACCATCGCGGCGGCGTCATTCATGACATCGCGGTGCATTTCCGGGCATGCGGGCACCGAATTCGCGCACGGAATGTAAGGCCATGTATTCACGCACCGACTTGGTGCGAGTCGGATTTGGCGCGCGTGAACTGGGGCAAGGCCGTTGCATGGATCACGGCGCCGCTGTGGGACACGATCACAAATCATTGAAATAATTGATGTTTGCTTGCTGGCACGGTCCGTGCAATGGAGGCTGAGCAGTTTTCCCTAACATCAAGGAGTGAACACTCATGCAAAAGACTCTGATCGCCGCCGCCCTCGCCAGCGCGCTGGCCGTAGCCGCCTTCTCCGTCCATGCCGAAGAGCCGGCCAGCCCGCACACCTTCACCGGCAACGTCGGTCTGTTCAGCCAGTACGTGTTCCGCGGCATCAGCCAGACCAATGAAGACATCGCACTGCAGGGCGGCTTCGACTACTCGCATGCCAGCGGCTTTTACATCGGTACCTGGGCTTCGAACATTTCGTGGCTCAAGGATGCACCGGCGGGTGTGGATCCGGCCTACTCCAGCTCCAGCATGGAAATCGACGTCTACGGTGGCTACAAGTTCGCAGTGACCGAAGACATCGGCATGGACGTCGGTATCCTGCAGTACATCTATCCGGGCGATCGCAACCCCGGCATAACCAAGGCCGACACGACCGAAGTCTATGTTGCGGCCAGCTGGAAGTTCCTGTCGGCCAAGTACTCGTACAGCCTCGGCGACACCTTCGGCGTGAACAACGCGGACGGCACGTGGTATCTGGACCTGCAGGCCAACTACCCGATCACCGACGCGCTGACGCTTAACCTGCACTACGGCATCCAGGAATTCGATGGCTCGAACGCTGGCGTCAAGAACGACTCCTTCGCCTCGTACGAAGACTGGAAGATCGGCCTGTCCTACGCGCTGCCGCAGAGCTTCACCGTCGGCGCCTTCTATACCGACACCAGCATGAACAGCACGGAAAAGGCCTTCTACACCAATCTGAAGGGCAAGTACCTCGGCGACGACCAGTACGTCGTATTCGTTTCCAAGACCTTCTGATTCACACAAACGCTTCGCGGCATCTGCCAGGGGAATGTCATGAAACTAGTCACTGCCATCATCAAGCCGTTCAAGCTTGACGAAGTGCGTGAGGCGCTGTCCGCCATCGGCGTGCAGGGCATCACCGTCACCGAGGTCAAGGGTTTCGGTCGTCAGAAAGGCCACACCGAGCTGTATCGCGGTGCCGAGTACGTCGTCGATTTCCTGCCGAAGGTGAAGATCGAAGCGGCGATCAGCGACGAGCTGGTCGATAGCGTCGTCGAAGCCATCGAAAAATCCGCCAGCACCGGCAAAATCGGCGACGGCAAGATTTTCGTATTCGATCTCGAACAAGTCGTCCGCATCCGCACCGGTGAAACCGGCGTCGATGCGCTTTAAGGGAGAACGGGAGATGAAGCGCTTTTTGAGCATCCTGTGCGCAACGCTGGCCATCGGCCTGGCAGCGCCTGTCATGGCAGAAGACCCCCCGGCAGCGCCAGCGGCAGTGGTTGACGCCGCCGCCCCCGCGGCTGAGCCAGCTGCCGCCCCCGAGGCCGCCCCGGCCGCGGCGGAAGCGGCCCCGGCTGAAGCGGCGCCTGCGCCCACGATCAACAAGGGCGATACCACCTGGATGATGCTGGCCAGCATCCTCGTCATCATGATGGCGGTTCCGGGTCTGGCGCTGTTCTACGGCGGCCTGGTGCGTTCGAAGAACATGCTGTCCATCCTGATGCAGGTGATGACCGTGTTCTCGCTGATCGTCGTGCTGTGGTTCGTTTATGGCTATTCGCTGGCCTTCACTGCCGGCAACCCGTTCATCGGTACGCTGGACAAGCTCTTCCTGAAGGGCGTGACGACCGAATCGCTGGGCGCGACCTTCAGCAAGGGTGTGTACATCCCGGAACTGATCTTCGCCGCCTTCCAGTCGACCTTCGCCGGCATCACCGCTGCGCTGATCATCGGCGCCTTCGCCGAGCGTGTGAAGTTCTCGGCCGTGCTGCTGTTCTCGGTGCTCTGGTTCACGTTCAGCTACATCCCGGTCGCTCACATGGTGTGGTACTGGGACGGCCCCGACGCGATCACCTCGGCTGAGACGCTGGCGACCGTCACCGGCAACGCGGGCTTCCTGTGGGCCAAGGGCGCTCTGGACTTCGCCGGCGGCACGGTGGTGCACATCAACGCCGGTGTGGCCGGTCTGGTCGGTGCCTACATGGTCGGCAAGCGCGTGGGCTACGGAAAGGAATCGATGGCTCCGCACTCGCTGGTGATGACCATGGTCGGCGCCTCGCTGCTGTGGGTGGGCTGGTTCGGCTTCAACGCCGGTTCCAACCTGGAAGCCAACGGCACCGCCGTGCTGGCGTTCGCGACGACGCTGGTCGCCACCGCTGCCGCGACCGTGTCGTGGCTGATGGGCGAGTGGATCCTCAAGGGCAAGCCGTCGATGCTGGGTGCAGCATCGGGTGCGGTGGCCGGTCTGGTTGCCATCACCCCGGCCTGCGGCTTTGTCGGCCCGATGGGTGCCCTGGTGATCGGCCTGCTGTCCGGCGTGGTCTGCCTGTGGGGTGTGAATGGCCTGAAGCACATGCTCGGCGCTGACGACGCGCTCGACGTGTTCGGCGTGCATGGCGTGGGCGGCATCCTCGGCGCCATCCTGACCGGCGTATTCGCTTCGCCCTCGCTCGGCGGCACCGGTGTCTATGACTACGTCGCCAACGGCGTGGCCGAAGGCTACGACATCATGGGTCAGGTGATCACCCAGGCCACCGCAGTCGGCGTGACCATCCTCTGGACCGCCATCGTCTCCTTCATCGCCTTCAAGCTGGTCAACATCTTCATCGGCCTGCGTGTGCCGGAAGACGAAGAGCGCGAAGGTCTGGACGTGACCGCGCACGGCGAAACCGCCTACCGCCTCTGATACGAACACTCCTCTAGCAATGGTTCGGGCGCCTTCGGGCGCCCGTTTTTTTTGTGCGTGCGCCTTGTCTCCGAATCCCCGGCCGGCGCGTGCTGTCGGTCGCCAGCCAGGCATACGCGTTGATCGATCTCGTACCCGACCCGCGGTTGCGGGTTAGCATCATGACCCCTGCCGCCATCGGCGCCGCGGGGACGGCAACGAGGGCGCCCGCCGTGGCGCCCCGGATTGAACGAGGACACCGCACGTGAACACCTTTGCCCTGCGCAGCATGGCTGCGCTGATCGCCCTGGGCGCGAGCACCTTCGCCGCTGCGCAGGAGGACAGCTTCCCCGCGGAGGAACGCGCACGGCTGCGCGACCAGGCCGCTGCGCTGAAACAGCAGGCACGCACGCAACAGGAAGCCGCCCGCATCGCGCGCGACGAGGGCTATGCGGCCTGCTGGCAGCGCACGCTGGTGTCGTCCTGCATCGAGGACACCGACGAAGCCTATCGCCGCAGCCTCGGAGAGGCCCGCAAGCTGGAGATCCAGGCCAGCGACATCGAACGCGACATGCGTACCCGCGCCGCCGAAGTGCGCCGCGCAGAAAAGCAGCGCGCGGCCGAAGCGCGCCGGGACAAGTCGATCGAAATGAGCGTCAAAACGCGCGAACAGGAGGCGCAGCGGGCACAGGATGCGGCCGCTCGCGCCGACAAGGACGCCGAAATGGCGGCCCAGGCCGAGGCGCGCGAACGCGCTCAGGCAGAGCGCGACGCCGCGCAGGCGGCCAAACGCAAGCGCGAGGACGCGCGCGCCGCCGAGCGCGCCGCCGAACAGCGGCGCAAGGCGGCGAAGATCGACGAGCGCGTGCAGAAGCGCGAGGAGGAACGTGCCAGGCGCGAAGCCGAAGCGGCGGCGAAGGAAACCGCCACGGAAGGCGGCGCCAAGCCCTGATCAGTTCGACGTATGGTGACCGCCGGGCGCTGCGTGATGCGTACCGGACGCAGCATGGTGATGCAGCGCGGCGTGATCCGGTTCGTGCGGCAGCCGATGACCGACCCACTGCGGCAACAGCGAACCGACCACCATGCCGACCATGCTGACGGCCAGGCCGATCAGCTGCGGCGGTACCAGGCTCGCTTCACCGACCAGAATCTCGATCAGCAGCCATGACATCAACCCGCCGATGATGGCCGCCAGCGCGCCCTGGGTCGTCGCGCGCTTCCAGAAGGCACCGAAGAACAGCGGCACGAAGGCGCCGGCCAGCGTCACCTTGTAGGCGTTCTCGACCATGCCGAAGATGCTGGTTTCCGAATTGAGCGCGACCAGCAGCACGACGCTGGCGAAACCGACGATGGCGCCGCGCATCACGAACAGCAGCTGACGGTCGCTCATGCGCGGGTAGAAGCCCTTCACGATGTTCTCGGCGAAGGTGACCGAGGGCGCCAGCAGCGTCGCCGACGAGCAGCTCATGATGGCCGACAGCACAGCGCCGAAGAACAGGATCTGCGCGATCAGCGGCGTGTGCTGCATCACCAGCGTCGGCAGCACGCGCTGCGAATCCTCCTCGATCAGCGCGCCGAAGGTGGCCGGGTCGATCAGCGTCGCCGAGTAGGCGATGAACATCGGCACGAAGCAGAAGCAGAAGTAGATCGAGGCGCCGAGCACCGAGCCGCCAACAGCCACCTTGGCACTCTTCGCCGAGGTGACGCGCTGGAACACATCCTGCTGCGGAATCGAACCCAGCATCATGGTGAGCCAGGCACCGATGAAGGTGATCCACAGCCAGGGGTCGGCGGGCGGGAAGAAATCCAGCTTGCCGGCCGCCGACGCGTGCTCGATCACCGGCGCCACGCCGCCGGTCAGGCCGCTGATGATGTACGCGATGTAGAGCAGGCCGCCCATCGACACCGCCATCTGCACGAAGTCGAGGATGGCCACCGAGAACATGCCGCCGAAGGTGGTGTAGGTGAGCACGATGACCGCGCCCAGCACCATGCCCGCCTCCTGGCTCACGGCGCCGTTGGTCACCATGAAGAAGATGAGGCCCATGGCCTTGATCTGCGCCGCCACCCAGCCGAGGTAGGACACGACGATGCACATCGAGGTGATCGCCTCCACCGTGCGGTTGTAGCGCATGCGGTAGTAGTCACCGACGGTCAGGATGTTGAGCTTGTACAGCTTCGAGGCGAAGAAGAAGCCGGCGATGATGAGGCACATCGACGAACCGAAGGGGTCGGCCACCACGCCGCCCAGGCCTTCGGTGACGAACTGCGCCGACACGCCGAACACCGCCTCGGCGCCGAACCAGGTGGCGAACACGGTGGCGGTGACGACCGGCAGCGGCAGGCTGCGCCCGGCGACCGCGAAGTCCTTCGCGTTATGAACGTTCTTCGACGCGTACAGGCCGATGCCGACCGACACCATCAGATAGAGCACTACGAACCAGATCAGCATGAACGCCCCGGCGGAACATTGCGCGGCGCGGCACGACGCCGCGCGAGCGCAATGATAGCGGCGCGCAAACGCTGATGGGCAAAGGAAAGCGGCTGTTTTTCGATCAGGCCGAAAGTGGATAGGGCGAGGCGGCCGGCAGCGCCGTATCGGCCACCATTTCGAGCACCACGCGCCCCTCGACCCGCAGGCCGGACAGATGGATGTGCAGATGGGTGACCAGCGCGTTCTGCAGCGATTCGTCGACGCCGAAGCCGCAGTCGCGCGACGACAGCGCGACGCGCGGCTGCGTCGCCTCGACCTTCCAGCCAAAGGCGCCGGCGAGGCCGCCGCTGCAGGCCTCGATGACGATGCTGCCGGCTTCGGCCAGCGCGTCCTGTTCGAGTTCTGACAGTTCGTCGGCCACGTCGGCGAGGCCGAGCATGCGGCGCACGATGAGCAGCGCGCCCTCCTCCGGCAGCGCCAGCAGCGCTTCGGCCGCCTGGCCATCGGCGGTGCGCATGCGCTGCGCGACCACGCACAGGCGACCGCCGCTGAATTCGTCGAGCGCGCACAGGCTGCGCTGCAGCGACTCGCGGTCGGCCAGCGCGACATGCGAAACCGACATGCCGACGCGTTCGGACACGATCTGCGAAAAGGTCATCGCCGCGCCGCGCACCGAACGGGTCATCGACCCGGCCAGCGCGCCAAGGCGTGTGGGGTGCGCCGGCGTCATCGCGCGTCCTCCGGGTGGGACGCCGTGCAGCCGTGATGCGTATCTACCGTGGTCGTTTTCATCGTTGTGATCTCGCGGCATGAAGGATCACTAACGACGGTGCGGGCGCTGACTTGAGGGCGCCGCTTCGGGTGTTCTTCCCGACCGTTGCAGACGTGCTGCCGATGAGTCCTACAGACCGGCAGCGATACGCCAGATTTCAAGACCAATCAGCACGGCGACCAGCGCGCTCAGTATGCGCAGCCAGCGCAGCTGGCGACGGCTGCGGCGCTCGATGATGATGGGGTCGTGCAAGGCGTCGTGGGCGGCGGCCTGACTCAGCACGCGATGCGCCAGGCGCGGCAGTTCGGGCATCGTCAGCGCCCAGCCCGGTGCCTCCTCGACCAGCTTGCGGCGCAGCGCGCGCCAGCCCATCTGCTCGCTCATCCAGCGTTCGAGGAAGGGCTTGGCCGTCTTCCACAGGTCCAGTTCCGGATCGAGCTGGCGGCCCAGGCCTTCAATGTTGAGCAGGGTTTTCTGCAGCATCACCAGCTGCGGCTGGATTTCGACATTGAAGCGGCGCGACACCTGGAACAGGCGCAGCAGCGTGCGGCCGAACTCGATCTCCTTCAGCGGCTTGTCGAAGATGGGTTCGCAGACGGCGCGGATCGACGCCTCGAATTCGTCCACCCGGGTGCCGCGCGGCACCCAGCCGGCGTTGACGTGCGCCTGTGCGACGCGCTTGTAGTCGCGCTGGAAGAAGGCGAGGAAGTTCTGCGCCAGGTAATTCTTGTTGACGTCGGTCAGCGTGCCCATGATGCCGAAGTCGAGCGCGATGTACTGGCCATCGGGCGCGACGAAGATGTTGCCCGGGTGCATGTCGGCGTGAAAGAAGCCGTCGCGGAACACCTGGGTGAAGAAGATTTCGACGCCGGCGCGCGACAGCGCGGCCATGTCCACCCCCTGGGCGCGCAAGGCATCGACCTGCGAGATCGGCAGGCCGTACATGCGCTGCATCACCATCGCGCCGGGACCGCAGTAGTCCCAGTACACCTCGGGCACGGCGAGCAGCGGCGAATCGCGGAAATTGCGGCGCAGTTGCGAACAGTTCGACGCCTCGCGCATCAGATCCAGCTCGTCGCCGAGGTGCTTGGAAAACTCCGCCACCACCTCGCGAGCCTTCAGCCGGCGGCCTTCCGACCACACGCGTTCGAGCAGCGTGGCGGCGGTTTCCATCAGCGCGATGTCGTTGGCGATGACGTGCTCGATGCCCGGTCGCAGCACCTTGACCGCGACATCCTCACCGGTCGGCAGCACCGCAAAATGCACCTGGGCGACCGAGGCCGACGCCACCGGCTGTGTTTCGAAGCTGCGGAAAACCTGCGCCAGCGGCTTGCCGTAGAAGGCCTCCAGCCGGGCGATCGCCTGTTCCGACGGAAAGGGCGGCACGCGATCCTGCAGCTTGGCCAGCTCGTCCGCCAGATCGGGCGGCAGCAGGTCGCGCCGCGTCGACAGCATCTGGCCGAACTTGACGAAGATCGGGCCGAGCGCCTCCAGCGCCTGGCGCAGACGGACCGCGCGCGGCGCGTCGAAGCGGCGGCCGAGCCGGGTGACGCGCAGCAGACCGGCGAAACGCAGCTTGCTGCCGGCGTCGATCAGCATCTGGTCGAGCCCGAAACGCAGGCTGACGGTGACGATCTTGAGCAGTCGCAACCAGCGCATCGGTTCAGCCCTTCACCGCGGGCAGCGGATCGGCAGGGGTCGGACGGGCGGCGTGAAACGTCATGTTGCTAAATTCGGCAGCGGCGCGGGAGCGCGCACTGTACAAGAAGGCCTGCCGCCCCGGAAGCCGCGCGCGGCGGGCCTCCACGGGCTCGCGTTATACTTCGCGGTCTTCAAACGCTTCTGCGCTTCGCGCCCTCGTTCCATTCATGACCCCCGAACTGCGCCAGGAACTGACCCGTCTGCTGCATGCCTCGCTCGCCAGCGTGGCACCTGACCTCGCCGCGCCCGACATCATCCTCGATCGCCCGAAGCAGGCCGCGCATGGCGACCTCGCCTGCAACGTGGCGCTGCAGCTGGCCAAGGCGCTGAAGCAGAATCCGCGCGTGATTGCCGAACGCATCGTGCGCGAACTGCCGCCATCCACCGTGATCGAGCGTGCCGAGGTGGCGGGTGCGGGCTTCATCAACTTCTTCTTCAGCGCCGCGGTGAAGCAGGCCATCGTCGGCCGCATCCTCGCCGAACGCGAACGCTACGGGCGCTCGGACAGCGGCGCTGGCCGGAAGGTGCAGATCGAATTCGTGTCAGCCAACCCGACCGGCCCGCTGCACGTCGGCCACGGCCGGGGCGCGGCTTACGGCTCGGCGCTGTCCAATCTGCTGGAGGCCGCAGGCTACGCGGTGACGCGCGAGTTCTATGTGAACGACGCTGGCCGCCAGATGGACATCCTGGCCGTGTCAGTATGGCTGCGCTACCTCGAAACCCAGGGCACCGCCGTCAAGTTCCCGGCCGACGGCTACCGCGGCGACTATGTGCGCGACATCGGCTCCGAACTGTTCGTGCAGCAGGGCACCCGTCTGAACCGCCACACCGCCGACCTGCCCGATGCCTCGGAACCCGGGGACACCGCCGACGCCCAGCTCGACGCGCTGATCGCTGCCGCCAAGAAATCGCTCGGCGACGACTGGTGGACGGTGCACCGCTTCGCGCTCGACGCGATGCTGGCCGACCAGCGCAACGACCTCGGCGAATTCCGCGTGCACTACGACGTGTGGTACTCGGAACAGTCGCTGCACACCAACGGCGCGGTCGATCGCGCGGTCAAGCGGCTGCAGGACGCCGGCCACATCTACGAACAGGACGGCGCGCTGTGGTTCCGCTCCACCCATTTCGGTGACGAGAAGGACCGCGTGGTCCGCCGCGACAATGGCGCGTACACCTATTTCGCGTCCGACATCGCCTACCACGCCGAGAAGTTCGCCCGTGGCTTCGACCTGGTGATCGACGTGTGGGGTGCCGATCACCACGGATACATCCCGCGGGTGAAGGGTGCGCTGGCCGCACTGGGCGAGAACCCGGACAAGCTGGAAATCGCGCTGGTGCAGTTCGCCGTGCTCTACCGCGGCGGCGAGAAAGCGGCCATGGGTAAGCGCTCGGGCGATTTCGTCACGCTGCGCGACCTGCGCACGGAAGTCGGCAACGACGCCGCCCGCTTCTTCTACGTGCTGCGCAAGAGCGACCAGCACCTCGATTTCGACCTCGATCTGGCCAAGTCGGAATCGAACGACAACCCGGTCTATTACATCCAGTACGCGCATGCGCGCATCTGCTCGGTCATCCGCGAGGCGGTCGCCAACCACGCGCTCGACGTGTCGCTGCTGCAGGGCGTGCCGGTGGACAGCCTGTCCGGCGAGAGGGAACTGCTGCTGGCACAGCGCCTGGCCGAATTCCCGGACGTGATCACGGCGGCGGTCGCCGACCGCGCCCCGCACTCGGTTGCCTTCTACCTGCGCGACGTGGCGTCGGACTTCCACGCCTTCTACAACGCCTCGCGCATGCTGGTTGACGATCTGGCCGTGCGCGAAGCCCGCCTTGCGCTGGCGGCGGCCACCCGGCAGGTCATCGCCAACGGCCTCGCCCTGCTCGGCGTGTCCGCCCCGGAAACGATGTAAATGGTCAAGGCCCCCGCGAAGAAATTATCTGCACGCAAGAGCCGCGGCGGCACCGTGGTCGGCATCTTCATCGGCCTGGTGCTCGGTGTGGTGCTGAGCGCAGGCGTCATGTGGTACATCAACGGCTCGTCGTTGCCGTTGCAGGTGCGCGGCAGCGCGCCGCCACCGGCGCAGCCGCCGACCGAGCCGGCCGCACTGCCGGGCAAGCCCGGCGACAAGGCCCCCGCGAAGCCACGCTTCGACTTCTACGAAACCCTGCCCGGCAACACGCCGGCACCGGCCACCGCGCCGGAGGCAAAGCCGGCGCCTGTCGCGGAGCAACCGGCAGCCGCACAGCCGCCGGCGTCGCTGCTGCTGCAGGCAGGCGCTTTCTCGTCGGAAGAAGAAGCGGACAACCTGCGCGCCCGTCTTGCGTTGATCGGTCTGGAATCTTCGGTGCAGAAAGGTACGGTGCCCGGCAAGGGCACGCTGTACCGGGTGCGCCTGGGGCCCTTCGCCAACGCGGAAGACATGCAGCGCGTACGCGCTGACCTTGCACAGAACGGAATCGACGCGTCGATTGTCCGATGACGTCGATTCAGAATAAGGAGACAGCATGAAATTCGGATTCAAAGCCCTTGCCGCGCTGGCCGTCGCCGGCTTCATGTCCATCGGCACGGCCACCGCCGCGCCGCTGACCGACAAGGACTACCGTGAAATCAAGCCGGCGCAGTCCACCGAGCCGGGCAACAAGGTCGAAGTGATCGAGTTCTTCTGGTACGGCTGCCCGCACTGCTTCGACCTCGAGCCGACGCTGAAGAAGTGGCTGGCCAAGCTGCCAGCCGACGTCACCTTCAAGCGCGTACCGGCGATCTTCCGCCAGTCCTGGGTGGCCGGCGCGCAGACCTACTACACGCTGGAAACCATGGGCGAACTGGATCGCATGCACGGCAAGGTGTTCGACGCCATCCACGTGGATCGCCAGGCCTTCAATGACATCGGCACCATCGCGACGTGGATGAGCAAGAACGGCATCGACGGCAAGAAGTTTGAAGACACCGCCAAGTCCTTCGCCGTGTCGGGCAAGGTGCAGCGCGCACAGCAGATGAGCGCCGCTTACCAGCTGACCGGCGTGCCGGCGCTGGTGGTCGATGGCAAGTACATCGCGCTGGGCAACAGCTTCGACGGCATGCTCGCCAACCTCGACGCGCTGATCGACCGCGCCCGCGCCGAGCGCGCCGCTGCCGGCAAGAAGTGAAGCCGGACGGTTCGACGATGACGACGGGTGCCCATGTGGCACCCGTTGTTTTTTTGACCGGCGCATCGACCGGCATCGGCGAGGCGCTGGCGCGCCATTACGCGGCACAAGGCGCCACACTCGGTCTGGTCGCGCGCCGCGCTGAGCTACTCGAAAAGGTGACGGCCAGCCTGCCGGGCCGGCACCTGCATTACGCCGCCGACGTGCGCGACACCGACGCGCTGCGCGCCGCGGCCGAGGATTTCATCGCCCGCGTCGGCGTGCCCGACATCGTGATCGGCAACGCCGGCGTATCGGTCGGCACGCTGACCGGCGAACAGGAAGACCTGCCCGCGTTCGAGGCGGTGTTCGACATCAACGTGCTGGGCCTGGTGCGCACCTTCGCGCCCTTCGTGAAACCGATGCAGGCGCGCAGCTCGGGCACGCTGGTGGGCGTCGCCTCGGTCGCCGGCATCCGCGGCCTGCCCGGCGCCGGCGCCTACAGCGCGTCGAAGGCGGCGGCGATCAGCTACCTGGAAAGTCTGCGCGTTGAACTGCGCGGCAGCGGCGTGCGGGTGAAGACGCTGTGCCCCGGCTACATCGACACGCCGATGACCGAGAAGAACCCCTACCCGATGCCCTTCATGCTCGAAGCGGCCGACGCCGCCGAACGCTTCGCCCGCTTCATCGACGGCCCGCGCAGCTATGCCGTCATCCCGTGGCAGATGGGCATCGTCGCCAAGTTGATGCGACTGCTGCCCAATCCGGTGTATGACGCGCTGGCGGCGAAGTCGGGGCGCAAGCCGCGCGGCACGCTGTAGGTCGTACGTGCCGGCGGTGCGCTCCGAACGAACTTGGCCACATGATCTGGCTATGTTAGCTTTGAACCCAACATGAAGCTCGGGGCCGTGTCATGCAGGTCAATATTCTTGAAGCAAAGAACCGCCTGTCGGAACTGATCAAATCAGCTCAGGCCGGCGAAGAGGTGGTGATTGCCAACCGCGGTCAGCCGGTAGTGAAGCTGGTGCCCGCGGAGGCGCCCACGGCCGCAACCGGGCAGTGCATCATGGCCTGGCTCGAAAGCAACCCGCTGCCGGAGCACGCGCGGCGCAGCCATGAACAGATCGAGTCGGCGCTGCGCGAGGAGCGCGCGGCGTGGGACTGATCTACCTCGATAGCTGTCTCGTCATCTACGCCTTCGAGACCGATCCGGTATTCGGCGCCCGCACACGCGCAGCGCTGGCCGCCTCGCCGACGCAACAGTTCGCCGTATCGCCCTTGGTGAAGTTCGAATGCCTCGTAGGTCCCATGCGCAGCGCAAATCTGGTGCTGCAACAGCATTACGAGGAAGGGCTCGGACAGTTTGTCCTGCTGCCCGCGACGGAAGAGGTCTTCCTGCGGGGTGCAGCTCTGCGCGCCCGTTTCGGCCTGAAAACGCCGGACGCACTGCACCTTGCCGCCGCCCAGATTCACGGCTGCGACGAACTCTGGACGAATGACGACAGGCTCGCAGCCGCGGCCGGCCGCCTCGCCCGCAACATATTCGCTTGAGCGGCACCGGTGCCGTGCGTCGCGCTCAATCAGCCCGTGATTGCGTCCACAGTGCGTGGAAGTGATGCACCGGCCCGCGCCCTGAACCGACGTTCAGCTCACCGGCGGCAGCCAGCGCGGCATTGAGATAGTCCTTCGCCCGGCGCACCGCGCTCACCACGTCTTGGGTCGGCAGCAGCGCTGCCGCAGCGGCAGCCAGCGTGCAACCGGTACCGTGATCGCGGGTGGTGTTGATGCGCTGCGCCGGCAGTTCGAGCGTGCCATCCGGACCGCCCAGCAGATCGGTACTGTGCGGCGCACGCAGATGTCCGCCCTTCAGCAGCACCCACTGCGGCCCGAGTGCGCACAGCGCGGTCAGCATGGCGCGCATGTCGTCCAGCGTCTGCGGCGGAGCACAATCGAGCAGCACCGCCGCTTCCGGCAGATTGGGCGTGATCAGCGTAGCCAGCGGCAGCAGCTCGTCGCGCAACGCAGCCACCGCGTCCGGCAGCAGCAGATGGTCGCCGCTCTTGGCCACCATGACCGGATCGACCACCACCGGGCAGCGCGCATGCCGCCGCAGCCGCTCAGCCACCACGCGGGCGATCGCCGCGTTGGCGATCATGCCCACCTTCACCGCATCGACCCGCACGTCGTCGAACACCGCGTCGATCTGTGCGCCGACAAAATCCGGCTCCAGCGCAACGAAACTGCGCACCCCGCAGGTGTTCTGCGCCACCACCGCTGTGATCGCACTCATGCCGTAGGCACCGAGCGCGGAAAAGGTCTTGAGGTCGGCCTGTATGCCGGCGCCGCCGGTCGGGTCGGTGCCGGCGATGGTGAGGATGTTGGAGATCATGGCGGTCCCTCGGGACGCGCACTCGCTGTCACGCCACTTTCGCAAACGCCACCTTCGCCCGCGCCACCGTCTGCGCGACGTCGTCCTCGCTGTGCGCACCCGACACGAAGCCGGCTTCGAAGGCCGACGGCGCGAGGTAGACGCCGGCGTCCAGCATGGCGTGGAAGAAGCGGTTGAAGCGTTCGCGGTCGGACTGCATCACTTCGGCGTAGCTCGTCGGGCAGCCGTCGCGGAAGTAGAGGCCGAACATGCCGCCGACCGACTGGGCGGAGAAGGTGACGCCGGCATCCTTCGCGGCAGCGACCAGGCCGTCGCAGAACTGCTTGGTGCGGGCGGCGAGGCGGTCGTGGAAGCCGGGAGCGTTGATCAGTTCCAGCGTCTTCAGGCCGGCGGCGACGGCGACCGGGTTGCCGGACAGCGTGCCGGCCTGATAGACGGCGCCCAGCGGCGCGATGGCGGACATGATGTCGCGCCGGCCGCCGAAGGCGCCGACCGGCATGCCGCCACCGATCACCTTGCCCAGCGTGGTCAGGTCAGGCGTGATGCCGAACAGCCCCTGGGCGCCGACCGGGCCGACGCGGAAGCCGGTCATCACCTCGTCGAAGATGAGTACCGAACCGTATTTCGTGCACAGCGCGCGCATCGCGTCGATGAATTCGCGGCTCGGCACGATGAGGTTCATGTTGCCGACCACCGGCTCGACGATGACGCAGGCGATGCGGTCGCCGTGGTCGCGGAAGCAGTCTTCGAGCTGCTGCACGTCGTTGTAGTCGAGCACCAGCGTGTGCTTGGCGAAGTCGTCCGGCACGCCGCCGGAACTCGGGTTGCCGAAGGTGAGCGCGCCGGAGCCGGCTTTCACCAGCAGACTGTCGGCGTGGCCGTGGTAGCAGCCTTCGAACTTGACGATGGCGTCGCGGCCGGTGAAGCCGCGCGCCAGCCGGATGGCGCTCATCGTCGCTTCGGTGCCGGAACTGACCAGACGCACCTGCTCGATCGACGGCACGCGCGCGCACAGCGTTTCCGCCATCACGATTTCCGCTTCCGTCGGCGCGCCGAACGAGAGGCCGCCGACCGCCGCCTCCTGCACCACGCGGATCACCTCCGGGTGCGCGTGGCCGACGATGGCCGGGCCCCAGGAGCCGACGTAGTCGATGTATTCGGCGCCATCGGCGTCCCACAGACGGCTGCCTTGGCCGCGGGTGAAGAAGCGCGGCGTGCCGCCGACCGAGCGGAAGGCGCGCACCGGCGAATTGACGCCGCCCGGAATGCTGCGCTGGGCGCGTTCGAAAAGTTGTTCGTTGCGGGTGCTCATGGGGAATTCCTTCAGAAAAGCTTCGCGTAGGCGCGGGCGCGCGCCGCGATGTCGGGCGCGTCGAACAGGTCGGACACCACGGCCAGCAGATCGGCACCGGCGGCGATCAGTTCCGGCGCACGCGCCAGCGTGATGCCACCGATGGCGCAGCGCGGCAGTCCGAGGTCGGCCACTTCGGCAAAGCGGGCGATGGAGGCCGGCGGTGCAGCCGGCTTGGTGCTTGAGGCATACATCGAGCCGAAGGCGACGTAATCGGCGCCGTCACCCGCAGCGGCGCGGGCCAGCGCCGGGTCGTCATAGCAGGACACACCGATCAGCGCGTCGCTGCCGAGCGCCTTGCGCGCCTGCGCCGGTCCGCCGTCGTCGCGACCGACGTGCACGCCGTCGGCGCCGCAGGCCTTCGCCAGTTCGATGTCGTCGTTGATGACGAACAGCGCGCCGCAAACGGTGGTGATGGCGCGCAGCGCGTCGGCGTCGGCACGCCGGCGTGCGGCGTCAGCCGACTTGTTGCGGTACTGCAGCACGACCGCGCCGTTGCCGCAGGCGGCCTCGGCGGCGCGGTACAGCGCGGCGCCACTCAGCGCTTCCGGCGTCACCGCGTACAGGCCGCGCAGCGGCTTACGCGTCATCGTCGGACTCCCGGTCGGCGGTCGCCGCATTGTGTTCGCGCAGGAAGAAGAAACGGTCCGGCAGGTACTGACCCATGCCCGGTCGGAAACCGGCCTGCAGCGTGCGCCATGTGTACTCCTGCGCAGCGTGCGCCGCTTCGCCAACGTCGAGGCCGTGCGCCAGCCAGGCGGCCAGCGCCGACGCCAGCGTGCAGCCGGAGCCGTGGTAGCTGCCGGGCAGGCGATCCCACTCGTCGCGGCGGACGACACCGCTGCGCCCGTACAGCACGTTGGCGACGCGGGTGGTCGATTCATGCGTGCCGGTCAGCAGCACGTGACCGCAGCCGGCGGCGATGAGCTGACGCGCGCACTGCTCCAGCGTCGGCGCTGCGGCGCCTGCGTCGTCGTCCTGCTCGTCCTCGTCGTCGCTTTCGTCGTCCTCGTCGGCGAAATCGTCACCGTCGTCGTCCTCGTCGTCGGTCTGCGCCAGACGCCGGGCTTCGAGGCTGTTGGGCGTGAGCACGGTGGTCAGCGGCAGCAGCAGTTCCTGCAGCGCGATCACCATGTCCTCGTCGGCCAGTTCGTCGCCGCGGCCGGACGACAGCACCGGATCGAGCACGACCGGCACGTCGGGGTAGTCGGAAATGATTTCGGCGATGGCCGCGATGTTCTCGATGCTGCCCATCACGCCGATCTTGAACGCCGCGACCGGCATGTCGGCGAGCAGCACGCGCGCCTGGTCGACCAGCAGGTCGTCGTCCATCGGCACGACCTCTTCGACGCCTGCACTGTCCTGCACCGTGACGGCCGTCACGACCGTCAGCGGATGACAGCCAAGGGCCGACAGCGTCATCAGATCGGCCTGCATGCCGGCCCCGCCAGTGGGGTCGGTCGCCGAAAAACACATGACAAGCGGAGGATGCGCCCGCACATCAGAATTGACCATAAAGCGCGCGCCCGGATTGTCGTTACAGATGGTTAATTACGGTAATATCGACCGGATTCTAACAAACCAACCTGCCATGAGTTCCACTGTCACGGCCGAATTCCAGACTTACATGTGTCTCATCTGCGGCTTCATCTACGACGAAGCCGCCGGTCTGCCGGAAGAGGGTATCCCCCCCGGCACCCGCTGGGCGGACGTTCCGCCCAACTGGACCTGTCCCGAGTGCAGCGCACGCAAGGACGATTTCGAGATGGTCCAGATCTGAAACACGCATCGGTCGCGGACCTGTCGGGCCGGTGCATCCGCCTCATGAAGACCAACCGGATGCCGTCGCCGCGCAGTCCAGCGGCAGAACGGCGTGCGGACAACAGGGGAGAACATCTTGGCTGAATCGGGTGGCAATACCGGCGTCAAGGTGATGGTGATCGACGACAGCAACACCATACGCCGCAGTGCCGAAATCTTCCTGGTCCAGGCCGGGTATCAGGTGGTCCTTGCCGAGGATGGCTTCGACGCCCTGTCGAAAATCAGCGACCACCACCCCCAGGTCATCTTCTGCGACATCATGATGCCGCGCCTCGACGGTTACCAGACCTGCGCGCTCATCAAGAAGAACCCCCGTTTTGCCGCTACTCCCGTCGTGATGCTTTCGTCACGCGACGGCCTGTTTGACCGCGCACGCGGTCGGATGGTCGGCTCGGACGAATATCTCACCAAGCCCTTCACGAAGGACAGCCTGCTGCAGGCGGTGTCGCGTCACGCGCGCAACGGCGCTGACTGAGACGCCTTACACCGTATCCACCGAACGCGGAGCCGACGATGGCGATCAAGCGCATCATGGTGGTGGACGATTCGCCCACCGAACGCCATGTTCTGAACGACTTCCTGACCCGCAAGGGCTTCGAGGTCATCATCGCCGAAAACGGCGAACAGGCCATCGAGAAGGCCAAGGCCGAGAAGCCCGACCTCATCCTGATGGACGTGGTAATGCCGGGCATCAACGGCTACCAGGCCACGCGCACGATCACCCGCGACGACAGCACGCGCGACATCCCGGTGATCATGTGCACCAGCAAGGATCTGCCGACCGACCGCATCTGGGGCATGCGCCAGGGTGCGCTCGACTACATGGTCAAGCCGGTCAATCTGGAAGAACTGCTTGGCCGCATCACCCAGCTCGGCGCGGCGAACAACGATGGCTAAGCTCTCGCTGCGCGAGTTTCAGGAAGAACTGGCCCGCAAGCTGTCGGACACCTCCGGCGCCACCGGCACGCGCGCGCTACTCGGCCTGCAGGCCGGCGCCGAGCTGTGGCTGATCGATCTGGCCGAGTCCGGCGAAATCCTGCCGGTGCCGGCGCTCACACCGGTGCCGCTGGCCACCGGCTGGCTGCGCGGCGTCGCCAACGTGCGCGGCGTGCTGTACGCGGTCAGCGACTTTTCCGCCTTTCAGGGCAATGCACCGACCGCGCTGACCGGCGACGCCCGGCTGCTGCTGCCGCATGCCAAGTTCGGCTGCAACAGTGCGCTGCTGGTGTCGCGGGTGCTCGGCCTGCGCGCACTCGACGATTTCGAACCGGCCGACGCGGCACCGGATCCACGGCCCTGGATATCGACGCAGTTTTCCGACACGCAGGGCCGGCTATGGCGCCGCTTCGATCCGCGCAAGCTCTATACCGACGCGCGTTTTCTCGACGTCGCCGCCTGATTGCAGCAGAGGCTGACAGCACACCGTCTTCCAAGAACCGAACAGCCCTCCAGGAATAGCTCCGATGGCACTGAACATCCCAGGACTGAAATCCGCCCGTCCCGCCGACGGCAGCAGCGCCCCCACCGCGCCACGCGGCACCCTCGGCTTCCTGCGCGGACGCCTGCCACTGATCGGTCACCTGCCGCTCGAACAGCAGGTGCGCGTGCTCGGTACGCTGTTCCTGTTCTTCATCGTGATCGCCGCCTTCCTGGTCTGGCAGGACTTGCGCATTACCCGCTACAACGCGAGCTATGTGTCGGCCGCCGGCCAGATGCGCACGCTGAGCCAGAGCATGGCCAAGTCAGCGCATCAGGCGCTGGCCGGCGAATCGGCCGCCTTCGCCGAGCTGGCTGCCTCGCGCGACGCCTTCTTCCGGCTGCTCGACCGCGTCACCCAGGGCGGCGAGATCGACGGCGTTGACGTGCCGGCCAGTTCCGGTGCGGTGCAGGGTTCGCTGCAGCAGCTCGACGCGGCATGGTCCGGCTTCGATCAGAACGTATCGGCCGTGCTGGCGCAGGAAAAGGCGCTGCGTGCGCTCGGCGACGCCGCCCGCGCGCTCGACCAGCAGGCGCCGGCGCTGGCCGCCGCCGCGGCGCAGACGGCGGTCGTGCGGGCCGGCAAGGACGGCAACCTGTTTCACGGCTTCGCCACCGTGCTCAGTCAGGTTCAGGCCGGCGCGCACGCGACCGCGGCCGACGCGCCGGCGACACTCGCCCGCAGCGTGCCGGCACTGCGCGACGCCGCCCAGCAGATCGAGACAGTGGCCGAAGGCGCGGCGCGCGACACCTTCAGCAGCGCGCGCGCCGTCATCGACGGCCCGCTTGGCGTGCTGGCCGGTGAGCTCGACAAACCCGAAGCGCTGGCCGGCGCACGCAAGGCCGGAGCCGCCGTGATCGCCGAGGCGGCGACGCTGTCGAAACTGACCGACGAACTGGGCGCCGGCTATGTCGCCGAGCGCGAGGGGCGGCTGGCCCTGGCCGGTGCCGGCGCGCTGTGCGTGCTGCTGGCCCTGATCAGCGTGTTCCTGATGGTGCGCGCCTACAACGAGGACCAGAACGAACAGCGGCTGCAGGCCGAAGGTTCGCGCGAGGAAGCGAAACGCGAGAAGGACATGACGCAGCAGGCCATCCTGCGGCTGATGAACGAGATGGGCGACCTCGCCGACGGCGACCTGACCGTGCGCGCCACGGTGTCGGAAGACATCACCGGCGCCATCGCCGACTCGGTCAATTACACGATCGAGGAACTGTCGGTGCTGGTGAAGCGGATCAATGACGCTGCCGGCCGCGTGACCGAGGCATCGGAAACCGCGCAGCGCATCTCGACCCAGTTGCTGACGGCGGCGGAAAAGCAGTCGCGTGAGGTGACCGAATCCGGCCAGTCGGTGCTGGCGATGGCGCAGTCGATGAATATGGTGTCGCAGGAAGCGACCCGCTCGGCGCAGGTCGCACGGCAGTCGCTGGCCGCCGCGCAGAACGGCTCGACCGCGGTGTCGAACTCGATCCGCGGCATGAACGACATCCGCGAGCAGATCCAGGAAACGTCAAAGCGCATCAAGCGGCTGGGCGAGTCGTCGCAGGAGATCGGCGAGATCGTCGAGCTCATTTCCGACATTACCGAACAGACCAACGTGCTGGCGCTGAACGCCGCCATCCAGGCGGCGAGCGCCGGCGAGGCCGGCCGCGGCTTCACGGTGGTGGCGGAAGAAGTGCAGCGGCTGGCCGAACGTTCGGCCGAAGCGACCAAGCAGATCGCCGCCATCGTCCGCACCATCCAGACCGACACCCAGGACGCAGTGGCGGCAATGGAAAATTCCACCCGCGGCGTGGTCGAGGGGGCCCGCCTGTCCGACGCCGCCGGTCAGGCACTGGGCGAGATTTCGACCGTGTCGTCGGAACTGGCGCAGCTGATCGAACGCATTTCGTCGTCCGCCCAGGTACAGGCGGAACAGGCCACACGGGTGGCGCAGGGCATGCAGGGCATCCTGCGCATCACGGAGCAGACCACGGTCGGCACCAAGCAGACCGCGGTGTCCATCGGCCAGCTGGCGGACCTCGCCGCTGAACTCAAGGGCTCGGTCGCGGGCTTCAAGGTATGAGCACCTCCACCAGCGAACAGGATCTGGGCCCTCTGATCTGGGTCCGCGGCGAGATCGATCTTGCCCTCGTGCGCGCCGCAGAAGCGCTCGGCGACGGTCAGCACGGCAGCGGCGCCGAAGCACTGAAATTCGCCCAGACCCACCTGCACCAGGCGCGGGGCGCCCTGGCCATCGTCGGCCTCGATGGCCTGACCCATTTCTGCGACGCGCTCGAACAGACGCTGGCCGACTGGCACGGCGGCCGGCTGGCGGACACCGGCACCGCCGGTGCCGTCGCGCAGCGCGCGATCGCCGCGATCCGCACCCACCTGGACGAACTGGTGGCTGGCGGCAGCGACCAGCCGATGCGGCTGATGTCGCTCTACCGCGACCTGATGGCGCTGCGCGGCGAAGCCGTGGTGGCGCCGTCGGAACTGTTTTTCCCCGATCTGACACTGCGCCCGCCGCCTGCCCCGTCGGCCGCCGCCGCACTGTCGCCGCTGGACCGCGCACGCGCGCTGCGCAGCGCCCGCAGCCAGTTCGAACGCGGCCTGCTGCGCTTCCTGCGCGATGATCGCGACGGCCTGCTGCAGATGCGCCAGGCCGTCGGCGCGATCGAACAGACGCAGACCGCACCGGCCACGCGCGCCTTCTGGTGGGTGGCCGGCGCACTGTTCGACGGCATGGCGCAGGGCGCCATCCAGAGCGATTTCTTCATCAAGCGCCTGTGCGCGCGCATCGACGTGCAGATGCGCCGCCTGCTCGAAGGCTCGCGCGGCGTGGCCGAGCGGCTGATGCGCGACTCGCTGTACTTCATCGCCACCGCCGAACACCCAACACCGGCGCTGCGCGCGGTGCGCGACACCTACCGGCTGGACACGCTGCTGGCCACCGACGCCGACACGCGCGACGACATCGCCGCGCTGCGTCCGGCGCTGGCCGCACTGCGCGAGTCGCTCGGTCAGGCCAAAGAGGCATGGACGCGCTTCTCGTCCGGCGCCGCCGTGGCACTGCCGCAGTTCCACGAACAGTGCGAATCCATGGTGGCGTCGGCGGCGCGCGTCGGTCAGCCCGACCTCGCCCGGCTCGCCGCCGCACTGCTCGACCTCGGCCAGTGGCTGCGCCGCGATCCGCTGCAGCACCAGGAAAACCTGGCGATGGAAGTCGCCACCGCACTGCTGGTGATGGACGCACTGGTCGAGCAGTTCAGCCGCGCCCAGAGCGACGACCTGCCGGCCCAGGTCGATACGCTGATCGACCGCCTGGCGCGCGCCCGTCGCGGCGAAACGCTGCCGGCGATGCAGATTCCGCTGTTCGACGAAATGTCGCGCCGCGCCCAGGAGCGGCTGTTCATGGGTCAGGTCGCGCGCGAGATCCTGGCCAGCCTGACCGAAGTCGAACAGCAGCTCGACGCCTATTTCCGTAATCCGGCCAAGGCAGCCGAACTGGCCGCACTGGCCGCGCCGCTGAAGCAGGTCGAAGGCGCGCTGAACATGCTGGGGCAGGACGACGCGGTGTCGCTGGTGCGGCGCTGCGCGCAGCAGATCGCCCGCATGGCGCAACCTGACCACGTCGCCGCCGAAGGCGAATTCGAGGCGCTGGCGCACCAGCTGTCCGGCCTCGGCTTCTTTGTGGACAAGCTGCAGTACGGCCCGGCCGATCTCGACGCCATCCTGAACCCGCGCGGCAGCGCACCGGCGACCGGCGACGTGCCGACCGAGGCGGACGAAGCCAGCGTTGAGTCGGAACTGGCTGCACGCCGCAGCGAGGCGACCCAGCTGCTCGACCGGCTGGCGCACGGCGACGCCGACGAACACACCCGCGACGAATTGCGGCAGTCGCTCGAAACCATCCGCCAGGACGCCAAGTTGCTGGCCGACGAAAAGCTGGAAAAGAGGGTGACCGAAACGCTGGCGGCGCTGAAGGCCGGTGACGCTGCAGTGGCCGACGCGGTGCAGGCGCTGGCCGAAGCCCCGGTCGAATCGCTGGCGCCGTCGGCCGACACGGTGCGTCTGGCCGAAGCCAGTCAGGAGGAATTCGATGCCGAACTGCTCGAAATCTTCATCGAGGAGGCACGCGAAGTCCTCGACAGCATCGCCTCCGGCACCGCCGCCGCACGTCAGGCGCCGCACAACCAGGAACTGCTGACCGCGCTGCGCCGCGGCTTCCACACGCTGAAGGGCAGCGGCCGCATGGTCGGCCTGCGCGACCTCGGCGAAAGCGCCTACGCGATCGAGCAGGTGATGAACCGCTGGCTGTCCAGCGAGCGCGACGGCACGCCCGAACTGTTCGACCTGCTCGACCGCGCGCGCGACCTGTTTGCCGGCTGGGTCGAACAGCTGGCCGACGGCAACACCGCCACGCCCGAGCACGGCTGGCTGCCGCCCGCCTGCGCGGCGCTGTTCGGTGGCGAGCCAGACGACAGCGAAGCCGCCCCGGCCACGCCGGTCGCCATCGAGGCGGCGGCCGCACCGGACGACAACGCGCTCGACATCGAGCTCGACATGGACCTCGATTTCAACCTCGACGCGGACGACACGCCGGCAGGCGTCATCGAACTGGACGACGCGCCGCAGGTGGTCGAGGCGACGGCCCCCGACTTCGATCTCGATCTGGACCTCGGCCCGCCCGTCGCCGGCGAAGCCGAGGCCGTCATCGACAGCCCGGAAGCGATCGACATCACGGCCGACATCGACGCCGAAGACCTCGCACTGGACGCCGGCACCGACCGCACGCTGTTCGACCTGTTCGTTGCCGAGGCGCGCGGCCATCTGGCCACGCTGCGGCGCGAACTTGCCCGCCTGCACCTGAACCCGTCGCTGCTTCCGACGCAGGACAGCCTGATCGCCGCGCACACGCTGAGCGGCATTTCGCTGACCGTCGGCCAGCCCGATATCAGCGCGCTGGCAAAGGCGCTCGAGCACGCACTGAGCCGCTGCGAAGCGCACGGCGAGCCGCCGGCCGACCACGAATCGGCGCTGCTGAACACGGCCGCCAGCACGCTTGAAAGCCAGGTCGGCGCGATCGCCGACGGTGGTCAGGCGCACGCTGCGCCGGCCCTGGTCGAACAGCTCGACGCGCTGTTCTTCCACACCCGCCCGGCCGTCGAGTTGCCGGTGCTGGAGATGCCGGCCGGCAGTCACGACATCCCGTCCGCACCGGATCTGGACGTCGGCGCCGCCGACATCGACGAAATCACCCTGGCCGAAAGCGGCGCCCGTTCGGTACTGAGCGACCGCGACGGCTTCCGCTGCGGCCTCGACGCGGACGGCAACACCCAGCCCGAGCCTGAACCGGCAGTCGAAGCGATCGACGCCGACACGGCGGCGGAAGTCGACGCCGAATTGCCCGCGGCGGACGTCCCGCTGCTCGAAGAGCCGACGCTCGACCTGTCGCCCGACGAAGCGGCAGCGGACGTGACGGCCACCGACGACGACATCGCGCTCGACCAAGCGCTGGCGGACGAAGACATGCGCTTCGAGAAGGTGGCGCTGCCGGACGAGTACGTGCTGCCGCAGACCAGCGACCTGCCGACCGCGGCCGACAGCCTGCGCAGCGCGGCGCCGCGAAGCGCCGCCGAAACCGCGGACGCACCGCGCGTCGCCGACGACATCGACCCGCAGTTGCTGCCCATCTTCATTGAGGAAGCGCACGACCTGCTGCGCGACATCGGCCACGAACTGCGCGCATGGCGTGAACAGCCGGAGCAGCTGTCCGCTTCCGACATGCTGCGCCGCCAGTTGCACACGCTGAAGGGCAGCGCGCGCATGGCGGGCGTCATGCGCTTCGGCGACCTGGTGCACAGCATGGAGGGCGTGATCGAAGCGCCCTGCAGTGCGGACGAGCGCCCCGCCGTGCTCGACGAACTTGAAATGGCCTACGACCGCTGCGAGGAACTGGTCGCCCGGCTGGAACGCGGGGAAACCGGCGAGCCGCACGAAGTCGCAAGCACGGACGCCGACGGCACCCAGGCGGTGCCCGCGGCTGGCGACGACGAGGCCGGCACCGTGCGCGAGCGGCCCACCGTGCGCGTGCGCTCCGACATGGTCAACCGCTTCGTGAACGAGGCCGGCGAAATGAGCATCGCGCGCACCCGCATCGAGGGTGAACTGCGCGCGCTGCGCGGCTCGCTGAACGACCTGACCGAGAACGTGCAGCGCCTGCGCGGCCAGTTGCGCGAAATCGAAATCCACGCCGAAAGCCAGATGCAGTCGCGCATGGCGGCGGCCGAAGCCCATCACGAACAGTTCGACCCGCTGGAGATGGACCGCTTCACGCGACTGCAGGAACTGTCGCGGCTGATGACCGAAAGCCTGTCCGACGTCACCACCGTGCAGTACAACCTGGTGCGCAACCTCGACGCCGCCGACACCGCCATACAGTCGCAGGCGCGGCTCAACCGCGAACTGTCGCAAGCACTGATGTCGGTGCGCATGGTGCCGTTCTCGACGCTGGAGGACCGGCTCTACCGGGTCGCCCGGCAATCGGCCAAGGAGCTGGGCAAGAAGGTGAACCTCGAACTGCGCAACACGCAGATCGAGCTGGACCGCGAAGTGCTGGAACAGATGACCGGCCCGATCGAGCACCTGCTGCGCAACGCGGTGGCACACGGCATCGAGTCGCGCGAGGCGCGCGCCGCCTCCGGCAAGTCGGAAACCGGCGAGATCGTGATCACGCTGACGCAGCAGACCAACGAAGTGGTGATCGAACTGGCCGACGACGGTGCCGGCCTCGCCTTCGACCGCATCCGCGCACGCGGCGTCGAGCGCGGCCTGATCGCGCCGGACGAGGTGGTCGACGAACGTCGCCTGACCGGGCTGATCTTCGAACCGGGCTTCTCGACGGCGGCGGCGGTGTCCGAACTGGCCGGCCGCGGCGTCGGCATGGATGTGGTGAAGAACGCGACGACCGCGCTCGGCGGCCGCATCGAAACCACCAGCGAATCGGGCCAGGGCACGCGCTTCCGGCTGTCGCTGCCGATGACGCTGGCGGTGACCCAGTCGGTGCTGGTGAGCAGCGCCGGCAAGACCTACGCGATTCCGTCGTCGATGGTGCAGCACGCACGCGAACTGAAGGGCGACGCCGGCGAGGCGCTGCGCGAGGCGGGCGGACAGGAGTGGCTGGGCACGCATTACCGCTACCAGTACCTGCCGCGCCTGCTCGGCGACGGTCACAGCCAGCCAGTGCCCGGCAGCTGGGCGCTGCTGATCAACAGCGGCCACGAATTCATGGCGCTGGAGGTCAACGCGCTGCGCGGCAACCAGGAAGTGGTGGTGAAGCCGGTCGGCCCGCAGCTGTCGAAGCTGGTCGGCATTTCCGGTGCCACCGTGCTGCCCGACGGCGAGGTGACGCTGATCATCAACCCGGTGGCGATCGCCGCGCGCAACCGCAGCGAACTGCTGCGCGCGGCCTCGGCCGACGAGCCGGTGCGCACGATGGCACCGGTGGCGCAGGCGGTCGAAGCGCCGCTGATCATGGTGGTCGATGACTCGCTGACCGTGCGCAAGGTGACCAGCCGTCTGCTGGAACGCGAGGGCTATCGCGTCGTGACAGCGAAGGACGGCGTGGATGCGCTGGAAAAACTGATCGACACCGAGCCCGCGGTGATGCTGGTTAACATCGAAATGCCGCGCATGGACGGCTTCGACCTGACGCGCAACGTGCGTGCCGACACCCGCACGAAGGCCATCCCCATCATCATGATCACCTCGCGCACGGCGGAAAAGCACAAGGCCTACGCGCGTGAGATCGGCGTGAACCACTACCTCGGCAAGCCCTACAACGAGGCCGAACTGCTGGAACTGATCACCGGCTACGCCCCGCCGCCAGAGACCCTCTGATCACGCGCGATCCCCGGGGGAGCGGCACCTGTCGGAGCGGCCTTGGCCGCGACGCGGCTGTCGCTGGCCGCCGGCTGCGGTCCAGGCCGCAATCGCGAGCAGACTCGCTCCCACGGTCTCTGCTCCAGGCCTGAGCGAAGCGGCCACTGAGGGAGGCAGCGATTGCTGCCGACAGAGCCCGAAACCGGCGCCCCGCCCTGCCCGCCGCCGTAGTCGGGGTCAGAAGACCCCTCCCACGGAACCTTCGCCCGGGCTCAGGCCGTGGGTCGGGCGCTCCACCCCTGTGGGAGCGGTCTTCTGACCGCGACGCGGCTGTCGCAGTCCGCCGGCTTCGATCTAGGTCGCTGTCGGAGTCAGAAAACCCCTCGCACAAACCCGCCTCCGGCGACCGCCCGGGCCCGTGGCCTGCACGCGCGGCGTCGGCTTCAGGACCGGTCAGGCGCGCGGTAGCGCGATCACTTCTTCATCGTGTCCAGGCGCAGCTTGGCGAAACGGCCCGGCGCGTCCTCGATCGGCTTCAGCTTGCCCTTAGCCGGATCGCGTGCCGGCACGGTGTCCGCGTCCTGCGCGGTCACCCACTGCTGCCAGTCGGTCCACCACGAGCCCGGGTTCTGCGTGCAGCCGTTGAACCACTCGTCGGCGTCGCCCGGCAGCTTGACGCCAGGATTGGTCCAGTAGCCGTACTTGTTGGCCGCCGGCGGATTGACGATGCCGGCGATGTGGCCGGAGCCGCCGAGCACGAAGCGCACCGGGCCCGACACCAGCTGGGCGCCCAGATAGGTGCTCTTCCACGGCGCGATGTGATCCTCGATGGCCGACACGAAATACACCGGCACCTTGATCTTGCGGATGTCGATCGGCTCGCCCAGCACGGTGATGCCGCCCGGCTCGCGCAGCTTGTTCTGGATGTACATCTGGCGCAGATAGAAGCTGTGCATGCAGGCCGGCATGCGGGTCGAGTCCGAGTTCCAGTACAGCAGATCGAACGGGAAGGGCTCGCGACCCATCAGGTAGTTGTTGACGACGAAGGACCAGATCAGGTCATTCGAACGCAGCATGTTGAAGGTGCCGGCCATTTCCGACCCTTCGAGGTAGCCACGTTCGAACATCTTCTTTTCCAGGCCCTCGACCGCCTTCTCGTCGATGAACACGCCCAGCTCGCCCGGCTCGGAAAAGTCGATCAGCGTGGTGAAGAAGGTGGCGCTGGCGATGCGCTTCTGTTTCTTGCCGGCGAGGTAGGCCAGCGTGGTCGCCAGCAGCGTGCCGCCCAGACAGTAGCCGGCGGCGTTCACCTCGGTTTCGCCGGTGTGCTTCTCGATCATGTCGAGCGCGGCCAGCGGGCCCTGATGCACGTAGTCCTCGAAGGTGAGCTGGGCCAGCTTCTCGTCCGGGTTCACCCAGGATATGACGAACACGGTGTGGCCCTGGTCGGTGGCCCACTTGATGTAGCTGTTCGATTCGCGCAGATCGAGGATGTAGTACTTGTTGATCCACGGCGGCACGATGAGCAGCGGGCGCTTGAACTGCTTGTCGGTCGTCGGATTGAACTGCAGCAGCTGCATCAGCGCGTTCTCGGCCACCACCTTGCCCGGCGTCGTGGCGACGTTGCGGCCCAGTTCGAAGGCCGAGGTGTCGGTCATGCGCACGCGCAGCTGGCCGTCGCCGTCCTCGATGTCGCGCAGCAGGTTGTTGAAGCCGCGCAGCAGGTTCTGGCCGTGGCTGCGCACGGTTTCGCGCAGCACTTCGGGGTTGGTCAGCGCGAAGTTGCTCGGGCTGAAGGCATTGATGGTCTGGCGGGTGAAGAAGTTGACCTTCTGCAGCGTGTGGTCGTCCATGCCCTCGACGTTGCTGACGACGTCGTGGATGTGACGGGCGGCGATCAGGTAGCTCTGCTTGAAGAAGTCGAACAGGAAGTGGCTCTCCCATTCCTCGCCGCGGAAGCGGTTGTCGCCCTTGACCGGAGTGACCACCGGCGCAGCATCCACGCCCATGAACTTCAGCATCGACTGCTGCCACAGCGTGTAGTAATCCCACACCAGGCCCATCTGCGCCTGCGCGAGCTTGTACGGGTTGGACAGCAGACGCGAGGTCATGTCCATGAAGGCCTGGGCGATGCCCAGTTCGTCGGCCGGCGGCGTCACGCCGCGCTTCAGTTGCCGCTGTACGTGTTCGCCGAGCAGCTTGCTCGCGCGCTCGGCCACTTCGGCGTAGGTCTTCGCGACTTCGGCCGGGTCCGGCAGGGTGGCGGGTTCTGCGGGCTTGGCGTCTTTGGCGGCTGGCTTGTTCATGGTCTCCCCCTGGGCTGGTTCAAGGCTGGGTAAAGCGGATCACGCCGTCCTGCCCGGGCAGGCGGCGCAGTTGTCCGGCTTGCCACAGATGGTTCAGGTGAGCGATCACCTCTCCCATGGCAAACCGGGTCTGGAAACTGTCGAGTTCGCGCTTGAAAAGGCGCGGCAGCAATTCGAAGGCGTGTCGCGGCTCGTCGCACAGCGCGGCGATCTGGGCGAGGCGCTTGTCGTGGTGCAGGCGCAACGCATCGACGCGGGCGACCACGCCGCGATACGGGTCGCCGTGCGCCGGCAGCACGACGGTGGCCGCGGCGAGCGAGCGGAAACGTTCGATCGAGTCGAGGTACTGACCGACGGCGTCGGTCTCGGGTTCGAAAGGCAGCGTCGGCGTGTTCGGCGAAATGGTGGGCAGCAGCATGTCGCCGGCGATCAGCACCGGGTCGTGTGCGCGATAGAAGGACAGGTGCTCGGGCGAGTGCCCGTGGCCGACGAGCGCCTCCCAGGCGTCGTCGCCGATGGTGATCACCTCGCCCGGCAGGATGCGGCGCATCGCCACCGGCACCGATCCTACGGTGCGCCGATAGCGCCGGCCCTCGAGCTGCATCGCCTCGGTCTGCGCAAGCGGCAGACCATGCTGACGGAAGAAGTCCGCCATCAGATCGATGCCGGATGCCGGCGTGTCACCGAACCAGGCCTGCGCGGTCAGGTACTCGCCAAGCGACATCCAGATGCGGGCGCCGGTCTGTTCGGCGAGCCAGTCGCCGAGACCGAAGTGATCCGGATGGCAGTGGGTGATCAGGATGCGTCGCACCCGGCGGCCGGCCAGATCGCCGGACAGCGCCTGCAGCCAGTTGGCACGCGTCGCGTCGTCGGGGAAGCCGGCATCGACCAGGGTCCAGCACGGGCCGTGCTCGTCGTGGTCCTCGATCGCCCAGACGTTTACGTGACCGGGCGCGAAGGCGACCGGCATGCGCAGCCAGTGCACGCCGCGCACCACCGGCGCGAGCCGGCCGGGTTGCGGCGCGGTTGCGGGATGCGGTTCGAGAACGGGATCGTGGGCGGACACGGCGGTCGGTCTGGGCCAGGATGCTGAAGTCCTTGAATGGTAACCCGAAACGCCGGTCATTGTGCAGTGCAATATCAAGTGCGACGTCAGCCTGTTGGTACACTCGCGCGTCGGCGGTGGAACGCCCGGTGCGTTACCGCATCACAGACCCATAAGCCGATAACGGAGGAGACCCATGCGCGCTGCGATCACCCTGCTGGCCTTGCTGATGACCCTGCCTGTGCGGGCAGAGGACGAGGATCCGACCAAGTTCGTCACCTTCAGCCAGGATTTCGCCGCCAGCTGCGTCTCGCGCAATTCGGTGCAGTTGCTGGTCGGCAACAGCCACCCGAGCCGCACCGTGATGGTGTGGCTGGACCGCTACCACATGGGCGTGGGCACCGGCGACCGCTCCAAGACCGAGATGAAGCCGGGGGCCGAGCCGGTACCGCTGGGCTGTTCGCGCACGCTGGACGGCCCGCAGGAATGGCGCGTCGTGAAGGCCAAGTTCGTCAACTGAGTCGTCAACTGAATCACCGACTGAAGCGGCGATCCACCCTGCCCGTACGCGCGCCGCGCGTGCATACTTCGCTCTCCCGATTTACGACTTCCGGTTGCACACATGCGTGTCTGTGTCTTCTGCGGTTCACGCAGCGGTGATTCCCCGATCTACGCAGAAACGGCGCACATCCTCGGCACGCTGCTCGCCGTGCGTGGCCATGGTCTGGTCTATGGCGGCGGCAACATCGGCCTGATGGGTCTGATCGCCGACGCCGCGCTCGACGCCGGCGGCGAGGTGATCGGCGTCATCCCGCAGCATCTGCTCGAACGCGAGGTGGCGCACGCCAACCTGACGCAACTGCACGTGGTCGACAGCATGCATACGCGCAAGGCGTTGATGGCCGACCTGTCCGATCTGTTCATCGCCGCCCCCGGCGGCTTTGGCACTCTGGACGAACTGTGCGAAATTCTCACCTGGGCGCAACTGGGGCTGCACCATAAACTCTGTGGACTGCTCAACGTGGCCGGCTATTTCGATCCGCTGCTCGCCATGTTCGACCAGGCGACCCGCGAGGGTTTTCTCAGCGCGCCGCACCGGCAGCTGATCATTTCAGACGAAGATCCGATCCGCCTGCTTGACCGGCTGGCGGCCGGCGTGACGACCGGGAGTGAAACCGCATGAAGTCTGACTGGAACCGCCCGCTGCTGACCTGCATTGCCGCGCTGCTTCCGTGCACCGTCCATGCCGCAGAGCCGACCGCCTGGCTGCGGCCGGTCAACCTGATCGAGGCGGTACCGTTGCTCAATGAGGGCGGACGCGCCGGCTACGGCCGCTTCCTGCAGGTCACGCTGCGCCCGCGTGCGTTCGCGCTGAACATGAACGGCGACTGGGCGTGGAACGCCGGTGACGACGCGACCAGCGAAGCGATCGCCGCCTGCGAGGCACAGGGTCTGCCCTGCCAGCTGTACGCGGTCAACGACGAAGTGGTCATGCCGGGCTTCGAACTGGGTGCGCCGCTGCGCGCGCTCGGCAGCCATCTGGTGCAGGGGGCGGCGCCTTGATGCGGGACCCGAATGCGCTGGTGCTGACCGAAATCGTCAACGGCATCGGCATCGTCACGCTTAACCGGCCGGACCACCACAACCTGCTCGATGCGTCGCTCGCCGAATCGCTGATCGCGGCTATCGACGACATGGTCGCGCACGCCGATGTGCGCCTGCTGGTGCTGTCGGCACTGGGTGACAGCTTCAGCATCGGCGCCGACCCGATGGAACTGGAACGCAGCGGTCTGATGGCCGTCGAGCCGACATTGGCGGCGCGGCTGATGCGCACGCTCAGCGAGTGCATACGGCCGGTGGTGGCCCGCGTGCAGGGCCCGGCGATCGGCCTCGGAGCGGGTCTGATCGCCGCCTGCGACGTCGCCATCGCCAGTTTCGACGCCCACTTCGCCTTCGACGAGGTGCGCACCGGCCAGGTGCCGGCGGTGATCGCCCCCTACGTGATGGCGGCCATCGGCCCGGCACGGGCACGCCGCTACTTCCTGACCGGCGAGCGCTTTTCCGCGTCCGAGGCCTACCGTATCGGCCTGCTGTCGGAAATCGTCGCCTCGGCCGAGCACCTGGACGACGCCGTCGGCGAGGTGGTCAACGCGCTGCTGCTCGGCGGCCCCCGTGCGCAGCAGCAGATCAAGCTGCTGGTGCGCGCACTCGGCCGACCGCGCGCCGACGAGAAGACGCTCGATCACGCCGTCGAGATGGAAAACCGCATCGATACCGGCGCCGAGGCGCAGGAGGGGCTGGACGCGCTGTTCGCACGCCGCCGTCCCGGCTGGGTGCCGGCCGGACCCGCGTGATGGGCGTACTGCCCGCCCGCGTGCGCATCGTCGAGGTCGGACCGCGCGACGGTCTGCAGAACGAACACGTCGCGCTGTCCATCGACGACCGACTGACGCTGATCGCCAGGCTGGTCAACGCCGGCCTGGTCAATATCGAAGCCGGCGCCTTCGTGTCGCCCAAGCGCGTGCCGAACATGGCGGGCAGCGGCGAACTGATGAAACGTCTGCCGCGCAGCAATCGCGTGAGCTACCCCTGCCTGGTGCCGAACGACACCGGACTGGACGCCGCGCTCGACGCCGGCTGCCGCGACATCGCCATCTTCGCCGCGGTGTCGGAAACGTTTTCGCAGCGCAATACCGCCTGCAGCATCGCCGAATCGATGGCGCGCCTGCGTACGGTGGCGCGGCGCGCGCTGGACAGCGATGTGCGGGTGCGCGGCTACCTGTCCTGCGTGATCGGCTGTCCGTACGAAGGGCCGATCGCCGCCGGCATCGTTGCCGACATGGCGCTGCAGTTGATCGACATGGGCTGCTACGAGGTCAGTCTGGGCGACACCACCGGCATCGGCACACCGGAGCAGATCCGGCGGCTGATCGACGCGGTGTCGGCGCGGGTGCCGGTGCACCGGCTGGCCGGTCACTTTCACGACACCTGGGGCATGGGCGTGGCGAATGTGTACGCCGCGCTGCAGTCCGGCGTGGCGGTATTCGACGCATCGGTCGGCGGCTTGGGCGGTTGCCCGTTCGCACCGGGTGCCAGCGGCAACGTGGCAACCGAGGACGTGGTGTATATGCTGGAAGGTGCCGGTGTCGATACCGGCGTGAATCTCGGGAAGCTGGTCGGCGCGGCGCGCTGGGTCAGCGCCCGGCTGGACAGACAGGTGGCGTCGCGCGTTGCGCGCGCCTACAGGACGGAATAGATGGTTGCATCACCTTGCACCGGCGTGTGCACGCTCGACCGACAACTCGGCATCTGTGTCGGCTGCCTTCGCTCGCGGGACGAAATCGCCTGCTGGGGCTCGACCACCGACGCGGTGCGGCTGCAGATACTCGAACGCATCCTCGAACGGGAAGCGCAGGGCCACCGGCGCGTGGCGCCGGCAGCCGAGTGAGCGAGGGAACGGCCTTCAGTTTTCGCGTCGCCGCCGCGGCTCGCTGGGACTGCCGTCAGGTGCCGGCGCGTCGCGCGAACCCGGAGCGCCCTGGGCCGGCTGGGAGCGCGACTGGAGTGCGGCTCGCTCGGCTTCGCGCTCGGCACGGCGACGATTGGCCTGGCTGCGCTGGAGTCTGAGATATCGCATGGTGAACACCTCCGGTCGGATTGCCCTGCTACACGCCACATCCTGAATCGGATGCAGTCGGGCAGCACATGAGGCAGCATTCGGATGCTGCGTGCCGTCGGACCGCACTCATTCAGCGTAGTTTCCACAGACCCAGTGTCAACCATGTTATTTGCATGAACACGCTTTTTCGCAGGTAAGCCACGTGAATGAAACACGACGCGGCGCAATGCGCCTGGTACTGATCAGCGGCATGTCCGGCTCGGGCAAGAGCGTTGCGCTCAACGTGCTGGAGGACGCCGGATTTTTTTGTGTGAACAATTTACCGGCCCCGCTGCTGCCGCAACTGGTCGGCCATCTGCGTGACGCCGGCTACAGCCGCGTCGCGGTGGCGGTCAACGTGCGCTCCGGCAAGAGCATGAGCGCATTGCCGCCGATGATGGGTGTGCTGCGCAACGGCACCGAACTGCAGACGCTGTTTCTGGATGCGCGCGACGACGCGCTGATCGCGCGCTTTTCCGAGACGCGGCGGCGCCACCCGCTGGGCGACGACCAGACTTCGCTGGCCGAGGCGATCCGTCGCGAACGCGATCTGCTCGAACCCATCGTCGCGCTCGGTCACCGCATCGACACCAGCGACCTGCCGTCGGCGGTACTGCGCAAATGGGTGCGCGAACTGGTGCAGATCGACGAGGGCTCCGGGCTGACGCTGATGTTCGAGTCCTTCGGCTTCAAACATGGCATCCCGCTCGACGCCGATCTGGTGTTCGACGTGCGCTGTCTGCCCAATCCCCACTACGACCCGGTTCTGCGTCCGCAGACCGGCTGTGATCAGCCGGTGATCGACTATCTGGAGCGCAGTCCGGACGTGCTGCGCATGCGCGACGACATTGCGCGTTTCGTGCACGACTGGCTGCCCTGCTACATCAAGGACAGCCGCAGCTATCTCACGGTGGCCATCGGCTGCACCGGCGGCCAGCATCGTTCGGTCTACATGACGCAGTGGCTGGCCGAACACTTCCGCAAGGAAGCGCGCGTACTGCTGCGTCACCGTTCGCTCGCTTCGAGCGGCAAATGACGCGCCTGCGGCCCGGTGACTGGCTGATGATCACAGCCGGCCTGGCCGCAACCGTCGCCACGACCGCGGCGCAGTGGGGCCGGGCTGCGCCAACGCTGGCTCAGGTGCGCCTCGATGGCCGCATCGTCGCGGAAATACCGCTGAACGGTACGCATCGCGTCGCCATCGCCGGCGCGCTGGCCGCGCAGGGCGAAACCGTGATCGAGGTCGAACCGGGTCGCGCGCGCGTTGCCGCCGATCCGGGTCCTCGCCAGTACTGCGTGCACCAGGGCTGGCTGACGCGCGCTGGCGCGGTCGCGGTCTGCGCACCCAGCCACATTTCGCTGCAACTGGCCGGACCGGACAGCGTGCAGGACACGGTGGCGTTCTGATGAGCGCCGTGGTCAACGTCGAGCCGAGTACGCGCGACCGTCGCCTGGCGCGCTATGCGGCCGCAGCGATCGCCGCGTCCCTGATCGAGGCGGCGATTCCCAGCCCGCTGCCGGGCGTGAAGCCGGGTCTGGCCAACATCGTCATCCTCATCGTGCTGGCCCGCCACGGCTGGCGCGACGCCGTCTGGGTCAGCGTGCTGCGGGTGATCGCCGGCAGCCTGCTGGCCGGGCAGTTCCTCGCGCCCGGCTTCTTTCTCGCCGCCACCGGCGCACTGACCAGCCTGGCGGTGCTCGGCGCACTGCAGACACTGCCCTGGCGCTGGCTGGGGCCAGTCGGCCGCTCGGTCGCTGCGGCCTTCGCCCACATCGGCGGCCAGCTGGTGCTTGCGCGGCTTTGGCTGGTGCCGCACGACGGCCTGTTCAACCTGGCGCCCGTGTTCTTCGCCGCCGCGCTGGTGTTCGGCATCGTCAATGGCGTGGTCGCCGACCGGCTGTTGCGGGACAATGCGGCATGACCTCGACGCCCCGATCACCCACCATACTCGTCGCGCTGACCGGCGCCTCCGGCATGCCTTACGGCCTGCGCCTGACCGAAATGCTGCTGGCCGCCGGCTGTCGCGTCTGGCTGGTGTATTCGCAGGTAGCGCAGATCGTCGCCCGGCAGGAGATGGATGTCGTGCTGCCGGCCAATCCGCAGCAGGCGGCGCGCGAACTGTCGGCGCGCTTCAACGCCGCACCGGGCCAGCTTGAAGTGTTCGGCCGCGAGGACTGGAACTGCCCGCCGGCCTCCGGTTCGAATCCGCCCGATGCGATGGTCGTGTGCCCCTGTTCGATGGGTACGCTGGCGTCGATCGCGCACGGCCTGGCGTCCAACCTGATCGAACGCGCCGCCGACGTCGTGATGAAGGAACGCCGTACCCTCATCCTGGTGCCGCGCGAGACGCCTTTCTCGACCCTGCACCTGGAGAACATGCTGAGCCTGTCGCGCAACGGCGCGGTCATCCTGCCGCCCTCGCCCGGTTTCTACCAGCAGCCGCGCGAGATCGCCGATCTGGTCGATTTCGTGGTCGCCCGCATACTCGACCAGCTGCGCGTTCCGCACACGCTGCTGCCGCGCTGGGGCGAATCGCGCGATGCCGACTGACGCTGTCACACGCCTGACATGCAGATGAAACAAGCTGAAGGGCTTTCCGGTCGTGCCGCCGCAGGCGACCGGGCACCTCGGGAGCACGCACATGAAGATGGACAGCCAGCCGCTGGACGGCGGCATCACCCTGATCCGGCTCGACGGTCGTCTCGACATCGAAGGCGCGGAGACGCTGGACCAGCCGCTCACCTACGCCACCAGCACGCACCCGGCGAGGATTGCGATCGATCTGTCGGAAGTGAGCTTTCTCGCCTCGATCGGCATCCGCACGCTGCTGTCGGCGGCACGCGGCCAGGCCTCGCGCGGCGGCAAGCTGGTCATGTTCGGTGCGCAGCCGATGATACGGCGCGTGCTGCAGACCGCCGGCGTCAACCAGTTGCTGACGCTGTGCGACGACCTCGACGCCGCGCGCAAGGCGCTGGCCGACTGAACGCCGGAGCAAATCTCCACGGGGTGCGCTGTGCATAGCGCACACGCGCGCCGAAGCCTGCGCCTGATCAACGACAGCGGCGCCATTTCCGCTGCGAGCGCCTGGTTGCGCACGCTCGGCGACAGCTTCGATCTGGGCAGCGAACTGGTGTTCCGGCTCGACCTGTGCGCATCGGAACTGGTCGCCAACATCGTCAGCTACGCCTTCGACGACGAAGCGCCGCACACCATCGCGCTCGACCTGATTCTGGAGCCGCAGTCGGTCAAGCTGGTGGTGGCGGACGACGGCCGCGAATTCGATCCGCTGGAGCTGCCGGAGCCGGTGACCCCGGCCACACTGGAAGAAGCCAGCGTCGGCGGACTGGGCGTGCACCTGGTGCGCCAGTTCGCCGATCAGGTCAGTTACGAGCGCACCAGCGGCCGCAACCAGCTCACGCTGGCGTGGACCCGGCCAAGCCGCAGCAGCCCGAGCGGCAGCCGCACCCCGGTGCGCCGCGGCGTCGAGCGCAGGCGTCGCCAAGCCGCGGTGTTCCCGCTGATCCGCGCCGACGGCAGCCGTGTCAGCCAAGACGCCCGCGTCGGCGGCGAGCGCCGCGCACTCGGTTTCATTTCGCGCCTCGACCTGTTCCGCGACGTGCCCTACGCGCTGATCGAAGGCCTGCTCGCCCATTGCGCGCAGCGCGACTACCCAGACGAATACGTGGTGCTGGCGCCCGGCATGCAGAACGACCACGTGGCCCTGGTGCTGGCCGGACGGCTGCGGGTCTACCTGGACGATCCGGCGACTGACGGCCAGGGTGGCTACACGGTGATCGGCAGCGGCGAATGCGCGGGCGAGCTTTCGATCATCGACGGCGAACCGGCGTCCGCCTGGGTGGTGGCCGAACCCGGTACACGCCTGCTGCTGATCGACGCCCACACCTTCTTTTCCGAGCTGCTGCCGCTGCCTCAGGTCGCCCGCAACCTGCTGCGCCTGATGGCGGCGCGCATGCGCCAGGCCAATCACCAGGTGGTCGAACAGGTGCGCCGCTCGCTGGTACTGGAGCGCCTGCAGTCGGAACTGCGCACGGCGCAGGAAATCCAGTCGGGCATGTTGCCGCTGCGCTCGCCGATGTTCGCCGAACACCCGGAAATCGAGTGCGAAGCGAGCATCCAGCAGGCGCGCGAGATCGGCGGCGACTTCTTCGACGCCTTCTTCATCGACGAGAACCGCCTGTTCGTCGCCATCGGTGACGTCTGCGGCAAGGGCATGCCGGCCGCGCTGCTGATGATGCGCACACTGACCACGCTGCGCGCAGAAGCGGCACGCAAGCAGGGGCAGAAGGGGCATCTGGAAAGGGTGATGGAACGCACCAACCGCAAGCTGGCGCTGAACAACGAACGACTGCTGTTCGCCAGCCTGTTCATCGGCCTGCTGGACACCCGCGATGGCAGCTTCCGCTACGCCAACGCCGGTCATCTGCGGCCCGTGCTGCTGCGTCGCGGCGACGCGCCGGTACTGCTCAAGGTGCCGCGCAACCCGATCGCCGGCATCGACCCGACCATCGATTACGCACTGGGCGAAACCCGGCTCGGCTCGGGCGACCAGTTGCTGCTCTACACGGACGGCGTGACCGAAGCGCTGAACACGCGCGGAGAACTGTTCGGCGAAACGCGGCTGCTGGCGACGCTGACCGGTCTGCGCGCCGGCGCAGCAGGCGCCATCGACGCGGTACGCGAGGCGACCCGCCTGTTCTGCGACGGCCAGGCGCCGTCGGACGACGTGACGCTGCTGGCGCTGCGCTACATCGGCCACACGTAGAACATGCATCCGCCACGTCCTTCGCGGACGGCGGCGGATGCCCGTCGTGCTTACTGCACCTTGGCCTTCGACATCAGCGATTCGATGTGGGTCTGCACCGCCTGCTGCTGCATCGATTCGATCACGCGGTCCTTTACCTCCTCGAACTTCGGCGCTTCGGCGCGGCGCACGTCGTCGAGCTGGATCACGTGGAAGCCGTAGGCGGTCTTGACCGGCTCGGTCGTGAACTGGCCCTTCTCCAGCTTCTGCAGGGCGGCGTCGAATTCCGGAACGAAGGAGCCCGGGCGCGACCAGCCCAGCTCACCGCCGCGCTCCTTGCTGCCCGGATCGTTCGACACCGACACCAGTTCCGCGAACGGCGTCCCGGCCTGCAGCTTGGCGATGATGTCGCGCGCGACCTCTTCGGAATCGACCAGGATGTGGCGCGACGCGTATTCGTTCGGGCCGCCCTGAGCGACCACGCGCTCGTACTCGGCGCGGGCGGCCGCCTCGGTCACCGGGTTCTTCTCGACCCAGCGCTCCAGGTAGGCGTTGGCCAGCATCTCGCCACTGGAATAGGCGATGCGCTGCTGCACCTCCGGCACCTTGTCGGTACCGGCCTTGCGTGCCGCCTGCAGCAGCACCTCGCGGCGCACCAGGTGCTCGCGCACACGGTTGCGCAGGTCCTCGTTGTCGGGCGCGCCCTGGGCGACCTGCTCGCGCACCAGCAGATCCGCCAGCGCGGCGGGCACGGCCACGCCATTGACCTTGGCCAGCGCGGCACCGGCCGCAGGCGCCTTGGTCTGGGCCACGGCGGAGGCGGCAACACTCATCATCAGGGCGGCGGCAAGTGCGCCGATACGGTGGTTCATCAGGACATCCTCGTGGGTTGTGTGGGGCTCGTTCGAGCGGAATGCTTATACCGCCCTTTTGGCCGGTGTGGCGAGGGCTGCTGTAACCGTGCTGTCGCCGCGACGTCATATGTGCTGAACACGCACTGCATATCTTGAAGCGGTACCCTTCACGGAGACGGGAATGCTTCAGATCGATTCGGCACGCGAACGGCGTGCCCAGCGCAACCTCAGCGTCACGCTGGCGGCCTGCGAATCCGAGGTGCTGGCGGCGCAGCAGCTGCGCTGGCGGGTGTTCGCCGACGAACTTGGCGCACGGCTCGACAGCCCGGTGCACGGCGCCGACATCGACCGCTTCGACGCCCACTGCAAACACCTGATCGTGCGCGACGAGGACAACGGCCGCATCGTCGGCTGCTACCGCATCCTGCCGCCCGAGGCGGCGCGGCGCACCGGCGGCTACTACTCGGAAACCGAATTCGACCTCGGCCGGCTCGACCACCTGCGCTCGCAGATGGTGGAGATCGGCCGCTCCTGCATCGACGCCGACTACCGCAACAACGCGGCGGTGATCGCGCTGCTGTGGTCCGGTCTTGCGCGCTACATGCTGGACGGTGGCCACCAGTACCTGATCGGCTGCGCCAGCATCGGGCTGGCCGACGGCGGCCACAATGCGGCGGCCATCTGGGCCGGCCTGAGCGCGCACATGGCGCCGGCCGAATACCGCGTGTTCCCGAAGGTGCGGCTGCCGCTGGAGCGCCTGACACCGAACGCCGGCAGTGTCCTGCCGCCGCTGGTCAAGGGCTATATCCGCGCTGGCGCCGAGGTGTGCGGCGAACCGGCCTGGGACCCGGACTTCAACACCGCCGACCTGCCGCTGCTGCTCACCATGGCCAAGCTGGATGCGCGCTACGCCCGCCACTTCGTACAGCGCGCCGCCTGATCCGCGAACCGGGGAGGACGTAAGATGTCTGTCATCAGTCTGTTTGCCGACCTCGATCTTCCCTTGTCGCACCCTCATCCGCACCACCCCGTCGCCGCGCGTGCCGCCGCGGCCACGCACCACACTTCCGGCCTGCGCGCACAGGCGCGCATGACCTGGCGCATCGCGCGGCTGGCCGTGCATCTGGCCGCCGGCTGTTCACGCGTCGCCCTGCTCTATCCGCTGGTCGGCGAGCGCACGCAACGCAAGATGCGCGCACGCTGGTCGCGCCAGCTGCTCGGCGTGCTCGGTGTCGAACTGCAGGCGCAGGGGCCGCTGCCGCGGCCCGGCCAGCTGCTGGTGAGCAATCACATCTCCTGGGTGGACGTGTTCGTGATCAACGCCATCTCGCCGCTGTCTTTCGTCTGCAAGGACGAGGTGCGCAGCTGGCCGCTGCTCGGCTGGCTGGTGGCGCGCAACCACACGGTGTTCATCCGTCGCGCCAGCCGCAGTTCGGCGGCCGAGGTGCGTGACCGGCTGGTCGGTTCGCTCAGCTGCGGGCGCAGCGTGATGGTGTTCCCCGAGGGCACGACCACCGACGGCCGCGCCGTGCTGCCCTTTCGCGCCGCGCTGTTCCAGGCCGCGATCGACGCCGGCCGCGCGGTCAAACCGGTGCGCCTGCGCTATGTCGATCATCGCGGCGAGCACTCGGACGCCGCCGCCTACATCGACGACGTGAGCTTCTGGCAGTCGGTCTGCATGCTGGCGCGCGCTCCGCGCACGGTGGCGCGCGTCGAACTGCTGCCGGCCCTGCCCTCGCACGGCCTGACGCGGCAGGATCTGGCGCAGGTGACGCACGCCCAGGTGAGCGCGACCGCCTGAACAGTTGATTCGGATCAACGGCCGCACAGCACGGCGGCGTACCGTGGAATCGGAGGCTGCGGCACGGTGCCGCAGACCGGACGGTACGAGGAGAACCGCATGATCCGCGAAGTCACCGGCGACATTCTTTTTACGCGCGCCCAGGTCATCGCCCACGGCATCGCCGTGCGCGAACGTTTCGACCACGGTCTGGCGCTGGCGCTGCGCGAGCGCTGGCCGTCGATGGCGCGCGACTACCGGCACGCGCAGCACGGCCGCCACATGGCGCCGGGCGAGGTGTGGTCGTGGGCCGGCGTCGATAACGACGGCAGCACGCGCAACATCGTGAACATGCTCACCCAGGACATGGTGGGCGAAGGCCCGGCGGCAAAACCGGGCAAGGCGACGGTCGAGCACGTGCATCACGCGCTGAAGGCGCTGGCCCGGCACCTGCAGGCGATCGGCGCCACCAGCGTGGCCCTGCCGCGGCTGGCCACCGGCGTCGGCGGTCTGGAGTGGGCCGAGGTGAAGCCGCTGATCGAACAGCATCTGGCACCGCTGGGCATTCCGGTCGTCGTCTATGAAACCTATCGCAAGGACGTGGTGGCGGACGAGAAGCTGCACTGACGCCGTCGGTGCGGCAGGCGCTCAGCGCCCGTCGCGCAGGCTGTCGATCAGCGCCATATTGTGTTCGAGCAGGCGGTTGCACTCGTCGTCGCGCCGCGCGAACGCGTCGTCCAGCCCCTGCGCCTGCGCAGGGTCGGCGCGACGTTCGGCCAGCGCCTTGCGCTCGCGCGCCAGCACGGCCGCGACCTGCGGGCGTTCGCCCAGGCGCATGGCCAGCGAGAGGTAGTTCTTCGCAGCGTACTGCACACGCACGGTACGGCTCGCTTGCGGATGCGCGGCCGCGATGTCGCCATAGATTGCAGAGCACGCGGCCAGCCGCTCGGCCAGCGTCGGCCGGTCCAGCACCTGCGCCTGCGCGCCGGCAGCAACCAGCAAAAGGGTCATCGAGACTGCTGTGTGTTTGATGTGCATGCAAATGCCTCCGTGTCCGGCATCGCAGCGTAAACACCCTGCCTCAGTCGCTGCGGCCGCAGCGACGCGGTGAGGACGATCGCCTCGTTCGATCGGGTGCACATCCCCGCCTTTGCGCCCATCGGCATCGCCGCGCCCGGGACTGCTTCCCTCGGCATGCGCTAGGGCAGCAGGCGCTCGCGCAGGAAAACCGGAAAGCGCGGCTGGCCGCGCGGCGTCAGCTCACGATAGCGGTAGGTGACGACGGCGCCGATGGCCGGCGGCGCCGCACGCTGGGCGTCGGTGAAGCCGCTGCCGATGCGGAAACGGCGACCCGCTGCGTCGGTCACCTCGAGCGCACCCAGCCGGCCGCGATGACGGCCCTTGCCCGGCAGGTGGGCGAGCACGGTTGCTTCGGCGTCGAGAAAGGGGGTGAGCTTGAGCAGTGCGTCGCTGCGGCCGGCTGTCCAGTGCGCGTCGGCCCGGTGCAGCATCAGGCCCTCGCCACCACCGGCGACGACCGCGTCGAACAGCGCCTGCAGCGCGGCGCGGTCGGCGAGTCGCTGCTGCGGCACGACGCGTATCCAGTCGACACCGATCGCCTCGACCAGCTGCTGCATACGCGCCAGCCGCTGCGAAAAATCGCCGTCGGCACCCGGCAGGTCGAACAGCATGTAGCGCACCGCGCGCCAGTCGGCGTCGGTCGAGCGCTCACGGCGGACGATGCCGGACAGCTCGTCGAAGCGGCCACGCCCCAGCCACAGCTCGCCGTCGAGCGGGTATCCGGGCAGCGGTACGACGAACCACGCCGGCGCGGCGACGGCCGCACCGTTGCGCAGGCGCAGCGCCTGCCCGTCCCAGCGGGCGCGGACACCGTCGAGCTTTTCGCTTATCCAGTAGGGCGTCGGGTCGATGTCGGCGGGCGCACGCTGCGCCAGCATCGGCGGCAGCGGGTCGGCGACAGCGAATGACGGAAACAAGCCGCAAAGACAGAACAGCAGCACGCGCATGGTCGGGACTCCGGTGACGGAGCCGCGATTATCCCGCTTCATGACAATGGCAAACGCCGAGGCGCGCACTCGTGCAGCTTGTTGCGGACGTTCAGCGCGCTTCGCCGGCCTTGTCGCGCTCGCGCTGGTAGCGCTCGTATTCGAGGTTCGCCGTATCCAGGCAGCGGCTGCGTTCGGCCGCATCGACGATGCGGTCGCACTCGTTCTGGCGCCAGCCGGCCGCGCTGTCATAGACCTGCCGGCTGCTGCAGCCCGCCAGTACGCAGGTCAGCACGGTGATGGCGGCGATCGGGCGAATCACGGCTTACTCCCCGAGATAGGCGGCGCGCACCGCCGGGTTGTCCAGCAGTTCGGCCGCCGGTGCGGTCAGCGTGATTTCGCCGCCATCCATCACGCAGCCGCGGTCGCACAGCGACAGCGCGAGCCGCGCGTTCTGTTCGACCAGCAGCAGCGTGACGCCTTCGCGCGCGACTTCGCGGATCACCTCGAACACAGTGTTGACCATGATGGGCGACAGCCCCATCGACGGCTCGTCGAGCAGCAGGATGCGTGGCCGGCTCATCAGCGCGCGGCCGATCGCCACCATCTGCTGCTCGCCGCCGGACAGCGTGCCGGCGGTCTGCCCTGCGCGCTCCTTCAGCCGCGGCAGCAGGCCGAACACGCGCTCGATATCGGCGGCTATGGTCGCCTTGTCGTCGCGTACGTAGGCGCCCATCTCGAGGTTTTCCAGCACCGACAGCCGGGCGAATACACCGCGGCCTTCCGGCACCAGCGCCAGGCCCTTGCGCACCAGCAGGTGCGGCGGCGCGTGCTCGATCGCCTCGCCATCCAGCTTGACGCTGCCGCGCGCCGGCAGCATGCGGGCGATGGCTTTCAACGTGCTGGTCTTGCCGGCGCCGTTGGCGCCGATCAACGCCACCTTCTCGCCGGTGGCGACATCGAGGTCAACGCCGCGCACGGCGCAGATGCCGCCGTAATGCACTTCCAGTGCGCGCACCTCAAGCATCTGCCGCCTCCGTACCGAGATAGGCGGCGATCACGCGCGGGTCGCGCCGCACCACGTCCGGCACGTCCTCGGCGATCTTCTCGCCGTAATCGAGCACCGCGACGCGGTCGCACAGCCCCATCACCAGTTTCACGTCGTGCTCGATCAGCAGCACGGTCATGCCGTCGCCGCGCAATTTCTCGATCAGCGCGCGCAGACCAACGGTTTCGGTCGCGTTCATGCCGGCGGCCGGTTCGTCCAGCGCCAGCAGCTTCGGTTCGGTGGCCAGCGCGCGGGCGATCTCCAGCCGGCGCTGGTCGCCGTAGCTCAGATGGGTGGCCTGCTGGTTGGCCAGACGGTCGATGCCGACATAGCGCAGCAGCGCATGCGCGCGCGCCTCGGTGTCGGCCTCCTCGCGCCGCGCCGCCGGCGTACGCAGGATGGCGCCGAGCACGCCGGTGCGCAGCCGGATGTGGCGGCCCACCATCACGTTCTCCAGCGCGCTCATCGCGCCGAACAGCCGGATGTTCTGGAAGGTGCGGGCGATGCCGACACCGGCGATGTGGTGCGGCACGCCCAGCGGCAGCGGCTGGCCATTGAAGCGCACCTCGCCCTGGTCGGCGCTGTACAGGCCGGTCAGCACGTTGAAGAAGCTGGTCTTGCCGGCGCCATTGGGCCCGATCAGGCCGTACACCTCGCCGGCGCGTATCGCCAGCGACACGTCGCGCAGCGCCTGCACGCCGCCGAAGCGCTTGCTGATGCCGCTCGCTTCGAGCAGGGGCGTGCTCATGCCGCCTCCCCGTGCGCCGCCAGTTCGCGCTTGCGCAGCGCCGATGGCCACAGCCCGGCCGGGCGCCAGCGCATCACGACCACCAGCGCGATGCCGAACAGCAGCAGACGCAGCGATTCCGGATCGATCAGCACCTTGCCGAACAGCGTCTGCTGCAGCGGCACCGCCCCCCAGCGCAGCGCCTCGGGCAGCAGCGCCAGCAGCACCGCACCGAGGATGACACCGGCGATATTGCCCATGCCACCGAGCACCACCATGCACAGCACCATGATGGATTCGAGCAGGCCGAAGGATTCCGGGCTGACGAAGCCCTGGAAGCCGGCGAACAGGCCGCCGGCCACGCCGCCGAAGGTGGCACCGAGGCCGAAGGCCAGCAGTTTCACATTGCGCGTGTTGATGCCGCAGGCGCGCGCGGCGACCTCGTCCTCGCGGATGGCGACCCAGGCGCGGCCCAGCCGCGAATCCTGCAGCCGCATGCAGACGAAGACGACGATCAGGGTCAGCGCGAGGAAGAAGTAATACTGCAGGTACACACCGGGCAGCGTGAAGCCGAACAGCTCCAGCGGCCGGTTCAGCGCGTGACCGCCGATCTGCGCGGCGGCGATGTTGTTGATGCCTTGCGGGCCGTTGGTGATGTTGGCCGGCGCATTCAGGTTGTTCAGGAAGATGCGGATGATTTCGCCGAAGCCCAGCGTCACGATGGCCAGGTAGTCGCCGCGCAGCTTCAGCGTCGGCGCGCCCAGCAGCACGCCGAACAGGCCCGCGACCAGCGCGCCGAGCGGCAGCACCGCCCACACCGGCCAGCCTGGCGCGGCGGCGAAAACCTGCGGGAAGGCGATCGCCAGATGCGGGCTGGACAGCAGCGCATACAGATAGGCACCGACCGCGTAAAAGGCGATGTAGCCGAGATCGAGCAGGCCGGCGAAACCGACCACGATGTTCAGCCCGAGCGCCAGCATGATGTAGAGCAGCGCGAAATCGATGATGCGCACCCAGGAATTGCCGAAGCCGGCACCGACGACGAAGGGCAGCACCGCCAGTGCCACGCCGATCAGCACGACGCCCAGCCTGGCCTTCAGTTTCGGATCGACGCTCATGCGCGCTCCGCCACTTTCTCGCCCATCAGGCCGGACGGCCGGAACACCAGCACCAGGATGAGCACGAAGAAGGCGAACACGTCCTTGTAATGGCTGCCGAGGAAACCGCCGGTCAGGTCGCCGATGTAGCCGGCGGCCAGGCTTTCGATGATGCCCAGCAGCAGACCGCCCAGCATGGCGCCGCCGAGGTTGCCGATGCCGCCCAGCACCGCCGCGGTGAAGGCCTTCAGCCCGAGCATGAAGCCCATCGCGTAATGCGCGATCGAGTAGTTGGCCGCCACCATGACGCCGGCCACCGCGGCCAGTGCCGAGCCGAGTACGAAGGTGAAGGAAATGACGCGGTTGACATCCACGCCCATCAGCCGCGCCACCGCCGGGTTCTCGGCGGTGGCGCGCATCGCACGGCCGAGCCGGGTGCGGGTGACCAGCCAGACCAGCGCCGCCATCAGCGCCGCCGCGGTGGCGATGATGATGATCTGCAGGTCGGTGATGGCCGCGCCGAGGAACTGGTGCGGTGCTGCCGGCAGCAGCGGTGGAAAGGTGTGGTAGTTGCGGCCCCAGCCGATCATCGCCAGCTGCTGCAGCACGATGGACACGCCGATCGCGGTGATCAGCGGCGCCAGCCGCGGGGCGTTGCGCAGCGGCCGGTAGGCGACGCGCTCTATCGTGAAGCCGACCGCCATGCACACCGGAATCGCGATCAGCAGACCGCCGAGCACGACGGCGGGGCCGGGCAGGCCGCTCGGCACCAGCAGGCCAATGGCGGTCAGCGCGGTCAGCGCGCCGATCATCACCACTTCACCATGGGCGAAATTGATCAGGCCGAGAATGCCATAGACCATCGTGTAGCCGAGGGCGACCAGCGCGTAGATGCTGCCGAGCACCAGACCGTTGATGATCTGCTGGATGAAGATGTCCACGAGGTATCGAGGGAGGCCGGGAGAAGATGGAAGCGCCGATCAGGCGCCGGCGATGCGCGCCGCCCGGCCCGGGGCCGCTGCGGACGCGCAGGACTGCATTGTGCCGCTCAGTTGGCGCTCAGTTGCTCGGCTTGCCGCCCATCGTTTCGAGCGCCGACCATGCGCCGCCCTTGGCCTGATACAGCGTGACCGCGCCGTCCTTGATGTCGCCCTTTTCGTCGAACTGGATCTGCGCGCTCAGACCCGGGTAGTTCAGCGCCGCCAGCGCCGGCAGGAATTTCGCCGTTTCGGTCGAGCCGACCTGCTTCATCGCCTCGGCCACCACGCGCACCGCGTCATAGGCATAGGGGGCATAGAGCTGGATGTCGGTGTTGTACTTCGCCTTGTAGCGGTCGCGGAAGGCGGTGCCACCCGCCATCTGGTCCAGCGGCACACCGGGCAGCGAGCAGTAGTGGCCTTCGGCGCCCTCGCCTGCCAGCTTGTGGAATTCAACCGTGCAGGCGCCGTCGCCGAACAGCATCGGCGCGGTAATGCCCAGCGTCTTCAGCTGACGCGCCATCGGACCGGCCTGGGTGTCCATGCCGCCGTAGAACACGAGGTCGGGCTTGGTCAACTTCACCTTGGTCAGAATGGCGGCGAAGTCCGTTTCCTTGTCGGTCGTGTATTCGCGGGTGACCACCTCGGCGCCGGCCGCCTTGGCCGCCTTCTCGAACTCGTCGGCCAGGCCCTGACCGTAGGCGGTGCGGTCATCGATGATGGCGATCTTCTTCGCGCCCAGCTTGCTCATGGCGAAGCTGCCGAGCACGCTGCCTTGCTGCACGTCGTCGGCGAACACGCGGAACGCCGTCTTGTAGCCCTGCCGCGTATAGGTCGGATTGGTGGCGGACGGCGACACCTGGACGATGCCTGCGTCGTGATAGATGCGCGACGCAGGAATCGTCGTGCCGCTGTTCAGGTGACCGATCACCGCATGCACGCGGGCATCGGCCAGCTTCTGCGCCACCGTGGTGCCCTGACGCGGATCGGCTTGGTCGTCCTCGCCCAGCAGTTCGAACTTCGCCACCTTGCCGCCGATCAGGATCTTCTCGGCATTCAGATCGTCGATGGCCAGTCGCGCACCATTCTCGTTGTCCTTGCCGAGGTGGGCCTGCGGGCCGGTCAGCGGCGCCACATGACCGAGGCGGATGGTGATCGTGGCCTCGCCGGCATCGGCGGTCACGGCCGGCACGGCGGCCTCTTCCTTCGGACCGCAGGCGGCGAGCAGGCAGGCCGACAGGGCCACGAGTGCGGACAGCGGGCGCGACGGGGTGATCAGGGTCATGTGGAATCTCCGCGAGGGGCTGAAAGGTTGTCAGCCCCGGATTTTGCGGGCGGGCGCCCGGAGCGTCAATTTGGATGCGGCAGAAACGACGATGCCGGTGCGCACAAGCGCACCGGCATCGTCAGTCTGCATCAACGAACGGCAATCAGCGTGCCATGCGGCGACGCGCGGCGGCAATCAGACCGAGACCGGCGAGGAACATCGCATAGGTTTCCGGCTCGGGAACCGGCACCGTCACGACGATGGGGTTCTGCGACATCGACACCGGGCCGGTCTCGCTGAAGGTGAGGCCGGTCACGAAGGCGGTCGGGTTCAGCGGATCAAGCGCCGCGCCCTCCTCGATGCCGAGGATGCGGAAACGGGTGACCGCCTCGGCAAAGGTGAAGGTGACGCCGCCGGTCAGCACGTCGCCGCTCGCCACCCAGGCTTCGCCGTTCCACAGCCACAGGTCGTACAGGCCGTCACCGAAGGTCGGCAGCAACACCGAGGTGATCGAGGGGCCGCCGTTGACGATGTAGTCGTAGCCGATGGCGATGTCCGGATCGATGAACACCGGCGTGCCGGCGACCACGTTGAAGTCGAAGTTCCAGCCCTCGTCGCTGGCCACCGGCATCAGCGGGTTGGAGGCCGAGGAGCCCGGCAGCTGACCATTGCGGATCGCGAACGACCACAGGCCGGCTTCGCCGCCTGCCACATTGGTGGTGTGCTGCAGGTTCAGCACGTCGCCGGTGCGCGAACCGGGCAGCGTCAGGTAATTGACGCCGTCACCGGCGTCGTAGCCGGCCTGCGCCGGAATGCCGCCCAGGCCATTCGAGCCGCCGCTGGCGTCACCGGTGGTCCACTCCAGTCGCTCGTAGCGGAAGTTGACGTCGAAATTGCCGCCGCCCTGGTTGCGCAGCACCAGCTGGAAACTGTTGGTCTTGTCGGTCGCGGAGCTGTAGTAGCCGACGGCATCCCAGGTGACTGCAAGCGTGTTGGCGTTCGGCGAATGGATCCACACATTGCCGGTGCCGCGCGTGTTGACGTCACCCCAGAAGGGCGCAATCATCGGCTGGCTGGAGATCGGAAAGGGGTCGGGCGTGTAGGTGCCGATCGCCGACAGGAAGCTGATGTTGCCGTTGTTGTTGACAAAGAAATTGCTGAAGGTCTGACCGAAGAAATCGATGTCGAACGGCAGCGGCAGCTGGTTGGTCGAGCCGTCGTCGTTGGCGGCCAGAAACTGCGTACCGTAGCCACGGTCGCCCACGCCGAAGTCGAGCATTGAGACAGCCTGCGCGCCGCCGGACAGCGTGGCGATCAGCGCGGGCAGGAGAAGGGTGCGGAATTTCATCTGTAACGCTCCGGTAATGTTCGACCGGGCGTCAGCAAGTCATGTGCCAAAACGTATGACTTTAGTATTAGTCCTTTCGGATCATCGACCTACGGCATATGGCGGCGGCACGCCGTTTCAGCGGTGTAAGGCGGGCCGACACGACCGTCCGGAAGTCCGTAGCACAACACCGCTCGAAACGGCCTGATGTGAGCTGAGGCGATGCGTGATGCGGGTCACGGCTGACGCATTGCGCGTGATCGCTCAGCTGCGCACCTTGTCGCCGGCCGGCAGCGGGCCCAGCCCGCCCTCTTCGCGCACGTCGTCCGGCAGGCGTTCGCGCAGATCGCTGATGAGGCCGAGCGCGGCCATCGCCTTCAGGATGTAGAAGGTGACGTCGATTTCGTACCAGGCGAAGCCGGCACGCGCGCTGGCGCCGTAGCGGTGGTGGTTGTTGTGCCAGCCGCCGCCGAAGGTGAGCAACGCGAGCAGGGGGCGGTTCACCGAGTCGTCATCGGTGTCGTAGCGGCGGTAGCCGCCCGGCATGAAGCGGAAGTGACCGACCGAATTGACCATGGACACCGTCTGCACGCCAAGCGCGGTGGGCAGGAAGAAGCCCCACATCAGCGCCGCACCGCCGCTGACGGTCGGACCGAAGGCACCTGCCTGCGCCAGCAGCCATATGAAGAAGGCGCCGGACAGCATGAGCAGCGTGTAGTGCTTGTTCACCCAGAGGATTTCCGGGTAGCGCGCGAAGTCGGGCACGACGTCGAGATCAGTGTCCTTGTAGCGCTCGCACCAGACCCAGCCGACGTGCGAATGGAACAGGCCGTGCTGGCGCGGCGAGATCGGGTCGTCGGGGGTTTCGACATTCTGGTGGTGGTGGCGATGCACCGACGCCCACCACAGCGGACCGTGCTGGCCGCACTGCGAGGCAATCACCGCAAGGATGAACTGCACCGGGCGCGAGCACTTGAAGGCGCGGTGCGAGAAGTAGCGGTGGTAGATGCCTTCGACGCCGAACATGCGCACTGCGTAGCTCGCCAGCGCCAGCCACACCAGCGGCCAGGTCGGCGGATAGATGAAGGGGGTGGCGATCGCGGCAGCGAACAGGATGACGTAGCGCACCCGTGTCTGGTTGATCGACTCGGTGACCTGCTTGCCGTAATGCGTGCGGGACGCTGTTGCGCTCATGCTCGACCTTCTCCGGAAAGGGGGTGCCGGGCGCGAGTCTAGCAAGCGGGGTATTGCAGCCGATGCGTCGAATACAGCCGCCCCTTGCCCCCATTTCGAGCGGTCAACGAAAAAAGCCGGCCATACGGCCGGCTCTTTCGGTGCCCGACGATCCGCTTACTTGGCGCCGGCAAGCACCCAGGCAGCCAACGTCTTGGCATCGGCGTCCGACAGTGCCGATTGCGCGGGCATCGGCATCGGACCGCCCCAGGACGGCTTGGTACCGGCCGGCGTACCGGCCTTGATGAAAGCGGCGACCTTGGCTTCGGCGTCCTTCTGGCCGGCGTACTTCTTCGCGACAGCCTGGTAGCCCGGACCGATCTTGGTGTCAGCGCCCTGCGAATGACAGGCCAGACAGCCCTTGGCGGTGGCCAGGTCCTTGCTGGCGAAAGCCGGCGCGCTCACGAGCGCTGCGGCGCAGACGACGGCGGAAATCAGGGTTTTCATGGTGTTCCTCGACGGAGTGGTTGATCCAACGTTCAGTGGGTCGCGGGGCCGGGCAGATCCGGCGCAGGCTCGGCGGCGCGGCCCGCAAGTCTAAGCCAGCCGACAGCAGGTGAACAAGAGCGTGCCGTGCAGCCTGCCCCAGATACAACGACGGCCAGCCGCCGCGCGTTGACCGGGATCAGCGCCCGGACGTTCGCCGCCAGCCCAGGCTGAGCGCCGTACCGACCAGGATGATGACGGTGCTCGCCAGCATCGCCAGCGTCGGCCGCTCGTCGAACAGCAGATGGCCCCACAGCATGGCGAAGGGCGGGATCAGGAAAGTGACGCTCAACGCCTGCGTCGCCCCCATGCGGCCGATGAGGCGGAAATACAGCGCGTTGGCCAGTGCGGTTGACACCAGTCCGAGCACCGCTACCGCCAGCAAGGGGCGCCAGGAGGGGAGATGATCGGGCAGCGACGCCAGCGCCCACGGCAGCAGCAGCAGCGCCCCGACCAGCGAAATACCGGTGGCCACGGCCGATGGATGCACGTCGTGCAGGTGGCGTCGCACCCACTGCACGCACAGGCCGTAGGAGGCCGACGCGATCAGCCCAAGCGCCACCGCGTCCAGTCCGACCTTGAGTCCGCCGACCTCGCGCAGACCGGCCAGTAGCACGACGCCGGCAAAACCGAGCAGCAGGCCCAGCTGCTTCGGGCGCGACAGCGCCTCGCGCCACACCCACACGCCGAGCAGCGCCGAAAAAAGCGGAGAGGTCGCGTTCAGCACCGCGGCAAAGCCGGCGCTGGAGCGCATGACCGTCTCGGCGAACAGCACGAAGGGCAGCGCCGTGCTGCCGGCTCCGGTCAGCAGCAGCCAGCCGCTCACCCGACGACGCTGGCCTGCAGCAACGTCGCGCAAGGGCCAGCCAAACAGCGCCAGCAGCGCCATCGACGCCAACGCAAGACGCAGCCCGACGGTCAGCGGCAGACCCAGTTCGGGGATGGCGACACGGTAGAGCGCGAAGGACGCGCCCCAGATCAGCGCCAGCAGCAGGAATTCGACACGGGTGCGCACGGCGGAGCGGGGTCGAAGCGGGCCGCCATTGTCGCCGGCCGGCGCCCGGCCCGCCAGCCGGCTAAACTGCCGGCCTGCATCTGCTGCCGCCGGAACATCATGACGCCCCGCTTCGACCTCGCCCCGCCCGCCCCCGACCTGTCCGTCACGCTGCAGGCCTGCCTCGACAACAAGACCAAGCCGCTCGGCGCGCTTGGCCGACTGGAGGCGCTGGCACTGCAGGTCGGTCAGGTTCTGGGCTCGACCGCACCCGAGCCGGGCCGGCCGCACCTGCTGGTGTGCGCCGGCGATCACGGCACGCTGCGCGACGCGCGCGGGCGCGGCCTGTCGGCCTACCCGGCCGACGTGACCTGGCAGATGGTCGAGAACTTCCTCGCCGGCGGCGCCGCCATCAACGTGCTGGCGCGCGAGGGCGGCATGGCGCTGCACATCGCCGACTGCGGCGTGGCGCACGACTTCGGCCCCCGCGACGGCCTGATCGACGCCAAGGTGGCGCACGGCACCGCCAGCTGGTTCGACGGCCCGGCGATGACACCTGCGCAGTGCGCGCAGGCGCTGGACAACGGCGCCCGCATCGCCCGCGACATCGCGGCCGGTGGTGCTCGTGTGCTCGGTTTCGGCGAAATGGGCATAGGCAATACCGCGTCCGCCTCGCTGATCACCCATCTGCTGACCGGTGCAGCGATGGACGACTGCGTCGGCCGCGGCACCGGTCTGGGCGACGCCGCGCTGGCCGACAAGAAGCGCGTGCTGGCCGGACTGGCTGCCGGCTACGACGGTCCGCGCAACGCGTTTTCGGTGCTCGCCGCCTTCGGCGGCTTCGAGATCGCGACCATGGCCGGCGCCATGCTGGGCGCCGCGCAATCGCGCATGCTGCTGCTGATCGACGGCTTCATCAGTTCGGCCGCCGCGCTGGTCGCGCAGGCACACGCGCCGGCGCTGCGCGACTACTGCGTGTTCTCGCACCGCTCGCAGGAGCGCGGCCACGCCATCCAGCTCGAGCACATGCAGGCACTGCCCCTGCTCGACCTCGACCTGCGCCTCGGCGAAGGCACCGGTGCCGCGCTGGCCTGGCCGCTGGTCCGCGCGGCGGCCGCCATCCTGCGTGACATGGCCAGTTTCGAGTCCGCTGGCGTGTCGAAGGCGTGAAGGACACGCTGGTCGCCACGGTGACACGCCGATGATCCGCCGCGAACTCGAACTGTTCTTCAACGCGCTGCGTTTCTTCACGCGGCTGCCGGTGCCGGCCTGGGTCGGCTGGTCGAACGAGTTGATGAACGCCAGCGCACGCTGGTGCCCGGCGGTGGGCTGGGTGGTCGGCGCCGCCGGCGCCGCTGTGTTGTGGGCGACCGGGCAGGTACTGCCGGCCGCGCTCGCGGTCGTGCTGTCAACCGCTGTGACGATACGACTGACCGGCGCCTTCCACGAGGACGGCTGGGGCGACGTGTGCGACGGCTTCGGCGGCGGCTGGTCGCACGAACAGATCCTGACCATCATGAAGGACTCGCGCATCGGCGCGTACGGCGCCCTCGGCATCGTGCTCATGCTGGCCGGCAAGCTGGCGGCGCTGTCCGCGCTGCCGCTGGCGAGCGCGGTCGTCGCGCTGCTGGTCGCGCATCCGCTGTCGCGGCTGTGCGCAACCGCGCTGATTTACTTGATGCGCTACGCGCGTGACGAAGACCCGGACGGCGTATCGCGCGCCAAACCGCTGGCGGTGAAGCTGTCGGGCGGCGGCATGCTGTGGGCAGCACTGTGCGGTCTGGCGCCGCTGTCACTGCTCGCACCGGTACAGATCGCCCTGGTGATCGGGCTGGCGCTGCTCGTCACCGTCGCCGCGGCCCGCCACTTCCAGCGCCGCATCGGCGGCTACACCGGCGACTGCCTGGGCGCCGTGCAGCAACTGGCGGAGCTGGCGGTGTACGTGGCGCTGAGCGCGCGGATCTGACCGCGGTTAGGCCTGGTGGTGGTGAGCTTGCTCGCCCGAGTAGCCTGAACCGAAGCTTGCGGCCCGTCGCCGCCCTGTCGCGGCCAAGGCCGCTCCCACAGGAGCGGGCGCCCGATTCACGGCCGGAGCCAGAGCGAGGTTCTGTGGGAGGGGTCTTCTGACCCCGAAATCAGCCGGCATCGAAGCCGGCGGACCATCACCGCCGCGTCGCGGCCAAGGCCGCGCCCACAGGAGCGGGCGCCCAATTCACGGCCGGCGCCGGTTTTTTGTGGGAGCGAGCTTGCTCGCGATCAGGGCCTGGATCGAAGCCTGAGGCCGGGTGTCGTGAGCCCTCGCGTCAGCCGCGCAGCCGCGCGATCAGGCCATCCAGCTGGTCGAGGTCGTTGAAGCGGATGACCAGCTTGCCAGCGCCGCGCGCGTTGGCGGCGATCGCCACCGGCGCGCCGACGATGTCCGACAGTTCCTCTTCCAGCCGCGCCAGGTCGCGCGAAGGTTCGGCTTTTGCCTTGGTACCCTGCTCGGCCAGACCGCCGCGCGCCACCAGTTTTTCGGTGTCGCGCACGGTCAGGCCCTGGGCGACGACGCGATTGGCGAAGGCGATCTGATCGGCCTTGGGCAGGCTCAGCAGCGCGCGCGCATGGCCCATGTCGAGGTCGCCGGTCACCAGCTGTTCCTGCACCGGTTCGGCCAGCTGCAGCAGGCGCAGCAGATTGGTGGTGGCTGAGCGCGAACGGCCGATGGCGTTGGCCGCCTGTTCGTGTGTCATGCCGAATTCGTCGATCAGGCGCTGCACGCCGGCCGCCTCTTCCAGCGGATTCAGATCCTCGCGCTGGATGTTCTCGATCAGGCTCATCGCCAGCGCGGCGTCGTCCGGGATGTCGCGCACCAGCGTCGGCACTTCGCTCAGGCCGGCCAGCTGCGCAGCGCGCCAGCGGCGTTCGCCGGCGATGATTTCGAATCGTCCGCCGCCCACGCTGCGCACGATGATGGGCTGCATGATGCCTTGCGACTTGATCGACTCCGCCAGCTCTTCGAGCGAACCCGGATCCATGCGGGTGCGCGGCTGGTATTTGCCCGGCTGCAGCAGGCCGACCTCCAGCGTGCGCAGTTCGCCCGAATTGCCGGATTCACCGGTGTTGCCGGCCAGCAGCGCATCGAGGCCGCGGCCGAGGCCCTTGAGTTTGGGAGGAGTCATGGCGTTCGGTATTGTTGTCGTGGGTCGATCAGAAGCTCTTCACGCGCTCGATCATTTCCTGTGCGAAGGCGCTGTAGGCCTGCGCACCTTTGGCGTTCTTGTCGAACAGCACACCGGGAATGCCGTAGCTGGGCGCTTCGGCCAGCCGCACATTGCGCGGCACCAGGGTGCGGAACACCTTGTCGCCGAAATGCGATTCGAGCTGGCCGGACACCTGCTGCGACAGCGTGCTGCGCGGGTCGAACATGACGCGCAGCAGGCCGATGATCTTCAGGTCGCGGTTCAGGTTGGCGTGCACCTTCTTGATCGTATTCACCAGGTCGGACAGACCTTCCAGCGCGTAGTACTCGCACTGCATCGGGATGATGACGCCGTGCGCCGCGCACAGGCCGTTCAGCGTGAGCAGGCTGAGGCTGGGCGGGCAGTCGATCAGCACGAAATCGTAATCGGCTGCGTGCTCGGCAATCGCCTTTTTCAATCGATTTTCCCGATTCTCCAGCCCGACCAGTTCGACTTCGGCGCCGGCCAGATCGCGGTTGGCCGGCAGCACATCCAGCCCGGCATGCGGACTGGTCACGCGCGCGTCGGCCAGCGAAGACAGGCCAACCAGCACCTGATAAACGCTGGACTTCAGTGTGCGCTTGTCGACGCCGGCGCCCATCGTGGCGTTGCCCTGCGGATCGAGGTTGACCAGCAGCGTACGCTGGCCGGCCTGACCGAGCGCGGCGGCGAGGTTCACGCTGGTGGTGGTCTTGCCCACCCCGCCCTTCTGGTTGGCGACTGCGAAGATGTACGGCATGCCGGCTCAGCCGTCCGACTGCAGTTCGCGGGCGAGCCACAGCAGGTGGCGGGCGCCTTCGACACCGGGCACCTGCAGTTCTTCCGAGCGCAGCAACGCCCAGCCCTTCGGGATGGCGCGCACTTCCTCGTCCGGATAGACGCCCTTCATCGCCAGCATGTGGCCACCTGGCTTCAGCAGATGGCCGGCCACCTTGATGAAGTCGGCGAGGTCGCCGAAAGCGCGCGAAATGATGAAGTCGCACCCTTCCGGCAACGTCACCTGCTCGGCACGCGCGGTCTGCACGTCGAAATTCTCAAGGCCGAGGTCGATGCGCACCTGCTGCTGGAAGGACGCCTTTTTCGAGTTCGGCTCGATCGACACGACGTCGAGATCGCTGCGGGCGATCGCCAGCGGAATGCCGGGCACGCCACCGCCGGAACCGATGTCGGCCAGCTTCGCGCCTTCCGGCAGGAAGCGTTCGACCGACAGCGCGTCGAGCAGGTGGTGGGTGAGCATGCGGGATTCTTCGCGTATCGCGGTCAGGTTGTAGACCGCGTTCCACTTGGCCATCAGTGCGATGTAGCGCAGCAGACGGGTACGGGCTGTCGCGGTGAGCGGCAGGTCAAGTGCGGCAAGGCCGGCGTCGAGTTCGGTTTGCAAGGTCATGGGCGGATGGTTTCCGGGTACTTCGAATCTGTCCGGCCTGGCGGCCGGGGTGTTCAGGCCGCGCTGCGCACGGCGGCGCGCTTCTTCAGGTACACCAGCAGCAGCGAAATCGCCGCCGGCGTGATGCCCTGGATGCGCGAAGCCTGGCCGAGAGTCTCGGGCCGGTGCAGCGTGAGCTTCTGCTGCACTTCGCGCGACAGACCGCCGACCGCGCCGTAGTCGATGTCGTCCGGCAGGCGCGTGTCTTCGGTCGCGCGCAGCTTGTCGACCTCGTTCTGCTGGCGGTCGATATAGCCCTGGTACTTGGCAAGTATGTCGAGCTGTTCGATGGCCTGCGCGTGATCGATCGGCGCCGGCGCACCGGGCAGCGTCATCAGCGACGCGTAGCTCACGTCGGGGCGGCGCAGCAGATCGAACAGCGTGTATTCACGCTCGATCGCCTTGCCCAGCACGCGCTGTGCGTCCTCCGCCGGCAGCGTGTCCGGGCGGATCCACGTGGAACGCAGTCGCTGTTCCTCTGCCGCGATGGCGTCGCGCTTGCGGTTGTAGGCATCCCAGCGCAAGTCGTCGATCAGGCCCATCGTGCGTGCGGCGTCGGTCAGGCGCAGGTCGGCGTTGTCTTCGCGCAGGCTCAGGCGGTACTCGGCGCGCGACGTGAACATGCGATAGGGCTCGGCCACGCCGCGAGTGATCAGGTCGTCAACCAGCACGCCCAGATAGGCTTCGTCGCGGCGCGGGCACCAGGATTCGAGGCCCTTGGTCTGCCGTGCCGCATTCAGTCCGGCGAGCAGTCCTTGCGCCGCCGCTTCCTCGTAGCCGGTGGTGCCATTGATCTGGCCGGCAAAGAACAGACCTTCGATCGCCTTGGTTTCGAGCGACGATTTCAGGCCGCGCGGATCGTAGTAGTCGTACTCGATTGCATAGCCCGGGCGCAGGATGTGCGCGTTTCCGAGACCGGGAATGCTGCGCACCAGATCAACCTGCACATCGAAGGGCAGCGAGGTCGAAATCCCGTTCGGGTACACCTCGTGCGTGGTCAGGCCTTCCGGTTCGAGGAAGATGTTGTGGCTGTCGCGATCGGCGAAGCGGTGGATCTTGTCCTCGATGCTCGGGCAGTAGCGCGGGCCGACGCCTTCGATCACGCCGGTGTACATCGGCGAACGGTCGAGCCCGCCGCGGATGATGTCGTGCGTGCGCAGCGTGGTGTGGGTCATCCAGCACGGCAACTGTCGCGGATGCATGTCGCGCGAGCCGATGAAACTGAACACCGGCACCGGGTCGTCACCCGGCTGCGCTTGCATGACCGAATAGTCGATCGTCCGTCCGTCGATGCGGGGCGGCGTGCCGGTCTTGAGCCGGCCCTGCGGCAAAGCCAGTTCCTTCAGCTTCTCCGCCAGACGGATGGCCGGCGGGTCCCCTGCCCGGCCCGCCGAATGATTCTGCAAGCCGACGTGCACGCGGCCATTCAGGAAAGTGCCGGCGGTCAGCACCACCGCCTTCGAGTGGAAGCGGATGCCCACCTCGGTCACCACACCGGCGACGCGCTCGCCTTCCATGATCAGGTCGGCTGCCGCCTGCTGGAACAGGTCGAGATTTGGCTGGTTTTCGAGCCGGCTGCGGATCGCCGCCTTGTACAGGATGCGGTCCGCCTGGGCGCGCGTGGCGCGCACCGCCGGGCCCTTGCTCGCATTGAGGATGCGGAACTGGATGCCGCCTTCGTCGGTGGCCAGCGCCATCGCGCCTCCCAGCGCATCGACCTCCTTCACCAGGTGACCTTTGCCGATGCCGCCGATCGACGGATTGCAGGACATCTGGCCCAGCGTTTCGATGTTGTGCGTCAGCAGCAACGTGCGCGCACCGACCCGTGCGGCAGCGAGCGCGGCTTCGGTGCCGGCGTGGCCGCCACCGATGACGATCACGTCGTAACGGGTCGGAAAATCCATGTTCGCTGCAATGCAAAAGAGGGCGAAGGGGCTGAATGATACGACCTTGGGCCCGCAACATAAAGGCAGAAAGGTTAACACCGTTTCACTGCCTTACAGTTGCTTACCGCACAAAGCGTTTCTGCAATCTAGGCTTGCAGCGTGTTCCCCACACGAGAATGATCATGAAAGCGCTTGGCACTGCACTGGCTGCACTGACGCTGGCCTTCAGCGGCAACGCGATGGCAGATCGTGACGATCATCGACGCCATGGCTACCACGGCGGTCACCATCACAAGCATGGTGGTCACTGGAAGCACCGCGATCGGCACCATCACCACCATCACTACCATGGCCCGAGCGTGCGCTATGGCTACTACCCGGCGCCGGTGTATGCACCGGCGCCCTATTACGGCTACGCGCCGCGCCCTCACTACCGTCACCACGATGGCGTGACCATCATCCTTCCGCCGGTGCGCATCGGCTTCTGACGGACGTGATGTTCCACGTGGAACATCACGCGGTTCATGCAGCGACGGTGTCCCACACCAGTCGTGCGATCAGTACCGACACAACGACGATGAATACACGGCGCACGAAAGATGCGCCGTTCTTTATCGCGAGGTGGGCACCGACCCAGGCGCCCGCGAGATTGGCAACCGCCATCGCGGCAGCCACCTTCACCATGATGGCGCCGACCGGTACGAACCAGGCCAACGCTGCAAGGTTGGTGCTGACGTTCACGACCTTGGCCGCCGCCGATGCGCGAAGGAAATCCCAGGCGTAACAGCGCACGAACAGGAAGATCAGGAAGCTGCCGGTGCCCGGCCCGACGAAACCATCGTAGAAACCGATGAGCGCGCCGAGCACCAGCGCGAGTATGGGCTTCGGGCGATGCGCCGCCGCCTCGGCACGGAGCACCCCGAAATCCTTCTTCTTCAGCGTGTAGGCGAGTACCGCAACCAGCAGCACGATCACGACCGGCCTCAGCATCTGCGGAGGGAACATGCCGACCGCCGCCGCACCGGCGAACGACGCGACAAAGGCGGCAAGCGCTGCGCGCCACAACACCTTCCAGTCCATCTCCACCCGGCCCAGATAGCGGCGCGCGGCGAAGGTCGTACCGACGATGCTGACCGCCTTGTTGGTGCCAAACAGTGTTGCCGGTGCGGTCCCTGGAAAGACGTTGAACAGCAGCGGCACCTGAACCAGACCGCCGCCGCCGACCATGGCATCGACGAGCCCGGCAAAGAAGGCACCGGCGCACAGGATGACCAGTTCGGTCAGCATGACGCGTGATGTTTCACGTGAAACATCCTCATCACTTACCGATACAGAAGCGCGAGAAGATTTCGCCGAGCAGATCGTCCGGTGTGAACTCGCCGGTAATCTCCCCCAATGCGCGGTGCGCCAGCCTCAGTTCCTCGGCGAACAGATCAAGCTGCAGCACCTCGCCGGCAATGCAGCGCGCGGCGATATCCAGATGCTCGACCGCCCTGTCGAGCGCGTGCAGGTGACGGGTGCGCGCTGCCAGCGCGTCCTCGGCGCCACCGTGCCAGGCCACGCGATCGAGCAGCGCACGCCGAAGCAGATCCAGGCCCTCGCCGACGCGCACCGACAGCCAGACCGTCAGGACGCCAGCGTGTTCTTCCTCCCTCGCCTGCTCGCCGCTCAGATCGATCTTGTTGAACACGCGAATGCGCGGAAGACCCGCCGGCAGCGCAGCGTCTATCGCCTGCGCTTCGGCATCGAAGCCGCTGCGTGCATCGACAAGATGCACCACCGCGTGTGCCCGTTCGAGCTCGCGCCGGGTGCGGGCAATGCCCGCCTGTTCCACCGGGTCGTCGGTCTCCCGCAGGCCCGCCGTATCGATCACATGCACCGGCACGCCGTCGATGGCGACCAGTTCGCGCAAGGTGTCGCGGGTGGTGCCGGCGATATCGGTGACGATGGCGCGGTCTTCACCCGCCAGCGCATTAAGCAGACTGGACTTGCCCACATTGGGCGCACCGGCCAGCACGACGGTCAGCCCTTCGCGCAACACCGCGCCACAGCGGGCGCGTTCGCGCAAGGCAGTGAGCGCGGTCATCACCTCGGCCAGTTTGTTACGTGCGCCGGCCTGTTCGAGGAATTCGACATCCTCTTCCGGGAAGTCCAGCGTCGCCTCGACGAACATGCGCAGATTGACCAGCGCATCCTCGAGCGCGTGCACGTGGCGGGAAAACTCGCCATCGAGCGAGCGCATTGCCGAACGTGCCGCCGACGTCGTCGTCGCTTCGATCAGATCGGCCACCGCTTCGGCTTGCGCAAGGTCGATGCGATCGTTGAGGAATGCGCGCTCGGTGAATTCACCCGGTCGTGCCGGTCGCGCCCCCAGTTCGAAGCAGCGTGCGAGCACCGCCTGCAGCACGGCTGTTCCACCATGGCCGTGCAGTTCGAGCACGTGTTCGCCGGTATAGGACGCCGGCGCCTCGAACCACAGCGCGATGCCATGATCGATGATGGCGCCATCCGCCGCGACGAACTTCGCGAAGGTCGCGTGCCGCGCGTCGGGCAGCCGTCCGAGCATGCCGCGGGCGACCGTTGCCGCGCCCTGCCCGGACACCCTGACCACACCGATGCCACCGCGACCCGGTGCGGTAGCGATGGCGGCAATGGTGTCGGTCGGGCGAGCGGACATGGCGATCGGTCAGGTCAGGTTTTCGGGGCGCTGTCGTGGCGAGGGCGCCGCCCCCGCGGCGATCCGGCCATCATCGCCGGAATCCCGCAGGAGCGGCGCCCTCGCCGCAGTACAGCCGTCAGTCAGTCAGGCAGATGTCAGGCCTTGGCCGTCTTCCCGCTCTCGATCATGCGTGTGATCTGCCACTGCTGGGCGATCGACAGGATGTTGTTCACCGTCCAGTACAGCACCAGACCAGCCGGGAAGAACAGGAACATGCCGGTGAAGATGACCGGCAGGAACAGCATCACCTTGGCCTGGATCGGGTCCGGCGGCGTCGGGTTCAGCTTGGTCTGCACGAACATCGTCACGCCCATGATGATGGGCAGCACGAAGTACGGGTCCTTGATCGACAGGTCGGTGATCCAGCCTATCCACGGTGCGTTGCGCATTTCGACGCTGCCCAGCAGCACCCAGTACAGCGCGATGAACACCGGAATCTGGATCAGGATGGGCAGGCAGCCGCCGAGCGGATTGATCTTCTCGGTCTTGTACAGCTCCATCATTTCCTGCTGCATGCGCACGCGGTCGTTGCCGTGGCGCTCCTTGATCTGCTGCATGCGCGGCGTGACCAGGCGCAGCTTGGCCATCGACTTGTAGCTCGCGGCCGACAGCGGGAAGAAGATGGCCTTGATCAGGATGGTCAGCAGGATGATGGCCCAGCCCCAGTTGCCGACCAGCGCGTACAGTTTTTCCAGCACCCAGTGCATCGGCGAAGCGATGATCTTCAGCCAGCCGTAATCGACCACGTGATCCAGGCCCGGCGCCATGGCGTCGAGGTTGGACTGGATCTGCGGGCCGGCGTACAGCGGCACCTCGACGGTCGAGGTGGCACCGGCCGCTGCCGGCTGAACCGGCACGATGACGCCGGCGGTGTACAGATTGTCACCGACCTTCTTGGCGAAGAATTCGCGCTCGACCCCTGCAGCCGGCACGAAGGTGCTGACGAAATAGTGCTGCACCAGCGCCACCCAGCCGTCCGGCGCCTTGGTGACGAACTTGGCCTTGCCCTTGTCGATGTCGCTGAAATCGACCTTCTGGTACTTGCCCGCTTCGGTATAGAAGGCCGGGCCGGTGAAGGTGCTCAGCATGCTGGTGCCGGCGGACACCGCCTTGCCATCCCGCAGCAGCTGGAAATAGGCGTGCGCTGCAATCGGCGCGCTGCCGTTGTTGGCGATTTCGAAACGGGTGTCGATCCGGTAGCTGCCGCGGGTGAAGGTAAGCACCTTGGTCACCGCCACGCCGTCCGGACCGGCAGCAGTCATGCGCAGCTCGACCTTGTCCTGCCCGTCGGCCAGCTTCAGCTCACCCTCCGGAAGCTGATACACCGTCTTGTGCGTCGGCATGCCGTCGCCGATCAGACCGCTCTGCGCGTGGTAGAGATTGGCGCCACCGTTGTCCAGCAACACGAAATTGCCTTCGGACTCGGGACCGGCGTGATGCTTGAGCAGTTCGAGGCGGATGATGGAGCCGCCCTCCGCCGACACGTCAGCGATGAACAGATCGGTCACGACGCGCGCCGCGGCGGTCTGGGCGACAGCCGTCGTCTGCGGTACGTCGGACGGTGCGGCGGCGCTGCTCACCGTCGGCACCGGCGCCTGGGCGCCGGCCGACTGCGCAGCCGCCGCGTCGGTGGCCACGGCCGGAGCAGCCGGCGGCTGGTTGAAACGCTGCCAGCCGTCCCACAACATGAACAGCGAAAACAGGAAAACGATCAACAGGGCGGAGCGTTGGGTATCCATCGTCGGAATCGTCTTGAAAGTAATTGAGGGTGTGCGTGCTCAGGGCACCGGGTCGTAACCGCCCGGATTCCAGGGATGACAGCGCAGCACGCGGCGCAGCGCGAGCCAGCCGCCGCGCACGCTGCCGTGGCGGTGGATGGCTTCGCTGGCGTATTCGGAACAGCTCGGCATGAAACGGCAGTTGCGGCCGAGCATCGGGCTGATGGCATAACGGTAGACCGCAATCAGGCCGAGCAGCAGGGATTTCATCGTCCGGTCTCCGCGGCAGGCGCTGCGGCGCGTCGCACGCGGCCGAGCAGCGCGTCGATCTCTTCGCGCAACAGGCGGCGGTCGAGCACGGCCGGCCGGGCGTTCAGGCGCAGGATGATGTCGAGCGGCTTGAGTTCCGGACGCATGTGGCGGAAAGCTTCGCGCGCCAGGCGCTTGACCAGATTGCGGGTGTTCGCCCGCTTCAGGAAGCGCTTCGCGATCACGACGCCCAGACGAGCGCCATCGCAGCCGGACGGACCGTGATGGATCACGAAATGTCAACTGCGCTGGGTACGCCGCAAAGCAAAAACGGATGAGAACTCATCCGTTTTTCTGAGCCTGTATTCAGGTCGGAAAGCAAAGCGGCCGGCGGGCTGCGCGGCGATCTGCATTCCGGGCCGTGTCTCGGGGTTAGCCTTCGGGGGTTCCCCTGCCAACCGGCCGGAAAAACTGCTGTCTGCGTCAGACGGCCAGACGGGCACGGCCCTTGGCACGACGGGCGCGGATCACTGCACGACCACCGCGGGTGCGCATGCGCTCGAGGAAACCGTGGGTGCGGGCGCGGCGGATCTTCGACGGCTGGTAAGTACGCTTCATGGCCTGCTCACTGTGTATTGGCGAAAACGCGCGATTACAGCGTAAAAGGCCCCGCCTGTCAATCGCCGCCAGGCTCCGCGCCGATGTCCAGACGGCACGCCGAAAAAATATTTCGCTGGCGTGAATACGTGATCACAGCGCCAAACGAGCGCCAAGCCAGCCTGCCTTGCGGGTATGCGTCACCGCCTCGGCGGTGGATAAGAGGGCCTGAAGTCGCTAGAATCGATCCCCTAAAAACAGCACATAAAGCTGCTCCGACCCGGCGCCCCCGATCATGCATCGGACCACGCGCATCAAATCCTGGGTCAGGACGCATCCCGCTACGCTGTCCCGCAACCTCACGACATCGACCCGGCGACCACGCAGACCATGATGCAACAGTTTTGGGAAGTCTGCCTCAGCCGCTTCGAACAGGAACTCCCCGCACAGCAGTACCAGACCTGGATCAAGGGTCTGCGCATCGGTCAGAGCGACGACGATTCGCTGGCGCTGGTCGCGCCGAACCGGTTCGTTCTGCAGTGGGTCCGCGAGCGCTATCTGGCGCGCATCGAAGCACTGGGGCTGGAGTATTTCTCCCAGCCGCTGTCGGTCAGGCTCAGCCTGCCCGACCCGGCAACGAAGGCCGCAGCGGCCGCCGACACCCCGATGGTCGCCGCCCGCAACGGCACGCCGGCCGACAACGACGGCGAACGTCCGGCGCGTGCCGCACTGCGCGCCGCTGGTGAGCCCGACAGCACGCGCGTCGCCGCGCCGGCACTCATCGTCCGTCCGTCTGCCGGCAACAACGGTAGTGAACGCGACCGTTCACGTCTGAACCCGGGCTTCACCTTCGACAATCTGGTCACCGGCCGCGCCAACGAACTGGCCCGCGCCGCTGCCATCCAGGTCGCGCAGAACCCGGGCATGTCCTACAACCCCATCTTCATCTACGGCGGTGTGGGCCTGGGCAAGACCCACCTGGTGCATGCGCTCGGCAACGAGGTGATGAAGCACAATCCGGATGCGGTCATCCGCTACGTGCACGCCGACGACTACTACGCCGACGTGGTGCGTGCCTACCAGCAGAAGAGCTTCGACGCCTTCAAGCGCTACTACCGTTCGCTCGACGTGCTGCTGATCGACGACATCCAGTTCTTCAACAACAAGACGCGCACGCAGGAAGAGTTCTTCTACGCCTTCAATGCGCTGACCGATGCGAAGAAGCAGATCGTCATCACCTGTGATACCTACCCGAAGAACATCCAGGGCGTCGAGGAACGCCTGACGACGCGCTTCGGCTGGGGCCTGACGGTGCAGATCGAGCCACCCGAGCTGGAAATGCGGGTGGCCATCCTGAAGAAGAAGGCCGAGATGGAACGGGTGAAGGTCGGCGAGGACGTCGCCTTCCTGATCGCCAAGAACATCCGCAGCAACGTGCGCGAGCTCGAAGGGGCGCTGAAGAAGGTGATCGCCTTCGCCCACTTCCACACGCTGCCCATCTCGCTCGAAGTGGCGCGTGAGGCGCTGAAGGACCTGCTCGGTGCGCACAACCGGCAGATCACGCTGGAATTCATTCAGAAGACCGTATCCGACTACTACAAGATCAAGGTGTCGGAGATGTATTCGAAGAAGCGGACGCGCGCGATCGCGCGGCCGCGGCAGGTGGCGATGTGGCTGGCCAAGGAACTGACGCCGGAGAGCTATCCAGCCATCGGCGAATCCTTCGGCGGCCGCGACCACACGACCGTGCTGCACGCCTGCCGCACGATCGCCGACCTGCGCCTGAAGGACGAAGTGCTGAACCATGACCTGCACGTACTGACGCAGACGCTGCGCAAGTAAAAAGAGGTCGGTGCAGAAGCTGTTGAAGCTGTATGGATAAACAGGCCGGAAAACCTGTATGAACGCTGTGGATAACCAGGGCTTTTTTCACCTGGTCGACTTTCACCCACATTTGTTCATGCGTTAGACCGGGCCCTTATACAGACAACGATACATACTGCAGGTCATTGAAGTTCATTGTTTTTTTGATGTTCTCCACAGAAATCGGTTGAACGTTAACGGTTTACAGAGGTTTATAAAATGCTCTTAATGAAGATAGAACGCGAACAGCTGCTGCGACCGCTGCAGTCGGTCAGCGGCATCGTCGAGAAGCGTCACACCCTGCCCATCCTGTCCAACGTCCTGATCGAAACCGAGGGCGATGCGCTCACCCTGCTCGCCACCGACATCGAGATCCAGATCCGCACCCGTTCGACCGGCAGCATCAGCGGCGCCCAGCCGGCGGCCCTGACCGTCGCCGCCCGCAAGCTGCAGGACATCCTGCGTGCGCTGCCCGAAGGCCAGGAAGTCAGCCTCGACGCCGACGACCGCAAGCTCACCGTGCGTGCCGGCAAGAGCCGCTTCACGCTGCAGACCCTGCCGGCGCAGGACTACCCGCGCATGCAGCTGGCCGACGGCGAAACCGTCAAGCTCAGCCTGTCGCAGAAAAAGCTGAAGCGTCTGCTGTCGCTGGTGCAGTACTCGATGGCCCAGCAGGACATCCGCTACTACCTGAACGGCCTGCTGCTGTCGGTTGGCAACGAGGAACTGCGTCTGGTCGCTACCGACGGTCACCGCCTGGCCTACGTGTCGGAAGCCATGCCCGGCGTGAGCGACAAGCTCGACGTCATCCTGCCGCGCAAGACCGTGCTCGAACTGGCTCGTCAGCTGGCCGACATCGACGACCCGGTCGATATCGAACTCGGTTCCAACCAGGCCCGCCTGCGCTTCGGCGCGGTCGAGCTGATCACCAAGCTGATCGACGGCAAGTTCCCCGACTACGAGCGCGTCATCCCGAAGGACCACCCGAAGGAACTGATGCTGCAGCGCTCGACCTTCCTGCCCGCACTACAGCGCGCCGCCATCCTGACCAACGAGAAGTTCAAGGGCGTGCGCGTCGTGCTGTCGGCCGGCACGCTGAAGCTCATCTCCAGCAACGCGGAGCAGGAAGAGGCGGTGGAAGAGCTCGAAGTCGATTACGACGGCGACGGCCTCGACATCGGTTTCAACGTGAGCTACCTGCTCGACGTGCTGAACAACGTCGGCGGCGATACGCTGAGCCTCAGGCTCAACGACGGCAACAGCAGCGCCCTGATCACCCTGCCCGGCACCGACGCCTTCAAGTACGTCGTGATGCCGATGCGCGTGTAAGCCGCGTCGCCCGCACGACCGCCCGGCCTGCGCGCCGGGCTTTCTGCTTTTTTGATGGACCCCGCGCACAGCGTGCGCAGCACCGGAATACGCCATGTCTGACGAAGCACAGAGCCCGAATACACCCAACCCCGACGCTTACGGCGAAGGCAGCATCCAGATCCTCGAAGGTCTGGAAGCCGTCCGCAAGCGGCCGGGCATGTACATCGGCGACACCTCGGACGGCACCGGTCTGCATCACCTGGTGTTCGAAGTGGTCGATAACTCGATCGACGAGGCGCTGGCCGGCCACTGCGACGACATCGTCATCACCATCCACACCGACAACTCGATTTCGGTCACCGACAACGGTCGCGGCATCCCGACCGGCATCAAGTTCGACGACAAGCACGAGCCCAAGCGTTCGGCCGCCGAAATCGCGCTGACCGAGCTGCACGCCGGCGGCAAGTTCAACCAGAACTCGTACAAGGTGTCGGGCGGCCTGCACGGCGTCGGCGTGAGCTGCGTGAACGCGCTGTCGAAGTGGCTGCGACTCACCGTGCGCCGCGACGGTCAGAAGCACTTCATCGAATTCGAACGCGGTGTTCCGCTCGATCGCCAGATCGAAGTGCAGAACGGCGTCGAAGTGTCACCGCTGAAAGTGATCGGCCCGAGCGAGAAGCGCGGCACCGAAGTGCACTTCCTCGCCGACGAAACGATTTTCGAGAACATCGAGTTCCACTACGACATCCTGGCCAAGCGCCTGCGCGAGCTCTCCTTCCTGAACAACGGCGTCAAGATCAAGCTGATCGACCAGCGCAACGCCAAGGAAGAGGACTTCGCCTTCGCCGGCGGCGTGAAGGGCTTCGTCGATTACATCAACCGCAACAAGACGGTGCTGCACCCGAACGTGTTCTACAGCGCCGGCTCGTCGGTGCTGAACGGTGTGCAGATCGACGTCGAAGTGGCGATGCAGTGGAACGACAGCTACGCCGAACAGGTGCTTTGCTTCACCAACAACATTCCGCAGTCCGACGGTGGCACCCACCTGACCGGCCTGCGTGCGGCGATGACCCGCATCATCAACAAGTACATCGAAGAAAACGAGATCGCGAAGAAGGCCAAGGTCAACATCACCGGCGACGACATGCGCGAAGGCCTGGCCTGCGTGCTGTCGGTGAAGATGCCCGACCCGAAGTTCGCGTCGCAGACCAAGATGAAACTGGTGTCGTCGGAAGCGCGCCCGGCGGTCGAGGAAGTGGTGGCGCAGAAGCTCGCCGACTTCCTGCTCGAGCGCCCGAACGACGCCAAGACCATCTGCGGCAAGATCGTCGAAGCCGCGCGTGCGCGCGACGCCGCCCGCAAAGCTCGCGACATGACCCGACGCAAGGGCGTGCTCGACTC